>JAZKBP010000001.1:0-213542 GCA_040388555.1 Pseudomonadota bacterium
CATGGCATGCAAGAGGTCAGCGGTTCGATCCCGCTTACCTCCACCACGTTGAAGAATAGTTTTAGTTCAAGGTCCCCATCGTCTAGAGGCCTAGGACATCACCCTTTCACGGTGAGTACGGGGGTTCGAATCCCCCTGGGGACGCCAGGATTCGAGTCGTATCTAAAACGCCCTGATTCGTCAGGGTTTTTTATTGGTGCGGTAGCATTAACGGTAAAATCACCCAGCAGATTTTATCGAGCAAGGCCCGATGCGCGGCGCGCATCAAGGACAAGTTTTTGTCCCCATCGTCTAGAGGCCTAGGACATCACCCTTTCACGGTGAGTACGGGGGTTCGAATCCCCCTGGGGACGCCAGTTGAAAACCGGAGCAGACCACCGCGAACGCGCGGCAAGGTGCTCCGGTTTTTTTTATGCGCGGCGCCCGCGCGGCCCTGCCATCTTACGCGTCCATCAGCGGCGCGCCTGACACGCGTTCCACCAGCGCCGATCTACGCCCTTCACCGCAGCTTACATATACCAGCCGGCCCGTCCGAAGCCCGGCCCCGCCATGCCGAACGGATATTGCGCACCCAACTGGGCTTGCGCGTACCAGTTCGGCAGGTAGCCCCCCGCATAGGGGTCGAGGGCATAGGGCTCGATCTGCCCGACTCGGTTTGCCAGCGACTGCACCAGGACCGGGTTGTTCATCATGGTGCCGAGCACCGACTGGGGCGCCGCCATCATGCCCGCGCGCGTTCCCGTTTGCCCCGGCTGCGCCTGCAAGCCCACCGCCACCAGCACGTCCGGCAAGCCAAAGCCGGTGCGGCTGGCGTCGCCCACATTGACGGGGCGTGCGCTCATCTTGATGATCTGGAACAGGCGCTCGACGCGCTCCGGTCCGCGCCCCTTGAAGGCGCCTTGGAAATCCGGGTGGTGGGCCAGCACCAGGGCCGCCAAGCCAGTGATGTGGGGCGCGGCCATGGAGGTGCCGTCCCAGGCCGCGAAATTATTCGCCGGCACCGACGAGACGATGGCCACGCCCGGCCCGCACACGGCGACCTGGGGGCCGTAGCAACTGAATTTGGCGGCGAACATGCCGTTGGCATCGACATAGGGGCTGACCGTCTCGGCGTGGTAGCTGTCCGGCGGGAACTCGTTGAGCTTGCCAATGGCCGACACCGCCAGCACATTGGGCGAGGACGCCGGGTACTGGACCGGTCCGCCCGAATTGCCGGCCGCGACGATGCAAGCGATGCCGGCGCGCTTGGCGCGCAGGATTTGCTGCTCGAGCGCCTCGGACGGCTCGGCCCCACCCAGGGAGAGGTTGACGACGTCGACTTGTTTTTCGATGCAGTATTCGAGCGCGTCGATCAACTGGCTGATCTGCCCGCCGGGGAACAGCTTGCAGGCGTGTACTTCGGCGTCCGGCGCGAAGCCGCGCACGCCGTAGGCGTTGTCGGCGCCGGCGATCAGGCCGGCGCAGTGCGAGCCGTGCCCGATGCTATCCTCGTTCCAGGTGGCGGGATTGGTCTTTTTGTTGACGATGTCAAAACCGAAGCGGATCTTATTGAGGTCGCCATGGCTGGTGGCCGCACCCGAATCGATGACGGCCACCTTGATGCCTTGGCCGCGGTAAGTGGCGGGCAATTGGTCCAGGCGCATTGCCTTTTGTCCCCAGCCGTAGGCTTGCTGGCGCGGGAAGTCGGCCAGCGCCGGCCAGTCGGCCAGCGCGCGCATGCCCACGATATTGGCTTCGTTGGTGCTGATGTCCGGGTTGCGCTGGTAAAAGCTCCAATAGTCGGCCTTGGGCTTGACATACAAGCCGCGGATCGACTGGGCTGTTTCGCCGAACATCGACAGTGTCACCTGGCCGTTCTGGTCCGTCACGCCGCTACCGGGCAGCATGCTGCCAAATAGATAGACCTCGGCGTCGGGCAGGGGCGCGTTGTCGCGCCCGACCACGGTGATGACGGTGGCCAGCACCGGGCCGCTACTGGGCATCACGCCCGACACCATCGGCGGCGGTTGGAAGGAGGGATCGGCCAAGTGGATGTATTGGTCGCGCTCGACCACGAGCCGGCCTTGTCCTTGCTGGTGCAAGATGTTGGCGTTTTGTTCCGTCATGCGCGCCACCAGCACCGACGGTGCCTCGCCCATGCCTTCGCCCAGCGCGCCCACCACATTCTTGGCGCCGACGGTGTCGACCACTTCGATGTCCGGGCTTTGGCGCAGCGCGTGCTCGATCGCGGAAAATTGCAGCGGCTGGAAGCCCATGGGCTGGATGCCGCCGAGCGGCTGGCGCGCCGCGATCAGGTACTGGCCCTTGCGCTGCGCCAGCGCGCGCCCCTTCGGTGCGCCCGTGCTGTCGGCGGCGCGCGGGTCGCGTCCCTCGCGCCCCTCGCCGGCCGCGCGCGGATTGCTGTTTTCTGGCGGACTGGCCGGTCCGCCTTCTGGAGATTTTGCCATTTGCATTCCTTTCTGGACGGTTGTGGATGCCTTACTTGAACATCGACACGGGACGGTCCGGTTCGATCAAGAGTTGGTTGCTAGTGTGGAAACGGGTGGCCAGCAAGTTCGCCATGTCGTTGCTCATTTCGACGACGAGCGTGTGCGGGCTTTCCTTGGGGCCGATCAGGTCGACCAGCTTCATGCGTTTGTCGCGGCCGACTTCTTCGATGAAGGCAGTCAGCGCGGCGCGGTCGGCATCCTTGCGCGCGCTGATCAGGAAGCGGCCGGTGCCGGGGCCGCTCGGTAGGGTGGGCATGCGAGTCTCCTTTGCGAGTGCAGAGCGCGCGCCATCGCTGGCGCAGGCCGTGCGGATTACGTGTGTGCGATGTTGCTGTTAGCCGGGAAATACGGCGCGCGCGCCGTGGCGCGGGCGCGGCGTGGCCAATGCATGGCCGCGCCCACGCCTTGCGCTAAGGTGCGCGCGCCGCCGGGCACTTAGTGCAGCGTGCTGGCCTGCCCGACATAGCCGCCCTGGGCACCGATGCCTTGGCCGCCGGCCTGCATGCCTGGGTAGTAGCCATTGACTTGCTGGGCCAACTGGGCTTGTTGCTGCAGATGCTGTTGCAGTTGCTGCTGCTGCACTTGCTGCTGCAATTGCTGCAGTTGTTGCTGCTGCTGTTGCTGTTGTTGCTGGGCATAGGCCAGCGTGACAGGGTCAGCAGCGAAAGGCAGGATGCGGCCGATCTGGCTGGCCACGCCGCCAATGCTGCCACCCAAGCCGGCGTTACCGAACAAGCCGCCGATGGCGCTGCCCAGCGGCTGGCCGACCTGGCCGATCAGATTGCCGAACCAGCCTTGCGGCGCGAACTGGCCTTGCTGCCCAACTTGCTGCGCCAGTTGGGCTTGCTGCAGCTGGGCTTGCTGCAACTGGCGCAGTTGCTGTTGCTGCGCTTGCTGCGCTTGCTGCGCGTACAGTTGGCTTACCGGGTCGGCCGAGAACGGCAAGATGCTGCCGAGCTGGCTGGCCACGCCGCCGATGGCGTTGCCGATGCCAGACTGCCCGAACAAGCCGCCGATGGCGCCGCCCAGAGGCTGGCCGACCTGGCTTAGCACATTGCCGAACCAGCCCTGCGGCGCGATCTGGCCTTGCTGGCCCATTTGCTGCGCCAATTGGGCTTGCTGCGCTTGTTGCAGCAGCTGCTGTTGCAGTTGCTGCTGCTGGGCTTGTTGTGCATAAGCGGCCGTCAGCGGGTCGCTGCTAAATGGCAGGATGCGGCCAAGCTGGCTGGCCACGCCGCCGATGGTGTTGCCGATACCGGAGTGTCCAAACAAGCCGCCGATGGCGCCGCCCAGCGGCTGGCCGACCGCGCCCAGTAAATTACCAAAGAAACCCTGTGGCGCCAATTGGCCTTGCAGCGCTTGCATTTGCTGTTGCTGCTGCGCTTGCTGGGCATAGGCGGCGGTGACGGGGTCGACACTGAAAGGCAGGATGGCGCCGCCGATGCCGCCGGCCAGCTGGCCGATGTGGCTGCCCATGCCCGCGTTGCCGAACAAGCCGCCGATGCCGCGGCCGATCAAGCCGCCCAGCGGGGCGCCGATCAAGCCACCGAAAAAGCCTTGAGGGGCCAGCTGCGAGCCATACGCGACAGGATATTGTTGAATTTCATTCATGACACACTCGCTCCAAGTGAGGTGCCAGCCCGGGCGGGGCGCGCCTGCGCCTTGAGCGCTGCGGCCGATATGGGTAAGCCCGGACGTGCTGGCACGATTAAAGTGAGTCCGGCAAATGTGGATTGCCGGACACGTTTGCGGTGCTCTTGGCCAAGCAGGCTTCGGGCACGTGTCGATTGGACCGGGCGGGGTGGGCGAAGTTTGGCGCCATCGCGAGGTATATTTTAAAAATATTATTGGCACGTTTAAGCCGGCGCAATGCGGGGCGGCGGCGCGCGGAGCGGTTAAAATGCCTCCCATCTAGCGCCGCGCCGCCCGCCGCGCGCTCCGCCTTTCAGAGACAGACATGCACTTCGAATCCCCGTCGCCCGCAGCCATCCCGTCCATCACGCTGGCGCTGTTTTGCAAAGTGGTCGACAACTTCGGCGACATCGGCATTTGCTGGCGCCTGGCGCGCCAGCTGCAGCACGAACACGGCGTGGCCGTAAGCTTGTGGGTCGACCACATGCCCAGTTTCCAGCGCCTGTGCCCGCAGCTCGACGTCGGGGCCGAGCTGCAGCAACTTGAGGGCGTGTGCGTGCGCCATTGGCAAGATCAGGAGGGTGTGTTCAGCGCGCAAGACGTGGCCGACATCGTGATCGAGTTTTTCGCCTGCGACATTCCGCCCGGCTACATCGAAGCGATGGCCCGGCGCAGCGTGCGTCCGGTATGGCTGAACCTGGAAGGCTTGAGCGCGGAGCCATGGGTGGAAGGTTGCCACCGCTTGCCCTCGACCCATCCGCGCCTGCCCTTGCTCAAGCATTTCTTTTTTCCCGGCTTTAACGAGCGCACGGGCGGCTTGCTGTGCGAGGCGGCGCTGGCGGCGCAGCGGCGCCAGTTCCAGGGCGAGCCGGGCGCGGCGGCGGCGTTCCTGGCGCGCCTGGGCGTGGCCGGGGCGCATCTGCAGGACGACAAGGTCTCCCTGTTTTGCTACCCGCACGCGCCGTTGGCGGCCCTGTTTGAGGCGTGGCAAGCGCTCCCGCGCCCTTTGCTGTGCCTGGTGCCGGAAGGCGTCGCCAGCGCGCAGGTGCAACACTTCCTGGGCGCGCCCGCCACGGCTGGCGCTGTAGCCACGCGCGCCGCGCTGACGGTGCAGGTATTGCCATTCCTTCCGCAGAGCGACTACGACAAGTTGCTCTGGTCGTGCGACTTTAACTTTGTGCGCGGCGAGGATTCCTTCGTGCGCGCGCAATGGGCGGGCGCGCCCTTCGTGTGGCATATCTATCCGCAAGATGAAAACCTGCATCACGTGAAATTGCGGGCCTTTTTGCAACACTACGCGCCCGATCTGCCGGCCCTGCGCACTTTTTCCCTGCACTGGAACGTGGCGCTGGCCACGGCGCCGGACTGGACACAGCTGTGGGCGGCGCTGCAAGCCGAGCAGGGCGCCCAGCTGGTCCGCGCGCGCGCATGGGAGCAGCAAATGCGCGGGCACGGCGACCTGGCCTCGAATTTGATGCGCTTTGCCGCATCCTTGCGCTTAGCAGCGGCCGAAAAACAGGGTATAATGCCCGGTTAATTTAAAGCGTATTTATTCGATCAAACGTAAGCTTGCGACGCCGGTATTGGCCAGGAGGCGACTGATGATTTTCATGCAACCCACCTTTTACGTAAAATTTTTATGAAACCTGCAAAAGAAATTCGCGTTGGCAACATCATCATGGTCGACGCCAAGCCATGGATCGTCTTGCGTTCGGACGTCAACGGTTCGAGCCGCACCGGCTTCACCTACAAGTGGAAGATGAAGAACCTGTTGACCAATAGCCCGATGGAAAACGTGTTCCGCGGCGACGACAAGTTCGACGTGGTCGTGCTCGACAAAAAGCCGGTCACCTATTCCTACTTCGCCGATCCACTGTTCGTGTTCATGGATTCCGAATACAACCAGTATGAAATCGAAGAAGAAAACCTGGGCGACGCCTTGCACTACCTGAAAGACGGCATGGAATGCGAAGCCGTGTTCTACGACGGCAAGGCCATCTCGGTCGAATTGCCGACCACGATCGCGCGCAAGATCGCCTACTCCGAGCCTGCCGTCAAGGGCAACACCTCGGGCAACGTGCTCAAGGAAGCGAAACTCGAGAACGCCATCGAAGCGCACAGCCACACCGTGCAAGTGCCACTGTTCGTCTCGACCGACGACGTCATCGAAATCGACACCCGCACCAACGAATACAAGCGCGTCGTACGCAACTAAGCGTTCGCCTTGGATAAAAAAACGCTGCCGCTGGCAGCGTTTTTTTTGCGCGTTTTTTTGCGCCGGCGGTGCTATGCTGGAACAGGCGCGCACGCCCGTGTCCGCCATCATGCTGCTTGTACAAAACTCACGAGGGGGGATGTATGGATCGTCGCAAAGCATTGATGAGCATCGCGCTGGCCGCGGCTGCCGCTTCCGGCGCGCGCGCCGGCGAGAACGGCAGCGCCGACGAAGCGGTCGCGATGGTGAAGAAAACGATCGCCTTCATGAAGGCCAATGGCGATGAAAAAGCCTTCGCCGAAGTGTCGAATCCGAAAGGCCAGTTCGTCGACCGCGATCTGTATGTGTTCATCGCCCTCATCGGCGGCAACACCATGGCGCACGGCGCCAATCCGCGCATGATCGGCAAGCGCATGGTCGAATTGAAGGACCGCGACGGCAAATACTTCATCCGCGAATTCGAAAACGTCGTCGAAACCAAGGGCAGCGGTTGGGTCGACTACAAGTGGCCGCACCCGGTCAGCAAGGAAATCGTGCAAAAGTCCACTTACGTGGAAAAATTCGGCAAATACCTGGTCGGCTGCGGCATCTACAAATAAGCCGTCGCAACCCGCACGACGGGGCTTTAAGCGTCGATGAAGCGCATCTTGAAGCTGCGGCCCTTGATGTTGCCGAAGTCCGGACCCAGCGTATTGCCGGCGTTCAGGCGCGCGAAGGCCGCCTCGGCCACGTGGCGGTCGAGCGCCACATAGGTCATGAATTCGAAGACGTTGATTTTGCCGACCTGCTCCTTGGTGAGCTGGGCGTCGCCCGTCAGGGCGCCCAGCAAGTCGCCCGGGCGCAGCTTGTCCTTCTTGCCGCCCATGATGCACAGGGTCAGCATGGGCGCTGGCGCGGCCGGCGCGCCGTCGTCGGAAAGCTCCTTCAAATCGGACCAGGCCACGGGCGCGCCCTGGTACTGCTCGATCAGCTTGACCCACTTCTTTTCGTTGGGCGCGCACAGCGACAGCGCCAGCCCGCTTTCGGTGCCGCGGCCGGTGCGCCCGATGCGGTGGATGTGGACCTCGGTGTCCTTGGAAACGTCGACGTTGATCACCGCGCCCAGGTTGGCGATGTCCAAGCCGCGCGCGGCCACGTCTGTTGCCACCAGCACCGAGCAGCTGCGGTTGGCAAACAGCACCAGGATCTCGTCGCGCTCGCGCTGCTCCAGTTCGCCGTACAGGGCCAGCGCGCTAAAGCCCTGCGCGCGCAGCTCGGCCGCTAATTCGCGGCAATGGACCTTGGTGTTGCAAAAAGCGAGGGTGGAGACGGGCTTGAAGTGCTTGAGCAAGCGCCCGACCGCGCCATCGCGCTCGTCGAAGCCCACTTCGTAGAAGCGCTGCTCGATCTGGGCGCTGTCGTGCTGGGCCTCGACCTTCACTTCCACCGGCTGCTTGAGGAAGTCGGCGGTGGCGCGCCGGATGTCGTCCGGGTAGGTGGCCGAGAACAGCAGGGTCTGGCGGCGCGCGGGGCAGGCGCTGACGATGCCGGCGATTTCCTCGTAAAAGCCCATGTCGGTCATGCGGTCGGCTTCGTCGAGCACCAGCGTTTGCACCTTGTCGAGCACGATGGTGCCGCGCCCCAGATGGTCGCGGATGCGTCCCGGCGTGCCCACCACGATGTGGGCGCCATGCTCGAGCGAGGCGATTTGCGGGCGCATCGGGGCGCCGCCGCACAGGGTCAGGATCTTGATATTGCCTTCGCCGCGGGCCAGGCGGCGCAATTCGTTGGCCACCTGGTCGGCCAGTTCACGCGTCGGGCACAGCACCAGGCCTTGCACGGCGAACCAGGCCGGGTTCAAGCGGTGCAGGATGCCGATGCCGAAGGCGGCCGTCTTGCCGCTGCCGGTCTTGGCTTGCGCGATCAGGTCGCGTCCTTCCAGCACGGCGGGCAGGCTGTGCGCCTGGATGGTCGTCATGCTGTGGTAGCCAAGGGTCTCGAGGTTGGCCAGGAAAGTGGCGCTCAAGGGCAGGGAGGCGAAGGATGCAGGATTCATGGCGGGTGCGGGAAAAGGTGGAATGGATTGAGTCTAACAGCAGGAGTGGGCCTTGCGCGCTTGGGCTAGCTGCAACAGCGAACCGTCGGGCGGCGCAGCTGTGTCAGCTGCGCGCCCACACGGGCAAGCCGCTCGCATCGAGGCCGTCGTCGCGGCGCCACAGGGGCAGGCCGGTCGCGTCGGTCGCCTCGAGCAGTTCCAGCTGCTCCTGGCGCAGTGCCGGCTTGCGGGCGCGGCCTGCGCTGGCACGCTTCGTGTCGCTGGGCGGCGCCGCCGTCGCCGCGGCAAAGCCGGGCAGCTCCAGCGTTGCGATGTCTCGTCTGTCGCGCATGCGGGCCCCTGCAGAAAACAAAAGCCCGGCTGCGACCAGTCGGGCTTAATTTGTGTCACATGTTTGGATGGCGAAATAAGCCACGGCCAGCATCATATCAGAATATGGCTTCCCTGTAGAGTTGAGCGACGCGCGGCAGTCAGTGTCTCGCGGCAATCGAGCGACAGCGTTGTTTGATTGCGCTACACTGGCTTTGTTGAGCTTACAGCAAGTGAGGTCTGTTATGGCAGAGCAAAAAAAACCAGCAGGCGAGCGCATGATCGGCTTATCAGTCAAAGATGAACTCGCCATTGGCGATACGCCGCAGGCGCGTCGACGCCGCCGACTGAACGCCCTGGAGGCAGTCGCAGGCCTGTGGGCGAACAGAGCAGACATTCCCAATGACGCCCTCGAATTTCAGCGCGAAATGAGAGCTGAATGGCATTAGTCCTTTTCGACACCAATATTCTGATCGACGCACTCAAAGGCTATCGGCAGGCCATCGACGAGTTGGCATTTTGGGATGAGCCGGCGATAAGTGTGATCACGTGGATGGAGATTTACGCCGGCGCCAAAACGAGCGAGGTAGGGAGGCTGGATCATTTCATGAGCGACTTTGGCTTTGAAATTATTCACACCGACGGCGACATCATGCGCGAGGCAGCCAGGGTACGCTCAGAAAGCCGACAAATAGGCCCAAAAATCGCCTTGCCCGATGCAATTATTATCGCTACGGCGAGAACACGGGACTTGCCGGTAATAACCCGAAACACCAAAGACTTTCGAGATCCTAAGGTGCGTATTCCGTACGAACTGAAAACATCTGGCCCAGCGACTACGGTCATTAATGCCACGTCGCCGCAGGATTGGGCGGACGGGCGGCAACTGCCAACTACGCGCATCAAATAGTTAAGTCGCAAAATTTGCAGCAGGCGGGGCTGTCAATGCGCGCACGGACACGCCACGAAACGAAAAAACCGCGTTTCTCCTATGAGGAACGCGGCTTCCGGGTGTTGCTGAAACTACATGAATCGAATTCTTGGTTGCGGGGACAGGATTTGAACCTGTGACCTTCGGGTTATGAGCCCGACGAGCTGCCAGACTGCTCCACCCCGCGTCTGAGGGCCGTATTCTACAGCGAATCGGGCCTGCGCGCAATGGATGGGCCAACTTATCCGCTTGGCCCGGTGCCCTATGCCGCCGCGCCCAGGCGCCACAGCGACGTCACTTCGGCCGCGCGCGCCGCGTGCAGCGGGTCGCTCGCGTCGGCCGCGCGCGGGTGGGTGGGTTTGACGTCGATCCGGCCTAGCACCGTCAAGCCGGCCGCCGCGATCCACGCCAGCAGCTCGGCGCGCGCGCGCAAGCCCAGGTGTTCCGCGAAGTCCGACAGGATCAGCCAGCCTTCGCCGCCCGGCTCCAGGTGCGCGCCCAGGCCGGCCAGGAAGCCCTTGAGCATGCGGCTGTCCAGGTCGTAGATGGCCGCTTCGATCGAGGCGCTCGGGCGTCCCGGCAGCCAGGGGGGATTGCACACCACCAGGGGCGCGCGTCCCGCCGGGAACAAGTCCGCCTCCAGCACCTCGACCTGCCCGCCCAGGTCCAGGCGCAGCATGTTCTCGCGCGCGCAGCTGAGGGCGCGCGCATCCATGTCGGTGGCCACCACGCGCCGCACGCCGCGCTTGGCCAGCACCGCCGCCAGCACGCCGGTGCCGGTGCCGATGTCGAAGGCGAGGGCGCTGGCGCCGGGCGGCAACGGCGCCTGCGCCACCATGTCCACGTATTCGCCGCGGATGGGCGAGAACACGCCGTAATGGGGATGGATGCGCTGCTCCAGGGCGCCAACCTCGACGCCGTTCTTGCGCCATTCGTGCGCGCCGATCAAGCCTAGCAGCTCGCGCATCGAGGTCACGAAAGCGTCGCCGGGGCGGCCGTAGGCTTCATTGCAGGCGAGCTTGACGTCGGGCGCGCGCCGCAGCGCGATGCTGTAGTCGGCCTCGAAGCCGATCAACAGCATGCCCAGGGTGCGGGCGCGCTGCGACTGCGCCTGGCGGTGCAGGTGGAACGCTTCGACCGGAGTGGCGGGCGCCTTGGCGGCCTTGGCGCGTTTGACCTTCTCGCCCTTGCCGCCCTTGTGGTCGGCGCGCCGCGCCATCGCCTGCAAGAGCTGGCGCGCGTTTTGAAAGTCGCCGCGCCACAGCAGGCCGGTGCCTTCGCAGGCGAGGCGGTAGGCCACATCGGCCGGGGTGCGGTCGTCCGCCACCACCACGCGCTTGGGCGCGGCCATGCCGCTCTCGGAGCGCCACAAGGCCGAGCGTTCCTGCTCCCCCTCGGTCCAATGTATGCGTGCGGGCGCGGCGGGGGCGGTGTGTTGGGACATGGGCGTCAATCGAAAAAGGGCAGGCGGGACGGCGCGCGCCATGGCGGCGCCGAATTGATAAGGCGCGCCACCGATACCCCGGGGCGCGCCGCTGTGCCTATTATACGTCGCGCTTGCGCGGGCCGGGCGCCGCGCTTACGGTTCGGTCTTGGCCGGCGCCGGCTGGACCGGCTCGGTGGCGCTGTCGTAGGCCTTGGCCAGCAGCTTGGAACGCGCCGCCGCCTTGGCCTGGTCGTCCGCTGGCGCGGCTGCCACTGGCTCGGGTTTTTCGATCAGCTTGAGCAGGCGCAGCGCCAGGTTGCCGCCCCTGCCGCCATGCTGCGCCGCTGGTGGCGCGTCCGGCGCGTCCTGCACTTGCGCTTGCAACTGGCGCCCCAGCAGCTTGAACAGGTCGGCCAGGCTGCCGGGGAAGGCGATGTCCGGCAGCGCCTGCGTGGCCGGCGCTGCGGCGTCGTCCTGGCTGGCCGGGACGCCACTGGCTCCGCTAGCGGCGGGCGCTGGCGGCGCGCTGGCGTTTGAGCTCGAACGGGTGGCCGCGCCTTCGATGGTGGACTCGTACTTGACCTCGATCTCGAACTCGAAGCGCCGTCCGTCGGCCGTGGTGATCTGGCCCTTGCCGATGAAGTCGGCGCTCTCGTTGAGGCGGAAGGCGGCGCTGTCACTGCTGCCGTTCGGCCCGCTGGCATGCTCTACCGAGGCCGCGAAGCTCGACGCGGTGTCGATGCTGGCCGAGTCGAACGAGATGGTGGCGCCCTTGGCGGCGTCGCCGAACAACTGGCTGGCGAAGGAATTGATGAATTGCTGGGCCAGGTCGATGGTGGAGTTGCCCAGCTCGTTGGCGCGCGCGGCCAAGCCGCCACGCGCAAGATTGATGCCGGCGTTCGACAGCGAAACCGGTTCGATCACCTGATGCCGTCCGCTGCCGTTGACGCTGGGCGGGGCGCCGGCGCGCGCTCCCTGCGTGCCGGCCTCGGCGGGGGGCGGCAGGTAGGATGTTTGGCCGGCGCGCGGCGCCAGGGCGGAAAGCTGGGACATGGCAGTATCTATGAAGTCGAACCTGCCAACTGTATCGGCGCCGGCGCCGATTCCTTGAATCGCCCGCTGCGCGCCGCTCAGTGGTGGTGCGACCAGTTGGCGTCGCTCGACTCCAGGAAGGACTTCACGGCATCCTTGTTGCCGATGGCGTGGCGCTTGATGGTGCCGCAGTCGCACATGCCCTGGTAAGGCTGGATGTGCGAGCAGGCCGACACTTTTTGCAGGAACACCTTGACCGACTTGGCGCAGGTTTCGCACTTGAAGGTGAGGACGCGGGCGGGTTTGTTGATCATATTGGGCGCTTGTTTGGAGTGGGCGCGGCCGCACATGGGCGCGCAAAGCGGGAATTCTAGCACTCCCGCTTACGCGTAGATGCTAATTGTGGGGCTGACGGCGACGCTCGTCCCGTAGTGCTGTTTGACGGCCTGGGCCGGGGCGGCAGGAGCGGCCGGGACCGCGCCAGGCGTGGCCGCGGCGGCCGGACCGTCCGCGGCGGGGGCCGGCGCCGGTGCCGCTGGCGCTGCGGCGGCGGCTGGAACGGCGGCGCTCGCCTCGGCCAGCGCCGCCGCCTGCGCGGCGCGGGCGGCGTCGTCCGCGGCCTGTTCGCGCGCCCGGGCCGCCCGTTCGATGGCCAGTTCCGCGCGCGCTTGCTGCGCCAGCTGCAGCGCCTGGGTGGCGGCCACGCTGTCGGCGCCGGACGAGTCGGCCGGGGTGGTGGCGGCCGCTTCGATGGTGCGCGCGCGCGCCAGCGTCTCTTGCGGGGTGCGCCCGGGCGCCGTGTTCAGGCGCACCTGGCCGGCCACGGCGTAGTTCACCCCGTTCGGACCCCGTTCATAGGTGTAGGATGCCGCGCCCAGTTCGCCGGCGGCGGCCAGGCGCGCCTGTTCGCGCTGGCGCACGGAGGCGTCGCGCGCCTTGAGCTGGTCGATCTGGGCTTGCGCGCGCGCGTCGCCGGCGGCCGGCGCACTGGCGGACGGGGCGCGCGCGGGGCGCGCCGCCCCCTCCCCAGCCGGGGGCGGCGGATTCGGCTTGGCAGTGAGCGGGCCGATGGACATGGCAACTCCGGACGAAAAACAGCAAAACGGCGGCGCAAACCGGTCCGCCAGGCACGCTCGCCATGGGGGCGCGACGCTGCCGCGGCCACGCTGGACGGAATGCCTCAATTCAATATAGCAAATCCCAAAGCGCTTTGCTGGGATGTTGCATTTATTTGCAATATTTAGTAAACGCTGTCAACTGAAGTTGCGGGCCGGCGTTGTAGGAGCAGTCTTTCACTGAAAGGACCACGATGGACAAGCCCAAGCAACCGAGCAAAGAAATGATACGTGAGTGGCTGCGCGCCGAAATCTCGCTGCGCCGCCCACCGCCGGATCCGAAGCAGATCCGGCGCGAGCTCGGATGGGAATTGGGCAAGCCGGCCGAGGATTGCCAGCGCTGAGATTGGCGCGCCTGTCCTGACCGGCTACTGGACGCGCACGCTGCTGCTGGCGGGGCCGTCCGGTTGCACCAGGATCTTGCACGCGATCCGATCCGTCATCTCTTGCACATGGGAGATGACACCCACCTTGCGCCCCATCGATTGCAAGCCGTCGAGGGCATCCATGGCCACGCGCAGCGTTTCGCTGTCGAGGCTGCCGAAGCCCTCGTCGATGAACAGCGACTCCACCCGCACCCGGTTCGACGACAGCGAGGCCAGGCCCAGCGCCAGCGCCAGCGACACCAGGAACGACTCCCCACCCGATAGCGAATTGACCGAACGGATTTCGCCGCCCATGTCCTGGTCGCGCACCATCAAGGCCAGCGAGGGGCCGCTGGGGCCGAGCACGCGCTCGAGGCGGTAGCGCCGCGCCAGCTGGGCCAGGTGGCTGTTGGCGTAGCCGAGCAATACGTCGAGGGTGAATTGTTGCGCGTAATTGCGGAATTTCTTGCCGTCGGCCGAACCGATCAATTCGTTCATGCGCGCCCAGCGCTGCTCTCGCAGCGCTTGCGCCTGCAACTGCGCCAGCGTGCCCTCGGACTGGCGGCGGCGCGCCTCGTCTTGCGCCGTTTGCAGTTGCAGGGCGGTGGTCGCTGCGTGCGCGCCATGGCGTTCGGCCAGCAGGGCCGCGTGCGCGCGTGCCACTTCCTCTTGTGGCGCGGCCGGGGCGGCGCCGTCGCGCTGGTGGGCGGCGCGCTGGGCCTGGCGCTCGCGCACGATGGTGGCGGCGCCAGCGGCGCTCCGGTCGATCGCCTCGAGGGCGCCGCGTTCCTCGGCGACGCTGGCGGTGCTGCGTGAGAGCAGCGTGCGCAGGGCGTCGATGGAAGCGGGCGCGTCGAGCTCTGGATGGGCCATGGCGAAACCGTCCAGCCAGCGCGCGAGCATGGCGTCGGCGTCGCCGCGTTCCTGTTTGACGCTGGCGCGTCGCTGTTCCCATTGATGCAGGGCGGCGCGCGCCCCCGCTTCAGCCTGCAGCGCCAGCTGCACGGCCGCCTGGCGCGCCGCCACGCCGGCCTTGGCCGTCGCCAGCGCGGCGCCCAGTTCCATTTCGAGCTGCTGCACCGGGCGCCCGCCCGCCAGCGCGGCGCGCTCGCGCACCATGGCCGCCACGCTGGCGTCGACCTGCTCGAAGGCCGCTTGCGCCCGCGCCAGCGCCTGCACGGCTTGCTCATGACCGGCGCTGGCAAGGCGGCTTTCGTGTTCGCAGCCAGCCAGCGCCAGCGCACGGGCAGCGTGCGCCTGGCTGTGTTCGGTCCAGGCGGCCGCTTGGCGGGCGCAGGCGGCGTGGAAGGCGGCGGGATCGCGCCGCCAGTGTGTTTTCCAGGACCCCGCGGCGGCTGGCGTCACGCCTTGGGTGGGGCCGGCATCGGCACCGCCACCGCCATCGGCGCCAGCATCGGCTTGGCCATCGGCGTCCACGCGCGGCGCGCCTGCGTCGTCGCCGCTCAAAAATTGGGCGGCGGGTCCGTTCATCGCGCCATCGAGCTCGGCGAGCAGCGCGTCGAGCGCGTCGCGCAGCGCCGCATGACGTGCGTGCAGCGCCAGCAGTTCGGCCTGAAGCTCGGCGCACGTACTGCGCGCCTGGGCGGCGTCGCGGTCGAGTTTGGCCAGCGCCGCCGTCCCCTGTTCATGCGCCAGCTGGGCCGCGTCGCGCGCTTGCCTGGCCTCGATTGCGGCGCGTTCGCGTGCGTCGAGCGCCGCGCTTTGTTCGCGCAGCCGCGCCAGCATGGCGTCGAGCCACCCGGCGCGCTGCTGCGGCGCCAGCGCCGCGCCGTCGCGCGCCAGGGGATGCGCCTCCCAGGCGGCCAAGGCGCGCGTCTGGGCCGCGGCCAGTTCGCCCTGTTCGCGTTCGACGTCGGCCAGGCGCGCCTGCGCCGCCTGCAGCGAGGCGCGTTGCGCCGCCTGGGTGGCGATGTTCGCATCGACCAGCTGGCGGCAGCGCGCGGCCTCGGTGCGCAGGCTGTGCAGCAGCGCGTGCAACTGCGCATTCTGGTGCTGGTAGGGGTGCTCGGCGCTGCCGCATACGGGGCAGGCCTGGTCCGGCGCCAGGGTCGCGCGCAAGTCCTCGACGTTTTGCGCGCAGGCCAAATCGGCCGCCGCCGCCGCACGCTCGGCTTGCGCCAGCGCGCCGCCCAGGGCCGCGGCCGCCCCTTCGGCTTGTCCAAGCAAGCTGGCCGCGCCGGCGCGCGCTTGCTCGATGTCGTGGGCCCAGCCGGCGGCGCGTTCGAGGCGCGGCGCCAGCGCGTGCAGCTCGGCCCACGCCGCCTGCGCACCGGTGGCGCTGGCGCGCTCGCTGTCGAGCAGGCGGCGCTGTTCGCGCAGGGCGTCGGCGTCGAACGCGGCCAGCGTGGCCAGCGCGCCCTGGCGCTGCGCTTCTAATTGCTGCAGGTGCCGCGCCCCCTGTTGCGCCGTCGCGTCCGCTTGAGCCGCCGCGCTGGTGGCGCGCTCGACCCTGGCGCCGGCGTTGGCGCGGGTCGCTTCGATGGCGTCGACGGGGGCGATCGCCAGCTGCGCCTGGGTCAGCAGGCTGTCCCAGCGCGGCCATTGCAGCGCCAACACTTCCAGCGGGCGATGCTGTTGCAGCCATGCCGCCGCGGCGCGCTGCGCCAGCTGCAAGGCGTCCAGGCGGGCCGCCTGCTCGCGCAGGCCACGCTGCGCCGCTTGCGCCGCGGCCAATGCACCGTCGCGCGCTTGCTGCACTTGTCGATGGGACGGCGCCAGCGCGGCCATGCCGGCGTCGAGCGCCTTGGCTTTGTCGATGTCCGGCTGCGCCGCCAGTTGGGCGTGTTCGGCGGCGAGCAGTTGCGCGGCCGCGGCCGCCGCCGCGCGCCCGGCCTCGGCCTGGGTGGCTAGCGCACCTTGCAACTGGGTGGCGGCGGCAAGTGCGGCGCTCTCCACGTCCTCGCATTGCCGCGCCAGGCGGGTGGCCTCGGCCAGCAAGGGCAGGGCTGCTTGCGCCGCGTCGTGCGTGGCCAGGGCGCGGCGCCGGACGGCGGCGCCTTCGAGCTCGAGGGTGCTCGCCGCCAGCGCTTGTTCGGCCTGTGCCACCGCCTGGCGCAGCTTGTCGTCGTCCTGGTGCCAGCGCAGCTGCACCTCGAGCGCCGCCTGGCGCTGCTCGAGCGCCGCCAGCGCCAGCCTGGCCGCCGCCACGCCCGCGTCGAGCTCGGCGCGCACGGTTTCGGCCAGCGGCTGGTGGTCGGCCAGGCGCGCCGTCAACTGCGCCAGCAGTTGCTGTTCGTGCCGGTGACGCTCGTAGGCGCGGCGCGAGATGGCGCTGTACACGGCGCTGCCGGTCAAGGTTTCGAGCAGCTCGCCGCGCTCGTTTTCTTCGGTCTTGAGGAAGGCGGAAAATTCATTTTGCGCCAGTAGCACGGCGCGCGTGAACTGCTCGAACGACAGGCCGATGCGCTGCTCGATCGCTTGCGCCACCTCGGTCTTGGTGCCGCCGATGGCCAGCAGGTCGGGCAGGCGGTGCAGGCTCAGCGCCGCCTTTTGCAGCGCGCCCGTGGCCTTCGCGCGCGCGCGCCGCACGCTCCACCGGGCGCGGTAGCGCACTCCGTCATTGCCCAGAAAGTCGACCTGCGCGTGCGCTTCGGCCGCGCCGCGCCGCAGCAGGTTGCGCGGGTCGAGCGCCGCCACCGGCTCGCCGTCCACGTCCGGCAGCAGCACCCCGCCGCGGTTGAGCTTGAGCAGGCGCGGCGTGGCGTCGTACAGCGCCAGGCACAGCGCGTCGAGCAGGGTGCTTTTGCCGGAGCCGGTCGGCCCGCAGATGGCGAACAGGCCGGACGAGGCGAGCGGCTCTTGCTCGAAGTCGATGCAAAATTCGCCGGCCAGGGAAGCGAGGTTGCGCCCGCTGATGCACAGGATCTTCATTCAGGCGTCGGCTTGGAGCAGTTCGAGGAAGGCGCTCAGCTGGTCGGGCGGCGCTTCGCAGGCATAGCGCTGCTGGTACAGGCGCTGGAAGATGTCGTCCGGCTGCAGCTGGGCCAGTTGATCGAGCGAGAGCGCTTCGGCCGCGGCGCCGGGCGCGAGCGCGCGGCTCGGCTCGATTTTCGCCAGCCGCACCGGCTTGCCGGCGATGGCCGCCTCGATCATCGCGCGCAAGCCCGGCTCCGGTCCGTCGAGCAGCACGCGCACCTCGAGCAGGGGTTGGGTGGGTGCGGGCGCCTCAGGCAGTTCGAGCGCGGCCAGGGCCGCGAGCACCTGTTCGAGCGGCGCCGGCTTGGATGGCACGCGCAGCAGCTGCACCGTGCGCGGCACCGGCAAGGAGTGCACGGCGCGCAGCGCGGCGCCGTCGAAATCGACCCGCAACACCTGATGGGTGTAGCCGACCTCGGAAAACGAGAGTGGCAGCGGGCTGCCGCAATAGCGGATGCGCTCTTGCCGCCCCACGCGCTGGGCCAGGTGCAGGTGTCCCAGCGCGGCATACGCAATACCTTGATCGAACAGCGCCGCGGGCAGGGCCTCGCTGCCGCCGATGACGATGCGCCGTTCAGAGTCGAGCGAGCTGGCGCCGTCGGCCATATGGCAGTGGCCCATCGCGATGATGGCTTGATCGCTTTGGCGGCGCGCCGCGGCCAAGGCATACACGTCGGCGTAGAGCTGGGCGATGCCGTCGAGGTAAGGGTCGCGCGAGGGCGCCTGCGCGTCGTCTGCGGCTGGCGCCGCGCGCGGCACATCGCCCGGACGCAGGAAGGGAATGGCCATGCACCATGCGCGCACCGCGCCGGTGCCGTCGCGCAGGGGTAGCAGCAGGCGCTCGATGTCAATCTGGCCATCGGCGCGGCGCAGCACCTGGCCGATGACGACCGCCCCGTGCGCCTCGAGCAAGGGCGCGGGCGCTTCGAGCCGGCCGGGCGAATCGTGGTTGCCGGCGATGATGACGACGTCGAGCCGCGGCGCGCGCTGCTTCACCTGGCGCAGGAAACGGTAGAACTGGTTTTGCGCGGCGGCCGAGGGATTGGCGTTGTCGAACACGTCGCCGGCGATCAAGAGCGCGTCGGCCTGTTCGGCGGCGACCGTCTCGACCAGCCAGTCGAGAAAGCATTGGTGCTCGTAGCCGCGCTCGAAATTGTGCAAGGTCTGGCCCAGGTGCCAGTCGGAGGTGTGCAGCAGTCGCATCGGTGTCGCCGGAAGGGGGAAGCAAGGCCGTACTATAGCGCACGGATGGCGTAGAATGCACCTGACCCCCTGCCGCGAAAGGAAGGATGCTCCATGCGCTATGTCGGCTGCGCGATCTTGTCACTGTGCTTGGCTTGCGTGCCGGCGCGCGCCGAGCGCGTGGTGCGCCTCACCAGTGGCGAATGGGCGCCTTACATGTCGCAGCAACTGCCCGGATACGGGGTCGCCTCGCGCATCGTCAGCGCCGCCTTCGCGCTGCGCGGCATCAAGGTTGAATACGGTTTCTTTCCGTGGCCGCGCTCGCTGGCGCTGGCCAAGACGGCCGAGTGGAACGGCTCCCTGATCTGGGTGCGCACGGCCGAGCGCACGCGCGACTTCGATTTCAGCGATCCGGTGGTGGACCTCAGTTCGGTGTTTTTTCATTTGAAGACGCTGCGCTTCAAATGGACCACGCTCGACGACCTGGCCGCCTACCGGATCGGCGTCACCAACGGCTATTCCTATGGGCCCGGTTTCGCCGACGCCGTCAAGGCCGGCAAGCTCAGGGTGGAAGTGGTGCCGTCGGACGAACTCAATTTCCGCAAGCTGCTCAAGGGCCGCATCGACCTGTTCCTCGACAATCGCCTGGCCGGGCAGGCCCTGCTGGCGAAGATCTTCACGCCGGAGGAGGCCGCGCGCATCGTGGTCGGCTCCGATTACGTGGGAACGCGCCCGCTGGGCTTGATGCTGAACCGGCGCCTGGCGCAAAACAAGGAATTGATGAACGAGTTTAACGCGGGCCTGAAGCGCTTGCGCGAGAGCGGCGAGCTCGATCGCATCCTGAGCGACACCGGCGACAAGGTCAGCCCGCCGACGCTGCAGTGATCGAGGCGGCGCTGCGGTAGGTGTCGCGCCCGTCGTTCTTGGCCTGGTACAGAAGCGCGTCGGCCTGCGCCAGCAGCGCCTCGGGCGCGAGCGCGCCGCCGCGGTAGAAGGCCACACCGATGCTGGTCGACACCGCGACCACCACGCCATCGAGATTGAAGGGTTTGTGCATTGCGCCGACGATCTTGGCGGCGATCTGCAGGGCGTCCTCCGAGCGCATCAGCTTTTCCATCACGATCGTGAATTCGTCGCCGCCCAGGCGGCCCACCGTGTCGGTGGCGCGCAGGGCGTGCGTCAGGCGTCCGGAGAAGGCCTTGAGCAGGGCGTCGCCCACGTTGTGGCCGTGGGTGTCGTTGACCGGCTTGAAATGATCGATATCCATGTACATCACCGCCATCAATTGGCCGGACGCGTCGCAGCCGGCCATGGCGTCGCCCAGCTTTTGCATGAAGCCGGCGCGGTTGGCAAGGCCTGTCAGGGCGTCGATCTGGGCCAGCTTGAGCAGGCGTTTTTTCTCATGGGTTTGCGCCGTGATGTCCTGGCGGATGGCGTGGAAGCCCACCACGCTCACGCCATCGTCGCCGTGCTGCGGGATGTAGATCACCTCAAGCGTGCGCTCGACCCCTTCGCGCATCGACACTTCCTCGAACCTGACGGTTTCGCCGTCGAGCACGCGCGCCAGATACGGTTCGAGCGCGGCGAAGCGCACCTCGCCGATCATCTCGCGCAGCTTGCGCCCGTTCACCGGCTCGTCGGCGAGCTTGAATTCCTGCTCGTAGGCGCGGTTGCGGAAGCGGTAGACCAGGTCCGCGTCGAGATAGGCCACCATCGCCGGCAAGGTATCGGCGATGATGCGCAGGCGCGCCTCGCTCTCGCGCAGCGCCAGTTCGGCCTCGCGCAAGGTGGTGATGTCCTCGATGCTGCCGACGTAGCCATCGACGCGTCCGTCGACGCGGATCGGCGCCATCTTGGCCGACATCCAGACGATGCGTCCTTGCGGGTGGCGGCAGCGCACCACGGCCGTGAACGGCTCGGAGGTGGCGGCCATGCGCTCGCGCGCGCCGTCGATGGCGGGGCGGTCGCCCGGGTGGATGGTCTCGAGCCAGCCGTCGCCGAGCGCCTGCGCGCGCGTCAAGCCGGTGATGGCCTCGAAGGTGCGGTTGACGTAGGTGCAGTTGCCGTCCGCGTCCGAGCGCACCAGGCCCAGCGGCGAGGCATCATTGACGGCGGCCAGCTCGGCCTGGTTGGCGCGCAGGGCCTGTTCCTGGGCGCGCCGGCGCGTGACGTCCTCGGCGATGCACAGGATGTATTCGGGGCGGCCATCCTGGTCGAACAGCGGCACCGAAATCGTGTGCAGGTGGCGCAAGCTGCCGTCGGCGCGCGTGAACGGTTGCTCGGGCAGGTCGATCACGGCCGGGCTGGCGAGCATGCGCTGGTCGTCGGCGCCGATGCGCTGCGCGAACTCGGGCGCGAAGGCTTCGTTGTCGCGCCGGCCCACCACCTGGTCGGCGCGGTAACCGGTGATGGTCTCGGCCGCGTTGTTCCAAACCAGCATACGGCCGAAGCTCTCCTTGCGCACGCACTTGACGTAGATGAGCAGCGGCAGGTGCTCGATGAGCGACTGCAGGAAGCTGCGGTTGTCGCGGATCTCCTGCTCCGCGCTCTTGCGCGCCGTGATTTCACGCGAGGTGATGGCCACGCCGCCGGCGATGGGTACGATCTGGTGGTGTAGCCAGCGCGGCGCCTCGCCCGGCTGCAGCAGTTCGAATTCCTCTTCGAGTGGTTTGGCGCTCTCGTGCACCTGCACATAGCGGTCGTAAAAGCCGGCGCTGCGGCAGGCCGGCAGCAGTTCGCAGGCCTTTTGTCCAAGTAGCTGCGCCCGCGCCATCCCCACCATCTGGGCGCCGCGCTCGTTGATGTCGACGATGGTGAAGTCCTCGACCCGGCGCCCGTTGCCCGGCCACGCCTTGAGAATGATGAATGCGTCAAGGCTCGCCTCGGCGGCCGCGCGCAGGATTTCCTGGGCGGCGCGCGCGGCCTCGGTGCTGGCGCGCAGGCGCGCGCTTTGCTCCATCAGCAGCGCCATGACGGCGGCGATCAGTGCGGTGGCGGCGGCCAGCGCCCACAGGAAGAGGGTGCGGTGATGCTCGAAGCGCGCCATCGCCGACGCCTGCGCCAGGCCGACCACGGCCATCAGCGCAAAGCGCGGCATTTCTCGGTAGCTGTAGATACGCGCGACGGCGTCGAACGGCTTGGTGGGCACCAGCTCGTCGGGGTTGCGCGCGCGTTCCGACTCGGCCGGTGCGGCGAAGTCGATCTTGTCGCTGCTGAACATATTCTCGCCCACGCGCCCCATGGCCAGGCCGGTGTCGCGGCTCACCAGCAGCAGCACGCCCTTGTCATCGACGTTGAGGCGGTCGTAGTCGTCGATGAAGACGGCCGGGTCGATCATGATGATGATCAGGCCGGCGAACGCGCCTTTGGCGTCGTTCAGGCGGCGCGCCACTTGCACGTGCCATTTGCTGGTGCGCGCTTCGAGCACCGGGGTGGTGAAGATGGATGCCTCGGGCGGGCCGCTGGCCAGGCTCTGGAAGTAGGCCTGGTCGGCCACGTTGCTGGCCATGTAGGCGTGCGCGCTGTCGAGCACATGGCCATTGCGGTCGACCAGCGCGATCGGCAGTTCGAGGCGGGCCGGCAGCACGCTATCGAGCAAGCCATTGCGGCGCACGAATTCGGGCAGGCGCAGACGGCCCCCGGTTTCCTCGAACTTGAGCTTGAACAGCTGGGTGGCATGGTCGGCTTGGCGCAAGGTGTGGCTGACCTGCTCTGCCAGGGTGTGCGCCATCGCCTGGCTGTGCGCCACCGCTTCGTTGTGGGCAGCGCTGCGGTCTTGTGCGATCTGATAGAACACCGCGCTCCACATCGACGCCAGCAGGGCCAGCGCGAAGGCCGGCAACAGCAGGATCTGCGACAGCCGGTGGACAGGGCGTGTAGGTGTACTGGAAGTGATCAAGGGGTCGCCGGCATTCAAAGCTCGTTGAAAGTGCTTCTTGTCACCCATGAGCGTGCGTGCGCCGCCCTCATGTGCAGGCTTATTTTGCTCTTAAATGGCGGTTTTTTGCTCCGCCGAGCCAAAAAAAAGCGGCTGGTCGCGACAAAAAGGCGCGATCCTCACTAGAATGGTTGACTCCATCCCCTTTGCGCCGTCCCTCGATGACCGACCTTACCTTCACCGTCCCCGCCGCCCGCGCCCTGCACCTGGCGGCGCAGGGCATGCTTGCCCCGCGTCGGCGCAAGGCCGACAAGGGCGAGTTGCTTGAAACCATCCGTCAAATGGGCGTGCTGCAGATTGATACCATCAGTGTGGTCGCGCGCAGCCCCTACCTGGTGTTGTGGAGCCGCCTGGGCGACTACGATCCGGCCTGGCTGGAGCAGCATCTGGCCGAAGGTGCGCTGTTCGAATACTGGGCGCACGAGGCCAGCTTCGTGCCGATCGAGGATTATGGCTTGTACCGGCACCGCATGATCGATCCCGGTTCGATGGGGTGGAAGTACTCGGAGAGCTGGATGCGCGAGCGGCGCGCCGACGTCGACGCGGTGCTCTCGCACATCCGCGCCAATGGCCCGATGCGCTCGGCCGACTTCGAGCACAGTGCCGGCGGCGCCGGCGGCTGGTGGGGCTGGAAGCCGGAAAAGCGCTCGCTCGAGGTCTTGTTCACGGCCGGTGCCCTGATGATTGCGCGGCGCCAGAACTTCCAGCGCGTGTACGACCTGGCCGAGCGCGTGCACCCGAGCTGGAGCGACCAGCAAATGCCGGACCTGGCCCAGACGCGCCGCACCTTGCTGCTCAAAGCCGTCAAGTCGCTGGGCCTGGCCAAGGCGTCGTGGACGGCCGATTACTTCCGCACCAAGCGGCCGCACCCGGATCCGGAGGCGCTGGTGCGCGAGGGCGCGCTGCTGCGCGCGCGCGTGCAAGGCTGGGATGAGGCGCTCTACATCCATCCCGACCATGCCGAGCTGGCGCAGCGCGCCGCCGCCGGCAAGCTCGCGCCCACGCTCACGGCGATCCTCTCGCCGTTCGACCCGATCGTGTGGGACCGGCGCCGCGCGCTCGAGCTGTTCGGCTTCGACTACCGGCTCGAGTGTTATACGCCGGCGCCCAAGCGGCGCCACGGTTACTTTTGCCTGCCGATCCTGCGGCGCGGCCTGCTGGTGGGGAGGCTTGACGCCAAGGCGCACCGGCGCGACGGTGTCTTCGAGCTCAAGGCATTGCTGCTTGAGCCGGAGGTGCGCCTCAGCGAGCGCTTTGTGCGCGACATCGTCGCGGTGCTGGTGCGCTGCGCGCGCTGGCATGGTTGTGAGCAGATCCTGGTCACGCGCACCGAACCGGCTGAACTGGCAGCGCTGATCGAGGCGCAGCTCGAGGATGCGGACGGTCACGACGGCGGCTACGCCGAAAGCGAGGCGGCATGACGCTCGCGCGCGCACCGGCCCATGTGGTGGGCCCGGATGGCATGCCGCACCTGGGCCGCTTCGAAGGCCAGGCGCTCGACTTTGGCTGGTCCCGCCTGCAGCGGCCATACCGGCGCGGCGGCGTCTGGCGGCACTTCCATCACAAGCGCTGGCATTACGTGGCGCTGTCGACGGCGGATTTTTTCTGCGCGGTCGCCATCGTCGATATCGGCTGGACCAACACCGCCTTCGCCTACGCGTTCGACCGGCGCGCGCGCAAGGTGGTGGCCGCGCTGTCGCGCGACGGCTTGCCCGGCTTGACGGCGCAGGTGGGCGGCCATGCCGGCGCGGACAGTAGTTTTCGCTTCCTTGGCGAGCGCATCGCCGTGCGCGCGACCGGGCAGGGCGAGTTCGCGCTCGAGCTGCGCTGCCGCCAGTTCGAGATCGACGCCCAGTATGGCGGCGACGCGCCGCTGTTGCTGGCGGTGGGCGAGGTCGCGGGCGGTTCGGTCCACGCGACGCAGAAATCGTCCGCGCTGGCGCTGTCGGGCTTCCTGAAAATCGGCGCCGCGCATCACGCCTTGGATGGCGGCGTGGCCAGCTTCGACTATTCGAACGGTTTGCTGGCGCGCCGCACGGCCTGGCGCTGGGCCTCGGCGCACGGGCCGCAGGTCGGCTTCAATCTGCAGGCGGGCTACTTCGGGGCCAACGAAAACGCGCTCTGGCTCGACGGCCAGCTCATCGCGCTGGGCGCGGCGCGCTTCGACTTCACGCCGGACGATCCGCTCGCGCCTTGGCACATCACCACCGACGACGGCCTGCTCGACCTGCATTTCAGGCCCGAAGGCGCGCGCCGCGAGGACAAGAACCTGCTCATCGCCGCCAGCCGCTATATCCAGCCGATCGGCACCTTCAGCGGTTGGGTCAAGGCCGCGCCGCACGCGCCGGCGCGCCAGGTCACGCAACTGGTGGGCGTGACCGAGGACCACGCCTCGGTGTGGTGATTGGCCGGAATCAGTCGAGCGTCTGGCGGTAGCGTTTTAGCGCGATGGCGCCCGCGCCGAGCATGAACAGCGCGATCGGCCACAGGTTCGGCACGATGTCGGCCAGCTCATTGCCCTTCAACAGAATGCCGCGCACGATGCGCAGGAAGTGCGTCAACGGAATCACTTCGCCAATCACCTGGGCCCAGCCGGGCATGCCGCGAAACGGGAACATGAAGCCCGATAGCAGGATCGAGGGCAGGAAGAAAAAGAAGGTCAGCTGCATCGCCTGCATCTGGTTCTTGGCCAGCGTCGAGAAGGTGAAGCCGACCGCCAGATTGGCGGCGATGAACACCACCAGCGCCGCTGACAGCAGGGCGATGCTGCCCACCATCGGCAAATCGAACAGCAGGCGCGCCGTACCCAGGATCACGCTCACCTGCACGTAGCCGATCAGGATGTAGGGCGCGATCTTGCCGATCATGACCTCGACCGGGCGCGCCGGCGTGGCCAAGAGGTTCTCCATAGTGCCCCGTTCGGTCTCGCGCGTGACGGCCAGCGCCGTCATCATCACCATCGTCATGGTCAGGATCACGCCGATCAGGCCGGGCACGATGTTGTAGCGCGACAGACCATCCGGGTTGTAGCGGCGCTGCACCCGCAGTTCGAATGCCGGTTCGCCCTGGCGCAGCGGGGTCAGCGGGCCGGTCAGTTCGCGCCGCAGCATCTGCGCGCTGATGTTGCCGAGCGCCGCGAGCGCATTGCCCGAGGCCGAAGGATCGGTGGCGTCGGCCGCCAGCAGCACGGCGGGGCGCTCGCCGCGCATCAGACGGCGCGAAAAATCGGGCGGAATGACCAGCACGAATTGCACTTCGCCGCGTTCTAACATGCGGTCCGCTTCGGCCTCGCTGGCTGGCGTCCGGGTGACGTTGAAGTATTGCGAGTTTTCCAGCGCGCTCACGAAGCCGCGCGAAAACGGGCTGTGGTCGAAAGCGACGACGGACATCGGCAAGTGCTTGGGATCGGTGTTGATGGCAAAGCCGAACAGGATCAGCTGCATGATCGGCACCCCGACCATCATCGCGAAGGTCAGGCGGTCGCGCCGGATCTGGCGAAATTCCTTGATCAGGATCGCCAGCAGGCGCGACCAGCTCAGGGCAGGGCGGGCGAATTTGCGCATCGTTCAGGCCGCCTTGTCGGCGTAGTTGTCGTCGGCGTTTTGCATCAGGGCGATGAACACGTCTTCCAGATTGGTGGCGGTGGGACGCGCCTGTAGCGCGTCCGCCCGCATGGCCGGGGCGACCCGCTCGAGCGCCGCCGCCAGCGCCGCATCGGAGGTCGCGCTCACGTGCAAGGTGGCGCCGAACGAGGCCACGCTGCGCAGGGCTGGATCGGTGCGCAGCGTGTGGGCCAGCGCTGCCAGCGCACTGGAGGGACCACTGATCTCGCAGCTGGCCAAGGCTGCTTGCGCGATCAGGTCGGCGCTGCTGCCTTGCGCCAGCAGGCGTCCGTAGCAGATGTAGGCCAGTGCGTGACAGCGCTCGGCCTCGTCCATGTAGTGGGTCGACACCAGCACCGTCAAACCGCGTGCGGCCAGTTCGTGCAACTGGTCCCAGAATTCGCGGCGCGCCTTCGGGTCGACGCCGGCGGTGGGCTCGTCGAGCAGCAGCAGTTGCGGCTCGTGCAGCAGGCAGGCCGCCAGCGCCAGGCGCTGCTTCCAACCGCCCGAGAGCGAGCCGGCCAACTGGCGCCGGCGCGTCGCCAGGCCCAGCTGGGTCAAGGTGGCGTCAACCTTGGCGCGCCGCTGCGGCACGTCGTACATGCGCGCGATGAAGTCCAGGTTTTCCTCGATGCTCAAGTCCTCGTACAGGCCGAAGCGCTGCGTCATGTAGCCGACCTGGCGCTTGATGTCGCGCGCCTCGGTGCGGATGTCGAGGCCCAGGCAGCGCCCTTCGCCTTCGTCCGGCGTGAGCAGGCCGCACAGCATGCGGATGGTGGTGGTCTTGCCGCTGCCGTTGGGGCCCAGGAAGCCGTAGATATTGCCGCGCCGGACCTGCATGTCGACGCGCTCGACGACGGTGCGTCCGCCATAGCGCTTGGTCAGCCCGCGTACGTCGATGATGACGTCGGCCGGCGCGCCGCTCGCCTGCGCCGTCATGGACGCGGCGCCGGCGCGCCGGCCAGGCGCACTTCCAGCGGCTGGCCCGGATGGAGCTGGCGCGCCGCCTCGGTGGCGCTGCGCGCCTCGACCATGAACACCAGGGTGGCGCGGTTTTCCTTGCTGTAGATGAGCGGCGAGGTGTATTCGGCGTCGCGTGCGATGAAGCTGATCTTGGCCGCGATCGGGGCCTTGCAGCCGTCGCAAGAGAGGGTGACGTCCTGCCCGATGGCGAGCGCGCCCAGCTGCGCCTGGGGCACGAAAAAGCGCGCCCGCACGTGTTCGGGCGCGAGCAGCGTGAGCACCGGCGCGCCGGCCTGCACCATTTCGCCTTCGCGATAGAGCACGTCGTCCACCTGGGCCGCCAGCGGCAATTTGACCGCCTTTTGCGCCAGGCGCCAATCGGCCTGCGCCAGTTCGGCCTCGGCCGCCTTGACCTCGTCCGCGGCCGCGCCGATTTCGTCGCTGCGCGCGCCCAGCTTGGCCACGCGCTTTTGCGCCTGCAGCTCGCGCACCCGCGCGCCATCCTTCGCCAGCGCCGCGCGTGCCTCGTCCACCCGCGCCGGTGCCACGAAATTGGAAGCCTGCAGGCGCGTTTGCCGTGCCAGTTCGGCCTGCGACAGCTTGAGCGCGGCCTCGCCCTGCGCCAGTTGCGCGTCGATGACGGCCAATTCGTCCGGGCGCCGCCCCTTTTGCAGATTGGCCAGCGCGCTGTGCGCCCTTTGCAGCTGGGCCTGGGCCTGGCGGCGCGCGGCCTGTTCGCTTTCCTGCTCGAGCGCGAAGGCGGGCGCGCCGGCGGCCACCTGCTGACCGCGCTGGACGAACAGATGCGCGAGCGTGCCGCCGAGGGGGCTGGCAAGGCGCACGTAGTCCGCCTCGACATAGCCCGAATAGAAGTCGGGGGGCGTGCTGTGGCAGCCGGCCACGCTGGTGAGCGCGGCGACAAGGCAGGAAAGCAGGCGCAGGCGTCGATCGACGCGCAGTGTAGTCATGGCGCTCCGGGGTGGCGGCAATAAGAAAATGGTGATTCGCTTGTTAAGTTAGCACACATCGCCGGCCCAAGGCCACCCGCCGCCTACGCTTGCGTTCGCTTGCGCAAAATCAAACTTCGCCTGTCGGACTTCTTTACACTGGATTGTCCAGACTGAACATGGGCGGCCCGCCACCGCAGCAGCAGCTGGAGAGCAGGTAATTGCTTTAATCGAGGGAACATCACAATATTAATAAGCGGCGGCCGGGCCCAACCCGCGTCAGCACGCCTTTTCGGAGACGACGAATGTTAACGGCGACATACACCCTGGTTGCACTGTCAGTGGAGCAGGCGAGCGTACGGGTTCGGCTGCAAGCGTTTCAAAATTACCTTCAATCAAATCTCCTATATCAATCGGAATTATCGCGCGGCCAGGTGGAATACGCCTGCGACGCCCTGCAGCGCCTGTACGATACTTGCCATTGGCGCAAGATCGAAATGTTCCTCATTCCCGCAATCCGGCGCGCCACCCACGAGGCCGACCGCCTTTTGTTCGAGCTCGACGCGCTCAATCTGTCCGCCTCTGCCATGCTTGCCAGCTTGTCCGATTGCGTGTTCCACACGCCCGTCGATGGCGAGGCGCGCGTGCGTCATTTTTGCCAGACCATCGAGGCGTTTTGCGCCACCTTGCTGCAACGCCTGGACATGGAGGAGCAAAAATTGTTTCCGGTGGCGCGCGCGGCCATCTCGGGCGAAGCCTGGTTTGCCGTGGCCAACCACATGCTGGTTCACGATGCTCGCAGGCAAGAGAACAAGTGCAGCAAGGAGGCGCCAGGTGGCGCGCCCGAGCATGCGCCGCGCCCCCAGTCGGCGCAGCGCGACTTATTCCCGGCCACTGTCACCCCCTAAATCGCGCTGGCGTCCCGTCCGCGCGCGCGGCAACCGGGCGCGCGCGCCAGGCGTGGCGCCCGCTGCGGCGCCTGCCCGCCTGAGTTCTTGCTATCATGGTGGTTTTGACGCGTTGATCGCCCACCATGTTCGAATTTATCTTCAAGCGGCCCGACGGCCAGACCGATGCGCCGGCCGCGCCGCAAGGCGCGCCAGCGTCCGATGCCGCGTCGGCCCAGCGTCAAGCGCAAATGGACAAGCTGCGCGCAGTGCAAAGCGAGCACGAGGCGGCTGCCTTCATCTTGCAATGCGAGTTTTCCGAGCTGCGCCTGGCCGCGGCCGAGGTGATCCACGCGCAGGCCGAGCTCGAGACCGTGCATGCTGCCATGCGCAACACGGATCGCCGCGTGGCCAAGCTGATGCAGTCGCGCCTGGACGCGATACGCCACCACGGCGCCGAACTCGAACGCGGGCACGCTTGCATCCTGCAGGCGCAGCACATCCTGGCCGAAGTCCATCTCACGCCCAACCATGTGGCCGATATCGACCGCGCCTGGTCGGTGATCGCCGCGCCCGAGCTGGGGGAACAGTTTGACGCCGTGCGCGCCGCGCTGGCGGCGCGCCTGGAGGCGCAGATCGTGCTGCAGCGCGCCGTGATCGACAGCCTGGCCACGCTGCGCCAGCTGGGCAGCGCCGCGCTGCCGGCGCACGAGTTGGCGAGCCAGCTCGAGCAGATGGCCGCCGCGCACGCGCTAGCCTTGGCCGCGCCAGAGCATGCGTCGCTGCCGCGCCAGCTGGTGCGCGAGTTCGCGGCCGAGCACGCGCGCCTGTCCGCCTCGCTCGGCGCGCTGGGCCAGCGGCAAGACGCACTGGCCGCGCGCACCGCGCAGCTGGCGCAGTGGAGCGCCGCCGCGCCCGCGTCGCTGCAATCCGAACAGATCAAACGCCGCTGGAACGAGTTGCCGGCGCTGCCCGAAGGCGAGGACGCCGCCTTGCTGCAGCAGCAATTCGAAGAGCTGCTGGCGAGCGTGCCCGCGCCCGAACGCAAGCCCAAGGCCGAGCGCGCCGCGCCCGTGCCGCCGGACCCGGCCTTCATGGCCGCGCTCGACGCGATGGAAGCGGCGCTGGCGCAAGGCTCGCTGCAAAGCGCCGTCGATTCGGACAAGATCCTCAATGACAGCAAGGCCACCCGCCTCACGAGCGCCATCACGGAGCGCCTGGCCAACGCGCGCGCCGAGTTAAAGCGCCTGTCGGCCTGGGCGCGCTGGGGCGGCAACGTCTCGCGTGAGGAATTGGTCAAGGCGGTCGAGCAACTGCCGTCGCAAAAAGTGGCGATGGGCGAGCTGGCCAAGAAAGTGGGCAGCATGCGTGAGCGCTGGAAGGCGCTCGACGCCCTGTCCGGCCCGGCGCCGCGTTCGCTGTGGGAGCGCTTCGACGGCGCCTGCACCACCGCCTACGCGCCGGCCGCGGCCCATTTCAAGCAACTGGCCGACGAGCGCCACACCAATGCGGCCAAGGCGCGCGCGCTGATCGAGCAAGCCAACGGCGCCGCGCCGGCCGAGTCGGACGCGCCGGGCTGGAAGCAGGTGGCGGCGCAGGTGCAGCGCCTGCGCCTGGCCTGGACCCAACTGGGCGCGATCGATCGCAAGGACAAGAAAAAGCTCGACCGCGACTTCGCCGCCGCGCTGGGCAAGCTGCAAGGCCCGCTGGCGCAGCAGCGCGAGCTGGAGGTGGCGCGGCGCGAACAATTGATTAACGCCGTCGCCGCGCTCGAAGCGGGCGACCGGCACACGCTCGACGCCCTGCGCCGCCTGCAGGAACGCTGGCAGGAGCAGGCCAAGGCGCTGCCGCTCGAGCGCAAGGCCGAGCAAGCCTTGTGGCTGCGCTTTCGCGCCGCCTGCGATGCCGTCTTCGCCAAGCGCAAGGAGAGCGCGCATGCGGCCGACGCCGAGCGCCACGCCAACCAGCAATCGAAGGAAGCCATTTGCGCGCGCCTCGAAGCTGCGGCAAGCGCGGCCGACAATGCCGCTTCGGGCAAACTGCTGCGCGAGTGCGGCAGCGAATGGCGCGCGATCGGCGCGGTGCCGCGCGCGAACGAGGCCAAGCTCGAGAAACGCTATCACGGTGCGATCAACGCGCTCGAGCGCCAGATCGACGAAGTGCGCCGCAACGCCGATGCCGCCAAGGCGACCGCCATGCGCGACAAGCTGCGCCTGTGCCAGGCGTTCGAGAGCGCATTGGCCGACGCCAGCGGCGCCGCGCCAGCCGAGGATTGGAGCGCGCGCTGGGCGGCTTTGCCACCCTTGGCCAATGACTACGAGCGTGCCTTGAACGCGCGCTTCCAGGGGGCGCTGGCCGCGCTGGCGGGCGACGGCGCCGCTTACGTGCGCACGCTTGAGCAAAACCGCGACACCTTGTTGCGCGAGATCCTGCGCATGGAAATCGTCGCCGGCATCGACAGCGGCAGCGAATTCGCGCGCGAGCGCTTGAAGTTGCAGGTCGAAGTGCTGCAGTCCTCGCTCAAATCCGGGCCGGGCCAGAAGGCTTTGGCGCCGGCGGCGGCGATGCTGGCGCTGTGCGCAATGCCGGCGCTGGCCGACGCCCGCACCGCCACCCGCATCGAACACCTGTTCCGGCGCGTGGGCAAGGACAGTGCACGCGAGGCCGAAAAACACGCCAGCCATCATGGCGATAGCCGCGGTGGCGAACGCGATGGACGTGGCGCGCGCGGTGGCGAACACAATGGCCGGCGCGAGGGCGCACGCGAGCCGGGACGCGAAGGCAGCCGCAATGCCGGGCGCGACGCCAGCCGGGAATCAAATCGCGAACCAGGCCGTGAAGGCGCACGCAACGGCGCAGCGCGTGCACCCGGGCGCGATGGAGAAGCAGGCCGCACGCCGGCAGCGCGCCCGCCACGGCGCGACGGGACTGGGGAAGCGAGCCGCAATGCACCGGCCCGCGTGCCAGGCCGCGACGGCCAGGCGGTACGCACTGCGCCAGTGCATGCGCCAGCTGGCGACGGCACTGGCGATGCGGTGCGCGACAGCGGCCGCGAGGGCAGCGCAGCGCCCGTCGTCGACACACCCGGGGCCGTCGAATGAGCGTGCGCGTCCAGAGCGCCGACTTCGACCTCTCCACCGAAGTGGCGCAGCTGCGCGCGCACAACCCCGCCGTTGGCGCGGTCGTCACCTTCGTCGGCACGGTGCGCGACATGAACGAAGGCGCCAGCGTCGCGGCGATGGAACTGGAGCACTACCCCGGCATGACCGAACGCGCGCTCGAGCAGATCGTCGCGCAGGCGAAGGCCCGTTGGCCCTTGCAAGGCGCGCTGGTGATCCACCGGGTCGGCCCGCTGCTGCCGCTCGAGCAGATCGTGCTGGTCGCCTGTAGCGCCGCGCATCGCGGTGAAGCTTTCGCGGCCTGCGAATTTATCATCGATTACCTCAAGACCGAGGCGCCGTTCTGGAAAAAGGAACAGACGCCCGAGGGCGCGCGCTGGGTCGACGCGCGCGTGACCGACGACGAAGCCTTGCAAAAATGGGAAATCCGCTAGCCTGGCTCGCTGTTGGCATCGGCGCCGCATGTGGCGCCTGGTTGCGTTGGGCCTTGGCGCTCTGGCTGGCCGGAGTGACGGCGCATATCCAGATAGGCACGCTGTTGGCGAATTTGGCGGGCGGCTACATGATCGGGGTGGCCCTGGGCTTTTTCGCAAGCCATCCCCATCTGGCGCCTGAATGGCGCTTGCTGCTAATCACCGGCTTTTTGGGTGGTTTGACGACCTTCTCGACCTTTTCTGGCGAAGCCATGATGCTGCTCGAGCGCGGCGCCTACGGCTGGGCGCTTGCACATTCGGCATTGCATCTGCTAGGCTCTATCGCACTTTGTATTGCAGGATTTGCTACATGGCGCACCTTGGCGCCCTGAGCCACCCTCGATCCACCACTGGAGAGTCGAATGCAGAAACAGATGATCAAGCCCACCGCCGCCTTTATCGGCGCGTCCTGGCTGGCCATGTTTGTCGGTGCCATCACGTATATGTCGGCCCTGTGGAACGGGCAAATGCAGCTCAATGAAAAAGGCTACTATTTCACCGTGCTGATGTATGGCTTGTTTTCCGCTGTTTCCCTTCAGAAATCCGTGCGCGACCGCATGGAGGGCATCAAGGTGACGGGCATTTACTATGGCCTGTGCTGGTTTTCGGTGGGGCTGTCGATTACCTTGTTGGGGGTGGGCCTGTTCAACGCCAAGCTGACGGATATCGAAAAAGGCTTCTACGCCATGTCCTTCCTGCTCACTTTGTTTGCCGCGGTGGCAATCCAGAAAAACGTGCGCGACAGCGCCTTGGTCGACGAGACGATCGCCTAGTCATTATGCCGTCTTGAAATTCGGCGAAATGCCCCTATCTTCATATCAAGTTAAATTGATTGCGGGGGCATGACATGCGGCAAGACAAACTCACCACCAAGTTCCAGGAAGCGCTGTCGGACGCGCAAAGCCTGGCCGTCGGCAACGACAATCCCTATATCGAGCCGGTCCACTTGCTCACGGCGTTGCTGAACCAAGACGATGGCGCGGCGCGCTCGCTGCTGCAGCGCGCCGGCGTGAACGTTGGTGGCTTGACCAACGCGCTCAAGTCTTCGTTCGAACGCTTGCCCAAGGTGTCGGGCACGGGCGGCGAGGTGCAAGTCAGCCGCGAGCTGATGGGCCTGTTGAACCTGGCCGACAAGGAAGCGCAAAAGCGCGCCGACCAGTTCATTTCCAGCGAAATGGCGCTCATCGCCCTGGCCGACGACAAGTCCGACGCCGGCAAATTGGCGCGCGAATTCGGCTTGACGCGCAAGGCGCTCGAAGCGGCCATCACCGCCGTGCGCGGCGGCCAAGGCGTCAATTCGCAGGAAGCGGAAGGCCAGCGCGAGGCGCTCAAGAAGTACACGCTCGACTTGACCGAGCGCGCGCGCCTGGGCAAGCTTGACCCGGTGATCGGGCGCGACGACGAAATCCGGCGCGCCATCCAGGTGCTGCAGCGGCGCACCAAGAACAATCCGGTGCTGATCGGCGAGCCGGGCGTGGGCAAGACCGCCATCGTCGAGGGCCTGGCCCAGCGCATCATCAATGGCGAGGTGCCCGACAGCCTCAAGGGCAAGCGCGTGCTCTCGCTCGACATGGCGGCCCTCCTGGCCGGCGCCAAGTACCGCGGCGAATTCGAGGAGCGCTTGAAGTCCGTGCTCAAGGAACTGGCGCAGGACGAAGGCCAGACCATCGTCTTCATCGACGAGATGCACACCATGGTCGGCGCCGGCAAGGCCGAGGGCGCGATGGACGCCGGGAATATGCTCAAGCCGGCGCTGGCGCGCGGCGAGCTGCACTGCGTGGGCGCGACCACCCTCGACGAATACCGCAAATACATCGAGAAGGATGCCGCGCTCGAACGCCGCTTCCAGAAAATCCTGGTCGACGAGCCCACCGTGGAGGCGACCATCGCCATCCTGCGCGGCTTGCAGGACAAGTACGAGCTGCACCACAAGGTGGAGATCACCGACCCGGCCATCATCGCCGCGGCCGAGCTGTCGCACCGCTACATCACCGACCGCTTCCTGCCCGACAAGGCGATCGACTTGATCGACGAAGCGGCCTCGAAGATCAAGATCGAGATCGATTCCAAGCCGGAGGTGATGGACCGCCTCGAGCGGCGCATGATCCAGCTGAAGATCGAGAAGGAAGCGGTGAAGAAGGAAAAGGACGAAGCTTCGCGCCGCCGCCTCGACCTGATCGACGAGGAAATCGCGCGCCTCGAGCGCGAGTACAACGACTTCGAAGAAATCCTGAAGGCCGAGAAGGCGATCGTGCAGGGCACCACCCACATCAAGGAAGAAATCGAGCGCATCCGCCTGCAGATGGAGGAAGCGACGCGCCAGAGCAATTGGCAAAAGGTGTCCGAGCTCCAGTACGGCAAGCTGCCCGAACTGGAGGCGCAATTAAAGAGCGCCGAGTCGGACGCGGCGCGCCAGGCCACTGGCGCCAAGCCCAAGCTCTTGCGCACCCAGGTGGGGGCCGAGGAGATCGCCGAGGTGGTCTCGCGCGCGACCGGTATCCCGGTCTCGCGCATGATGCAGGGCGAGCGCGACAAACTGCTGCACATCGAGGACGAGCTGCACAAGCGTGTGGTGGGTCAGGATGAAGCCATCGCCGCCGTCTCCGACGCGATCCGCCGCTCGCGCGCCGGCCTGTCGGACCCGAACCGTCCGTATGGTTCCTTCATGTTCCTTGGACCCACCGGCGTGGGCAAGACGGAGCTGTGCAAGGCGTTGGCGAACTTCCTGTTCGACACCGAGGAATCGATGATCCGCATCGACATGAGCGAATTCATGGAGAAGCATTCGGTGGCACGCCTGATTGGCGCGCCGCCCGGCTACGTGGGCTACGACGAGGGCGGCTACCTGACCGAGGCGGTGCGCCGCAAGCCGTACAGCGTGATCCTGCTCGACGAAATCGAGAAGGCGCATCCGGACGTGTTCAATGTGCTGCTGCAGGTGCTGGACGACGGGCGCATGACGGACGGGCAGGGCCGCACGGTGGACTTCAAGAACACGGTGATCGTAATGACCTCGAACCTTGGCTCGCACAAGATCCAGTCGATGGAGAGCGACGATCCCGGCGTGGTCAAGCTGGCCGTGATGGCCGAGGTGCGCGCGCACTTCCGGCCGGAATTCGTCAACCGCATCGACGAGATCGTCGTGTTCCATGCGCTCGACGAGAAGAACATCGGCGCCATCGCCAAGATCCAGCTGCGCATCCTCGAGCTGCGGCTTGAGAAAATGGAGATGAAGCTCGACGTGTCGGAGGAAGCCTTGCAGAAGATCGCCGAGGCGGGCTACGACCCGGTGTATGGCGCGCGTCCTTTGAAGCGCGCGATCCAGCAGCAGATCGAGAACCCGCTGTCAAAGGCCATCCTGGCCGGCAAATTCGGACCGAAGGATGTGATCCCCGTGCGGGTCAAGGGAGGCGCATTGGTGTTCGAGCCGGCGCAAGCCGCGCCGCAGACCTAAGCTCCAGGTCGAAGTCGTAATCGAAACGGACCAGCGGACTTAGCGAAAATGGGGTCGGAGTTTTTTTCGCGCAGCGAAAATTACTCTGACCCCAATTTCGCGGTCCGAAGCCGGCTACGCAAGCTACGCCTAGTAAAAGTACTTGGTCTGCTTGGTCCAGCTACTATTCGGATACAGCTTGTGCAGCACATCAAAGGCCTCGCGCGAGTAGCGTGCACGCGGCTGTTCTTTTTCCGGCTTGGTTTGACCATACGGGCACTCCATGCGCGTGGACGCCACCAGGAAGTGCAGCGCCTTGGGTGCTTCCTCGTCATTGGGTTTCTTGCGCGCCCATTCGAGCAAGGTCGGCGCCATGAACTCGCTGCGCAGCGGCAGCTTGAGCAAGATCTGCTGCTCCTTGTCTGCCGCCGCCTTGTCTTGCGCGCTCAAGAAACGCGGCGATGCGGCCGTGGCCGTGCCGCCGCTGGCGTCGCCCATGCTGCCGCTCCTGCAACCCCATTCGCTTGCGATACCCCGTTTGTCGAACACGGACGGACCCAGTTCCGGCGTGTTCACCAAAATAATGGCTGCGGCCAGCTTGCGCTCGGCGCCACTCTTGGCATCGCGGTAGCGCTTGTACAAATGGCGCGTGGTGGCGCGCGTCTCGGCGATGCGCTCTAACAGTTCAAGCGCACCCGCTTCGTCGTTGAAAATCAGGGCGCGCGTGAACAGGGTCTCTTGCAAGCGCGTCTTGATCGACGCCGGCAGCGCTGGATGTTTAAGCAGAACGCTCAACTGATTAGTCGGCAGAAACCGGAACACATTGCGCGTGAAGTCCTCATCCACTTCCAGCGCCGCGGCGGGCGCTGGCGCGGACGCCGCAGCGTCGATCGGCGCGCCATTCTCGATCGGGTCCGGCTGGCGTAGCGCCGCCTTCAGATAGTCGTCGAGCGACACGCTGCTCAACATGCGCAAGGCCTTGAAACGGTTGGTGGTGGCGATCGACATGCTCTTGCCGAAGGTGCTCATCACACGCTCGAGATCCTTGTCCGCCTGCTCCGCGTGGTTTTCGAGCAGGGCCAGGCGCGCCAGATGATAGGCGATGGTCTGGTACAGCGGGTGGGTGGCGGGGACGGCGGCGGCGGCCTTGCGCTCGGCGCTGCTTAACTCCTGCGCGCGCGCCAGCGTCAACAACGGCGCCAGCCAGAGCGGGTCGGCTTGTTTGAGCCAGCCCTGGCGCAGCGCCTGCATGGCATCCTTGCGTTTTTGCTGCATTTCCTTGCTGTTGGCATCGCTGTACATATCGGCCGGGACTTCGCCCTGCATGCTGCCTATCCATGCCGACAAAGGCTCCTTGGCCTGGTACAAGGGCAGGTCCGGCTGGCTGTCGATCAGTACCAGATAGTCGGAAAGCAGGCGCGGGGTATCGGGCCCGAAGGCTTCCTTGTCGAGCCGCTGCGCCAGGGCCGCGATGCGTGCGGCCGGGTTGATGCGCGCTTCGACCAGCGAGAGCATGGCCTTGGCCGGCGCATAGCCTGGCGCGAGCGCTTCGAGTTCTTTCTTCGCCTGCTGCAGACTGGCCAGCCGTTCGGGCGCAGCGCCTTGTTTTTCCTGCAGCGGATAGTCGAGCAAGGCTTTGCGGATCAGGCTGCGCGCGGCCAGATAGGCCGACAGCGTGTGCCACGGCGACTTGGCATCTTGCCCGATCGCCGCGAACTGCTTGTGCGCGAGGTCGAAATTACGGGAGTAGAAATTGGCGGCCGCCGTTTGGTAGGCATGGTCGTAGCGCAGCCAGTCGGGCGCGTTGGGGGCCAGCGCCGGCGGCAATAGCGCCTTGCGCTTCGGTAGCGGCGTGCCGTATTCGTGTGGGGCTTCGGCGCAGTTGCTAAAGACCGCATCCTGGCCCAGCAGCCATGCCTTGTGCCAGGCGTCCGGCTTGCCACCCGCGCCCAGTTGGGCGCGCGCCTTGATGGTGGCGCCGGCCAGCGCGAACGCGTCATCATGGCAATTCACATAATCGGCGTAGTCGTTCGCGGTGCCCGGCGCGTTCAAGTTCAGCTCGGGCGGCAGCTTCCACAGCGCCGCGTAGGGCGCGCGCTGGGCGGACCAGTCCGCGACCTTTGTTTGCGAATTGCCTCCCGCGTCGTCCTGCGGGCCGACATGCCAGCGATCGAGCGTCAAGGCTGTCATTTGCTGGGCATTGAGCGGCTTGCCGCGCGCGGCCTGGTAAGCCAGGTAGAGGTTGATGCGCCAGTAAGTGCCCGGCACCACACCGAGGTTGCCGGCGGCGAAAGTGTTCAACACGCCCGGGGCCACTTGGTATTCGGAGGCGAAGCGGTTGACCTGGAAGCCGTCGCCGCCGCTCGGCAGCGCGGGCGCGGACACGGCTAGCAGAACAATAGCGGCGGCCAGGCGGCAAAGCGGGGGAGGTATGCGCATGGTTTATTCGTTTGGGTTGAGGGTTGAAGGAGATTGCGAGGCGACGCGGTTCCAACTGGCGGCGCTCCATGGCTGCGGCGAAAAATAATAGTGGCGCGGCGCGCGCACCTGCATGCGCGCCTCGTCGCTGGCGAAGCCGATCGCGCTTGCGCACTGGGGCGCGTCAAAGCCTTGCTGGCGCAGCAGACGCTGGCGCAGCGCGCCCTGTTGTTGGCCCATGCGAAAGGCCATCGGCACCACCTCGTCGGCGTCCGTCGTGCCGGGCCCGCGCGCATCCAGGCACCAGGAGGCGAGCGCGGTCACCGACAGCGCCACGCGCGCGTCGAGCTGGCGCCTTATCGAGGCGATGGTCGCGGCCAGGAATGGGCGCTGCGATTGGCGCACTTCGAAATCGAGTTGCACCACGTGCCGGTTGGCGCGCGCGGCCACCCGCAGCAGCTCTTGCGTGATGCGTTCGCGCTGCTGCTCCGAGAGCGTGGGGGGATTGCGCCACGAGGCATCGACGTGAAGCACCGGAACGCGCGCGCTTCCCGGCGACAGCAGCAGGGGCGCGCGGCGCGGATAAATCAGGGTTTCGTCACCGCGCAGGACGATGCTTGAGGCAACGTAGGCCACGCCCATGTCGGGCGGCAGCCAACGCAAGTCTTCCGGGCGCTCCCAAGCCCACAACAGTGTGGCGGGCAGGGCGGCCAAGGCCGGGTGCGGCGCCTTGCTGCGCCCGCCCGCGCTGTCCATGCGCAGCGGCAGGAACAGGAAGCAGCTCAACAGTAGAAGCGCGAGTGGACGCATCAGGGCGGATTGGGTTTGGCGGCGTGGTGTGTGTGCCGGCGATGTTACATCAATATCACCGATGCGCAAGCCTTGGCATGAGGCTGCCCGCGTTCAAGGGTTGCTCGTCTTGACCGGAATGCCTTGCGCGCGCATGGACGAATCGGACATGGCGCGCATCAGGTTGTCCGACAGCTTGGTGTAGGGAGGCCAGAAATACGCGGCGCGAAAGAAATCCGGGTTGTCCTTCAACAGGGGATTGCTGACCGTGCCGGTGACCGCCACCATGCTCAAGCCTTCGACAACACGCCGCTGCACCGGATTGGAGAGCATGTGATCGATAAACACATAGGCCGCGTCGAGCTTGGCCCCATGCAAGCCGTTTACGAGATTGATGGTGTCGAGCCAGACGGTATTGCCCTCTTGGAATTGCACGAGCTGCCAATTCTGACCCAGCGCGCGCCGACCCGAGATTTCCGGGCCGTAGCTCGCCACCAGCAAGTCGTCGGCGGCGAACGCGGGCGCCGTGGTCCAGAACTGGCTAACCTGGCCGTACAGGGCGTCTAGAAAACGCTTGGGTTCGCCGTGCACGGATTGCTGTTTGGCCAGTTCGCGCTGGCCTTCGCGCACTTGCACGTCGAGCTTGAAGGGTGCTTCGCCGCTCGCCATATAGGCCAGCGCCACGTTCGGTTGCACCTGTCCGCTGGTGAGCGAGAGGTGATGCTTCCAGCGCGGCGCCAGCAAGTCTTGCAAGCGCTTTGGCAATTCCTCGGCGCTGAGCCGGTCCATATTGGCCCAGATGCCATAGGCGCCTCCGCCGAAGGGCACGTACAAGAGTTGTCCTTGTTCAATGCCCATGGGCAGCTTGGCCAGTTCGGGCAGCACGGCCTTGTAATTACGCAGGCGCCGGGTGTCGATGCCTTGCAAGAGGCGGGCGATGCGCCCTTCCTGCATCTGGATGTAGTTGACAGTGAGGAAGCTCACGTCGGCACGGTTGGCGCGCAAGATCTGGAACATCTGTTCCGGGCCTTCGGCGTAGGGCGAGATCAGTTCGGCCCGCACGTTGATCTTTTGTTCGTGTAACTGGCGGTTCACTTGAGCCAGGTCGTCGGCGCTGACATAGCCGTCCCAGCTGAAGATGCGCAACACATCGCCCGCCCGCACCGGCAACGCCAGGCACATCGATATTATCAGCAGCCATGCGCAGCGTCGCATCGTCATTCCCGGGTGAGCCCGCCTTGGCCGGCTTCGTGGTGGGTGTGCAAAGCATACTGCAACTGGCTCACGCGGACCAGTACAATTGGTAAGAGCGCTGGCGCCTGCGTGGCACTCGCGCTGGCCGTGAAAAAACAATGGGAAGCGAACGAACCATGAAAGCAAGCTCTCCGCTAACGATTCATTGCGCCGTCGCGCTCATGCTCGGTGCGATTACGCTTATGGCGCACGGCGCAGCGCGCGAAGGCGTCTTGTCGGCGTTTTCCAAGGATGCGTTGGAACGTATCACGCCAAGCGCTTACAAAGTCGAGGCGGCAATGCGCTTGCCTTCAGGCCCAGGCAAGGCGAAGCAATACTTGTTCGGGCTGTCCGACGAGATTGCCGATTTCAACGATCTGATGAACATCCCGGCGCGCGCTCCCATGCTCATTCTCGCCGAGTCGGACCATGGACTCGTCGTGCACGACCGCGTGCACATCGAGCCGGCAGACGGTGGCGGACCGTCCGACATGCCGGCTGGCTTGCAGCCGAATTATTTCATCGCCATGAGCGAACAAGAAGTTGGCGCCGCCACGTTGTACCTGGTCACGTCGAGGTGGTTCGGCGGCGGCTCGGGCAGCGCCGATTTCTTCGATTTCTATCGCGTCCAAGGGGGGCACTTGCAATTGCTGAAGCGGTTCATGCACGGGCGCATGGAGCAGCCGTATTTCGCGATCTATCGCAAGGCCATTTATGACGGCGTCTTGCGCTGCGAGCGCGGCGCCAAGCATGGCAAGGCTTACGTCTATACCTGCCGCATCGACGTGACCAAATACGCATACGATGGCGAGGCGGTGCGCGCGCTCGCCACCGAGCCGCTGCGGGTGCGCAGCGGCAACCGCTACCTGGGCGACAGTTACCGGTTCGTTTCCGTGCTCAAGGCCTTGGCCAACAAGGAAGTGTTTGCCGATCAGCGCTAAGGCGGCGCGCGGTCACGCGGCGAAAAACTCGGACGGCGAACTGCAGTACATTTTCTTGAACATCGCCGAGAACGCCGATTGGCTGCTGTAGCCCAGCTCGGCCGCGACCTGCGCCATCGGCATGCCGCGCGCGATCAGGGGCGCCGCGTGCGCCAGCCGCACTTGCTGGCGCCACTGGCCAAAGCTCATGCCCAGCTCTTGCTCGAACAGGCGCGCCAGCGTGCGCTCGGACGCGCCCACCTGCGGCGCCCAGCGCGCCAGGGGAAGCGTATTTGAGGGCTCGGTGATGAGGCGCTCGCACAGCGCTTGCAGACGCTTGTCGCGCGGCAGCGGCACGCGGATCGGACGCGTGGCCGCGCCAGCCAGCTCGTCCAGGATCAATCCGGCCAGCAAGTCCTCGCGCGGCCCGGGCGCACAATGGTCGAGCGCGACGACCAATTCGCGCAGCAAGGGCGACACCGACAAGACCTTGCATTCGTCGCCCGCGAACGGGGCGCGCGCCGCATGCACCCATAGCGGACATAAGGTTGCCGCCTCGAGCACCGTGACCTCATGCTCGACGTGGGGCGCGATCCAGATCGCGCGCAGCGGTGGCACCGTCCAGCTGCTACCGGGAACGCGCACCCGGAACACGCCGCTGAGCGCGAGCGTCACCTGGCCCCAGTCGTGCCGGTGCGCCAGCAACATGGTGTCGGCCTCGAGCGCGCGCGCGCACAGGCGCAAGGGGCGCTCGGCGCTCGGCGCGTGTCCCGGCGGATAGGGGCCGATGTGGTGGGGAATGGTGACGGTCATCGCATGGTCTTGGCGGAAATGCGATAAATTATGGCTTCTTGTCGCAAAACTGTCTAGGCGATTGGGCCTACACTGTGTTCTCCATTGTGTTCGAGGATAGCCATGCACCCAACTTCATTGCGCCAGGACGCGCGCGTCATCGGCCTGGTCGGCCTGGCCCACGGCGTTTCGCACTTTTACCATGTGCTGCTGGCCGCGTTGTTTCCGTGGCTAAAAATGGCATTCGCGCTCTCGTATGCGGAGCTGGGTCTGCTGATGACGGCATTTTTCACCATTTCCGGGGTTTGCCAGGCGCTGGCCGGTTTCGTGGTCGACCGTGTGGGGGCGCGGCCCGTCTTGTTCGCCGGCCTGGCCATGCTGGGCGTGTCGGCCCTGGTGCTGGCCGGCGCCACCAGCTATTCGATGCTGCTCGGTGGCGCCCTGCTCGCCGGACTGGGCAATGGCGTGTTCCACCCCGCCGACTACAGCTTGCTGAACCAGCGGGTGGCGCCGGCGCGCCTGGCGCACGCCTATTCCGTGCACGGCATTTCCGGCAACCTGGGCTGGGCCAGCGCGCCGCCCTTGCTTGGCGCCATCGCCGCCTTCGCGGGCTGGCGCGCCGCCGTGCTGGTGGCCGCCGTCATCCCCTTCCTCCTCCTGGCACTGCTGGTGCAGCAGCGCAGCGTCTTGCACGCCGCGCCGGCCGACCACAAGGCCGATCCCGCCGCGCCCGCTGGCGGCACGCTGGCCTTCATTGGCTTGCCGGGTGTGTGGATGTGTTTTGCGTATTTCTTCTTGACGGCCATCGCGCTGGCCGGCATCCAGGGGTTCGCCGCGTCGAGCTTGATGTCGCTCTATACCATGTCGCTGGCCTGGGCCACCACCGGCTATAGCGCCTATATGCTGGCCTCGGCCGGCGGCATGGTGGTGGGCGGATTTCTCGCCGCGCGCGCCAAAGCGCATGATCGCACCATTGCGGTGTCCTTCACCCTGGCGGCATTGCTGGCGCTGGTGCTGGCAGCGGCCGTCGTACCTGCCGCGCTGGCGGTGGTGTTGATGGGCGCGATCGGCTTGGCGGCCGGCATCGCGGGACCGTCGCGCGACTTGCTGATCCGCGCGGCCGCGCCCAAAAACGCCACCGGGCGCGTGTATGGCGTCGTCTATTCCGGCCTCGACAGTGGCTTGGCGGTCGGGCCGCTGGTGTTCGGCGCCCTGATGGACGCCCATCACCCGGCCTGGGTATTCGTGGGTGTCGCCCTGTTCCAGGCCTTGGCCATTGGCACCGCGCTGGGCGTGGGCGGGACGGCGCGGCGTCCGCTCTTGCAAAGCGCATAGTTACTGAGCGGCATCACGGAATAGGGTGAAAACAGGCGCAGCTGAACGCGCGCAAAGCGCCTAGAATGAATTTCCCCCCTTGTTTTCTGCGAGCCCATCCATGACCTTCGCCACCACCGACCTGTGCGACGACCACCTCGACTTGCTCGAGGATGGACGCCTGCTCGTATTGCCGCCCCTGTTCCGCCATTTCGGCAAGCGCATCAAGTTCAGCGGGCCGGCCACCACCCTCAAGGTGTTTGAAGACAACGCGCTGGTGCGCGCCACGCTCGAGGCGCCCGGCAATGGCAGCGTGCTTGTCATCGATGGCGGGGGCAGCTTGCGGCGCGCTCTGGTGGGTGGCCAGCTTGCGCTGCTGGCGCAAAACAATGGCTGGGCCGGCATCGTCGTCGATGGCTGCGTGCGCGATAGCGATGAAATCAATGCCTGCGACGTTGGCGTACGCGCCCTGGCGGCGCATCCGCGCAAGAGCGCCAAGCTGGGCGCGGGCGAACGCAATATCGGCGTGCTCATTGGCTCCGTCGCCGTCAAGCCGGGCGACTGGATCTATGCGGATGCGGACGGCGTTGTCGTTTCGCAGCAAAAACTCGCTTAAGTGGCCGCCATGGCCGCGTGCGCGTTTGAATTTCGCAACACAAAAACAGAGGAATCCCTCCAATTCCAGGCGCTTTTTTCATCAGGCGAAGCCGTTGTTTCACATGGTGGAAAATGACGGGTCTGGTGCCGGCCTTCCCCTTCCATTTTGAGAAAACATATTTCGCATCCTGAAAAACAGAATCTAAGTATTTGTTTTAAAAGTGTTTTTATTTGCTTATATGTCTTATATAAGACTCTTGTTGCTTCGCACAATTGGGCCTATGATTTGTCTAACGGATTTCGTTTCTTAACTTTGTTTGTCAATTAGGAGAGCACCATGGCAACTCGTGAACAGCAAGTAGCAGCCCTGCAAAAAGACTGGGATACCAATCCACGTTGGAAAGGTGTCGTGCGCAACTACACCGCCGAGGACGTGGTGCGACTGCGCGGCTCGCTGCAAATCGAGCACACGCTGGCCAAGCGCGGCGCGGAAAAATTGTGGGACCTGGTCAACAACGAGCCTTTCGTCAACGCCTTGGGCGCGCTCACGGGCAACCAGGCAATGCAACAGGTCAAGGCTGGCTTGAAGGCGATCTATCTGTCGGGCTGGCAAGTTGCCGGCGACGCCAATGTGGCTGGTGAAATGTATCCGGACCAATCGCTCTATCCCGCCAATTCCGTGCCGCTGGTGGTGCGCCGCATCAACAACACTTTCGCCCGTGCCGACCAGATTCAATGGTCCGAAGGCAAGGACGACATCGACTACTTCGCCCCCATCGTGGCCGATGCGGAAGCGGGCTTTGGCGGCGTGCTCAATGCCTATGAACTGATGAAGTCGATGATCGACGCGGGCGCCGCCGGCGTGCACTTCGAAGACCAGCTCGCCTCGGTCAAGAAATGCGGCCATATGGGCGGCAAGGTGCTGGTGCCGACCCGCGAAGCGGTGGAGAAACTGACGGCGGCGCGCCTGGCGGCCGACGTGATGGGCACCTCGACCCTGGTGATCGCGCGTACCGACGCCGAAGCGGCCGACCTGCTCACCTCCGACGTTGACCCCAACGACACCGCCTTTTGCACCGGCGAGCGCACCGTCGAAGGTTTCTACAAGACCCGTCCGGGCCTCGATCAAGCCATTTCGCGCGCCCTGGCGTATGCGCCCTACGCGGACTTGGTGTGGTGCGAGACGGGCAAGCCGGACCTGGCTTTCGCCAAGCAATTCGCGGACGCCGTGCATGCCAAGTTCCCCGGCAAAATGCTCGCGTACAATTGCTCGCCATCGTTCAACTGGAAGAAGAACCTGGACGACGCCACCATCGCCAAGTTCCAGAAGGAATTGGGCGCGATGGGCTATAAATTCCAGTTCATCACCTTGGCCGGTTTCCATGCCTTGAACTACGGCATGTTCAACCTCGCGCATGGCTATGCGCGGCGCCAGATGTCGGCCTTCGTCGAGTTGCAGGAAGCCGAATTCGCGGCTGCCGACAAGGGCTTCACGGCTGTCAAGCACCAGCGCGAAGTGGGCACCGGTTATTTCGACGCCGTCACCCAGACCATCCAGGGTGGCCAAAGCTCGACCACGGCCTTGCACGGTTCGACCGAGGACGAGCAATTCTTCGACAAGAAAGTGGCTTGATCATGGCGTGATGGAGGGGGCGCGTGCCGCCTCCTGGCGCAAAAAAACCGCATTCGCCGCGAGGCGCAATGCGGTTTTTTTTGCGAGCGCGCTTTTATTCGGCGGCGCTGGCCTTGTTCAGACCGAACATTTTCAGATACATGAGGCCGCCCACCAGGAAGCTCATCGGCACGGTCCAGATCAAGCCCAAGCCCACCGGGATTGCAGAGACGGCGCCAATGATAGCGATCACAATGTATAGGAAGAACAGTTTGAACCAGTGATGGGTGACGGTCTTGCGCGACGCCTCAAGCGCTTCCCATGGCGCCAACCCTTTTTCCGCCACCAGCGGCAGGGCGAAGGCATACGAGACACTCAAATAAATGCCAGGCAGGACCAGCAAACAAAATCCGATGCCGATGATTAAATAGGACAAGAGCGCCGTTCCAACCAGCTTGAGCACTTTCGGAAATTGGGCAAACACTTCGCTCGATTCCGTCGGCGCGTCTGCCGCCAGCTTGATACCGATAACGAACATTCCGGTCATCAAAGGCACGCCGACAAATAGCTGGATGAGCTGCGAGGTGACAACGAACAGACTTTTCGCGAGCATTCCGGTAGTGGGGTCGTTCGTCATGCCGATCATGCGCAAGCCGAATTCGACCGCGAAGCTGACGGGGATGGAGGCGAGCAGATAAAAAAGGATGGCCAGCCAAATCGTTCCCTTGGTCCCGTTGGTCATTTCCCACGCTTGTGAAATGACTGCGCCGATGTCGAAATCGTAATTGCCGTCGATGCCATCTTGAACCGAGCCGCCGCCTTGGTATTCATGCGGTGCCGGGCTCATGTCGGCGCCAGGCGCATCGTAAATATTGCTCACAATTTTTCCTTTTTATTGGTCGTACATGATGGTTTGGACCACGTCCACGCTGTCGCCGGGTGGCGAGCCCCCGCAAGGTAATACCTGAATTGAATTGTTGTCAAGCTTTTGCGTTTTTCTCGGCCCGTCCGCCGTTCTGGGCGATAATGGCGCTTATTCCGCCGCACGCGCCCCGCGCACCGGCGCGCCGCCACATTTTCTTTTATGGAACTTCCACGCTATGTTGAGCTACCGCCACGCCTTTCACGCGGGTAACCACGCCGACGTTCTCAAGCATTTCGTGCAGATCCAACTGCTCGACTATCTGAATCAAAAAGACACCGCCTACACCTATATCGACACCCATTCGGGCGCCGGCGTGTACGCGCTCGATGGCGGCTACGCGTCCAAGAACGCCGAGTTCGACACCGGCATCGGGCCTTTGTGGGAACGCAAGGATTTGCCGCCAGCCCTGGCCGCGTATGTCAACCTGGTCAAGCAGATGAACCCGAGCGGCAAGATGCGCTATTACCCGGGTTCGCCCTACTGCGCCGACAAGCTGATGCGCGAGATAGACCGCTTGCGCCTGTTCGAATTGCACCCGGCCGACAGCAAGATCCTGGCCGATAATTTCCGCAAGGTCGAGGCGCACGCCGCGGCCCAAGGTGTGCGCCCGAGCGCGCGCGGCAAGCGCGTGCTGATTGAAAAAGGCGATGGCTTCCATGGCTTGAAAGCCTTGCTGCCGCCACCCTCGCGGCGCGGCCTGGTGCTGATCGACCCGCCCTACGAGGACAAGAGCGATTACCGGCGCGTCAAGGATACGCTGGAAGACGCGCTCGCGCGCTTTCCGACCGGCATTTACGCCGTTTGGTATCCACTGTTGCAGCGCATCGAATCGCGCCAGTTCGCCGACAAGCTCAAGCGCTTGCCGGCCAAGGAGTGGCTCAACGTGACCTTGACCGTGTCCACCCCCGGCCCGGACGGCTTCGGCTTGCACAGCAGTGGCATGTTCGTGCTCAATCCACCGTACACGCTCGAACCGACCTTGCGCCAAGTGTTGCCGTATTTGCAGCAAGTGCTGGGCAAGGATGCGGGCGCGACTTTCGTGATCGAGTCAGGCAGCCAGGTGACCGGTTCGGCCGCCAGCCGCGTCTTGGCTAACGGCACGCCGCGCCTGGCGCGCAACGCCGTCCCCGGCGCCGGCAGCTTGCGCTTGCCGGGACAGCCGCCGCCAGGCACGCCGCTGGGCAAGAGCGCCGCCGGGCCGGCCGGCAAGGGCTTGGCCCGCACAGCTAGCGCGACCCGGCCCGCCGGCAAAGGCTTGGCGCGCGCCGCGACGCCAGCGGCGAATGGCGAGCCGGGCGCACGCCCTGGCGGCGTGAGCCGTCCAGCACAGGGCCCCGCGCGCGCCACCCGTCCAGGCGCCCCGCGCAGCGGCGGTTCGCGCAATGGCGGTCCGCGCCGGCCCTGATTTTCGGCCCCGTGGGCCCGTCCCACGGCGCCTTGCCAAGGACGTCTTCAGGCAGGGTGGCGCTTTTACTTTTTGTGCAATGCCGGATGATTTTGCGGTATAGTTGCAGTATGGAAAGCATCGCGCAAACGCGATGCCGCCAAGCCAGGCACGGCTGCGTGCCGATCGCATTTTGGAGTGTTCCATGCCTCACGATACCGCCGTCGCAGGGCTCGATGCCGTTTCCGTTTCCGACGATTTTTTCCTGGCGCGCCAGCCCATCCTGAGCCGCGATCAATTGCTGGTCGCCTTCGAGCTCTTGTTTCGCAATGCCGGCAGCGGCGACGCCAACGTCACCGACGATGCCAGCGCCACCGCGGCCGTCATCTCGCACGCTTCGCAACTGGGCATGGAGCATGTGGTGGGGCAAAGCCTGGCCTTCGTGAACGTCGATGCCGTCGTCTTGATGAGCGACTTCATCCGCTTCCTGCCGAACGACCGGGTGATCCTGGAAATTCTCGAGACCGTCAAGGCGACCCCGTCCGTGATCGCCCGCATGCAAGAACTCAAGGCGCTCGGTTTCAAGTTCGCGCTCGACGATGTGATCGCGCAATCGGACGATGTGCAAAAACTGATCCCCCTGGTCGATGTGATCAAGGTCGACTTGAAGGGCGTGCTGCCGGACGCCTTGCCGGCCTTGGTGCGCACCATCAAGGGCCCGGGCAAGAAACTGCTGGCCGAAAAAGTCGAGACCATCGAGGAATTCCAGGTCTGCATGGACCTGGGCTTCGATTATTTCCAGGGTTATTATTTCGCGCGCCCCGTCATCTTGACCGGGAAAAAAATCGCGCCATCGCAACTGTCGATTATCCACTTGCTCGACATGATCAATTCGGACGCGGACAACCACGATATCGAACTGGCCGTCAAACGCGACCCATTGATCAGCCTCAACATGCTGCGCCTGGTCAATAGTGCCGCCTCGGGCGTGGGCAAGCGCATCGATTCGCTGGGCCAAGCCTTGCTGCTGCTGGGACGGCGTCAATTGCAGCGCTGGCTGCAGATCCTGCTCTACACCAAACCCGGTGGCGCCATCGAATTTAGCTCGCCCTTGCTGCAATTGGCCAGCACCCGCGGCAAGCTGCTTGAAATGATGGTGCTCACCTTGCAGCCGCGCCAAAAGGCGCGTGCCGACATCGCTTTCACAGTCGGCATCATGTCCTTGATGGATACCTTGTTTTCCATCGAGATGAGGGATATTTTAAAGACCGTGGTGGTGACCGACGAGGTGCGCGACGCATTGCTCGAGCGTAGCGGCGAATTTGGCGCGATGCTTAATTTTGTCGAGATGTTGGAAAAGCCGCACAAGGGGGCCGAGGTCAAGGACATGATGGCGAGCCTGGGCTTGGCGGTGAGCCAGGTGCGCGACATCCAGCTCGCCGCCTTCGAATGGGTCAATGACATGGCGGCCGACACGCCCTGAGTGGCGCTGCTGGCGCCCTCAGCCTTGGACTGCGGCGCCGGCCCCTCACAACTTGGCGCGCGTAAGTTTTTCGTAGCCGATACTGAACCAGCGATTGCCCAAACCCATCGCCCGCTCATAGGCGGGCAGGCGCACGGCGCTTTGGCGCGCCCGCTGCACCGTCTTGCCATCCCATTGCGCCAGCTGTAGCAGCAAGTCGGGGTAATTCAGGCCGGCGTTGGCCGCGTACAGCAGCGAGGCCCAAAAGCGCGGGTTCAATTCGAGAATGCGGTAGGCGCGGCTGGCCGGGTCGTAGCGCGCATCGATATGGCCGACGCCGTTGTAATTGGTGGCCGCGACAAACACCTCGAGATACTGGCGCACGCGCGCGTCGTCATAGAACTCGCGTTCGCCGCGGCGCAGATGGCGAAACACCGAGTACGCGGCCAGCTTGCCATCGCGCGCCAGGAAGGACGCGCCCACATCCCAACCTGGAATGAAGCGTTGCACGATCAGGGGGTAAGTGGCCTTGAGCCGACCCGCCGCCACGGTGGCCGCGAGCTGGGCGCGGCTGGCATGGATTTCGAAACCCACGCTGGCCCATTTGTCGAGCGGCTTGCTGATGATCGGGAAGGGCAGGGCGGTGCCGAGCAGGGCGGCGGCGCTGTCGGCGTATTCGCTCTCCGGGTAGGGCAGGCCAAGCTGCTCGAGCAGGCGCGCCAGGTTCCACTTGTTGTTGAAGGTGGTGATGGTGGCGGCGCTGGGCGTGGCGCAGGCCGGGATGGCGGCGTCGCCGCGCGCGCGCGCCAGCAGGAGGGCGGTGTCGAAATCGGCGCCCAGCACGCTGCCGGTGGCGTGCCGGCGGCAGACGCTGCGCACCTGGTCGAGCGCACAGACGTCGAGCGTGCCGCCGGTTTTGTGGATGCGCGACCAGGACAGGTAGTGGCGGCAGTCGCCGGACAGGCGCATAGGCGAGAGCGCGTGCCAGCACAGGATGTCGGGCGCATGGCCGGCGCGCCGCAGGCAGCGCGCCACCAGCCAGGTCAGCGAGGGGACGATGCCCAGGACCAGGACGGAAGCAGGGGGCGCGGGCGGCTTGACGGGCATGGATGGAGGCTCGCTAAAATGTGGCCGAAGCGTGTGGTGGCGGAGCATCGCCCGGCGCGCGGCTCCACAGAGAGTATGCCTTTGACGCGCTGCGCTCTGGAGCCATGTCAAGGAAGTGATGCCTAAACCTCGCCAGTTGGGTTCTTGCCGCATATGCTGCCGCCTTTCCCGCCGCATGCTTCGCCGCCCACCTCGCAGCGTTCCCTGCCGCGCTTTGACGCGCCACAAGCGGCCAGCGCCGTTGGCCCGCCTAGAATGTGCGTGGCGCTGTCGATTTCGATGCGCCGCGCGTCTTGGCGCATTGCGCGCGAGCGCGCTTCACGACAGCGAAGGAGGGGGCATGTCCGCGCGCCTGGAGTTGAGCGTTTCATGTTACGAAGGCGAAACCCCATCCTTCGTGGCCCATGAATTAAATCGCCTGTATGGCGGGCGCTATTCTTCGCTCGCGCACTTTCAAATCTACGGCCAGGCGGGGCAGGCCAGCACCTACGTGGTGCGGCGCCAGGGGCAGGCGACCAGCCTGTTCCTGTATCGGCGGCGCGCCCACCAGTTGCGCGTGCTAAACGAGGGGATACGCCTGGGGCACGAGGAGGCGGCCCGTTTCGCCACCCATATGTTCGCGGTCGACAAATCCGTTTCCGCCGTCGTGTTCCGCTGCGTCGACAGCCAGGCGGGGGACTTTCGCCTGCCTTGCCAGCGCGTGCCGTGCGCGCAAGACAGCGTACTGGCGCTGCCGTCGTCGCTGCCGCAATACATGGACAGTCTGGGCGCGAGCACCCGCTCGACCATCAAATACCGGATGAACAAACTCAAGCGGGACTTTCCCACCTTTTCCTTTCGCGTCGAGGAAAGGGGCTCTGTCGCCGAGCAGGCGATCCGCGACATCATCCGATTGAACCGCGCCCGCATGTCGCGCAAAGACAAGGTTTCGGCCATCGATGCGCAGGAGGAGCGGCGCATCATCGATTACGTGCGCGAATGCGGTTTCGTCGGCATCGCCACCATCGATGGGCGCTTTTGCGCCGGTGCCATCACCTATCGATTGGGGAATAACTTTGCCGCGCGCATCCTGGCCCATGATGCCGCTTTTGACGCCTACCGGCTCGGCTTCGTGTGCGCCTTCCTCACCATCGGCGCCTGCATCGAGCAGGGCGGTGCGCAATTTTGTTTCGGTTGGGGGCAGGGCGAATACAAATCCCATTTGGGGGCCACCCAGCGTCAATTGCATCATGTGGTGCTGTACCGTTCGCGCTGGCACCGGCTGCGCCATCCCTGGCTGGTCTTGCAAACGGCCGCCTGCGGCTGGCTTTTTCGGGCGCGCATGGCTTGGCTGCCCGAGGGGGGGCGGGTGCGGCGCGCCGCTGCCGCACTGCTGCGTGCCTGGCGCGCCAGATCGATGGGTGGAAAATAGCCGGCGCGCTATTGCGCCAACAACAGGAACACCGTCGGCTTCTTGTGAAAATCCGGCGCCTTGCCGGCGCCCAGCTGGGCCTTCCATTGCGCGCCGCTTTGGGTGCGGATCGCCTCGCTTGGCAGGCTCAAGTCCGTCGCGACGCAAATCAAGCTGGCCGGATGGCAGCTCGCCACCAGGGCTTCGAGCATGGCGCCGTTGCGGTAGGGGGTTTCGATCAGTAATTGAGTCTGCTTTTCAGCGCGCGAGCGCGCCTCGAGCTCCTTGATGCGCTTGGCGCGCAAGGCCGCGTCCGTGGGCAGGTAGCCGTTGAAGGCGAAGCTTTGCCCATTCAAGCCGCTCGCCATCACGGCCAGCAGCAGCGACGAGGGCCCCACCAGCGGCTTGACGCTCACGCCATGCTGGTGCGCCAGGCGCACCAGGTCGGCGCCCGGGTCGGCCACGGCCGGCACGCCCGCTTCCGACACCAGGCCTGCGTCGCGCCCTGCCAACAGGGGCGCGAGCAAGCCGGCCAGCGCTTGCGCCGGTGTGTTGACATTCAATTCGCCGATCTCGATTTCCTGCAAAGGTTTGCACAGCGGGTGGGACAGGGCCACCAGCTTGAGGAAGGCGCGTGCCGTCTTGGCGTTCTCGGCCACGAAATAATCCAGGCGCGCCGTTTGCGCCTGCACCGCTGGCGGAATAATGTGGTCGAGCGCGTTGGGACCCGGCTCGGTCGGGCCCAGGGTGTTTGGAATGAGGTAAAGGATGCCTGGCATGGAATGCTCGTTTTAGTTGCGGAAAAAAGCTACGCCGGCGCGGCGCAGCATGCCGGTCAAGGCGATCAAGGGCAGGCCGGTCAGGGCGGTGGGGTCGGCGCTTTCGATTTTTTCAAGGATGGCGATGCCCAAGCCTTCGTTCTTGGCGCTGCCGGCGCAATCGTAGGGTTGCTCGATGCGCAGGTAGGCGTCGAGTTCGGCGTCCGGCAAGTCGCGCAGCGTCACCCCCGTTTGCACATTCTCGCATTGGGAGCGCGCCGGCGCGCCGGCCCGGTCGTCCAGCAGGCACAGCGCCGTGTGGAACACGACGCGCCGTCCGCGCATCATCTGCAATTGCGCCAGCGCCTTGTCGTGGCTGCCTGGCTTGCCGATCTGCATGCCATCCAAGGTGGCAACCTGGTCCGAGCCGATGACGAGTGCGCCCGGCGCGCGCGCGGCCACCGCGCAAGCTTTGGCGTGCGCCAGGCGCAGCGCCGTTTGTTCCGGCGCTTCGCCGGCTGTGGCCGTTTCGTCGATGTCCGGCACCATCACCTCAAAGGGCAGGCGCAAGCGTTCGAGCAATTCGCGCCGGTAGGGCGAGCTCGAAGCGAGGATCAGGCGGGGGCTGCTGGAATTCTGTATCATGGCCGCTTCAATGGCCGCGCGCGGCCGGATTCGTCAAAAAAAAGCGCTAAGTCTTTGACTTGGCTGGGATAAGCCTGTTATTATCGCAGGTTTTCCGGGGAAAATTTCTGCCAATGAGTGCTTTTGTCATCGACACCTTTGATTTCTGTCGACACAATGGCCGGCGCGAAGGCGTCACGCCCGTCGCCCAGATGCCCCGTTTAAGCAAGGATTGCGCCGATCAGTCGGGCGCTGTGCAGTGGTCGCTGCACGGCGGCACCAGCAAGCATGGCTACCCGCAACTGACCCTGGCCGTCGCCGGCACCGTGCAGTTGACGTGCCAGCGCTGCATGCGTCCGTTTGCTTTCGATATGGATACGTCGACCGTGCTGATGCTGGGCAAGGACGATGAGCATGCCGACGAGATCGAGGAATCGATAGCCGACGAGTCCATCGACGTCATCGTCGGCAGCAAGGATTGCGATATCCGCGACTTGATCGAAGATGAGGCGCTGCTGGCCCTGCCGCAAGCGCCCAAGCACGAGTTGTGTCCGGAAACGGACTTGCTCGACGGCTTGAAGAGCGACAAGCCTTCGCCGTTCGCGGCCCTCAAGAACTTGAAGTAAGCAATTTGAAGTAGAAGTACAGAATTTGTAGTGGTAAAGAACGTGTTGGGTTCGATTAAGCGCGTGATGTAATCGAGTATGGCAGTGTGCAGTGAAATGTAGTCAGGTTTTTAACGATGTCGGCAAGATTCAATTATTTGCCGCTGGGATACTCGATTCGCATGATTTTGCTGATCGAATGTGTTAGAATTTTAGAACTTATGTATTAGGAGTCATCATGGCAGTTCAACAGAATAAGAAGTCCCCATCCAAGCGCGGCATGCACCGTTCGCACGATTTCCTGGTTGCTCCGCAACTTGGTATCGAGCCTACGACTGGTGAAACGCATATGCGTCACCACATCAGCCCGAACGGCTTCTATCGTGGCCGTAAAGTCCTCAAGACCAAGAACGACGAGTAATCGACGTTTTTGCTGAAGGCCAGACGCAAGCGGTGCAACGTGTTTCTTTCACGCGGCGCCGCTTCTTCTTTTTCAGCGCCTGTAAAACCACTTTGCGCTTCGTCATTTTGAATGACGCTGACTCTGCCCGGGCGTTCGCCGTGGGCGAGCATCGCTCAAGCCGCCCGCGTTTCGGGAGCGGCACGCCCATCCCACACAATGACAATTAAAATATCCATCGACTGCATGGGCGGAGACCACGGCCCCGCGGTGACCATTCCTGCGGCGATCGCTTTCGTCACGCGCGAGACGCGCGCCGAATTGATCCTGGTCGGCTTGCAGGACGAGGTGCGCGCCCAGCTCAAGAAGCACAATGCCCAAGCCCATCCGCGCCTGTCGATCGTGCACGCGAGCGAAGTGGTGACGATGGACGATCCGCTCGAAGTGGCTTTGCGCCGCAAGAAGGATTCCTCGATGCGGGTGGCGATCGAACTGGTCAGGGATGGCAAGGCCAACGCCTGCGTCTCGGCCGGCAACACCGGCGCCTTGATGGCCGTGTCGCGCTACGTGCTCAAGACCATGAGCGGGGTCGACCGTCCCGCCATCTGCTCGATCATGCCCAATCAAAAGGGCGGCCCCACCTATATGCTGGACCTGGGCGCGAACGTCGATTGCGAGCCCCATCACCTGCACCAGTTCGCCATCATGGGTTCGGTCCTGGTGACGGCGATGGAAGGCATCGCGCGCCCCACCATCGGCATCCTCAATGTGGGCACGGAAGACATCAAGGGCAATGAGGTGGTCAAGGCCACCAGCAAACTCTTGCAGGCCGACCACGAGCGCGGCGTGCTCAATGTGTACGGCAATGTCGAAGGCAACGATATCTTCAAGGGCACCACCGATCTGGTGGTGTGCGACGGTTTCGTCGGCAATGTCACGCTCAAGGCGGTCGAAGGGGTGGCGCGCTTTTTCGCCGACACCGTCAAGACCGAATTCAAGCGCTCGCTGCTGACCATGGCCGGCGCCATGCTCGGCATGGGCGCCTTGAAGGCCATCAAGGACAAGCTCAATCCTTCGCGCTACAACGGCGCGAGCTTGCTCGGCTTGCGCGGGCTGGTGTTCAAGAGCCATGGCGGCGCCGACATCTACTCCTATGGCTGGGCCATCAAGCGCGCATTCGACGCGGCCGAATGCGATATGCTGGCGCAATTGTCGAGCAAGATCACCGAATTAATTCCGCGCACGGCGGAACCGGAATAAAAAAACCAACACCCAGGCAGCACCCACATCAACCCAGTGGATGGACGGCAGGTATGACTTTGTATAGCAAAATTATCGGCACCGGCAGCTACCTTCCCCAGCAGCGCGTGACGAATGAAGATTTGACGGCGCAGCTGGCGGCCAAGGGCATTGAAACATCGAATGAGTGGATAGTCTCGCGCAGTGGCATTTCGGCGCGCCACTACGCGGCGCTGGACCAGAATTCCTCCGACCTGGCGGTCGAGGCGGCCAAGCGCGCGCTCGAGATGGCCGGCTTGAAGCCGGAAAACATCGATCTGGTGATCGTGGCCAGTTCGACCCCCGACTTTTACGGCAGCTTTCCCAGCACCGCTTGCATCGTGCAGCGCAAGCTGGGCATGATCAACAATAGCGCCGCCTTCGACGTGCAAGCCGTGTGCAGCGGCTTCGTGTACGCAATGTCGGTGGCCGACAGTTTCATCAAGTCGGGCGCGCACAAGAACGTGCTGGTGGTGGGCGCCGAAGTGTTTTCGCGCCTGCTCAATTTCGACGACCGCACCACCTGCGTACTGTTTGGCGACGGCGCCGGCGCCATCGTGCTGTCGGCCTCGGACGAGCCGGGCATCCTGGCCACCAAGCTGCATGCGGACGGACGCCACGCCGACATCTTGAGCGTTCCGGCCAGCCTGGCCGGCGGCGCCATCGCCGGCAGCGGTTTCCTGTACATGGATGGGCCGGCCGTATTCAAGCTGGCCGTCTCGGTGCTCGAAGAAGTGGCGCACGAGGCGCTCGCACATGCGAATATGCAGTCCTCGCAAATCGACTGGCTCATTCCGCACCAAGCCAATATCCGCATCATGAAGAGCACCTGCAAGAAGCTCGAATTGCCGCTGGAAAAAATGGTCGTCACCGTCGACCAGCACGGCAACACCTCGGCCGCTTCGATTCCGCTCGCGCTCGACGTGGCGGTGCGCGATGGCCGCATCTTGCCTGGCCACAACATCATGATGGAAGGCGTCGGCGGCGGCTTCACCTGGGGCGCCGTGCTGGCCCGCATGTAAGGACGGCATCAGGCGCGCAGGATGCATTTCGCATGCGCGCTGGCCCACGCATGGACATTCACACAACACACTCTCGCAGGACAGCCCAATGAGCAAGATTGCATTCGTATTTCCCGGTCAAGGTTCGCAAGCGATCGGCATGTTAAATGGCTTCGCCGGCAATCCGGTGGTGGCGCACACCGTGGCCGAAGCGTCCGACGCCCTCGGCTTCGACCTGGGCAAGCTGATCGCCGAAGGACCCAAGGAAGAACTCGACTTGACCACCAATACCCAGCCCGTGATGTTGACGGCGGCGGTGGCCGTGTACCGCGCCTGGATCGCGGCCGGCGGCGCCGCGCCCGCCCTGGTGGCCGGCCACAGCCTGGGAGAATATTCGGCCCTGGTGGCTGCCGGCGTGATCGCCTTCAAGGACGCGGTGCCGCTGGTGCGCTTTCGCGCCCAAGCCATGCAAGAAGCGGTGCCGGTGGGGCAGGGCGGGATGGCCGTCGTACTGGGTTTGGACAGCGAGGCGGTGCGCGCCGTCTGCCTGGAGGCGGCCGCGGCCGAGCCGGGCAGTATCGTCGAGCCTGTCAATTTCAACGAGCCCACCCAGATCGTGATCGCCGGCCACAGCGCCGCCGTCGAGCGCGCCTGTGAACTGGCCAAGGCCAAGGGCGCCAAGCGCGCCATGAAGCTGGCCGTGTCCGCGCCTTTCCATTCTTCCCTGCTCAAGCCGGCGTCCGACCGCCTGGCCGCCTACATGGCCGGTTTGACCTTTGCGGCACCGCAAATGGCCTTGATCAATAACGTGGACGTGGCTATTGTTAACGATCCAGCCGGCATCAAGGACGCTCTGGTGCGCCAGGCGGCCAGCCCGGTGCGCTGGGTGGAAACGATGCAAAAAATGGCGCTGGACGGCGTCACCCAGCTCATCGAATGTGCGCCAAGCAAGGTCTTGATCGGCATGGCCAAGCGCATCGACGCCAGCCTGGTGGGGGAAGCCCTGGTCGACCAAGCCGCGCTGGAACGGGTATTGAGCGGCCTCAACCAGGCATAAATCGAATGCTGCAGTATCGCCCTATCAGTAAATATTACATTGTTTAGGAAACACATGAATCTGACAAATCAAGTTGCCCTCGTCACGGGCGCCTCGCGCGGTATCGGCAAAGCCATCGCCATGGAATTGGCGCGCCAGGGCGCCAAAGTGGTGGGCACGGCCACCACGGAAGCGGGCGCGGCCGCCATTTCCGAGTATCTGCGCGAGTTGGGCGCCGAAGCGGGCGCCGAAGCGGGCCACGGCACCGTCTTGAACGTCACCGACGCCGCGCGCTGCGCGCAAGTGGTTGATGAAGTGCAAAAGAGCTATGGCAGCTTGTCTATCCTGGTCAATAACGCGGGCATCACGCAAGACCAGCTGGCCATGCGCATGAAGGACGAGGAATGGGATAGCGTGATCGCCACCAATCTGTCGGCCGTCGGGCGCTTGTCGCGCCTGGTGCTGCGCGGCATGATGAAAGCCAAGCAGGGACGCATCATCAACATCACTTCCATCGTCGGCTATTCGGGTAATCCAGGCCAGATGAATTACGCGGCCGCCAAGGCCGGCGTGGCCGGCATGAGCCGCGCGCTGGCGCGCGAAATCGGCAGCCGCAACATCACCGTCAATTGCATCGCACCGGGTTTCATCGACACCGACATGACGCGCGCCCTCTCCGCCGAGCAGCACGCGGCCCTGTTGACGCAAATCCCGCTGGCGCGCCTGGGGGCGCCGGAAGACATCGCCCACGCCTGCGCCTTCCTGGCCGGCCCGCAAGCGAACTACATCACCGGCACCACCGTGCATGTGAATGGCGGCATGTATATGTAAGGTCGGGACCTGGGCTTGCCGGGCGCCGGCCGGGTCGAATTACAACGATTTCGGTGAAAATATCTTGTTTTTTTGATGTTGAAAACGCCAGTTCGTATGCTGTTTTGCAAGTGTTTAAAGGCAAAATTAGAGTTCGTTCTCGGTGAAATCCCATCATTTGGCAGCAAATTCGGCTGACTTAACACCGGAAGCTGAAAAGTGTTTTTCAACGCGCAAACCTGATAAAATGCGCGCACTTTCCGTAACACACACAATGGAGCTAACATGTCGGATATCGAACAACGCGTTAAAAAAATCGTCGCTGAGCAACTCGGTGTTGCAGAAGTCGACATCAAAATCGAATCCTCCTTCGTTGACGACCTCGGCGCAGACTCCCTCGACACGGTCGAACTGGTGATGGCACTGGAAGACGAATTCGAGATGGAAATCCCTGACGAGCAGGCTGAAAAGATCACCACCGTCAAGCAAGCAATCGACTACGCGACCGCGCACGTCAAGGCTTAATTCTGCCTGAACCACTCTGGGAGAATCGCTTGAGCCGTTCACGCAACCGTCGTGTCGTCGTCACCGGGCTGGGCTGTGTTTCACCGATCGGCAATACCATTGCCGAGACTTGGAGCGCGGCACTGGCCGGCAAATCGGGCATAGCCAATATCACCCGTTTCGATGCGCAGCCGTTTTCGACCCATTTCGCGGGCGAAGTCAAAGGCTTCAACATTGAAGATTACATCCCCGGCAAGGATGCGCGCCATATGGATACCTTCATCCATTTCGGCATGGCCGCCGGGATCCAGGCGCTCAAGGATAGCGGCCTGGAAGTGAGCGAGGCGAACGCCGACCGCATCGGCGTGATCATCGGTTCGGGCATCGGCGGTTTGCCGCTGATCGAAGAGACCAAGGAAGATTACGCCAAGCGGGGTCCGCGCCGCATTTCCCCCTTCTTCGTGCCGGCCTCGATCATCAATATGATTTCGGGCAACCTGTCGATCAAGTATGGTTTGCGCGGTCCCAACTTGTCGATCGTCACTGCCTGCACCACCGGCTTGCACAGCATCGGCGCGGCCGGCCGCTTGATCGAATACGGCGACGCCGACGTGATGATCGCCGGCGGTGCCGAAGCGACCATCTCGCCGCTGGGCCTGGGCGGTTTCGCCTCGGCCCGCGCCCTGTCTTCGCGCAACGACGATCCCGCCACCGCTTCGCGTCCCTGGGACCGCGACCGCGATGGCTTCGTGTTGGGCGAGGGCGCGGGTGTGATGGTGCTCGAGGAATATGAGCATGCCAAGGCGCGCGGCGCCAAGATCTACGCCGAGTTGCTCGGTTTTGGCATGAGCGCCGACGCCTACCACATGACCTCGCCAGTGGAAGATGGCAGCGGCGCCAGCCGTTGTATGGTGGCGGCCATGAACAATGCCGGCGTCAATCCGGACCAGGTTGATTATGTCAACGCGCACGGCACCTCGACGCCCCTGGGCGACTTGGCCGAAGTGCAAGGCATCAAGAAAACCTTCGGCGCGCATGCCGGCAAGCTGGTGGTGAACTCGACCAAGTCGATGACCGGCCATTTGCTGGGCGGCGCGGGCGGCCTGGAAGCGGTGTTCACGGTGCTGGCCATGCATCACCAGATTTCTCCACCGACCATCAATATCTTCAACCAGGATAGCGCTTGCGACCTGGACTTCTGTGCCAACACGGCGCGCGAAATGAAGATCGATGTCGCGGTGAAGAATTCCTTCGGCTTTGGCGGCACCAACGGCACCTTGGTGTTCGGCCGCGGCTAAAAAAAGTTTGAACCAAAGGCACCTGTTCTGGTCTTAAGAACGGGTGCCTGACGGTCCCGGCTAGGTGCCGGCGTCCGGTGCATCCGCACCACCTTTTCATCATGTCCATCGCGGTTTGCGCCGTCATTGTGCCGTCGCGCGCATTGCGTGCGGCGCTGTATGCGTTTGCCGTCGCGCATGTCGCGGCCGGCGCCCTTGTCGCGTCCGCCATCTTTCCCTTCTCCCAGCGCTCCCTTTTGCTGGCCGCTTGCCTGCTGGCTGGCGCCCTGTGCGCGCGCGCGGCCGCGCGCCCGTCCAAGCCGCGCCGGATTGACATTTCTGGACTCGGCGAGATTCGGCTGACGGTACAACAGGACGTGCGCTTGAAAGGCGCCGATGGCGCGCCGCCGCAACGCCTGCTCCCGGCTTCCACCCTGTGGCCGGATTTGCTGTTGCTGTTGCTGCGCGATCCACACGGGAACACGAGCGTGCTCGTCATTTTGCGCGACAGCGTGGACCCGGATGCCTTTCGCGCCCTCGCCGTCGCTTGCCGCGCCATCGCCGCGCGCACGGGCGCGCCGGCCGGGACCTGATGAACATTTGCGGTGGGCGGCGCGCGGCAAAGCGGGCCGCGCGCCGCTGCAGCGACAAGGACAATGGCAGTGACAACCGAACGCGAATGTGATCAACTTTTGGTGGAACGCGTACAGGCCGGTGAGCGGCAAGCGTTCGATTTGCTTGTCGCCAAATACCAGCGCCGCCTGATGCGCCTGGTGGCGCGCCTGGTGCACGATCCGGCCGAGGCCGAGGATGTGGTGCAGGAAACCTTTATCAAGGCTTACCGCGCCTTGCGCCATTTCCGCGGCGACTCGGCCTTCTACACTTGGCTGTACCGGATCGGCATCAACACGGCCAAGAACTTCCTCGTCACGCAAGGACGGCGCGCGCCCACCTCGACCGAAACGGACGCCGAGCGCGCCGAAGGCTTCGACGAAGCCGATAGCTTGCGCGACATCAACACCCCCGAATCCATGCTCGCGACCAAGCAGATCGCCTACACCGTGAACGCGGCGATGGAGGCGCTGCCCGTCGAATTGCGCACCGCCATTGTGTTGCGCGAAATAGAGGGTTTGAGTTACGAGGAAATTTCGGAGGTCATGGCCTGTCCAATAGGGACGGTGCGCAGCCGGATCTTCCGCGCCCGCGAAGTGATCGCGGAAAAATTGCGGCCTTTGCTCGACTTTCCGGTTGACAAGCGGAGGTAGGAGTGGCGATGATCTCGATATGATGTAAGACTGGTCCCACGTCGACAATGATGGAACTCTGATGGACACGAACAGGAAAAATCGCGAGCGTATTTCCGCGCTGGGCGACGGCGAGTTGGCCACCGGCGAAGTGGAATTGGCGCTGGCGGCCTTGCAAGGAGCGGACGGGCGGCACGCCTGGGCCTTGCATCACCGCATTGGCGATGTCTTGCGTGCGCAAGCGGGCCCGGAACTGAGCGCCGCCTTCGAGGCGCGCCTGGCCGAGCGCCTGGCGGGGGAGGCGCCGCATGCGCGCCGCGCCAGCGCCGAGCCGGCCTTGCCGCCCGAGGGGATCACGGCGCCCCTGTGAGCCGAGCGTGCAAGCTTGGCCTGCTTGCCCGTTTTTGAGGCCCAAGCCTGTCCCGCATTAAGAAAGCGTCGCTCCGTGGCCGCCGCCGCGCCTGCCGAGGCGACAAGTTTGTCTTTTTCGCTTACCATGTCCGTTCCGGGGCGCCGCAGCGCGGCCCGCCATCAGTCCGATCCACGTTCCTGAGCGCACAGCCATGACCAAACATCTCCCCGCCGGCGGCAAGACCTTGCCGGCCTTGCTACTGGCGCTGGTGCTTGCCGCCGCCGGCTTGTCCTTTAGCATCAGTGGCGGCGCGGCCCCGGCCGGCGCTCCCCTGGTCACCGGTTTGCCCGACTTCACCGACCTGGTCGACCGGGTCGGCCCGGCCGTCGTCAATATCCGCACCACTGAAAAGGTCAAGCCGGGGCAGGGCACGCCGGGCGAGGAGGAAATGCAGGAATTTCTGCGCCGCTTCTTTGGCGCGCCGGGCCAGCGCCAGCCGGGGCCGGCTCCCGCGCCGCGCGGGCGCGGCCGTCCCGCCCCGCAAGAGGAGGAAATCCAGCGCGGGGTCGGTTCCGGTTTCATCATCTCGCCCGACGGCTACGTGCTCACCAACGCCCATGTTGTCGACGGCGCCGACGAAGTCATCGTCACCCTGACCGACCGGCGCGAATTCAAAGCCCGCGTGCTGGGCGCCGATGGGCGCTCGGACGTGGCCGTGCTCAAGATCGATGGCGGCAAGCCGGCCATGCCCAGCTTGTCGATCGGGGACTCGAGCAAGATCCGGGTCGGCGAATGGGTGATCGCCATCGGTTCGCCCTTCAATCTGGAAAACTCCGTCACCGCCGGCATCATCTCGGCCAAATCGCGCGACACGGGCGACTTCCTGCCCCTGATCCAAAGCGATGTCGCCGTCAATCCCGGCAATTCGGGCGGTCCCCTGATCAATATGCGTGGCGAGGTGATCGGCATCAATTCGCAAATCGCCACGCTCTCGGGCGGCTACAACGGCATTTCCTTCGCCGTGCCGATCGACGAGGCGATGCGGGTGGCCGAGCAGCTCAAGAAAACCGGCAAGGTCACGCGCGGGCGCATTGGCGTACTGATCGGTGAAGTGTCGAAGGATGTGGCCGAATCACTGGGCCTGGGCAAGACGCGCGGGGTGGAAGTGTCGAGCGTGGAAGCCGGTGGTCCGGCCGACAAGGGCGGCATCCGGGTCGGCGACATCATCCTCAAATTCAACGGCGTGCCGATCGAGCGCTCGTCCGACTTGCCGCGCCTGGTGGGAGCCGCGCCCGTGGGCAGCCACGCCAGCGTCACAGTGTGGCGCAAGGGCAATTTGCTGGAAGTGGGCTTGACCGTGGTCGAGCTCGACGACGACAAGGCCGCCAACAAGAAGGCGCCAGCCCGCAAACCGAAGGAGCAGCAGCAGGCGAACGCGCTGGGCTTGCAGGTGAGCGACCTGGGCGAGGCGCAGCGCCATGAGCTCAAAGTCGATGGTGGCGTGCAAGTGGAGGCCGCCGAGGGCGCGGCCGCGCGCGCCGGCCTGCATCCGGGCGACGTGATCTTGCAATTGAATAATTCGGAAGTGAGGGATGCGAAACAGTTCAACGCGCTCGCGGCCAAGCTCGATCCCAAGAAGGGCGTGGCGCTGCTGGTGCGGCGCGAAGACAGCACCCAATACTTGGTGATCCGTCCGCGCCAATGATCCAATGAGGCGGCGTGGCCATGGGGCCGCGCCGGCCGTCCACCAGCGATGCCCATGCCAACACCAACGCCGCCCAAGGCCAGTCAGATGCTGCCGTTCACCTTGTATTCGCGCAGCTATTGCCACCTATGCCAGGACATGCTCGACGCCTTGCACGCCTTGCAAACGCCGACCCTGCGTTTCGAGGTGGCGGTGATCGACGTCGACGCCGATCCGCTCTTGCTGGCCAAATACGACGAACTGGTGCCCGTGCTGTTTGGCGCGCTCGACCAGCGCGAGCTGTGCCACTACTTCCTGGACCCCGATGCCGTGCACGCCTATTTGCGGGCGCATAAACATGCGCAATGATTAACTTTATGGCCTTGCTCGTCGTCAAAAGCCCGCAAAATGCCCGCGCCGGCGGCCGGCCCCAGCATAAACCGGGCTTTCTCCTCTGAAATCCGGTAAAATGCCAAGTCGGAAAAGCTCACGGCTCGGGCCAGGGCTTCTCTCGCGTGACAAGGCGCTCGCCTGGGGCTTGCAGATCCCCACCGCAGCGCTTTTTTTCGTATTGCGCCGCCCGACGCCCCTGTCTTTTCCTATTGCTTTTGAATTGTGTTAATGAAGAACATACGTAATTTTTCGATCATCGCCCACATCGATCACGGCAAGTCCACCCTGGCCGACCGCATCATCCAGCTGTGCGGCGGCTTGGCCGACCGCGACATGGAAGCCCAGGTGCTCGATTCGATGGACCTCGAGCGCGAACGCGGCATCACCATCAAGGCCCAGACAGCGGCGCTGCACTACAAGGCGCGCGACGGCCAGATCTACAACTTGAACTTGATCGACACCCCGGGCCACGTCGACTTCAGCTACGAGGTGAGCCGCTCGCTGTCGGCCTGCGAAGGCGCGCTGCTGGTGGTGGACGCCTCGCAGGGTGTGGAAGCGCAAACGGTGGCCAATTGCTACACGGCGCTCGACCTGGGCGTCGAAGTGGTGCCTATTTTGAACAAGATCGACTTGCCGCACGCCGATCCGGCCAATGCGATTTCGGAAATCGAAGACGTGATCGGGATCGATGCCACCGACGCCGTGCGCTGCTCGGCCAAGACCGGCCTTGGCATCGAAGACGTGCTCGAGTCGCTGATCGCCAGGGTGCCACCGCCCAAGGGCGACCCGGATGCGCCGCTGCAGGCGCTGATCGTCGACTCGTGGTTCGACAACTACGTCGGCGTCGTCATGCTGGTACGCGTCATGAACGGCACGCTCAAGCCGAAAGAGAAAATCATGCTGATGGCGACCGAGTCGGTCCAGCTGGTCGAGAGCGTGGGCGTGTTCAACCCGAAATCGCAGGCGCTGCCGGAAATCTCGGCCGGCCAGGTGGGCTTCGTCATCGCCGGCATCAAGGAATTGAAGGCCGCCAAGGTGGGCGACACCGTCACCCATGCCGCCAAGCCGGCCGCCGCGCCGCTGCCTGGCTTTAAGGAAGTGCAACCGCAGGTGTTCGCCGGTCTGTTCCCGGTCGACTCGCACCAGTACGACGCGCTGCGTGACTCGCTGGAAAAGTTGAAACTCAACGATGCGGCCCTGATGTACGAGCCGGAAGTGTCGCAGGCGCTCGGTTTCGGCTTCCGCTGCGGCTTCCTCGGCTTGCTGCACATGGAGATCGTGCAAGAGCGCCTCGAGCGTGAATTCGACATGGACCTGATCACCACGGCCCCGACCGTGGTGTACGAGGTGATCATGAAGGACGGCAGCGTCATCAAGGTCGACAACCCGTCCAAGATGCCCGAGACGACCAAGATCGAGGAAATCCGCGAGCCTATCGTCGACGTCAATCTATACATGCCGCAAGAGTATGTCGGCTCCGTCATCACCCTGTGCATCGGCAAGCGCGGCGTGCAGATGGACATGAGCTACCACGGGCGCCAAGTCAAGCTGCATTACGAAATGCCGATGGCGGAAATCGTGCTCGACTTCTTCGACAAGCTCAAGTCGACCTCGCGCGGCTATGCCTCGATGGATTACGAGTTCAAGGAAAACCGGGCTTCCGACGTGGTCAAGGTCGATATGCTGATCAACAGCGAAAAGGTCGATGCGCTCGCTATCATCGTGCACCGCGCCAACGCCATCTATCGCGGGCGTCAGGTTGCCGCGAAGATGCGCGAACTGATTCCGCGCCAAATGTTCGACGTGGCGATCCAGGCGGCCATCGGGGTGAACGTGATTTCGCGCGAAAACGTCAAGGCCTTGCGCAAGAACGTGCTGGCCAAGTGCTATGGCGGCGATATCAGCCGTAAGAAAAAGCTGTTGGAAAAGCAAAAGGCCGGCAAGAAGCGCATGAAACAAGTGGGTTCGGTGGAAATCCCGCAGGAAGCCTTCCTGGCAATCTTACAAGTGGACGATAAATGAATCTGCAATTGATCTTGGGAAACTTCGCGCTGATTTTGTTCGTCGCGATGGTGGTGACGGGCGTGATCTGGTTCCTCGACATCTTCGTGTTGGCCAAGCAAAGGCGCGCCAGCGCCGACAGCGCCTTGAGCGCCTTCGACGCGCGCAACGCCAAGCTCACGGCCGAGGGGATCAAGGTCGAAGAGGTCAGCCGCGCCCAGATCGAGGCCGCGCTGCTGCGCCAGCCCACCTGGATCGAGTACTCGGGCGCCTTCTTTCCCGTGATCGCGATGGTGTTTTTCTTGCGCTCCTTCCTGTTCGAACCATTCAAGATCCCGTCGAGTTCGATGGTGCCGACCTTGCTGGTGGGGGACTTAATTCTTGTCAATAAGTACACGTACGGCATCCGTTTGCCCGTGCTCAATGAGAAGATCATCGAGGTGGGCCAGCCGCAACGGGGCGACGTGATGGTCTTCAAATACCCCAAAGACATGAGCCAGGACTACATTAAGCGCGTCATTGGCGTTCCAGGTGATAAAATCACCTATGAAAACAAACGGTTAACGGTCAATGGTAAAGAAATTTCTTATGCCGCGATGGACGATTACCTCGACGACGAACATCCGCAATATCACAGGCAGTTGATGGAGGATTTGACGGGGGTCAAGCATCGTATTTTGAATATGGATACGCATTCGGGTTTCGATCCGGCCAGCTTCGAGAATTTTCCGAATCGGCAGGCGTGCAGTGGCAGCCGCGAAACCTTTAGCTGCACTGTACCTGAAGGCAATTACTTCATGATGGGTGATAACCGCGACAATAGCCAGGACAGCCGTTACTGGGGCTTCGTGCCCGACAAGAATATCGTCGGCAAGGCTATCTTCGTGTGGATGAATTTGGGTAATCTCAAACGTATCGGCAGTATCCACTAATCGCAAAGGAAGCAGCCATGCCTCGATCGAACTTACCATCCCTGAACACGCAACGCGGCTTGTCCCTGACGGGCTTGATTTTCATCTTCGCCATCCTGGCCATGATCGCCATGTTGGGGATGAAGGTCTTCCCGGGATTGGTGGAATATCGCGCCATTAAGAACGCCATCTCGAACGCCAAATCGACCGGTGGTTCGGTGGTGGAAATGCAAATGACGTTCAATAAGAACGCCATCATCAATAACATCAAGGTCATTTCGTACAAGGATCTGGTGATCAGCAAGGAAACGGGCGAAGTGGAAATCAGTTTCGCCTACGAAGAAAAAATCCCCTTGTTTGGCCCGGTGACTTTGCTCATCGACTATGAAGGCACGACGGCCAAGGGCGGCGCCAAGAAGGCGGCGTCCGAATAGCCACGCGGGAAACAGTACACCAATGAATCTTCAGTTATTGCAATCCCGCTTAGGATACAACTTCCAGGATGCTGCGCTATTGCAGCAAGCCTTGACGCACCGTAGCCATAGCAGCGTGCATAATGAACGGCTGGAGTTTCTGGGCGACTCCGTCCTCAATTGCGTGGTCGCGTCGGTGCTGTACGAGCGTTTCGCCAGCATCGACGAGGGCGACTTGTCGCGCCTGCGTGCCAACCTGGTCAAGCAGCAATCGCTGTACGAGATCGCGCAAAAACTCGAATTGTCGCAATTTTTGCGCCTGGGCGAGGGCGAACTCAAGTCCGGCGGCTTTCGGCGCCCTTCGATCCTGGCCGACACGCTCGAGGCGCTGTTAGGCGCTATTTTTTTGGACGCGGGTTTCAACGCCGCGCGCGACGTGATCCGCGCCTTTTACATCCCCATCCTCGATTCGGTCGACCCGCGCACCTTGGGCAAGGACGCCAAGACCTTGCTTCAGGAGTTCTTGCAAAGTAAGAAGATCGCGCTACCCTTGTATAACGTGGTGGCCACCCACGGCGCCGCCCACAGCCAGGAATTCGAGATCGAGTGCCTGGTGCCGAAATTGGCGATCCAGGTGTATGGGCGCGGCGGCAGCCGGCGCGCCGGCGAACAGGCCGCCGCCAAGCTGGCGCTGGAAGTGGCCGAGCAAGCCTTGCTCAAGACCCCGGCGCCGGGGCGGCGCGCCAAGCCGCGCGCGGCCCAGCTCAAGCTGGCCGGCATCGCCACCATCCAGAGCGACGGCGATGGCGAAGGCCATCCTGGTGAGCAGGCGGGCGCGGGCGTGACGCCAGCGCCGGAGCTCCCGCCCAAGGCGGCCGTCGCACCCAAGGCCGCCACCGAAGCCAAACCTGCCAAGCCCGCGCAGCCCGAAACGAAGTCAGCCTAAGAAGTTTGCGAACATCATCATGGATACCAGCACCCCCCCAGTGGCCGAGGCCGCCTTTCCCGAGCATTTTCGCTGCGGTTACATCGCCATCGTGGGCCGCCCGAACGTGGGCAAGTCGACCTTGATGAATGTGCTCATCGGCGCCAAGGTCAGCATCACCTCGCGCAAGGCGCAGACCACGCGCCACCGCATCACCGGCATCCAGACCAGCGGCACGGCCCAGTTCATCTACGTTGACACGCCGGGCTTCCAGACCCGCCACGCCAACGCGCTTAACAAGACGCTCAACAAGACCGTCACCAACACCTTGATCTCGGCCGACGTGATCTTGTACCTGATCGAGGCGGGCACCTTTGGCGCGGCCGACCAGCAAGTGATCGACCTGCTGCCGCAAAACGTGCCCTGCATCCTCGTCATCAACAAGGCCGATCGCGTCAAGGACAAGGCGGCCTTGATGCCGTTCGCGCAGCAAGTGGCGGCCAAGCACGATTTCGCCGCCGTGGTGCCGGTGTCGGCCAAGCTGCGCTACCAGCTCGACAATCTGCAAGGCGAGATCGAGCGCCACCTGCCGGAAAACGCGCCCGTGTTCGGGCCGGACGACATCACCGACCGCAGCGAGAAATTCCTGGCCGCCGAGATCGTGCGCGAAAAATTGTTCCGCCTGGTGGGCGATGAATTGCCCTACACCAGCACGGTGCTGGTCGAGAAATTCGAGCAAGAGGGCGATTTGCGGCGCGTCTTCGCCGCCATCCTGGTCGAGCGCGACACGCATAAATCCATGATCATCGGTAACAAGGGCGCGCGCTTGAAGGATGTGTCGACGCAGGCCCGTCTGGATATGGAAAAACTGTTTGGCGGCCCCGTGTACCTGGAGATCTGGGTCAAGGTCAAATCCGGCTGGGCCGACAACGAAGCGGGCTTGCGCGCCTACGGTTACGAGTAGGGCGCTCGCAGCACCAGCATGGCCATCCTCGACGCCGACGCGCTCGCCACCAAGCCGGTCCCCGCGGCCGGCGCGCCGCGCCGCGCCAGGGCGCCCCAGCGCGAGCATCGCGTGCTGGGCCAGCCCGGCTTCGTTTTGCATAGCTACCCCTACAAAGAGACGAGCCTGATCGTCGACCTGTTCACGCGCGAGCACGGACGCGTGGCCCTGGTGGCCAAAGGCGCCAAGCGCCCCCATTCGCAGCTGCGCGGCGCCCTGCAGACCTTTCAGCCGCTCTCGACCTCCTGGACTGGAAAGTCCGAACTGCGCGTCTTGACCGACGCCGAATGGGTGGGCGGCATGCGTCCGCTGGAAAAAACGGCCCTGCTGTGCGGCTTCTATCTCAATGAGCTGCTGGTCAAGCTGCTCGCGCGCGACGATCCCTTCCCGGCCTTGTTCGACCATTACGTGGCCACCCTCAACGAGCTCGCGCACGACGAGCCGGCCCCCATCGTGCTGCGCAAGTTCGAGCGCGCCCTGCTCAAGGAAACGGGTGTGGCCGCCGACCTGACGCGCTGCACCGCCACGCGCGCGCCGGTGCGCGCCGAGCTGCTGTATGTGGTCGACCCGGAGCGCGGCGCGCGCCCGGCGCAAGAGGGCGACGCATGGCCGCAGGTGGCCGGCAAGACCCTGCTCGACATGGAGCGCGCAGACTACGACGACCCCGCCACGCGCGCCCAGAGCAAGCTGCTGATGCGGCACCTGCTGGCTCACCACCTGGGCGGCGCGCCGCTCAACACGCGCCAGATCCTGGCCGACCTGATGCAGCTGTAGACCAACCCCATTCCAACCATCGCGAATCCATCCATGAGCTACCTAGAACCGCTTGGCACCGTTATCGACCTCGGCGTGAACATCGACCACGTCGCCACCTTGCGCAACGCGCGCGGCACCAGCTATCCAGATCCGCTGCGCGCGGCCCTGTTGGCCGAGCAGGCCGGGGCCGACGTGATCACGTTGCACCTGCGCGAAGACCGCCGCCACATCAAGGACGCCGACGTGATCAAGCTGCGCCCGCAACTGTTGACGCGCATGAACCTGGAGGCGGCCGTCACCCAGGAGATGCTCGACTTCGCCTGCGCCGTCTTGCCGCAGGATGTGTGCCTGGTGCCGGAGCGGCGCGCCGAGGTGACCACCGAGGGCGGCTTGGATGTGGCGGGCCATTTCGCGCAAGTGCAGGCGGCGGTGCGCCAGTTGCAGGCCGAGGGCATCCGCGTGAGCCTGTTCATCGACGCCGACGCCACCCAGATCCGCGCCGCCAGCGAAGCGGGCGCGCGCGTGATCGAACTGCATACGGGGCGCTACGCCGACAGCGAAGGAGCGCAGCAGGCGCGGGAATTCGAGCGCATCGCCGCTGGCGTGCAAACGGGGGCGGCGCTGGGCTTGAAGGTCAACGCCGGCCACGGCCTGCATTACACCAACGTGCAGGCGATCGCCGCGCTGCCCGACATCGGTGAACTCAATATCGGCCATGCGATCGTCGCGCACGCCATCTTCGCGGGCTGGGAGAACGCGGTGCGCGAGATGAAGGCGATCATGGTGGCGGCCCGCCTTGGTGTGCGCGCAGGCCACGTGGCGACGCCGGCGCGATGATCTACGGCGTAGGCACCGATATCGTGCAGATCGGGCGTCTGCAGCAGGCGCTGGTGCGCAACGCGCGCTTCGCCTCCCGCATCCTCGGCCCGCAAGAGCTCGACGTTTTCCACGCGCGCCATGCGCAGAACGCGGTGCGCGCCCTGCGCTACCTGGCCACGCGCTTCGCCGCCAAGGAAGCGTTCTCGAAGGCGCTGGGCCTGGGCATGCGCGCGCCGATGAGCTGGCAGGCGGCGCAAACCTTGAACGACGCCGACGGCAAGCCGGTGCTCGCCTACAGCGGCGCTCTAGCCCAGTTCATGCGCGAGCAGGGACTGCTCGCGCAGGTGAGCGTGAGCGATGAAGCCGAATATGGCGTAGCATTTGTCATCGTCACGAGCACCGCATCGCCATGAGTCAAGTGAAGTCCAGGGCAAAGTCGAAGGCGCCAGCGGCGACAGCGCTGGCGCAGGAGCCCGACGGCGCGGGCGCGCCCGACCCGGCCCCGGGTGCCGACGCGGCCGCCGCTACGGCGGCGGCGCGCGCGCAGGTGCTGGCGCTGGTGGCCAAGCTGCCCAATCTGCCGGGCGTCTACCGTTACTTCGACGCGGCCGACGCCGTGCTTTACGTGGGCAAGGCGCGCGACCTGAAAAAACGCGTCTCGAGCTACTTTCAAAAGAACCTGTCGAGCCCGCGCATAGCGATGATGGTCGAGCGCATCGCGCGTCTCGAGACCACGGTCACGCATAGCGAGGCTGAGGCGCTGATCCTCGAGAACACCTTGATCAAGGCGCTCAAGCCGCGCTTTAACATCCTGTTCCGCGATGACAAATCGTATCCCTACCTGAAGATCACGGGGCAGGATGTGCCGCGCATGGCTTACTACCGCGGCGCCGTCGACAAGAAGAACCAGTATTTCGGTCCCTTTCCCAGCGCTTGGGCGGTCAAGGAGTCGCTGCAGATCCTGCAAAAGGTGTTCATGCTGCGTACCTGCGAGGACAGCGTGTTCTCCAACCGCACCCGGCCTTGCTTGCTGCATCAAATTCACCGCTGCAGCGGTCCCTGCGTGAACGCGATCGCGCCGGATGACTACCGCGCCGATGTCGACAACGCCGCCAAATTCCTGCGCGGGCGCCAGAACGAAGTGATGGCCGAGCTGGAGGCGAAGATGCACGGCTTTGCCGAACAGCTCAAGTTCGAGCAGGCGGCGCTGGTGCGCAACCAGATCGCCTCGCTCTCGCGCGTGCTGCACCAGCAAAGCATGGAGTCGACCGACGATGCCGACGTCGACATCATCGCCGTCATCGTGCAAGGCGGGCGCGCCTGCGTGAACCTGGCGATGGTGCGCGGCGGGCGCCACCTGGGCGACCGCGCGTATTTTCCGACCCAGGTGGGCGACGCCGCCGCCATCGCCGAGCAGCCCATCGAGGTGGAGGTGCTGGCCGCCTTCCTGGCCCAGCACTACAGCGAGAAATTCATTCCCGGCACCCTGATCCTGAACATCGAATTCGACCAGCCGGCCTTGATGATGGCGCTCACCGAGCAGTGCGGCCATCGCATCAACCTGCTGTTCCAGCCGCAGGCGCAGCGCCGCCAGTGGCTCGACATGGCGCACAAGGGCGCGGCGATCGCGCTGGCGCGCCTGCTGTCGGAGCAGGGTTCGCAGCAGGCGCGCACGCGCGCGCTGGTCGAGGCGCTGGGCGTGGAGGCGGACGACATCGACAGCCTGCGCGTGGAGTGTTTCGACATCAGCCACACCCAGGGCGAGGCGACCCAGGCCTCGTGCGTGGTGTTCCATCACCACGCCATGCAAAATGGCGAATACCGGCGCTACAACATCAACGGCATCACGCCGGGCGACGATTACGCCGCCATGCGCCAGGTCTTGATGCGCCGTTACGAGAAGGTGGCCAATGGCGATGGCGTGATGCCCGACGTGGTCTTGATCGACGGCGGGCGCGGGCAAGTGGAGATGGCGCGCCAGGTGTTCGCCGAACTGGGCCTGGACATCAGCTTGATCGTCGGCGTGGCCAAGGGGGAGGGCCGGCGTGTCGGGCTCGAGACGCTGGTGTTCGTGGACGGACGCGCGCCGCAGGAGCTGGGCAAGGAATCTGCCGCGCTGATGCTGGTGGCGCAGATCCGCGACGAGGCGCACCGCTTCGCCATCACCGGCATGCGTGCGCGCCGCGCCAAGACGCGCCAGAGCTCGCGCCTGGAAGAGATCGAGGGCATCGGCGCCAAGCGGCGCCAGAAGCTGCTGGCGCGTTTTGGCGGCTTGCGCGGGGTGCTCGACGCCAGCGTGGAGGATTTGATGTCGGTCGAGGGGATCTCGACCCAGCTGGCCGAGGAAATCTACAAGCAGCTGCACTGAGCGCGTCGCCATGCCGACCCCGTCTGCGGCTGGTTTAAAACGGCACGGCAAGGTAGACTAGCGCCATTGTTCAAGTTCAAACCAAGCGGCGACCCTATGCCAGTTAATATTCCGATCCTCCTGACCTGGCTGCGCGTGGCGCTCATACCGCTGGTGGTTGGCGTGTTCTACCTGCCGCTGTCGTGGTTGCCGCGCGCGGACCAGAATTTGTCGGCCACGCTGGTGTTCATCGTCGCGGCCATCACCGACTGGTTCGATGGCTTCCTGGCGCGCCGCTGGAACCAGACCTCGGCTTTCGGCGCCTTCCTCGATCCGGTGGCCGACAAGCTGATGGTGGCCGGCGCGCTCCTGGTGCTGCTCGAATTCGGGCGCGACATTCCCTATATCGCGGTGATCGCCTTCATCATCATCGGGCGCGAGATCACGATCTCGGCGCTGCGCGAATGGATGGCGCAGATCGGCGCCTCGAAGTCGGTGGCGGTCAGTTCGCTCGGCAAGATCAAGACCACGGCGCAGATGGTGGCCATTCCGATGCTGCTGTTCGACGGCCAGCTATTCGGCGTGATCGACACCCATTACTGGGGCATTGTGCTGCTGTGGCTGGCCGCCGTATTGACGGTGTGGTCGATGTTTTACTACCTGCGCTTGGCCTGGCCCTTGATCAAGGAACGCTCGGGCGGCCTCGATTGAAATGCAGGCCCAAGCGACCTTGACATATTTAATGGATCGTCTATAATGCCTGCCTGTTGTAACGACGCGGGAGTAGCTCAGTTGGTAGAGCGCAACCTTGCCAAGGTTGAGGTCGAGAGTTCGAGACTCTTCTCCCGCTCCAGAATAAGCAAGATCTACGCGGCAAGGCCGCGTTTTTTCTTGGATAGTGTTTCCCTCTGGCGAGGTAGCAAAGAGGTTATGCAGCGGCCTGCAAAGCCGTCTAGGTCGGTTCGATTCCGATCCTCGCCTCCAGCATAACAGGACGATCTCGGTGGCTTTTGAGGTCCGTCAAACAAACAGCCTCCCTCGGGAGGCTGTTTGCGTCTGCACTGCCGTTTTTCTCAGACTGTTCGTCTCCCGCTGCGCACAAAGATCCTGACGCTGCGCCCGATGCTGCGCATCCGCTTGCCACCACGCTGCCCCCGACACTGCCGCCGTCAGCCGCAATCGCTAAAGCGTCAGCAAATAATCCAAAAGCCTACTAAAATATAGGGGAAGAGTATACTTGACCTAGACTTCGGTTTGACTGAGGTTTATACTAAGTATTCTTATGCCCTACTTTAAATTCGGGATTTAGGATACTTAATGAAGAAAATCGAACTGATCCGGAAACTCTCAGAGCTTGATCGGCGCGGCGTGCATGTCTTGGCCCGGCGCGATATTGAAAAGATCTTCCCCGGCGAAGGCGTGAAAGCGATGGAAAAATCCTTGCAGCGGATGGTCGCGGACGGCCTCCTGCAGCGCGTTGCTAAAGGACTCTACCTGAACCCGGCCGCGACGAGCAAGAACCGCTGGGTCGCGGAGGAAATCGCCAAGGCCCTGCGCCCTGGCTACCTGTCCTATGTCAGCCTGGAATCGATCCTGTCCGAGTACGGGGCGATCTCCCAAATTCCATTAAACCGGATGACCGTAATGACAACCGGGAAGAGCGGCGTGGTCGACACCCCCTTCGGGACAATAGAGTTTACGCACACCAAACGTAGCGTGGCGGAGATCATCAAGCGCACGATGCTGGCCAAAGGCAGGCCGCTTCGTATCGCCACGAAGGGTGCGGCCATCCGCGATCTCTTGCGCGTAGGGCGCAATGCCAACATGGTTGATCGAAGCGAACTCGAAGACGAGTCGCAAGGAGAAGATGCATGAGCGAGGACATGAAGGATTTCAACGAGCTGGTCGACTTGGCCATGGCCCACCCGGGCCTGTCGGCGATGCGACCGGTCGTGGAGAAGGAGCTGCTGCACTACGAGATATTTCAGGCGCTCGATGCAGAGGGCTTACTCAAAGACCTGGTGTTCCAAGGTGGCACTTCACTGCGGCTGTGCCGCGGTTCGGATCGGTTCAGCGAGGACCTCGACTTCGCCGGCGGCGTGAATTTCTCATCCGCGAGCATGCAGAGGATAAAGGAGTGCATCGAAAAGCGCATCGGTGCGCGCTTCGGCCTGAAAGTCTTGGTCAACAACAAGCCAGCCAAAGTGGACGAGGCCGGAATCAAGCATGTCCGAGTCGACAAGTGGTGGATCTCGATTCAGACCTCGCCGGAGAATCGCGCGATGCCGATGCAGAAAATCAAGTTGGAGATCGCAAACATCCCAGCCCACACGCGTGAGCTGGTGCCGCTCAGAGCCAACTACGATGTCTTGGGCGGCATGCCCATGGTGCTGGTCAATGCCGAGTCGCTCGACGAGATCATGGCCGATAAGGTGCTGGCATTCCCGACGTCGCTGTTGGATAACGAAGGGCGGGCGCTGGGTTCCGACTCGGCCAAGATCCGCCACCGGGACATCTGGGACTTGTCCTGGATGATGTCGCGCGGCGCCAAGCTGATTCCGGAACTCGTGGTCGCCAAGATCGAGGATTATGGCGTGGTGGACTATCCCGGACTGTTGGCGAGCGCGATCGAGCAAATACCGCAGATCGTCAAGAGCCGGGAATTCAAGGCTCAGATGACGCGCTTCATCGATTCGTCAACCATCGCGAAAACGCTGGGCGTCGTCGGCTATGACGACTATTTGGCGTCGTCGCTTGGTCGTTTGTTCGGCCAGATGCAGATTTTTCTGAACGCAGACACGGAAGCGGTGAAAAAGTAGGTGAAGTTGTAAGTCGTTGATTTTAAAGAGGCAATACGGCCTGCAAAGCCGTCTAGGTCGGTTCGATTCCGATCCTCGCCTCCCGATTTTTCCTATGAAATCAACGATTTACCGCAGTGAGACACTTCGGTGGAGTCGTTGATTGCGTCTCAAGTTCCCTCCAAAAGCCTCGCTGCTACCTCGATTCGGCAATGCCATCCAATTGCGTGGCGCTAGCGTGTTGACGATGCTCAACAGGGCATTCGATAGCGTGTTTCGTGTCGTTCTATACATCGCGTTTATGCAAATAGCCGCACAATTTAGAAAATCTTTATACATAAATCGCTATGCTTCCTCGGGTGCGAACGGTGGCATTTCCAGCATTGCCGGACTTGTTATCGGGGGCGAACGAGAATCTTCCCGGCGTGCCGGTGCGGTATCTCATTCGCTTGCGCAGCAGTATTTTCCATCAACCCAAAGGAAGACCCTTCCATGAAAACAGTGATACTAGCCGCGGCTGTGATGGCCGCATGTGCCGCCAGCTGCGCCCATGCCGAAGACAAGAAGCCTGATAACGAAACCAGTTTCAACGCCACCGTCGCGTCTGACTATCGTTATCGCGGCATCTCGCAAACCCGCTTGCTGCCGGCCCTGCAAGGCGGATTCGACTACGTCAACAATTCGACCGGCTTTTATGCCGGTACCTGGATGTCGACCATCAAGTGGACCAAGGATGCGGGTGGCGGCGGCGACATCGAGTGGGATCTCTATGGCGGCAAGAAGGGCGAGATTGCCAAGGACGTCGGCTACGACGTCGGTGTGCTGAGCTACGTCTACCCATCGAATGGTTTGTCGGGCGTGGCCGGCTTCGTCAACGCCAATACGACCGAGTTGTATGGCCAGATTGCCTATGGCCCAGGCTACGTCAAGTACTCGCACGCCCTGACGAATCTGTTTGGCTTTGTCGACAGCAAGAACAGCAGCTATCTCGATATCGGCGCCAACATCGATGCCGGTTCGGGCCTGACCGTCAATTTGCATGCCGGCCACCAGAACGTGAAAAACCTCGCCAACGCCAGCTATACCGACTGGAAGGTCGGCCTGAGCAAGGATTTCGGCATCGTGACGGGGGCCTTGGCCCTGCTCGGAACGAACGCCAGCGACGTCGCCTACGCCTCGCCCGCGAACGGCAAGTTCATGGGGAAAAGCGCATTGGTATTGAGCGTCACCAAGACATTCTGATTGTTCAGGAGTCGGCGCGATGGCGGGAAAGGGCGGGCGTCCTTCCCGCCATTTTTCATTCCTGCCACGACGGCATGGAATAAACGCCGAGCAAATACTCGCGCGTGGCGGGGCATTTCCCTTGATTTTATATACCGCGTATACGCCGCGAGGCGCACTTTTTATAAAGTCTTTAGACCTTTGACGCTAAGCTTTCTCATATCAAAACAGACCTTTTTGAGGGCGGCAATGGACATCGTTTATATCGGGGCTATCGTGCTCCTGTTCGCATTTACCTTGGCGTTTGCCGCAGGCTGCGATGCGCTGGGAGGCCAGCCATGAACCTCTTTTATGTGATCGGCGCCGTGGTGGCGAGCGCCTTGCTGGTCTATCTGGCCGTGGCCTTGCTGAAAGCGGAGGAGCTGTGATGACAAGCCAATCATTCCTCCTACTCGGCGTTTTTCTGGCGGCGCTGCTGGCGCTGGCATATCCAATTGGCGCGCTGCTGGCGCGCGTGGGCGACGGCGGTGCCGTGCCCGGCATGGCTTGGATGGGGAAGATCGAAACACTGCTGTACCGCTTGGCCGGCACCTCCCATGAACAAGGCATGAGCTGGAAATCGTACGCCGTCGCGCTGCTCGCATTCAACGCGCTGGGTGCCTTGTTCGTCTATGCCGTGCAACGCATGCAAGCCTGGCTGCCACTTAATCCGCAGGCGCTGGCCAATATCAGCCCCGATACATCGTTCAACACGGCGGTGAGTTTTGTCAGTAATACCAACTGGCAAGGTTATGTGGGCGAACAGGCGATGAGCTACCTGACCCAGATGCTGGCGCTGACGGGACAGAACTTTTTCTCGGCCGCGACCGGCATTGCGGTGGCATTCGCCCTGATCCGCGGCTTCTCGTCGCGCTCGTCCCAATCGATCGGCAACTTCTGGGTCGACATCACGCGTTCGACCCTGTACGTGCTGCTGCCGCTGTCGATGATTTTTTCCGTTTTCCTGATGGGCCAGGGCGTGATCCAGAATTTTTCGGCCTACAAGGAGGTTTCCTTGATTGATGCGCTCAGCTATACCCAGGCAAAGAGCGGCCCGGATGGACAGCCCTTGAAGAATGCCAAGGGGCAGCCGGTGACCGAGACCCTGGTCGCCAAGACCCAGACCATCGCGATGGGACCGGTGGCGTCGCAAGAGGCGATCAAGATGCTCGGCACTAACGGTGGCGGCTTCTTCAACGCCAATTCGGCCCATCCTTATGAAAATCCGACGCCCTTGTCGAATTTTGTACAGATGCTGTCGATCTTCCTGATTCCGGCTGGCCTGTGCTTCGCCTTCGGGCGCATGGTGGGCGACCTGCGCCAGGGCTGGGCGCTGCTTGGTGCGATGACTCTGGTGTTCGTCGTGTGCACGGGCTTGCTGCTGGTCGCGGAGCAGCAAGCCCACCCGGCCTTGCAGGCGATGGGCGTGGACCAGGCGGCGAGCGCCTTGCAATCGGGCGGCAATATGGAAGGCAAGGAAACGCGCTTTGGCATCAGCGCCAGCGCTCTGTTCGCGGCCATCACCACGGCTGCCTCCTGCGGCGCCGTCAACGCGATGCATGACTCCTTCATGCCCCTGGGCGGCATGATGCCGATGTTGCTGATCCAGTTCGGCGAAGTGATCTTCGGTGGCGTCGGCTCGGGCCTGTACGGCATGCTGATCTTCGCCATCATGGCCGTGTTCATCGCCGGTCTGATGATAGGGCGTACGCCGGAATACCTGGGCAAGAAGATCCAGGCTTACGAGATGAAGATGACATCGATCGCGATCCTGGTCACGCCCATCTTGGTGCTGGCCGGCACGGCGATCGCCGTCATGATGGACGCGGGCAAGGCCGGCATCCTCAATCCGGGTGCGCATGGCTTTTCCGAGATCCTGTATGCGTTCAGCTCGGCGGCCAACAACAATGGCAGCGCCTTCGCCGGCATCTCGGCCAACACGCCGTTCTACAACAATATGCTGGCCATGGCGATGTGGTTCGGCCGCTTCGCCATGATCGTGCCTATCCTGGCCGTGGCCGGTTCGCTCGCGGCCAAGAAGCGCCTGGACGCGAATGCCGGCACCATGCCCACCCACGGCCCGATCTTCATCGGCTTGCTGGTCGGCGTGGTGGTGCTGGTCGGCGTGCTCAATTACGTACCGGCGCTGGCGCTCGGCCCCGTCATCGAACACCTGCAGCTGTACAAGTAAAAACTTGCATGGCGGCGCAGCGAATGGCTGGGCCGCCGATCAAAATAAACGGAGCACACGATGTCGCAAACCAAACTACAAGAGCGCAGCTCACGCATGGGCTTGACGCTGTTCGATTCCGCACTGATCGGGCCGGCCATTGTCGATTCGTTCAAGAAACTAAGCCCGCGCACCCAGTTGCGCAGTCCCGTCATGTTTGTCGTCTATGTCGGCAGCATCATCACGACCTTGCTGTATTTCCAGGCGATCTTTGGCAAGGGGGAGGCTAGCCCCGCTTTCATCCTCGCCACCAGTATCTGGCTGTGGTTCACGGTCCTGTTCGCCAACTTTGCCGAGGCGCTGGCCGAGGGCCGCAGCAAGGCGCAAGCGGCCTCGCTGCGCGGCCTCAAGCAGGCGGTGATGGCCAAGAAGCTGCACACGCCCGCGCACGGCACGACCTGGTTGCCGGTGTCGGGGCCGGATCTGCGCAAGGGCAATGTCATCCTGATCGAGGCCGGCGACGTGGTGCCCATCGACGGTGAAGTGATCGAAGGTGTGGCCTCGGTCGACGAAAGCGCCATCACGGGTGAATCGGCGCCCGTGATCCGCGAGTCGGGCGGCGATTTTTCCGCCGTCACGGGCGGCACGCGGGTGCTGTCGGACTGGCTGGTCGTGCGCGTCACGGTCAATCCGGGCGAGACTTTTTTGGACCGCATGATCTCGATGGTGGAGAACGCCAAGCGCCAGAAGACGCCCAATGAGATCGCCTTGACCATCTTGCTCGTCGCGCTGACCATCGTGTTCCTGGTCGTGACCGTGACCTTGCTGCCGTTCTCGCTGTTCGCGGTCGATGCGGCCAAGGCCGCCGGCGTGGCCAGCGTGCCGATCACGATCACCGTCCTGATCGCCTTGCTGGTGTGCCTGATTCCGACAACCATCGGCGCCTTGTTGTCAGCCATCGGCGTGGCCGGCATGAGCCGCATGATGCAGGCGAACGTCATCGCCACCTCCGGGCGCGCGGTGGAAGCGGCCGGCGACGTCGATGTCCTGCTGTTGGATAAGACCGGCACCATCACCCTGGGCAATCGCCAGGCCGCCACCTTCCTTCCCGCCCCGGGCGTGACCGAGCAGCAGTTGGCGGACGTGGCGCAACTGGCGTCCCTGGCCGACGAAACGCCGGAAGGGCGCTCGATCGTGGTGCTGGCCAAACAGCGCTTCAATATTCGGGCGCGCGAGATGGAAAGCTTGCATGCGCTCTTCGTGCCGTTCTCGGCCAACACGCGCATGAGCGGCGTCGACCTGGGCGAGCGCGCGCTGCGCAAGGGCGCGGCCGACTCGGTTAAAAAATACGTGGAGGCGATGGGGCAAACCTATCCGGTCGAAGTCACACGCGCGGTCGACGATGTGTCGCGCCGTGGCAGCACGCCGCTGGTGGTGGTCGACGCCGGGCGCGTGATGGGCGTGGTCGAACTGAAGGATATCGTCAAAGGCGGTATCAAGGAGCGTTTCGCCGAACTGCGCCGCATGGGCATCAAGACTGTGATGATCACGGGCGACAACAAGCTGACGGCGGCGGCGATCGCGGCCGAGGCGGGGGTGGACGATTTCCTGGCCGAGGCGACGCCCGAGGACAAGCTCAAGCTCATCCGCAGCTACCAGTGCGAGGGACGCCTGGTGGCGATGACGGGCGACGGCACCAACGACGCGCCGGCGCTGGCCCAGGCCGATGTGGCCGTGGCCATGAACTCGGGCACGCAGGCGGCCAAGGAGGCGGGCAATATGGTCGACCTTGATTCGAACCCGACCAAGCTGCTTGAAATCGTTGAAATCGGCAAGCAGATGCTGATGACGCGCGGTTCCCTGACGACGTTCTCGATCTCGAACGACATCGCCAAGTATTTCGCGATCATTCCGGCCGCCTTCGTGGGCACTTATCCGCAATTGAAGGCGCTCGACATCATGCATCTGGCCAGCCCCGCGTCGGCCATCATGTCGGCTGTGATCTTCAATGCCTTGATCATCGTGGCCCTGATTCCGCTCGCCTTGAAGGGCGTGCAGTACCGCGCCATTGGCGCCGCTGCGCTGCTGCGTCGCAATATCTGGATGTATGGCGTGGGCGGCATCGTCTTGCCCTTTATTGGCATCAAGCTGATCGACATGGCCTTGGCCGCGTTCGGCCTTGTCTAAATCGGCGCTACGAAACAATCCGGCACATATACAAGGAGTCACCATGTCATCCCTACTTCGCCCCCTCGTCGTCCTGTTCGGGCTGCTTTCCATCGCCACCGGCCTGCTCTATCCGGCGCTCGTCACCGGTATCGGGCAGGCGTTCTTTTCCTCCCAGGCCAACGGCAGCCTGGTCGAGCGCAATGGCAAGACGGTCGGTTCAAGCCTGATCGGGCAGGCTTTCACCTCCCCGCAATACTTCTGGGGCCGGCCATCAAGCACCAGCCCAATGGCCAATAATGGCAGCGGCTCGAGCGGTTCGAACCTTGGCCCAAGCAATGCGGCCCAGATCGATGCGATCAAAGGACGGGTCGACGCCTTGAAGGCGGCCGACCCTGGCAACACGGCGCCCATCCCGGTCGACCTGGTGACAAGCTCGGCGAGCGGCCTCGATCCGGAAATCAGCGTCGCCGCCGCCTATTATCAGGAGCGGCGCGTCGCCGCGGTGCGCAAGATGCTGCCGGCGAGCGTGCATGCCCTGATCGAGGCGCATACGCAAAAGCAGTATGTCGGCATATTCGGCGAGCCGCGCGTCAATGTGCTGGTGCTAAACCTGGCACTGGACGCGCAAAGCGCGCAAACTCCTTAAGTGCGTTTCTCGTCGAGGTTTAGTCCATGCCACCGTCCGAAAGCTTGCGTCCCGATCCCGACCTGCTGCTTGCCCACGTGCAGGCACAGGAAAGAAAGGCCGCGCGCGGCAAGCTACGCATCTATTTCGGCGCCTCGGCCGGCGTGGGCAAGACCTACGCGATGCTGGCCGCGGCGCGCGTCTTGCAGGCGGCAGGCGCTCCAGTACTGGTGGGCGTGATCGAGACGCATGGGCGTGCCGACACGGCGGCCATGCTCGAAGGCCTGGACTTGCTGCCGCTCAAAAGCATCGCGTACCGTGACAAGACCTTGTTCGAGTTCGATATCGATGCGGCGCTCGAGCGCCGCCCGCCCTTGATATTGATGGATGAACTGGCGCACACCAACGCGCCCGGTTCGCGCCATCCGAAGCGCTGGCAGGATGTCGATGAATTGCTCGACGCGGGCATCGATGTGCTGACGACGGTGAACGTCCAGCATCTGGAAAGCCTGAACGACGTGGTCGGCGGCATCACCGGCATCCGCGTCGGTGAGACCGTGCCCGACACCGTGTTCGACGAGGCCGACGAGGTGGTGCTGGTCGACATTCCGGCCGATGAATTGCTGGCGCGGCTCAAGCAGGGCAAGGTGTACAAGGAGCAGCAAGCGGAACGGGCATCGAAGAATTTTTTCCGCAAGGGGAACTTGATCGCTTTGCGCGAACTGGCTTTGCGGCGCACCGCGGATCGGGTGGAAGACGATGTGCGCGCCTATCGTGTGGAAAAGTCGATCGCCGCCATCTGGAAGACCGGGGCCGCGGTTCTGGCCTGCATCGGTCCGCGTCCGGGTAACGAGCATGTCGTGCGCAGCAGCGCGCGCCTGGCCGGCCAGCTTGGCGCCCAATGGCACGCCATCTACGTCGAAACGCCTAGGCTGCGCCGCCTCTCGCCCGGCCAGCGCGAACAGATATTGAAGACCCTGAAGCTGGCCGAGAACCTGGGCGCCACCACCGCCGTCCTGTCCGGCAGCGATATCGCGCTGACCGTGGTGGAATATGCGCGTAGTCATAATCTGTCGAAAATCGCGCTAGGGCGCGACAATTCGACTTGGTCCTGGCGCCCGGCCCACATCAAGCGACTCGCGCGTTGCGCGCCCGATATCGACTTGCTTGAAGTTGGCGTGCCCGGCAATGAAGGCGAAACCATCCGGCCCGCGCTGGCGCCGGATGCCGACAGCGAGGCGCCCGAGGGCTTGGCGAGGCGGCGCTTTTTTGCGTATGCGGTCGCGGCGCTCGCCAGCATCGCCACCGCCGCCTTGGCGACGCCCTTGCTGGTCTATCTCGATCTGGCAAATATCGCGATGTTGTTTCTGCTGGTGGTGCTGCTGGTGGCGGTGCGCTTCGGACGCGGTCCGTCGGTGCTCGCCACCTGCGTGAGCGTGGCATGTTTCGATTATTTTTTCGTCCCGCCACGCTTCACGTTTGTCATCTCGGACTTGCAATACCTGATCACCTTCGGCGTCATGCTGGCGGTCGGCCTGATCACCGGGCATTTGACGTCGGACCTGCGCTTCCAGGCGCGCGTGGCCTCGCATCGCGAGGGCCGCTGGCGCGCTCTGTACGAATTCGCGCGCGAGTTGTCCGGCGCCTTGATGAGCGATCAAATTTTCGAGACCACGCGCGTGTTCGTGCAGCGCGCTTTTCGCGCCAGGGCCACATTGCTGGTACCGGACGACGAGGGACATCTGCTGTTTCCGGAATCGACGCTCGACGACGCTGGACGCAAGGCGATCGATCTGGGTATCGCGCAATGGGCGTTCGACCATGCCCAGAGCGCGGGCCTGGGCACCGACACCTTGCCGGCCAGCCCGATCTTCTATCTGCCCCTGGTGGCGCCAATGCGCACGCGCGGCGTGCTGGCCATCGAACCGGACCAGCGGCGCTGGATATTGATCCCGGAACAAAGGCAGCAACTCGATACCTTTGCCGCTCTGGCCGCCATCGCGCTTGAACGCGTACACTACATCGAAGTGGCGCAAAGCGCCCTGGTCAATATGGAATCCGAGCGGCTGCGCAATTCGCTGCTGGCTGCCTTGTCGCACGACTTGAGAACGCCGTTGACTTCGCTTGTCGGCATCTCCGAGTCCTTGGCACGCTCGAAGCCAGCCCTTGCGCCGGCCCAGCTAGCGATGGCGACGGCCTTGCACGAAGAGGCCTTGCGCATGAGCGCGATGGTGGCCAATCTGCTCGACATGGCGCGCATCCAGAGCGGCGAGGTCAAGCTGGACTTGCAGTGGCATGCGCTGGAAGAAGTCGTTGGCGGAGCCTTGCGCGCCAGCGACTTGCAATTGAAGGAGCATGTGGTGAGCACCGAGCTGGCGTATGACCTTCCGCTGGTGCGTTTCGACGCCTTGCTGATCGAACGCGTGTTGTGCAATCTATTGGAGAACGCGGCAAAATACACGCCGCCGGGGTCACATATCGGTATCGTGGCGCGCCCGCATGGAGCATGGATGAACGTATTGGTGTATGACAATGGCCCGGGTCTTCCGCAAGGGCGCGAGGAAGCCGTGTTTGAAAAATTCACGCGCGGCGAGCGCGAGTCGGCCAAGCCTGGAGTCGGCCTGGGACTGGCCATTTGCCGCGCCATCGTGGAGGCGCACGGTGGCAAGATCGAGGCGGCGCCGTCGCCCGAAGGCGGCGCGGGCGTGGTGTTTGCGTTGCCGCTTGGTACACCGCCTTCGGTGCCGGAAGCCGATGGCGAGCGCACGGGAGACGACGATGAGTGAGAATGCGCCGTGCGCCTTGCTGGTCGAGGACGAACCCCAAATTCGGCGCTTTGTCCGCCATGCGCTGGAGGAGGCCGGCTGGCATACCCACGAGGCCGAAACCATGCAACGCGGCCTGATCGACGCGGGCACGCGCTCGCCCGACATGATCATCCTCGATCTGGGTCTGCCGGACGGCGATGGCATCGACTTCATCGCCGATGTCCGCAAATGGTCGAATGTGCCGATCATCGTCTTGTCGGCGCGCGCTAGCGAGCTCGACAAGGTGCGGGCGCTGGACGCCGGTGCCGATGACTACCTGACCAAACCGTTCGGCGTCGAGGAGTTGCTGGCCCGCGTGCGCGCCACCTTGCGCCGCCATCAGCAGCCCTTGGCGGACCGTTCTGGAATGGTCCAGTTTGGCGACGTGACGGTATGCCTGAAGGACCGCCGCGTTAGCAGGGCAGGGCAGAACGTGCACCTGACCCCGACCGAATTCAAATTGTTGTCGGTGATGGTCAACAATGCCGGGCGCGTCGTGACGAATCCCCAATTGTTGCGCGCGGTGTGGGGGCCGGCGCATGTCGACAACGCACATTACCTGCGTATTTATATGGGGCATCTGCGCCATAAGCTAGAAGAGAATCCGGCCCAGCCACGTTACCTGGTCACGGAGACGGCGATCGGCTACCGTCTTTTGCTTCCGCTTTAATTCGCAGGATAGCTAATTTTTATATCGCGTTTACACGTGCGCCGTCATTTTTTACATTATTTTTACGCCCCCCCCCGGTAAGCTGCCCGAATATCCGCAAGGTGCGTTGCACCGCTTTCGAATAAGGTGCAGATTTGACATCCGGAAATCAAAAAAGCAAGCTGGCCGCCTTGACGCTGGCCGCCGTCGGCATCGTGTATGGCGACATCGGCACCAGTCCTTTATATACCCTCAAGACGATTTTCGATCCGGAACATGGATTGCCATTGAGCGCGGCGAACCTGCTGGGCGTGGTGTCCCTGATCTTTTGGGGCTTGACCATCATTGTCTCACTCAAATACGTGACTCTGGTGCTACGCGCTGACAATCGCGGCGAAGGCGGCATCATGGCTTTGATGGCGCTCGCCTTAAGTTCCGTGACGAAAGGCTCGCGCGTGTACGTGGCGCTATTGATGACGGGGGTGTTCGGCGCCGCGCTATTTTATGGCGACAGCGTCATCACCCCGGCCATATCAGTGTTGTCGGCCATCGAGGGCCTGGAAGTGGCAACGCCCGCGCTCAAGCCCTATGTCGTGCCACTGACCATTCTGGTGCTGGTGTGCTTATATGCCGTACAGCGCCACGGAACGGCTGGCATCGGACGCTGGTTCGGCCCGATCATGGTGCTCTGGTTCGCCGCCCTGGCGAGCATGGGTGTCATCAATATCGTCAAGGCGCCCGAGATCCTGGCCGCGCTCAATCCATGGCATGCGATCGTGTTCATGGCGCACAACGGCTTCGTCGCGTTCGTCGCATTGGGCGCCGTCGTGCTCGCCTTTACCGGGGCCGAGGCCCTGTACGCCGACATGGGCCACTTTGGCAAGACGCCAATTCGCGCCGCATGGTTTTTCATCACCTTTCCAGCGCTCGCCTTGAACTATCTGGGGCAGGGCGGACTGCTGCTGGCACACCCTGCAGCGATCTCGAATCCCTTTTACCAGCAGTTGGGCGCATGGAGCATCTATCCCTTGGTGGTGCTATCGACCGTGGCCACGGTGATCGCCTCGCAGGCCACAATTTCCGGCACCTTCTCGATGACCAAGGAAGCCATCGCACTTGGTTTCCTGCCGCGCATGCGCGTGCTGCATACATCGGAGAGCGAGATCGGGCAGATTTATATGCCGGGCGTGAATTGGCTCCAATTGCTGGTCGTGCTTAGCGCTGTCATTGGTTTTGCTTCGTCCGATAACCTGGCCGCCGCCTACGGCATCGCCGTGACGGCGACCATGCTGGCCACGACCATCCTGACCTATTTCGTGATCCGCTATCGCTGGAAAATGAACCTGATATTGTGTGTCGCCGCCACCGGCTTCTTTCTCGTGATCGACGCCACGTTCTTTTCGGCGAACGCCCTTAAGCTTTTCCATGGCGGCTGGTTCCCTTTGACGATGGGCGCGATCCTGTTCCTCGTGATGCTGACCTGGAAGCGCGGACGTACGCTGGTGTTCCAGAACTTGCAAAAACATGCGATTCCGCTCGACGATTTTCTGCAGTCGCTGTTCCTGGCCCCGCCAAAGCGCGTGCTCGGTACCGCGATCTTCCTGCGTGGCGAGAGCGATGGCGTGCCGCACGCGATGCTGCATAATCTCTCGCACAACAAGGTGCTGCACGAGCGCGTTGTATTCCTGACCGTGCATATCGTCGAGGAGCCGTGGGTGGCGCCGGCGGCGCGCGTACAGGTCTTGCCGCTTGGGCACGAGTGCTACCAGCTCAATGTGCGCTATGGTTTCAAGGACGAACCGGATATTCCGAAAGTGATGGCGATGTGCTCCGAACACGGCTTGCAGTTCGAAATGATGGAAACATCATTCTTCATCGCGCGCCAGACGGTCGTTTCGACGCCGGGCGGCGGCATGGCGCCGTGGCGCGAGCGCATGTTCGCGATGATGTCGCGCAATGCGCGCGGCGCCGCCGACTACTATCAGATTCCGACTAACCGTGTGATCGAGTTGGGCACCCAGGTCGAGATATGACAGGCGAGCAAGCTCACGTGGCAAAATGGGGAGCAATCGCTTAAGTCATTGATTCTACAGATGGTGATCAGCCGGTTAAGCCGCCTAGGCCGGTTTGACTCCGATCCTCGCCTCCAGAATAAAGCAGCAAAATCAAAGGCTTACTTTGTGTCGCCCTTGAAGGAACTGTGTTGGTTCCGCGTATCAAGATTGTGAATTGGCCCGTATTGACGACCGTCACCATCGCCTGCGCAGGTGCTGGCAGCGGCGCGCGCTGGATGTAACAGTCTGCCAACTAGTGAGAAATGTGATAAGATTCCGCCGTCCAAAATTCCGGTGGATAAATAGTAATATTGAATTTCAATAAGTGTTCTACCGGTGCCCGTGGCGGACTAAGTCTTGTCCTTTGTTAAACGCTTTACTAACACGCTGGGAAGCACTCATGTCGCAAGCAATTCAATCTGAAGCGCTGTTCGAAGTCGTCGTGAATGACGAGGAACAATACTCAATCTGGCCAGTGACCAAGGCCATGCCTTTGGGCTGGAAGACAGCCGGCAAGCAGGGGCCGAAAGACGTTTGCCTTGAATATATCAAGGAAGTCTGGACCGATATGCGTCCGCTGTCCTTGCGTCAACAGATGGCCGCTGCGGCGCAGTAAGCCTCGCCGGGGAAGGGCAAACGGGGTTCTTCAAGACACCCCGCTGCGCCATTCCCAAGCGCCTGGTGCGCGCCTTTTTTTCCTGAAAGCCGATGAGCTGCCCTTCGCCTGGGCGGGCATGGGTGTTCGTCCGCCGTTTGATTTCATTTGGAGCGCGACAAAGTGTCTATGGATGTGCTAACTTCCCCTTCCTTTGCCACGCTCCTGGCGCTGTTGCAGTTCCGCGCGTCGCACCAGTCCGGCTACGCGGACCTGCCGGCGTTCTCGCACATGGACGATGGCGAAGAGGTGAGCGCGACCTTGACCTTTGGCGAACTGGCGCAGCGCGCGCGTGCCATTGCCGCCGGCCTGCAGGCGCATTGCGCAGCAGGCGACAGAGTGCTGCTGGTGTATCCGCCATGCATAGACTACATCGTTGGGTTTTTCGCTTGCGCCTATGCCGGCGTCATCGCCGTCCCTGCGTTGCCGCCGGCCAATGCGCGTACGCTACCTCGCCTGCAACTGATCGCGCGTGATGCCGCCCCCGCGCTGGCCCTGACCGATGCGGCCATCGCGCTGCGCATGAAGACCCTGCAAGCCGATTCGGAGGACGCGCTGGCAACGCTGCCCTGGTTCAGTCATGAACACTTCGCCGGCATGGCCGAGCAATGGCGCGAGCCTGCGGCGCACCCGTCCGATATCGCGTTTTTGCAATACACGTCCGGCTCGACAGGCGCGCCCAAGGGGGTGATGGTCAGCAACGCCAATATCCTGGCGAACACCCACTTTATCCAATCCAGTTTTCCGGTTGGGGAAAGAGTGGTCGTGGTGTCGTGGTTGCCACCGCACCATGATATGGGTTTGATCGGCAAGATACTATTTTGCGTCTATGCGGGCCACCACTGCGTGCAGTTTGCGCCCAGCGCATTCGTGATGCGGCCGGTGCGCTGGCTCAAGGCGGTTTCCGACTTTGGCGCCAGCATCACGGGCGCACCGAACTTCGCCTTTGAATCCTGCCTCGAAAAAATCACGGACGAGCAAAAGCAGGGACTGCGCCTGGACTCGCTCAAGTTTGTCTGGAACGGTGCCGAACCGATACGCCCGGCGACGCTGCGGCGCTTCGCGGCGGCGTTTTCCGAATGCGGTTTGAACCCCGCGGCATTAACGCCCGTCTACGGCCTGGCTGAGGCGACACTGCTGGTGTCCGGCGCGGTCGCTGGCGTGCGCGCATTTCCATCGACCCTGACGCTTGATAAGGCCGATCTTGCCGCCAACGCCGTGACGGCCATCGATGCCGGCGCCGACGGCATCGAGTTCGTCGCCCTAGGGCTGGCGCGCTCGGGCGGGCATCAATGCGTAATTGTCGAGCCCGATACCTTGCGTCGCGCCGGGGCCGACGCCGTCGGCGAGATCTGGGTGAGCGGTCCTTCGATCGCGCGCGGATACTGGATGCGCCCGCAGGAGAGCGCGCACACGTTCTGTTGCATTCCGGGCGAGGGCGCCACCCCGTATTTGCGCACGGGCGACCTTGGTTTCATCCGCGACGGCCAGCTGTTTGTCGCTGGCCGCATCAAGGACACCATGATTTTCAACGGGCGCAATCTCTACCCGAAGGATATCGAGGCGACAGTCGAGCAAGTTGACGCGGCGTTCCGCATCAATGGCTGCGCCGTTTTTTCGATCGAAGGCGCGCACGGCACGCGGCTGGTCATTGTGCAGGAAGTCGAATCGCGTAAGCAGGCGCAGGTCGATACTTTGCTGGCCCGGCTGCGCATCGAGCTGGCCGAACAATGCGAGTTGTTCGACATCGCTGCGGTATTGCTGATCAAGCCGGGACGGATCCCGCGCACCTCGAGCGGCAAGATTCAGCATGCGCGCTGCCGCGCCATGTATCTGGCCGCGCAGTTTGAGCCGATCTGGTGGTGGGATGGCACGAGGGAGCAGGAAGTAGCGCGATTAGCGCAACGACCACTGAGCGAAATGGAGGCGACGCTCACCGCTATCTGGAGCACGCTGCTCAAGCGTGCGCAGATTGGCCTGGGCGAGGACTTCTTCGCCGCCGGCGCGCATTCGCTGCTGGCCACGCAAGCCTTGTCGCAGATTCGCGCACGCATGCAAGTGGACTTGCCATTGCGCGCGCTGTTCGAGGCGCCGACCATCGCGTCGCTGGCGCGCCGGGTGATGTTGGCTGGACAGGGCAGGGATAGTTTGCCCGCGCTGGTCGCCATCGATCGCAGCGGCCCCCTGCCATTGTCGTTCGCCCAGCAGCGACTCTGGTTTCTCGATCAACTTGAAGGTGGCGCCGATGCCTATACCCTGGCCGGCACCGTGCAGCTGCAAGGCCAGCTCGACACGGCCAGCTTCGCGCGCGCCTTTGACGAGGTGGTGCGCCGCCATGAGGCGCTGCGTACGCATTTTGTCAGTGTCAATGGCGAGCCCGCTCAGGTGGTCGCGGCTCATCGCCAATGCGATCTCGGGCGCATCGACTTAAGCGGGCTTGACGCTGCGCTGCGCGACGAGCATGTGTGCTCCCAGTTGCGTGAAGCGGTGCAGACCCCATTCAATTTGGCGCAGGGGCCCTTGCTGCGGGCAAGCCTTGTTACGCAGGCGCCCGACGAACATACGCTGGTGCTAAGCATGCACCATATTATTTCGGATGGTTGGTCAATCGGGGTGCTGATGCGCGAACTGGGCACACTGTACGCCGCCTTCGTGCAGAATCGTCCATCACCCTTGTCTGAGCTGGCAATCCAGTATGCCGACTTCGCCCACTGGCAGCGCCAGTCGATGCAGGGCGAGCTGCGGCAGACCCAAGTGGCTTACTGGCGCGAGCAGCTGGCAGGGGCGCCAGCGCTGCTTAGCTTGCCGATCGACCGCGCGCGTCCGGCGCTGCAATCCTATCACGGCGCCGTCGCCCATTTTAATGTGGCGCCGGGCCTCACAGGCGCCTTGCATGAACTGGGTAGAACGCACAATGCGACGCTGTTCATGACCCTGTGCGCCGCGTTCAATGTGCTGCTTTCGCGCTACAGCGGACAGGGCGATATCTGCATCGGCACACCGATCGCCAACCGCAAGCGCGCCGAGACGGAAGCGCTGATCGGCTTTTTCGTCAACACCCTGGTGATGCGCTCCCAGGTCGACGGCACGGCGCCATTCGGAAGGCTGCTCGAACAGGTGCGCGCCACCGCACTCGATGCCTACGCCCACCAGGACGTGCCGTTCGAGCAGGTGGTCGAAGCACTCAATCCGGCACGTGCGCTCAGTCAAACGCCGCTTTTCCAGGTCATGCTGGTGCTGCAAAACACGCCGCAAGCGCGCGTGGAGGGCCTGACAATGCGCCTCCAGCCGGCTGACGCGACAGTGACGCAGTTCGATCTGACCTTGAGCGTCACCGAAGATGCGGGCCAGCTGGGCTGTTTCTTCGAATACAACACCGACTTGTTCGATGCGGCCACGATTTCACGCATGGTCGGGCACTTCACGCGCCTGCTCGGCGCCATCGTGGCCGACCCGGCAGCGCGCATCGACGATTTGCCGATGCTCGACGCGGCCGAGCGCGCGCAGCTGCTGACAAGCTTCAACGCCACGGCGGCGCCCTATCCGCAGGGCGAAACGGTATCCCAACTGTTCGAGGCCCAGGTCCGGCGCACGCCCGACGCCATCGCGCTGGTGTTCGAGGATGCGCAGCTCAGCTATGCCCAGTTGAACGAACGCGCCAATATGCTGGCGCATCGATTGCGCGCGCTTGGCGTCGGCCCCGATGTGCTGGTCGGCCTAGGCGTGGCGCGCTCGCTGGAGATGGTGGTTGGCCTGCTGGCCGTGCTCAAGGCGGGAGGAGCCTATCTGCCGCTCGATCCGGACAGCCCGTCCGAGCGCCTGGCCTACATGCTCGATGATGCGCGGCCTGCCGCGCTGCTGACCCAGCGACGCTTCGCACCGACCTTCGCGACGGCGCGCATTCCCGTGTTCTGCCTCGATAGCGACTGGCCGCAGCTCGATGTTTCTTCCACTGCGGATTTGCCGTGCACGGCAGCGCCAGGCAACCTGGCCTATGTCATCTATACCTCGGGCTCGACCGGCAAGCCCAAAGGCGTGCAGGCGCTGCATCAGGGCGTGGTCAACGTCGCCACCTCGCACATCAACGCCATCTGCCGGCGCTTCAATCTGCGCCAGGCGCGCACCAGCTTGAACGCGCCGTTCGTGTTCGATGCCTCGGTGTCCGAGCTGGCCATGCTGCTCGATGGCCATACCCTGTACATCGTCGGCGAGGCGCTGCGCCAGTCGCCTGCGGATCTGGCGCAGTTCCTGGCGCGCCACCGGCTGGAGGTATTCGACACCAGTCCGCTGCAGTTGAAGTATCTGATCGAGCAGGGTGCATCAGCGTATCTGCCGCGCGTTATCCTGTTTGGCGGCGAGGCGATCGACGGCGCGCTGTGGCAGCAGCTGCAGGCGATGCAGGGCACCCATTTCATCAACGCCTACGGGCCAACCGAGACGACGGTCGACGTGACCTTCGCTTTCGTGGATCAGGCGCCGGCGCGCCCCGTGATCGGGCGGCCGCAGGCCAATACCCAGGTTTATCTGCTCGACGCGGCCTTGAACCCGGTTGCGCTGGGCGTGGCCGGCCAGCTCTATGTGGCCGGCGCCGGCCTGGCGCGCGGCTACCTGGGACAAAGCGCGATGACGGCCGAGCGCTTCATTCCCAATCCCTTCGGGCCATCCGGGGAACGCATGTATGCCACGGGCGACCTGGCGCGTTATCTCGTGGACGGCAATATCGAATATCTGGGCCGCATCGACGACCAGGTAAAACTGCGCGGATTTCGCATCGAGCTCGGCGAAGTCGAAGCGGCGCTCAAGTCACTGGCGGGCGTGCGCGAAGCCTGCGTGCTGGTGCACCGGCACAGCACGGGAAGCGAAGCGCTGGTGGCCTATCTCGCCGCGTTCGATGGCATCGATACCCGTGCATTGCGCGAAACCTTGGCGCGCACACTGCCGCACTACATGGTGCCTTCCCAGTTCATCGTCCTTGAGCAGCTGCCCCTGACGCCAATCGGCAAGGTTGACCGGCACGCACTGCCGCCGCCCACACCTGCCGACAACGTCGCTTACGTCGGCGCAAGCACAGACGAGGAAACGCGCCTCGCTGCGATCTGGGCCGCTGTCTTGCAGTGCGAACGCGTGGGCATTCATGACGACTTCTTTAGTCTAGGCGGCCATTCGCTGCTTGCGACCCAGGTCGTTTCCCGCATGCGCACCGAATTTGCGGTCGATTTGCCGCTGCGCGTCCTGTTTGAGGCGCCGACCATCGCGCGCCTGACGCTGCAGCTGGCACAGCTGCGCCAGACGCCTGGGCCTGTGGCGCCTGCGCCGATCACGCCGGTCCGACGCGACGGCCCGTTGCCCCTGTCATTTGGCCAGCAGCGCCTATGGTTCCTTGATCAATACGAACAAGGCAGCACCGCATACAATATGTCGGGCGCGCTGCGCCTGTCGGGACAGCTCGATGTCGCGGCCTTGGGCAAGGCGCTCAACGAAGTGCTGCGTCGGCACGAATCGTTGCGCACCACGTTTGCAAGCGTCGACGGGCAGGCAAACCAGGTGATCGCCGCGCAATGCGATCTGGCACTGGCGCTGACGGACTTGAGCGCACTGCCGCATGGCGAACGCGAGGCAAACGCACGCTGGAAAATGCAGGATGCCGCGCAAACGCCGTTCGACCTGGCGCATGGCCCCTTGCTGCGCGCAAGCTTGATCGTCCTCGGCGCGCAAGATCACCTGCTGATGCTGTGCATGCATCACATCGTTTCGGATGGCTGGTCGATCGGTGTGCTGGTCCGTGAAATTGGCGCGCTGTACGCAGCCTTTGTGCAGGATCTTCCATCACCGCTACCGGACCTGGCGATTCAATATGCCGACTTTGCGCACTGGCAGCGCCAATACCTGCAGGGCCAATTCCTGCAAACGCAATTGGGCTATTGGAGCGTACAGTTGGCCGATGCGCCAGCGCTTCTGACCTTGCCGACAGACCGCGCGCGCCCGGCACTGCAGACCTATCGCGGCGCCGTCACGCACTTTGGCGTGGCGACGGACCTTGCCCATGCCTTGCACGCACTTGGCAAGACGCACAACGCGACGCTGTTCATGACCTTGTGCGCCGCATTCAATGTGCTGCTGTCGCGCCACAGCGGGCAGGACGATATCTGCATCGGCACGCCGATCGCCAACCGCAATCGCGCCGAGACGGAAGCGTTGATCGGATTTTTCGTCAATACCCTGGTGTTGCGGGCGCGCGTCGACGGCACGGCACCGTTTGCCAAGCTACTCGAGCAAGTGCGCGATACGGCGCTGGACGCCTACGCGCATCAGGACGTCCCCTTCGAACAACTGGTCGACCTCATTCAACCGCAGCGCCAGGTCAGCCATGCGCCGCTGTTCCAGGCTATGCTGGTGCTGCTCAACACGCCAGCGGACCGGCTTGAGCTGCCTGGCCTTTGCCTGCGGGTCGAAAGTGGCGACAGTACGATCGCGCATTTTGACCTGACCCTCAATGTCACCGAGGAGGAGGGCCATCTAAGCTGCTTCTTCGAATACAACACCGATTTGTTCGACGCGGGTACGATCGAGCGCATGGCCGGGCACTTCACGCGCCTGCTCGGCGCCATCGCGGCCGACCCGGCGGCGCGCATCGATGATCTGCCGATGCTCGATGCGGCCGAGCGCGCGCAACTGCTGGCGAGCTTCAACGCCACGGCGGCGCCCTATCCGCATGGCGAAACGATGTCGCAACTGTTCGAGGCCCAGGTCCGGCGCACGCCCGACGCCATCGCGCTGGTGTTCGAGGATGCGCAGCTCAGCTATGCCCAGTTGAACGAACGCGCCAATATGCTGGCGCATCGATTGCGCGCGCTTGGCGTCGGCCCCGATGTGCTGGCCGGCCTGTGCGTGGCGCGCTCGCTGGAGATGGCGGTGGGCCTGCTGGCTGTGCTCAAGGCCGGTGGCGCCTATCTGCCGCTCGATCCGGACAGTCCGCCTGAGCGCCTGTCCTATATGCTCGATGATGCGCGGCCCGCCGTGCTGCTGACCCAGCAGCGCTTCGCACCGACCTTCGTGACGGCGCATATTCCCGTGTTCTGCCTCGATAGCGACTGGTCGCAGCTCGATGTCTGCGCCACCGCGGATTTGCCGTGCACGGCGGCGCCAGGCAACCTGGCCTACGTCATCTATACCTCGGGCTCGACCGGCAAGCCCAAAGGCGTGCTCACGTTGCATCAGGGCGTGGTCAACGTCGCCACCTCGCACATCAACGCCATCTGCCGGCGCTTCAATCTGCGCCAGGCGCGCACCAGCTTGAACGCGCCGTTCGTGTTCGATGCCTCGGTGTCCGAGCTGGCCATGCTGCTCGATGGCCATACCCTGTACATCGTCGGCGAGGCGCTGCGCCAGTCGCCTGCGGATCTGGCGCAGTTCCTGGCGCGCCACCGGCTGGAGGTATTCGACACCAGTCCGCTGCAGTTGAAGTATCTGATCGAGCAGGGTGCATCAGCGTATCTGCCGCGCGTTATCCTGTTTGGCGGCGAGGCGATCGACGGCGCGCTGTGGCAGCAGCTGCAGGCGATGCAGGGCACCCATTTCATCAACGCCTACGGGCCAACCGAGACGACGGTCGACGTGACCTTCGCTTTCGTGGATCAGGCGCCGGCGCGGCCCGTGATCGGGCGGCCGCAGGCCAATACCCAGGTCTACCTGCTCGACGCGGCTTTGAACCCGGTCGCGCTGGGCGTGGCTGGCCAGCTCTTCGTGGCCGGCGCCGGCCTGGCGCGCGGCTACCTGGGTCAAAGCGCGATGACGGCCGAGCGCTTCATTCCCAATCCCTTCGGGCCGGCAGGTGAGCGCATGTATGCCACGGGAGACTTGGCGCGCTATCTGGCGGACGGAAATATCGAATATCTGGGCCGGATCGATTCCCAACTGAAGATTCGCGGTTTTCGCATCGAGCTTGGCGAAATCGAGGCGGCGCTGGCGGCGCTGCCTGGCGTACGTGACGCGCTCGTGCTGGCCCGCGAGGATGCAGCAGGCGCCAAACGTCTACTCGCATACATTGTTCCGCAACAGGACCACGCGCGCGCATTTGACCAAGACGCCATGCGCATGGCGTTGGCACGTGCGGTACCGGAATACATGGTTCCGGCCCACTTCGTGGTGCTCGACGCGCTGCCGCTGACGGCGACCGGCAAGGTCGACACCAAGGCGCTGCCGCTACCGGATATGCAGCGCAGCGATGTGCACTATGTGGCGCCGCAAGCGGGTGTTGAACAGACGCTCGCCGCCATTTGGGCCGAGGTGCTTGGCATCGGACGCGTTGGCGGCATGGATAACTTCTTCCATCTCGGCGGCGATTCGATTCTCAGCATTCAGATTATCGCGCGCGCGCGCCAGGCCGGGCTCTACCTGACGCCAAAGCAGCTGTTTCAATACCCGACGGTGAGCGCGCTGGCCGCGGTCGTGCAGGCCGATTCGGTCGTGCTGGCCGAGCAGGGACGGGTTGATGGTGATGTCGCGCTCACGCCGATCCAGCATTGGTTCTTCGAACAGAACTTCGCGAGTGGCCAGCACTATAATCAATCGTTGCTGCTGCGCTTGGTCGATGGCTTTGACGTGACCAAGCTGGAGCAGGTGCTCGATGCCGTGCTGGCACATCACGACGCCCTGCATCTGCGCTACGAACAAGGCGCTGGCGTCTGGCGCCAGACGCATGGAACGCGCCCGGCGCGCGGCGGCGTGCTCGAGCGGGTCGACCTGACGAGCACGCCGGAACACGCGCGCATGCAAGCGGTGTCGCTTCACTGCGCGGCGCTGCAGGCCGGGCTGGACCTGGGTGCCGGTCCATTGCTGCGCGTGGCGTGTTTCGACGCGCAGGAGGGGCCGGCTTACCTGTTCCTGGTTTGTCACCACCTCGTAATCGACGGCCTGTCCTGGCGCATCCTGCTCGAAGACCTGCAAAGCGCATACAGCCAGGCTGCGCGCGGCGTGGCGCTGTCACTACCGGCCAAGACATCGTCGTTCAAGGACTGGTCGCATCGCCTGCAGGCCTATAGCGGCGATGCGGCGTTGCGCATCGAGCTCGATTATTGGCGGCACCAGCACGACACGCTCTCGCAGTCGATGCCGCTCGATTTTCCTCAGGGCGCAAACCGCAGCGAATCGACGCGCGTGGTGACGGTCATGCTCGAACAAGCCGACACCGACGCCTTGCTCACGCGCGTGCCGGCGGCCTACCACACGCAGATCAACGACGTGCTGTTGACTGCGCTGGCGTTTGCCTTCCATGCCTGGACCGGTGCCACCAATCTGAGCATTGAGCTGGAGGGCCATGGGCGCGAGGACCTGTTCGAGGAACTCGACGTTTCGCGCACGGTGGGCTGGTTCACGTCCTTGTACCCGGTGCGCCTTGAACTCGGCGGCTCGCGCGAATACGGGACCGCCCTCAAAGGCATCAAGGAGCAGCTGCGCGCGATTCCAAACAGAGGTATCGGCTATGGCGTGCTGCGCTACCTGGCCGCTGATCGTCCCCTGGCGCCGCGTAGCCGGCATTGCGCCATGTCGTTCAATTACCTGGGCCAGACCGATCAAATGCTGGACGCCGCGGGCTTGTTTGCCTTGGCCGAGCAGCCCGAGGATGCCGACCACGGCGGCGCCAACCTGCGCTCGCATGAAATCGATATCGATGCCCGTATCGACAATGCGTGCCTGTCGGTGGCGATTCGCTACAGCAGCGGGCGCTTCCGTGACGCGACGATAGCCGCCTTTGCCAGCCAATATCTGCAGCACCTTCGTGAACTCATCGCCCATTGCGCCGGCCCGCTTGATGGCGCCAGCGTGCACACACCTTCCGATTTCGCCCTCGCAGGGCTCGATCAGGACGAATTGAACGACCTGCTCGATGGCCTGGATTTGAGTGGCGTCTAACGCGTACATAGAGAGATAAGCGGTATGCAAAGCACAAAGAACAGCAACGTCGAGGACATCTATCCGCTCACGCCGGTACAGCATGGCATGCTGTTTCACACCTTGATGGATCCGCGTGCCGGAGTCTACATCGAGCAGCTCGTGTGCACGATCGGCAGCACGCTCGACGTGAGTGCCTTCGAGCGCGCCTTGCAGTTGCTGGTCGAGCGCCATGCCGTTCTGCGCTCTGCCTTTGTATGGGAAAAGCTGAAGGCGCCGCTGCAGGTGGTCCAGCGACAGTTGCGCGTAGCCTTGACACATCTCGATCTGCGCGGGCCGGATGCCGAGCAGGCACTGGCGCAATTCCTCGAGCGCGACCTGCGCCAGGGTTTTGACCTGGCGAAGGCGCCGGCGCTGCGCTTTTCCTTGGTGCGCGTGGACGAGACGAGCTATCGTTTCGTCTGGAGCGCGCATCACATTTTGTACGATGGCTGGTCCTTCGCCCAGCTAATCGCCGAACTGCTGGACGCCTATAGCGCGTTCAAGGCCAACCGGGCGCCCAAGCTGGCCCCGGTACGGCCATTTCGCGACTATATCGCCTGGCTCAAACGGCAGGACATGGCGCAAGCCGAAACCTACTGGCGTGCGGCGCTGGCCAATGTGACGGCCCCCACGCCGCTGTCGCTGGACCGGCCCGATGCCGCGCGCAACGGATGCGAGGAACTGCATTGGGCGCTCGATGCCGAACGCAGCGCGCGCCTCTATGCCTGGAGCCGGCAGCATGGGGTGACGATGAACACGATCGTTCAGGGCGTGTGGGCGATCCTGCTAGGGTGCTATAGCCAGCAGGACGAAGTCTTATTTGGTATCACGGTGGCGGGCCGGCCGTCCGACATTGTCGGCGTCGAGACCATGGTTGGCCTGTTCATCAACACCTTGCCCTTGCGCGTCAAGGTCGATGGCGCGGAGCGTTTTTCCAACTGGCTGCTGGGCCTGCAGTCGCAAAATATGGAATTGCGCCAGTTTGAGTATGCGCCCCTGACGCAGATTCAATCGTGGAGCGCCATGCCAAACGGCGTGCCGATGTTCGACAGCCTGGTCGTATTTGAGAATTTTCCGGTCGACGCATCCGTGCGCGCCAGCGATCAGGTGCTGCCGATCAGCGATATCCGCGGTGTCGAGCAGACCAACTATGCACTGACCCTGGTGGCGGTGATGGGACAGTCGCTGGAAGTTAAGTTCATTTACGACCGGCGCCGTTTTGACGAGGCGACGGTTGCGCGCATGGCCGCCCATTTCGACAGTGTGATGTCGGCGGTGCTCGCCGACCCCGCCGCCTGCGTCGGCGCGCTGCCTTTGCAGGGCGTTCAGCAGGAACGCCAGATGCTCGTTGACTGGAATGCCACCGCCATCAGCCATGGCGGCGCACGCACGGCGCACCAATTGTTCGAGGAGCAGGTTGGGCGCACGCCGCAGGCGCCCGCCGTGCGCTTTGGCCAGGAGGTCATATCGTATGCCGCTCTCAATGCCAGGGCAAACCGGCTTGCGCGATGCCTGCGCGCGCGCGCAATCGGCCCGGATACTCTCGTTGGTCTGTGTGCCGAACGTTCGCCGCAGATGATCGTCGGTTTGCTCGCTATTTTGAAGGCCGGCGGCGCCTACATGCCGCTCGATCCGGCGTATCCCGCGGGCCGCCTGGCGACGATGCTCGACGACGCCAAACCCACGCTCGTGCTGAGCCAGGAAGGCGTGCGCGAACGCCTGCCTGCCGGCACCGCGATCCTCGACCTCGATGAAGCATGGCCGGGTGCAAGCGAGGAGGCCGACGCGAATCTGGAGAGCCTTAATCTGCCCGGCAACCTGGCTTACTTGATCTTCACCTCAGGTTCCAGCGGCCGCCCCAAAGGCGTGCTGCTCGAGCATGCTGGCCTGTGCAACCTTGTGCGGGCGCAGATCGCTGCCTTTAATGTGCGGGCCGGCCAGAACGTACTGCAGTTCGCATCGCTCAATTTCGACGCCTCGGTGTCCGAGATATTCATGGCGCTTGCCAGCGGGGCCACCTTATGCCTGGCCAGCCGCGAGGACTTGATGCCCGGTGCGCTCGAGCACACGCTCGGCGCCATGGAGATCAACGTCGCAACCTTGCCGCCTGTTGTGTTGGGGGCGATGGCGCCCCAGGCCTTTTCGCAGCTGGCGACGCTGGCCGTGGCGGGCGAAGCCTGTCCTGCGGCGGTGGTGGATCAATGGGCGGGCGGGAGACGCTTGCTCAATGCCTATGGCCCCACTGAAGCGACCGTGTGCGCGACCATCGCCTATTGCGACGCGCAGCAGAGCGGCGCGCCCCCTATCGGGCGTCCGATCGACAACGTCGAATGCTACATCCTCAACGGCGCGCTCGCACCAGTCCCGGTCGGCGTGGCCGGCCAGTTGTATATCGGCGGGGCGGGACTGGCGCGCGGCTATCTTGGTCAGCCCGCTGCGACGGCCGAGAAGTTCATTCCCAATCCGTTTGGCGTGGACGGATCGCGCCTGTACTGCTCGGGCGACCTGGCGCGCTACCGCGCCGACGGCAGCATCGAGTACCTTGGCCGCATCGACAACCAGGTAAAGATTCGCGGATTCCGGATCGAGCCGGGCGATATCGAGGCGGCGCTGCACCAGCTTGCGCAGGTGCGCGAAGCGGTGGTCGTGGCGCGCGAGGATAGGCCGGGCGAACGGCGCTTGGTGGCCTACGTAGTGGCGCATGGCGCTGGCGCGATAGAGCCTTCGCAGATGCGCGCGGCCTTGCTGGAGTCCCTGCCGGACTACATGGTGCCGGCGCACTTTGTCGTGCTTGAGCGTCTGCCGACTACACCCAACGGCAAGATCGATCATCAAGCCTTGCCGGCTCCCGATGGCGCCGGCGCGCAGCATGACTACGTCGCGCCGGCCACACCGGTGGAGGAAATCGTCGCCACGATCTTCGCCGATGTACTTAAACTCGAACCGGTCGGGACGGCAGATAACTTCTTCGAACTCGGTGGCCATTCGCTGCTCTTGACCCAAGTGCTGTCGCAGGTGCGCGTTGCGTTCAAACTCGATCTGCCGCTGCGCGCACTGTTCGAAAACGCCAGCGTCGGCGCTCTCGCGCGTGCGATCGTGCTGGCGCAGCGCTCCGGCGAGGCAGGCGAGGCCGCCGCCATCGTTCCGCTGTCGCATGCGGGCCCGCTGGCACTGTCGTTCGCGCAGCAGCGCTTGTGGTTCCTCGACCAGTACGAACCGTCCACCGCCTTCTACAATATCCCTGCCGCGTTGCGTCTATGTGGCCCGCTCGATGTCGATGCGCTCAAGCGCAGCTTGAATGAGATCGTACGCCGGCATGCCTCGCTGCGCACGCGCTTCGCCATGCGCGATGGCGCCACTGTCCAGATCATCGATCCGGAACTCAAGCTGGGCTTGCCGGTGACGGATCTGTCGGAACTGGCGCCGCCACAAGGCGAGGCAAAGGCACTAACGCTGGCGCAGGAGGAGGCGCTCGCGCCATTCGACCTTGCCACCGGACCCTTGATGCGCGCTGGCTTGTTGCGCCTTGACGCGCATGAGCATGTGTTCCTGTTCACGATGCACCACATCGTCTCCGATGGCTGGTCCGCATCGATCCTGGTTTCCGAACTGGCCGCACTGTATGGCGCTTTCCTGCAGGGGCGGCCTTCGCCCTTGCCGGAGCTATCGATTCAATATGCCGATTTCGCGCACTGGCAGCGGCAATGGCTAAGTGGCGAAGTGCTGCGGCGCCAGCTCGATTACTGGACTGGTCAGTTGAAGGATGCGCCCGCACTGCTGGCCTTGCCGACCGACTTTGCGCGTCCGCCGGTACAGGTGCACGAGGGAGCCGTGCATGGCTTTACCATTTCCGCCTCGACCACGGCGGCGTTGACGCAACTGAGCCGCAAGACCCAGAGCACGCTCTTCATGGTCCTGGCCTGCGCCTTCAATATCCTCCTCGCGCGCTATGCGAGGCAGGACGATATCTGCATCGGCACGCCGATCGCCAACCGCAACCGGTCCGAGACCGAGGACCTGATCGGCTTTTTCGTCAACACGCTGGTGCTGCGCACGCGCATCGACTCGCGCGCCAGTTTTGGCGATTTGCTGCAGCAGGTGCGCGCCAACGCGCTGGCCGCGTATGCCCATCAGGACGTGCCGTTCGAGCAATTGGTGGAAGTGCTCAAGCCTGAGCGCCAGCTCAGTCATTCGCCCCTGTTCCAGGTGATGTTGGTGCTGCAGAACGCGCCCGCGGCGACTCTTGACCTGGCAGGCCTGAGCGTGCAGCCGCTGCAGCTCGACGGCGGCAGCGCAAAGTTCGACCTTACTCTGAGCATGGCGGCTGAGGGCGATCGGATCGAAGCTGGATTCGAATACAATACGGCCCTGTTTGCGCCGGCCACCATCGCGCGCATGGCCGACCATTTCATGCGTCTGCTCGATGCCATCGTGGCAGCACCGGCGGCCCGCATAGCGGACCTGGAGATGTTGGGATCGGCCGAGCGCGAGCGCATGCTGGTTGCATGGAACGCCACCGCTACGACCGGGTGCGCGCCACAGACCATCCACGCCATGTTCGAAACCCAGGCGGCGCAAACGCCGGATGCCACGGCGATCGTGTGGCAGGAACAGCACATAAGCTTCGCGCAATTGAACACGCGCGCCAACGTGCTTGCGCACCACCTGCGCGCTCGCGGGGTGGGGCCCGACATGCTCGTTGGCGTCTGCATTGATCGTTCGCTCGACATGGTTGTTGGCCTGCTGGCGATTCTCAAGGCTGGCGCGGCATACGTGCCGCTCGATCCGGACTACCCGCAGGAGCGTTTGGCGTATATCCTGGCCGACGCCAATCCGGCACTGGTGCTGACACAGCAAGGGCTGCTGGCCCGGCTCCCAATTGGCGCCACCTCCATTTTTTGCGTCGATGCCCATTGGGGCGAGCTCGATGCCAGCCAAACCGGGAATCCGAACGGCGGCGCACTGCCGGACAACCTCGCTTATGTCATCTACACGTCCGGTTCGACCGGCAAACCGAAGGGAACGCTGCTCCAGCATACCGGCCTATGCAATCTGGTAGACGCCCAGAGCGCGGCCTTTGGCATCGGTCCAGGTCAGCGGGTGCTTCAGTTCGCATCCCTCAATTTTGACGCTTCGGCGTCGGAGCTGTTCACGGCGCTGTGCAGCGGCGCCACATTGTGCATGGCGGCGCGGGACGATTTGCTGCCGGGCGCACTTGAGCATACGCTCGATGCCCTGAAGATTACGGTGGCAACGCTGCCGCCGGCCGTGCTTGCGGTTCTGGCAGCGGCGCCTTACGCGCATCTTGCGACCTTGATCGTGGCGGGTGATGCATGTCCACCAGCGCTGGCGGCGCAATGGGCACAGGGACGGCGCTTTCTCAATGCATACGGTCCGACCGAAACGACCGTCTGTGCGACGTTCCAGCTGCGCGCCGACGACGCCACCGTTCTGCCGATCGGGCGGCCAATCGCCAACACCGGGTGCTTTATTCTGGACCAGGAAAGCAATCCGGTGCCGGTGGGCGTGGCGGGCGAGCTTCACCTGGCCGGCATCAATCTGGCGCGTGGCTATCTGAATCGCCCTGATTTAACGGCCGATAGATTTATTCCCAATCCGTTCGCCGCCCAGCCTGGCGGGCGCTTGTACCGGACAGGTGATTTGGCGCGCTATCTGGCCGACGGCACGATTGAGTATCTGGGCCGCGTCGACAATCAAATCAAGATGCGTGGCATGCGCATCGAGCCTGGCGAGATCGAAGCCGCGCTCGGCGCATTGGACGGCGTGCATGAAGCGCTGGTGCTGGCGCACGAGGATAGTTCGGGCGACCGGCGTCTGATTGCATATGTGCTGTCGCGCGCGGGCTGTGCGCCCGACAGCGCCCATATGCGGGCCGCGTTGCAACAGACGCTTCCGGACTTCATGGTGCCGGCGCATTTCGTGTTTGTCGACGCGTGGCCATTGAGTCCAAACGGGAAGATCGACCGCAAGGCGCTGCCGGTACCGGACCAGCGTGGCGGCGATGCGGCGCATCGAGCGTATATGGCGCCAAACACGCCAACGCAGGAGGTACTGGCCGCAATCTGGGCCGAGGTTCTCAAGCTTGAACGGGTCGGCACACGCGATGATTTTTTTGCGCTTGGCGGCCACTCGCTATTATTGACGCAGGTGGTATCGCAGGTGCGTAGCGCGTTTCATGTCGATATCGCGCTGCGCACCATGTTCGAGGCGCCGACCGTGGCGGCACTGGCGCTGCGCATTGACGCCGCCCGGCGTGACGACGGCACGCCGGTGCTGCCGATGATCGGCGTGGCCGCGCGCGACAAACCGCTGGCACTGTCGTTCGCCCAGCAGCGTCTATGGTTCCTCGACCAGTATGCGCCCGAGAGCGCCATCTACAATATGCCGACCGCGATGCGCTTGAGCGGCCAGTTGGCCACTCATGCGCTGCACGCGAGCCTGAACGAAATCGTACGCCGTCATGAGTCGCTGCGCACGCGCTTTACGGACATCGACGGCAGCCCGATCCAGACAATCGCGCCGACGCTCGACCTTGGACTGGCGCTGACCGACTTGTCCTCGCTGGCGCCGGCCGAACGCACGGCCAAGGCGCACGAGCTGGCGCAGGAAGAGGCGCGCCGTCCCTTTGACCTGGCAAGCGGCCCGGTGATCCGTGCCGCGCTGCTGCGCCTGGACGAGGATGAGCACATTTTGCTGCTCACGATGCACCACATCGTTTCGGACGGATGGTCCGCCGGCGTATTGGTGCGCGAACTGGCGGCCCTGTACAGCGGCTTCGCACTGGAGCGGCCGTCGTCGTTGGCGGCACTGCCGATCCAGTATGCGGACTACGCGCAGTGGCAGCGCGAATGGCTGAGCGGCGACGTGCTGCAGGCGCAGTTGAGCTATTGGACCGAACAGTTGTACGGCGCACCGACGCTGCTGGCGCTGCCGACGGACCGTCCGCGTCCCGCCATCCAGAGCCATCGCGGCACCTCGCTGTCGTTCGACGTGCCGGCATCGACGCTGGCTGGACTGTATGCCTTGGGCCGGCGCACCCAAACCACGCTTTTCATGAGCCTGACGGCGGCCTTCAGCGTGCTACTGGCGCGCGAATCGGGCCAAACGGATATATGCATCGGCACGCCGATCGCCAACCGCAACAAAGCGGAAATCGAAGGCCTGATTGGATTTTTCGCCAACACGCTGGTGGTGCGTTCCCAGATCGATAGCGCTGCCAGCTTCGAATCCTTGCTACTGCAGGTAAGGGATACGCTGCTTGACGCCTACGCCCATCAGGATGTCCCGTTCGAGCAGGTAGTCGATGCCGTGGCGCCGCTACGCAGTCCTAGCCATGCACCGCTGTTCCAGGTGATGCTGATCCTGCAAAATGCGCCGGTCGACGCGCTGGAGCTGCCGGGGCTGACGTTGCAGCAGATCGACAGTGATATCGCCACCAGCAAATTCGATCTGCGCTTGGCGTTTTGGGAGCATGAGGGCGCCTTGCATGGCTCGGTCGAATACAGCACTGACTTGTTCGACGCGGCGACCATGCAGCGCATGGGAAGCCACCTTTCCTGCCTGCTGGCGGCAGTGGCAGCCAATCCGGGCGCGATCATTGGCGAGCTGCCGCTATTGGACCCGCAGCAGAAACAGCTGCTGTTGCGCGCCTGGGACAGCTATCAGCCATCGTTCACCCGTATCGCCGACGCCGATCTGGCCCTTGCCTTGGGTGCGAACAATGTGCTGGAGCTGTTCGCGCAATCCGTGCGCGCTGCCCCCACTGCCATCGCAGTGGAGTGGGGCGAGCAGCGTTTCGACTACGCGCAGCTCGATGCGCGTGCCAATCAGTTGGCGAACGCCTTGCGCGCCAGCGGTGCCGAGGCCGGATCGATCGTGGCGATCTTGCTGGAGGACCCGGTCGCGCAAATCGTCGCAACGCTTGGCGTGCTCAAGGCCGGTGCGGTGTATGCGTCGATCAATGCCGCCTACCCGCAGCAGAGAATTGGCGACATCATGGCGCTCATCACGCCGCAGTGCTTGGTGTCGCAGGCGCCGTGCGCCTCCCGTGTGGCGCAATTGTTGAGTACTCAAGCAAATGTGCGGCACCTGCTGCTGCTGGACACGCCGTCTTGTCCCTTTGCGCCCACCGGCATCGAGGGACTGCGCGAGCATGACGTGCGGACGGCCGCCACCATCGACCCGGCGGTTTGGGTGGCGCCGGATGCGCCATGCCACATCTACTTCACCTCCGGTTCGACGGGCACGCCGAAGGCGGTACTGGGACGCACACAGGGCTTGGCGCATTTCATTGAGTGGGAAATCGAAGCGCTCGGCCTGGACGCCGGCACGCGCGCCAGTCAACTGACCAATCCGTCGTTCCACGTCTACTTGCGCGACGTGCTGCCCGCCTTGTGCGCCGGCGGCACCATCTGCATCGCCCCGTCGGCGGACGTGTTCGCGGGCGCCGCCCTGAGCGCGTGGATGGAGCACAGCGCAGTAACGCTGATGCACTGCGTGCCATCGTCGTTCCGCGTCTTGCTCGACGCTGAACTGACGCCACAGCGCCTGCCGCAGCTCAAACAGGTGGTCGTTGGCGGCGGCGCGCTGCTACCGGCTGACACCAACAGGTTTGTCGAGTGCTTCGGCGCCCGCGTGCAGCTGTACGGTGTCTACGGACAGACCGAGACCACGCTGGCGAAGATGGTGTACCGGGTTCCGGCCGAACGCACCGATGCGGCCTTCATCCCCATGGGCAAACCGCTGCCGGGCGCCCAGGCGATTCTGTTGAAAGCCAATATGGAGCCCTGCGCGCAGGGGGAAGTGGGCGAACTCTATCTGCGTACGCCCTACCGCAGCCTTGGCTATTACCGCGACGAGGCACTGACTGGCGCATCGTTTGTGCGCAATCCATATAGCGCCGGCCCCGACGACATCCTGTACAAGACAGGCGATCTGGCGATGCTGCTCGCCGACGGCCAGTTCCGTTTCATGGGCCGCAGCGATTTTCAAGTCAAGATCCGCGGCATGCGTGTTGAAACCGGCGAAGTCGAAGCGGCTTTGCTCACCTTGCCGGGCGTGCGCCAGGCGGCGGTCATTGCGCAAGCAGTGAGTGATGGCGAACTGGTGCTGGTGGCCTATGTAGTGCGCGACGACCATGAGGCGCAAGCGGACGGTGGCGAGTACACCTTCGGCCTGCGCACCATGCTCCTTGAGATGGTGCCGGACTATATGGTGCCAGCGCAGTTTGTCGTGCTCGAGCAGATGCCCTTGACGGTCAACGGCAAGCTAGATCGCAAGGCGTTGCCAGCGGTGGACTTGTCGGTCGGGGACGCGCAATACCTTGCGCCGCGCACCCCCGATGAAGGCATGCTCGCGGCGATCTGGATCCAAGTGCTGAAACTGGAGCGCGTTGGCGTACACGATAACTTCTTCATGCTCGGCGGGCATTCCCTGCTCGCCACGCAGGTGGTGTCGCAGGTACGGCTGGCATTTCACGTCGAACTGCCGCTGCGCGCGCTGTTTGAAGGGCCGACGATCGCAGCCATGGCGCAGGCGATTCAAGCGGAACACGACAACCTTGGCATGGCGGCACCGCCATTGACCGCGCAACAGCGCGGCGCCGCGCAAGCCTTGTCGTTTTCGCAGCAGCGTCTGTGGTTCCTCGCGCAGTTCGAGAGCGACAGCGCGGCCTATAATCTGCCATCGGCCGTGCGCCTGATTGGACAGCTCGATATCGATGCGCTTGAACGCGGTATCAACGAGGTGGTGCGCCGGCACGACGCATTGCGCACACGCTTCGCGATGCACGAAGGCGTACCGGTTCAAATCGTCGCGCCACACATGATGGTGGAGATGACTGTGAGCGACCTGTCCGGCCTGGCGGACGCGCAGCGTCAGACGCGCGCACTGGAGCTGGCGCAGGTGGCAGCGAAAACGCCATTCGATTTGCAGACCGGCCCCCTGCTGCGGGCCAGCCTGCTGCGCCTTGGCGCCGACGAGCACGTGCTGCTGTTCGCGCTGCACCATATTGTCTCGGACGGATGGTCAAACGGCATCCTGGTGACGGAAGTGGCGACGTTGTACCGCGCGTATCGCGCAGGTTTGCCGTCGCCGCTGCCGGAGCTGTCGATACAGTACGCCGATTATGCGCACTGGCAGCGCCGTTGGCTAAGTGGTGCGGTGCTTGAACGCCAGCTGCACTATTGGCGCGCCCAGCTGGAGAATGCGCCCGGCATATTGCACTTGCCAACGGATCGGCCACGCCCGCCGGTACAGACCTACCACGGCGCCAGCCATGCATTTGCGATCAGCGCGGCGACGACGGCGCACCTGCACGCGCTCGGCCGCGCAACCCAGACCACGCTGTTCATGGGTTTGCTCGCCGCCCTGAACGTGCTGCTCTCGCGTTACGCCGGGCAGGATGACATCTGCATTGGTACGCCGATCGCCAACCGCAATCGGGCCGAAGTCGAGCCTTTGATTGGCTTCTTCGTCAATACCTTGGTGCTGCGCACGCGCATCGACAGCCGCGCCAGCTTCGTCGCGTTGCTGCGGCAAGTGCGTAAAACGGCGCTTGGCGCCTACGCCCATCAGGATATTCCGTTCGAACAGCTGGTGGAGGACCTCAAGCCCAAGCGCCAGCTGAGCCACGCTCCCATGTTCCAGGTCATGCTGGCGCTGCAGAATGCGCCCGCTGCCGTGCTGGAGTTGCCGGGACTGGCGATTCATCCGCTGCCGGCCGACAGCGCCACCGCTAAATTCGATTTGACGCTCAGCGTCGTCGCCGAGGGCGATGAACTCGGTGCCAGCCTCGAATACAACACTGATTTGTTCGATGCCGCCACCGCCGCCAGGATGGCTGATCAGTTCACTCGCCTGCTTGAGGCGATCGTGCTCGATCCAAACGCCCCGATCTGCACGCTGTCGATGCAAAGCGATGCGGAGCGCGACCGCATTTTGCGGGCCTGGAACGATACTGTCGTCAGTTACGCCGCGGCGCCGACCCTGCATCAGATGTTCGAGGCGCAGGTTGAACGCACGCCTGATGCCTTGGCGCTCGATGGCGATGCGCAGCCTATGCGTTATACGCAGCTCAATGCGCGCGCCAATCAGCTGGCGCAGTTTCTACGTAGCCGCGGTGTCGGCCCCGATAGCCTGGTTGGCGTCTGCCTGGCTCGCTCTGCCGAAATGGTGATCGCACTGCTGGCGATTCTGAAAGCAGGCGGCGCGTATGTCGCGCTCGATCCGGCCTATCCGCAAGAGCGGCTTGCCGCCATGCTCGAGGACGCCGCGCCGGTGCTGGTGCTGAGCGAATCGGGCCTGGTGGCGCGCCTGCCGCTGGAGCAGGACCGGATCATCTGCGTGGATGTCGAGCCGGAGGCGATCGCCACCAGTGCGCAAACGAATCCTGGCTGTGTCAGTACCGCGGCCAACCTGGCATACGTGTTGTTCACCTCAGGGTCGAGCGGACGTCCCAAGGGTGTGGCCATGACCATCGGCGCGCTACGCAACCTGATTGCATGGCAGCTCGAGCACCGCACCCACGCGCGTGGCGCGCCTGGGCGCGTGTTCCAGTTTGCCTCGCTAAATTTCGACGTTTCGTTCCAGGAGATATTTTCGGCCCTGTGCGGCGGCGACACGCTCGTTTTGTGCGCGGAAGCGCGGCGCCAGGACCTGCAAGCACTGCGCCGATATATCGAGGATACGGGCTGCCAGCGCGTATTCCTGCCCAACGCCGTGGTCCAGCATTTCGCGGGCCTTGCCGGACCGGGCGCCGCCAACCTTGCACCCATGTCGCCGGGCTGCGAAATCGTCAGCGCGGGCGAACAGCTTCAAATTACGCCGCAGTTGTCCTCCTTGGCACGCCGGCTGGGCGGCCACTTCCTGTACAACCAGTACGGCCCGTCCGAAACCCATGTCGTCACGCAATTCGCTCTCGCAAGTGCCGGGATGGACGCATGGCCGGCGCTGCCGCCGATCGGCAAGCCGATCGCCAACACCGAGTGCTACATTCTCGATGCCGACTACGATCCGGTACCCATCGGCGTGCCGGGTCAACTCCATATCGGTGGCGCGGGGCTGGCGCGCGGCTACCTGGGGCGACCGGATTTGACGGCCGAAAAATTCATACCCAATCCCTTTGGCGGTGTGGCGGGCGCGCGCCTGTATAGGACCGGCGATCTGGCGCGTTACCTTGAGGACGGCAACATCGAGTATCTTGGGCGCATCGACCAGCAGGTCAAGGTGCGCGGCTTCCGTGTTGAGTTGGGCGAGATCGAGACGGCGCTCGCGGACATCGCTACGGTGGCCGATGCAGTCGCCGTGCTGCGTGCCGACGAGGGTGGCGAAAAACGGCTAGTGGCCTATGTCGTGCCGCGAGAAGGCGTATCGTTCGACGCGCCTGCCTTGCGCAGGGCGCTGGCGCAGACACTGCCGGACTATATGCTGCCCGCTCAGTTTGTGGAAATGGCGCAGTTGCCCCTGACGCCAAACGGAAAGGTCAATCGCGACATCCTGCCAGCGCCGCACAGCACGCGCGACGCGCGTGGCTATGTGGCGCCCAATAGCCCGATCGAGGAAGTGCTGGCCGAGATATGGGCTGGATTGCTCAAGCTTGACCGGGTTGGCACCGAGGATAACTTCTTTGAGCTCGGTGGCCACTCCCTGCTGGCGATGCGCCTGATCGCCAAGGTGCAGGAGGTGCTGGAGGTGGACTTGGCGCCGCGCGCGCTATTTGACACTCCCACGATTGCGGCGACGGCGGCCATCATTGAGGCCATGATCATCGAAAAAATTGAAGGCATGTCCGACGAAGAGGCACTGTCCTTGGCAAACGACGTAAGCGAATAAGAATGAATATGAAGACCGACACGACGCTGTCAGCAGCAAAGCAGGCCCTGTTAAACAAATGGGTAAAGGGCAAGGTGCGTACTGTACAAAGCATCGCGCGCCGCGCCACGCCGGAAGCGGGCGCGCCCTTGTCGTTTGCGCAGCAGCGCTTGTGGTTTCTCGATCAGTTCGAGGCAGGCAGCGCCTTCTACAATATGCCGATCGCGCTGCGTTTGTCGGGCGCGCTCGATTGTGCGGTCCTCGCGCGCACGATCAACGAAGTGCTGCGCCGTCATGAAGTGCTGCGCACGCGTTTTGTGACGGTCGGCGAGCAAGCCTTGCAAGTGATTGATCCTGCCGTGCAAGCGGACCTGCCCGTGACCGACCTGTGCGCGCACATGAGCGGAGCCACGCCGGCCGAGCGCGAGGCGAGGGCGATGGAGTTGGCGCAGCAGGAAGCGCAGACGCCGTTTGATCTGCATAGCGGGCCGGTGACGCGCGCCAGCCTGATCCGGCTCGGCCCGTGCGAGCACATCATCTTGTTTACGGTGCATCATATCGCCGCCGATGGCTGGTCGATGGGGATCTTGGTCGAGGAAGTGGCGGCCTTGTATGCCGCCTTCGCGCAGGGCTTGTCTTCGCCGCTGCCCGAGCTGCCGATCCAGTACGCCGATTTCGCGCAATGGCAGCGCGAGCGCCTGTCCGGCGATGCCCTGCAAGGGCAGCTCGATTACTGGACGCGCCAACTGGCCGGCGCGCCGTCGCTACTGGCTTTGCCGACCGACCGCCCGCGTCCGGCCATCCAATCGTACCGGGGAGCGGTGCTGCATTTTCCCATTCCGGGCGCGCTGGTGCGGGGCTTGCACCTGATTGGGAAGCAGTGCAATGCCACGCTGTTCATGGCCTTGGCGGCGGCGCTTAACATTCTGCTGTCGCGCTATTCCGGCCAGAGCGATATTTGCATCGGCACCCCGGTGGCGAACCGCACGCGGCCAGAGCTTGAGCCGCTGATTGGATTTTTCGTCAACACGCTGGTGCTGCGGTGCGAGCTTGACGCCAACGCGTCGTTCAGCGCACTGCTCGAGCAGGTGCGGCGCACCGCCCTGGACGCCTATGCGCACCAGGACGTACCGTTCGAACAGCTCGTCGATGCCCTCAAGCCGGAGCGCCAAACCATGCACGCGCCCCTGTTCCAAGTGATGCTGGGGCTGCAAAACACGCCGGGCGGCGACCTCGATCTTGCTGGCTTGCGGCTTGAGCCAGTCGTCACCGAGCGCACGACCGCCAAGTTCGACCTGATGCTTAACGCCAGTGAGCTCGCCGACGGCTCGCTCGCCTGTACGCTCGAATACAGCACCGACTTGTTCGATGGCGCGTCCATGCTGCGTCTGGCGGCCCAGTTCGAGCGCTTGATTGGGGCCATCGTTGCCGATCCCGGACGGCGCATTCATGACCTTGACATGCTGGGGCACGAGGAAAGGACGCTTCAATTAGTCAGCTGGAACGACAGCGCCGCTAACTTTGCCCCCCTCGCGGTCCATCAGCGCTTTGAGCAGCAGGTGCTACGCACGCCAGAGTGCATTGCGCTGAGCCTGTGCGGCGCCCACTTGAGCTATGCGCAGTTAAATAGCCGGGCCAATCAGCTGGCGCACCATCTGGATGCATGCGGCGTCGGGCCCGATGTACTCGTTGGCATATGCCTGGAGCGCTCGTTCGACATGGTCGCTGCGGTGCTTGCCGTGCTCAAAGCCGGTGGCGCCTATGTGGCTCTCGATCCTGGCTATCCGCAGGAACGCCTGGCGATGATGTTGGACGACGCGGCGCCAGCGCTAGTCTTGACGCAGGCGAGCATGAGTGCCAAATTGGTGGGCGCGGCGCCCTTGTTTGCCATCGATACCCAAGCTGCGATGCTGGCCACGTGCAGCAGCGCCAATCTCGACAAGCCGGGTCTGCCGCAAAGCATGTGCTACGTAATCTATACGTCCGGATCGACCGGGCGGCCCAAGGGCGTGGGCTTGAGCGTGGCGGCGCTGGGCAACCTGATAGCGTGGCAGCTCGACGCGCGTCCGAACGACGGCGGCGCGGCCAGAAGGACGCTGCAGTTCGCATCGTTGAACTTTGACGTCTCGTTTCAGGAGATATTTTCCACCCTGTGTGCCGGCGACAGCCTGGTCTTGATCGACGATGCCCTGCGCAAGGATATGCAAGGCTTGCGTGACTTTATCGCCGCCACCGGTTTTCAGCAGATTTTTATTCCGAACGCGGTATTGCAGCAGTTTGCCAGCCTGGCGCCGACGGAAAACCCGCTGTCCGCTGCCGGCGATGGGTGCGACATCATCAGCGCCGGCGAACAGCTGGTCGTCACCGACGCGCTCAAGGCTTATGCCGGCTCGCTCGGGGGCAGATTCTTGTACAACCAGTACGGCCCGTCGGAGACGCATGTGGCGAGCCAATACCGGCTCGATTGCGGTGCGATGGGGGCTTGGCCCGCCGTGCCTCCGATTGGACGCCCGATCGCCAATACCCGCCTCTATGTACTCGACACCGACCATAATCCGGTGCCGCGCGGCGCCGCAGGCGAGCTCTATATCGGAGGCCTTGGCGTGGCGCGCGGATACCACCGGCGTCCTGCGCTGAGCGCCGAAAAATTTGTTCCCGATCCATTCTCACGCGAGCCTGGTGCGCGCATGTACCGGTCGGGCGACCTGGCCCGCTTCGCCGCCGACGGGAACATTGAATTCCTGGGACGCATCGACGGTCAGGTCAAGCTGCGCGGCTTTCGTATTGAGTTGGGCGAGATCGAAGCGACATTGTCGGCTTTGTCGAGCGTGCGTGAAGCAGTGGTACTGGTGCGCGAGGATGTGCCGGACGACCGGCGCCTGGTGGCCTACGTCGTCGCTGCGCCGGATGGGCGATTCGACCAGCACGATGCCCAGCGCGAACTGGCGCGCACACTGCCTGACTATATGGTGCCCGCCCATTTTGTTGTGCTCGACGCATTGCCATTGAACGCGAACGGCAAGGTGGACCGGCAGCGCCTGCCGACGCCGGATATGAAGCGCGTCGGTGGCGGCTATACGGCGCCACAGACGCCGCTGCAGGAGGCGATTGCCACGGTTTGGGCCGAGCTGCTCAAACTCGACCAGGTCGGCATCGACGACAATTTCTTCAGCCTGGGTGGTCATTCGCTGCTGGCGACGCAGCTCGTCGCACGCCTGCGCACCCGCCTTGGCATCAACACGCCGGTGCGCACCGTGTTTGAAGCTGCTACGGTGCGGTCCCTGGCGCAGCGTCTTGACCAGTCGGGCGGCGCCGAGGTGGGCGAGGCGATCCCGACGGCGCAGCGCAGCGCAGCGTTGCCGCTATCGTTCGCGCAGCAACGCTTGTGGTTCCTGGATCAGCTCGAAAAAGGCAGCGCCCTGTATAACCTGGCGTATGCCGTGCGGCTCGATGGACAGCTCGATGTGCCGGCGCTAACGCGCACGCTCAATGAAATCGTGCGCCGCCATGAGGCTTTGCGCACCACATTTTCCAGCGTCGAAGGCAGTGCGCATCAAGTGATTGCGGCGGATCTTCAGCTGCAGCCGGCGTTCACGGATTTGAGCGACATGCCGCTTGAGCAGCGTGCCGCGATGGCGAACCGACTGGCGCAGGAGGCGGCGCAGACGCCATTCGACCTTCAAGCCGGCCCCTTGATGCGCGTTGGGGTGGTCCGCTGCGGCGCCGTTGAACATGTACTGCTGCTGACGATGCACCATATCGTCGCCGACGGCTGGTCGATTGGCGTGCTGGTCGATGAAATCGTCGCTCTGTACACGGCATTCGTGAATGGCCAGGCGTCGCCACTCAAGCCCTTGGCAATTCAGTATGCCGACTTCGCCCATTGGCAGCGCGCGCGCTTGGACGGCGCGCCGATGCAGGAGCACCTGCAGTACTGGCGCGGCAAACTCGATGGCGCTCCTTCCCAGCTCACCCTGGCGACCGACCGGGCCAGACCTGCCGTTCAGTCGTACCGCGGCGCCACCTGCACGTTTGAACTCGATGCGGCGGCAACGCGGAGCTTGCACGCGCTCGGGCAGGCCGCCCAGGCGAGCTTGTTCATGACGCTGACGGCGGCGTTCAATGTTCTGCTATCGCGCTATTCGGGCCAGTTCGACATTTGCGTCGGTACGCCAATCGCCGCGCGCGAACGCGCCGACCTGGAGGCGCTGATTGGATTTTTCGTCAATACGCTGGTGCTGCGCACGCACATCGACCCGCACGCTTCGTTCTTGGCCTTGCTGGAACAGGTCAAGGCGACGGCACTCGACGCGTACGCGCATCAGGAATTGCCGTTCGAGCAACTGGTCGATGCGACGGTAGGCCAGCGTCAGCTCAGCCACGCGCCGCTGTTCCAGGTCATGCTGGTTCTGCAGAATGCGCCGATGCGGGAATTGTCCTTGCCGGGGCTGCGTCTGCAGCCAGTGCCCACGCAGGGCGTGAGCGCCAAATTCGACTTGACGCTGAACGCGCTGGAGGACGACCAGCAGCTGCGTTTTACGCTCGAATACAACACCGATCTGTTCGACGCCGCCACCATCGAGCGCATGTCGGGCCACTTTGTGCACCTGCTCGCCGCGATCGCCGCATCGCCGCAGACGCAGGTGGGCCAATTGCCGATGCTGACGCAGCAGGAGGAGCAGCAGCTCGCCCTGTGGAGCGATCCGCTCGTGCGCGAGGCGCCGGTCCAATGCATCCACCAGGCGTTCGAGGCGCAGGTTGCGCGCACGCCTCAGGGCAGCGCGTTGGTGCATGATGGCGTCCATCTGAGCTATACCGAGTTGAACGCGCGCGCCAATCGTCTGGCGCATCGCCTGCGCGAGCTTGGCGTGGGGCCGGACGTGCTGGTGGGCCTGTGCGCCGAGCGTTCCTTCGACATGATCGTTGGCGTGCTCGGCATCCTGAAGGCGGGCGGCGCCTATGTGCCGCTCGATCCAAGCTATCCGGCCGAGCGGCTGGCGTACATGCTGGCCGACTGCAGGCCGGCTGTGCTGGTGACGCAGCAGCATCTGCGCGCGGCCTTGCCGCAGGTCGATGCCGCCACCGTCTGCATCGACGCCGACCTGGCCGCGTATTCGGTGGATAACCCGCTGCACACGGCCGTGCCGCAAAATCTCGCCTACGTCATCTACACCTCGGGTTCGACCGGCAAGCCCAAAGGAGCGCAGCTGCAGCACGATCATGTGATGCGCCTGTTCGCGTCCACCGACGGCTGGTTCGGATTCGACGAAAACGATAGCTGGACCCTGTTCCATTCCTACGCCTTCGATTTTTCGGTGTGGGAGATCTGGGGCGCCTTGCTCCATGGCGGCAAGCTGGTGCTGGTGCCTCACCTGGTCACGCGCGCGCCCGACCAGTTCCACGCGCTGCTGCTGCGCGAGCAGGTGACGGTGCTGAACCAGACGCCATCGGCCTTCCAGCAGCTGCAGCAGATCGACCTTGAAGCTGGCGGGCCGCAGGCGCTGGCGCTGCGCCTGGTCATTTTTGGCGGCGAAGCCTTGAAGCCGGCGGAGCTGGCGCCGTGGTTCGCCAAGCACGGCGACCAATCGCCGGCGCTGGTGAATATGTACGGCATCACGGAGACAACGGTGCATGTCACCTACAGCCGGGTGCGCGCCGAAGGCTATGCGGCGGCGACGGTGGGACGGCCGATACCCGATCTTGGCGCCTATATCCTCGACGCGAGTCTCAATCAGCTGCCCGTTGGCGTGGCAGGCGAACTGCATGTGGCCGGCGCAGGCTTGGCGCGCGCCTATCTGAACCGTCCAGAACTGACGGCCGAGCGCTTCATCCCGAATCCGTTCGGGACGCAGGCGGGCAGCCGCCTGTACAAATCGGGCGACCTGGCGCGCTTCGCGAAGGACGGCAGCATTGAATACCTGGGGCGCATCGACCATCAGGTGAAGATCCGGGGCTTTCGCATCGAACTGGGCGAGATCGAAGCGGCCTTGGTCGCGCAGGCACAGGTGCGCGAAGCCGTCGTGCTGGCGCGCGAGGACGTTCGCGGCGACCAGCGCCTGGTGGCCTACGTGGTGGCGCACGATCCGGTCGATGGCGAATCGCTACGCGGCGCGCTACTGCAAAGCCTGCCCGACTACATGGTGCCGGCCCATTTCGTCATGCTTGACGAACTGCCGCTGAGCGCCAACGGCAAGGTCGAACGCACGCTGTTGCCAGCGCCGGACATGCGGCGCGGTGCCAGCGAGTACGCGGCACCTGCGAGCGCGACCGAGCAGGCGCTGGCGGCGATGTGGGCCACCGTACTGACTGTGGAACGGGTTGGCGTGCATGATAACTTCTTCAGCCTGGGCGGACATTCGCTGCTGGCGACGCAACTCGTGGCCAAGATACGCACCGGGTTTGCCGTCGAGCTGCCGCTGCGCGCCCTGTTCGAGTCGCCCACTGTCGGGGCGTTGGCCACCTGTATCGACGCATTGGGCCAGACCGGCGCCACCACCTTGAGCTCAATTGACGTGGCGGACCGCAATGCCGTATTGCCGCTTTCGTATGCACAGAAGCGCTTCTGGTTTCTCGACCAGCTACAGTCCGGCAGCGCGTTCTATAGCATGCCACTGGCATTGACACTGCATGGCGAGCTCGATGTCGACGTGTTCCGCCAGGTGTTTAATATTCTGGTGGCGCGCCACGAGCCGCTGCGCACGATTTTTGTCGATCATGACGGCGTCCCGCGCCAGCATATCCTGCCACAGCTCGCGCTTGCGCTGCCCTTGTACGATTTAAGCGATATCGATGCGGGACAGCGTGAGCAGGAAATCGGCGCCCGCATCGTGGCAGAGGCGGCAAAGCCGTTCCACCTGGCGCAAGGTCCATTGATACGGACTGCCTTGCTCAAACGCGGCGCGCGCGAGCATGTCTTCCTGCTGACCTTGCACCATATCCTGTATGACGGCTGGTCGATGGGGGTGCTGCTAGCTGAAGTCACGCAGCTCTACGGCGCCCTGCGTCAGGGGCTGCCGTCGCCCTTGCTGGCCCTGCCGATCCAATATGCGGACTACACGCTATGGGAGCAGGAGCGCCTGAGTGGCCACATGCTGGATCAACAGCTCGACTTCTGGCGCGATCAATTGGCGGGGGCGCAATCCTTGCTGGCCTTGCCGACGGATCGTCCGCGCCCAAGCATCATGACGCATCGAGGGGCGGCCTTGTGCGCCCACGTTCCGGTCTCGGTCACGCAGGAGCTGGTGCGGATAGGGCAGCAGCGCAACGCGAGCCTGTTCATGGTGCTCAGCGCCGCGTTCAACGTCCTGCTCAATCGTTATACGGGACAGGACGATCTATGCGTGGCCGCACTGTCGGCAAATCGCCCCGCCGGCACTGAAGCGCTGATCGGAATTTTTGTCAATATTCTTGCCTTGCGCAGCAGGGTCAGGGCAGGGGAGAGCTTCGGTGCGCTGCTTGAACGCACTCGCGATACGCTGCTCGCAGCCTACGAGCGGCAGTTGCCGTTTGAGCTTGTGCTGAGCCATTTTGCGCAGGACCGTGACGCCTCCTACATGCCGTATGCGCAAGTGGCCCTCAATTTTCATAATGAGCAGGAGCCGCAGCGCGACGCAGGATTGGGCGCGCCGGGCCAGGCCGACGCGCTGACCATAGCCGGTTCGCACACGGACAGCGTCACCCATGCGCACTTCGAGATCAAGCTTGAGATGGGACTCGAGCACGATGGCAGTCTGAAGATCGTCTATGAGTACAACACCGACCTGTTCGACGCCGCCACCATCGAGCGCATGTCCGGCCACTTCGCCCAACTGCTGGACGCGATCGCGGCGTCACCGCAGACGCTGGTGGGGCAGTTGCCGATGCTGACGCGGGAGGAACAGCAGCAGCTCGCCCTGTGGAGCGACCCGGGCGTACGCGAGGCGCCGTTCCAATGCATTCACCAGGCCTTCGAGGCGCAAGTTGCGCGCACGCCCCAGCGCAGCGCGCTGGTGCATGATGGCGTCCATCTGAGCTATGCCCAATTGAACGCGCGCGCCAACCGCCTGGCGCATCGGCTGCGCGAGCTTGGCGTGGGTCCGGACGTACTGGTGGGCCTGTGCGCCGAGCGATCCTTCGACATGATCGTTGGCGTGCTCGGCATCCTGAAGGCGGGCGGCGCCTATGTGCCGCTCGATCCAAGCTATCCGGCCGAGCGGCTGGCGTACATGCTGGCCGACTGCAGGCCGGCTGTGCTGGTGACGCAGCAGCATCTGCGCGCGGCCTTGCCGCAGGTCGATGCCGCCACCGTCTGCATCGACGCCGACCTGGCCGCGTATTCGGTGGATAACCCGCTGCACACGGCCGTGCCGCAAAATCTCGCCTACGTCATCTACACCTCGGGTTCGACCGGCAAGCCCAAAGGAGCGCAGCTGCAGCACGATCATGTGATGCGCCTGTTCGCGTCCACCGACGGCTGGTTCGGATTCGACGAAAACGATAGCTGGACCCTGTTCCATTCCTACGCCTTCGATTTTTCGGTGTGGGAGATCTGGGGCGCCTTGCTCCATGGCGGCAAGCTGGTGCTGGTGCCTCACCTGGTCACGCGCGCGCCCGACCAGTTCCACGCGCTGCTGCTGCGCGAGCAGGTGACGGTGCTGAACCAGACGCCATCGGCCTTCCAGCAGCTGCAGCAGATCGACCTTGAAGCTGGCGGGCCGCAGGCGCTGGCGCTGCGCCTGGTCATTTTTGGCGGCGAAGCCTTGAAGCCGGCGGAGCTGGCGCCGTGGTTCGCCAAGCACGGCGACCAATCGCCGGCGCTGGTGAATATGTACGGCATCACTGAGACAACGGTGCACGTCACCTACAGCCGGGTGCGCGCCGAAGGCTATGCGGCGGCGACGGTAGGGCGGCCGATACCCGATCTTGGCGCCTATATCCTCGATGCGAGCCTCAATCAGCTGCCCGTTGGCGTGGCCGGCGAACTGCATGTGGCCGGCGCTGGACTGGCGCGCGCCTACTTGAACCGTCCAGAACTGACGGCCGAGCGCTTCATCCCGAATCCGTTCGCGGCGCAGGCGGGCAGCCGCCTGTACAAGTCGGGCGATCTGGCGCGCTTCGCGCCGGACGGTAGCATTGAATACCTGGGGCGCATCGACCATCAGGTGAAGATCCGGGGCTTTCGCATCGAACTGGGCGAGATCGAGGCGGCCTTGGTCGCGCAGGCACAGGTGCGCGAAGCCGTTGTGCTGGCGCGCGAGGACGTTAGCGGCGACCAGCGCCTGGTGGCCTACGTGGTGGCGCATGCTCCGGTCGATGGCGAAGCGCTGCGCGGCGCGCTGCTTCAAAACCTGCCCGACTACATGGTGCCGGCCCACTTCGTCATGCTTGACGAACTGCCGCTCAGCGCCAATGGCAAGGTCGAGCGCAAGCTGCTGCCAGCGCCGGACATGCGGCGCGGCGCCAGCGAGTACGAGGCACCCGCGAGCGCGACCGAGCAGGCACTGGCGGCGATGTGGGCCGACGTGCTGACGGTGGAGCGGGTCGGCCTGCACGATAATTTTTTCAGCCTGGGCGGACATTCGCTGCTGGCGACGCAGCTTGTCTCGCGCGTGCGCGCTGGCTTTTCGGTTGAGATGCCTCTGCGTGCCTTGTTTGAGGCGCCGACCCTGCACTCGTTCGCGCAGCAAGTGGACGCGCTGAGGCATGGCCCGTCGCAGGCATTTGACCGCACGATCAAGCCGGTAGAACGCATCGGCGTCCTGCCGCTCTCGTTCGCACAGCAGCGTCTATGGTTTCTCGATCAACTCGACCCGGCTGGCGCCGCCTACAACATCCCATTCGCGGTCAGGTTAACTGGTGCGCTTGATGTCACGGCCCTTGCGCGCACCTTGAACGACATCGTCGCTCGCCACGAAGCGCTGCGAACCACCTTCGCCGTGGTCAATGGCGCGCCACAGCAAGTCGTTAGCGCCAGGCTTGAACTTGCGATTGCCATCAACGACTTGCGTTCGCTGCCGCATGCGGAGCGTGATGCGAAATCCACATGGTTGTTGCAAGATGCCGCGCAGGCGCCATTTGACCTGCAAAGGGGCCCCTTGCTGCGCGCCGGTGTGATACGCATGGGGGACCTTGAACACATACTGCTATTGACCATGCACCATATCGTCTCGGATGGATGGTCGATCGGTGTCTTGGTGCGCGAAGTCGCGGCACTGTACGGCGCGCATGTGCAAAATTTGCCTTCGCCACTGCCTGCGCTCGATATCCAGTATCCGGATTTCGCCCACTGGCAGCGCGAACGTCTTGCGGGGCCGGCATTGCAGCGGCAGTTCGATTACTGGGGCGCGACGCTGCACGGCGCGCCGACGCTGCTGGCATTGCCAACGGACCGTCCGCGCCCCGCAATGCAGACCTATGGTGGTGCGACCCATCATTTCACGGTGGAGAAAGCGACGACCACCCGGCTGCATGCTGTCGGAATGGACGAGCAGGCGACCTTGTTCATGACCTTGGCGGCGGCGTTCAATGTGCTGCTGGCGCGCTACAGCGGCCAAAGCGATATTTGTATTGGCACGCCGGTGGCAGGGCGCGAGCGGACCGAGCTTGAGCCCCTTATTGGCTTGTTCGTCAATACCCTGGTGCTGCGTAGCGTGGTCGATGCCAACGCGTCGTTCAAGGCCCTGCTGGCGCAAGTAAAATGCGCCGCGCTGGACGCCTTCGCCCATCAAGATGTGCCGTTCGAACAGTTGGTCGATATGCTCAAACTGGAGCGCCAGCTTAGCCATCCGCCACTGTTCCAGGTCATGCTGGTGCTGCAAAATGCGCAGATGGGAGACCTGGATCTACCGGGCCTGGCATTGCAACCCTTGCGCACCGAGATCGATGCGGCCAAATTTGATCTGACCTTGAACGTGGGGGAGCATGATGGACGGCTGCTTTGCTCACTCGAGTACAACACGGACTTGTTTGATGCGGCCACGATCGCGCATATGGCCGATCATTTCAACCATGTGCTGGCATTTGTGGCGTCGCATCCTGAACGTCCTGTTCATCAGTGCGCCATGTTGAGTTCCGACGCGCTGCATCAGCAGCTAGTCATATGGAACGATACGGCGGCCCCTTATCCGGACGCGGTGTGCGTGCATCAGTTGTTCGAGATGCAGGCCGAGCGCAGTGCGCAGCGCACAGCGCTGGTTCATGAAGGACGGCATTTGACCTACGCCGCTCTCAACGCGCGCGCCAACCAGCTCGCGCATCATTTGCGCGAGCTCGGTGTCGGTCCGGATGTGCTGGTCGGTATTTGCGTGGAACGCTCGCTTGAGATGGTTGTTGGTGTCCTCGCGATTCTGAAGGCGGGAGGCGCCTACGTGCCACTCGATCCGAATTATCCCGTCGAACGCATCGCGTACATGGTGGCCGATGCGCGGCCTGCGGTGGTGCTAACCCAGCGCCGGCTCGTTGCGTTCTTGCCCGCAATGGAGGTGCCCCTTATCTGCCTTGACGATCAGACGGACCGCTGGCATCACTATTCGACATCGAACCTCGCCAATGTGACGAGGGACCAGAATCTGGTGTACATCATCTATACGTCCGGATCAACGGGCAGGCCGAAGGGCACCGCGATTCATCAGCGTGGATTCGTCAACCTTGTCAATTGGTTTGTCAGCCAGTTCGGGATCGGCGCGGCGGACAATACGCTTTTGTTCTCCTCCTTTAGTTTCGACCTGACACAGAAGAACATATTCGCAGTCCTTACGGTCGGTGGCGAGCTTCACTTGTCAAGCGAAGGGTATGCGCCGCACGAGAGTGCCGAGTATATTCGCGCTCATGCAATCACCTTGCTCAATTGCGCGCCAAGCGCCTTCTACCCGCTATTGGCACATCATTCGGAGAACGCCGCGCTGTCCCTGCGCCAGGTTTTTCTGGGCGGCGAGCCGATTCGATTGTCCTTGTTGCGCGAGGCGTTCGCGCAAGCCGGGACCGCGCCGCTGGTCCACAACACCTATGGTCCGACCGAAGCTTCCGATGTCGTCGCATTCCATACCTGGGATCCGAGCAGCGCACAGGAGACGATACCAATCGGTCGGCCGGTGTTCAACACCAGCATCTATCTTCTCGATGAACAGCTCAATCCGGTGCCGGTGGGCGCGAGCGGCGAATTGCACATCGGTGGCGATGGTGTTGGTCGCGGCTACCGTGATCGCCCCGACCTGACGGCCGAGAAGTTCATTCCTGATCCGTTTTCGCCGCTTTCCGGCGCGCGCATGTACAAATCGGGCGACCTTGCGCGCTTTCATGCCGACGGCAGTATCGAGTATCTGGGCCGGATCGACCTGCAGGTAAAGGTCCGCGGCTTCCGCATCGAGCTTGGCGAGATCGAGAATGCCTTGATGGGCTTGGCGTACATTCGGGAGGCGGTGGTCGTGGCACGCGAGGACGTGGCGGGCGACCAGAGGCTGGTAGCGTATGTGGTGCGCAGCGACGCTTCGACTGCGCTCGACGTGACGCAAATGCGGGCCGCCTTGCTCGAGTTCCTGGCGCCGTACATGGTTCCCGCGCATTTCATCGCGCTTGAAGCCTTGCCGCTTAGCCCGAACGGCAAGGTTGACCGCAAGGCGCTGCCGGCGCCGGACACGGCTCGCGTCAGCAACCTCTATATGGCTCCGCGCACGCCAATCGAAGTGGCGCTAGCCGCGATCTGGGCCCAGGTGCTGCGCCTTGAGCAGGTGGGCGCGACAGATAACTTCTTTGAACTGGGCGGGCACTCGCTGCTGGCCGTTCAGGTCATCAGCAAAATCCGCAGCGACATGGGGGTGACGATTGCACTCGAGGCAGTATTTGGCGCGCAAACGCTCGACGCGCTGGCGCGCCATATCGACGCCATCAGCGCCGCCCTCAGCGCCGCCAAGGAAGTGGCGGCAAATGCCAGCGCGCCGGCCGAAGGCTTTACGAGAATGCGAATCTAGGATGACGAACATGAATATAGTGCAGTTTCTGGCCGATCTGCGGCAGTCTGGCATCCGGATCGGCGCGCAAGGCGGCGAATTGGTATTGGAAGGGCGCACCGACCTGCTGACGGAGGCGCTGATCGAACAGATCCGCGCCCGCAAGGGGGCATTGATCGCTTTTTTCGCGGACGGCGAGCACGATGAAAACGCGCTAGTACCCATCGTGCGCGCGCGCTCGGAATGGCCGGCAAGCGACCGCTGCGCGCTGTCGTTTGCGCAGCAGCGCTTGTGGTTCCTCGACCAGTATGAGCCGGGCAGCGCTTTCTACAACATACCGTCGGCGATGCGTCTGGTGGGCGATCTCGATGTCGCGGTGCTTGAGCGCAGTTTGAACGAAGTGATGCGCCGCCATGAAAGCCTGCGCACCAGTTTTGCCAGCGCCATGGGAGAAGTGTCGCAAAGGATGGCGGCGCATCAGTTGCTGCCGCTGGCCTTGACCGATCTGGCAGATCTGCCGCATGGCGAACGCGAGGCCAAGGTTCAATGGCTGGCGCAGGACGAAGCGCACGCGCCGTTCGACTTGGCACGCGGTCCCCTGATTCGTGCGGCCTTGCTGCGCCTTGCCCCTGGCGAGCATGTGTTCCTGTTCACCTTGCACCATATCGTGTCGGACGGCTGGTCGAACGCCATCCTGGTCAACGAAATGGCCACCTTGTATGAAGCCTATCGCGCTGGCCAGGTCTCGCCATTGGCCGATTTGCCGATCCAGTACGCCGATTACGCGCACTGGCAGCGTACCCGGCTGGGCGGCGCTGGGCTGGAGCGCCAGTTAAGCTATTGGAAGGAGCAGCTCGACGGGGCGCCAGCGCTGCTGACCCTGCCATGGGACCGGCCGCGTCCGCCGGTGCAGGGCCACCGCGGCGCCACCCATCAGTTCCGGATTGCGGGCGCGGCGACGGCAGCGCTGAATGCTCTTGCACGCAGCGAAGCGAGCACGCTATTCATGACACTGACGGCGGCATTTAAGGTCTTGTTGGCGCGCTATAGCGGCCAGGACGATATTTGCATCGGTACGCCCATCGCGGGGCGTAACCGTCCCGAGTTGGAACCGCTGATCGGCTTTTTCATCAACACGCTGGTGCTACGCACACGCATCGACGGGCGCGCGTCGTTTTGCCAACTGCTGCGCCAGGTCAGGAGCAGCGCGCTGGGCGCCTACGCGCATCAGGACCTCCCGTTTGACCAATTGGTCGAAGCGCTAAAGCCAACACGCAGCATGGGCCACGCGCCGCTGTTCCAGGTGGTGTTGGCGCTGCAAAACGCAGCGCCGGCCAGTGTGGCATTGCCTGGCCTGGCGCTGCACCCGGTGGACCTTGAGAGCAGCACCGCCAAGTTCGATTTGACCTTGAACATCACAGAGCAGGATGCGCAGCTGTGGTGTGGCCTTGAATACAACAGCGATTTGTTTGATGCGACAACGATCGAGCGCATGGCTGCGCATTTTGCGCACCTGATCGACGCCGCCGTCGCCGCGCCGGCGGCGCCGATCGACGAGTTGGCGATGCTCTCGCACGAAGAGCGTCATCGCATGCTGGTCGACTGGAACCGAACCGAGGCGGTTCAGGCGCAGCCCCAAACCATGCATGGCTTGTTCGCCGCGCAGGCGCGGCGCACACCCGATACGGTCGCGGTCGAAGCGATCGACGGTGCCCTCACGTATCGCGAACTCAATGCGCGTGCCAATGCACTGTCGCGTCGTCTGCGTGCGCTTGGCGTGGGGCCGGAAGTGCTGGTGGGCTTGTGCGGCGGGCCGACCCTGAACCTGCTGGTCGGGCTGCTGGCGATTCTGAAGGCCGGTGGCGCCTATGTGCCGCTCGATCCCGCCTATCCGCGCGAACGACTGGCCTATTTGCTGGGCGATGCCAATCCAACGCTGATCCTGGCGAGCGCTGAGTCGGCCGCGCGTCTGCCGCCTTCCAGTATTCCGGTTCTTTGCATGGATAGCGCATGGCCGGCACCGGCGGTATTTGACGCCGAGGACGCCGACTGCCTGGCCACGGCGGAAAATCTGGCCTACGTGATCTACACTTCCGGTTCAAGCGGCGGGCCCAAGGGCGTGCTGCTCCGGCATGGCGGCCTGTGCAATCTGGTGCAGGCACAGATCGCCGCCTTCGGTGTGACGGCCGGGCAGCGTGTGCTGCAATTCGCGTCGCTCAATTTTGACGCATCGACGTCGGAAATCTTCATGGCCTTGATCAGCGGCGCCACGCTGTGCCTGGCCGGGCGCGAACAATTGATGCCAGACGCGCTGGTGCACAGTCTCGAGAAGCTCGCCATCAATGTCGTCACCTTGCCGCCGGTCGTGCTGGCGGCCTTGCCCACGCTTCCCGCCAGCGTCACAACCGTGATCGTCGCCGGTGAAGCCTGTCCACCTGCATTGGCGCAGCGTTGGGCCGGCAGCCGGAATTTCTTTAACGCTTATGGACCGACCGAGGCGACGGTATGCGCCACCATCGAGCGCTGCGCTGCGGACCAAGCTGGCGTGGTGCCGATCGGCCGGCCAATCGCCAATGTGCGCTGCCATATTCTCGATGCGGCCCTCAATGTCGTACCGGTTGGCGTGGCGGGGCAATTGCACATTGGCGGCGCGGGGCTGGCGCGTTCTTATCTGAATCGCCCCGAGCTCACTGCCGCCGCTTTCATCCCTGATCCCTTCGCCGCGCGGGCCGGGGAACGCCTATACCGCACCGGCGATCTGGCGCGCTACCGGGCTGACGGCAGCATCGAGTATCTCGGTCGGGTTGACAGCCAATTCAAGCTGCGCGGTTTTCGGATCGAACCCGGTGAAATCGAAGCGGTGCTGGTGGCTGTGCCGGGCGTGCGCGAGGCGCTCGCGCTGGTGCGCGAAGACAGTCCCGGCGACAGGCGGCTGGTCGCCTACCTGTTGCTCGATAGCGCTGACGCGCCGCCGGTGGCACAGTTGCGCCAGGGGTTGCAGCAATCGCTGCCGGAGCACATGGTGCCGGGCCATTTCGTCATGCTGGACCAATGGCCGGTGACGCCCAACGGCAAAGTCGACCGCAACGCGCTGCCTGCCCCTGACGCCGCGCGCAGCAGCGCTGGCTATGTGGCTCCCGCCACGCGGGAGGAGAGCGTGTTGGCCGCCATCTGGGCCGAAGTGCTAAAGCTGGACCGGGTTGGCACGCACGATAACTTCTTTGAGCTGGGCGGCCATTCCTTGCTGGCCACCCAGTTGGTCAGCATGATTCGCGTGCGTTGCGGCTGCGAGATCAGCGTGCGCGCGGTGTTCGAGTCACCAACCGTGGCCGCACTCGCCTTGCACCTTGCGCAGGCAGGCGGCGCCGCGCTCGAGCCCTTGCGCGCGGTTGGGCGCGACATGCATTTGCCTCTGTCGTTTGCCCAGCAGCGGCTGTGGTTCCTGCAGCAGCTCGAAGGTCCAAGCGCGACCTTCAATATTCCGGTGGCGCTGCGTCTGCATGGAGCGCTTGATGTCGCCGCCTTGCGCGACAGTCTTGAGCAACTGGTGCTGCGTCACGAAGTGCTGCGCACCTGCTTTATCGCCGACCAGGGCGAGGCGCGCATGCAGATCATGCAGGACGTGACCGTGCCGCTGCCGCTTTGGGAGGTCGATGAAGCACAGGTCGACGCGCGTGCGCAAGAGCATGCGCGCCACGTATTCGACCTGACCAGGGGGCCCTTGCTGATCGCCGCGCTGCTGCGGATCGAGGTCAACGAGCATGTCCTGCTGCTCAATATTCACCATCTCGTCTCCGATGGCTGGTCGATGGGCATACTCGCGGACGAATGGCTACGTCTTTACGAGGCGCGCCGCCGCGGTGGCGATGCGGGGCTCGCGCCTCTTCCGATTCAGTATGCCGATTACGCCGTCTGGCAGCGTAGCTATCTGGAAGGCGCCGTGATGGAGGGGCAACTGGCATATTGGCGGCGCCAGTTGGACGGTGCGCCGGAGTTGATCAACCTGCCGCTGGACCGTCCGCGCGGCCCGGTACAAGGCTTCGCCGGAGCCAGCACCATGCTGACGCTGGACGCGCACTTGTCGCAGCGCTTGCGCGGCATCGGCCAGCAAGAGGGCGCGAGTTTGTTCATGACGCTGCTGGCCGGGTATTGTGTGCTGATGGCGCGCTACAGCGGCGAGACCGACATCCTGATCGGCACGCCGTCGGCCAACCGCGAGCGCAAGGAATTGGAGGCGCTGATCGGACTTTTCCTTGGAAACCTGGTGCTGCGCGTCGACGTGGGCGGGCAACCGAGCTTTCGCGCTTTGCTGGGCCGGGTGCGCCAGACGGCGCTCGACGCGTACGCGAACAGCGACGTGCCGTTCGAGCGCATCGTCGATTCCCTTAAATTGCAGCGTGACTTAAGCCGCAATCCCCTGTTCCAGGTTTTCTTCAATATGCTCAACCTGCCCGAGCGCGATGCGCCGGCCACGGACTTGGTGGTCGAAGGCCTGGAGGGAGCGCACTTCGATGCCAAGTTCGATCTGACCATGTATGCGCAGGACACCCCGGCCGGGATCCACCTGAATCTGGTCTACAACAGCGCCCTGTTCGACGCTGCGCGCATGGACGAGCTGCTGCGCCAGTACGCGCTGCTGCTTGCGCAGTTCTGTGCAGCGCCCGACGCCGGCGTCGATGAGGCCAGCGTGCTGAGCGCGCAGGCGCGCCTGCATTTGCCCGACCCGCGCGCGCCGCTCGATGCTGGCTGGGCCGGCAGCGTGCCCGCGCAATTCGACGCGCGCGCGCGTGAATGCCCTGACACCCTGGCGATCGTGTCGCATGAATGCAACTGGACCTATGAACAGCTGCACCAGTACAGCGAACGCATTGCCTGCCATTTGCAAAGCCATGGGGTGGGGCGTGGCGATATCGTCGCCATTTACGCCGCCCGCAACGCCAGCGTGGTCGCGGCCGTGATGGGCGTGCTCAAGGCGGGCGCCGCGATCATGATGCTCGATCCCGCCTATCCGGCCGGGCATTTGGCGGCCTGTCTGGAAGCGGCGCCGCCGCGTGCCTTGCTGCAGGTGTCGGAGCGCGCGCCGACACCGGAATGCGCGGTCCTGCTCGATGCCATTGCACTGTTCCTCGATGCGCGCGACGTCGTCGCCAGCGCCGCGCTGCGCGCATACGCGGGCCGGCGCGCGCGGCCGCTGGAACTGTGCGCGGACGACCTTGCCTTGATCGCCTTTACCTCCGGTTCGACCGGTAAGCCCAAGGCGGTCGAAGGGCGTCACGGACCGCTGAGCCATTTTCTGCCATGGATACAGGAGCGCTTCACCCTTGACGCGCACGACCGCTTCGCCATGCTCTCGGGACTGGCGCACGATCCGCTGCAGCGCGATATCTTCACCACCTTGTGTCTGGGCGCGACCCTGTGCATTCCGCATCCAGAGTGCATCGCGCCACTGCGGCTGGCGCAATGGCTGGCTGCGCATCAGGTCAGTGTGGCGCACTTGACGCCGGCGATGGCGCAAGTGCTGAGCGAAGCGCCACCCGGCCTGTCCTTGCCGGCGCTCGAACGCGTGTTCCTGGTGGGCGACGTACTGACCCGGCGCGACGTGCAGCGCCTGCAAAGCCTGGCGCCCGCGGCCAAGGTGGTCAATTACTACGGTTCGACGGAAACCCAGCGCGCCGTGAGTTTTTACGACATCGCCGCTGAGACGCCAAGCGAAGCGCAGCGCGAAATCATCCCGCTCGGATGCGGCATGCCCGACGTGCAGTTGCTGGTGCTGAACCGGGCAGGGCGCCAGGCCGGCATCGGCGAACATGGCGAAGTCTATTTGCGCAGCCCTCACTTGGCGCGTGGCTACCGCGGCGATCCGGAGATGAACGCGCAACGCTTTCTGCGCAATCCCTTTGGCACGGATGACAGCGACCGTATGTACCGCACGGGCGACCTGGGACGCTATCTGCCCAACGGCATGGTCGAATGCCTGGGCCGCGCCGATACCCAGGTCAAACTGCGCGGCTTCCGGATCGAGCCCGGCCACATCGAATCGCTGCTGGGTCAGCATCCGCGGGTGCGCGAGGCGGTCGTCATCATCGCTGGCGCGCGCGACGGCGACAAGCATCTGGTGGCTTATATCGTGGCGCAGGATGGCGATGTGCAGGCCGCGGCCTTGCGCGAGTATCTGCGTTCCCGGCTGCCCGATTATATGCAGCCCACGCGCTACGTGCTGCTAGATGCCTTGCCCCTGACGCCGAACGGTAAGGTCAACCGCGGCCAGCTGCCGGCGCCGGATCCGGATCAGGCCGAGACGGCCTACCTGGCGCCGCGCACGCCGCTCGAACGCGCGCTGGCGCACACGTGGGGCGCGGTGCTCAAGCTCGCGCAGGTCGGCGTGCATGACAACTTCTTTGCCTTGGGCGGCAATTCGCTGCTGGCCGTGAAGCTGATGGCAAGGGTGGAGACCGAGCTCAAGGTGCGCTTGGCCGTCGCCCAGGTCTTTGCGGCGCCGACCATCGCGTCGATGGCCGCTGCCTTGTCCGGCGCTCGCGCCGGCCCGCGCCTGGCCGTGCCGATCAAGCTCGCCGGCGCGTTGGCGCCGCTGTTTCTGGTGCATCCGGCGGACGGTGGCGTGTTTTCGTATGGCGAGTTGGCCGAGGCCTTGGGCCAGACTGAGGACGAGACGCGGGACCAGACGCGCCCGGTGTACGCGCTGCAGTCGGCGCGCATGGCCGCTCTGCTCATCGAACCTTACGATCTCGAGACCGTGGCGGCGCGCTATGTGGAGGACCTGTTGCTGGTGCAGCCGGCCGGGCCGTATCATCTGGCCGGCTGGTCGCTGGGCGGCACCATCGCATTCAAGATGGCGGGCATCCTCGAGGCGCGCGGCCATGCCGTGGCCTGCGTGGCTTTGTTCGACACCGTCTATCGCGGCGCGCAGGTGCGGCCTGGCTTGACGCTCGCAGAATTCATCGACAACCTGCTTGCCGGTTCGGAGCAGGAACTGGCCGCGCGCTATGATGCGGAAAACCTGGCCCTGCACGCGCGCTTGAGCGCGCTGGTGGCGGCGATCGGCACCAAGGCCCTGGTCGAGATGATGCAGGAGCGCCCTGGCGAACTGGCGGCCCAGTTGAACATCGATCCATTGCTGCAGGCGGAAATCATCGACAAGCACCGCAGCATGAACGAGAACATTGAACTGGCGAACGGCTTCGCGCCGCCGTTGCTGTCGGCGCCGGTCCATTGTTTCTGGGCCGAGCAGACGGTGGCGCAGGGATGCGATGTGGAGGCCTGGCGCGCTTTTTCGCGCGAACCCCAAGCTTGTACCCATCACGTGCTGCCAGGTAATCATGGGCAATTCGTCTTCGGCGATAATGCGCCTGCCATTGCCCGTCGGCTCGCGTCGCTGATGCAGCAGCCATTGCAGACTGAAATAGATTGATGCGCGCTCGGGCCGTGTCTTATTCACACACAGGAAATGTATGAATCTTTTGTCTTATCTTTATCGTCAATCGTGGAAAGTTCTGCTGTTTGCCAGCGTCGCCGGCATGATCGGCGGTCTGAGCGGCGCGGCGCTGGTCGCGCTGATCGGTAAAGGCATAGGCGGGGGCGAACCGCTGGCCGCGCTGGCGTGGAGCTTCTTCGGCTTGTGCCTGGTGTCGCTGGCCGGTAAAGCCTATTCCGAAATCGCCTTGCTGAAATTGACGCAGGAGGCGATTTTCAGCCTGCGTGTCGACATCAGCCGCAAATTGTTGGCAACACCGCTGACGAAGCTGCAGGACTTGGGCAAGCACGGCCTGCTCGTCATATTGACCAAGGACATCGACACCTTTATCCAGGCCTTCCAGTTCCTGCCCATGGCATTCGGAAACGGCGTCATTATCATCAGTTGTCTCGCTTATATGGCATGGCTGTCGTGGCAGCTGTTTGCGATGTTTGTGCTGTGCCTGGTCGTATGCCTGATTGCCTATGCCTACGCGGAACGCTGGCCGGTCGAGCAATTGTCGAAGGTGAGGGGGCAAATGGATACCCTGTACCGGCATTTTCGCAATCTGGTCGAGGGCAGCAAGGAATTGCAGCTAAATGCAAGGCGCGGCCAAATGTATGTCGACCAGGTTATCGCGCCGGGCGCTCAGGATTTCAAGAGCACCTATGTGGGGGCGATGGGCGCTTATGTGTGGGTGGCCAATATCGGGACGATGCTGTTTTACGTCATTATCGGGATGCTGCTGTTTGTGGTGCCGCGCTGGCTGCCGCAGCAGGCGGTGACGCTGACGACAATGACGGTGGTGCTGCTCTATTTGATCAAGCCCATAGGCGAAATGATCAGTTCGCTGCCGCCGATGCGCCAGGCCGGCATTGCGCTGGAAAAGATCATGCAGCTCGATGGCGCGCTGACGGGCGAAGCGATCGCCCCGGCGCCTAGCGATCCGTTTTCCAGCCAGGGCGAATTGCGTTTGCAATTGAACGCTGTGTGCCATCATTATCCGGGCGCGCAAGACGATAGCCGTTTCATGCTTGGCCCGCTGAATGTGACGCTGGAGCAGGGCGAAATTGTGTTTATCGTGGGCGGCAATGGCAGCGGCAAGACGACCTTGGCCATGCTGCTGCTTGGCCTGTATCAGCCCGAATCTGGCACGCTGAGCTTGAATGGCGTCACGGTGGACGCGGCGAGCGCGCACGCATACCGGCAGCATTTTTCCGCCGTCTTTGCCGATTTCCACTTGTTCGAGGAACTGCTCGGCGGCGAAACCGGCGAGCTTGGTGCGCGCGCCGCGCATTATGTGGAGCTGCTGGAGATGGGACACAAGGTCAAGGTCGTCGATGGCAAGTTTTCAAGCATCGCGCTGTCGACCGGACAGCGCAAGCGCCTGGCCCTGGTCGCCGCTTATCTGGAAGACCGGCCTGTCTATTTGTTTGACGAATGGGCGGCCGATCAAGACCCCTCCTTCAAACGCATTTTTTATACCGAGCTGCTGCCTGACTTGAAGGCGCGCGGCAAATTGGTGATCGTGATCAGCCACGACGATGGGTATTTCACTTGTGCCGACCGTATCATCAAGCTCGTTGACGGACAGCTGCATCACCAAGGCCGGGATAGCGAGCCAGCGCGTCCGGAACTGCAGGTCGCTTGAATCATGCATAACACGCCATGGTTGGTACGTCAGACAGCCGCACAAGCGCGCTTGCGCCTGTATTGTTTTTCTTACGCGGGCGGCAATGCCGGCAATTTTGCGCCATGGCAGGCGGCGCTGGACCCGGCAATTGAAGTGTGCGCCGTGCAATTGCCCGGGCGCGGCGGGCGCTTTGGCGAGGCGCCCTATACCTCGCTGTCGGCCCTGGTCGAAGCGCTGGCACAGGTGATCAGCCACCAGGACAAGCTGCCGTTCGCGTTTTTCGGACATAGCCTGGGCGGCTTGCTGGGCTTTGAAGTGGCGCGTTTTTGTCAACGCCATTTTTTGCCGATGCCAAAACACTTGATCGTTTCCGGCTGCGCGGCCCCGCGCTTGCGCAAAACGGAACGTCAATTGCATTTGCTGGACGACGAAGCCTTGATTGAGGAATTAAAGACCTATAACGGCACACCGCCGGCGGTGCTGGCGTCGCGCGAGCTGATGGCATTGCTGCTGCCGATGATACGGGCCGATTTTTCCATGGTCGAGACGTATCAATATCGCGTTGCGCCTTTACTCGAGCTACCCATTACCGTGCTCGCCGGGACCGGCGATGATCATGTTTCGCAGGAGCAGGTCGATGGCTGGAAAAGCGAAACGACGCACGCATGCCATAGTCTCTGGTTCGAAGGGGATCATTTCTTTTTGCACCCGCAGCGTGCGGCCGTGCTCGCGCGCGTGGACGATGTCCTGCGCGAATTGACGCTCGTGTCGCGTTGAAGCGGCGCCAGTATCTCGGCGCTGCCTGACCTTCTTTGCAGCTTGCGCTTGGTGCCAGCATTGTCTATCGTGCTGAGAAACGCAGCGACAGTTTGCTGAAATGGAGGACTATCTTGAGGCCGGTGGATTCCCGGTGCATTGGAATGCATCGGTGACCAAGCAATGATTGCAACTGCCATTTTCATACCCATTGCACGTTCTCGTTTGGCCGCCGAACGGTTCAGCACCGGTATAGCCCCATGCGGCACAACGTTTTTCAGCCGAGGCCGTCCCTTGCGCAATATCGACGCTTGGAATTTGAAACATTCCGAATTCATATGAGAACTTTACCGTCCCATCGGAGCGGCTTCCCCCGGTCGCCTCCAAGGTCTTTTGCACGGCACAGCCCTGTAATATAAAGGTCGCAGCCACGATTCCCGCAGCGCTCAATATCCATTTCATCATCTTGGCCGAAGGGCGCCGGCTTTGCGACTGCGCGGCGCCCGCTCCATGCCCTGCCAACGGCAGCACAGGCCCCGTGGCTAGCGCTGCGGCGGTGCTGCCATGCAGGAAGGCGTGGCTAACATGATTGACCTTAAATATGCTTGAGTTTGCGCCCTTGGATGTCGCTCAAAGGGCGTGGATTGAAGCATAAGCCAAATCAAATTGTTTGAATTGTATTATATGTTAAAAGAGCTTAATATAAATTAAATGCTTGACGCGCCTCGGCGCGAGGAGGACAAGGGGCCTGCGTGGGATGGGAGGGGCTCGACGCGGCGTGGCCGGCGCAGGCCCGTCATTTCAATTTTGATTGGTCGCCGAGATGTCCGCAGGCTTTGTGCAGCAAATCGAGGTTGTTTCTCAGATTACTGCAGGCGCCGCACATCATCAGATGCAATTTGACGGACACGGTTTCGTAGGCAGACAGGGTCCGGTCCCTTTGCTGCGACAGCAAACGGCTCGTTTTTTTACACGACATCATTTCATTTCATCCTTTTCAAACCAGCGCTTTTGCAGGCACAGGCGCAAGATCATACGCGCGCGATACAGGATCACCCAGCAATTGGCCGGCGTGATGTTCAACTCGGTGCAGATGTCAGCCGCTTCCATGCCCAGGAATTCGCGCATGGAAAACACCCGGGCCATCGCCGGCGGCAGGCTGTTCATGCAAATTTCGAAAATGCGCCAGAATTCCATGTTTTCGAAACTCTGTTCCGGATTACCCCAGGAAGTTGGCATCTCGTCGCGTTGCCAGCGTTCGTTTGCGGTAAATATTTGATCCAGTTCGTCCTCGCCCAGGCGATCGTCGACCAATTCAACGCGGTCCTTATGCCAGCGGTCGCGAAAAACATCGACGATTTTGTGCTTAAGGATGGTAAACAGCCAGCTTCTGACCGATGCGCGCGGATCGAAGCGCGCGCTCGCCGCGAGCGCCGATGCCAGCACCTCTTGCACGACATCCTCGGCCAGTTCGCGATTGCGCAACTGCAAAACAGCGAAACGCAATAGTTCCTTGCGCATGCGCGCCAGCGCCGCGTCGTCGCCCAAGGCGCAGTAGCAGGAGGAAAAGGCGTCGGCACAGTTGGGAGGCTCCACGGGCGCCTTCCAGGCATTCTCGGCCGCAGACGCAGTGCATTGCAATTCGCTTGGCGTCGTCATGGCGTCAAGACCGGGGCGCTCGCGCATTCAAGCGCCAGTCGTAGTCGAGAAATTCGATCGATATCTCCCCGCGCACCAGGCGCTCGGTCTCGATCGCGCTCAAGCCCAGCGCTTGCCCATAATTGGCCAGGAAGCGTGCCATGCTGCTCGCGCCGCGCCAGTTCATTTCAAAGTCACTCCGATACCACTTGAAGATGCTCGACAGCGCGAGCGTGTTCTGTTGCAGGCGATTGCGGCTGCGATCGGAAAGAAATGCCTTGGTCGCGTCGTCGAGTTGGATTTCGAGGCGGGCCGCCTGGTAGGCTTCGGCCCGCAAAGCGGGACAGCCGATGCTCGCGCAATTGGCCGCGAAATGGACGCGCGGGTCGGCATACCGTCCCGAGCCGCGTATGAGGCCGTGTTCGATATCGTCGAGTGAGCGCATCTGACCAAGCAGACCGATGAAAGGTTTCTTCCATGCCGATTGAAATACGCTGCCCAGGTCCTTGATCGACACCAGGTTCGGGTAGCGCGTCAATACCAAAGACACGGTGGTGGCGTTGTATGCATTAATGAGGAAGGCGAGCTGGCTCGGTCGGTCCCACTGGTCGAAGTCCGCCTGGCTCACCTTGGCGAGCTTTGATAGATATTGGTCGAGCGCATTGCGCTCGAGTGCCATGCCGGCGTAATCGACTTGCGAAGATTGGCCATGGTTTAGCACCGTCACGTGCTTCTTGAGCAGTTGATCCCACTGTGCATGGTCAAATCCGGCCGCTTGCGCAAGCGCGCACTGGGCGCAAAGCCAGCACAGCAGAAAAAAGCGCTTCACGCCCGTGCCTGCTTTGGCCAATTGACGCGCTGCGCCACGGCGTGGGCGCGCGCGGCGATACATGGTCCGAAGGGCCGCGCAAAGTACGGCGGCCTGGTCGACGGGAGTAAGGAAACACTGCGCATGCGGGTCTCGACTTGAATATAATAAAACGGGCAAGTTTCTGGTGCATGCATAGTCGTCGCAGACCCCAAAATTATTACACTTGCCTGAAAAAATATTGATGGCGGAAAGTTGCCAAATTCCTGGGCGCCGGCAGTAGAATTGCCCGCCTTTCCATCTCTGGATCCTGATATGAAAACTCGCAATCCCTATGCGGCATGGCTATGCGCGTTCGCCCTTGCCGCTTGCGCCCACCCGATGGCGCGGGCCGTCGTGGTGGGCAAGACGGCGCCGGCGCTGGAAGCGAAGCTGATCACGAGCGAGGCGTTCAAACTCCGGGACCAGTTGGGCAAGGTCGTCATCATCAATTTCTGGGCAAGCTGGTGCGCGCCGTGTAGGCAGGAAATGCCGGCATTGGAGACCTATTACCGTCAGCATGAGAATGAGGGTTTGCGCGTGCTGGCGATCAGCATGGACGACGCGCAAGATCACGCCGCAGTGCGCGAAGTCATGCGCGCCTTCAGTTTTCCGGCCGCCTTCGAGCGCGATGCCGACTATGCCGGATACGGGCGAATTTGGCGCATGCCGATGACCTTCATTATTGATCGGCAGGGAATACTGCGCCGCGATGGGAGCGTGGGCGAGCCGACGGTCGACCTGCCCACGCTCGAACGCCTCGTCACGCCCTTACTTGGAGCGAGCGCGGCGCCGGCGCAATGAATCAAAAGGCGTAGCGCGCCCCGGCGGACGCGGTCAAGCGCGGCGTCAATTGCACGCCATTCACATTTTGGTAAGCGGGGATTTGCAGAAAAGCGTACACCGAGGCGTGTTTATCGAGCGACATGACGATGCCGGGGCTGAGGTACACCAAGGTGCCGCCGGTGCTGACCGTGTCGGCATTCTCGCCGCTGTCAGGCGCGACGCGCCGGCTGTTCATTTGCAATTGCGGGGTGATGGCCGCGAAACCCAGGTAGCGCAATCCCAGGTTCAAGTTCACCCCCTTGCCGGGCCGATAGCTGTCGCGCGCATTGACGGCACCCTGCAGCACGGCTTCGGCGTAGTAATCCCAGTCCCTGTCAAGCATGCCGACCGTGTAGGCGCCGACAATAAGGTCGCTCGTTCCTGTGCCCGGCTGCAAGCCCCGGTCGACGGCCACCGGGCCGGGCGCGCCGGCATCGGTGGAGACGCCGCTTAGCGTATGACTGCCTGTCGGCAACTTCATGCCCAGCAGCAGCCCCACATTGCGCTGCGCGCTCAAGCCTTGATAACGGGCCACCAGTTTCACGTCGCCGATGCGGGTGTGGTCCGATGCATATTGCCCGCCGTCGGCGCCGGCCGTGCTGCCATCGGACCTAGTACCCAGCGTCGCATGGCGCCGCCCGATGCTGGGCACTTGCAGGTTGATACCCCAGGCTTTGTTGATGCCGACATCGATGCCGACCGTCAAGTAATTGTTCCTTGTAAATTGTTCGACTTCCTGGGGGCCGTCCTGGTTGACGATGCGGCTGGCGGCGGCGCCGCTGATCGCCCCCGTACCCGCGCGCAATTGGTTTTGCTCGAGATAATCGTAGCGCAGGTCGAGCTTGATGCCGGGCGAACTGGAAAAACTCAGCGCTTGCCAGTCGGCACTGAGAGTGCAGCCGCAGCTGGCACATGCCAGAGCCGCTGATGGGATTGCGGCAAGGCCGGCCGCCGCCAGCATCGGCAGCATGCGCAAGAGCGCAGGTTTCATAGTCATTCTCCAATTGGGCTCGGGCGTTCGCTCAGACACCGGCATCGGCCAGGACGCACAAGCGCCATGGCGTCGGTGGACGGGGGCGCGCGCAGTGCGAGGCGATGATGAATGAGGCGATCCGATTCGGGCAGGCGATGCCATGCATTGCCTGCGCGCAATGTCTGCGGACACGAAAAATCATGGGTGGACCGGGTCCACCCATGACACAAATACGCGATCGATGTTTTGCACAATTGCTGTGGATGTGGCCGAGCTGTCACGGCCACATCCCATCGCATGTTCAAAATTCGATCGCAAGTCTATCCAAGAGCCGTGAACGGATGCCGCCCGCCCACTGATCCAGCACGCCAAGGGCGAACGGGCAACTACACCATGTGGGAATTGGATGCCGCCCATTTCCGCGCTGCTGTGTGGCCCGCTCGATGGCTTGGCAGGTAATCGGTAAACGCGGCGCGCTCGCATTTCTTACATTTATTTTTTCACGCGCCGATGGCGTCGCTGCGCGCGTCCATTTGCGCGCGCAAAACAACACTTCGCGCGCACGCGGCAAGCGCCCGATACGCGCGCCATTTCTCGTTTGCGGCGAATGAAACGGGGTGGGGCGACGTGACGCGAATCGGGCGTTTTTGGCGCTCTCCTGTTGATTTTGCGAAACTGTGCTAGAAAAAATAATTTGACGACAGGGATACAGCTTGTTACAGTTCCGGTCGCCAAACGTTTGCGAACAAGCAACGAAAGGAGTAGTACGACTGATCCGGATTGATGCCGCCAAGCCATGGTTACGTCGCTTTTCTGAGCTATAAGCTCATCTACCCATTCAATGGAGAAAAGTGCAATGGTGAAACGACGAGAGCTTTTTAAGATAGGTGCAGCCACCACGCTGCTTGGCCAGATGGATGCCAAGGCGCAACTGGTGTTCCCCGACGGGTTTCGGATGAGCATGCTGACCGATCCCAGCCCCCCGGTCACGCCCTTCGTGGCCCCCCTGAACATCATGCCGGTCGCCCAGCCGGTCAATCCGCACGAACTGGTGCCGGGGCCGGACCCCTTGCGCCATCAGCGCTACAATGAATTCAAGCCGCGCAAATTCTACGTCCAGCATTTGACGGAGTTCAAGCACGTGTATCACCCGGAAGGCCCGTACGCCAACGGTTCCTGGGCTTGGGGCTTTAACGGCATGACGCCGGGCGAGACCTTCCACGTGCGCTACGGCGAGCCGATCTTCGTGCGCCGTTTCAACGACTTGCCGCAGCTGGGCCAAGCCAATGTGCGCTTCGCGCTGCCATCGAGTTCGATTCACCTGCACAACGGCCACACCGCGTCCGAGAGCGATGGCATTCCGCAAGACTTCACCAATCCGGGCGAATTCTGGGACCATCACTACGCCAGCATCTACGCCGGCATGGACCAGCGCGAGGCGATGGGCACCTTGTGGTATCACGATCATCGCCTCGATTTCACGGGCCCGAATGTGTACGCCGGTCTGACCGGTTTCTACCTGCTGTTCGACGACCTCGATTCGGGCAATGAGCGCGATCCGAACCCGCACGCGTTTCGCCTGCCAAGCGGCAAGTACGACGTGCCGCTCATTTTGCATGACGTCAAGTTCGACCAGAATGGCCAGCCGGTATGGGACTTCTTCAATCCCGAGCCCAGCCCGAGCGCTACGCCAAGCGAGCAATACACGACCACGGGCATGCTGGGCGATCGCTTCACGGTCAACCGCGGCATCCAGCCTTACTTCAAGGTCGAGGCCCGCAAGTACCGCTTGCGCGTGCTCAACGGCGGTCCTTCGCGCTTTTACGAGTTGTCATTGCGCAAGAAGACGGCCAACGGCTATGCCGACAGCAAGGTCAAGTTCCATGTGATCTCGAACGACGGCAATTTGCTGCCGCGTCCGCTCTACACAGACGGCATCCGCGTCGCTGTGGCTCAACGCCACGACATCATCGTCGATTTTTCGCAATTCAAGCCTGGCGACCAGCTCTACCTGGTCAACCAGCTCGAGATGCGCGAAGACGGCGCCGGTCCGACCGGGCGCAATCTCGCCAACGGCGACTTGATCATGCGTTTCGACGTCGAGCCGAGCTTGCAGCCCGATTTGAGCCGCATCCCCGCCCGCCTGCGCGAACTGCCGCCTATTAATATGGACGAGGTGCGGCGCGAACGCGTCTTCAACTTCGACTATGACAACGGCTTGTGGACCATCAATGGCAAGCTGATGGACCCGAACCGGGTGGACGCGAAGATCGAAAAAGGTTCCGCAGAAATCTGGACCTGGCGCAATGGCGGCAATGCCTGGTCCCACCCCATTCACACGCACTTTGAAGAATTCCAGATATTGGAAATTAACGGCAAGCCCATTCCGGCGGACAGCGTATTGCACTCGCGCAAGGACGTGATCGAACTTGGCCCCAACGATGAAGTGAAATTCTTCAGCCGCTGGCGCGATTTCGAAGGCAAGCACGTGATGCATTGCCATAACGTCGTGCATGAAGACCACGCGATGATGATTCGCTGGGACATCGTGCCGCCGGGGCAGGGCGATTGAGCCGCCACGACCAATCCAATATCAGAACTTCAGGAGCAACAATGAACAATAGGCGAAAACTGTTTACCGGCCTCGCGGCCGGCGCTGCGCTATTGCCCGCCATGGCAGTGGCGGCCGTCACCCCGAAAAAAACATCCTCTGGCACCACGGACGGGGCGAACGCGCCGACCCAGGCGCGCGGCGGCGATGCATTTCCTAACATCCTAGTCACGGATCAAAGCGGCAAGAAATTCCGCTTGCATGAGCAGATGTTGCGCGACCAGCTCGTGATGGTCAATTTCATCTCGATCGCGGGCCACGATACCTTCGCCGCCACCGCGCACATGGCCAATATCGCCGACCGCCTGGGCCCTGGCCTGGGACGCGACGTGGCTTTCTACACCATCTCGACCGATCCGGCCGACACGCCCGCGCGCATGCAAGAGCTGGCACGCAAGTACGGCGCCGTGCGCGAGGGCTGGCATTTCATCACGGCCAGCACGGCCGATGTGAATGCCTTGAGCAAGCGCTTGTACAAGGCGCACGCCGGCCATGAACACCATGGCGCGCAAGGCCATTCGATGCGCCTGGTCCATTACGGCAATGTAAAAGCCGGCGTGTGGGGCGCTTTCGGCGCCGATTCCGAGCCGGGCTTCGCCGCCGAGCGCGTCACCTGGATGCAAGGCGCCTCGCGCGTCGCCTCCGGCGTCCAACGCGCCGGCCCGCGCCTGTTGGCCGACAGCGCCCGCGGTCACAACCGAATGGCTTGATCGCCTACCCAATTCAGGAGCTAATTATGTGGTTAAAAGAAAAGCACATGGGTGCCATCGCGTCCCTATGCCTGTTGTCCGTATCAAACCTGGCCGCGGCCGCTGATTGCAAGGTCGCGCCGCCGCGCTCGCCCATGTCGACGTATTCGTTTTCGGCCGACGGCAAGACCACTTACGTGGTCACGCCCGAAGGCCAGCACACGCCCTCGCATCCCTACTCGGACGCCGATGGCGGCAGCAATTTGTTGCCGACCGAATACAAGGAAGTGTGCGACAGCCTGGGTAAGACCATTCCCAACACCTTGCCGTCCACGCCAGAGCATCCCTACAATCTGCATCCAGACCCGCTCATCAGCAGCATCGACAAGACCTCGCCGACCGACGACATCACGGCGGCCTTGAAGAAAATCCGGGGCGGCTTGAACATCCACGGCCAACTCGACAAGGCTTCCGTCAAGTTGATGATCGACATACTCGAAGGTAATCCAGTGCCCGACCGTGTGTATAGCGGCTTTGCGTTGTTGCACTACACGGGACCGAACCGCATCAAGAAAGTGCGCCCCATTTGCACCGGCAACACCGAATGCGCGCGCAACCTTGACGGCACCCTGGCCGTGCCGTCTTCCGTCATTGGCGGCAATGTCGACATCCACCAGATCTGGTTCGACAACCATATCGAGTCCGATACGGCCTTGCTCGACCCGAGCGAAGTGCTGGGCGTGCCCTGGACCATCACCTACGCGGTCGACGTGCTCAGCAAGGGCAGGGAAGACTTCGCCCCGATGGTGATGTATTTCGACGATCCGGCCATCTCGCCGCCAGGCATGCCGCCGATGCCGCTCACCAACATGGACCAGACTTTCTTCCCGATGGAAGAAGGCACGCGCACGGTCTACAAGATGGCCATGGCGCCGGGCAAATACTGGAACCTGACTTACCACTGGGGCTGGCGCCAGCATCCGCCACGCGTGCAAGTGACGGAAAACACGCGCAAGAAGATGGGCGGCAAATCGTTGACGGAATGGGAGACGCTCGCTTTCGGCGTCAATCCGCGCCAGGACGAGACGACCAAGCTGGCCGCGATCAATATGATCGGCGACCTCGCTCCGGCCAAGCGCATGTGGAACGCCTTGCGCAAGCTTGACGGTCACCGCGACGCCGAGGCGCTGCTGGCAGAAGTCGAACGCGCCTTCGACCAGTGGAAGGATCGCACCAACCTTCCCGACGGCGTGACGCAAGACCCGAACGCTGACATCACCTTGTTCTACGCGAACAACACCATCTACGGGCATATGCGCAATATGCCGGCCGGTGCGCGCAACCAGCCGAGTTTTCCCGAGTGGCAAACGCGCGGCACCCATCTGAAGGTGCATCTGGTAAATGGCGACTACTTCGACCACGGCTACGTCAACGTCGACTTCGGTGGTTCGCGCGGCTGGGAAAACATGTTCCAGCCGACCCAGGCAGTCGGCGGGGGCGGCCAGTGGTTCACCTTTGGCCGCAATTACTGGGGCATGAACGCGGGCGCGCCGTTTGCCATGAACCAACAGGGGCAGATGATACCGGGTGCGATCGCCATTCCTATCGCCAGCCGGCCGTCGAACGGCGCCAACGCGCTCAACGCCGACCGCTCGCTCGCCCCGGGCGTGGTGCTCGGTGTGCATGATGTCGACATCCTGTTCAATTTCGACCCGTCGCGCCGCCTGCGCTTCTACCAGTTCGACCCCTTCCATCACGAAGTGGCAGTCTGGTCCGTGCATTGATGTGATTTGAAATCAGCAGGCGTGTCGCCGCCAGTGCGGCGGCGCGCCTGTTTTTGACCTTCCCATCGAGGAATGTGCGGGACAAGAATGCTGTCACTGAAAGGGCAATAATGAACCATTTTCACCGATTCCCTCTTGGCGCGGGCGCGCTGCTCGCGGCCCTCGTGCTTGCGCCTGCGGCAGTCCACGGCCACGCGGGCGTGGAGCACGCGAGCACCGCGCAGGCAGCGAACTACACGCGCTCGCTGCACGATTATCGCGTGCCCGAGGTGAGCTTGATCGACCAGTTCGGCAAGCGGCTGCGCTTGAAGTCCCTGCTCGAGGCGGGCGATCCGGTGCTATTGCAGTTTGTCTTCACCTCTTGCACGACGGTCTGTCCGGTGCAGGCGGCCGTTTTCTCGAATGCGCAGCCGGCGCTGGCCGAGCTGGGGCGTCCGTATCAAATGGTGTCCATTTCGATCGACCCGGAACAGGATGCGCCCGGCCAGTTGCTCGAGTTCGCGAACAAGTTCAAGGCCGGCGCGCAATGGCGCTTTCTCACCGGCGCGCGGCAAGACGTGGCGCAAGTACTCAAGGCATTCGGCGCCACCCTACCGGCCAACAACAAGATGTTCCACCAGCCTTATACCTTCTTGCATGCCGGCTCCGGCTCCCAATGGGTCAAGCTTGACGGCATGCTGAGCCTGGCCGAACTGGCCGCTGAATGCAAGACGGCGTTCGCGCCGACCGGCGCCCAAACTGTGCAACTGGCACGCCAGCCATCACGCCAATGAGTGCGCCAGGACCACGGGGCGCGCAGTTGGGAACGGCGCTGCGCCGCCTGGCGCTGTGCGCGCTGGCGCCCCTGCTGGCGAACGCCGCGCCGGCGCCCGACCCGGTGCGCGGCCAGCAGCTCTATCTGGAAGGGCGCGTGGCCGGCGAAGCGCCGATCACGGCGACCACCCAAAACGACATTCCATTTAGCGGTGCGCAGATCAGTTGCGTCAGCTGCCACCGCAGCAGCGGTTATGGCGGCAGCGAGGGCGGCAACTATGTCTTGCCGATCACCGGACCGACGCTATTTCATCCGCGCGAACTGGACCGCACAAAAATCTTCAACAAGCTGTTCAAGGAAAACCAGACGAGCAAATTCGATGCGCGCCTGCGCTCGCCCGGCATGCGCGCCGCCTACACCGACTCCACCCTGGCCGGCGCAATCCGCACGGGCGTCGATCCGGCCGGGCGCGTGCTGAACCGTCTGATGCCGCGCTACCAATTGTCGGAGCGCGACATGGGCGATTTGATCGCCTATCTGCGGACCCTGTCGGCCCAGCCTGACGCCGGGGTCGACAGCAAGAAGCTGTACCTGGCCACCGTCGTCAGCGCCCAGGTCGATCCGGCGCAGCGCGCGGCGATGCTCGAGACGATGCGCCGCTTCGTCGATTGGCACAATCTGCAAGCTGACGGCGACAGGCAGCACCCGAATTTCTCACCGAACTATCACAGCACCTGGATCGGCACCTATCGCAATTGGGAGCTCGACACCTGGGAGCTGAACGGCAGTTCCGACACCTGGCCGGCGCAACTGGCCGCCTACTACGCGAAAAAGCCGGTGTTCGCCGTCGTCAGCGGCATGGTGGCCGGATCGTGGGCGCCGGTGCACCAGTTTTGCGAGCGCGAGAAGTTGCCCTGCCTGTATCCGCATACCGATCTGCCGGGCATGGATCCGAAACCGGCGTATTCAATTTACTTCACGCGCGGCCTGGCGCTGGAAGCGGACGTGGTGTCGCGCCACTTGCTGGAACGGCGCGGCGAGGCGGGCGTGACGCGTGTGCGCCAGCTCTACGTGGTGGGCGCGGGTGGCAGCGTTCCCGCGAACGTGGTGGCGGCGCGCCTGGCTGGTGCGCCCTCGCTTGTTCTGGAGAGCCAGAGCTTGGGAAGCGCGCCGGCCCTGCTTGCCGAACTCGACAAGCTTGCCGGCGGCGATGGCGCCGAAACCCTGGTCCTGTGGCCGGGCCCGCACGCCGCCTTGGTGACGGCATGGCTGGCCCGCCATGCCGGCCTGGCCAAGCGCATCTACCTGCCGTCGGCGGCGCTCGACACCGTGCTGGCGCTTGACAGCGCTGTGGCCGACGAGCGCTTGCTTTTCAGTTTTCCCTACGAGCTACCGGACGTGACGCACCCGCGCGCCTTCGTGGTGCGCGCCTGGATGCGCAGCCGCGGCATGGATATTGCCTATCCGCGCCTTCAATTCGATACCTATTTCGCGATGACGATGCTGCAGTTCGGGATGGAAGAGATCATCGGCGTGTTTTCCCGCGACTATTTTATGGAAAGCCTGGAACACCTCGCCGAAAGCAACCTCAATCCCGGCACCTATCCCAGCATGAGCCTGGGGCCGGGCCAGCGCTTCGCCTCGCGCGGCGCGCACATTGTCAGGCTCACCGGAAACAAGGATAGCGTGATCGCTCCCCTGAGCGCATGGATCGTGCCCTAATCCATGGCATAGCCGCCGCGGGTGGCGCAGGCATGGACCCGTTCAGCATCCAAGGATGGTTTGCAGGCGCGCGCGCGTGGCCGGCGCCATCGCTGTCAGCGGCGTCACCAGCGCGCTGGCCAGCGCGTCGTGCGCCAGCGAGGCTGGACGCTCGGCACCGAGGATGCCGATGGCGCGGGCGACGATCTCTTGCGCGCGCTCCGCGTTTTTCATCAAGTTGGCAATCGCCATGGCGGCGTTGACGTTCTCCTCGCGCGGATGCCAGCAATCGAAGTCGGTCACCATGGCCAGCGTGGCGTAGGCCATCTGGGCTTCGCGCGCCAGCTTCGCCTCGGGCATATTGCTCATGCCGATGATGCTCGCCCCCATTGCGCGATACCACCGCGACTCGGCCAAGCTCGAAAATTGCGGCCCTTCGATGCACACATAGGTGCCAGCCTGGTGCAGGGCGATGCCGTGCGCCGGCGCGCTCGCGCTCACCGCGCGCGCCAGCGCGCCGGCCACCTGCGCGCAAACTGGCTGCGCCATCGAGACGTGGGCGACGGCGCCGGCGCCGAAAAAACTTCCATCGCGGCGCCGCGTGAGGTCGATGAACTGATCGGGCAGCACCATGTCGAGCGGTTTCATGTCTTCGCGCAGCGAGCCGACCGCCGACAGCGATATCAGGTAGCGCACGCCCAGTTGCTTGAGGGCGTGGATATTGGCGCGGTAGGGAACTTCGGACGGAATCAATCGGTGTCCCACGCCGTGGCGCGCCAGAAAGGCGACACGCACGCCGTGCACCTGGCCCACGGCGATGGCGTCCGACGGCTTGCCAAACGGGGTGTCGAGTTCGAGCATGGTCGCGCCTTGCAGGGCGTCCATGTGGTAAAGGCCGCTGCCGCCGATGATGCCGATGAGCGCTTGTTGCATGATGGGGTTTCCCGGTTGTTGAGATGTGGCATATGGTCGTTGCGCCCTTGCCGATTCTTACAACAAAATGCTTACAACTGAATTCTTGCAATTATTTTTGACGCATCTGTAACAAGGCGGGCGCCGCCAGCGACAAAGCCGGCATGTCCACCGAAATACTCGGCAAGCTCGAGTCCGCGCCATTTGAGCCGGCCGATCCAATGCCCGTCCCCCAATCCCCAGCCGTGACGAGCCGCTTGATCCTGGCCGGCGCGGGCCATGCACACCTGTCGGTTCTGCAGGCGCTGGAGCGCGCGCGGCCATCTGATGTGGATATTGTCTTGATCACCCCGCTGGCGTTCCAAACCTACTCGGGCATGCTGCCAGGCTGGATTGCGGGACACTATTCGGCGCAGCAATGCAGGATCGACGTGCATGCGCTGGCGCGCCGTGCCGGCGTGCGCGTGATCGCTGCTCAGCTTGTCGCGATGGATGCCGACCGCCAATGCGTGGCCACTTCCGACGGACAGCGCATCGATTTCGACCTGCTCTCGCTTGACGTGGGAAGCGAAGTCGACCGCTCCTTGCTGGAAATGGCGGGCCCGCGCTTGCTGGCGCTCAAGCCGCTTGACGCCTTCTTCGAGCGCTGGCCGCAGGTGCTGGCCGCCGCCGTGCACAAGCCTGGGTATCGGCTGGCCGTGGTCGGCGCCGGCGCCGCCGGCGTGGAATTGGCCCTGGCCGCGCGCCATGCATTCAAGCGTGCCGGCGCGTTGGCGCAGGTCGACCTGGTCGCGTCAGGCGCCGGTCCGGTCTCTGGACACGGCAAGGCGGTGCAGCAGCGCGTCGCGCGCGCGCTCGCGCGCGCCAATGTCGTCGTCCATGCTGCGCGCGCGGCCGGTGCGCGCGCAGGATTGCTTCTTTCCGACGGTACGACGCTAGCCTGTGATTGCGTCATCGCCGCCACCGGCGCGCGCGCGCCAGCCTGGCTTGGTTCGTCCAAACTGGCGCTCGACGGGAATGGCTTCGTCGCCGTCGACGCCCACCACCACAGCGTCTCGCATGCCTGCGTGTTCGCCGCCGGCGACGTGTGCGCGCGCCAGGACCGGGAAGTGGGGCGCTCCGGTGTGCACGCGGTGCATGCCGGTCCGGTGCTGGCGGCCAACCTGCTGGCGATGATGAAAGGCGGCGCGCTGGCCGCCTACCGCGCGCGCCGCCGCTCCTTGTATCTGCTGGCCTGCGGACCGCGCGATGCGGTCGCATCGTGGGGCGGCTGGAGCGCGCAAGGCTATCTTCTGTGGCGCTGGAAAGACTGGATCGACCGGCGCTTCATCGCGCGCTTCGCGCCGCCCGCGCCGGCGCCACGCTCCCGGGTGCCGGCCTTCCTGCGCCAAGGTGCGAGCGCGCGCGTCGCTGGCGGCGCCCTGCGCGTGGCCTTGCTGGCGGGGACGGCGCTCAATGTCCTCAACCAGGGACAGGCATTGTGGGCTGGCCAGGGCATGCATTGGGGACACTTCTTGCTCAATTATCTGGTACCGTATTGTGTTGCGAGCTATGCTGCCGCGAACTATGAGTTCACCAGGAGGAAAGATGAGTGAGGCAAACGAGCCGGCCGATCCCCGAGCGGGGCCTGCCACGGCCTCGCCGCTGACGGATACGGAGTTCCTGACCAATTTGCGCCGGCAAATGCTCAAGTTCGCCACCTTGCAGCTGTCCGACAGCCACCTGGCGGAAGACACGGTGCAAGAAGCGATGATCGGCGCCTTGAAAAATGCCGGATCCTTTGGCGGACGCGCCGTGCTCAAGACCTGGGTATTCGCCATTCTCAAAAATAAAATCGCCGACGTCTTGAGGCAAAAACAACGCACCGTCAACGCCAGCAGCTTGCTGCGCGAGGATGAAGAGGAGGAGGATTTCGCCGCGCTGTTTAACGCCAGGGGCTTCTGGCAAGCCGATGAACGCCCCGCCGCCTGGGCCAATCCGGAGGAATCGCTGCGCCAAGGCCAGTTCTGGCGCGTCTTCGAAACCTGTCTTGAAAACCTGCCCGGCAACCAGGCGCGCGTGTTCATGATGCGCGAATTTATCGAACTCGATTCGCATGAGATCTGCGCGACCGTCGGGATCACGGTCAGCAACCTCAATGTGATGCTGCACCGCACGCGCTTGCGCCTGCGCGAGTGCCTGGAAAACCGTTGGTTTGTGAAAGGAGAGCAGCGATGATGAATTGCCACGAGATCACCCGCCTGATATCGGAGTCGCAAGAGCGGCCGCTCGCTTTGAAGGAAAGGATGGCATTGAAGATGCACGTGATGATGTGTTCCGGCTGCCGCAACTTCGGACGCCAGATGCATACCATCCGGCATGTCGCGCGCGCCTACACGCGCGGCGAAGACGTGGGGAGCGCGGAAAAGGCGGAGTGATCGCTTCCGGGGCGCAGGCGGCGCCAGCGCCGCCTGCGCCATCGGCTTAACGTTGACGCAGGATGCCGCGCCGGCTTGCACGGCGAAGTTGTTGGTCGATGTCGATATCCAGATTGGAAAGCAATTCGATGCCTGGGTCGTCGAGGATGTCGCCGCCGTGCTTGCCGCTGGCGCACAGGGCCGCGAGTTGGCGGTCGCGGCGCCGGACCAGATCGACGATCTGTGGCCAGAACAGGCCTATCATCGCCTTCAGCCAGGCGTTGATCGATGCGGGGCCGCTATCGTTCAAACGGAATTCGTCGAGCAGGGCCAAGGTGGCGTCGGCGCTCAGGAGGTGATCCCCCGTCACCCATCGGTTGACTGTGAACAGCGAGATGGGTACGCCTTTCGCGTCCAAGCCTATGCATAGCAGGGCCGCAGTTTTGGCGTCAACAGCTGGCGCGGCCTTGATACCTCTAAGAAAACGCGCCTCGTGCGCGGGATCGATCTTGTCGAGGTGCGCGGCGCTGCGCGCGAACAGGTGGAAGTGCCCATGGTCGCTGGCGTGCGGCCGGTCTTGCGGCGAGTGCGAATGGTAGAAATACTGGTAGCCGCAAGCTTCGTCCACGACATCGTCGTCCGGATAGTGCGCCCACTGGACTGGCGTGGCGCCGGCCAGCAGCGGGTCAAGCAGGTGTTGCTGCGCACTGGCGAGCGCCATATAGCAGGCAATCACGCGCTCGGCGCAGTCGCGCATCGGGTCCTCGCCAGTGCCCGGCGTCTTGCTTGGCGTCCATCCGGCGCGCGCGCGGCTTACTTCGATCTTTTGCATTGGATTTGTCCTTTTGCGGCGGTGCATGGCAATGCGCCGCCGCTGCATCGCTATGACTTACTTGGCCGCGCACTTCGGTGCGCATTTTGGCGCGCACTTGGGAGCGCATTTTGGTGCGCACTTGGCGCCGCATTTTGGCGCGCACTTGGCAGCGCATTTGGCTTTATGCTGCGGCGCTTTTTTTTGCGGCGTTTTTTTTGCCGGTGCGCACTTGGCGGCGCATGGTGCGCTCGCCGGCGCTTGATCGGCGGCGGCCGCTGGCAGGGCAAAGGTGGCCGCGGTCAAGGCGGCGATGGACAGCTTGGACAGTGTCGATTTCATGGACTACTCCTCGATGGATGCCTTTTGCAAGGCGCATTTCTATTGGATGGATGGGGCGTCCCCGGCATGCCCGCTGCGACGCGCAAGCCCTGATCCGCCGAATGCCCGATATTGCATTCGGGTCCGTAGTCGATGCACGGGCACCGCTTCTTACACTTTTGCGAAAAAAAGCGTTGCGCTTGACTGTAATAGATCGCCGCCTTGAGACGACTACGCATGCATCGGGTCGGCCCAGCGGCCGGCCATTGCCACCCCAAGGACTGCCATGCACGCCACTTTGCACTTGCTACAAGCGACGAAATTTCCCTTATTGCGCCGCCGGCGCCTGCAAACCTTGCAGGTCAATCTCGGCTACAAGTGCAACCAGAGCTGCGTGCATTGTCACGTCAATGCCGGGCCGAACCGCACCGAAATGATGGACGCGCAGACGCTCGCCCTGATTCCCGAGGTGCTCAAGGCGCGCGCGATCGGAACGCTCGATCTGACCGGTGGCGCGCCCGAGATGCATGACGGTTTCCGCGACCTTGTCGCGCTGGCGAGGGCGCTCGGGGTACGGGTCATCGATCGCTGCAACTTGACGATCTTGTTCGAGGCGGGGCAGCAAGGGCTGGCGCAGTTCCTGGCCGCGCACGAGGTCGAGGTGGTCGCTTCCCTGCCATGCTATGCGCCCGAGCGGGTCGACAAACAGCGCGGTGACGGCGTTTTCGACAAGAGCATTGCCGCGCTGCGCTTGCTCAATTCACTCGGATACGGACAGGCGGGAACGGGTTTGCTGCTCAATCTCGTCTACAACCCGCAAGACGCGAGCTTGCCGCCCGATCAAGCTCAATTGCAGGCGAGTTACCGGCGCGAGCTGCAAGCCCATTTCGGCATCAGCTTTAACGAGCTGTTCGTGGTTGCGAACATGCCGATCCAGCGCTTCGGTTCGATGCTGGTGTCGAAAGGCCAGTTCGACGCCTATCTGCGTTTGTTGAAGGATAATTTCGCCAGCGCGAACCTGTCCAACCTGATGTGCCGCAGTCTTGTCAGCGTCGATTGGCAGGGCAATCTGTACGATTGCGACTTCAATCAGCAGCTAGGCCTGGCATTGCCGGAAACGCGTATCGGGGCCGAGCGGCCGCACCTGCGCCATTTACTGGACGAGGATGTGGCGGGGCGTTCGATCCGCGTGGCCGATCACTGCTATGGCTGCACGGCCGGCCAGGGCAGCAGTTGCGGCGGCGCGCTCGAGGTCGCGGCACAGGCATGAAAAAGCTTCTCTTTATCGGCGCCGCGGCTTTGGCCGCGCTGGTTTTTTTCACCCTCGATTTGGACCGTTACCTGACGCTCGACGGTGTCAAGGCCGGCTTGGGATCGGCCCGTATCGCCTTCGGCGCCTCGCCCGTGCTGGTGGGTCTGCTGTTCTTTGCCGCCTATGTACTGGTGGCGGCCTTGTCCTTGCCGGGGGCGGCGGTCATGACGCTGGCGGCGGGCGCCCTGTTTGGCATGGTGTGGGGGAGCGTGATCGTATCGTTCGCCTCGAGCGTGGGCGCGAGCCTGGCTTTTCTGGCGTCGCGCTATGTGCTGCGCGCCCAGGTCCAGAACCGATTCGGCGCGCGCCTGAAAGCGATCGATGAGGGCATGGCGAAGGAGGGCGCCTTTTATCTGTTCACGCTGCGCTTGGTGCCGCTCTTTCCCTTCTTCCTCGTCAATCTCTTGATGGGTTTGACGGGCTTGCCCTTGCGCCGCTTTTACTGGGTCAGCCAGTTGGGCATGCTCGCCGGTACGCTTGCCTATGTGAACGCGGGTACCCACATCGCGCGCATTGAACACCTGGCGGGCATCCTGTCGCCCGGTATGCTGGCCTCGTTCGCCGCGCTCGGCCTGTTTCCCTGGCTCGCCCAGCGCGCGCTGGGCGCGTACCGGCGCCGCCGCGTGTATGCCCGCTGGAAGCGACCCAGGCGCTTTGACCGCAACCTGGTCGTGATCGGCGCCGGCGCCGGCGGCCTGGTGACGGCGTATATCGGCGCGGCCGTCAAGGCCAAGGTCACCTTGATCGAGTCGCACAAGATGGGGGGCGACTGCCTCAACTACGGCTGCGTACCCAGCAAGGCCTTGATCAAGAGCGCGCGCCTGGCGCACCAGATCCGGCATGGCAGTCAATATGGCCTGGAGTGCGCGGAGCCAGCCTTTGGTTTCGCGGCCGTCATGGCGCGCGTGCATCAGGTCATCCGCAGCGTGGCCGAGCATGACAGTGTCGAGCGCTATAGCGCTCTGGGCGTGGAGGTGCTGCAGGGGCATGCGCGCATCGTCGATCCGTGGACGGTCGAGGTGAGCGGGGCCGATGGCGGCAGCCGGCGCCTGCGCACCCGCAGCATCGTCATCGCCACCGGCGCGCGGCCCTTCGTGCCGCCCCTGCCTGGCCTGGAGGAGGTGGGCTACCTCACCAGCGACACCTTGTGGGAGCAGTTCGCCAAGCTCGATGCCGCACCCGCGCGCCTGTTGGTGCTGGGGGGCGGCCCGATCGGCTGCGAGTTGACCCAAGCCTTCGCCCGCCTGGGCTCGATGGTGACGCAGGTGGAAATGGCGCCGCGCCTGATGCTGCGCGAAGATGTGGAGGTGTCGGAATTGGCGCGCGCCGCCTTGGCGCGCGATGGTGTCAAGGTACTGCTTGGCCATCGGGCGCTGCGCTGCGAGCGTGAAGGCGAGCGCAAGTTCCTGGTCGTCGAACACGCGGGGCGGGAACTGCGCATCGAGTTCGACGCCTTGATTTGCGCCGTCGGTCGCGCCGCGCGCCTGAGCGGATACGGACTGGAGGAATTGGGCATTCCCACCGAACGCACCATCGTCACGAACGCCTATCTGGAAACGCTGTACCCGAATATCTACGCCGTGGGCGACGCCGCCGGCCCATATCAATTCACCCATGCCGCGGCCCATCAAGCCTGGCATGCCGCCGTCAACGCCTTGTTTGGCGAGTTCAAGAAATTCAAGGTCGACTATTCGGTGCTGCCGTGGGCCACCTTCATCGACCCGGAAGTGGCACGCGTGGGCTTGAGCGAGGCAGAGGCGCGCGAGCAAGGCGTCGCCTACGAATTGACGCGCTACGGCATCGACGACCTGGACCGCGCCATCGCCGACGGCAGCGCCTTCGGCTTTGTCAAGGTGCTGACCGTGCCGGGCAAGGATACGATCCTGGGCGTGACGATCGTGGGCGAACACGCGGGCGACTTGCTGGCCGAATTCGTGCTGGCGATGAAGCACGGCCTTGGCCTTGGCAAGATACTGGGCACCATCCACACCTATCCGACGCTGGCCGAGGCCAACAAGTACGCCGCCGGACAATGGAAGCGCGCCCATGCGCCGCAGCGGCTGCTGGCCTGGGTGGCGCGTTTTCATGCATGGAAGCTGACATGAATTTGACTATTATCGTGCCCGTGCTCAACGAAATGGGGGAGTTGCCCGGCTTGCTCGAGCGCTTGCTGCCCTTGCTGCGGCAAGGCGTGGAGGTCCTCATCGCCGACGGCGGCAGTGTTGACGGTAGCGCCGATCTGGCCGAGTGCGCGGGCTTTACGGTGGTGCGCGGACCGCGCGGACGGGCGCGCCAGATGAACGCGGGCGCGGCGGCGGCGCACGGATCGGTGCTGCTATTCCTGCACGCCGATACCCGCTTGCCGGACGGCGCCGCCACGCTGGTGTTGCGCTCCTTGGCCGATGGCAAACATCGCTGGGGGCGCTTTGACGTCGGCATCAGCGGGTGTGCCTTCATGCTCGGCGTGGTCGCGCGCATGATCAATCTGCGTTCGCGCCTGAGCGCGATCGCGACCGGGGACCAGGCCATTTTCGTCACGCGCGCCGCGTTCGACGCCATCGAGGGCTTCCCCGACCAGCCCTTGATGGAGGATGTGGAACTGTGCAAGCGCCTGCGCGCCCTGTCGGCACCGGCGTGCATCGCGCGCCGCGTCCATACTTCCGGGCGGCGCTGGGAAAGCCGGGGGGTGTGGCGCACCATCTGGCTGATGTGGCGCTTGCGCTGGCAATACTGGCGCGGCGTGCCGGCGGCGCAACTGGCGCGGGAGTATCGATGAGATCGCTGCGCATCATTATCATGGCCAAGGCGCCGCAAGCGGGCAAGGCCAAGACGCGTCTGATTAGCGCCCTGGGCGCGCAAGGGGCGGCCGAGCTGGCCGGGCACATGCTGGCGCACACAGCGCGCCAGGCGCTGGCCGCCGCAGTAGGCGCGGTCGAGCTGTGCGTCAGCCCGGCCCCGGGCGATCTTGCATGGCGCTCCCTGGAGCCGATGCTGGGGGGCACGCTGGCGTGGTCCGACCAGGGCGAGGGCGACCTTGGCATGCGGATGGCGCGCGCGGCGCGGCGCGGCTGCGCCGGCGGCGATGCCGTTATGCTCATCGGCACCGACTGTCCCGCATTGGACGCCACCGCACTGCGGCGCGCCGCTGCCGCCTTGCTTGAAACGGACGCCACGCTGGTGCCAACATTTGACGGCGGCTATGCGCTGCTGGGCATGAAGCGCTTCCATCCATCGCTGTTCGAGGACATCGCCTGGAGCACCGACAGCGTGGCTTTTGACACGCAGTGCCGTTTGAGCGCGCTTGGCTGGAGCGTGCGCACGCACCCCGTCGTGCACGATATCGACGAGCCCGCCGACCTTTGCCACCTGCCCTCGCTGTGGCGCGCGGCGCTGCGCGGCGAGCGCGCCCACGGCATGCCGGCGCCATGAGGCTGGCGGCGCGGGCGCGCGCAGCCTGGCTCTCCTTTCGCAGCTTGCCCATCTGGGTGCAGTGCTGGGTTGGCGCGCTGCTGGTGCCGCTTAACGGGGCCTCCTTCCTCATGCTCGACACGCCGTCCGGGCAATGGGCCGCGTGGGCGGGCGCCTTCGTTGCCCTGGCAAATATTGGCATCTTGCTGGCGCAGGCGGGCGTGAGCCGCTTGATGGCGCTGCCCCATTTGCTCGCTTGGATGCCTTTGCAGCTGGCCTTGGCGATGCGTTTGGCCGGGATGGCGCCGGTGCCGGCGGGCGAACAAAGGTTCGCGCTGGCGCTGCTGGCGGTCAATGGGCTCAGTGTCCTGTTCGATGTCGGTGACGCGTGGCGCTGGTGCCGAGGGGAGCGCGGTATCGCCGCTCGCTCGCTGCAAGGGGCGATTGCTGTGACAGGCGAGCGCTGCAAGAAGCGATGACTGAAACGGGCGATGACTGGAAGGCGCGATGACTGTCAGGCGCGATGACTGTAACAAAGGGGCACTTCGCGACGACCAAAGCGCATCTTCACTTTTTTCGCGGGAGCGCTCCATGCATGACATTGTCCAAGACTATTACGGCCGCCAGTTGCAGCACACGGACGACCTCAAGACCAGCGCCTGCTGTGATATCAGCCAGATTCCCCCATTTCTCAAGCCTTTGCTTGCGCGCATACACCCGGAAGTCTTGTCCCGCTATTACGGCTGCGGTTTGGTGTGCCCCCCCTTGCTCGAAGGCTGCCGCGTGCTCGACCTGGGCTGCGGTTCGGGTCGCGATGTGTACGCGCTGGCCCAACTGGTCGGGCCGCGCGGGGAAGTGGTGGGCGTGGACATGACCGATGAGCAGTTGGCGGTGGCGCGAAAGCACCGTGCCTTCCACAGCGCGGCCTTCGGTTACGACAATGTGCGCTTCCTGCACGGCTACATCGAGCGCCTCGACGAGCTCGATCTGGCGCCGGGCAGCTTCGACGTCATCGTCTCGAACTGCGTCGTCAACCTGTCGCCGGACAAGGATGCGGTATTGCGCGGCGTGCAGCGCCTTCTCAAGGATGGCGGGGAATTCTACTTTTCCGACGTGTATGCCGACCGGCGCGTGCCCGCCGCCGTGCGCAACGATCCGGTGCTGTACGGCGAATGTCTGGGCGGCGCCTTGTACTGGAACGATTTCCTGCGGGTGGCGCAGCGCCAGGGCTTTGCCGATCCGCGCCTGGTGACGGACCGGCCGCTGGCCATCACCGATCCCGCCCTGGCCAGCCGCGCCGGCCCCTTGCGCTTTTTCTCGGCCACCTACCGCCTGTTCAAGCTCGACGCGCTCGAGAGCGCCTGCGAAGATTATGGGCAGGCAGTAGTCTATCGCGGCAGCATCGCCGAGCACCCGGAACGCTTCGTGCTCGACAAGCATCACGACATCGAAACGGGCCGCGTGTTTCCCGTCTGTGGCAATAGCTGGCATATGTTGCAAACGCCGCGACTGCGCGAACATTTCACCTTCATCGGCGACTTCAGCCGGCACTTTGGCTTGTTCGCCGGCTGCGGCGGTGACTTGCCGTTTGCGCGCGACGGTGGCGCCAGCGATGGCGCTTGCTGCTGATGCACAAGTCCATCATTGCGTGGCTGGCCGTGCTGCTGCTGTGCGGCGGATGCGCAAAGCGGGACGCACAGCGCTTGACCTTGACCGGATCGAGCACCATCGCGCCGCTGGCGCAAGCGCTGGCCAGCCAGTTCGAACAGTTGCACCCTGGGGTGAAGGTCGACGTGCAGGCGGGCGGTTCGTCACGCGGCGTGGCTGACGCACGCTCGGGTCTGGCCCAGATCGGCATGGTCTCGCGCGCGCTCAGGGCGGACGAATCGGACTTGAGTGCGTTCACCATCGCGCGCGACGGTATCGCCATCATCGTTCAGCGGGACAATCCGGTGCGCCAATTGTCGCGCGCCCAAATCATTGGCCTGTACACCGGCCAGTTGCGCGACTGGTCCGCCGTCGGTGGCGGCGCGCACGCCGTCACCGTCGTCAACAAGGCCGAAGGGCGTTCCACGCTTGAGCTGTTCTTGCATCACTTCGACTTGAAGGCGAGCGCGATCCGGGCCGATGTTGTCATTGGAGAAAACCAGCAAGGCATCAAGACGGTCGCAGGCAACGCCGGCGCGATCGGCTACGTCTCGATCGGCACGGCCGAATACGAAGCGGCCCATGGCGGCGCGATCAAACTCTTGCCAATGGACGGTGTGGTGGCGTCGACGCCGTCGGTGCGCGACGGCAGTTTTCCCTTGGCGCGCCCGCTCAATCTGGTGACGCGCCCGCAGCCGACGGGCTTGAGCAAGCAGTTCATTGATTTCGCCATGTCGCGGGCCGCCCATGATGCCATTGTCAAAGAATATTTCGTCCCCATCGCCGGCAACTGAAGTTTGCCTGCAAGCGCTGCTGCGCGCCAGCGCCCTGGGCGTGAGCGTGCTCATGCTGTTGCTGCTAGCCTTTGTCACCCAGGCCAGCTGGGGCTTCTTGCATGAGCCCACGCGGTGGCTTGGCGGCGCGGTCTGGCATCCGCTCGAACAGCGCTATGGCATGCTGGCCATGCTGGCAGCCACGCTCGTCAGCAGCGCGCTGGCCATGTTGATCGTGGTGCCGGTGGGACTGGTGGTGGCGATCTGGGGGCGGTTTTTTGCCGGAAAGGTAGTGGGGACGGCTTATCGTGCATTGATGGGCGTGATGGCCAGCGTGCCATCGGTGGTGTACGGATTGTGGGGATTGACAGTGCTCGTTCCCGTGATTAACGGCATCGCGCCGCCCGGGGCGAGCTTGCTGGCCGGCGTGTTGATCCTGGCCGCGATGATCTTGCCCGTGCTGGTCTTGCAAGCCGATTTGGCCTTGCATGAGGCAGCGCGACGCCACTTTGCGGGCGCGCTCGCGCTGGGGCTGTCGCGTTCGAGCGCGGTGCGGCGTGTCTTGCTGCCGGCCAGCTTGGCGCGCTTGCGGCCGGCCTTCCTCTTGCAAACAGGGCGCGCGCTGGGCGAGACGATGGCCGTACTGATGGTGTGCGGAAACGTTGTGCAGTGGCCATCGGGCCTGTTCGCGCCGGTACGCACCTTGACTGCGAATATCGCCTTGGAAATGTCGTATGCGACGGGCATACATCAGCAAGCATTGTTTGCCAGCGGCTGGCTCTTGATGCTGTTGGTATTGTTGTTGATGCTCGCCGCCCGTGCGAGCGACGCGGATGCCGAGCATGCAGCGCGCTGACCGTCTATTTTCCGTCGCCGCTGCGGTGGTGGCGGCGCTGGTGGCCATGGTGCCGCTGTTGATCCTGTGGCAGCTGCTGCAAGCGGGCGCGCCCATGCTCGGCTTGGATTTCTTGCTGCAGGCACCGCAGGAGGGCGGGCGCGCTGGCGGCATCGCTTCGATCTTACTGTCGACCTTGTGGGTGCTGGGGGTCTGCCTGGTCTTCGCCTTGCCGCTTGGCTTGGGAGCGGCCCTGTTCCTGGTCGAATCGATCAATGCGCATGGACGCCTTGGACGCACCTTGCAGCTCGCGCTGGACGTGCTGGGCGGGGTGCCGTCGATCGTCTTCGGCCTGTTCGGGAACCGTGTTTTTTGTGTCGAGCTGGGCATGGGATTTTCAATCCTGTCGGGCGGCCTCACGCTCGCATGCATGGTGATGCCTTTGTTCGTGCGCGCGGCCGAACAGGCCATGCGCGCCTGCCCGATCAGCTATCGGCAAGGTGTCGCTGCGCTGGCGCTCTCGCGCTGGGGTTACGTGCGCCGCATTCTGCTTCCTTACGCCGCACCCGGCATCGCGGTCGGCCTGGTGCTTGCGGCGGGACGGGCGCTGGCGGAGACGGCCGTGCTCTTGTTTACCGCCGGCTATGTGATGCGCCGGCCAGAAGGCTGGATGGATTCGGGGCGCACTTTGGCCGTGCACATCTATGATTTGTCGATGAACGTGACGGGCGGGGCGGCGGCCGCCTCGGCCAGTGCCCTGGTGCTGTTGGCGCTGTCCTTGTCGATCGTCGCCGTGGCGCAGGGATGGACGCACCGATTTCAGAAAGGCCGCTCATGAGTCAATACGCAATGCAAGACGGTGGCGTGCGGCGCCGCTCTGGCAAGCCGCCGATGTTGAAGTTGGAGGGGGTGACGATCCAATACGCCGGGCGCCGCGTGGTCGATCGCGCGAGCTTGCAAGTCAATCCTGGGGAATTGATGGCCTTGCTTGGACCTAGCGGCTGTGGCAAGAGCAGCCTGCTCAATAGTATCAACCGGATGAGCGAACTGGTCGCTGGATGCAGCGTCGCAGGCGCCGTCACGCTCGATGGCGAGGATGTGCGCGGCGCCGGCATGCCGGCGCACCGGGTGCGGCGGCGCATCGGCATGGTGTTCCAGCAAGCCAATCCCTTCCCCATGTCGATTGCGGAGAATATCCTGTTTCCCTTGCGCGAGCATGGCGAGCGCGATCGCGCGCTCTTGCAGCAGCGTCTGGAAACGGCGCTACGCGAAGTCGGACTATGGAACGAGGTGCACCAGCGCTTGGATAGCAGCGCCCTGGCGCTGTCGGGGGGGCAGCAACAGCGTTTGTGCATAGCGCGCGCGTTGGCGATCGAACCGCAAGTGCTGCTGTTCGACGAACCCTGCAGCGCGCTCGATCCCCTGGCCACCCAGCATATCGAGGCACTCATCATGGGCTTGAAAGGGCGATACACGATGCTGATGGTGACGCACAATCTGGCGCAAGCGCGCCGGCTGGCCGACAGTGTTACGGTGTGCTGGGTCGAGCGCGGCTGCGGCTGCGTGATTGAAACCGGAACGATGAGCACCGTGATGGACCATTCGAGCAACGCGCTTACCCAAGCGTATTGCAATGGGCTCGTCGGGTGATTGTTCGCTGGGATATACGATGGATGATGGCGGTGTCGAGACGGATTGGAACGCGGGGAAAGTGTGAGCGAAACGCTAAGTCCCTGATTCTAAAAGGCTAAGGCAGCCGGCAAAACCGTTTGGCGAATTGGCCGCCAATTGTAGCAATTGCTGGAATTGTGCGTGGATGTCGTCACGCCCAAGGCCTTGCCGGAATCATTTCGCGCGGCCATATTGGCACAGTCTATTCCCGTATGACTGGTGATCGGCAGCGCTTGACCGACTATCTGGACCATGTTGTGTCGGCTATTTAATGAATTGTACGCTACAAGGCAGACTCTCCAACCATAGGATAGGCGATAATTCCGTTTGATGAATCATTCAGGAAAAGGGCTATGACTGCATACCAGTGGAGGAGGGCGCTGCTAGTCTTTTGTTGTGTATTTATCCAATCTGAATTGGCCGGGGCCAAGCAGATTGCCTTGGTCATTGGCAATGCCCGCTATGTCAATGAAAAGCCCTTGCGCAATCCCGCTAACGATGCGCGCCTAATCGCCGACACCTTGCGAAAAGACCTTGGATTTGACACCGTTATCGAAAAATTCGACCTCGACCGGCGTGGATTGATTGACGCCATCACGAACCTGGAACAGATAGCCGGTGACAGCGACACCATCGTGGTGTATTACAGCGGCCATGGAATGCAAGGCCCGGGCGGCAATTACCTGATCCCGGTCGATGCCCGCATCAACGAGGCCGCCCATGTGCGCGTCGAGGGCATTGCAGCGAGCGACATCATGGACGTGCTGAAAAATAGCCAGGCCCGCGTCGGGTTGCTGATCCTGGATGCCTGTCGTGACAACCCCTTCATGACCCGTACGAAGAGCACCAGCAAGGGCTTGCAGCGCATGACCGTGGAGGGAGGTCGTTTGCTATTGGCCTATGCGACCCAGGAGGGCGATACGGCCGATGACGGCAGCGGCAATAATAGCCCCTACGCATTGGCGCTGGCGACGAACTTGAAACGCCGCGAATTGCGGCTGTTGGAAGTGTTCGATGCGGTCGCAGTGGACGTCAAACGCCAAACCGGTACCCAGCGTCCAACCCGTTATGGCGACTTGCCAGTTAATGTCTATTTGATGGGAAAACCGGCGCAGTTGCCTAACGCAAGCGCCGAAATCGATGCGGAGCAAGTGTTGTGGGATGAGGTCAAGGGCGCCGGACGGCGCGATTATCTCGATGCCTACCTGGCGCAATATCCAAACGGCACACATGCCGCGCCCGCGCGCGATCTGCTCGCCAAGCAGCAAGCGCGCGCCGTGGCACAAGAAGCGGCGCGGCCGGTCCCCGGTAGTGTATTTAAGGAATGTCCCGAATGCCCGGACATGGTAGTTGTTCCTGCTAAGGGGGCCATTGCCGTCTTCGCCATGGGGCAATCAGAAGTGACGCAAGCGCAATGGCTAGCGTTGATGGGAAATAATCCGAGCCACTACAAAGGGCGCGGTATGCAAGCCCCAGTCGAACGCATCAGTTGGACCGATGCGCAGGAATTCATCAAGAAACTAAACGCCGCCACCGGCAAGACCTACCGTTTGCCATCCGAAAGAGAATGGGAGCATGCCTGTCTGGCCGGGAAAGATACTGACTTTTGCGGCGGCAACGACGCCAGTGAAGTCGGCTGTATCATCGGTTTTTGGCCTGTTTTTTCGCCGGAATTGGTCAAGCAACGCAAGGCCAACGCTTTTGGATTATTCGATATGACGGGCAATGTCGAAGAGTGGACGGACAGTTGTTCAATGGGCGACTGTAAGCAACGCATAGTCCGGGGTGGGCATTTCATGCAAGAAGCCAAAAATGCGCTGGCATCGACACGGCGCGCCGACAGCGACAGTGTTCGTTATTTCACCCGTGGTTTTCGTGTGGCCAGGAGCTTGCCTTGAGCAGCGCACCGGCACGTGCGCGCTTCACCCGGCACGCGCTGCTGGCGCTGTTAGCGATGGTACTGGCGGCCCTGGCGCTGCCGGCGCAGGCGGGCACGCGCGTGGCGCTGGTGATCGGTAATGCCGCCTACGAAAATGAAAACCCGCTGCGCAACCCCGTGCATGATGCCGCGCTGATCGCGCAAACGCTGCGCAGCGGCCTGAAATTCGATGAAGTCATTGAACTTAATAATTTGACGCGGCGTGGAATGATCGACGCCATCCAATTGCTGGCGCAAAAGGCCAAGGGCAGCGACACCATCGTCGTCTATTACAGCGGTCATGGCATGCAAGGCGCCGATGGCAATTATCTGATCCCCGTCGATGCCCGCATCACGGCGCCTGCCCATGTCCGGCGCGAAGGCATTCCCGCCTCCGATATCACCGAGATCTTGAATGAGAGCGGTGCCCAGGTGGCGTTGCTAGTGTTGGACGCCTGCCGCGACATTCCCTTCAACCTGGGCACGCGCAGCGGCGCCAAGGGACTGGCGCGCATGAATGCGACCGGCGGAAACCTGTTGATTGCCTACGCAACCCAGGAAGGCGAAACTGCGGACGATGGCAGCGGCCAACATAGTCCCTATGCCCAAGCGCTGGCCCGCCATCTCGCACGCGCGGATTTGGGGGTGCTGGAAGTGTTTGACGAAGTCGCCAATGATGTCTGGCGCCAGACGGGCAAGCAGCGCCCCACCCGCTATGGCGACCTTGCTGTCAGTCGATATTTGCAGATCGTGCCGGCTAAAGCGACGGCTGCCGGCATGGGGACACTCGCAGCGTCGGCCAGCGCGGCGGCGGAGCGGACGGCGTGGGATGCGGCAAGAGGCGGCGGCGTCGGCGCCATTGAGGCGTATTTGGGACGTTTCCCGAACGGGAAATTTAGCGCACTGGCCCAGCTAGAATTGCAGCGTCTGGCCGCGCAGGGGACGGTGGCGCCAAGCAGCCCCCAGGCCGGCCTGCCGTTTCGCGATTGCGACATTTGTCCGGACATGGTGCCCTTGCCAGCCAATGCGGAGCTTGCCGCCTTTGCCATCGCTAAGACTGAAATCACACAAGCCCAGTGGCAGGCCGTGATGAACAGCAATCCCAGCGAAGGGAAGGCGTGCGGACCGCAATGCCCGGTTGATAAGGTCAGCTGGAACGATGCCCAGTTGTTCGTCGCCGGGCTGAGCAAGTTGACGGGCAAGACCTACCGATTGCCGACAGAAACAGAATGGGAATACGCATGCCTGGCCGGACAGGAGACCGAATTTTGTGGTGGCAACGACAAGAATGCTGTGGCCTGGCATGGCCTGAACAGCGGCGTCAAGTTCAGCAACTGGGGCAATATGATAGCGGGCGCGGTTAGCGCGGTGCGGCTAAAACGCGCAAACGCCTTTGGATTGCATGACATGAGCGGAAACGTCATGGAATGGACCACGGGATGCTGGAAAGGCGATTGCGGCAAAAGGGTATTGCGCGGTGGTAGCTGGCTGACCAGCGGTGAACAGTTGGATGCGCGCGCGCGCGGCTGGATAGGGATCGATGTGCATGACATGCTGGTTGGTCTAAGGGTTGTGTGCGCTAGTCTCCCAAAATGAAATATCGAAGTCATCGGCGAGGCTCATTTCTCCGTGTGCGGATGCGGTCGATTAAAGTGCCGCCTCATTGACTATTTTTAATTCTACGCAAGTCGAATGAACACTCCCTGCGCTCCACCTTCCATTCTCTCGCATGCTAAATGTAGTCTGATAGATGATTCGAATGCTGTTATTGCGTTGATCGGGATTTTGGGCTGGAACAATATAGGTGTTGCTAAAAACAACATTTCCAATTTCCGATGGGTTGAAGATGTGACTATTGGTGATTAACTCGCTTTCAACGAATTTTGGCGTTTCGTCATTTTTAATTGGTGATTCAAATCTTGTTTCAAGCTGGTTGACGAACAACTCTTTACCGGTTTCGTTCTTGACGAGATTTGAAAAGACATAAGAACCACCGGACCTTATTTCACCGAAAATAGTTTGATGACATTGCTTTTGGTTAATATTTTCAATATTGCCTTTTCCGAATTCGGCTCCTGCTTTTTTAATTGCCGCGGTGGAACTAAATATCATCGGTTTTTTATCTGAATCGGCTTTCCTTCCACCGACCTCGGTTAGCTTCATCTGCGCCATCGCCGCATGCGGTCCCTTGCTCCAGTCTCGCAGAAAGCTTTCAAATGCTTGGGCTGTGCCGGCTTTCTCAGCAGACTGCCACGCTCTCAGTTCGTTTTCGGCGCGAGTTTGCTCTTCGGTGCGAATGCGTCTCAGCGCATCGCGCGCAAAAATGGTGTATTTACCATCTGAATATTGCTCCAAATAGGATTCGTATCCAGCAACACTGTCCGTACCCTTGGCCACCTGCCAGCTCAGCGTCTCAAATTGGGCCGCCGATACCGTCCCAGTGTTTTGCTCGGATGCGGGTTTGAGTGAGGTATTTGGCATCGTCGATTGAGTTGGCTTGCCGGAAAGATATATGCGATCGGTGATCGATACCTCGCTGATTCGCGGCTCTTGCTTACCGCTACTTAGTCGAAGCACTTCGGCGGTCGTTTCTCGAAACACGTCCAGGATCTCGGCGCCCGGTTGGCGCAATTGCTTTGCCAGTACCCGGGCATAATCACCATTATCAGCAGCTGTGCCGTTGGGCCGGGTCGCAAACGCAATTAGCGTCCTGGTTGGCGCATCCATGCGAGCAAGGCCTTTTGTGCTTGATTTTGCCAGCGCAGGCAATGGATTGTCACGGCAGGCATCCAGGACTACCAGCGCGACGCTGGGATTAGCCCCAGCAATCTGACGCAACAGTGCGTTTGCGGAAACGGCTTCCAACTCGTAGTCTGCTTCATTTTCAATAATGGCCTGTACTGGAATAAGGTAGTTTTCGCCGGCTGTCTGGGTACCGTGGCCGCTGTAATAGACGAATGCCACATCTGCGCGGTTCGCCATTTTCCCAAAATCCCGAATTGCGCTTTTCATTTGCAACTGATTGGCATTTTCCACAACCTGTGTTTGGAAACCGAGCGCTCTCAATGCCTCATTCATCACGCGCACATCATTCGATGGATTACGCAAAGCCGCAACCGCATAATTTGAATTGCCGATCAAAAGCGCGACACGTCTTTCTTCCGCATGAGCCGCTGAACTCACGGTCATGGCAAGCACGAGCAAATTCGACCAGCGCAAGTTGTCGAACCACAAAGAACAAGAAGATGGAAACATCGGTGGAATAGACCCATGAAATAAAATTGGCCGCAACGGCAGCAAACGGTGAGTTTGCAAATTAAGCAATAGTACACTTGTCAATACTATTCATCAACCATCAGCGGCTGCATGTTATGCCGCTCAGCTTAAAAGGTACTTCACCCAGGGGAGCATGCCGGAGGTTTGGCTCGCACGCAGCAAAAATTCGCAAGAGGTTCGGGGCGACTTGCGTCGGCTCGGCGAATTCGCCGAGCGTCGATCGGGACCTGGTAGACGCAGGTCGAACCGGATTGCTTTTAAATGAAATGTAGTCTTCGCGCCCCATCGTGCTCGGAGGGCAATCTAGGATCAGCTCCGCTTATCTCTTGCGCTTTTTGGTGAACATGAAGTCTGGTGGGACGCGCTCGGCATTGCGCTTGACCTGCTCGGGGCGCATTGCTCACTTCTTCGCCGGCTTGGCCACGCCCGGCGCCTGCGTCGCCGGTGGCTTTCTGGCGGCCGCGATCGCGCCTGCGCAATCCGTGTCCGGCACCTTACCGACGTTTGCGAGCGGCAGCAAGGCGGCGAACGGAAAGACGGTAGCGAGTGCCACGGCGGCGCCGGCTTTGATAGCGATCGGTCCCTTGCGCGGTCCCACCTCCGGATGGGCGAAGGTGCCGCGCGCATACAGCGGCGTGCGCAGCGTGAATATGCGGCTGCCTTTTGTCTTCGGATGTACGTCGAGATCGAAGCGCTCCTGCGCCAAGTCGACGTAGCCAGAAACATCGATGACGGCGTCATCGGTGTCGAGCACAAAGCGCCGCACGTCGGCGCGGCCATGGCGCAGCACGGCTTGGGCGACCAGGCAGCGCATTTTCACCTGTTTGTCGCCAAACAGCTTGGCGGCCAGGGCGTTGGCCACGTTGAGGCCCGCCATTTCCAGCATGAACTTGCTGACCGAGCCCTCGGTCACGACGGCCTCGAGGTCGCCATCGGCGCCGGCGAGTATCGCCGCCACCGTGTTGCCATCGCCGATCAGCACCGCATCGCCGTTAATTTCGCCAAAACTGGCCTGCGTCGACTGCAACTTGGGCAACAGTTCGCGGATCTTCAAATGGCGCGCCGCCACGCGCGCCTGGGTATGGATGATTTTCTGACGTCCGTCGAGCACGATGTTGGCCACAATCTGGCCGCCCGCCATGCCAAAGTCGAGCTGCGTGAGCTGCAGCACCTTGTCTTTCATGTGGACGTCGACCGAGATCTTATGCAAGGGGCTGCCATTGCTGCCGACAATGCGCTCGCCAGAAAATTTCACATCCACATCGAGCGCGTCCCAATGCTCGGCATTGAACGGGCCGATCGGCAATGTCTTGCCCGCTGGCGCCGCTTTGACGAGCCCGGCGCGCCTGGTGCCGGAACCGGTTGCCGCGCCCACGGTCGGCCCCATGTCGGCCAGACGCAGCTGTTGCGACTTTAGTTCGCCGCGCAGCAAAGGGCGGGTCCGGCGTTGCGAGTAAATCAGGGTGCCGCCGATATCGCTGGCGCCTATCTTGCCGCTGAACTTGTCGTAGGTAAAGCTCCAAGGGGCGTGATCGATCATGGTGCCAAGCAGGCGGCCGTGCGTTTCGTAGGGCGGCGTCGCCGGCAGCAGCACGCCGGTCAGCGGATAGAGCTCGGCCATGCTCGGGCCTGCCAACTTCATGTACATTGCCATGCCCGATGGCGCGGTCGGATCAATGAGCGTGCCGCGTAGCGCGATCTGGTTGCCGCCGATGTCGGCGTGCGCTTCGAGCGGAAAGCTGGTGTGGGCGTCCTTGAGCGTGAGCACGGCGCCCGTCTTGCCACTGCCGGTGACGGGCGCTTTGTTGTACGTGCCGCCGAGCGTGAACGCGACGCCATATGGTTCAACACCTGGCGCTGCCGGCAGGCGCGCGCCGTCGATCGATTCGGCTTCGGCATGCACGTCCAGGCCGATCACGTCGTCGCGGTAGCGCAGCGTGCCGCTGGTAAATGCGAGGCGCCGCAGGTCGAGCGTCCATTTGGATCGGCCATTTTGCTTGAGCGTCCATGAATTGCCGCCATCCTTGCGACGTTGCAAGGCCACACGCAGGCCGTCGAGGCGCAGGTCGGTCACGATGAATTGATTGCTCAGTAGCGGCAAGATCTGCAATGCCACGTCCACCCGCTTCGCTGCGGCCATCTCGCCGCCGACCGTGCTCCAAGATGGGTTGCTCATTCGAATGTCCTGGGCGCTGATATGAAGGATCGGCATATAGCGCCGCCAGCCGGATTCGGCATCGACGCCGCTGCGCAACTGCAAGTCCAGCTTGCCCAGAATGGCGAACTGGCGTCCCGTCGCTTCCGACACCGAGCGGTTGATGTAAGGGCGCATCGTGTTCCAGTCGAACAGCGCAAAAAGGACGATCAGCCCCACGACTGCGGCGAAGCAGCCACCGCCGATGGCAAAAAGCGTCGAGTTTTTTTTCAAGGCAAGCTCACTAGGTGTTTGGGCGCGCGATTCCAATGGCGGGCGAGTGATTGCCGGTGCGCGCCGTACCATGAAGCATACCGGCGATGTGAAAATTGGTCTGTTGGTTAGGCAGCATTACAATAGAATTCTCGCCGCTTGAGCGAGGTGATATGGTCAGCCCCCTTTTGCCCCTCCGAGCAAGTGAGCAGGCTCCACATAATGCCCATATGCCTAGCGCCGATCGCGTCCAGTAAACGCAGTGCGTGGCCGGTTTCGCATTTTTTCCGCGACGGACACGTTTTCTTCAAGATCTATTCACGGCAGGCGAGCTGCGTGGACGCGGAATCGGACGTGGCTTGATCGCGTCAGTCTATGCTGCCGCTCAACATGCTGACAGCAGCCGCGTTTATTGGACGACCCATACGTCGAATAGTGCCGGGCGCACGCTGTATGACAAAGTGGCCCAACATCTCGGCTTCATACTCTATTCGCATGAGCTTTGAGCGTGGCGCGCGCAAACTGATCCGAAGTGCGCGTCGCCGCGCCGTCCCGCCTGCTTATTGCTGGGTTTTCAGGTAGGCGATCACGTCGGCGCGCTCTTGCCCATCGGTAAGGGAAACGAACATGCGCTGGCCGGGGATGAATTTCTCGGGATTGCTCAACCAGCGATTCAAGTTTTTTTCGTTCCAGATGGTGCCCGACGCCTTCAGGGCGGGACTGTAGTCGTAGCCGGCGACGCTGCCGGCCTTGCGCCCGACAACGCCACGGTGGGCCGGACCGGCCACGCTCGCATCGATTGTATGGCAGGCGATGCAGCGCGCCGCATACACCTTCTTGCCAGCCTCGGCGTCGCCGGCGGCGTGGGCCGCCGCTAGCGGCAGCGCCGTCAACACCAGGCTCAAGACCCGATTCGAGATCGTCATTGCATCAGGCGCCAAATGCCATGGGCTTGGGCAAAGGCAGACCGAGCGCCTGGTTCAGCACGGCCCAGTGCGCCACCTCGTCAGCCGCCAGGCGCGCCGCGACGCTCGCCAGCGCATGTTCCTTGAACGCCGGAATGACGCTCAGATAAGCATTGGTGGCGCCCAGTTCCAGCGACAGCGCCAGCTTGAGGACATCTTCCTGGCTCTTGAGGGTTTGGGCGTTGAGGGCCTTGGCGTACACGGCCAGGGTTTTTTCCTCCACCGCCTTGCCGCCCATTTTCAGGATCGCGCCGATCAAGAGGTCGCGGTGCGCCTTGTGGTCGGCCTGGAATTGCAGGGCGATATCGAGCACGGGTTTTTTCAGCAAGCCGCTTTGCGCGCCCAGCGTGTAGGCATTGATGCCTTGATGCTCAAGGCCGAGCGCGACGTTCAAGATGCCCACATCGTTGGCCACGTCGGAGCTGGCGGCGGCGCCCGCGTCCTGGCCGGCCAGCAGCATCACGGCGCCCGAGGACAACATTGCGGCGGTGCTGCCGCGCAGGAAGGAGCGGCGGGTATGGGTGTGTTCCATCATTTTTACGAGCATTTTGTTCTCCATGTGGTGGTGTGGGCCGTGCGCACGAAGCTGTGTGCCGGCCATGGACGAATAATAAAGCAGTAAAATGATTTTGGATAGTATTTTATGTTTTATATGATTTAAGTGGCCGATGTGATATAGTTTGTTTCAGCGCGATGTGCGGATCAGGCTAGCGCAGCGGCCGGTCTGGTCGCGTATCCCAAATCGATCTAGAGCCTGTTACATGAGGAATGAATACGTGCAAACGCTGGTGGAAAACATCGACATCGTCTACCTGTGGGTCGATGGCGCAGATCCGGCGTGGCGTGCCAAGCGCCGCGCGGCGCGCGCGGCGCAGGGGGAGGGCGACGCGCCGGCGCGCCATGGCGACGTCGAGGGGCGCTATCGCGACAATGGCGAATTGCGTTTCAATTTACGCGCGCTGCAACATTTTTTCCCCGGCCATGGCCACATCTACCTCGTGACTGACGACCAAGTGCCGGCCTGGCTGCTGCAGCATGAGGGCTTGAGCGTCATCAGTCACCGCCAATTGATGCCGGCGGCGGCTTTGCCGGTTTTCGATTCGGCCCATATCGAATCCTATCTGCATCACATCCCCGGTCTGGCCGAGCGCTTCATCTACCTCAACGACGACGTTTTCTTCGGTTGCGAGGTCGATCCCGAGCTCTGGTTCGGCGCCGCCGGCGTGGCCGTGTTCGCCGATGGGGATGTGGCGCCCCCTTATCGGGCGGCGCAGGCGCACGAAAGCGCGCCAGTCAATGCCTGCGTGTTGTCGCGCCTGTGGCTGTCCGGGCAGGACAGTCGCTATCGCCACGACGCGCGCGTGCTGGCCCATTCGCCGCGCCCGATGTTAAAGAGCCGTTTGCAGGCGCTCGAAGCGCTGGCGCCGGATTTGTTCGCGCAAGCGCGCGCCACCACCTTCCGTTCCTGGCAGGCGCCCTCGATCGTGGCCGATCTGTTGCCGCGCTGGATGATCCATACCGGCCACGCGCGCTTGCACGATGGCGTGTCGCACCATATCCATACTGGCGCGCTCGATGCGGCACACCAATTCCACGCCCTTGCCGATGCGTTTGGACAGATTCCATTTTTCTGTATCAACGACACCTGCGACAATGCGCAGCGCGACCACGCCAGCTTGCGCGGCATTGCCGAGGTGCTGGCGCAGCTTCTACCCCAAGCGAGCCGCTTCGAGCGCGCCGCGGCGTAAGCCATTAAACACAGAGCAAGAAGAGAAATGTGTTTTATGTGTTTAAAATGTCTTGGCGTAGAATAGAGTGGCGTGATGGCGCGCTGAATCGACGGGCTCGGCCCGCAGGGGAGTTGGTATGTTGGACATGTTGGGCTCGACCCAAAAGCAATTGCTCAAGGAATTGCTACGCAATAAAGCTGGCTTGACGATCGACGAATTGTCGGCGCGCCTGGCGATCACGCGCAATGCGGTGCGCCAGCATGTGGCCGCCCTGGTCAATGACGGTTTGGTGGCCAAAGCCCAGACACGCGCCTCGGGCGGGCGGCCCGAGCAGCTTTACGTGCTCAGCGAACAGGGGCACGAATGTTTTCCGCGCCACTATGCCTGGTTCGCCCAATTGCTGGTCGAATCGGTCGAGCGCGAGGTTGGCGTCGATGGCGTCGCCACCCGGCTCGAGCAAATGGGGACCGAGGTGGGCAGCCAATTGCGCGCCCAGCACCCTGGCTTGAGCGATCCGGCGGCGCGCATTGAAAAGCTCGGTTCCTTGCTCGGACAACTCGGGTATGACGCCCATAGCACGGGCGTGCACAAGACCGACGTGATCGAAGCGGACAACTGCGTGTTCCACACCCTGGCCCAACGCAATCCGCAAGTGTGCCGTTTCGACCTGGCCTTGCTTGAAGCTTTCAGCGGCGAGGCGGTCGAGCACCAGCAGTGCATGGCCAAGGGGGATGGAAAATGCCGCTTCCATTTCACCAAAAAGGGCGAGCCCGGCTGAGGCGCCAACTCGGCTTGCCCAGCCATGCTGGCGATTGCTCATGAGGCCCCCGGCTTTGATGCATGCGCGCGTCCACAAGCGCCGGTACAGGGTGCGCGCTACAAACCCAGTTCGGACAAGCCCGGATGCGCGTCCGGTCGGCGCCCCAGCGGCCAGTGGAACAGGCGCTCAGCCGCTGCGATGGGCAAGTCGTTGATGCTGGCATGGCGCAAGGCCATCAAGCCGTCGGCGTCGAACTCCCAATTCTCATTGCCGTAGGAGCGGAACCAGTTGCCGGCATCGTCGCGCCACTCGTAGGCGAAGCGCACGGCGATGCGCGCGCCGTCGTGGATCCAGAGTTCCTTGATCAGGCGGTAATCGAGCTCGCGCCGCCATTTACGCTCGAGCAGCGCGGCCAGCGCCTCGCGGCCGCGTACGAACTCGACCCGGTTGCGCCAGCGCGAGCTGCTCGTGTAGGCCTGGACCACGCGCTGCGGATCGCGGCTGTTCCAGGCGTCTTCGGCGGCGCGCACCTTGGCGCTGGCCGACTCCTTGGTGAAGGGCGGCAAGGGCGGCCGTGGCGTCGTCGACATGCTGCTCGCGCCGCTTAAAAACTGAGGACGGTGTAGCCGTCCTGCGCCAGCTGGCCCAGGCTGGGCAGGCCCGTTGTGCCCGGCACGCGATTGTCGGTGACGAGCTTGAAGCCGCTCTTTTCCGCGTCCGCGCGCGCACCGAACACATCGGCGCAACCGCAGGACAGACCCACCACATGCGCTTGCACCGCCACGAACAGGGCGTTGACCGGATGGTCGAGCTTTTCCAATTCCACCGGCCAGCGCGTGCCCGCACCTTGGAAGTAGATCGAGACGGGCACGGCGCGCTGGGCGAAATCGTAGGCTGCGGCCAGGGCGTTGAAGACGCGTCCGAGCGCTTCTTCGCCGCCGTGCTTTGGATCGGACAGAACAATGATGGCTGCTTTCATGGGGTTTCCTTTTGATGGTTGGCCAGGCGGAATTGCTTTAGCACGGGACGCAGTGTAGAGATGCACTCGATGAAAGAGAATCGGTTCCAGCGGCAAATGACTATTCCTATTTTTGGAATAATTAATTATGGCCAGCGCCGATTCTTTCAATCCATGAATAGGTGCACACTGCAAGCTTCAAGCAATCCGGAGTGCCGCCATGAGCCACCCTTACTACGATCTCGCCTTCACCCCCACCGTGTGCGCGCTGCAAGAGCGCGACGGCAGCCGCGCCCACTACGGCGGCGCCGACGACGCGCCCGGCGACGCGCGCCTGGGCCCGCAGGAAGTGGCCTTCATCGAAGCGGCCGACCATTTTTTCCAGGCCAGCGTGGGCGAAACGGGCTGGCCCTATGTGCAGCATCGCGGTGGCCCCGCCGGTTTCCTGAAAGTGCTCGACGCACGCACGATCGGCTTCGCCGACCTGGCCGGTAACCGCCAATTCATCAGCCTGGGCAATCTGACGAAGGACGGGCGCATCGCCTTGATCATCATGGATTGGGTGTGCAAGCGCCGCCTCAAGCTGATGGGGCGCGTGCGCATCGCCGACGACGCCGCCACGCTGGCGCGCCTGGCCGTGCCTGGCCAAGCCCGGGTCGAGCGCGCCTACCTGATCAGCGTCGAGGGCTACGACTGGAACTGCCCCCAGCACATCACGCAGCGCTACACGCGCGCCAGTGTCGAGCGGGCGCTAGCGCCGCTGCGCCAGCAGGTCGAAGATTTGCAGCGGGCGCTGTCCGAAACGGCGCGGCCGGCGCCACTGGCGCTGGGGCAGGGGCCCTTGCACTTGACGGTGAGCGCGCTGCGCCAGGTCTCGCCAACCGTGCGCGCCTATACCCTGGTGCGTGCCGACGGCGCGCCCTTGCCGCCGGTGGCGCCCGGCGCCCACCTGGAAGTGCCGGTGCGTCTGCCCGATGGCCAGGAAGTGCTGCGCCACTACTCGATCATGCCCGCGCCGGGAGCGGGCGCGGCCTGGGAGATCGCCGTACAGCGCGCGCTGCGGCGCGGTGCGCCCACGCAAGGCGCGGCCTCTGCCATCCATGCGCAGTGGACGCTGGGCTTGTCGCTGCGCGTGGCCGCGCCGCGCAATCACTTCGCGCTGCATGAGGACGCGCGTCCGGCCCTGCTGCTGGCGGCCGGCATTGGCGTGACGCCGATCCGGACGATGGCCATCGCCCTGCAAGCGCAAGGACGGCCGTATGCCTTCCATTTCGGCGTGCGCGATCATGCCGACGCGGCCTTGGCCGCGCACGACGGCACCGCCGTGCAGGTGTACGCGTCGGCCGATGGCGCGCGCATGGATGTCGCGGCCTTGATCGGGGCCGCCCCTGATGGCACTGTTGTCTATGCCTGCGGGCCCGAAGCGTTCATTGCGCAGGCGACGGCGGCGGCTGGCGCGCGTGGCCTGGTGCTCTGTGTCGAGCGCTTCGCAGCGGCCGCGCCGCGCGAGGGCGAGCGCGCCTTCAGCGTGACGCTAGCCAACAGCGGCAAGGTGCTGACGGTGGCGCCGGGCACGAGCATCCTCGAGGCAGTAGAGCGCGCCGGCGTGCGCGCCCCCGCCGCTTGCCGCACGGGCGACTGCCGCACTTGCGCCACCACTTGCCTGGAAGGCGAACCCGAGCATCGCGACCACTGCTTGAGCGCCCACGCCAAAGAGCAGGACAAGCAAATGTGCATTTGCGTCTCGCGCGCGCAGGGCGCGGCGCTGACCCTGGCCTTGTAAGCGCGTGGCGCGCGGCCGCGCGCTGCCCAAGCTGTTACCATGGGTCATCATGCGCATATTTTCCAAAGACAAGGCTCCCCAGGGCGCGCCCACCGCGCCGGCCGCGCCGGCCGCCCCGGACGCGCAAGCCGTGCTGCCGGACCAGGCCGCGAAAAACATCGGCGCCCTGATGGAGTATTACGTCCACGAAGAAAGCAAGATCGGCCTGTCGCAGCAGTTCATCGAAACGCTCGGCAACCATATCGGCCGCCCCGTCTTTCCCTTCCTGATACTTGGTTTCGTGCTGCTTTGGACCCTGGCCAACGCCGTGCTGGTCCTGGCCGGCAAACCCGCCTTCGATCCCGCGCCTTATTTCTACTTGCAAGGCATCCTGTGCCTGAGCGCCCTGTTGACGACAACGATAGTCTTGATCCGGCAAAACCGCATGGCCGGCCTGGCCGAGCAGCGCGCCCATCTGGACTTGCGCATCAATATGCTGACCGAGCAAAAGGCGGCCAAGCTGATCGATCTGATCGAGGAATTGCGGCGCGACTTGCCCAATGTGCGCAACCGCGCCGATTCGCAGGCCAATGAAATGGGCCAATCGATGAACCCGCAAGCGGTGCGCGCGGCCCTCGACGAGCACAAGGAAACGGGCGCGGCCATCGTCGCCCAAAAGCCCGAGTAGATCCAACACGCGCGTACGCGGGCTGGCCAGCGAGCCGGACGCGCCCGATGCCGCGTCCTGCGCCACGCCTCCTTTTCCAGGCAGGCCCGCCGCCTTTATTCGCGCAGCCGGCGCCGCTGCGTTCGCAAGCGCACCGATCTTGCACCGACTCATGCCTATCCTCAATGCACCACTGCCGCCCGCGTGTTGCGTGGTGCGCTACGCCCGCCGGCGATTGAAGCAGTTCCGATCGATACATTCAAGGAGTCAAACGTCATGGGTACCATCTTGCTCGTCATCTTAATTCTCGCCCTGCTGGGCGCCTTACCGACCTGGCCGCACAGCCGCAACTGGGGTTACGGCCCCAGCGGTGGCGCCGGCTTGATCGTGATCATCCTGATCATCCTGCTCGTCACCGGACGCATCTAAAGCGCCCTCCCTGGAAAGCCACCCATCATGAACATCACCCTCGCCCTCGTCCCCATCGTCTCGCTCGCCGCCGGCATCGCGATCTTGATCATTCCCCGCCTGTTGTCGACCATCGTGGCCGTCTACCTGATCGCGGTGGGCTTGATCGGCCTGTTCGGCGGCCACATGCCACACTAAACGGCGCGCCCAAACAAAACGGCCAGACTACCCAGTCTGGCCGTTTTGCTTTGCGGGCGGGGCCGGCAATGTTTGCCGGCCCCGCCTTCTACGCGCTTACTGGCGCGGCTCGCCGTTGCGGTTCACCGCGATGCTCGAACCAGGGGCTGAGGCCATCTGGATCCGGTGCTCTTGGCCCGCATAGTTGTACGTCACGTCCCAATACTTGGGCGCGCTGCTTGGCGTGGTTTCGCAGCGGCGCACATCGCGGCTGGTGGAGCCACTGCCGTTGCCGGCGTTCGCGCCGATGGCCGCGCCGGCGACGGCGCCGCCCGCGGTGGCCACATCGCGACCGGTGCCGCCACCGACCTGGTGACCGAGCACGCCGCCGATCAAGGCGCCGGCGATGGCGCCGCCGATATTGTTACGGTGCGCCTCGCTCACCTGTTCGCGCTCGACCCAGCAATGCTGCTCGCCTTCGCCGACGACCGCGTGCGCGGACGTCACGCGCGCCATGTACACGGCCTCGTTCGGGCGGCGACGGTAGTCGTAGGTGGCGGCCGGCAGCGGCTCGGGTGCCTCGTTGCGGTAGTGATCTTGACGGCGCAGCGGACGCACCGACGAGATGCGGTCGTTCAAGCCCATGCCGCGCAAGGATTCGTAGCTGCCTTCGCGCAGCACCATGCAGGTGCCGCTGAATTGGGCACCATCGCACACTTCCCAGCGTCCGCCGCTCACCACCACCGACGAGGCGCGATTATCGAAGCCGATCGTGTAGAAGTCCGGCGTGGCGTGGCTCATGGTGATGGCGCGTCCGCGCCAGCCATCGTGCTCATACACGGTGATTTGGGCCATCGCGTTCGCGCCCAGTGTCAATGCGGTGGCGGCGACGGCGACAGCGATTTTGATGCTTGTTTTCATTTTATTCTCCATTGGATGAGGTGTGCTGCGTGATGGCGGCCGCGCTGCGAATCGATTGCAACAGCTGGCGCCGGCCATTGACGCTACGGTGCGCCCAAGTGCGCATCTGTTCTGTTCGCTTGGACACATAGCGCGCACATCGTTGTTTTGAAAATGGGCAATGATTTCCTGTGTGCGCTAACCGGCAGAGCACGCCTGCCGGTGCTGGGATAACGGTGTATTGCAGCGAACGGCCCAACCGATATTCATCGGTACCGTGGCGGCACCGGGAGAAAAAAATGAACAAGCAACGCATCGCCACATCATGCAGATGGTTGGCCGTCCTACTGATTAGTACGCTGGTGGCCGCTTGCGGCGGCGGCGACCAGGGCCGCGGCCCCGTGCTCGGTTTGCCCGCGGCGGCCTTGACCAGCCTGGCCGTGAGCCCCTTGACCAACACGGTGCCGATCGGCGCCACCCAGCAGTTCGTCGCCACCGCGACCTACGCCGACGGCGCCTCGCGCATCGTCACCGACAGCACCAGCTGGAGCTCGTCGGCAGCGGCCACCGTGACCGTCGGCGCCACCACCGGCCTGGCCACGGGCATCAAGCCAGGCAGCGCGCTGCTGAACGCCTCGTTCGGCGGCCTCAGCGCCAACGCCAACCTCACCGTCGCCCCGGCCACCTTGGTCTCGATCGCGGTGACGCCGGCCAATTCGTCGATCGCGCTGGGGGCCACCGCGCAATTCAAAGCCACCGGCACCTTCAGCGACGGCTCCGCGCAAGACATCACGGCCATCGCCGCCTTCAGCTCCGTCACGCCTAGCCACGCCACCGTCACCGCTGCGGGCTTGGCCAGCGGCGTTGGCGCGGGCACTTCGCTCATCGTGGCCGCTTCCGGCACGGTCAGTGGCAACACCACGCTGACGGTGCTGCCGTCGACGCTGGTGTCCCTGCTCTTGACGCCTGCCAACCCCACCCTGTTCGTCGGTGAGAGCGCGCAGATGGTCGTCACCGCCACCTACTCGGACAACAGCAGCGTGAACGTGAGCACCACCAGCGCCTTCATCTCCGCCAGCGGCGCCAACGCCAGCATCGGCGCCAGCAGCGGCCTGGTCGGCGGCGTCGCCCCCGGCACCTCGGTGCTCAGCGCAAGCTTCGGCGGGCGTGTCGCAAGCACCACCGTCACCGTCGTCGCCGCGCCCATTCCCGACCCGATTCCTACGCCGCCACCGGGCGTCACGCTCACCTCGATCACCATGGCGCCAGCAAACGCGAGCATCAGTGCCGGCACCAGCCAGAGCTTCGTGGCCACTGCCCATTACAGCGACAACAGCAGCGCCGTCATCACCAGCGCCACCAGCTGGACCTCGGGCACCACCTCGGTCGCGACCGTGGTCCAGAGCGGCGTCGCTTCAGGCCTTAGCGTTGGCAGCACGATCATCACCGCCAGCGCCGGTGGCATGAACGCCACGGCCAATCTGACCGTCACGGCGCCAGTGGCGGTCACGCTTTCCTCGATCACCATCTCGCCAGCGAGCGCCAGCATCACCGTCGGCGCCACCCAGCCCTTTGTAGCCACCGCCCATTACAGCGACAATAGCAGCGCCGTCATCACCAGTGTCGCCAGCTGGACCTCGGGCACCACGAGCGTGGCGACCGTGCTCTCGACGGGCGTGGCGTCAGGCCTTAGTGCCGGCAGCACCATCATCACCGCCAGCTCGGGCGGCCGGAACGCCACGGCCAACTTGACCGTCACCGCGCTGGTGCCAGTCACGCCGGGCGTGAACCTGCGCAGCGCGGCGAGCTTCGGCGTGCTCGCCGGTACCTCGATCACCAACAACTCGGGCGGCACCACGCTGGTGACCGGTAATGTCGGCTCGCCGTCGCAGACGGTCGATCCGGTGCAGGCGGCGGGCTTTACCAACTACAAATCCGGCGCCATCCTGGCAAGCGCGCTGTCCGACCTGCAGTTGGCCATCACGGACGCCAACAGCCGGATCTGCGACGTCACCTCGGCCGCCGGCATCGACCTGGGCGGGCGCACCTTCACCCCGGGCGTGTACTGCTACGCTGGCTCGATCAACATCACCGGCACCTTCACCATGAATGGTCCGGGCGTGTACATCTTCCGCACCGCGTCGACGCTCGATACGACGGCCAATTCGATCGTCGCCCTGACCGGCGGTGCTGATGCCTCCGGCGTGTTCTGGGTGCCGGTGGCACCGACCACGCTGGGCGCGACCAGCGTCTTCAAGGGCAGCATCATGGGCCGCTCGGCCGCCATCACCCTGGGCGACGGTGCCAACTTGCAAAACGGGCGCGTGCTGACGGCCGCCGCCGCCACCTTGCGCAACAACGTGATCACCCCTTAAGCGTCAACAAAACCGGGAGGGGCAGCCTGTCCCTCCCTTCATCATCTACCAAGGTCCGGCCTAGCCGGACACGCCAGGAGAATTACATGAAACCATCTCATACAACAGCGGCGCTGACGATGCTCGGACTGGCCATGCTGGCCTGCCCGTGGGCCCAGGCCGACGAGCCCTTCGTCAATCCCGAGTGGGCCAATTCGGCCTGGTATGTCGGCGCCGGGGTCGGCCAAAGCCGCGCCAACATCGACCAGGATCGCCTTATCCGCAGCCTCATGGACGGCGGCGCCACGTCGGTGGCGTTCAAGACGGACGAGCGCGAGGTGGGCTACAAGCTCATGCTCGGCAAGCAGCTGAGCCGCTATTTCTCGGTCGAAGGCGGCTATTTCGACCTTGGCAAGTTTGGCTTCGACGCCACCACCGTTCCCGCCGGCACCCTCAGCGGCAAGCTCAGCCTGCGCGGCTTGAACCTCGATCTGCTGGCCCAGATGCCGCTCACCGAGCGTTTCTCGGTGTACGCCCGCCTGGGCGCGAACTATGCGCGCTCGAGCGCGCAGTTCGAAGGCAACCGCCTGTACGCGGTGACCAATCCGCAAAACAGCCAGCGCAGCTTCAATCCCAAGGCCGGCGTGGGCCTGGAGTACAAGTTCAGCGAAGCGCTGGCCATGCGCGGCGAATTCGAGCGCTATCGCGTCAATGATGCGGTGGGCAATCGCGGCGACGTCGATTTGCTGTCGCTGAACCTGGTCTACAAGCTTGGCCGTCCGGTCAGCTCGGCGCCAGTGGTGGCTGCCATGCCGCCGCCGCCGACGGTGGTGGCCGACCTGGCGCCGCCACCTCCACCGGCACCGGCGCCGTCGGCGCCGCCCGTGCCCGTGTCGGAAAAAGTGAGCTTCGCCGCCACCGCCTTGTTCAACTTCGACCACTACGACCTCAAGCCCGAAGGGCAGGCAGCCTTGGACGTGTTGTTCGAGCGCCTCAAGGGCATGGACACGGAAGTGGTGGTGACGGTCGGTCACACCGATTCGGTGGGCACGGACGCGTACAACGACAAGCTGTCGCTGCGCCGCGCCGACGCCGTCAAGGCTTACCTCGTTAGCAAGGGTGTTGAAGCGGGCCGGGTCTTCACCGAGGGCAAGGGTGAGTCCCAGCCGGTGTCGGACAACAAGACCGCCGAGGGACGCACGGCGAATCGGCGCGTGACAGTGGAAGTGGTCGGCGTGCGCCGCGCCCATTAAGCAAGTTTTGCGGCCACTTTGCCGCACGTAGCATCGAAACCGCCCGGCGCAAGCCCGGCGGTTTTTTTCACGGTACGCCCAGCATGGGCGCAATCGTGTGGATGAAAGTTCGGCCGCGAGCTGACCACAGTGAGCCAGGAACGCCTGCGCGCCTGCGGGGTCAAACCCCGCCTGCGGGGTCAAACCCGGCAAGCGCCTGCGGGGTCAAACCCGGCAAGTGGACAGCCCATGTCCATGCGAACACCCTGCGGGGTCAAACCCGGAAAGTGTAAAAAGCAGAAACGGAATTCGGCAACTTCGGGCAAACCCGGGCAAGTGGACAAACGCCACTCATCGATGCACCTTAGCTAGCTGTCAAATTTTCGTAATGCGCGATTCACCGATCTGGCCGAGACGCCAAAATGTGCGGCGATCTGATCCATTGTGAACGCAGTTGAGTGGTATGCGCGCGCCATTGCTTCGTTAGCATCAGGAAAACGACGTTCATACTCTGAAAGCGACAATGCAAGTGCGCGCCTTTGTACTCGAGAAACATCCTTGAGCGTGGCCATATCGTCTAGCTTTTGGTAACGCGCCACGAAGGTGTCGTCTCCCAGAATTAGCCGGTGACATGCACTTTTCAGCGGGCTATCTATTCCCACACCCTGCATCACGAAACGGACATAGGCTGCGACCGCTTCGGTTCTGTTCGTGCTAAATTGGGCAAGCAGCCAGTTGGTGTCAAGCCATCCGGGCGTTGAAACTTCCCCTATCATGGCCGGATGGCTACTCCATGGCCAGTCCTTCATATTGGCTACTATTCCTGCGCGAAGCGGGTTGAGCACCACATAGCGAGTTACTTCCTGCAAATAGCTTTCCTTTTGAATGAGAATGGCTTTGTAGCGTCCCTGGAAGAGGTGTCCGACGAGATGATGACGTCGATTAAAACGCTGTGTATATATCCCGTTGAGCTGACGCATGCCTTGCGCCAAGTTTCCTTCAATCGTTTCGACGAGCATGTGATAATGGTTCGTCATCTGGCAATAGGCATAGATCCGGATATTGAACCGCTTGCATACTAGCTGGACAGTATCGAGCCAAGCTTGTCGGTCCTGGTTGTCCAGAAAAATTTCTTCTCTATGGTCACCGCGCGACGTGACGTGATAGAGTGCTCCGGCAAATTCAAGACGTAAGGGACGGGCCATTGCATGACAATATCGAGCGATGGGCGGTCTCCATTTGATTTGGCGCAGCAAAGCATAATCCTTGAATGGCGCAATCGACGCTCTCAAATTGGATGAAGTTTGTCCCGTTGCCGGGTTTGACCCCGACTTGGGTTTGACCCCGACTTGTTTCGACTTGCGTGTTTGTCCAGTTGCCGGGTTTGACCCCGACTTGCCGACTTGCGACTTGTGTCCAGTTGCCGGGTTTGACCCCGACTTGGGGTTTGACCCCGACTTGGTTGCCGGGTTTGACCCCGACTTGCCGACTTGCGACTTGCGCGACTTGCGACTTGCGGGTTTGACCCCGACTTGCGACTTGCCGACTTGGGGTTTGACCCCGACTTGAGCGGGTTTTACCCCAACTTGCGCGACTTGCGACTTGTAACTTGCGACTTGCCGCGACTTGCCGTGGAGGTAGGATGTCAGATCATTGGGATTGCCCCGATGCTCGTGCAATCGTATCGCATCCACGATGATCAAATGAGCAGTCCTGCGTTGCTGGTGTGAGACATTTTTGCTGCCTCGACTTGTCGCCACCGCCGGGCGGCGCCAAGGGATAAATCATCCGGAATTGGCGCGCGAATAATGAGAGAGAATTTATCGCCCCCGATGTCCGGACCTCCTTGCACTCGGCGACGCGATTAGCGCGCGAGCGCATACAGGCGCACGCGAAGCGCATCGTTTCGCCGCGCGCGGACGTAAAAAAGCCCGCCGCCATCCCGGAGGATGGACCGCGGGCCAACGGCGCCAGCGCCGCATGAAACGTCTAGAACAGCATGCTGCGCAAATCTTCCGCGTGTTCCTCTTCCATCCCCATGATGTGCACCAGCATGGCGCGCGTGGTCGGATCGCCATCGCCCAAGCGCTTGATCATCTCGCGGTACGCTTCAATGGCGGTGCGCTCGGCGATCAGATTGGCGCTGATCATGGCCTCGACCCCGTCCGAGTCGTCGTAGGCCGCGTGGCTGCGCTCAAGCAGCGTGGCCGGATTGAAGTCCGGCGTGCCGTTCAGCTGCACGATGCGCTCGGCCAGCAAGTCGGCATGGCCCTGCTCCTCGGCCGCATGTTGCAGGAACTCGGCCTTGACGGCGGCGTTCTGGCGCCCACCGACCGTGTAGTAATGGCGCTTGTAGCGCAGGATGCACACCAGCTCGGTCGCCAGCGCACTGTTCAACATGCGGATGACATCTTCGCGGTCGCCCTGGTAGCCGGCCGTGACGGCGCCGTCCTTCAAGTTGCGGGTCGCTTGCGCGAGCGCCTCGGTGGCGCCCGAGGCAGGCTTTCTATCGGATGAGAACATGATGGGCTTTCAATAGTGGGGGAGGGGAATCAGCGTTGGACCGTCTTGCCGTTTTCGTCCGACAGCACGATCTCGACGCGGCGGTTGCGCTGGCGCTCGGCCACGCTGGCGTTCGACGCCACCGGATACGCTTCGCCATAGCCGTGGATGGCCACGCGCGAAGCGCCGATGCCCATGCCTTGCAAGGCGCTGCGCACCGACTGGGCGCGCCGCTCCGACAAGTCCTGGTTGTGTTGGGCGCTGCCGGTGCTGTCGGTGAATCCTTCGACCAGCACGCTGCGCTCCGGATGCTGCTTCAACACATCGGCCAGTTTTTGCGCCGTGTTCAAGCCGGCCAAGGTGAGGCTGTCCATGTCGGTGCCGAACAAGACGTCGCCCAGAGTGATGACCAGGCCACGCTCGGTCTGCTTGGCGGCCAGGTCGGCCAGTTGCGCTTCAAGCTGGGCCGAGCGCGCCTGCGCCTCGCTGGTGGCGCGCAGCGCATCGGCGGCCGCGCGTTGGGAGGCGGCGGCGTCGTTTTGCGCCAGCAGGGCTTGCGCGCGCGCCTGTTCAGCTTGCATGCGCGCTAGCTCGGCGCCGCGCTTGGCGTTCTCCGCCTCTTGGGTGCGCTGGGCCAGGCGGATTTGCTCGCGCTGGGCGGCCGCCACGTCTTGCTCGGCGCTGGCCGCTTTTTCCTTGCCCACTTCGACACTGAGGGCGATCTGCTGCTTGGCCACATAGGCCAACTGGTCGATGCGCTCCTGGCCGGCGTGCTTGGCGGCCGCGGCGTCGGCCGCGGCGAGCGCGTCGGCCGCATTCTTCAATTCGAGTTGCGCGTAGCGCGCCACGTTCTGGTCGTTCTGGGCGCGCATGAAATCGGCGTGGTCCTGGTCGAGCAGGCTGGTTTGCTCTGGCATGCTGCTGCAAGCGCTCATGACGGCGATGGCGATGGCCAGCAAGACCGGCCGTGCGAGGGATGTGGACATGATGTTTCCTTTTTTTGTGTGAGGTGAGGCGCGCCGCATGATGCGCGCGCCGGTCGATCTACGAAGTCAATGTCAGGGGTCTTGGGCGCTGCCGCCGCGCTGCGCGAGACGTGCAGTCGGCGACGCTCAGCTGCCGTTGCGCTCGAGTTCTTCGCGCAGCACGCGGATGCTTTCCTGCAGGGCGTCGGCCGCCACTTGGGCCTTGCCCGAACCAGCTTTGGCCTGCGCCAGCTTGGCGTCGGCCTGGGCCGCCGTGGCCAGCGAATTGGCCAGCTTGAAGTCGTGCGCGGCCATCGCGACGCGCGCCTGCGCCATTTTGTCGCGTGCGCCTTGCATCTCGACGGGGGCGAATTCGGCGCCGCCGGCACCGGCCGCGGTATCGACCGCCGCCGCCGACACGGCCAGCGAGACGGTCGCCGGCTCCTTGGTGCTCGCGCATCCGCTCAGCGCGATCAGCAGCGCCGCCAGCGGCAAGCATGCATGCAATCCTGGTTTGGTATTCATGTGGTCTCTCCTGTAAGCCGCGCCTCGAAAGAAACGCTTTGCTGCAACAGTTATAGACCCTCAAGCAAGGCTGATCCGTGCGCCAGGATACATAGCGCGCCGCATCGTCTTTATTTTAGCCAGCCGCCAAGCGCGCGACCGTCTGCGTCACATCGATGCCGATGCCGCGGTAGCCGATGAAACGGTTGCTCGCGTCGAACATCGGCTCGCCGCTCACCTGCAGGTACTGGATGGCGCCATCGGCCAGCACGCGGCTGTAGACGAAGTCGAGGAAGGGGCGGCGCTCGGCGATGTTGGCGTCGAGCTGGGCGCGCTCTTGCTCATTCCAGCCGCCGGCGTCGCTCAAGCCGGCGCCGGGCGCGATGCCCAGCATCTCGAACACCGGCCCGGACACCTTGGTGAAAGCACCGTCCTGGTCCTGTTCCCAGTACCAGTCGGACGACAATTCAGTCAAGCTCTTGAAGCGCGCTTCGCTGTCGCGCAAGGCCGCGGTCCGCTCGAGCACGGTTTGCTCGAGCAGGCGGTTATGGTCGGCCAGGCGGCGGTGCAGCAGGCGCACCTCGAGCATATTGTGGATGCGCGTTTGCACCTCCAGCAAATCGAAGGGCTTGCTGATGAAATCCTTGGCGCCGGCCTTGAGCGCGCGGATTTTATGGCCGGGCTGGGCGGTGATCACCAGCACCGGCAGATAGCTGCCCGTCTCGATCACGCGCAAGCCTTCCATGACGGCGAAACCGTCCGGCGCCGGCATGTGCAGGTCCAGCAAGATCAAGTCGTAGCGGTGTTCGGCGTGCAGGGCGCACACGGCGGCCGAATCGGTGGTCGAGCTCACGTGCTTGTAGCCGGCGTCGCGCAAGATGCGCGCGAGCAGGGCCACGTTCGCTTCCAGGTCGTCCGCGATGAGGATGTTGGCGTTTAAAATGGCCGATTCAAGCATGATGTTCTCCTTCGATGTGCGGGTGCGGCCGGTCCGGTGCCGCTGGGCGCCGTGCCGGGACGCCGCTTTGCAGCGCGATGTCGAGCGCGTCCATGAATTCTTCAACCTTGATCGGCTTGGTCAAGTAGCGCAGAAAACCCGCCTCGATGCCTTTTTCTATGTCGCGCGGAATGGCGTTGGCCGACAGCGCGATCACGGGAATGGCGGCCGTGGCAGGATCGTCGCGCAGCAGACGCAGCACGCCATAGCCGCTAATGCCGGGCAGGTTGATGTCCATCAGGATCACGTCCGGCAAATAGGCGTGCGCCAGTTGCAGGCCGATATGTCCATCGATCGCCGACAGCAGGCGCAAGTCGGTGCGGCGCGCCACCAGGCGCTCGACCAGGGCCAGGTTGGCCGGATTGTCTTCCACATAGAGCAAGGTGCGCTGGTTCGGATCGGCCGGCGCGCCCGGTATGGCGGGCGCGCCGGCCGGTATGGAAAATGGCGCATGCCCGTCGGCCGCCAATTCCGGCGCACTGGAGGCGCGCAATTGCACCCAGAATTCGCTACCCACCCCTACCTGGCTGTCCACGCCGATCGCCCCGCCCATCAGTTCGACCAGTTGCTTGGTCACCACCAAACCGATGCCGGTGCCTTCCTCGGTGCCCGTGTCCTGGCCCAGGCGGTTGAAGGGCTGGAACAGTTGGCTCAATTGTTCGGGCGCCAGTCCAATCCCGGTGTCTTGCACCGTCACCCGCACGTGCTCGGCGTCGCCACGGCAGCGCACCATGATGGCACCGCCGTTGCGGTTGTATTTGATCGCGTTCGACAGCAGGTTGATCATCACCTGCTTGACGCGCGTGCGGTCGCCATGCACGTAAAACGGCTCGTCGAAACCCATGAAACGCATCTGTACATTGCGTGCGGCCGCTTGCGGCGCCATCATCGCCTCGCAGTCTTGCAGCACGGCCGTGAGCGACATCGCTTCGCGCGACATCGATACCTTGCCCGATTCGATCAAGGCCAGGTCGAGGATTTCATTGATCAGACGCAGCAAGTACCAGCCGGCCTTGAGTATCTGGTCGATCGCTTCTTGCTGCGGCGCCGACGGCGGCGGATCTTCCGAGGCCATCACCTGGGCAAATCCCAGCACGGCGTTGAGTGGGGTGCGCAATTCGTGGCTCATGCTCGAGAGGAAATCGGACTTGGCCAGGTTGGCTTTTTCGGCGGCCGCGCGCGCGCTTTCCAGTTCGACATTGGTTTCTTGTAGCGCATGCTCGAATTGCTTGCGCTCGGTGACGTCGCGCGCCGCCGCGAATACGCCTTGCAATTTTCGGTCGCGGTCGTGGAAGGTGGTGGCGTTGTACGACACCACCGTCAGCTTGCCATCGCGCGCATGGGCTGTCAGCTCGTAATTAGTCACCTTGCCTTCGCGCAGCACGCGGGTGATGGCTTCCTCGGCGCGGTTGGGCTCGGTGAAGTAGTTCTTGAACGGGGCGCCGATCAATTCGTCGCGCGTGCAGCCGGTGAGCGCTTCCATTTGCTGGTTGACGTCGCTGATGATGCCGCGCGGGTCGGTCGTCATCAAGGCATCGATATTCGACTCGATCAAGGAGCGCGTATAGAATTGCTGATCGCGCAGGCGCTGGTCGAGCTGGGCCTGTTCGTGTTCGACCTGCTTGCGCGCCGTGTTGTCGGTGCCGATCAAGAGGTAGCCGATCACGCCGCCGAGCGCGTCGCGCAGCGCCGACACCGCCACCATGGCGGGAAAGCGGCTGCCATCCTTGCGCTTGTAGGTGAGCTCGTAGGTATCCTCGATGCCGCGCGCGGCCTTGTACACGAGCGCTTCGAAGCCGGGCTTGACCAGGGTGTCCATTTCCTTGCTGAGGGCGGTGGCGCGCGCGACCAATTCGGCGCCGTCGGACAGGTCGGCCGGCGTGCTGCAGTCGACGACATCGGCGGCTGCGTAGCCAAGCATACGTTCGGCACCAACATTGAAAATCTGGATCACGCCCTGGGCGTCGGTGGCGATGCTGGAGAAATTCGGGCTATTGAAAATGGCGTCCTGCAAGGCCCCCGTCTTGAGCACGGCTTGTCCGGCGCGCCCGGGCGAGCGCTGGCTATCGATGCGCACGAAAGTGATGGCGCCCAGCGCGCCCAGCAATACCAGCAGCAAGGCAAAGAGGACCAGCAAGGGCGCCAATGCGCCAGTCGCCAGCGTGGACAGGGAATGCGCCGTGTGCCCATCACCGAGCAAACCGAGCGCGCCGACGGTGAGCGCGATGGCGGCGACGGCGCCCACGGACAGGCGCATGGTCTTGCGTTCGATCGATTTCAATTCCAGGGTGTACATATATTTCCAGTGGCAACAACAAGGGTGATACCGGGCGCGGTGGCGCCGAGAAGGTATTGGCCGCTTCAGCGGTCGTGCACCACCTCTGGCTGGCGTTGCCGCACGTCCGACAGCAGGCGTGCGAATTCCTTCTTGACCACCGCGTAGCATTCGCACACCTGGTCTTCGAGGCCGGCGCGGTCGAGGATGGTGATGTGTCCGCGCCGGTAGCGGATATAGCCGCCAGCTTGCAGGCGCCCGGCCGCCTCGGTCACGCCTTCGCGCCGCACCCCCAGCATATTGGCGATCAATTCCTGGGTGATGGTCAATTCCATGCCCGGCAAACGGTCCAGGGTGAGCAGCAGCCAGCGGCACAATTGCTGCTCGACCGTGTGGTGGCGGTTGCACACGGCCGTTTGCGACATATGGGTGAGCAAGGCCTGGGTGTAGCGCAGCAGCAAACCCATGACGGGGCCGGCGCGCTGGAATTCGGCCATCAACACGGCCGGGCGCATGCGGTAGGCATGCCCGCTCGATTGCACCACGGCGCGGCTGGGCGTGCTCTTGCCGCCCATGATGTGGGAAACGCCGAACATGCCCTCGTTGCCAACCCCGGCGATATCGGCCGAGGAGCCATTCTCGAGCAGGTATTGGAGGGAAATGATGGCGCTGGTGGGGAAGTACACGTATTGCTGGGTGTCGCCCGATTCGCACAGCACGTCGCCCAGCAGCAGGGGGACCAGCTCCAGGTGCGGGGCGAGCCGATCGAAGTCGGCGTCGAGCAAGGCCGACAGCAAGTGGTTTTGGTTGGGATCGTGCGCGATGCTCATGGCGGCTACCTTCAAATGGCGTTGGGGTATGCGAAGGCGCGACGCATCTTGTACAGACAGGGTAACACGCTCAAGCACACTGGGTCCGACTGTAGGTGGCCGGGGCGGCGCGGTCCGTGCGCTGGCACACATAGCGGCCAGCCCAGGCGCGCCGTCCTATGCGTGCTACCGAACAGACCGGCTCGCTCCCGCGTCCTACGCTTACCTCACCGTAACTTCACCGACCGAACGGCGCGGTGAGCCCGGTTACCGATACACCCACCCCAAAAGGATTCATCATGAAAAACAAATTGATTCTGGCCCCGCTGCTCGGCGCACTGATGTTCGCTTCCCTGGTCGGCTGCGCTTCCACCCCGACCCACGAAAGCACCGGCCAATACATCGACGACGTGGCCATCACCACCGCCGTCAAGGCCGCCATCCTGGGCGAGCCGAGCTTGAAGGTCAACGAGATCAACGTCGAGACCTACAAGGGTGTCGTCCAGCTGAGCGGCTTCGTGCGCTCGGACGACAACGCCCAGAGCGCCGTGCGCCTGGCCCGCAACGTCAATGGCGTGCAGTCGGTCAAGAACGACATGCGCATGAAGTAAGCGCGTCTTGTTCAAGCGAAGCGGGTCGACCATGTTGCGTTCATATTGGCTCTGGATCGTGCTGGCGTGCACGCTATTGGGCGGCTGCGCTTCGCTGCCGCCCGGTGCGGATTTTCCCCGCACGCCATCGCAGGCGCTGGCCCATCCGGAGCAAACCCGGCTCGGCGCGCAGGCGCAGGCGAGCGCGGCGGCCCATCCGGGTCAATCCGGCTTCCGGCTCTTGTCGGCCGGTGCCGACGGCTTTTTGGTGCGCATGCAAATGATCCATGCGGCGGCCAAGACCATCGATATGCAATACTTTATTTTCCACGGCGACGACACCGGCCAGTTGCTGACCGGGGCCGTGCTGCAAGCGGCCGCGCGCGGCGTGCGCGTGCGCATTCTGGTCGACGATGGCGAGACGGCCGCCGGCGACGAACAGATTGCCCTGCTGGCGGCGCACCCGATGGTGGAGCTGCGCGTATTTAATCCCTTTCGCTATCGCGGCCACATCAACATGATCCGGGCCGCCGAATTCATGCTCGACTTCGCCCGCCTCGACCACCGCATGCACAATAAATTGATTGTCGTCGACAACGCCGTCGCGCTCATTGGGGGGCGCAATATCGGCGACCAGTATTTTCAGATCGATCCCGATGGACAATTCGCGGACGACGACCTATTTTCGACCGGGCCCGTGGTCAAGGACATGTCGGCCAGTTTCGACCAATTCTGGGCCAGTCCCAAGGCCATTCCCGTGCAAGCGCTGGCCGGCGGCCTGGCCAGCTTTGTCGAGCTCGACGAACACCGCCAGCATTTGCGGCAATTGAAGCAAGAGCGCAAGGACGAGGCGAAGAGCTATGTCACGCGCATCGCCAGTGGCGAGCCGCTCGCCGGCGTGCTGTCAGGTCAATTGCCCCTGATCTGGGCCAACGCGCGCCTGGTGGGCGACCGTCCGGACAAGCCCAGCGCGCCGCAAGAGGGCGACCGCGGCCCGGCCTTGATGCATGGTGCCGTGGTCGAAGCGAGCGCTGCGGCCCAGTCCGAGCTGTTGATGGTCACACCCTATTTGATTCCCGGACGCGAAGGCATGCGCATTTTCGACGCGCTACGCCAGCGCAAGGTGCGCGTGCGGATACTGACCAGTTCGCTCATTTCCTCGACCGTCTTGCTGGCCCAGTCGGGATACATGCATTACCGCGTGCCCTTGCTCAAGCTCGGGGTCGAGCTGTACGAGGTGCGCGCGCAACTGGGCAACACGCGCGGCAGCGGCCAGACCCAAGCCATTTCCAGCTTCGGCAACTACGCCTTGCATGCCAAGCTGTTCGTGTTCGACCGCAAGCAGGTGTTGATCGGCTCGATGAATTTCGATCAGCGCTCCCTGCACTTGAACACCGAGGTGGGCTTGTTGATCGACAGCCCGGTCCTGGCCCAGCAGATCGCGAGCCGCTTCGAGGCCATGGTGCAGGCGGAAAACGCCTACGCGCTCAATCTCGACCCCTCGGGCGCCCTGGAGTGGCGCACCCGCGAGGGCGGCAAGGAGCTGAGCACCACGCGCGAGCCGGCCCGCAGCGGCTGGCAAAGGTTCAGTGTCAATGTGCTCGCCTTGTTGCCGCTGGACGATGAGCTGTGACGCGCAACGCTACGAAAAAATGTTTTTCGCTGTGTGTGCCAGCGAACCGAAAGTGCCCCGTGTAAAGCAGATGATGGCTTCTCCAAAACGAAACTCATAAAGGATAGACCATGAAAACCATTACCACCGCCGCCTTCCTGATCGCCGCCGTGCTCGGCACGAGCTTGGCGCAAGCCGGATCGACCGATTCGGACCGCAAACACCCATTGACGTTCGTGAAAGACTCGGTCATCACCACCAAGGTCAAGGCCTTGCTGGCAGACGAAAAAATGAGCAGCCTGGTGCATGTCAAGGTCGACACCGACCGCCATGGCGTGGTGGTCTTGAGTGGCTTCGTGCGCAGCCAAGAGCAAAAGGATAAAGCCGCCTCGATCGCCAGCGCGACCGAAGGCGTGACGGCGGTGCACAACAATCTGCGCATCAAGCAAGACGACTAAGGCGTCGCCGCTGGCACTGCAGTGTGCCTGCTCGTCACGACTGGCCCGGCATCTTGCGATGCCGGGCCAAATTTTTGGGGCGCCTGGGTTCGCGCGTCGATTACTATGGCATAGTGTAAATAATCATATAGCCATGATGGATTCCATGACCCGACCACCGCGATCTTTGTTTTGGCCCTGTTTTTTCGGACTCATCTACGGATTGCTCTATACCATCAGTCATTTGCCACCGGACTTCCTCACCTATCCCCCGATCGAGGGAATTGCCGTCACCATCTTGCTGCCACTGAGTTTGCGCTTGTATCAGCGTTTCGTGTGGGAGCGGGTCTTCAAGGCTAGCCAGGCCGACCCGTTTGCGCAGCGCTTTTATCGCTGCGAACCCTATACCTATGCGGTATTCATGCTCGGCATCGCCTTCTTGCTCGGCGTGATGCCCAGTATTGCCCTTACCTTCGCCATCTGGATACTGTTTCTGATTGTGCAGGTGGGACTGTATTTCTACCTGCTCGATCCGGCGCGGCGCACCGTGATCATCGCGTCCGAGAAATACGTGGCCGTCCTGTTTCTCGTTTCGGGTTTCTCCGCCCTGATTTATCAAGTCGTGTGGCAGCGCACCTTGTTCTCGACCTTCGGTATCAATAGCGAGTCGGTCACGGTGATTGTCTCGGTCTTCATGTTTGGCCTTGGCATCGGCGCACTGGCAGGCGGCTACCTGCAAAAACGCTATCCGCGCCATTTGCTGCGCCTGTTTCTATTGCTGGAAGTGTCGATTGGTCTGTTCGGCACCGTCAGCCTGCCATTGATACACCATGTTGGCGCTCTGTCCGGCAATTCATCGGCGGCCATGTTGGTGTTCTGGGTGTATTTGATCCTGGCCATTCCCACCCTGTTGATGGGCGCCACCTTGCCGATCCTGGTCGCATGGCTGCAGGGCTATCTGCACAACATCGGCCGTTCGGTCGGCATGCTGTATGCGTTTAACACCATGGGCTCGGCCATCGCCGCTTTCCTGACCGTGCAGCTGCTGTTCGTGTTTCTCGGTCAGCAAGCGACCGTGTATATTGCGGCCGCCTGCAATTTTGCCACCGCTTTCCTGATTTTCGATGCCGGCCGACGCTTCAAGCAAAGCGCGCGTGAACAGCCAGGGCGTGCCCCCGAGTTGGCGGCGCCGGACCGTCCACGCCTGCCCTACGCGTTTGTATTCGGCACCTTGCTGGCGATCGGCTATATTTCTTTGAGTCAGGAAATCCTGTGGTTTCGCTTGCTTGCTTATCTGACGGCGAGCGCTCCCCAAGCCTTTGGCTTGATGCTCGCCGCTTTTCTTGTCGGGATCGCCACGGGATCGATTCGTTCAAAGCGTGTGTGCGAAGGCGAGGGCAAGCCCTTCGCATACCTCGTGCATGCCTTGTTTTGCACCATCATCTTGTTCTATATCGCCTTGCCGGCCGTCGCGCTGGCCGCCAGCCTGATTCAAAAAAACGCCGGCACCGTGCTCGCCTACCTTGCCATCGGTTTTGTTGCCTATTACACGGGCGGTATCTTGCCGATGTTGGTGCACCTGGGCACCGAGAATACCAGGAGCAATTCGACGCAAGCGATGTCCTGGCTTTACTTCGCGAACATCATTGGCGCCACCTTCGGCCCCTTGTTGACCGGATTTATCTTGCTCGACCATTTCTCGCTCGAAGCGAACATCGTGTTGTTGACCGGCATGGCGATGCTGCTGTTAAGCGTGGTCTTGCTGGTCGTTCCGTCGGCGCGCCAGTACAAGGTCAAGGCATTTGGCGCGCTCCTGGCCTTGCTCCTGGTGGGGGGCAGCTTGCATGAAAAACTGTTCGACGCCCACCTCGAACGCCTGTTTTACGGCGCGACCGGGCATGCCAAGTTCAAGGCCAAGCTGGAAAACATGAGCGGGATTATCACTGTCGAAGCGAGCCCGGATGGCGACATCATGAACGGCAATGGCATCTACGATGGCCGCTTCAATCTCGACGCGACCAATGACAGCAATCTCATTTCAAGGGCCTACATGTTCGCCGCCCTGCACCGATCCCCCAAAGAAGTCTTGGAGATCGGCTTGAGCACCGGTTCCTGGGCCAAGGTCATGGCGCAGTACGCGCCACTAACGCACCTGACCGCGATTGAAATTAATAAGGGTTATCCCGCGAGCATTCAGAACTACTCTGAAATTTTGCCAATATTGAGCGATCCAAAGGTGTCGGTCGAGTTTGACGACGGACGCCGTTGGTTGCGCAATCATCCAGAGCGGCGCTTCGACTTCATCCTCATGAATACCTCGTTTCATTGGCGCAGCAATATGAGCAATTTGCTGTCGGCCGAATTTTTGGAGCTGGCAAAGCGCCATCTCAAGCCGGGTGGTGTGGTGTATTACAACACGACGAACTCGCCGGACGTCATCTATACGGCGGCGACGGTATTCAAACACGTGACCACTTTCATCAATTTCGTCGCCGCCAGCGACAGCCCGTTTGACATGAGCGAGCAGGAGCGTGCAGCGAATTTAAATAAGTTCATCAACGCCGATGGCGCGCCCGTGTTCGAGGTCGACGCCGCGCACCGCCGCCTGGCGAGCAGCCTTGCCGCGACGGCGCTGCCGGAATTGCATGATCAAATGCTGGCGCGTCACGATCTGTGGCGCGTCACGGACGATAATATGGCCGTTGAATTCAAGGTGCCGCACCGCTAGCGATGACATGGCCGGCGCGTCCGATGGCGGCCGTTCTGGCGCCAGCGGCGCCGGCGTGGCACCGGCGTTGACCCTGCGCCACTATTTGTGTATAAACTAGGCACTTTATGGGCGGCGCCGCTATCCCGGCCGCGCACCTACGGCAACGTTTTCCTCTATCCCCCTATTCTCATGGCGATTTTCAGCAAGGCCAATTTGGCAGCGAGCGAGCAGGCGTCCATGCCTGGCGCAATCAAGCACACGGTCATGATCGTGGACGACCAGGATGCGAACCTGTCGGTGATGGCGGCCATCCTGCGCCCGTATTTCCACCTGATCGAAGCGCGCGATGGCCAGGAAGCGCTCAAACTGATCGAGGCGATGCCGGCGGCGGACCTGTTGGCCTGCATCGTGAGCGACCATCGCATGCCCAATATGACGGGGGTCAAGCTGTTCGAACACGTCACTGTGCTGCGCCCGCACGCGCGCCGCATCCTCGTCACGGGCTTCCTGGATCTGGACGCGATCGTCGATTCGATCAACAAGGGCGAAGTCTACCGCTTCATCGCCAAGCCTTTCGACGCCACTGATTTCCTGCTCACGGTGCGCTGCGCGGTGCTCGCGTTCGAGGAACAGGGCCGCATGGCGGCCTACCATGCGGCGCTTGAAGAGCAGGTGGGCGCGGAGTGCGCATCGACTGGCCAGTTGCTGCGCCGCGCCACTGAGGCGCGCCTGGAACTGGCCGACGTGGGCGCGCAGTTGCGCGCCCTGCGCGCGCGCGACGGGCGCTGACAAGTTTGGGACACGTGAGCCGGATGCGCGAAGCGGATACGTGACGCAGATGCGTGAAGATACGGCGCACGTAATCGTCAGGGACACGTCAGTGGCGGCACGGCGCGCGAGCGGCCGCGGCCTGCATTTTGAAAGTAACTATGGTTGAGCTTCGAGGTGCGCTGGGACGGGCGGGACTGGTGCTGGGCCTGGTCCTGATGTGCATCGGCCAGGCGGGTGCGGCGAGCTTGCGCAGCCATCTGCGCTTCGAACACCTGACCACCGATGACGGCCTCTCCACGCCGGTGATGACCGACATCATCCAGGATAGCCGCGGCTATATGTGGTTTGGCACCAAGCGCGGCTTGAACCGCTACGACGGCTATCGCACCACCGTTTTTTCGCACGACGCCGCCGATCCGCTTAGCATCGCCGACAATTGGGTACTGTCCCTGCACGAAGACGCGCAGCAACGCCTGTGGGTGGGCACCCGCGCCGGCTTGCAGCGTTACGACCCGCTGCACGAAAAATTCATCGACGCGGCGGCGCCCGGCGAAACGGCCGCTGTGCGCGGCAAGCGCGACGTGCGCGTGAGTGCCATCAGTGGCGACGGCAAGGATGGGCTGTGGCTGGGCACCTTCACCGACGTCCAGCATTACGAGCCGGCCACGCAGCGCTTCCTGACCATGCCGGCAGCGGCAGGGCGCGACGGTCCCGCCGTCAAGGTGGTGGCGCTCGCGCGCGACCGCGCCGGCAATCTGTGGATCGGCACCGAGCGCGGCCTGGATAAACTGGCGCCGGGCGCCGCGCGCCCCGAGCATTTTTCGCTCGACAGTGCCGCGCAGCCCAATCCGGTCCACAACACCATCTTGTCGCTGCGCGTGGACCAGGGCGATACCTTGTGGGTGGGCACCCAGCAAGGCCTGGAAGCATGGCCGCTGGGGGCTCCCGGGCAGGGCGGGGGCGCCGGCTTGGAGCGGCACCGCTTCGGCAAGGCCGAGGGCATGAGCGAGACGGCGATCATCACGATCGTCGAAGCGCGCGATGGCTCGCTCTGGTTCGGCACCCAGGAAGGCGTGTTCCACCTGCGCACGGCGCCCGGCGCGGGCTTGCGCGAAATGGCCGCGCCCGGACACCGGATCGACGTCGACCAGCACCGCGTGGGCGACCCCAATAGCTACGCCAGCGACTGGGTCAAGAAGATCTACCAGGACCGTGGCGGCGTGCTGTGGTTCGCGTCCTACGACCAGGGCGTCGACCGGGTTGACCTGGGCAGCGGCGAATTCAAGCACTATCTGTACACCCCCGACGCTCCCGGCAGCTTGAGCAGCGAGAGGGTGAACAAGATCTCGGGCGACGGCCATGGCACCATCTGGCTGGCTGGCGATAGCCACGGCTTCGGCCGGCTCGATGTGGCCAGTGCGGATATCGAGCTGGTCAAGGGCGACCCGCGCCATCCGAAACAAAACATCAGCGCCGTGCTGTGGGATCCGGCCGGCTATGTGTGGCTGGGCACGCGCGACGGCTTGCGGCGCTACGATCCGCGCAGCGGCACCTACACCGATTTCAACGGCCCCAACGACGACGTGGAGGGAAAATCCGTTTCGACCCTGTACCAGGATCGGCACGGCGTGCTGTGGCTGGGGACGGTCTCGAAGGGCTTGGCGCGCTTCGATCCGGCCACCGGCCAGAGCCGTTACTTCACCCATGACGGCGCCGATGCGCGCAGCTTGAGCAACGACACCGTGTACGCGCTGGCCGAAGACCGCTTCGGCGCGCTGTGGGTTGGGACCACCGACGGTTTGAACCGGATGGAGGCGGACGGGCATTTCACCCGCTTCACGGCGCGCCCCGGCGATGCGCACAGCATCAGCAACAACTACGTGCTGGGGATGATGCGCGACCACGCCCAGCGCCTGTGGGTGGGCACCTCGGCCGGTTTGAACCGGGTCGACCAGGAGGCCGACGGACGCGTCGCCTTCACCCCCATCGCCAACGAGAACGGCGAGACGGGCAAGGACCTGGTGGCCGCCATCGTCGAGGATGGGCATGGCAATTTATGGTACAGCGGGCGCGGCATCACGCGCTTGGATCCCCTCAGTGGCGCGCTGCGCCGCTACACCCCGCGCGACGGCGTGCAAGGTGGCGCCTTTTACGGCGGTTCGGCCTATCGCGATACCGACGGCACCATGTATTTTGGCGGCACCAATGGCTTGACGAGCTTCCATCCCGACGCGATCGGCAAGAACGCACAGGCGCCTGGCCTTGCCATCACCGACATCCTGATCGAGAACCGCTCGATCGCGGACCGCAAATTCCCGCCCGGCGTGAGTTTCGCCGGCGCGGTGGGCGCGACCGGCGCGCTCACCCTGGGGCCGCGCCAATCGCAGTTCACGCTCGAGTTCGCGGCCTTGCACTATGCCGACGCGCAGCGCAACCACTACGCCTGGCGCCTCGACGGCTTCGACCAGAACTGGGTGATGGGCGACGCGCGCCGGCGCGTGGCCACCTACACCAACCTCGATCCGGGCAATTACGTGTTCCGGGTGCGCGCGGCCAATAAGGACGGGGTGTGGAATGAAGAGGGGATCGCGCTGGCCATCACGCTCACGCCACCGTTTTGGAAAACCTGGTGGTTCCGCGCGCTGCTGCTGGCGGCGGCGCTGCTGGGCACCTGGGGTGCCTACCGGATGCGCATGCGCGTGCTGATCGGGCAAAGAACGATGCTCGAGCGCCAAGTGGGCGAACGCACCGCCGAACTGCTGCAGCAAAAGCAGATTGTCGAGCAGCAAAAGGCGATCGTGGAATCGGAAAAAGAGAATGTCGAAATGGCGCATCGTAACATTTCGATGTTGAGCGAAATCGGGCGCCAGATAACCCAGATGCTCGACGCCGAGGCCATCATGAACATGGTCTACGCGCGCGTGCAGGGCTTGATGGACGCCACCCAGTTCGGCATCGGCATCTACCGGCCAGAGCAGAATGTGATCGATTTCTCGTTTGCGATGGAGCGCGGCCAGCCGATCGCGCCCTACAGCCGCAGCATGCTTGACCCCAACCAGTTTTCCGTGTGGTGCCTGCAACACCGTGCCGAAGTGTTTATCAACGAGCTTGAGCTGGACTACGCGCGCTACCTTGAGCCGGCCGGCCTGGCCACTGTCACCTTCGGCCAGCGTGGCGACGGCGCGGACCTGGAGGCGGCGCGCTCGATGCTGTACGCACCCATGCTCATCAAGGGCAAGGCGCTCGGCGTGATCACCGTGCAAAGCCCGCGCCCGCAAGCCTACGCCCGCATGGACATGGATATGCTGGTGACGCTGGCCTCGTACACGGCGGTGGCGCTGGACAATGCAAACGCCTACCAGCAGCTCGGCCAGGCGCTATCGGCGCTGCAAGAGAGCGAGCAGCAGCTGCGCTTCCAGGACAAGATGGCCTCGATCGGCACCTTGACCGCCGGTATCGCGCACGAGATCAACAATCCCGCCAATTTCGCCCTGGTGGGGGCCCAGTTGCTGGCCGGCGAGCTGGTCAAATTTCGCGCCATGCTGCTGCAGTTGGCCGGCGACGACGCCGACGCCGACGTCAAGGCCATCCTCAACGGCGGGGTGGACGGCTTGGCCGTGCAAGTGGCCACCATCGTCGAGGGCACCAGCCGGATCCGCGCCCTGGTCAACGACTTGCGCACCTTTTCGCGCCTGGGCGAAGCGCACCGCAAGGCGGTGCCGATCGCCGACAACATCACCTCGACCGTCAATCTGGTGCGCGCCCAATACGCCGACATGATGACGATCGAATGCGCGCTCGACGCCAATCCCGAGCTCGAATGCTGGCCGGCACAGCTCAACCAGGTGTTCATGAACTTGATCGTCAACGCCTGCCACGCCATCGAGCAGCAGCAGCGAAGCGGCACGCAGGCACGCGCCGGCTTGCTGCGCATCAGTAGCCGGGTCGAGGGCGACACCCTGGTGCTGGCCTTCGAAGACAATGGCTGCGGCATCGCCCCCGACAAGATCTCGCGCATCTTCGAGCCCTTTTTCACCACCAAGGACGTGGGCGACGGCACCGGCCTGGGCTTGTCGATTTCCTTCGGCATCATCGAAAAACACCACGGCAAGATCGAGGTGGTGTCGGTGCTGGGCGAGGGCAGTTGCTTCACCTTGCGCCTGCCCATGCACTGGGCGGAGCAGGATCAGCAGGGCGCGCTGGCCTAAAGACCCGGCGCGACCGCGGCGCGTCCCGCCTTGTAAGTACACTTGGTTGCAAGATGACAACACTCCTTGGCACCGATTGCAAGCATCCTTATGGCAAAGCGATGCCATGGACTTAGAATCGAACTAGTGTTACGCGTTCCGATCGCAGCACGGGCCAGCGCGGTCCCGCTATCCATGTCAGGAATGTATGAACGTTCTTATCGTCGACGACAATGAAATGACGCGCACCCTGCTGCGCGCCATCCTGAGCGGCAACGGCCACAAGGTGGTGGGCGAGGCCGGCAGCGGCAAGGCCGGCCTGGAACAGGCGCTGCGCCTCAAGCCCGACCTGGTCTGCCTCGACATCCTGATGCCGGACGCGAACGGCATCGACATCTTGCGCCAGTTGCGCCGCAAGCTGCCCGATATGGCCGTGCTGATGGTGACCGGTAAGCGCGATCCGAAGACGGCCCAGGAATGCAAGAGCATCGGCGCGCGCGGCACCATCATCAAACCGTTCGACGCGGCCGTGGTGCTGGCGGCCGTGGCCGACGCGGGCAAGCCGGCAGGGGCGCTACGCCGCCACGACTCTGGCATGGGGGCGCGCGCGCCGCGCAGCGCCTCGGCGTCGTGGCTGAACCTGTCGAACCTGCAGATCCGCACCCGCCTGGGCCTGGGCTTTGGCGCCGTCATGGTCTTGATGATCTTGACCTGCGCCCTGGCCGACTGGGCGCTGAGCATTTCGAGTGCGGCATCGAGCCATATGATCGACGAAACCTTGGTCAAGGAGCGCTTGATCAATGAGTGGCGCAGTTCGACCAACCTGAACGGCACGCGCACCATGGCCATGGCCAAGAACATCGAGCAGGCCGAACGCGACGCGATCGCGCCCAAAATCAAGGCTACCAGCGCGCGCATCAGCGAAATCCAAAAGCAGCTTGAAGCGCTGCCGCGCAGCGACGACGAAGTGGCCATGCACGAACAGATCGCCAGCAAGCGCAAGGATTACATCGGCGCGCGCGACGAGGTGTTCGCCCTGCAGAAGGGTGGCGACCAGGACTTGGCCAAGGCGCGCACCGTCAGCAAACTCGAACCCGCCTTGAGCAGCTATGTGGCGACCATCGACCAGTTGGCCGAATTGCAGATGAAGGATATTTCCGTCAGCGAGGATAAGCTCAAGCAGCAATTTGACAAAGCCCAGATGCTGCTCAACGGCTTGACCATCCTGGCCGTGCTGGTGGGCACCGCCTTCGCCTACTTCATCTCGCGCTCGATCACGCGTCCGCTGCGCCAGGCGATCGAGGTCTCGAGCGCGGTGTCCAAGGGCGACTTGACCAGCGCCGGCATCGACGTCTCCGGGCACGACGAATTTAGCGAGCTGTTATGGGGCATGAAGAATATGAGCGAGAACCTGGGCGTGCTGGTCGGGCGGGTGCGTTCGGGCGCGGACATGATCGCCAGCGCGTCCGGTCATATCGCCAGCGGCAGCTTGAACCTGTCGACCCGCACCGAGCAGCAGGCCGCCTCGCTCGAGGAGACCGCCTCGACCATGGAGGAGTTGACGGCGACGGTGCGCCAAAACGCCGACAATGCGCGCCAGGCCAGCGAACTGTCGGTCTCGGCCTCGAACGTGGCCAGCAAGGGCGGCACGGTGGTGGCGCAGGTGGTCGACACCATGGGCGAGATCAACGATTCGTCCAAGCGCATCGCCGACATCATCAGCGTCATCGATGGCATCGCCTTCCAGACCAATATCCTGGCCTTGAACGCGGCGGTGGAAGCGGCGCGCGCGGGCGAGCAGGGGCGCGGTTTCGCCGTTGTCGCTAGCGAAGTGCGCAACCTGGCGCAGCGCTCGGCCGCGGCGGCCAAGGAGATCAAGGAGTTGATCGACACCTCGGTTGACAAGGTCGATGTGGGCGGACGCCTGGTCGGGCAGGCCGGCAGCACCATGGTCGATATTGTCGCGAGCATCAAGCACGTCACCGACGTGGTGGGCGAGATCACCAACGCGGGCCACGAGCAAAGCTCGGGCCTCGAACAGATCAACGATTCGATCACCCAGCTCGACAAGATGACGCAGCAAAACGCCATCCTGGTGGAGAAGTCGCTGGAGGCGGCGCAGGGGCTGGAAAACCAGGCGCGTGAACTGGTCGACATCGTCAGCGTGTTCCGCCTCGGGCGCGAATCGGAAGAACGCGCGGACGCCGCCGCGGCCGAGTCGGCCTCGCGCGCCGCAGGCGCCGGCGCGGGCGGCTCCGCGCGCGGCGCGCCCAACGAGGCGATCTCCCTGGTGCGGCGCGCCATCGCGCACCGCCGCAGCTGCGATTCGCGCACCGCCTTTTTCAAGGCCATCACCGACAAGGCCAATAAATTCTTCGACCGCGATATGTACGTGTTCGCGCTCGACGACAGTGGCAGCTATCTGGCCTTCGGCGGCAACGCCAGCAAGGTCGGCACCCGGGTGCAGGATGTGCCAGGAGTGGACGGCGCCGGCCTGCTGAACGCAATCGTCGAACAGGGCAAGGAAGGGCCGGGCTGGGTCGAGTACGAGATCGTCAATCCAGGCAACGGCAAGGTGCAGTCGAAGATGTCGTACATCGAACAGCTCGAGGGCGCCTACATTGGCTGCGGCGTGTACCGCGCGCTCTGACGCGCCAGCGCTACAACTGGCCGGCGAAGTGGCGCACCGCGTCCGCCACCGCGTGCAGTTCAGCCTTGATGGCCGCCAGGCGCGCCGCTTCGCATGGCGGGCCCGGATGTTCGCATTCGTGCTCCAGCGCTTGCAGCATCCCCAATAGCCTGGTCGCGGCCATCGGGCCGACCGTGCTTTTCATCGCATGGCTGTGAAAACCGATCGCCTCCCGATCGCCGGCCTCGAAGGCCTGCTTCAAGGCCGCGAACTTGAGGCCGCAATCGCGAAAGAAAATCTCGCTCAATTTCTGGAACATGGCACGGTCGCCGCCGACTGCCTCGAGCAGGGCGGCCGGCCTGGCGGGGGTGTGGGAGGGCGTGCCCATGTCAAGCCTGTGCGGGCGCGCGCCCGAGCCATTGGGCCAGTTTGTCGGCCAGACCCGGCGCCGTGTAGGGCTTGGCCAGCACGTCGTCCATGCCCGCCTGCAGGCAGCGCGCGACATATTCCGGGCCAGCGCTGCCGGTCAAGCCGATGATCGGCAGGTGCGCCAGCTTCAGGTCCGCCTCGTGCTGGCGGTATTGGCGCGTCGCCTCGTAGCCATCCATCACCGGCATTTTGCAATCCATGAACACCAAGTCATAGCGTCCGGCCTTGAGGGCGGCCAGGCCGAGCGCGCCATCTTCGGCCATGGCCACCTCGCAGCCGGCATTGCCCAGTATGAGTTCGGTGAGCTCGCGGCTAAATTCGTCGTCGTCGACCAGCAGCACGCAGGGCTTGGAGCGCATGTCATTCATGGATGCGACACTGGGCCGGGACTGGCTGCTCGTTCTGGAATGCCAGGGCATAGGACGCCCGCGCCGTGGGTGCGAGCGTCCAGAGTTGTTCAGGCAAGATGGCAAGCGTCATGTCATGGCCTTTTCGAGCGCGTGGAGGGCGCGCCGCAGAGGCATGCAAGCTGCGGCATCGAAGTGTCCTTCGATGCTAGTTTATACCGGAAGTTTTGCCAAATGAAAAAATGTTTGCGCTAAATGGTCACCTTTATTGCGCGTGGCTGAACTCCAGGTGCAAGCGGTCCAGTATCACCTCGCCGTTCAAGTCCAACCGTATCGTGTTCGCGCCCGCGCGCAGCAAGCCGGGCGGGATGCGCATGGCGCGATGGGCGTATTCATCGAGCACGTCGAAGCCGTTGTCGTTGGGCGCCTGCTGGGCGTAGTAGCGCATGGCGCCCATCGAGGGCATGGCGCCGACCACGGTGCCGTTGACCGTCAATTGGGCCCAGCCGCGGCCCTTGATGTCGTACACCAGTTGCGCCAGCGCGGCGGCCGCGTCGGCGCTGTCGATATCGACGTTGAGCTCCTTGCGGGTAAGCGCGGCGGGCGCGCCGAACCAGCTCATGTCGACCGAGCCGAACGCCATCGCGCCATACAGACTGTAGGCGGCCAGGTTCGCTTGCGGGGCGCCGTCGACGGGCGCGCCGAAACGCTGGATGTCGCGCAGGTCGTAGCCCATCCAGCCGTCCTGGCGCTGCAGGTTCAACGTCACGCCATTGCGCGGCGCGACCGTGGTGCGCGCGTACTTGACGGGCGCGACGCTCACATTGCGCCAATTGAGTTCACGCACCTTGCCCTGGAAGCAGGCACCTTGCGGATGGTGGTCGGCCTGGTAGGCCACGCCGAGCAGGTGGACGTGCACCAGCGACCAGGGAATGGCGATATCGACGTGGCGCTGCAGCAGCAGTTGGCCGTTCTTGGCGAAGTCGGCGTACAGGTCGACCCCGCTTGGGCGGTATTCGATGCGCCAGTGGTACAGCACTTCTTTTTCAAGCGGATCGGTCGCCGTGTAGTCGTCGAAGGAGGGGTGCTCTTCCTCGAGCAAGGTTTCGACTCCGCCGATCGAGCGCGACACGTCGAAACGCACGCGCCAGCCCACGTCGCACGGCACGTCGTTCTGGCCGATCACGACCACGTTCAGGCTGTCCTCGAAAGGACGGCGCCCGACCTGCTCCGGCACCGACGTGTTGCCGCCGCCAACGACGCTCTCGGCTGGCGTGATGGCCACTTCCCACCAATGGCCGGTGGTGACGAAGCGCGGCGCGTAGAATTCAACCACGCCCGGCGCACTGGCCGAGACCATCATGGGATTGCGCAGGCGCGCGCCCAGGATGCCTTGTTCGTCCATGCGCATGGCCGCTTCGCCGGGCGAGCCGTCGCCGCCGATCTTCAAGACCGTGTTGTCTTCCTCGGAATTGGTCGGATCGGCCGACAGCGCCTTGTGTACGTCGACATGAAAGCCGGTCTGCTTGCCGATGGTGCCGCCGAAGTCGTCGTAGGCGGTGGCCAGGTAGCCCGAGTCGCCCACGATGTCCCAGGCGTCCTCGTTCCACCAGACGGTCGAACCAACATGGTCGACGCTGCCGCTGCTATTGGTCTTGTTGATGGTCGAGGCGTGATTGCCGTGCCATGGGAAGGTTTCGGTGAAGGTGCGCCCGTCGCCCGGCACCGGCACCGGCACTGGCACCGGCGCGGCGATGGTGACGCTGGCGCTGGCCGATTTGCTCGGGTCTTGCACGCTGGTGGCGCGCACGCTGGCCGTGCCAGCCGTGGCCGGTGCGGTGTAGCTGCCGTCGGCACCGATGCTGCCATTGCTCGTTGTCCAGGTCACGCCTTGCTTGCTGGTACCTGTGACGGTGGCGACAAAGCGCATCGTCGCGCCGCTTTGGATGGTGGCCGACGCGGGGCTGACGCTGACCACGACGGGCGTCGCGGCCGTGACGGTGATGGTCGCCTGCGCGCTCACCAGTGGCTGCGACTTGTCGTAATAGCGCACGTGGTAGGTGCCGGCGTTGGCCGGCGCACGATAGGTGCATAGCTGGATGCCGTTCGATGGCGTGCCGGCTTTGAGTGTGCCGCCGGCGGACCCTTCGAGCACACGCCAGGCCAGGTTGCGGGTGGCGATATTGGCGTAGCTGCCGCTCAAGGTGCTGCTGGCACCGGCGGCAAGCGTCACGTTTGCCGGCTGCAGCGACAGCGTCTTGACGGTGGCCGCTTGCGCTTGCGGCGCGCTGGTGAACATCAAGGCAGTTGCGGCGAACGTCACCGCGAATGTCGCCTTTAAAAGTCGCGCTGTCGCGCGTGCGCTACCCGTCTCGTTTGGATGATGCATCGCCGCCCCCGTTTTATGATTGTGGGAAAAATTATAGCGATCCACCATGTAAACGTCCGCACAATTGAAGCAAAAGTGTGCACCTCTTGCCGGTCGAATATGCCTGATGCGAGGCGGGAAATATTGATGCAATGGCGATTCAGATGCCTGTTCGACTATTCAATGGCTGCCGTGTGCCACTATGATGGAGGCCCTGGCAGCTTGCTGCCAATAGTGAAAGTTTAGACGTGGAAAACGCTCGTGCTCGCACCGCCTTGATACTCGGCTATGGCCAAATCGGCAGCGCCGTCGCGCGCGAGATGGCCGCGCATGGCTGGAAGTTGAAGGTGGCGCGCCGTTCGGCCGGGCGGCCCGCGCTGGCGCCGGCCGCGCTCGAATTCGTTCAGCTCGAGCGCGACGCGCCGGACGCATTGGCGCGCGTGCTGGGGCAGGGCGTCGACGCCGTCGTCGACACCGTCGCCTACACGGCCGAGCATGGCCGGCAATGGTGCTCACTGGCGCAGGACATCGGCAGCCTGACCGTCATTTCCTCGATCAGCGTGTATTGTGACGAACAAGGCCGCAGCATGGACCAGGCGCAGGGGCGCGGTTTTCCCGCGTTCCCGGCGGCGATCACGGAGGACCAGCCGTGCATCGCGCCGGGGGACGATGGCTATCCGGCGCGCAAGGCGGCGCTTGAGCAGGTCTTGCTCGAAGAGGCCACCTGCCCGGTGTCGATCCTGCGCCCGGGCGCCATCCACGGTGAGCAGTCGCGCCAGCCGCGCGAATGGTGGTTCATCAAGCGCATCCTCGATGGGCGGCGCCGGGTGCCGTTGGCCTATGCTGGCGCGGTGCGTTTCCACACCAGCGCGGCGGCCAACGTGGCCGCCTTGTGCCGCCTCACGTCCGAGCGCCCTGGCACGCGCACGCTTAATATTGTCGATCCGGTCGCGCTGTCGGTGCGGGAGATTGGCGCGTGCGTCGCCGCCGTCTATGGCGCCGATCTCGCAATTTTCCCCTTGGCGGGAGCTCCGGTGGGGACGGTCGGGCAAAGTCCCTGGTGCATCCCCTCAGACATGGTGATGGCGATGGGGCGCGCCGAAGCGCTCGGATATCGGCCCGTCGCCGCGTATGGCGATGCGATAGCCGCGGTTTGCCGTTCGGCCGAGGCGATGGCGCAATCGGGCATCGCCTTGCCCGCCTATCTGGGCCCGGAATTTTTCAACTATGCCGCCGAGGACGCGATCATGGCGCGCCCGTCCTGATTGCCAACATCAAAAGATTTTGTTTGCACCCGCCGCCTTTTGTGGGAAAGTGCCAGTTTTGCATGGGCACCAACGTGCCGGGATCAAGATCATGACTTTGTCGGAAAACTGTCAATTGCGTCCGCTCGATGACGCCTATGCGCTCGACGCCTGCTTTTACAATGAGGCACGCTGGCTGGAAGTGGAACAGCGCGCGGTGTTTGGCAGCACCTGGCAATTGGCTGCCCACAGCGGCGATTTGCGCCAAAGCGGCGACCATATCGTATGTGAGGTGGCGGGCAAGCCCATCCTGGTGGTGCGCGCGGCCGATGGCGCGCTCAAGGCCTTTTATAATGTTTGCCGCCATCGCGCCGGCCCCATCGCCACTTGCAATGGCAAGGGTGCCAAGACGCTGCAATGCGCCTACCACGGCTGGAACTACGCGCTTGACGGCCAATTGCGCGGCGCCACCGAAATGCAAGGCGCCAGCAATTTCAATGTGGCCGATATCCGCCTGGCGCCGGTGCGCGTGCGGGAATGGCAAGGCTTGGTGTTTGTCGCGCTGGGCCAGGACACGCCGCCATTTGACGAGGTGTTCAAGGATATCGCCGAGCGCATCGCGCCGCTTGACTTGGGGGGCATGCATTTCGCGAAACGCGACAGCTATAACATTGCCTGCAACTGGAAGGTGTATGTCGATAACTTCCTCGAAGGGTATCACTTGCCCTTTGTGCATCCGGGTTTGTCGAAGGTGCTCGACTACCGCATCTACGACACCGAATTGCATGACTGGTATTCGCTCCAGCATTCGCCGCTGCGCAATAACGACGGCATTTACGGCGATGGCCACGCGTTTTACTATTTCATTTACCCGAACATCATGCTCAACATCACGCCGGGGCGCTTGCAGACGAACCGCATCATCCCGGTCGGGATGGAGCGCTGCATCGTCGAATTCGACTATTACTACACGGACGATCCGGCCGTGCACGCCCGCATGCAAAACGAGCAAGCCTTCAGCGACGAGATCCAGGCCGAGGATATTGGCATTTGCGAGCACGTGCAAAAAGGGCTGATGTCCGGCGCGTACAGTGCGGGGCGCTTGAATCCCAAGCGCGAAAGCGGCGTGTGGCACTTTCAAAACCTGCTGCGCGCGGCGTACGCGCGCGGGGCGGCTTGAGCATGCGCGAACCACAGGCAGGCGCCAAGCCGCTGGGGTTTTGGATGTGCACGGCGCTGATCACCGGAAACGTCATCGGCATGGGCATCTTTATGCTGCCCGCGTCCTTGGCGCCGTATGGCTTCAATGCCTTGGTCGGCTGGTTGATCACCTTGATCGGCTGCTTGTTCATCGCCTACTTGTTCGCCAATTTCGCGCGTGCCCTGCCGCAGGAGGACGGGCCCTACGGCTACACGCGGCGCGCCTTTGGCAATGGCGCCGCGTTTTTTGTCATGTGGTGTTACTGGGTGTCGATCTGGATCAGCAATGCGGCAATCGCGATCGGCGTCGTCGGTTACATGACGGCGCTGCTGCCCCAATTGGCCAGCGCGCCCTGGATGGCGCCGGCCATCGCACTATTGCTGATATGGTTTTTTGTGCTCGTTAGTATGCGCGGCGCGAATATGTCGGGCCGGGTGCAAATGGTGGCGACCGTGCTCAAGCTGATGCCCATGTTCGCCGTGATGCTGCTGGGCGCCTATTTGCTGTTGAGCGACGCGCATGTGTTCGTGGCCCATCTGCCGGCCACGCCCATTTCCTTCGAAGGCTCCGCGGCGGCCGGCACGGTGGCCTTGTTCGCGATGCTTGGTGTCGAATGCGCGACCATCCCAGCCGGCAAGGTCGACGATTCCGAACGCACCATTCCGCGTGCCACCATGGCCGGTACCTTGATCACGGCCTTTGTGTATATCTGCGTGTCGGCCATTCCGCTGCTATTGATACCGCAAGCGGAGCTGGCGCAGTCGAGCGCGCCATTTGCCGATCTGTTCAAGCGCTATATGAGCGGCGACGCCGGGCAATGGCTGGCTCTGTTCGTGATCGTCAGCGGGCTCGGTGCGCTCAATGGCTGGACCATGATCGCCGGCGAGGTGACGGTGTCGTTTGCAAACCACGACGTTTTTCCCGCCGCGTTCAAGCGTCAAAACCGGCATGGCGCGCCGGTGCTTGCGCTGGTATGCGCGGGTATCCTCGCCAGCGCCATGATTTTGATGAATTACAGCCGTTCGCTGGCACAGGGATTCACTTTTCTGAGCGTGATGGTCACGGCGGCGAACCTGCCCTTGTACCTGATTGGCGGCTTGGCGATGGTGCAGCTGTGGCGCCGTGGCCTGGTGCGCGGCGTGGACGGGCGTTCCACCTTGTTATTGCTAAGCGCCGTCATGGCGACCGTGTTTTCAGTCTGGGCCTTTTATGGCATGGGGACTGAATCGTTCCTGTGGGCGCTGGTGTTAGGGGCGATCAGCTGGCCCGTGTTCGCCGCGATGCGTCACTGGCGCAAGGCGCGGCTCGCCGCGCTGGCCGACAGCCTGCCATGAGGTCTGTTCAATCCTTGTTTTCATAGAGAATCCCATGTCCCGCGATCCACGTTACGATATTTTGTTTGAGCCCGTCAGAATCGGCCCGGTCACGGCCAAGAACCGCTTCTTCCAGGTGCCGCACTGTAATGGCATGGGCCACGCGATGCCGCAAGCGCACGCGGCGATGCGCGAAGTGAAGGCCGAAGGCGGCTGGGGCGTGATCTGCACCGAGGAATGCGAAATCCATCCGTCGAGCGATTTGTCGCCTTTCGTCGAGGCGCGCTTGTGGGACGATCGCGACATTCCCGCGCTGGCACTCATGTGCGACAAGGTGCATGCCTATGGTGCGCTGGCCGGAATCGAACTGTCGCACAATGGCCCGACGGCCTCCAACCTGTATTCGCGCGAAGTGCTGCTGGCGCCATCGCACCAGCCCAGCAAATACGGCTATCCCTCGCAAGCGCGGGCGATGAGCAAGCGCGATATCGCCGAATACCGGCGCTGGCACCGCAACGCCGCCTTGCGCGCCAAGGCCGCCGGATTCGACCTCGTTTATATCTACGCGGCCCATGATTTGAGCTTGCCGATGCACTTCCTGCAATCGCGCCGCAACCAGCGCAGCGACGAATACGGCGGTTCGCTGGAAAACCGGGTGCGTCTGCTGCGCGAAGTGATCGAGGATACCAAGGACGCCGTTGGCGACACTTGCGGCGTGGTGGTGCGTTTCGCCACCGAGGAATTGCTCGGCAATTCGGGCGTGACCCTGGTCGAGGCAAAAGAGATCGTCCACATGCTGGCCGATTTGCCGGACCTGTGGGATGTGAACCTGGCCGCCTGGTACAACGATTCGGTGCCGTCGCGCTTTGCGCGCGAGGGGGCGCAAGAGCCGTTCATCGACTGGGTGAAAAAGGTCACCAGCAAACCGGTGGTGGGCGTTGGCCGTTTCACCTCGCCCGACACGATGGTGTCGCAAATCAAGCGCGGCGTGCTCGACTTCATTGGTGCGGCCCGTCCCTCGATCGCCGATCCCTTCCTGCCGAAGAAAATCGAGGAAGGGCGCATCGACGATATTCGCGAGTGCATTGGCTGCAATATCTGCGTTTCTGGCGACAACACCATCACGCCGATCCGCTGCACGCAAAATCCGACAATGGGCGAGGAATGGCGCAAGAACTGGCATCCCGAGCGCATCGCGCCGCGCAAATCCGAGGCCAAGGTGCTGATCGTGGGCGGCGGGCCGACCGGCCTGGAAGCGGCGCGCGCGCTTGGCGAACGAGGCTATGAAGTGCATTTGTCGGAAGCGAGCCGCGAATTGGGCGGGCGCGTGGCCAAGGAGGCGCGTTTGCCCGGCTTGGCCGAATGGGGCAGGGTGCGCGACTGGCGCGTCGGGCAAATCGACAAGTACCGCAATGTGAGCGTGTATCTGGACAGCGTATTGAGCGCGCAGGATATTCTGGACTTCGGCGCCGACCATGTCTTGCTGGCCACCGGCTGCCATTGGCGGCGCGACGGCTTTGGGCGCAGCAATGGCATGGGCATCAAGGGCTTCGAGCCGGAACGTATTTTCACGCCGGACGACATCATGGACGGGCGCATCCCGGACGGACCGGTGCTGGTGTTCGACGACGACTATTTTTATTACGCCAGCACGATAGCGGACAAGCTGCGCGCGGAAAAGCGCGAGGTGATCTACCTCACGCCTGACGACACCATCGCATCCTGGAGCAGCAATACGCTCGATTACCGCCACATCCAGTGGCGCATGCATGAATTGAATGTGCGGCAGGTGGCCTCGCACAATATCCTGGAATTCACGGGCGATAAGGTCGTGCTCGAGCAGGTCTGGTCTGGCCAGCACAGCGAGATCGCGTGCGCCGCCGTGGTGGCGGTGACAGCGCGCTTGCCCAACGACGCGCTGTACCAGCAATTGCTGGCGCGCGAGGCGGAATGGCTGGGCGCCGGCATCAAGACGGTGCAATGCGCGGGCGATGCATTGGCGCCCGGTTTGATCGCGCATGCCGTGTATGCCGGCCACCGTTACGCGCGCGAGCTGGACGAGGCGCCGGTGGGCGATGTGCCGTTCCGCCGCCATTTCCACACCAGTTTTAGCGACCCCGTGTGAAAGCCAGATCTCGAGTCGTGCGCGATGAAATCGGATGCCAATGTGAACAAGCACTCCTGAGTGTTAGAATTTAGCCCATTCAAGCGGACGGGATCATTCAAGGAACGTGTGAAAAATCTGCTCTTCGAAGGACAAAGCCTGCAATGGCTGCTGGAATCGGCGACCGATGCGATGCTCATCATCGACAATGAAGGGCGCATCGTAGTGGCCAATCCCGCCGTGGAGCGTCTGTTCGGCTTGGCCCAGCCCGCCTTGATCGGCCAATTGATCGAGATCTTGATCCCTGCGCGCTTTCAGCACGCCCACGCCGGCCAACGCGCCGCCTACGCCAGCGCGCCGCGCCCGCGCACCATGGGCGCGGGTACCGCGCTGTTCGGCTTACACAGCGACGGCACCGAGTTTCCTGTCGAAGTGAGCTTGTCGCCGCTGCAAAATTCGCAGGGCATGCCGCTGGTGATGGCCACCATCCACGACATCACCCACCGCAAGCAGGCCGAGCAAGCCTTGCTCGATAGCGAAGCGCGCATGCGCGCCATCTTCGAGACGGCCGTCGACGCCATCGTCACGATCGACGAGCGCGGCTTGATCGAGAGCTCCAATCCGGCCACCGCGGCCCTGTTTGGCTACACCGAGCAAGAGCTGATCGGCAAGAACATTTCGATGCTCATGCCCGAGCCGCACCGCACCATGCACGACAGCTACCTGGCGCGCTACCTGCAGACGAACGAAAAACGCATCATCGGCATCGGTCGCCAAGTTGAAGGGCAACGCCGCGATGGCACCGTGTTTCCAATGGACTTGACTGTGGCCGAAATGCGCCTGGGCGAGCGGCGCATGTTCACCGGCATGATCCGCGACGTGAGCGAGCGCGAACGCAACGAGGAGCGCATGCGCGCCCTGGTCCAGGAATTGAGCAGCGCCAACGAGGAATTGACCAATTTCGCCTACGTGGTGTCGCACGACTTGAAGGCGCCCCTGCGCGGCATCGGCTCGCTGGCGGATTGGCTCTCGACCGATTACGCGGCGCTGTTTAACGACGAGGGCAAGGAGCACATGCGCTTGTTGATCAAGCGCGTGCACCGCATGAGCGCGCTCATCGACGGCATCTTGCAGTATTCGCGCGTGGGACGGGTCAAGGAAGCGCTGGTGACGGTCGACTTGAACAAGCTCGTCGCCGACGTCGTCGACTTGCTGGCGCCGCCCACCTCGATGACGGTGAGCGTGGCGGCGTGCCTGCCGAGCATCGTGGCCGAACCCACCCGCATCGAGCAGGTGTTCCAAAATCTCATTTCCAACGCTATCAAGTACATGGACAAGGAAGCGGGCACGGTGCATGTGGAATGCGCCGACCAAGGCCAGTTCTGGTGCTTCAGCGTCCAGGATAATGGCCCCGGCATCGAACAGCGCCACTTTGAACGCATCTTCCAGCTGTTCCAAACCCTGGCCGCGCGCGACAAGATCGAGAGCACGGGCGTGGGCCTGGCGCTGGCCAAGAAGATCGTTGAAATGTACCATGGCCAAATTGGGGTCGAATCGACGGTAGGCGCGGGGGCGCGGTTTTGGTTCACCCTGCCCAAGTCGGCCGCACACACCTCGCGCAAAGGACGCACGCATGAAAGTAACGAATAAGCCCATCTTGCTGGTGGAAGACGATCAAGTCGACGTGATGACGATCTTGCGCGCCTTGAAGGAAATCCACGTCGCCAATCCGGTGGTGAATATGGAAAACGGCGAAGCGGCGCTTGAGCACCTGCGCGCGGCCGGCACCGAGCGGCCCTGCATTATCTTGCTCGACTTGAATATGCCGATCATGAACGGCATCGAGTTCCTGCAAAAGATCAAGGCCGACGACGCGTTCAAGCAAATTCCCGTGATCGTCCTGACCACCTCGGAAGAGCAACAGGACAAGGTAAACAGTTTCAGCCTGGGTGTGGCCGGCTACATGGCCAAGCCGGTCGACTATCGCCGCTTCGTCGACATGATGCGTTCGATCGATCTGTATTGGACCATCAGCGAGATGCCCTGATTGCGCGGGATCGCCAGCTCATGACCAAGAAACCGCTGCGTGTGCTCATTGTCGAGGACGACGAGGTCGACCGAATGGCGTGCCGGCGCGCCTTCGCCGCCGACGGCAGTTGCGACATCGTCTTGCTCGACGCCGAGTCCGGCCAGCTGGGCTTGGAAATGGCGTGCACCGAGGCCCTCGATTGCATTTTGCTCGACTACAATTTGCCGGACTTGACGGGCTTGGAGTTCCTGGCCCGCATGGAGGTGGACGGCGCGCCGCCGCTGCCTGTCATCATGCTGACGGGGGCCGACAGCGCGGCGGTGGCGGCCGAGTCGATGCGGCGCGGCGCGCGCGACTATCTGGTCAAGGACATGGACCGGCGCTACCTGGCTTTCTTGCCGGCGGCGATACAGCGCGTGTTGCGCGAGCAGCGCCTGATCGACGAGAAGCGCCAGTTGGAAGCGAAGTTCCGCACCCTGGTCGAGCAAATTCCCGCCATCACCTATATCGCCGCGCTGGGCGCGCCCGACACGCTTACCTACATCAGCCCGCAGATCCGGCTGCTCGGTTTTTCGCCTGCCGAATGGCTGGCCACGCCCGCCTTGCACGGCGCGCAAATTCATCCGGATGACCGTGTGGCCGCCTTGCAAGCGGTGGGTGCGAGCCGCATGAGCGGCGCCCCGCTGCGCCACGAGTACCGCTTTCTCACGCGCGATGGCCAGGTGCTGTGGTTGCGCGACGAAGCGCAGGGCGTCACCGACGAAGCGGGCACCTTGCTGTGTATGCAAGGCATCCTGGTCGACATTACGCCGAACAAGGCGGCCGAACAGACCTTGCGCCAGTCGCAGGAAGACTTGCGGCGCCTGGCTGCGCACCAGGAAACGATCAAGGAATATGAGCGCAAACGCATCGCGCAGGAAATCCACGACGAGTTGGGGGGCCTGCTCACCGGCATCAAGGCGTATATCGGGGTGGCGATCGACCGCGCCCAGCAAGCCGGGGCCGAGCCGGATCCGCTGCTGGTGGATGTGACGGCGCTGGCGCAAGACGCGATCGACAGCGTGCGCAAGATTATCACTGATTTGCGCCCCAGCGTGCTCGACCAGCTCGGGGTGTGGGAAGCGCTCGAATGGTACGCCAGCCAGTTTGAACAGCGTTCTGGCTTGGCCTGCGAATGCGATATTGCGCCCGAACTGCAGGCCTTGGAATTGGGGCCGGAACGCTCGACCATGCTCTTTCGCATCGTCCAGGAAGCCTTGACCAATGTGTTGCGCCACGCCCAGGCCAGCCGCGTTGACATCAGCGCGCAAACGGGCGAGGGCGGATTGCTGTTGACGATACGCGACGACGGCAAGGGCATTGACGCGTCGCGCCTGCTCAATGGCGAATCCTGGGGCATCCTGGGCATGCACGAGCGCACCGGCCACTTCGGTGGCGAATTACGCATCACCGGCAGCGCGGGCCAGGGCACGACGCTGACCTGCCGCCTGCCTTTGGAGAGTGGCAATGAGTAGTCAAATCCGCGTCTTGCTGGTCGACGACCATGCGATCGCGCGCAATGGCGTGCGCCTGATGCTCGGCACCGTCGACGATATCTGCGTGGCTGGCGAGGCCAGCAACGCGCACGAGGGCTTGCAGATGGCGCGCGAGAACAGCTTCGACGTGGCCCTGGTCGACATCACCATGCCCGGCAAGAATGGCCTGGACTTGCTCAAAATGCTGCGCGCGGAATGTCCGCGCATGGCGGTGCTGATCCTGTCGACCTATTCGGAAGACATCTACGCCGTACGCGCGCTCAAGCTGGGCGCGGCCGGCTACCTGACCAAGGATGCGCCGACGGCCAGTTTGGTGACGGCGGTACGCAAGGCCGCTGCCGGTGGCAAGCATGTCAGCCCGGCCTTGCTGGAAAAGCTCGCCAGCCTGATCGGCGGCGGGGGCGGGGCGGCCAGCATCGACGCCTTGTCGAACCGGGAGCTGGACGTGTTCAAGCTGATCGCGGCCGGCGAGACCCTGGTCAAGATCGGCGAAACCTTGCACCTGAGTCCGAACACGGTGACCACCTACCGCGCCCGCATCCTGGAAAAAATGGGTATGAGCAGCAATGCCGAATTGACCCGTTACGCCCTGGAAAACGGCATCATCTAGCGAAAAACCGAAAAACCGGGGTCAGATCCGGAAAAACCGGGGTCAGATCCGGCAATCGGACACGCAAAACCAGGGGTCAGATCCGGCAATCGGACACGAGCTCAGC
>JAZKBP010000002.1:0-68449 GCA_040388555.1 Pseudomonadota bacterium
TTGCTACCACTCTAGACAATTTTCAAGATATAAGACCCCTGTTTTGAGGAAATGCGCGCATTTCCTCAAAACAGGGGTCTGTCCCCAAAACAGGAGCGCTACGGACGCGCGCGCGGCACCACGTCCACGGCGCTCGCCGGCGCGCCAGCGTGTTCCTCGGCGTGGCGCTCGGACGGCTTGGCCCCGGTGCTGCGCACCTGCACCACGCGCTGCAGCATGTCGAACCAGAACGGCGCGCCGAACAAGGCGGTCGAGGCCGTGAGCAGCCAGCCGCCCACCTTGGCCGACCACATGTCCAGCCCGGACGGCACGCTTTGCCAGCCGATCGGCAAACTCCACAGCAAATCCAGGGTCGGCTTGTCCAGCGTGGCCGGCAAGGCCCCCAGCTTGGCCGTGAGTACCGGATGGAGCCACAGGGCGCGGAACAGGTGGATGCTGTCGATGTCGCACACCACCGCCAGCACCAGGGTAATGAGCACGCCCGTCAATTGGGCGCGCCGCTTGTAGGCGCCCGACACGCGCTCCATGGCGCCATTGAACCAGCCTTCCACCCCGGCCTGGAAGCGTCCGAGGTCGTCGCCGGCGCGCTTGTGTATGCTCGTGAGCACGCGCTTGAGCTGCTCGTCGGGAATCTTGGCGATGCCATCGCGCAAGCTGGCCATGCCCGCCGCCACGCTTTCGGGCGCGCCGCCGCGCGTGTGCAGCGCGTCGATCAGGGCCACCGCGAAATGGGCCGGTTCGATGTACGAGGGCTTGTTGGTGAGGGCGCCAGCCTTGGCGGCCATGCCGTCGTCGTGCGGATTGACCAGCGCGTGCTCGTACACCGAGCGCGCCAGGCCGGCGAACTGGGGGTCGTTGAGCATGGTCTTGATGCCAGCGAGCAGGGAGCCGGTGCGCAGGCGCAGCAGCGAGGCCAGCGCTTCCTGCAAGGTGCTGGTGATCAGGGCGACCGAGGCGAAACAGAAGGTCATGCCGATCGCCACTTCCAAGACGGTACTGCCGAACATGGTGCTCTCCCGCGCGCTTTAAGGTGAGCGATTCTAACAGCTGGGCGCAAGCCTGGAAACGCGCCGCGTCAACGCTTGTCGTGTCCGCGCCATGGCCGGCGCGCGCGCGAAACTGTAAATATTTGTTTCATTTTATAAAAGAATAACTGTGAAGATTAGACTCGCCTTCCTTGTATGTACATTCATGAAACGGAGTCCATTGATGAAATTCGCCTCGACCGCCGCGCTCGCCGCCGCCCTGCTGTTGGCTGGCACGGCGCACGCCGAAACGATCTACGCCGGCCTGTCGCGCACCACGCCGGGCGAATACTACGCCGACTTTGGCTCCGCCCAGCACATTGAAAATGGCAACAGTCTGCTGTCCCTCAAACTGTACGGCGGCATCGATTTGACGGAGCGCTATGCCATCGAGGCGGGCTATGGCGCCTTCGGCACCCTGATCGTGAGCAATCCGGCCGCGGGCAGCAAGGAAGAAGCGCGCACCTCGCCGACCCTCATGTATGTCGCCGGTAAAGCCACCCTGCCGGTGGGCGCGTCCTTCACCGTGTTCGGCAAACTCGGGCTGGCGGCCAACCGTGTCACGTTTGAAAACAGAAACGGCGCGCCGGCGCCCAGTACAAGCGCCTTCGTGCGGCCCATGTACGGCTTTGGCGCCGATTACCAGCTGACGAAGCATGTCGCCGCCGTCCTCGAATACGATTACTACGGCGCCAGCGCCAACTTCAAGCAGCAAAAGCTGGAGCTGGGCGTGAAGTTTTCGTTCTAGCCGCGCGCGTTTTCACTTCAGCGCCCGAACAAGCCCTTGAGCGCGTCCTTGACCTTGTCCTTCACGCCCTCCTGCACCTTGGTCTTGACGGCGTCCGTCGCCAGCGACTTGAAGTCGATGTTCCAGTGGATCGCCGCGAGCGGCCCGCTCAGGCGCACCGGCACCGTCAAGCCTTTGAGGGCCTGCACTTCCGGGCCGCCCTGGCCTTGCAGGGTCGCCACCACCGTGCACTTGACCAGGTAATCGATCTGTTCGCGCACCAGGTCAATGTCGCCCGCGCCGGCCACCCGGAACAAGGGCGTCTTGGCCGTCAGGTCTTCGTTGTGGGCGACCCCGGCGGCGATGCGCAGGCTGGCGCTCAATTCCGAAAAATCGGTTTTATCTGAAGCGCTGCTGGTGCCGTCGCGGCTCCCTTGCGCCAGCCCGACTTTCGCTTTCGCGTCGCGCACCATCTGGGCCAGGTTAATGCCGCTGACCGCGCCATCGGCCAGGCGCAGGCGCGCCGTTCCAGCCAGCGCGTGGCGCATCTCGCTCAGTGTCGCCCCCGTGGTCGTCACGCTCAAGTCGACATCGCCGCTGCCGTCGATCGGCGCCTTCTTGATCGCGTCCTTGAGCAGGGGCCCCAGCTTGATGCCGGCCAGGCTGTTGTTGATGGTGATGCGCGGGGTGCTGGCGCTGGCGCCAAAGTCCAGATGCACGCTGGCGTTCATGCTGCCGCCGTACAGCTTGGCCGTCACTGGCGCCAGCGCCAGCTTGCCGCCTTGCGCGCGCAGCTGCGCGCTCAAGGCGCTCGCCTGCATGCCGGCCGCCTTGAGCGTGCCGACCTTGATGCTGCCGGCGGCGTCGAGCGGCTTGAGGAAGGACAGGTCGATCGGGCTTTCCGGCGCCGCGCCCGCACTCGTTGACGATGCGCTCGCCGCCGCGGCCGGCGCCTTCGACTGGTAGCGCGCCAGGTCGATGCTGTCAACGTCAAGCGAAAAATCGTAGGCCAGGGCCGCTGCGGACAGATTGCGCACGCCGACGTGGGCGTCGATATTGCTGTCGTCGAGTTTACCCTTGAGGGCGACGCTGGCCTTGCCGGCCTTCAGGTCGGCGCCGGCGCTGGCAGTGAATTTGCCGGCCACGGCCGCGCCATCCTTCTTGCCATCGAGCGTCACCTTCAAGTCGAGCGCGCCAAAGCGCTGCTGCTCGATGTCGATGGCGGCCGCGCCGTTCATGGCGCCCTTCAGGTCGAGCCCCTTGTCGGCCAGCGCGAACTCAATCGCCAGGCCCGGCAGCGTGACGGCGGCCAGCGCGCCCTTGAAGGCGGGCGCTTCGAGCTTGGCGTCGATGCTCTGGCTGGCCTTGTGCGCCGCCAGTGTCAGCTTGAGTTTGTCGAAGCCGAAGCTGCGCTGCCCCAGGTCGAGCTCGCCCCCGCCGGCCGCGTGCACGGCCAGCTTGTCGAAGCCGGCCATCGCCCCTTCGATGTGGGCGTCGAGGTCCTTGAGCACGTAATGCTTGGACTCCAGGTCGAACAGGAAGCCGGACTTGAACGCCAGCGCCAGCTTGACGGCCGGCTTGTTCAAGGCCACGTCGGCCGACAGCTTGAGCTCGCTGGCCACGCCGCTGGTGATCTCGCCCGATGCCATGTTCAAGTGATCGAGCGCGAAAGTGCGCCCGCCCTGGCGGTCGTCCACGTGCAAGCTGGCGTTGCTGATCTTGATGCTGTCAATGGCAAAGCGCATCGGCGCGCCGCTCGATTCGGCCTCGGCCTTGTCCTCGTGCTTGCCGCTCAAGTCGTCGATATTGGTGCTGCCGTCGGCCTGGCGCACCAGATTGGCGCGCAAGCCGTCGATGGCGATGCGGTCCACCACCACGCGCTTGGACAGCAGCGGCAGCAGCGCCAGCGACACGCGCGCGCCATCGACGGCCGCGAACTCGGCGCCGCCATTGCGCTCGGACAGGCTCACCTTGCCCAGGTCGGCCCCGATCTTGGGGAAAAAAGTCAGCTTGATCTGGCCCGGAATGGCCAGGGTGCGCCCCGTCTTCTCTTGCACCAGCGCGATCGCGCGGCCCTTGTAGGCGTTCGGATCGAAAGTGGCGGCAACGATCGCGAGGATCAAGAGCAGCAGCGCCAGCACGGCGGCGGCGGCGATGGCGAGGATTTTGAGTGGACGGCGCATGGTAGGAAAAGAGGGGCGGATAAAGCCTGAGTGTAGCATCGCCCATAAATTCTATATACTTAGCGCAATTACCAACCTACTTTAATCTTAAGGTTTGATCCATGTCCAAAGATCCCTTCACCGAAAATGACTGGCGCCGCCTGCTCGCCAGCCTAGGCGAAGACCCCGACCGCTCCGGCCTGGCCGAAACGCCAGCGCGGGTGGCCAAGGCGTGGAAGCACTGGACCTGCGGCTACGAGCAAGATCCGGTCGAGATCTTGAAAGCGTTCGAAGACGGCGCCGAACAGTACAACGAGTTGATCGTGGTGCGCGGCATTCCCGTCTACAGCCACTGCGAACACCACCTGGCGCCGTTCTTCGGCAAGGCCACCATCGGCTACGTCCCGAATGGGAAAATCGTCGGCTTGTCCAAGCTCACCCGCCTGGTCGATTGCTTCGCCAAGCGCCTGCAGGTGCAGGAGCGCATGACCATCCAGATCGCCAACGCCTTGATGAGCGCGCTCGAACCGAAGGCGGTCGGGGTCGTCGTCAAGTGCCGCCACATGTGCATGGAAAGCCGCGGCATCCGCACCCCGGGCGAGGAAACCATTACCTCGGCCATGCTGGGCGAATTGCAGCCAAACCTGGCGCTGCGCACCGAATTTTTGGCTCTGGCGCGCGAATCATGAACACCTTGGGCCCGAGCCTGTGGATGAGCGACGCCGGCGACGCCTTCGCCCAAGCGCGCGAACGGGGCGTGCCGGTGCTGCTGTATTGGGGCGCCGGCTGGTGCCCGCCATGCAACCGGGTCAAGGCGACCATCTTCAACCGTCCCGACTTCGCCGCGCGCGCCGGTGCCATGGTGGCCCTGCATGTGGACGGCGACAGCGCCGGCGCGCAGCAAATGGCCGAGCGCTTCAAGATGCGCAGCTATCCCACCTTGATCGTGTTCCGCCCGGACGGCAGCGAGCTCACGCGCCTGCCCTGCGAAGTCGATGGCGAGCGTTTCGTGCAGCTGCTGGATCTGGCGCTGCGCGCGCCGTTTTCGGTGGCGCAGTCGATGCAGGCGGTGTTGTCGGGCGAGCGCACGCTGGGCGACGACGAGTGGCGCATGCTCGCTTACTACGCCTGGGACTGCGACGAGCGCCAGGTGCTCGGCACGCTCGACCTGGCCACCACGCTGGCGCGCCTGACCCGCACCTGCACCCTGGACGAGGCCTCGGTGCGCCTCGAGTGGCACGCGCTGCACGCAGCCTGCGAGGCCGACCGCGACAACATCGACAAGGCCGGCGCGCTGGCGCACATGGAAGCGATGCTGGCCGATCCGCTGCAAGTGCGCGCGCAACGCGACATCGTCACCAACTACGCGGGCGACCTGGTGCGCTACCTGGCGGTGCCGCAGTCGGAACAGTGCGCGCACCTGGCCGCGATGTGGGCCCAAGCGCTGGTACAGCTCGAGACCGATCCCACGGTGACGCTGCCGGACCAGCTGGCGGCCTTGCGCGCGCGCGTGCGCGTGTCGCGCCTGGGCTTGCCGATCGAGGGCTTGAACGAGCTGGCGCACGCGCGCATCGACCACGCCACCGCGACCGTGAACGAGCCGGCGCTGCGCCATATCGTGATGAACACGGCGGCCGGCATCCTGTCCGACGCCGGCTTGTTGAACGAGGCCGAGAGCCTGCTGCTGGCCGAGTTGAACCGCTCGCACGCGCCCTTCTATTTCATGCACAACCTGGCGACCATCGCCAAGAAGCGCGGCGACCCGCTGGCGGCGGTGAGCTGGTACGAGCAGGCGTGGAAGCGCGCCACCGGATCGGCCACGCGGCTGCAGTGGGGCACCACCTATTTGCATGGCTTGATCGATTTCGCGCCGCACGACGCCGCCCGCATCGAGCAGGTGGCGCGGGTGCTGCTGCGCGAAGTGGGCGAGACACGCGACGCCTATTTTCAGCGCAACCGCATGCAGATGCAGCGCATCGACCGCAAGCTCGCCACCTGGGGCGAGGGCGGTGAATACGCGGCGGCGCTGCGCCAGGCGGCGCGCGTGATCCCGAACCGGCCGCGCGCGCTCGGCTTCTGAGAAAGCAAGAAGGGACAGAGCAAAATGGGGACAGACCCCTGTTTATAGGAAATGCGGGCATTTCCTATAAACAGGGGTCTGTCCCCATTTTGCTCTGTCCCTATTTGCCTACTTGCTTTGCTAGCGGGCGGCGCCGCTCTGCGCGCTGGCGCCGGTTTTGACTAGCGCGTCGCCGGCGGCCTTGAATTCGGCGCCTTCCTTCCACTGCGGCTTGTGCGCGCCCTGCGCCACGTCGTAGCCCACCTGGAACAGCAACTGCGTGTCTTGCACCGCGCCGCTCAAGTCCCAGTCCGCTTGCACCGTGTCGACCACCTTGTGATAGGTATGGGCCTCGAATTGCTCGAGCATGTCGGCCGCGAAACGGGCCGGCTTGCCGATGTAGTCCGAGCCCGTTTCGACGAACAGCACCGGCACGCCCTGCTTGGCGAACGAGAAGTGGTCGCTGCGGAAGAACAGGCCGCCCTCGGCGTCGGCTGCCTTGATCACGCGCCCCTGCTCGCGCGCCGCCTGCGCGATCCATTCATCGGTGTTGGACTTGCCGTAGCCGGACACCTGCACGTCGCGCGTGCGACCGTGCATATTCATCATGTCCATATTGATGTCGATGAGGGTGCGTGCGAGCGGGTAGAGCGGGTGGCTGGCGTAGTAATAGGAGCCGAGCAGGCCGCGCTCCTCGGCCGTGGGCAGCAGGAACAGGATGCTGCGCTTGGGCGCGACCGGCAGCGCCTTGTAGGCCTTGGCCAGCTCCAGCAAGGCCGCCACGCCGGAGGCGTTATCGACCGCGCCGTGGTAGATCTGCGCGCTGCGCGGGCCGGGCAGCGTCGGGTCGTGGCCGAAGTGGTCCCAGTGCGCCGAATACACGACATACTCGTCCTTGAGCTGCGGGTCGCTGCCTTCGAGCTTGCCGATCACATTGTAGGAAGCGACGTCGCGCCAGTGGTTCTCGATCTTGAAGTCGGCCTTCAGCCCCAGCGGCACCGGCTTGAAGTCGCGCCGCGCCGCACGCGCCTTGAGGGTGTCGAAATCCTGGCCGGCCGCGCGCAGCAAGTCCTTGGCGCGTTCGATCTGCAGCCAGCCGTGCACGGCCGGGTGGCTCGGATCCTCGCCCTCCTGGCGGATCGCGAAGCCTTCGTTGGCGCCGCCCGTGCGCACCACTTCGTAGGGATAGGCGGCCGGCTTGGCTTCGTGCACGATTAGCACCGCGGCCGCACCCAGGCGCGCCGCGATTTCGTACTTGTAGGTCCAGCGCCCGTAATAGCTCATCGCCTTGCCGCCAAAGACGGCCGGATCGAGCCGGCTTGGATCCTTCGGATCGGGCACGGGCGGATCGTTGATCAGCATGACCAGGGTCTTGCCCTTGACGTCGATGCCCTTGAAATCGTCCCATCCGAATTCGGGCGCGATCACGCCGTAGCCGACGAACACCATCTCGGAGGCTTGCACCGCCACTTGCGCTTGCAGCTGCCAGGAGCGCACCACGAAGTCGTCCGGGAAGGCCAGCGCGGTGGTCTTGCCATGGCCGCTGTAGCTGAGCGTGGGCGTTGAACGCACCCCCACCAGCGGCACTTTTTGCAGCCAACTGCCATCCGGGTTGCCTGGCGTGAGCCCCAGCTTGGCCATTTGCTGGGTCAGGTAGTCGAGCGTCATCGTCTCGCCGCGGGTGGCGAGCATGCGCCCTTCGAACTCGTCCGAGGCGAGCACGCCTATGTGCTTGAGCATGCTGGCGCCATCGACTTGCGCGCGCGCGGCCGCTGCCGGCGTCAGGTCCGGACCGGCCCCTGCGCCGGCACATGCGAGCATGAGCAGCGGGAACAGGGCGCGGCGGAGGAAAAAGTTTCTCATAGGAATAAATTCACCAAGGTGAGCGACATTCTGCCATACAAGTTATGCATCGCATAATCGGCGCGCGGCGGGCGGGGAACCTGTTCCATTTCTCCGCGTCGAACCAAGGAGGACGGGGCCCGGTATGGCGGAGGTAGCGATGGCAAGGGCGGCATTGGCAAGCGATGTGGCGCGCGCCGATTTCGACGCGGTGCGCGCCTTGCTCGAGGGCGCGCGCCGCAAAACGCGGCCGCGCAAGCACGATGTGTACGATGTGTTTTGCGCCATCCTGTATTTGCTCGAGGGGGGCGGTTCGTGGCGCAGCTTGCCGCCGGACTTGCCGCCCTGGCGCACCGTGCACGAATACTTCACGCAGTGGACCGAGCAGCGTCAAGCGGGCCCGACTTTGCTCGAACGCGCGCTGGCGCTGGCCGGCCGCGAACGCGCGCTTGACCAATTGCGCGCGCAGTTGGCGCGCCGGTCCGGTTCAGGGCATGGCGCCGCGCCTTGAGCCGGACCGGCGCTTCAGGGCGCGCTGCCCGCCGGCGCCGCTGCGGCAGGAGCGGGCGCTGCGGCAGGTGCCGGCCCCAGGGTGGGCGCGGCAGCCGTGGCAGGCGCGGTAGCCGCAGCAGCCGGAGCGGCGTCGCCGCCCGCCGGCGCACCCTCGGCCGGGGTGATCGTGCCGCTCGCTTGGGCCGTCGCCTTCGCCACCGGCTCGAACGCAATATGGCGGGTATCGTCGATCTTGAAGCTGCCGATTTTCTCGCCCAGGGGCGTGGCCGCCGGCGCCTCGGCAGCCTTGCAGGCGAGCGTGTCGACCAGCCACAGCTGCTTATCGAGGCGCAACACCATGCCCGCCTCGTTACCGGCAAATAATTCCACCTCGGCCTCCCCGTTCACGCTGGCCAGGTGGCTGCGGCGCTGGCAATCGGGCAAATGGGAGGTGATCAGCGTCAGTTCGAGCTCGTCGCTCCAAAAATAGCTTTGCGCATTGTGGATGGTGACGGTGTCGCTGCTGCCGGCGGCGGCGTAGGAGGCCGAATTGTCGGCGCAAGCGCCCAGCAGGCCGGCCAGCATCAGGGTAAGGGGTAGGGCTAAGGCGCGCATAGGCTCATTCCGCAGGTAGGGCGCCGGACCGAAGCCGGCGCAGCACTACGTTAGCATAGATGCGCGCCGCACTTCAATGCCATCGGCGCGCCCGCTCTTGCCATTGGCGGGCATTCGATTACCATGGCTGGCATGAACATGAATACCAAGAACAAGGTTCTGATACGCGCGCTCATTGCCGGCATCGCGCTCGCCGCGATCCGCATCATCGCCGGTCCGATCGAGCTGCCGCGCGGCCTGCTCTTCTTTTGCGCGCCATTCCTGACCGCCGCGGTGGCGCCCGAGTTCATCGTCTACCTGTTCGAGCAAGTGGCCCACCTTGCGCGCTGGAGCGTGCATTGGCGCTGGCAGGGGCGCTACTACGCCTACCAGGGCCGGCACGTGCGCTTTTACCTGATCGATGGCGAAGTGTGGGCCGCCACCGAGGACGTGTTCGCGATCGTGCGCCCGGTCCCGGACCAGCGCGAATTGCGCCTGATGGGCGCGGGCTACGCCCTCATTCCCGGCCAGCAAATCATGGGTATCAGCGAGGCGGCGCTGCGCCGCATGATGGATGTGCGCACCGCCTACCGGCACGCCCAGCCGGGCATGCTCAAATTCCTGCACTGGCTGAACCACGAAGCCTTGCCCAACGTGCGCCGCCATCCGGACTCGTCGGCCTGAAGCGGCGTCATGCCCGCGCATCACCGCTGGCCGAGAGGACTATCGAGGCTAAAGCGCAAATACATGGCCCGTCCGGTGGCGCGCAATCGATCGACTTGCTCAAGCCGCTGCAACAGCAGGTGTGGAAAGGACGACCCGCCATTCGCAGCGCCCCAAATGGCGCCGGCCATCGCGCCGATGGTATCGGCATCGCCGCCGCAGATGGCCACAAACTCAAGCAGGTCCGTAAATGGACGGTCAAGGAAACGTAAGCCAAGGTAGAGCGCCGTCACGCACGAGTCGAGTGCGGCAATGCCATTCCCCAGTCGATTGACCACTTGCGCAGGCGTGAGTTCGGTCGCCGCACACAAGCTTGCTTCAGCGCTCGCCAATTTGGCCAGCAATTGATCGTCCCTACATATAAGGCCAGCGCCACGAAGGATGAGCATCGGGTCGCGCCTGCCCAGCGCCAGCGCAGTTGCCATGGCTACCAGTGCGGCGGCCTCCATACCTAAGGGATGTGCATGGGTAACGCTGGCGGACAAGCGCGCATTCTCTGGCACCCGTTCCGGATTGCGGGCATAGCACAGGCCGATAATCGGTGCGCGCATTGCGCCGCCATTTCCGAACGATCCGGAAGTAAAGATCGCTCGGTTGGCAAGGCGCCATGCTTGTCCCTTCGCTATGCGCTTGAGTAACTTGGCCGCGCCAGGACCGTAGCCCCGGCTCCAGTGGTAGCTGCGCGCAAAGCGCAGGGCAAGGTCATCTTGATCGAGCCTTCCTTTGTCGAGCAGCGACTCGGCCAGATCGAGCGACATCTGTGTGTCGTCGGTCCAACGCATGGCACCGCCGGCTGTGGTGCCGATCACCCGCCACAGCAGGCGTTCAAGCGGGCCACCCTCATGCGGCGCGCCGCAGGCGTCCCCGAGCGCCAATCCAAGCATACAGCCAGTGAAGCGATCTTCGTTCATGGGGGACACAATTCTAAGGTGAGTTGATCGCCTATCGGGCTTGCGGCCGCGCGCGCGCCTGCGCGGCGGGCACCACGGCGCGCGCCGCCTGCGCCAGCGCCCCATAGTGGGCAGCATCGCGCGCGGCCAGCGCCTGCACCCGTTCCAGATAGGCCTGCGCCTGTTCGGGATAAGCGTTCGCCGCTTGCTCGAATTGCGCCAGCGCCCGCGCCGGCTGTCCATCCTCGGCCAGTAGGGCGGCGTGGCGGAATTCGGTGTCGGCGGTCGGTGCGTAATGCATCAATCTTGCGTTTAAGGCTAGCTTGGCAGCGGGCGCGGCCTGGGCCGAGACAAATTCTTCCGGCGCAAGCAACTGCGCGAGCGGGCCGAACAGCGATCCCTGGTCCAGCGCCAGCACCAGCGCGCGGCGCTGGGCTGCTTGCGATGCAGGCGCGCCGGCATCCGCGTCCGCGCTGTAGAACTGGCTTTCAAGTTGGACGTAATCGCGCGCCGTCTTGCACAGCAGGCCGAGCGCTGCGGCCAGCAACACGGCGACCGCCGCGCGCGCGGCGCGCCCGCCCCGCAGCGCCCAGGCGGCCGGGTCGATGCTGCCGGCCAGCAGCGCGAACGGACCAAGGAAATAGCTGTAGTAGAGCGGCTGTTCAAGCATGCTATGGATGAGCAGTACGCCGAGGATGCCCCAGGCCCACAGGCGCGCGGGCGACACCTCGGCCCGCCACTGGCGGCGCACGAAGGCTGCGGCGGGCGCGCCCACGGCAAGCAGGCCGGCCAAGCCGGAGACGGCCAGCAATTGCAGGATCAGATTGTGCGCGTACTGGTCCACGCCCCACACGATGGCGTCTTGCGAATGCCCGAGCTGCTCGACGAGGCGGTAGGCGAAGGCGTCGAAGCCGACCCCCAGCAGGGGATGCTCGGCCGCCATCTGCAGGGCGTGCTGCCACAGGTACAGGCGTGGCCCGAGCGCGCCGCTCATGCTCACCAGGCGCGCCAACTGCGGCAGCGCGGCACCGCCGCGGCTGGCCAGCCACAGCGCGCCCAGACCGACGGCGGCGGCGCCGGCGCCCAGCCACAGCATGCGCCTGCGCGCCGGCCAGCGCGGCCCGCGCCTTGCCTGCCAGGCGGCCAGGCCCAGCAGCCAGGCGAGGTAGAGCAAGCTGCTGCGCGCGCTCGACAGCAGCAAGGCGCTCAGCAAGACCAGCATGGACGCGCCGAACCAGGCCGTCATCAGGCGTGCGCCGCGCCACAGGTAGACCGCCGACGCGATGCCCAGTGCCATATGGGTGGCGAAATGGTTTTGCTGCGCCAGGTTGCCGTAGATACCAAACACGGCGGTGTCGAGCGGCGCGCTGATGAGCGGACCGAATTGGTCCGCCAGATGCGCAAATTGGAGCAAACCGCAGACGGCGTTGACGACGCTGCCGGCGAACAAGCACCAGGCCAACGTGGCCGTCACGGGCTCGGCGCCGAGCGCCTGCGTATAGCTGCGCCCGGCCAGCGCCAGCAAGGCGCACCAGAGCAGATACGCCATCACGGTGATGGCGCTGGCGGCATAGGCATACATGGCGCAGGCCAGCTGCAGCGCCACCACCAGTAGCAGCAGCAGCGGTGCCAGGGCGATGCGCGGCAATTGCCAGTGCGAGGCGCCCGCCTTGCCGAGCAAGGCCAGCACGCCCAGCAAGCCCAGGGCGAAGGCGAGCCATTCGGCGTAAAACGATGCGATCGGCATCGCATGGACCGGCAGCAGGGGCGGCAGCATCAGCATCAGGCCAAGCATGGCCATGCCCATCCGTAGGCGCGTCGATGATGCCGTTAGTTCTTGTTTCAATGCATGGCTCCGAATTGAGACAGGCTGCTTTTCCTTGCGAAAAAGCAGCCTGTTTTGCCTTGCCTGGCCTATCGGCCGGCTCGCGATGCGCTTAGCGCGGCAAAGCCCGGCCCAGGTCCAGATATCCCTGGCCGGCGACGCCGACGGTCTTCGTCAGCGAGTATGCCACATTCGCATTCCCGATTCCCAATTGACCGTTGGCGTTGGCGCCTGCGCCGATCACGCTGCCATCGCTGTTCAGGTATTCGATGAACATGCCACCGACCGATGCGGCGGCCGCGTCGCTCACGCCTGCCACTTGGATAGGCGTGGTGTGCATGGTGAAGTCGGCGCGGCCCTGGCCGAGCTGGCCCATCCAGTTGCTACCCCAGGTCCAGGCTTTTCCGGAAACGTCGATGGCGACGGTGTTGTAGTTGCCCGCGGCGATGGACTTGATGTTCCACACGCCGTAGACCTGGATTGGCCGCGGCGCTTCGACGACGCCGTCCATACCCAACTGGCCCCAGTAATTGGCGCCCCATACCCACACGGTGCCGTCGGTTTTCAGCGCCACAGTATGGAAGACGGTGGTGACGATGGCTTTGACATGGTCGATGCCCGGAATCTGGACGGCCCGCGCGACGGTCGCGCCGTTCGTGCCTACGCCCAGGGCGTAGCCGCTGTTATTGCCCCAGCCCCAGACGGTGCCGTCGGCCTTGACCGCGAACACGCGGCCGCCGCCGGAGGCGATATCGACCACAGTGCCGCTCAGGCCGGCAACCGGTGTTGGGGTTGGCTGGTTCGCGCCGTTGAAGCTGCCCCAGCCCCAGACCGTGCCGTTGGAAGCGAGGGCCGCCGAATTGACGTGGCCGGCGGCAATAGCGATAACGTGGCTCATGCCAGGCACGGGCGTAGGCGTTGCAGTGCTGTTCCCACCCCTGCCAAGTTGGCCCGATGCGTTGTTACCCCATGCCAAGACGACGCCATCGCGGCTCAAGGCCAGGCTGTGCGAGTAGCCGGCCTTGACGGCGACAACCGAGCTCAGGCCAGTGACGGTGACGGGCGTCAGTTGCACGTACAGGCCGGCGCTGCCGATCTGGCCGCTGTCGTTGCGGCCCCAGCCGAACACCGTGCCGTCCGTGCGCACGGCCAGGGTGTGGCCGTCGCCAGAGGCGATGCGCCCGGCATTGCTCGTATTGGGAGCGACGACCTGGACCGCGGCCAACAGTTGCTCACCAGCGGGAGCGGGCGATTGGCCACCGCCGCAGGCGCTGACCACGAGGGCCGCGCAAAAGCTGGCGGCCAATTTGAAGATGCGTGACATGGATTTCCCTAGTTGAATGAATCGCCATCAATGTGGCGAAACTTTTAATTTTTTTTGTGCGACCGCGAATACTACCGGTATCTCGATAAATTGTCAAATGTTTATCGATGTGGGCGGCATGCCTGCGACCTCAGGCATGCAGTACTTTCACATGCCAAGGAATGATGTAAAATTGAAAACTTTATGTGGGCATTTGCCACTTTTTTGGAATAGGAAAATTCGTGAAATCAATGAGGAATCTGAAATCCTTGTTTGTCGTGATGGCCATTCAAGGGATCTTGCTTGGCCCATCGATGGCGCAGCAAACGGTCACCCAGGAGACCGTCAATAAAATACCCGATAGCGTCGACAAACACGATCAAGAGCGTCCCGAGCGTAGCGTTAGCCCGCCGACGCCGACCGCTGATGGAAAGGACCGCCGGCGCTGTGCAAAGCCTGAATATCCGAGAGCATCTCTTCGGGCGGACGAGCAAGGTACGGTTTCCATGCGCTTCCTGATTGACTTGGATGGGTCTGTCCTCAAGTCGGAACTTGTGAAGTCATCAGGCTATCCCTTATTGGATACCGCGGCATTGGACGCGCTTTCAAAGTGCCAATTTACGACCCCAAATAAGGGCACTGCCACCGAGCCGTCATGGGCACCGGTCCAATATGTGTGGAGCCTAAAATAACGGTCTGCCGCCGCCGTCCGCGCCCCTCGCGCGGACAGGCGCCATTATCTATTGGCCTTGCGCCAAGCCAAAATCGGACGCCCCCGCGATAATCTTGGGCAGCGTCTTTTCCAGATGCTGGCGAAAGCTCGCCAGATGCGGCGCGGCCCGCCCCGCCGGCTTCCACACCGCCTCGTAAGCGATCATCAATGGCGCCTTGTTCTTTTGAATAATCGGCAGCGCGTGGCGCGACGCCGGCGAGAGCTTTGAGCGCGGCAAGATCGCCGATCCTATCCCCAGCAGCGCCCATTCCTCCAACACCTTGTAGCTGAGCGCCTGCCCCGGATACTCCGACAGCTTCAAACGGTGCGAGCGGAACACTGCGCGCGTCGTGCGCGTCAAGCCGCAGCCGTCCGGCACCAGCACGAAGGTCTGCGTGGCGATCTGCTTGAGGGTCGGCCCGCCCGCCGGCGCGATCCCGTTTTGCTTGGGCAGATACATCAAGGCTTCCTCATACAAGGCGCTGCGCCCTAGCCCCGGGTGCGACTTATCCGCAACAAGGAAAGCAAAGTCGAGTTGATCCCGATCAAGCAGATCGAACAAATCGCTCATATTCATTTCACGAAGGATAAGCTCCACGTCCGGAAAACGCTCCTGGAATGCGCGGATCAGGGCGCTGAGGATTTTCGCGTTGATCAGCGGCGAGGTGCCGATGCGCACCAGTTTGTGCTGCGGATTCTGGAACGCCGATATTCCCTTGATCAGCGCCTGTTGCGCCTCCAGCACCTGGTCGATCAGGGGCAGGATGTGCGCGCCAAGCTGGGTCGGCGCCACCTTGCGCGTGGTGCGCAAAAACAGCTTGGCGCCAATTTCGTCTTCGAACTGGGCGATGCCGTTCGACAAGGTTGGTTGCGTCACGCAGCACTGGTCCGCCGCCTTGCTGAACGAACCCAATTGGGCAACGGCACTGATAAAACGAAGGTGATTGAGGTTCATTCCTAGCTCGTCTATTCATGTATTTTTTGAATAAATCACATGTGAAAATGCAATTTCTCTATGAATATGATGTCACCTATAGTTTGCCAGGTCAACAGATCGACGCACGCGCCGACCTGCTCACCCATCCGCTCCTTCACCACTTTATACAAAGGAACAGCAGCATGACCTACCTGCAAATCACCCTGAAAGTTGCACCGGAAAACCGCAACGCCGCGGCGGCCGTCTACCAGAAATACAAGAGCGCCTTCCTCGCTGGCGTACCCGGCGCCAAGTCCAAGGAATTGCTGATCCGCGAGGAAGACGTGCAAGTGCTGCACGGCTTTGACTCCAAGAAAAGCGCCAACGACTATCTGGCCAGCCCGCTGTTCACGCACGACGTGGTGGGCGCCATCGGCCCGCTGCTGTCGGCCGCGCCGCAGGTGAGCATCTACGACGTCGCCTGAGTCCGATTCACCCTCAACCCTACCGCGACCCTGGCGCCGCTGACACGGCGCCATTTATTTTTTCAAAGGATAGCCATGAGTTTCGCTAAAAAAACGATCAAAACCCTGAGCGCGGCCGCCTTCGCTGGCGCGCTGCTCGCTTCCCCCTTGGCCTTCGCGCAAAGCGCCTTCTTGCAGATCACGCTCAAGATCGACGCCAAGGATCGGCCCGCCGCCGGCGCCGTCTACACCAAATACAAAGAGGCCTTCCTGAAAACCATCCCCGGGGCGCAGAGCAAGACCTTGCTCATTCGAGATGAAGACGTGCAAGTGCTGCACGGCTTCGCCAGCAAGGACGCGGCCGAGGCTTACCTGAAAAGCGAAATGTTCAACAAGGATGTCGTGACCAGCCTGTCCCCGCTGCTCAAAGCCAATCCGGAAGTGCGCATTTACAGCGCCAACTAATTGCGCCCGTCCCCGTCCCCGTGTGCGGGCCGCGGCCCGCGCTTTCCCCATCCCGAAAGACCAAAAACAATGAATTCGAATCATGTGGCGGCGCGCAACCCTGTCCTGCGCCGTCTGAACATTTCCGCGCTGTGCGCGCTCCTCATCGCATGCGCCAGCGGCGCGGCCGCGGCCTCGAGCCAATGGCCGATGTCCTCGCACGACTATGCCAATTCCAACGCCAATCCCGACGAGAAAGCCATCTCCCCCGCCAGCGCGCCCATGCTGCGCCGCAAATGGGAGACCTTCAACGACGGCCAATGGCGCCCGGGCGCCCCGCCCACCGGCTTCATCCTGGAGGGCGCGCTCGGCCTGCGCTTCCCCAGCACCGTGGTGGGCGTGGTGTCGCCGCCCGTGATCCAGAACGGCACCATCTACTACATCGACGAACTGGGCACTGTGTTCGCGCGCGACGCCAAGACCGGGACCATCACGGACCCGCGCAAGCACTGGACGACGACGCTGGTCGATCCCGAGTACGCCACCAGCGCGAAACCGATCGCGCCCGAGCTGTACTACACAGCCCCCGTCGTCACCGACACCCACGTGCTGATCCACAGCGGCTTGAACGGGCACGTGCATGTGCTGCGGCGCAGCGGCGGGGCCGAGGTGGACTTCGATGCCGCCACCCCGGGCGTGCAGCCCTACACGGTGCTGCCGGGCCAGATCCTGACCTCGGGCCTGGGCGAGCCGGTCGTCATCCACACCGAGGCGCCCGACGGCAGCGACCGCGCGCTCTACATTTGCGAAATGAATGTGATCCTCAACGATGCCCTCACCCAGGGCAAGGACCGCGGCACCATTGTCGCGCTCGACATCACCAATCCCGAGCATCCGTTTGAAGTGTGGCGCACGACCACGATCGACAACAATCCTGCCACCGGCAAGTCGTATGGCACCGGCGCCTCGGCCGGCTCCGGCATGGCGGTGGACAAGACGCGCCACCTGATCTTCGGCGGCACCGGCCAGAACACCAGCACCCCCTACGCCGGCTACCCCGATCCGGCGCTGGCGCCAGCCGGCTATGTCGACCGCGGCGATTCGCTGTACGCCATCGACTACCTGACCGGCAAATTCGTCTGGAGCAATCAGTTCCACCGCGGCGATGTGTTCGACCTGAACCATCCAGTGACCGCCGGCCCTGGCCGCAGCGACGGTCCGCGCGACGCCGACGTGCTCTCGCCTCCAATCATGTTCAGCGCGCGCACCGGGTCCGGCGCCGCGCGCGACCTGGTCGGCGGCGGCAGCAAGGGCGGCCTGTTCCGCGTCGTCGATCGCGTCAGCGGCCAGACGGTGTGGGAGCGCCAGATCAGTAAACCCACCGGCCTGGGCGGCATCCAGGGCGGCGCCGCCTATGCCGACGGCGTGGTCTATGTGGCGGGTTTCGAGGGCATCGACGATGGCTTCTCGGACGCCAACTTCGACGCCCCCGGCAGCAAGTATTTGAACGCCTTCTTCGCCACCTTCAGCCCCGCCTTCTGGGCCGACGTGGAAGACACGCGCGACGACGGCCTGGCCTTGACCGGCATGCGCACCAAGGTCTACGCGCTGGATGCGGGCACGGGACGCGCGCTGTGGAATTTTGGCAATGGCACCGACTACCTGTCGTTGCCGGCGGGCGCGAGCATGCGCCACGTGTCGGTCGCCAACGGCCTGGTGTATGTGACGACGACCTCGGGCCAGTTGTTCGTGGTGGAGGCGTCGAGCGGGCGCATCGTGTTCCGCGACCAGACGCCGGACTTGAACCAGGTCTTCAATCTGGGCCTGGGCAAGCCGCACCACGCGGCCATGAATGGCGGCACCGTCATCAGCGACGGCATGGTGTACGTGCCTTACGGCGGCCAGAACAATCCATCGGGCGGCATCATCGCCTATGAATTGAACCAGGCACCGTTGGCGCAGGACGATGCGCTGACGGCCGCCGCCGGCAAGACCGTCAACATCTATCCGTTGGCAAACGACCGCGACCCGAACGGCGACTTGCTGCGCATCAGCAGCATCGAAGGCGTGGCGCTGGTGGCGCCCGTCGGCGGCGCATCGCAGTTTGTGACGACCCAATACGGCGTGGTGGAAGTGGTCAATGGGGGCGCCGTGCCCTATCTGCGCTTGACACCACGCGCCGGTTTGCGCGGCGCCATCAGCATGAGCTATGGTATTAGCGATGTGGCGCCGCAACGCCGGGTGAATGGCAAGCCGGTGGCCGGGCAGAACGAGACTAGCCACAAGGCGCGTTCCGACTCGGCGCATATCCGCATCGACTTCCAGTAACGCTGCCGGGACCGGGCCGGACATTGGTCCGGTTTGGTCCGGTTTTTCATCGAAGGATTTTTATGCTGATCAATGCCGAATTGAACAAACGCGCCAAGGTCGACAGCGCGCCGCTGCCGTGGGAACGTTCGCCCCAGGAGGGCGTGTGGCGCAAATGTCTGGAGCGCGACGGCGACGAAGTGGCGCGCGCCACCAGCATCGTCAAGTACGAACCCGACAGCGCTTTCGCCGCGCACGAACATGGCCTCGGTGAAGAGATCCTGGTGCTCGAAGGCGTGTTTTGCGATGAATACGGCGAATACCCGGCCGGCACTTATCTGCGCAATCCGCCCGGCTCGCGTCATGCGCCGCGCTCGGAATTTGGCTGCCTGCTGTTCGTCAAACTGCGCCAGTTCGATCCGGACGACCAGCGAACGGTGCGCATCGATACGCGTCACGCGCGCTGGTATCCCGGCTCGGTGCCGGGTTTGAATGTGATGCCCTTGCACGAGTTTGGGCATGAGCATATTGCGCTGGTGCGCTGGGATCCGGGCACGCAGTTTAAGCCGCACGCGCATTTTGGCGGCGAGGAGATTCTGGTGATCGATGGCGTATTCGAGGACGAGTACGGCAGCTATCCCGTAGGCACCTGGCTGCGCAGTCCGCACATGAGCCGGCACCATCCCTTCAGCACGCAAGGCTGCACGATCTATGTCAAGACGGGCCACCTGCCGATCGCGAACTAGCGCACACGCCGCTTGAGCGTCGGCGACGGCGGCCACACAAGGCGGAGTTGCGCAAACCGTCAGCGCTTCCTGTGACGGCGAGGAAGCGAATCAACAACGCACCGCGCCAACTCTCTTTGCACATCTGTGTGAATCACAGCATTTTGAATGCCGTGCGATTTCGCGCAGGAAAGATGTTCCGGTTCGAAAAAAAGGGCTAGCGGTTCTAAGCGCTAGCCCTTGGCGACTTTCAACTATTTGGGATTTTTCTCAACTATTCTGAGAACCTACAACAACTTTAGACGTCGATATTGCCCGCATGCAGAGCATTGGTCTCGATAAAGGCGCGGCGCGGCTCCACATCGTCACCCATTAATGTCGTGAAGATCTGGTCAGCCGCGATCGCGTCCTCGATCTGCACTTTGAGCAAACGGCGCACAGTCGGATCCATCGTCGTTTCCCACAGCTGCTCCGGATTCATCTCGCCCAGCCCTTTATAGCGCTGCTTGGAAACAGTGCGCTCGGCTTCATCGCGCAGCCATTGCATCGCATGGTGGAAATCATCCACGCTCGATTCCTTGACGCGCTCGCCCTCACCGCGGCGGATGAACGCGCCTTCGCCGATCAAACCCTTGAAGGTGGCCGCAGCCGCCGCCAACACCGCGTAATCGGCGCCCTGCACGAAGTCCGCATCAATGGCGCTGACCTTGATGTTACCGTGATGCATACGCTCGATGCGCAGCATATGCTTTTCGCTCAGCTCGTCCGAACGCACCGTCACCTTGACAGCCGTGTCGCCAATCGCCGCTTCCATCGCTTGCGCCGACTGCGCCGCGCCATCCACGCTATCGAGATTCAAGTTCACGCCCGTCATAATGGCCGTCAAAGCCGCGCGGTCGATCACGCGCGTCAAGCGCATCATGATCGCGTTCGCCAGGTTGAACTGGCGCACCAGCTCAGCCAGCGCCTCGCCCGTGATGGCGTCCGCGCCCGTGCGCGGCGTCAACGCGGCGCCATTGAGCGCCACCGTCATCATATAGCTCGCTTCCTCCACATCATCCTTCAGGTAGCGCTCGTCGCGCCCCGTCTTGACCTTGTACAGCGGCGGTTGCGCGATGTAAATGTGGCCGCGCTCAACCAGTTGCGGCATCTGGCGGTAAAACAGCGTCAGCAGCAGCGTGCGGATGTGGGCGCCGTCAACGTCCGCATCGGTCATGATGATGATGCGGTGATAGCGCAGCTTGTCGACGTTAAATTCATCCGGCCCGATCGAGGTGCCCAGCGTGGCGATCAAGGTCGTGATCTGCTCGCTTGAGAGCATCTTTTCAAAGCGCGCCTTTTCCACGTTCAAGACCTTACCGCGCAGCGGCAAAATCGCCTGGAACTTGCGGTCGCGCCCTTGCTTGGCCGAGCCGCCTGCCGAATCACCCTCGACGATGTACAGTTCGCACAGGGCCGGGTCTTTTTCCTGGCAGTCCGCCAGCTTGGCCGACAAACCCAGGCCATCCATGATGCCCTTGCGGCGCGTCAAATCGCGCGCCTTGCGTGCCGCCTCGCGCGCACGCGCCGCTTCCACGATCTTGCCGCAGATGATCTTCGCATCGTTCGGCTTTTCCATCAGGTAATCGGTGAGCGTCTTGGCCACGATTTCCTCGACCGGGCCGCGCACTTCGGAGGACACCAGCTTGTCCTTGGTCTGCGAGCTGAACTTCGGTTCCGGCACCTTCACCGACAGCACGCAAGTCAAACCCTCGCGCATATCGTCGCCGCTCACTTCCACCTTCGCCTTCTTGGCGAATTCGTTTTCTTCGATGTACTTGTTGATCACGCGCGTCATCGCTGCGCGCAAGCCCGTCAAGTGGGTACCGCCGTCGCGCTGCGGGATGTTATTGGTGAAGCACAGCACTTGCTCGTTGTAAGCGTCGTTCCATTGCATCGACACGTCCACCGAGATATTCGTGCCCTGGTCGGACAGGCGCTCGCCGGTGGCCTGGAAAATAGTCGGATGCAACACCGTCTTGGCCTTGTTGATGTACTCGACAAAGCCGCGCGTGCCACCTTCGAAGGCGAAAACTTCTTCCTTGCCGGAACGCTGGTCGGTGAGCTTGATGCGCACGCCATTGTTGAGGAAGGACAGTTCGCGGATACGCTTGGCCAGGATTTCGTAATGGAACTCGACGTGGGTGAAGATTTGCTCGTCGGCCCAGAAATGCACATCGGTGCCGCGCTTGTCCGTCTCGCCTATCACCTTGATGGGCGAGCATTCCATGCCATTAATGGTTTGCAGTTCGCGGTTCTGCGGCACGCCGCGCACGAATTCCATGTAATGCACCTTGCCATCGCGCCGGATAGTGAGCTTGAGCAGCTTGGACAAGCCGTTCACACAAGACACACCCACCCCGTGCAAGCCGCCCGACACCTTGTACGAGTTCTGGTCGAACTTGCCGCCCGCGTGCAACTCCGTCATCACGATCTCGGCCGCGCTGCGCTTCGGTTCGTGCTTGTCGTCGAACTTGATGCCCGTCGGCACGCCGCGCCCATTGTCGGTGATCGAAATCGAATTGTCCGAGTGGATGGTGACGTGGATTTCCGTGCAGTGGCCGGCCAGCGATTCGTCGATCGAGTTGTCCAGCACCTCGAACACCAGGTGATGCAAGCCGGTGCCATCGGAAGTGTCGCCGATGTACATGCCGGGGCGTTTGCGCACCGCTTCCAAGCCTTCCAGGATCTGGATGGAGGCGGCGCCGTATTCTTCTTTCGGCTGAATTGGCAAGTCGTTCGGGCTTTCGGACATGGACTACTTTCTCATTTGACGATTGTGGCGTGGCTTACGAAGGTGCTGCGGTACGGCTTGTTGCGCTAGATGCGCATCGGCATGACAACGTACTTGAAGTCCGCGTTGTCGGGAATCGAAATCAAGGCCGAGGAATTCGAGTCGCCCAGCGCGATCTTCACTTGCTCGCACTTGAGGTTGTTGAGCACGTCGAGTAGATAGGTGACGTTGAAACCGATATCGACCGAATCGCCGCCGTAGTCGATTTCCATTTCCTCGACCGCCTCTTCCTGGTCGGCATTGGTGGAGCTGATCTTCATGCTGCCCGGGCTGATGATGCAGCGCACGCCCTTGAACTTGTCGCTCGTCATGATGGCGGCGCGCTGCAGCGAGTGCAGCAATTCGTCGCGCCGGATCGTGAAGTCGTTCTTGTAACCTTTGGGGATCACGCGCGTGTAGTCGGGGAACTTGCCCTCTACCAGCTTGGAGATCAGTTCGATGTCCGCGAATTGCAGCTTGACTTGGCCGGGGGCGATGTCGAGTTGCACGGGCTGGTCGTTCTCTTCGAGCAAGCGCTGCAGTTCGATGATGGTTTTGCGCGGAATGATCACTTCCTGGCGGGTGAATTCCTGCTCCGTTTCCACTTGGCAGAAGGCGAGGCGATGGCCGTCGGTGGCCACGGCGATCACATTGCGTCCTTCCAGCACCAGCAGCAAGCCGTTCAGGTAGTAACGGATGTCTTGCTGGGCCATCGAGAAATGCACCATATTAAACAGGTGCTTGAGCGTCTTTTGCGGCAGCGTCACGGTCGCCGTGAAGCTCTCGGCTTGCGATACGGTGGGAAATTCCTCGGCCGCCAGGGTTTGCAGGGCGAAGCGGGACTTGCCCGTCTGCACCGTCAAACGCTTGTTGGCCAGCGTCATCGTCACGTCGCCCGCTTCCGGCAGCGCGCGCAGGATGTCGAGCAGCTTGCGCGCCGCCACCGTGGTGCCGACCACGTCGGCGCCCGAACCGATGTCCGCGCGCGTGGTGATTTGCACTTCCGTGTCGGTCGACAGGAAAGAGACATCGGCCCCGTCCTTGCGGATGAGGATATTGGCCAGAATCGGCATCGTGTGCCGACGCTCGACAATACCGCTCACGATCTGCAAAGGCCGCAGCAAGGTATCTCGGGAAGTTTTAACCAATTGCATAGTTATCCTCGATATGTGTATCAAAAATGCAGGTTGATATTGCTATTCAGTAAATCTTTATGGCTTAGTAATTCTAATGCATGGGCTCGCTTGTCAGGCCAACGCGTCTTATGCAAACGCTATATTTTGCCAGAAATCATCGCGGCTTAGCCCTTTAGCCCTTTAGCGTTTGCTCCAGCACGTGCAGCTCGTGGTTGCACTCGGGGTTCTTGGTGCGGTCGAGTGCGATCTTGCGCACCGCGTGCAAGACCGTGGTGTGGTCGCGCCCGCCGAACAGCTCTCCAATCTCGGGCAAGCTTTTTTGCGTCAATTCCTTGGCCAGATACATGGCGATCTGGCGCGGCCGCGCGATATTGGCGGGCCGGCGCTTCGAATACATGTCGGCGACCTTGATGTTGAAAAAGTCCGCCACCGTCTTTTGGATATTCTCCACCGAGATTTGGCGATTTTGCACCGACAGCAAATCCTTGAGCGCTTCCTTGACGATATCGATCGTGATGTCCTTGCCGTGGAAGCGCGAGTAAGCCAGGATCTTGCGCAGCGCGCCCTCGAGCTCGCGCACGTTCGAGCGCAAATGCTTGGCCACGAAGAAAGCCACGTCGTCCGACAGGGTCACACCCTCGGACTTGGCTTTCTTGAGCAAGATGGCGACCCGCATTTCCAGCTCGGGCGGCTCGATCGCCACCGTCAAGCCGGAATCGAAGCGCGAGATCAGGCGGTCGTCCATGCCGGTGATCTCTTTGGGATAGGTGTCGCTGGTGATGATGATTTGCTTCTTGGCCGCGATCAAGGCCTCGAAAGCGTAAAAGAATTCTTCCTGGGTGCGGCTCTTGCCGCCGAAGAATTGGATATCGTCGATCAGCAGCATGTCGAGCGAGTGGTAATAGTGCTTGAAGTCGTCGAAACCCTTGCGCTGGTAAGCGGTGACGACGTCGCGCACGTATTGCTCGGCGTGGATGTAGCGGATGCGCGCGCCCGGCTGGTCGGCCATCACCTGGTTGCCGATGGCGTGGATCAGGTGGGTCTTGCCCAGGCCCACGCCGCCATAGAAGAACAGCGGGTTGTAGGACACGCCGGGATTGTTGGCCACCTGGATGGCGGCCGCGCGCGCCAACTGGTTGGCCTTGCCGGTGACGAAGCTGTCGAAGGTCAGGTCGGTGTTGATGCGGCTTTGCTCGCGCCGGGGCGAAGCGCCGATATTGATATTAAATTCCGGCACGCCGCTGGCGCCCGCGTCGCCGCCGCGGTTTTCCGCGATCGGGCCATTGCCCTCGGCCGGGGCCGGATGCGGCGCGACTGGTTTCTTGGCCACGTTGTTGCGCGGGTCGAGCACGAATTGCACTTCGGTGGGCGCTTCCAGGTATTGCGAGGCCAGCGCCGTGATGCGGGTGGCGAACTGGGACTTGACCCAGTCGAGCTTGAAACGATTGGGCGCGGCGATGCGCACTTTGCCATCCTCGTAGTCGAGCATGACCAGCGGCTTGATCCACGCACTGAATTGTTGCGGTGTCAGCTCCAGTTCCAACTGCGCGGAACAGGTCTGCCAGAAATTTTCCATGAATCGTCTGTATTTTGTGAAAGAGTGTGGAGGGGCGTTCGGTACTGGCGCGCGCCGCAGGTGTTGCGCTGCGCGCCGCTGCCGGCCGCCGCCGCGATGCGCGGGGTTTCGCCACACGTAACACGCTATTTTACTCTGCCACAGCCGAGTTATCCACAGGGCGCGCGCTTATTTTCGCGGCCTGGAGGTGGGCAGGATATGACCAAGACGCGACCAAGACGCGACCAAGACGGGGCCAAGTTGCGATCCGCAGGCGCCGCCCGCTCGCCCCGGTGGCGCGCTGGGCGGCGCGGCGCCGCGGCCACAGCGGCGCCGGCCAGTCGACCATAATCCTTGACAAGCGGACTCGAAATGCTGTCTAATTCAGGGTTCCCCGCCCGTATTCCCTGTTCAGTCTCTAAGAATTGGCAATGTGAATGCGGGCAGAAGTGATTTGCTGTGGCGTGACGCTGGCTAAAAACTGCGGAATGTCATTGGCTCCCTAGCTGACCAGCCGTCAGACCGATTTGTAGTTATTTAGCTTTAAGCGAGACCACCATGAAACGTACTTACCAACCTTCCGTCGTTCGTCGCAAGCGCACGCACGGCTTCCGCGCACGTATGGCCACCCGTGGCGGTCGCGATGTGCTCAACGCACGCCGCGCCAAGGGTCGCAAACGCTTGGCTGTCTAAGTCTGGCAGCGGCGGCGATATCGCGCCAACTGTGAGCGGCGGCATGGCAGGCGAAGGTTCCCACGACTTCGCACGCATGCGGCGCATCGTTAAAACGGATGAATTTTCATCCGTTTTTCGTTTGCGCCCGGCGCACAAGAGCGCGCACTTCGTGCTCTACACGCGCCCCAGCACTTTGGAACACGCGCGCCTGGGTGTGGTCGTGGCCAAACGCTTCGCGCCGCGCGCCGTCACGCGCAACACCATCAAGCGCGTCACGCGCGAGCTGTTCCGGCTGTCGGCCTTGCCGGCCGTCGATTGCATCGTGCGCCTGGCGCGCCCGGTCAACAGCAAGGACGGGCCGGCCACCAATCGCGCGCTGAAGTTGCAAGTGCGCGAGGAAGTGGCGCGCCTGTTCGCTTCGCAAGCGCCGCGTCCTGTCACGGCTGCGGCTGCGGCCAAGACGGGGGCGCCGTGAAGCGACTGTTGGTGGCGCTGCTGCGCGCCTATCAGATTTTGCTCAGCCCAATGCTGGGGCAGAATTGCCGTTTCTATCCGACCTGCTCGAATTACGCGATCGAGGCCCTGCGCGTGCATGGCGCCGCGCGCGGCACTTGGTTGGCGGCGCGGCGGGTGTGCAAATGCCATCCCTGGAATGAGGGCGGGGTCGACCTGGTGCCGCGTCCCGATCAAAAAACATTGACTTCGACACAGTCGCCCGCATCTGGCAAGACTTCAACGACCGCCTGCGGTTGCAACCACTCCTGACCTATACCTCAATGGAACTCAATAAACGTACTATCTTGTGGATCGTGTTTTCCGTGGCACTTGTGGCGCTGGGAGACCGCTGGACCACCGCCAATGGCGGCCGTTCGATGTTTTCGATGGCGCCGGCGCCAGTAGCGAGCGCGCCGAAGGCCGTCAACGCCAACGCCGGCGTGCCGAGCGCGACGCCGAGCGCGGCCGCTGCACTGGCTACCCCAACCGGCACGCCAAACGCCGCGCCTGCGCTGGCCGGTGAGCGCGTCACCATCACCACCGATGTCATCAAAGCCACCATCAACACTGCTGGCGGCGTGATTGAGCGCCTTGAATTGCTCAAGCACCGCGACGGCGTCGATCCGACCAAGAACCAGGTCCTGTTCGATAACAACGGGCACGACGTCTATTTGGCGCAGACCGGCTTGATCGGCGCCGCGGGCGCCCCGGCATTGCCGAACCACACCACCGTGTTCGCCGCCAAGCCAGGCACGCGTTCGCTTGAAGACGGCAATCAAGCGCAACTGGTGCTGGTGGCCGACCAGGGCGGCGTCAAGCTGACCAAGACCTACACCTTCACCCGCGGCGATTACCAGATTGACGTGCGCCACGACGTGAGCAACGAGACCGGCGCGCCGATCACGCCTTCGCTGTATCTGCAACTGGTCCACGACGGCAACAAGCCGCCTGCGCCCATGTTCGGCAGCAGCTACACCGGCCCAACGCTGTTCACGGAAGCGGCCAAGTACGAAAAGCTCGAATTCGAGAAAATTGAAAAGAACAAGGCGGAACACGCGACCAAGGCCGACAACGGTTGGATCGCCATTTCGCAACACTTCTTTGTGTCCGCTTTTGTGCCGCCGCAAAAGGCGCAACGCGAGATTTTCACCAAGAAGGTCGACACCAATCTGTACGCTATTGGCACGATCTTGCCGATGCCAGCCGTGGCGCCTGGCGCGACCGTGTCGATGGACTCCAAACTCTATTCCGGCCCGCAGGAATCGCACATTCTCGAGAGCGTCGCCCCTGGCCTGGAACTGGTCAAGGATTATGGCGTATTGACCGTTGTCGCCAAGCCGATCTTTTGGCTAATGGAGAAAATCCACGGCGTGATGGGCAATTGGGGCTGGACCATCATCGTACTCACGATCTTGATCAAGCTGGCCTTCTTCCCGCTGTCGGCAGCAGGTTATCGCAGCATGGCCAAGGTCAAGATGGTCACGCCGAAGATGACGGCGATCCGCGAGCGCTACAAGAACGACCCGCAAAAGATGAACCAGGCCACGATGGAGCTGTACAAGACGGAGAAGATCAATCCGCTTGGCGGCTGCCTGCCCTTGCTGGTGCAAATGCCGGTGTTCTTCGCGCTGTACTGGGTGCTGCAAGCCTCGGTCGAGATGCGCGGCGCGCCGTGGGTATTGTGGATCCACGACCTGACCGTGCAAGACCCGTACTTCGTGCTGCCAGTGCTGTACATGATCTCGATGGTCGTCACCCAAAAGCTCAGCCCAGCGCCAGCCGATCCGATGCAAGCCAAGATGATGATGTTCATGCCGATCATTTTCTCGGTGATGTTCGCCTTCTTCCCGTCCGGTCTGGTGCTGTACTGGGTGGTCAACAACATCCTGTCGATCGCCCAGCAGTGGGTCATCACCAAAAAATTCGAAGCCGCCAAATAAGCCGGCACAACAAAGCCACCAGAGCCCGCGCCAGTCGCGGGCTTTTTTTCAGCAAGCCCGCAGCGTAGTGAAACCGGGGGAGTGGGGGGCGCCGAGCCTTTTTTTCGCCCGCCTTATGGCGAAAATTACTCTGACCCCGCTTTCACGGACCACAGCCGAAGTCTACAATTGACCAAATGAAGCTCGATTCCTCCCCCATCGCCGCCATCGCCACCGCACCCGGACGCGGCGGCATCGGCGTCGTGCGCGCCTCCGGCAAGTCGCTCGCCCCCTTGATGGCCGCGCTGTTCCCGGCGGCGACCCTGGCCACGCGCCACGCCACCTACCTGCCGTTCAAGCAAGCCGATGGCAGCGTGATCGACCAGGGCATCGCCATCTATTTCCGCGGCCCCCATTCCTACACGGGCGAGGACGTGCTCGAACTACAAGGCCACGGCGGCCCCGTGGTGCTGCAAATGCTGCTCGCGCGCGTGCTCGAAGCGGGTGCCGAATCGGGCTTGCGCCTGGCCGAGCCCGGCGAATTCACGCGCCGCGCCTTCCTCAACGACAAGCTCGACCTGGCCCAGGCGGAGGCAGTGGCGGACTTGATCGACGCCTCCACCGAGGCCGCCGCCAAGTCCGCCTCCGCCTCCCTGTCCGGCGTGTTTTCCAACACCATCCACACCCTGGTGGAGCAGGTGACGGGCTTGCGCATGCTGGTCGAGGCCACGCTCGACTTCCCCGAGGAGGAAATCGACTTCCTGGAAAAATCGGACGCGCGCGGCCAGCTGAAAGTGATCATCGAATCGGTCGAACGCGTATTCCAGCAGGCGGCGCAAGGCGCGCTGCTGCGCGAAGGCTTGAACGTGGTGCTGGTGGGGCAACCCAATGTGGGCAAATCATCCTTGCTCAACGCCCTGGCCGGCGCCGAGGTGGCCATCGTCACGCCGATCGCCGGCACCACCCGCGACAAGGTCAGCGAGACCATCCAGATCGAGGGCATTCCGCTCAATATCATCGACACGGCCGGCATCCGCGCGGCCGACGCGGCCGTCGACCTGGTCGAGCGCATCGGCATCGAGCGCACCTGGGGCGAGGTGGCCAAGGCCGATGTGATCTTGCACCTGCTCGACGCCGACCAGGGCCCCACGCGCGCGGACGACCAGATCGTGGCCGCCTTTCCCGAAGGCGTGCCGGTGCTGCGCGTGTGGAACAAGATCGACCTGTCCGGCCACAAGTGCGGCGTCGATCAGATGGAGGACGCCACCCACGTCTACCTGTCGGCGCACGAGCATCTGGGTATCGACTTGCTGCGCGCCGAGTTGCTGCGCATCGCGGGCTGGCAGCAGACGGGCGAGTCGCTGTACCTGGCGCGCGAGCGCCACTTGATCGCGCTGCGCTCGGCGCGCCGCCACCTTGACCACGCGGGGGCGCACGCCGCGCAAGACGACCAGTCGCTCGACCTGTTCGCCGAGGAGTTGCGCTTGGCGCAGGTGCAGCTGTCGAGCATCACGGGCGCGTTCTCGTCGGACGATTTGCTGGGCGTGATCTTTAGCCGTTTTTGCATCGGAAAATAGTTAGTCGCCAATGGTTGTCAATCGTTGTCAAATTTTTCGGCATACGCCTATGAATATCAATGGCTTAATGACTTGCGTTGCCCAATGTTGCCCATTGACACATATTCTTTTTAAGTACACACTTCAGTACACAATACCGTGTGTACTCAAAGATGTGTACTTAAATGCCCAAAGCAGCCATTCCCCTCATTGACAAGCGCATCAAGGCGCTCAAGCCAAAGGCGAAGCGATACCTGATCGCCGATGGCGGTGGCCTGGTGCTGGAAGTCATGACATCGGGCTCGATGGTCTGGCGCTACCGTTATTCTCTCAACCGCAAACAACAGCCCTTGGTCACCATCGGCGACTATCCAGCGGTCAGCCTGCAAGACGCGCGAATCCGGGCACGCCGCTATGCCGAGATTGTGGCCGGCGGCGTGTCACCTATTGCCGATGCCAAGAAAGACCGGGGCGCCTCCAAGATTCTCGATTCGGTACGCGCCTTTGCCGATTTTTGGTACGAGTCGGAGATAGCCACCAAATCGCTGTCCTAAAGCACGGTAACCAGGCGCGCTCTGGACAAAGATATCTACCCGGCCATCGGCAATAAGGCCCTGGCCGAGGTAAATGCTGGTGACGTGCTGGCCATCTGCGACAAGGTGAAAGGGCGCGGCGCCTCGCAAATGGCCCTGTTCACCCGCAATGTGGTCAAGCGCATGTACGAGTACGCAATTTCACGCCAGGCCGCGATAATGAACCCTGGCCAGCAGTTGGTCGCTCGTTACATCGCCACGCCCCAGAGCCGTACGCGCGTTCTGTCGCCAGATGAAGTCGGTACGGTCCTGCGCACGGTGTACACCTCCAATATGAGCCGCGCCTACAAGCTGGCGCTGCACCTCCTTGTGATCACAATGGTGCGCAAGTCCGAACTGATCGAGTCGGAGTGGTCCGAGTTTGACCTGGACGAAGGTATATGGCGCATCCCGGCCGACCGCATGAAAATGGACCGCGAGCACTGGGTGTACCTGTCGGCGCAGGCCGTGTCCATGTTGCGCGAATTACGCACGCTTTCCCACAGCCAGCGCTTCGTGTTCCCAATGCGGCGCGGCCACGAAGATCGGCCAATCGCCAAATCGACGTTGAATCAAGCGGTGCGCGCGATGAACTCCGACGTACAACACTTCGTCATCCACGACTTCCGGCGCACCGCATCGACGCACCTGCACGAGATGGGCCAGTCGTCCGACGCCATCGAGAAAGCACTGGCACACTCGATAAAAGGCATCAAGGGCGTGTACAACCGGGCCGAGTACGCGGATGAGCGCCGCAAGATCATGCTCCTATGGTCGGATTTCGTTGATGCGCAGATTGCCGAGGGGAAGAAGGTCGTGATCGGCAAGTTTAGGAGCGCCGCATGACCTTTTGCGGTGATAGATTGGTTGCGGCAGTTACGCCATTGATTTTATTGATTATTTTTTCGTAACCGCGCAGATCAAGTGCGGTTGCAGTGGTTTCAGCAACAAGTTTGGCCATGCCTACTGCGACGGCGGGAAAACCGGGAACCCTTACCCGGCTGGCCTGGCTTTCGAGCAAATGGGGCGGTAAAAGGAAGCAATGAAAGCATTAGAACTATGGCGGTTGCACGACACGTTAAGTATTAACGAAGCGGCCTTACTCGCGGTCGGGGTTGATCCTTCTTCGTCGGTTGGCGCGAGTTGTCGTGCTCGACTGTCGTGCGAACGCCCTGAAGGCTATGATGCCATGAGTAAGGGCATTGGAAATGCATTGAGAAATGAGGCGATTAACGGCATCTGGAACCCGATTTGGCAATGCGATGTTGGCGCCGACTGAATATTGCCCCCCCGGTGGGTCAGTTTTCGGTCGGCGGCAACAGTTACCGTCACCGGCGCGACCGTTGAACAGCTGGATCAGGCGTACCGGGTAGGGATGGAGGCTGTCGCGCGTAACAAGGCCGCTGTTATCGCGCGGAATAAGCGCAGGGAAATCGTTGTGACTGCTGTGGCGAAATAGCGGGCGTTCACATCCACCTGCATTCTTGCCGATGGTGGATGAAGCGTACTCGCACCTGTAACCGCTGTAACCGCGAAAAAAACGCTTATTACGCATCAGCGGTTACGCCGCAACCCCCGGTGGCTATTGGCGAACATTGAATTGGTTGCTGCTGTAACCGCTGTAACTGTGAATTTGGTACTAGGGCGGGCGCGCTGCTTCTAGCGCGCTAACGTCTCCGCCACTTTCGGGGCTCAAAGGCGATACGGCATGTCGGGCTAGCTCGCCGTGAACTGAGGAGACCGAAAATTGATAATTCGCAATAGCTAGCCGTAGATTGTCATAGGCACTCCTTTTATCGTTGGGATTTTGGTATTGCGAAATTATCAATAGATTCCAAAGTAGCTGGCTGCCTTGATAGTTTTTTGGCCGGATGCCGGACAGGATCACTTGACCCTGCCCTAGTGATAGTTCAATGTTTCGCGCAGTGGAAGGGCTGTCAAAACGACTAAATTTCTGCCTTCGCCCACCAGCGGCCAGATCATGGCCTAAAATCCGGCGTTCTGTTAGACTACTTTAAACGATTTAAGACGATTCTAAAGGCAAATCTCTGAGCGCCAATGCAATGAACACTGAGCCGTGGGTGACTGCCGAACGCGTGGCCGAACATCTGGGTGTGGTCAAGGACACCGTCTACCGCTGGCGTGAGCGTAAGGGCCTGCCTGCGCACAAGATCGGCCGACTTTGGAAGTTCCAGCTATCCGAGGTCGATGGATGGGTGCGCGCTGGCGGAGCGGATGAACCTGCCGATGGAGATAGCGCCGCATGACGACAAGCCGTAATGAAACGCAGACACGAATCGAAATCATCGACTCAGAGTTGGCTCGTGCGGGTTGGTCCCGAAATCGCCGAAACCTCGTAAACGAATTTCTCTTACAGACAGCAGAGCCCACGGCCGACTATGGTGGTGAGCAGTTCGCTGACTACGTCCTTCTTGGTTCAGATGGCAAGCCGATTGCCGTAGTCGAGGCCAAGCGATCATCCCGCGATGAAATCGCCGGAAAACGCCAAGCAGCCGACTATGCCGATGCGTTAAAAGCAAAGTTTGGCACTGATCCATTCGTGTTTCTCACCAATGGCAAAGAAATTCAATTCTGGGATCGCGAACGCTACGCGCCCCGAAAGGTCTCTGGCTTTTACACACGGGACGATCTGGAGCGACTGCGCCATCAGCGCCAGTTCGCCGAACCGTTGGGTGGCGTTTCCATCAACGCTGAAATCGCCGGCCGCGACTATCAAAACGAAGCGATTCGTCGTGTCACTGAAGGCATAGATGCAGCCAAGCGAAAGTTTTTGCTGGTAATGGCCACTGGCACGGGAAAAACCCGAACAACCATCGCCCTAGTCGATACCTTGTTGCGCTCCAAGCGCGTGCAACGCGTATTGTTTCTTGCTGATCGCCGTGAACTTGTACGCCAATCGATGTCGGAGTTCAAATTCCATCTACCTAATGAAAGTCTCGCCCGTATCGAGTCCGGCGAAACTTCTGGCGCGCGTATTCAATTCTCCACCTACCCCAGCATGATGCAGGTGTACTCACGCCTGTCGGTAGGCTACTACGACTTGATCGTGGCGGATGAAAGCCACCGCTCCATTTACCAGCGCTACAAGGCCGTTTTCGATCATTTCGATGCCATTCAGCTTGGGTTGACCGCAACCCCTACCGACTACATCGACCACAACACGTTCGAACTATTTGATTGTGGTGACGGTGCACCCAACTACTACTACAGCTACGAGCAGGCCATTGCCGACCAAAACCTGGTGAACTATCGCGTGCTGGATGCCCAAACCAACTTCCAGCTTCAAGGCATTCAGGGCGCTGCGCTGCCAGAGCCTTTGAAGCAGATGGCTCGCGATCAGGGAGTGGATCTTGATGAACTCAACTTTGATGGCAGCGACATCGAAAAGGGCATCATTAATCAGGGCACTAACGATGCCATGGTTCGAGAGTTCATGGACAAAAGCCGCAAAGATGTGCGCGGCCTGCCGCACAAGTCCATCATCTTTGCCGTCAGTCATGCCCACGCCAAGCGGCTTTACGAGGGATTCAATCGTCTTTATCCGGAGCTGCAGCGCCAAGGCATGGCTGAAATCATCGACAGCCACATGGAGCGCGCTGACGCGACACTGGATGATTTCAAGCACCGCACCATGCCGCGTGTGGCTATCTCCGTGGACATGCTCGACACCGGCGTAGACGTCCCCGCCATCCAGAACCTGGTTTTCGCCAAGCCCGTATTCAGTAAGGTGAAGTTCTGGCAGATGATTGGGCGTGGCACACGGCTCCATACCGATAAGGCCACCGGCGAAATCAAGAAGGATTTCTTGATTATCGATCACTGGAAGAACTTCGCGTATTTCAAGCTCAAACCCGACGGCGAGGTTGACCACCCCAGCGAACCGCTACCGGTTCGCCTTTTCCGACTTCAGCTTGAAAAGTGGCAACTCCTGGAGGCGCAACAACGAGGCACACAAACCGCCATTGCCGATCTGCAGGCAATGTTGAAAGCATTGCCCCGTCAAAGCATCAACGTACGTCCCCACTGGGACGAGCTCGACGCGCTGGCAGCGCAATGGCCGGCCCCGAGCCAAGGCACCATTGAACACTTGTCGCAAACCATCGCCCCCTTGATGCGACTTGCCCCATTGGCTGGTCTGGATGAACTTCAATTTCGCATTTGGTGCGAGCGCCTCTCAGTGGCTTGGCTTAAGGGTGATTCCGGCGAACAGGCCAAAGTAGGTGAGCGCATTCACGAGGCGATTAACAGTTTGGCCGAAAACATCCCGCAGGTGCAGCGTGTGGCCGAACAACGTGCCTGGGTTCTGTCGGCTGGCTTCTGGCAGCACTTGGATATGGCTCGATTGACCGCACTTCAAACCGTATTCGCTCCGCTGATGCGCTATCGAACCACCGCACCAAGCCATACGGTAGAAATAAACCTACCGGACAGCATTACCCAGCGCAGCTGGATCATTTACGGCCCCACGGGTGAAGGTGCCTTTGCAGAAAGCTATCGCGAACAAGTCGAGGCCTTGGTCCGCCGACTGTCTGACCAGCTTCCCGAATTAGCGAAGCTCAAACAAGGCGAACATCTGGGCGACGACGAGCTGGAGCGAATCAGCGACACACTCAACCAGGCTGATCTATTCGTCACCGAAGGCACCTTGCGCAAAGCCTTTGAGGCTCCCGCAGCCTCGTTTGCTGACTTTCTGCGGCACATACTTTGCGAGGGCGCGCATTTACCTAACCGCGAGCAGCGCATCAACGCCGCGTTCGACGCTTTCATTGCAGCACACGGCTATTTGCACGCCAACCAACTCAACTTCCTGCGGGCCGTCAAGGCTGCTGTTGTGCGCCATGGCCGCATTACCCGCGCTGCGCTCAGCGAACCGCCGCTTTCGCGCGTGGGCCGAGTGGAAACGCTCTTTCCGCCGCAAGACATCGACGAACTCATCAACCTCACCAACCAGTTGTTGGATGAGGCCGCCTGAACCTTCAAGGACATCACTGAATGCTTGCTCCTCATATAAAGAAAAAAGTCGACGAACTCTGGAATCGCTTCTGGGCCGCAGGCCTTACCAATCCTTTGGTGGCTGTCGAACAAATCACCTACCTACTGTTTCTCAAGCGCCTGGAAGATATCGATCTCAAGCGCCAGCAGCGCGGCTTTCCATCTATTTATGCCGGTTTCGAAACCTGCAAGTGGAGCTACATCCGCCAGGACAAAACCAACCCCACTCACCTGATCGAGGTGGTGTTTCCCTGGCTGCGCGAACTCGACAAGCACTTCACCGGTGCCAGCGCCGACGGTACGGAACTCGCCAGTCTGAACAACCGCATGGCCGATGCCTACTTTCAGCTCGACCCCAACAAGGGCAAGGTACTGAGCGATGCCATCGACAAGATCGACGAACTCTTCGCCCGCGCGGGTGAAGGCTCTGCCGCCCAGGACATCATGGGCGACACCTTTGAATACCTGTTGAGCGAAGTCGCCACGGCGGGTAAGAACGGCCAGTTCCGCACGCCGCGCCACCTGATCCGTTTCATGGTCGAGTTGCTTGATCCCGAGCCTGGCCAACGTGTGATCGATCCGGCCGCTGGAACGGGTGGCTTCCTGTTCAGCACCCAGCAGCATCTGATGCGCAAATACTCGGCACAAAAAAATCTCGTGCTGGAATGGGACGGCACCCCGCATCGCACCGATGGCGCTGCCGCCAAACCGGAGCAATACACCGCCATCCACAACGGCGCCAACTTTGTCGGCCTTGACAACGATCGCACCATGGCCCGCATTGGTTGGATGAACCTAGTGCTGCACGATGTGACCGACCCGCACCTGTTGCAGGGCGACTCGCTCAGCAAGCGTGAAGGAAAAGCCAAACTTAAAGAGCTGCTGGAGCCCGGCAGCTACCAGCTTGTACTTGCCAATCCACCTTTCACTGGTACGGTCGATAGCGGCGATCTGGAGCCAGACACGGTGCTGTTTCCGCGCGTTGGTGGTGGCGGCAAGAAGAAGGATGACTCGATCACTAACAAGAGCGAGTTGCTCTTTCTTTGGTTGATGCTCGACCTGCTGGATATTGGCGGCCGCTGTGCAGTGATCATTCCCGAGGGTGTTCTGTTCGGCAACACTGATGCCCACGTGCGGCTGCGCCGTGAGCTACTTGTCGAGCACGTGATAGAAGGCGTCATCTCTCTTCCCGGGGGTGTATTTCAGCCCTACACCGGGGTCAAGACCTCCATCCTGATCTTCAGAAAGGTCACGCGCCGCGACAGTAAGCAGACCCTGCCGAGCAACGCCGCACCACTGAGCGAACACGTCTGGTTCTATGAGGTAGAGGAAGACGGCTACACGAAAGATGCCAAACGCAATCCCCGGCCTGGCCAACAAAACGACCTGTGGGATGCGCTGGAAAAGTTCAAAGCCTGGATTGCGCACGGACGATCAGGCGCGCAGCGAAACGAGAAAACCCTGCTGCAACCCAGCTTTCACGCTGAGCGGTGGCGCCAGGCCCTGCTGCGCGATACGGCCGACAAACTCACGCCTGCTGGCGAGGCATTTTCTGCTTTACCCGACACCAGCATGTGGGATGGTCAGGTGTGGGGCATACACGAGCTGTTCTCGGAGCTTCCGGCCGACCCCAAGGCCGCCGAAATTCAGGTGCGCCACGCCACCAGCCGGATGCTCTACGACCTGGTGATTCAGTTCTTCGCAGCCCCTACCCAACCCGTATGGGCCAAGTGGAAAGACGCGGGCACCGCTACAAAGCAAATGGACAGCGACAAGGCACTGGCGGAATGGCAAAAGGCCATCAAAGTGCCCCAGCAGGAATTCAACCGCGCCGCGCGCGACGTACAACGTTTTTTTGAAGCGGAAGACGGCCCAGCGTTGCCACTGTGGAAGGACATGGTTAAAGACGCGCTCAACGCGGGATTGTCATATCACAAACACGCTGCCACTCAAGCGCCTACGGTGCAGTTCAGTATTCACGAGCCGGTCGCAGATCTGAACGCTGCATTCGAAGCCACCGCCCGCGAAGTCGCCAAACTCGACGGCTTCGATGTCACCTTGCGCAGTCTTGGCATTGATCAGGCAACCGACCTAAAAGCGGCCAAGCACTGGGTGGTGCCCGTGCGCGACTGGGCGCGCAACGACGAATGGCAAAGTGCAGAGGGCCAACTCATCGGATCTCACGATGCCGACGGCTTGGTGCGCCCAGCTTATGTGCAAGCCATGCTAGCCGATGGGCTTTACGACGAGACGGGCGAGCTCAAGGACGGCTTGCTCGACCCGGATTGCATCGAGGCACGCGACTGGAATCTGTCCGCCGGGCAATACAAACCTTTTGACTTCACCCAGCTCAAGAGCGACAAGAGCCTGGCCGAGTTGATCGGCACACTCAAGACTACCGAGCAGGACATCATTGCAGGTTTGGACAAGCTACTGGCGATGGTGGAGGGGCGGGAATGAATTGGCCGCAAGCTACTCTATCCCCATCGCTCGCAAAAGTTGTTAGGGGCGTTACCTTCTCCCAAGCCGATGCTTCCAGCGACCCATTTGACAATGGTGTCCCGGTATTGCGAGCAGGGAACATTCAGGAGCGCCTAATTACTGAAACAGACTTGGTCTGGGTAGATCGGAAGTTTGTGAGCAAAGAGCAGGTTTTACAACGCAGTGACATAGTCGTCTGCACCTCATCGGGCAGCGCATCGCTGGTTGGGAAATCTGCAATTTTGGAACAAGAATTTGAAGGCACATGGGGTGCTTTTAATGCAGTCATTCGATGCAATCCCGATGTGTTGATGCCTGAATACATGGCATTTTGGCTTTCGTCCGCAGCGTTCCGCGCTTGGAAAGATCTCCAAGTCCAAGGTGCAAATATTCAGAATATTAAGCAATCATCTCTTGAGTCGATTCGACCGCCGCTCCCCACACTCCCCGAGCAACAGCGCATCGTCGATGTGATGCGGCAGGCAGGGACGGTGGCCAAGGCTAAGAAATCGATCAGCGATCAAATTGATCACCTAATTCGTACGGCCTACTGGGATTACTTTGGCGGATGGTTCACCGCTGATGGTTTGATTGATCCGGTTCGAATTAGCGACTGTGTGGCGGACTCGCAGTACGGGGTATCAGAGGCCATGGGAGAGACTGGGACGCATGCAGTATTGCGTATGAACAGCATGACCACGAGCGGATGGTTGGATTTGACTGATTTGAAATACGCCAGCCTGTCGAAAAAAGACATCGAATCTACCGAATTGCGCGACGGTGACTTGCTGTTCAACCGGACGAACTCCAAGGAGCTGGTAGGCAAGTGTGCTATCTGGCGTCCAGTTGCCGGCGCATACAGTTTTGCGTCTTACCTCGTGCGCTTTCGTTTGAAGCCAGAAATGCTGCCTGAATTCCTCTGGGCCACGCTAAATAGCGCCTACGGAAAGTATCGCCTTTTGAATTCAGCCAAACAGGCCGTCAGCATGGCGAATGTCAGCCCGACGGGATTGGGGCGAATCACCGTTCCGTTGCCGCCACTGCCGCTGCAAAAGCAGTTCGCTGAGTTTGTGCGTGAAGTTGAGGCACTGCGAGCACAAATGCTTGGCAAATTGGAGATGTATTCTGAATTGCAGGAAATCATTAGCCAGCGAGCTTTAATCGGGGAGTTGACTACCCAATGGCGAGAACTTCATACGAACGAAATCGTCGAGGCAGGCAAGGTTCGTGACGCACTGCTGCACAAACAAGGGACAAAGATATCGCTGACCGGCACTGCTAAAATCAGCTTCACGACACAAGCCGATCTCACTGTGCGTCCGGCGCGCCACTGGCTGCTCGCCGAGCTCAGTGAATTCCAGCGTCAGGTACTGACTTCCTTCACCGAATATTGCCAACAAAGCGGCCAGCCCTTGCTGGTGGAAGACCCGGAGGTATTTGCCCGCTTCTGCGGTGACTCGGCTGTGACGGATCGTCTGCAAACCTTCGGCCAATCCCATGGCAATCGCATTCGTCGCTCTCTAAGCCAATTAGCGGCACTGGGCCTGATCGCCAAAATAACTTTGCCGAAGCAGGATTCAGACAGCGGCGAGCACGAATACCTGAAGGCCTTTCGCCCACTGCGCCCGGAAGAGTTCACGCGCATGGCCGATGTGCAGACGCTACGGAAAGCGTTGCCTAGCAGCATTGATCCGCAACGATATTATTTTGAAGTCCAGTTGGATTTCGAAACCTCTGCGCACGCTGGTGCGAGCGGGATGTTCCAGGTGATCTCGGTCCTAGATGAAGGCGGCAAGGACTGCACCCATCTGGCGGATGGAGGCCAGCATTACGCTTCCCTTGACGATCTTAAAGAAGACATCGCCAGCGCGCTCAAAGTAGAGGCGCGGCAAGTCGATCTGGAGGCCTTGTAATGCGCCTGCGCTACCTGCACCTGCAGAACTACCCGCCGATCGCCGATATTAAGGTGTGCTTCGCCAGCGGCTCCCCGCTAGCACGTGAATGCGCCATCCGTTTTGTGGTGGGTGTAAATGGCAGCGGGAAGTCGAATCTGCTGCGCGCGGTGGCTGAGGTGTTTTTGGCCCTGGCCGACCTGCGTGTGCCGGCCTTTCCGGTAAGCCTGGTGTATGAGTTGGGCGTACGCAGCTCACCCAATCACCGCACCTTGCTGCTGCACTGCCCTGGACAACGCCAGCACGCCAGTTTATGGCTGCACGAGCGCTTCTTCTTTAATGACCAGAATGGCCAGGAGGTGTTCGACACCTGTATCGAGCACCTTAATCTGAAGGGTATGCCGATGGTGCCGGGCTTTGTATCGCTCATCGCCCCTGGCAGTTGGCCGCTGCGCGAAAGTTCGCCCCCACAGATTGCATTGCCTTCAGCGGTGCTGGCTTACACCACCGGCGACCTGCGCCCCTGGCGCTCAGTGTGGAACCGTAATCAGCATGCTGACGGTCTGCTGGAAGGTGGTGATGACACACAAAGCGACGAGCGCCCAGCGGGTTGGACCGCCGCCCAGGAAAACGCCCTGCAAGCGGCGCGGCAGGTCGGCGGTGACACGCCTCGGCTGGCCATAAATGCAGGCAATGTGGAGACGGATCGCTTCCGCCGCCCGGTGTTGCTGGACGCCACGCTACTGAAATGCGCACTGTTGGCAGTCGCGCTGCCGCAGGCGTTTATTGAAACGGCAGACTTTCCGCTGCGGGCAGAGACTGACGCGGCAATGGCCAAGTTGCGTCGGCGCGACGACAACAAGAACGCGTTGCAAGAACTGCTGGAGCGTGGCGGATGGCACAGCTTGGTCTCGGTCGCTTTTCGCTCACGCCTGCAAACAGCGCAATGGGATCAGAAGCTATGTGAAACCGCCCATGATTGGTGGCTATGCGCGAGCGAGGTTATCGCCGAGCCGCACCCGGTGGAAGTTCGCCGCACCCTGATGTTTGATTTGAAGGGGCCTTTCGATGCGCAAGGACCGTCGTTCCTGTCGGCCGCCCGTGACGAGCTGCAAACTTGCACCAGCCAAGGTGAAGCTTTGTGGACCTTGTTGGGTGGGGCCAAGGATGCTAGCGCCTTCGACTTGTTCACCCGCTTACTTGAACTGAAACAGGCAGGCTTGTTTGACGACGTTTTGTTGCGCTTACGTCGGGCACCAGTAGCTGCTCGTGACGAGGCAATCAGCGCAAACGATGTTGGTGTCTTGCGATATGAAGAGCTGTCGGACGGTGAGCAAATGGTGCTGGGCCGCATGGCGCTATTCCACTTACTGCAAGGTCAGCAGGATGCTTTGCTGCTGCTGGATGAACCGGAGACCCATTTCAATGACAAATGGAAGCGCGAGATCGTCGACATCATCGACGACGCCATTGGTCACACGACCAATGATGTCTTGATCTCCACTCACTCGGCCATCGTGCTCTCGGATGTCTTCAACAACGAGATTGTGATGGTGCAAAAGACGACTGGAGGCTCGACAGTACGCAGCGTGGACGAACCAACGTTCGCCACTGATCCGAGCGCATTGATGATGACGGTGTTCGGTGCCAATGACAGCATCGGCAAACGCGCCCAGGAATTCATTGAAGGCAAGCTGCGGCAAGCCACTGGCACGCCTGCCGAGATGGTCGATCTTGAGCACTTGATCGCCCGGATGGGATCGGGATTCTATCGCAGTGAATTGCGTACCCTGCTGAACACCTGGCGAGATAGAAATGCTTAAACCCATTCATCGCGTCAACTGTTCTCCTGCGTTGGATGCCTGTCAACGGTTGATGCAGCGTTTTACTCTGTGGTTGTGTAATCCCGCCACAACTGGTGCCAATATCCGTCAACCAAGTTTGCAGCCCCCAGTGCTAGCTAGCGCAATTGAGGCCAATTGGTTGTGGGAATTTCTCCAACGCATTGATGGTGGCCAATCGTTGTTAAGCCGTGCGCAAATGGTCGCGAACATGGCGCCCGCACATAAGGCTGACTTGGCTAATTGGATGCAGACTGTGGCAACGGTTGCAACGCAATTCCAACCCGCTCCAGTTCCGTGGCCGATCAATCGCCCAATTACAAGCGATCCGATTTGGAGAGCGTTCAAAGCCCTGATGGAAGCCTTTTACGAAAAGGGATTTCGTGGAGGCCTGCCCTATCTGCCCAATGGCACGCCCACGGCCGCCAGTGGCGTTAGCTACGCCGACTACGTGAGCGCATTTCGAATTAGGCACCGTCTGAGCCCAGCACCCCACGCTCGGGAAGTTTGCGTGCTGTGCGGCGGCCCACTTGGCGACACGCCACACGTTGACCATTGGATCATCAAGAGCGCCTTCCCGCTCCTCAGCGTATGCGCTGACAACCTGCAATTAATCTGCAGCACCTGCAACGAAGCGCCGAACAAGGGCGACAAGCCGGTGCACTCCGCTGGCAGCTTTACTGATTGGTTTCACCCCTATCTCCGTCCGGGCAACGGAACGTTGCAAATGGCATATATGCTTCCCGAGCTTTCCGTGCGGTGTTCTGCCAGCACACTTATTGATCAACCAAAGGCAGAAAAACTAGATACGCTGCTTAATCTGAATAGCCGGTGGACGCGCGAATTCAAGGCAGAATATGCCAAGCATCAGGACGTATTGATTCGTAGAGAGCAGCGTCGATTGCAAAGTGCACAGGCACGCCACACCCAAGTCGAAATTCTGTCTTATATTCAGCAATGGCAGGCAGATTTGGTCGCAAGCGAGCCTCACCACGAAGTCCACCTAGCCTTAGCTGCGGCTTTGCAAGAACCATCTCGGATCGCGGCTTGGCATAGTGAATTAGCTTCAAAAAACTGAGCCCGCTGAAGAGGTAAGTTCAGTGACTACCGCTTAGTGGACCTTTGCGCGTTCGGCTAGCTCTTAAGGAATTATCCAACTTGATTTGGATTCGTCAGTGTAAAGAGTGCAGGTAGGATTGGCGCTAGAAATACACGCCGTGCAGCCGTTGCATGGCATCTATCGTATGATATCCATCATAAAGCATTTTTAGTACACAAGTTAGTACGCAAAAACTATAGCTCATGGAAAAATGCCGTGGTTGAGCCATCCCTGCATTGTCAACCGCTTCTGCATCGGTGTCGCCGCTTGCTGCCGCGCTTCGCCGTTAGTCAGATGGGATTGTTCTGATCACGGTGACGCGGTCGGCAGCGCCTGGGCTGCGGCGACGAGTTGCGTGACGAGCTCGATTAGTTCATCAACGAAGCTGGCCGTGACGTCGAGTTCGCCTTCATATTCGGCCAGGTTGCGTTTCTTGTGGGCCAGGTCGAGCAAGAGCCATTGCTATGGTGTGAATCCCAGCGTATGTTCGAGGCACTGGAAGATTAGGTAGCGATTGTCGCTGCAATAGCCACGGGCACGCAACGCCGATAGCGCGGCAGCATGGGCGGCATTGTAGGTCAGGTCGAATCGGCTTTCGAGCGAACGCATCGCTTGCCTGGCATCGTGCAAGCGGATGGTCGCGGAACGCAATAGTCCGGCACGCTCTCTCACGTCCGGCGGTTCGGCTTTAAGTTTTCCGATGCGCGCCAGATTCGCCAGCGCTGCCGAGTCTGATAACGTCATGCTCTGATCCTTTGACGAATATCTTTGCTTGCTCCAACACGCGCACGATGAATGACTTGCCGGCGCCGACACGCTGCGTGAACTCGTCTGGTGTGTAGAGCGTCGGATTGACTGCGCGTCCCAGTTGTGCGCTCGCCGGCGCCAGCGCTCCCAGCAGGGCGGCGTTGGACGGCACCGCCCCGACCACCATCAAATCGATGTCGCTGCCCGCGTGTTCGCTGCCCTTGGCCAGCGAACCGTAAACGAATGCCAGTTCAATCATGGGTAGCAGCGGCTGCAATGCGGCGCGCAGCACATCGGCCGCGCCGAAGGTCTTCAGCACGATCCCGCGCAGCTCGCTGAAGATCGGAGCGTCGTGGTTGGCCTGGTAGTGCTTTTGGTTTCCTTGGCGGCGAACCGTCACGATGGCGGCCGCTTCCAGACGCGCCAGCTCGCGCTGCACCGCTCCAGAACCGGACGCCGCTAGTGCGATGATTTCGTTCGCATAGAAGGAGCGATCCGGCTGCCCGAATAGAACCCCCAGCACGCGCTGCTGTGTCTTTGTAAAAAGTGCGTCCGCATAAATACCCATAAAGGGTATCTTAATTCCCAAAATGGGTATTGTCAAACCTGTGTTCCATTGCTGCTTGAGCTTATCAATTTTTGCCTGGCTCGTTGTTGATCTGGCGCGGCCCGCCACAGGCCGCGCCCGCGCGCCACTAAGAAACGACCAGTTTCCTGGCGCTGCTGGTCTGTTTCTTCGGCAGCGTCAACTCCAGCACCCCATCCTTGTAATTGGCGACGGCGCGTTCCTCATCAACCGCATGTTGCAGGGAAAAGCTGCGCGACTGCTCACCCCAATAGCGTTCGCTGCGCACCACGATCTCGCCTTTTTTCTCTTCCGTTTCGCGCTTGCTTTCGGCCCGTATCGTCACCTGGGTGCGATCAATATCGACATGGATGTCTTCCTTCTTGACTCCGGGTATTTCAGCCTTGACGGCGTAGGCCTGGTCCGTCTCGGTGACGTCAATCTTGATGCGGGTATCCATCTCGAAGCCGCGCAAGGCGGGCCGCAAGTGAAAATCGTGAAAGAAGTCTTCAATGCCGCGCAAGGAATCGAAACGCGCGATGTCACTGAACGGCTCAAAACGCATAAGTCTGTTGCCCATGATGTTCTCCTTCGTCTAGCTCAACGCCAACAGCGACGACGCGCACGCATCATGCATGCGATGTCGTGCCTACCGGATTCAATGTAGGCCATCGTTGCCGGTACGTAGGAGAATCGATTGATTCAGATCAAGGACTTGCAATGATTTGCCGTGCGCCACACGCCGCATCCGCGCGCGCCGCTATCCCGCCACTTGGCGCGGAAAAGTGAGCGTGAACACGCTGCCCTTGCCCAGCGTCGATTCGGCCACCAGGCTGCCGCCCAGCACGCCAATGGACAGGTTGCGACTGATCGACAAGCCCAGGCCGGAGCCGCCCACGCCCAAGCGCGTGGTGAAGAAGGGATCGAACACATGCGCCAGTGTGTCCTCGTCCATCCCCTTGCCGTTGTCGGCGAAGCGCAGCGTGATCTCGTGTTCGCTCGCCTGAGCATCGACCCGCAGCAGGTAGTCGCGTCCATCCTTGCTCGGCTCGTCGAAGGCGTGGAGGGCGGCGTTTTGCAGCAGATTCGTCACCACTTGCCCGAACGGGCCCGGATAGCTCGTGCATTCGAGGTCCGCCGGAATGTCGATCTCGATCCGGAAGTGCGCGCGCTTGTGCCCGAGATGCCACATGCCTTCGATTTCGCGCACCAGCTTGGCCACCAGGAAGCAGCGGCGCCGCTCCGAAGTGCGGTCCACCGCCACCATCTTGAAGCTCTCGATCAATTCCGAGGCGCGCAGGCAAGAGCGGCTGAGTACCTCCGTCATGCGCATGCCTTGCTTGAAGAACAGAATCAATTCCGAGCGCACCAGGCGGCCGGCGTCGAGCTGCCCCTGCATCTCTTCCATATGGTGTTGCAGCACGGTGGCGCTGGTGAGTGAATTGCCGATCGGCGTGTTCAACTCGTGCGCGACGCCCGCCACCAGCGCGCCCAGCGAGGCCAGCTTTTCCGCCTGCACCAAGTCGGCCTGGGTGCGCTTGAGCTGGACCAAACTATTACTCAGTTCGGAGGTGCGCTCCTTGACCTTGCCCTCGAGGTTGCGTTCGTGCGCGCGCAACTGGCTGCGCAGAATCGCCGCGCCCATGCAGATGATGGAAAAGGTCAGCACGAATTCCTGGGTGTGGATAATGGTCTGATGCAAGCCCCCGGCGCCGAATGGCTGGCCGCCCGTCGCCACCATGCGGCAAGTGGTGAGCGAGACCAGCGCCACCGCCAGCGCCGTCCAGAAGATGCCAAAGCGCATGGCGATCACCAAGATGGGCGGGATCAAGAGGGTGGGCGTGACGGTGACGTCGCCGATCACGCCGCCGCTGGCGAAATACATTAGGCTGATCAAGGCGACGGAAAACGCCAGCATCGCGAAATCGAAGGAGCGCCAGCGCACTTGCTCGCCGCCGGGCTGGGTGGACAGCAAGAGCAAGGGCGTGAAAATCAGCAAGCCCAGGCCGTCGTCGAACCACCACACCCGCATCAGGGTCGCGTACGGGGTCGAGGCGTCGTACAGGCTGATCACGCCCGCGCCAGCAAGGCCGGCGACGAAGGCGGCCAACAGCGGACCGGACACGACGAAGCTGACGAAGTCGCGCATATGGTCCAGCCGCGGCGAGGCGCCCGCCACCCGCATCAGCGCGAACGTCATGCCCACCTCGCCCAGGTTCACCACGCTCAGCAACACGGCCTCGGTCCACGGTGCCGTGGGCAAGTTGCCGGCCACATTGGTGGCGAAGGTCAGCAATGCCATGAGCGCGCCGCGCTCGCCGCGGTAGCGCAACAGCGCGGCCAGCAAGACGGCGTTCGGCATCCAGATGATGACTTCGTTTTCGGGCGTCTTACCGCAAAAGAAGCTAAGCTGAATCGCCGCGAAATGCAGCACGGGAAGCAAAAGCAAGACGAGCCAATTGGGGCGGTCGAATATGTGCCGGTAGCGATTCAATTCACACCTTTCGTTCGATGGATTGCACGCCAAGTATGCACCCATCGGGACGAAGTTGCGAGAAATCCAAGCATGAAGGTTTAGTGGCGTCCGCGCCAACGGCCGCCGTGGTGGAATCGACCGTCATGCACGCTGGTGTAGCCCAGGCCCAGACTGAAGGACACGGGCGGTCCGGCATAGTAAGGCCCGCCCGCAGAGTCGTCGCCATACGGCGCCGGGTAAAAGGCGCAGCCGCCCATGCATATAGCCGGCAGCGCGCCGGCGGCGGCGCGCGCCTTGTCACGATTGTTACATCATTGCTTGCGCGCACGGCCACGCGACCGTGCGCAAAGCGTTTATCATGCCTGCTGATCGCCAAACACCGGGAAACCCCCATGCATGTGAGACATCTGTGTTGGACCCAAGCCAGGCTGGCCGCAAGCCTGTGGATAGTATTGGCGCTCGCGTCCTGCGCCACCCTGATCGGCCCGCGCCAGGTCGAGTTGCCCTTGAGCCGCCTGCAGCAAAATCTCGAGCGCCGCTTCCCCCTGAATAAGCGCGTGCTCGAATTATTCGATATCAGCTTGACGCATCCGCAGCTGCGCTTGTTGCCCGATAGCGGACGCGTGGCGCTGGCGCTCGAGGCGCAAGCGGGACCCGCGCACGCCTGGCAATCCTGGCACCCCACGCAGGCGCGCCTGCTCCTGTCTGGGCGCCTCAAGCTCGATAAGGCGCGGGACGTGGTCGCGCTCGCCGATTTGCGCGTCGACAGCATCACGCTCGAAGGGGATGACGAGGCGGCGCGCGGCCAGTTGAACAAAGTGGTCAACGTCCTCATCGACACGCTGGTGCGTGACTTGCCTGTCTACACCTTGCGCGCCGACGACTTGCGTTACGCCGGCGTCCAGTTCGTGCCCACTGCCATCGAGACGCGTCAAAACGCCTTGCTCGTCACGCTCGAACCGCTGCGCTAAAAATCCCGCCAAAATAAGGCGCGGCGCGCGCTGTGCGGCACCTGCCGCGGCAATCCTGCTATCATCTGCAACAGCAGATTTCATTGGCGCATTGCCAATTTATTACTCGTAACATCGAGGAACGATTGAGCCACGCCACCCTCTGCTGGCGGCTATCCCGAACCCAGGCACTGGGCTTTAGCATCGGACAGGACGGCGCGCTGCCGCTGCGCGCAGGACCGGAATTTGCGAATTCTCATATCCGCCCGATTCCGCTGAAGTAATCTTGCTGTGAGACTGGATGTGCTGCCTGGAAAGGGGGTGAATCTTGAGTGCCATACAAGAAGGGATGCCGGACGGAGACGCAGGCGCCGAGCCCCCCGCCGACGCCAAGCCCGCCTGCGCGCGCGCCCGCAATAGCTTGCCGCCCAAGGGGGCTTGCTGGTATTGCGACAAACCACTCGACAATGTGCGGCGCTTTTGCGGCAAGGAATGCGCCGACGCCTTCGACGAAGAGGCCGAGTACACGCGCTAGCGCTGCGCCTTCACCACGGCAGGGCGGCCAGCGCCGCCTCGAAATCGAGTTCCTCCAGGGCCGCGCGCAGGCTGTCAAAGCGCGCCCCACCAAGCATGCCCAGTAGCAGCGTTCCATGATTGGCCAGCACGTCCACGGCGGCGCCCTCGCGCGCGCGCAGCAAGCTGACCAGGCGCTCCAGCAATTGGGCCTGCTCAGGCGACAGGCACAGGGGCGCCGCTTCGCGCGCGCCGGCATGCGCGACGATCATGCCGGCCACCAGATCGAGCACGCACGTCAAGGAACACGCCAGGGTGTCGAGGGCTGCGCGCGGCGTACCGGCGCCCGGGTCGGGCGCGCGCAAGGCCAGTTCGAGGGCGCAAGCGTGGCCGAGCAAGGCTTCGGCGCCTATCATGCCGGCCGCACCCTTGAGCGCATGGGCCAGGTGGCAGGCGTGTAAGAGGTCGCCGTCATCGAGCGCCACGCGCAAGTGCTGCAAACCATCCCGGTAATCGCGGTGAAAGCGCAGCAGCATGCGTTCGTACAAGGCGCGGTCCCCCATCAGGCGGTCGATGCCGTCCGGGACGTTCAAGATGGCGCGGCTGGCCGCGTCGAAGCGCAACGCGATGCCGGGCGCGAGCCGGGCCTTGTGGTTTGGCATTCCAAGTGGCTATCGTGGCAAGTATTGTGGCAAGATCGGGCCACGATAGCATTTTCAAGAGGGCAACTTATTCTCGAAATGTATCACTTGGTGGTGAAGGACCAGGTTTTCGACACAGCGGCGCCGTCGATGCTGCCGACGAAGCTGGCGTCGTAGGTGGTGGCCGCTTTGAGGGTGGCCAGCGGAATGATGGCGGCGGCCGATGCCGGTGTGTCATGGTCGCTTGCCGCGCTCAGCAATTTGACGGACAGCTCGGCGCCCCCGCGCGCGCGCAGGGTAAAGCTTTGCACCGTCAAGTTCGCATCGATATCGGCGTGCACGCTCACCGGGTAGCCCACCTCGTTCACGCCGGCGACCGGGTCGGGCGCTTCGTAATCGCTGAAGAAATTGACCGGCACATTGCTTTGGCCATTGAAGGGCCAGGTGACGCCGTTAGTACGCCCGATGCCGGGGCCGTAGCCGTTGTTGGCCGTGAAGTCGCTGGTGAAATAGGTGTAGCCGGCGCTGGTGGCGGCCGAGCCGGTGCCGATTTCCTTGAACTTCGGCTCGAAGATCACGAAGCGGTGGTAGATGGCGGTGATCAATTCCTCGGCCATGTAGAAGCCGGACGTGCTGTTGGTGGCGGAAATTACTTCGCCATAGGCGTAGCCGTTGCTACCGAAGTTGTAGCCGGCCGCGTTCAGGCGTTGCAGCAGGGTTGTGCCCGTGTAGCCGGCCTTGCCCGCCACTTCGTCATGGCTCACCGAATTGTTCAGGTTTTGGTAAGTCGAATGGGCTTGCGCCGCTTGTGCCACCTGGCTATTGGCCAGCAAGGTCGGGATACCTAGCTGCCCGCGCCGGTAATTAATCCAGTTCAAGCCATCGGTGGCCGTGTTGTTGACGAAGGCTGGCGCGCCCGGCTCCGATGGCAGGGTGCTTGGCGGCGCGGGCACGCTGACCGAAGCGCCGCCGCCGCCGCCGCAGGCGGACAGCAGGGCGGCCAGCAGCAGGGTGGTCAATGTGGTGCTGTACTTGATATGCATGCTCATTGCGTTGCGCTCATTGCGTTACGTTTACCTGATTCAAGCTTGATTCTAGGCCAAATTGAGAATTGGCGAGCTTTTTTGCGTGAGTGGCATCGGCCCGCCGGCGCGGGATTGGTAAAATGCCGCAGTAGCGCCGTGCCCGCCTGGGCGGCACGATTCCCCTCACCCCACAAAGCACATCGATTTGAAACCCTCCATGAAAGCGCGCCTGCAGCGCGCCAAATACGCCTTGCCCAGCAGCGTGACCTTGCTGTCGATCGCCTGCGGTTTCGCCAGCATCGTCATCTCGGTTGACAACGCCGCCGTCGGCAGCGCCCACGACTATCGCCTGGCCGCCCTGTTGCTGGTGCTGGCCGGCGTGTTCGACGCCCTCGACGGCCTGGTGGCGCGCGCCACCGGCACCAGCTCGACCTTCGGCATGCAGCTCGATTCGATCGCCGACGTGATGAACTTCGGCTGCGCGCCTGCGATCTTGCTGTACTGCTATGGCTTCGTGCAACTGGGCGCCGCCCACCCGACCTTGCTGCGCATGGGCGGCCTGGCCAGCTTCTTTTTTGTCGCCTGCGGCGCGCTGCGTCTGGCGCGCTTTAATGTCAGCGTGGGACGCACCGACCCGCGCTACTTCGTGGGCATTCCCATCACGGCCGGCGCCGCCTGCGTGGCGTCGGTGGTGGTGGCGTGGCCGCAGCCCCTGGCCACGCCCGGCCAAGCCATGTCGCTGCTCGCTTTGCTGATGGGCGTGGGCAGCTTGATGGTGTCGACCCTGCGTTTTCCCAGCTCCAAGCAAGGCTTGAGCGCGCCATTGCTGGCGCTGCTGGCGCTGAACCTGGGCTTGCTGGCATGGCTGCAGGAAAAATACTTTGTTCTGTTCTTCGTCATCTATATTGCCGCGACTTTGATGTTGAACTTTGCGTGGCATCAAGGATGGCGCGCGATCGCCCCGCCGGCCACCTTCGACGACTAAGCGCGCTTCACGCCACCTCGTGCCCGCGCGCGGCGCGCAAGATGCGGAACCAGTCGGCCCGCTCGAGCGTGATGGCGCAGGCGCCCACCGCCTCGGCCAGCGCCGCGATGCGCCCGCTGCCCGTCAAGGCGAGCGGGCGGCACGGCAACTGCATGACCCAGGCCAGCACCACGGCCACCACGCTCACACCCTGCCGGGCCGCGATGTCGGCCGCCACCGCGCGCACCGCGCCAGCGCGCTCGTCTTGCAGGTCGAACAGGCGCCCGCCCGCCAGCGGCGACCAGATCATCGGCGCCACGCCGGCGTCTTGCAAGCCGTCGAAGGTTTCATCGAACAGGGGCGCCGTGTGCAGCGGAGAAAACTCCACCTGGTTGGTCGAGAGCGCGATACGTTTGTTCAGGCAGTCGAATTGGTGGCGGCTGAAATTGGACACGCCGAAGTGGCGCACCTTGCCGGCTTGGCGTAGCCCTTCGAAAGTGCGCGCTAGCTCGTCGAAGTCCATCAGCGGGTCGGGCCGGTGGATCAGCAACAGGTCGAGGTAATCGGTGCCGAGCAGGCGCAGCGATTGCTCGGCCGAGGCCACGATGTGCGCGGCGCTGGTGTCGTAGTGCTGGATGGTGTGCGCGGGGCGCCGCTTTGATACCAGCTTGATGCCGCACTTGCTGACCAATTCAATGCGCGCGCGCAGCGATGGTTGCAAGCGCAGCGCATCGCCAAACATCGCCTCGACGCCGTAATCGCCGTAGATGTCGGCATGGTCGAAGCTGCTCACGCCCAATTCCAGGCAGGCTTCGATAAAGCCCACATGCCGCTGCGCCGACATACCCCACTCCGGCATGCGCCACATGCCGGCCACGATGCGTGATAGTTCGAGCGCGCCGGGCGCGGTTTGGATGCGCGGACAAGCAGGGGTGGTGGCGATCGTCATGGGCGGCTCGGATAGTCGGGCAAGGCCGATGATTATAGCCCCGCCCGGCGCGCCCCACGCGGTGACCGAACTAGCGCTGTGTCCGTGCCGCGCTGCAGCCGTGCCGGCGTACTTGTCGTGGCCGCCCGACACGCGGCGATGCATTTCTCAAACGCGGGCCAAATAGCGGTATGATTTCAACAGCCGCATCCGTTCCTTCCACGGGTGCGTTTTTTTGCTCGGACACGAGAGGGTGGACGTGGGTCTTTTCTCCTTTTTCAGCAAGAAACCGGTCCCGGCCCCGCTGCCGGATGCCGCCGCGCAGGCGCCGCGCGCCGCGCCGGCCGTCGACGAACCGATCGGTCCGCCCATGTTGTGCCGCCAAGCCATCCTCGATGAGGCCGCGCGCCTATGTGGCTACCGCTTCGTGTTCGCGGGCGGCGACCCGGCACTAGCCATCGATGAAGCGGCATTCTTCGAGGCGGTGGGCGGCGCCGGCATTCCCGAACTCGCGGCAAAGCGTTTTGCCGTGATTCCGTTCACGCTCGAGGCCATCGCCGCCAAGCGCCACCTGCCTTTGATCGCCCCGGGCACGGTATTTTTGATCGACCGCGAACAAGCCCATGTGTCGGCGCAGCAGTTGGCAACGCGCTTGCGCGCCCTGCGCGAATGGGGCTGCAAGGTCGCCCTGCGCGGGGTGTCGCTGGACCCGCAGGAATTGCCGCTGCTGGAAGTGTGCGACGTCGTGGTCCTGCATTTGGACGACGCCGCTCTGCCCCAGTTCCAAGCGATGACGCACCAATTGAACACGCTCTATCCAACGCTGAAGATTGCGGCCGACGGCGTGCGCTCGTGGGAGGAGCAGCGCATGTGTGCTGCTTGGGGGTGTCAGTATTTCATGGGCGGCTTCGTGCTCGAACCGGATCGCTTGGACGGCGCTGGGCAGATCCATTCCGCCCGCGTGGCGGCCGCGCAGCTGTTTAATCTCCTGAGCGGCGGCGCTGAACTCGATGCCTTGGCGGCACTGGAGCAGCAAGCGCCGCGCGTCGCCGCGCAGGTGCTCGAGTGGGCAAAGGCCTGGCATGGCGGCCCCGCTTCGAATATGGCTAGCCTCGGCGCGGCCGTCGCGCAGCTGGGGCGCACCCAGGTGGCGCGCCTGGCCCTGGTGGCCATGTTCGGGCTCGGCGATGCGGCCGGGCGCGACAGCGCGCTGCTCGAATTGGCACTGGCGCGCGCGCGCTTCCTTGAGACGATCGAAGCGGACGCCCTCGCCACGCGGCAGCGCGAGGAATTGTTTCAACTTGGCTTGCTGTCGCTGTTCGATTCCCTGCTGCGGCTGCCGATGGCGCTGGCGCTGGAAACCCTGCACTTGCCCGATGCGACGCGCGACGCGCTGGTGCGCGACGCCGGTCCCTATGCCGCATACCTGGACTTGCTACGCTTGAGCGAGCGCGGCGCGCGCCGCCCACCTTGCCGAGCAGCTCGCTGTCTCTGCGGCATCGTTGGCGCCCGTGGGCGCGGCCGCTTTCGCATGGGCGCAAGCGGCGCGCGTGCGCGCGCGCTGAGCAAGTCGGCGGGGACGTCACGGCGACACTTCCAATGCCGTGTTGGGCGCCTCGCCATAGATTTCCGGCGCATACATCGCCTCGATCCGGCTGGCGGGCAAGCCAAAGCTGCCCGCGTTGTTAAGGCGCAGCAGGTATTCGGTCTGCCATTGGCCAGCCCAAGTGCGCTCGTAGTAGCCGCGCAAGGCGTCGCTGGCGCGCTCGATCACGCTCGGACGCCACCAGCCGGGCAGGTTTTCCTTTTCCTGCACCAGCTTGCCTTCGCGCGCCAAGCCCTTGCCCAGGATGGTGGCGCCGGAGGGAATGGGGTCGCTCAAGGCCAGCCAAGCCAAGTCGCTGTCCGAACGCATCGTCAAGGTCACCTTGAGTACGTCCCCGACCGACCAGCGCCCAGGCACGCGCCGTTCGACCGCGCTGATGTTTTTGGTCAAGGTCAGACCGTGCGCCACAGGCTGCAGGGGTTTGACCGCCGCCAGCAAGGCGACGTTTGCCCAGGGCGCGCCGGTGCCGCTGTGCGCGAGGTGCAGCGTCGCGCCCTGGGTGGGCGGCAAGGGCAATGACTGGCTTGCATGCGCGGGCCAGGTATTGGCGCGGCTGACGCCCTCGAGCGTGGCCGTCGATACACCAGCGACGGTGCCGCGTTCGATCGATGCCGCAAAGCGCTGCAGCGCCGCCACTTTATAGGCATTGCCGACCGTCGTGTTGGCATGCGGGTGCGCGATCGCGTCACCCAGCGCTTGCGGCAACAGGACCAGCTCGTCCGTCCAGATCGGCTCGATCGCTTGCCAGCGCTGCAATAGCAATGCGGTGCGCGCGGCGAGTCCATCGCGCGGGCGCATGGCGGAACTGTTCAAGCCGTCGGCGGCGCGCCACACAATATGAGCGCCGTGCATTTCGTAGCGCTGGCGCAATTGGCTGGCCGCTTGCCGCAGCTGGACCGCGCGTTCTGGCAAGCCTGGCGCATCGAGCACATAACTGATCCAGTCGAGCAATGCTTCCGTTGGCAAGGCGTTCAGATCGGCTGGAATGAGCGAGGCTGGCCAACCCGGTACTTCGCCCACCGCCGCCTGCCACGCCAGGCGCTGGTCGCGCACGGCGGTCTCGCCCGCATCGTCGGGCTTGTCCGGCGCGCGCGCCAGACGGGTGCGCAGCGCGTCTCGCATGGTCTCCATTTCCTGGCGCGGTAGGGGGAGATCGTACATTTTGGCGAGCGTCAGCAGGTAGGCTGTCAGGTCTTCGTTGCCGGGCGTTTCCGGGTAAAAGCGCACCAAGCCGTTTTCAAGGTGGCGGGGCAAATCGGCCATCGTGGCATCCCAGGCGGCGCGCTCGCCCAGGATGGCGGCGACCGAACTGCGCTGCTCAAAGCAGGCGTGCGGATAGGTGCGCGCCCAGGCGCGCGCGCCTTCGATGGCGGCGCCGGCCAGGCTCGCTTGCCAGCGCACCAGCACAGCGCCGATGCCAGCCGGGGTGTCCGGTGGGCGCGCGATGCTCAGCGATTGGCTGCCGGGCACGGCCAGCAAGGTGCTCTCACGCACCGTCAGCGGCGCGCGCAGCACGACAGCCTGGCGCAGCGCGACGGCGTCGGCAACGCTGCCATCGGCGCTGTCGGTGAGCGTGATGTTCCAGTCGAGCGCGACGGTGTTGTCCGGCACCCTGAGCGGCAAAGCGAGCACGCGGGCGGCGCCGGCGTCGAGCGCGAGCGTCACGTTAAATTCCGGCACGCGCGGCGCGTCCGCGGACGTTTGGGACGGCGCCAGATCGGGATGGGCGAGCACGCTGGCGCGCGCACGCAAGGAGAGCCGGGCGGCGGCCTTCGAGGTGTTGCGAACGGTGATTTGTTGTTCGAGCAAGTCGCCGCCGCGCACGCTCAAAGGCAAACCCGGCAAGATCTGGAAGGGTTTGCTCGTTTCGATCGTCGCCTCGCCTTTGCCAAACAAGTCGGTGCCGGCGCTGGCGACGGCGACAATGCGCCAACGCGTGAGGGTGTCGGGCAGGGGAATGTCCACTTGCGCCTGGCCAGCGCTATCGAGCGTGACATGGGCTTGCCATAGCGCCAGGGTCGAAAAATTCATACGCGGCGCGCTGACGGGGGCGAAGGAAAATTCGGACGAAGCGAGCGCCACGTTGTCGGAGCGAGGAGTGTACGGCGCCGACGCGACCATTTCCGAGTAGACGATTGGTCTGCGCCGGCTCAGCATGCCGCTCAGGAAACGCTTGTGCTGGTCGGCCGGGGCGCCTTGGGTCGCGATGGCCAGTTCGAGCTTGGGCTGGAAATCGGACAGAGGGCCGATGTGGGGATGGTGCAGCCACTGCGCCGCCAGCGCCGCTTGGGTGGTGTCGTGGCCGCGGTCGAACCAAAAGCGTTCGAGCAGCGCGGTCGTGGCGTTCGGTTTGAGCAGCTCGAGCGCATCATCGACCGCGATCAGGGTCAGGTGGGCGCCAGCCGCTGGCGTGGCGTCGCTCTCGCGGCGCACCGTGATGCGCACCGGCAGCGCCGTGCCGGGCCGCGCCGTGGCGCTGGCGGGCTTGACGTCGACCTGCAAGCGCTTGCTGGCGGGATTGAACATCAGCGTGATGCGCGCGCTGCGCTCGAGCATCTTGTGCGCGTCGGTGCCTGGCGCCAGTTGCGCCGGCAAATGCTTCGATCCTTGCACGAAGGTCGCGTTCACGCTCAAGCCAGGCGCGAAGTTGGGCGCGCTCGGCAGCGTGATGTCTTCCTCGGCGCGCGTCAGGGTATAGGTTTGGCTAGCCAGAACGCCTTCGCGTTCCAGGCTCACCAACACCGTCGCGGGTAGAAAGGGCGCGCGCAAACGCAGGCGCAGCGGCTCGCCCGTGCTCGGCGCCGCGCTGCCCAGTGTTTCGATCATGGGCTGGACGGCGTGTTCGGCCTGGCGATACAAGACCGCCGACGCGCTCGCCATGGCGTTGGCGCGGACCCGGAACAGCCAGCCGGCCAGCGTACTCGTGCGCGTCCATGGCAAGCTACACTGGGCCTTGCCATCGGGCCCGCTCGAGGCGGTGCAGACGGCGAAGCGGCTGCTGTCGGCGATCGGGTGGATGCGTCCCCAGTCGGTCGAGAATTCGGCCGCATCGATGGTGAGCTTGCGACCGGCCACGGGGCCGTTGTTTTCGTCCAAGGCCAGCATCGACAAGTTCAGCGTCGCTCCGTCCGGCGCGCGCTCCACCCGCAGCCCCAGCTTGTGGCGTTGCGGCCATAGCGCCAGATTGGTGCTGTGGGTATGCGTTTCGCCGCTGGCGTCGGCAAATTGCATTTCGGCCGTCAAGGTCAGCGGCAGGGCCGTCACGGGCGGCGCGATCTCGACCCGGGCGCGCCCCGATTTGTCCAGCTTGAGTGTGGTTTTGGGAAAGGAAAACGCGGCGTGGCGTTCCAGCTCGAGATCGATAAAACTGTAGCCCGGCACCGGCGCCGGCGCGCCGACCGCATACTTGCCGTCGATGCTGAGCGCCTGGCCGGCGGCGGCGCCGCCAGCGAGGAAGGCCAGGGCGGGGGCGATGCTGATGGTCTGGCGCGCCTCGCGCCAGGATGATGCCAGCGCGAGGCTGGCGTCGAAGGCGGGGAGGCGGAATTGTTCGATCTGAAAATGGCCTTCACCGTAGCTCATGCCGTTCCTGCCGTGCAGGCGATAGCGGTACTCGCCCAAACGGGCCTCGGGCGGGATGGGCCAGCTACTGGCGGCGCTACCGTCGTCCGCCCAGAGCAAGGCTTGCTCGGCGATGACATCGTCATTGTCGGCGCGGCTGATTTGGACGCGTAGATCTTGCAGGCCCGCGAGAACCCATCCGGCCCGGTCCGGGACGCGTAGCTCGTGCGCCATCGATACGGTCTCGCCGGGATGGAACAGGACGCGGTCGAGCACCGTGTGCGTCACTTGATCGTTACGGTAGGTGTAGTTGTTGGCGGAGTCGGCGCGCGCGACGGCCAGGTCGGCGCCACGCCGCGCAAGGACCCAAACGGACTCCGACGGCATATTGCCGCGCGGGTCGGCCAAGGCGTCATGGCTCAGCACGGCACGCCCTTGCACATCGGTCTTCAAGCTGGCGATTTGCCTGAATGGCGCTGCCGCACCGGTCCATATCTCGACGCTGACATCGGCAAGCGCAGTGCCGCTATCGAGCGCCGTGACCCATACCAGGGAGTCGCCATGCTGCGACACGATGGTGTGGAGGTTCAGATTGGTCAGCTGCACCAGGGCGCTGCGGCTGTTTTTCCACTGCAGCGCCTGCGCGCTGCGGGCCTTGGCCAGATCGGCGGCGGACTCGATCCGCAAACCGAATTTGGCGGCCAAGTCGAACAGCATTTCCTGTTCCTCATCTTCATGCGAATGCGCGTCAATCTGTAGCATGGCGCCTTTGCCGGCGGGGCTGGCGGCCAGAGCTGCCATCTCGCGCTCGAGCGCCGCGTTATTGCGCAGGCGCCGGCCGTCCCATTCGATGAGGCCGCCGCGAATGACGATCGTATGCGCCGGCTTTTCTTGCTGGCGACGCTCCAATTGCGCACGCTGCGCGCGCAAGGCGGCGCGGTAGGCTGGACTGTCCGCTTCGACCAGCCAGTTTCCGAATTGCGCCAAGGGAAGGGCCACCATGTTCGCCGCCGTCGACGGCGCCGTCAATTCCCGTTCCAGCGGCTGTGGCAAGGGCGCATGCAAGGCCGCCAGCCTGGCATCGCTACGTTCGAACGGCCGCGTGGCGATAGGCATCGTGGCGCCAGGCGTATCGCTGGCACTGTCCGCATGCAAGGCCAGGATCACGGGGCTGGGCGTTTCAGCGCCAAAACGCCAAGCGCGCGCCTTGATCGTGCCCACCTCGCCGCGCGCGGCCACTGGCCAGTTCACCGTGGAACCGGTTTGCCACTCGAGAATGGCGTCGCCGCTTTCCATGCCAACATAAGGTGGCAGGTGGGCCAGGGCGATCGCTGCGCTCAAGGGCGCCGTTCCCTCCAGGTCCCGTCCATCGATATCGCGCACTGTTGAGGGCAATTCCAGGCGCAGCGCGGCGCCGGCCGCGTCCGCTACGGAAAATCGCAAGCTCACCCCACGCTGGTAGGCGTGTGGCGGCGCATAGCTGGGCGTGAAGGTCTTGCCCTTGGCATCGCGTAGAACTATGCCTTGCACCCGGTCCGCGCCCAAGGGGGCGGAAAACTCCAGTTCGATGGGATGGCGCGTGTCGCATCCGGGCGTGCCCAGTTGCTCGGCGCAGCTGAGCGCGGCCGTGAAGGCCGACCGCACCCGCCGTTCGACGTGCTCGTCCTGTGCGTTTTCCAGGCCGCCAATGGCCGCGATGCGCTTACCCCAGGTCCAGCTTACCGCGGCGTCGTTGGGCCAGGGCAGCGTGCCGCAGCGCGCGTAGACATGCGGGTTGTGCGTGGCGGAGTCGCTGACCAGCCTGCCCGCGTAGGCGCTCGCCTGCGCATCGTCGAGTATGGAAACGGGCAGCTCGCGCCCATTGACGGCGCAGTGCAAGTGGCCCAGCGTGCCCGGCTCCACCTTCGCGCTCAGGAAAAAGGCGCTAAATGGCAGTTCCCGCACTTCGCCGTCGTTGGGCAGGGCGTAAAGCAGGCGCGGCCCGCCGGTATTGAATTTCCAGCCAGGGGCCAGGGCCACGCTCGCGCCGGTTTGGGATTGAATGGCTTGGGGCGTGACGGTGCAACTGACGCCATCGGGCAATTCATTCGCAAATTCGGCCACCCAGCGCCGTCCATCGAGCCAGCGACCGGCCGGCGCCGCTGTGCCGCCCGAGCATTGCACCATGGCCGGCGCGGGACCCTTGGCGTCGCCCATGGCAAGGACTTGCTCATTGAAACTCAAGTGGATTTGCTTGACCGCGCGCACCATGCCGGTCGGGCCGAAGCTGTTGACAGCCGGCGCCGCGAGGGCAGCGCCGGCCTTGAAAATAGCCAGCAAGGCAAGCGCGCCAAGCTGAAGTGTTGTCGTCATGGCGCGCATGGTGCTCCAGTGGAAGCGCGGGCAATCGGATGCCGCGCGCGCAAGCTCAATCGTTCAAACGGTGGGGCAGCGCTTGCACTGCGCAGCGATACCACAGCGCGCGAAATGGGATAGCTATTTGTTGCCGACGTTGATGAAGGGAATGGCGCCACCGGTGGTGGTGGGCAAGTGGCCATCCCATTTCTCGATGGCCTTGGCCTGGTTTTCCGTCTCGCGCAAGCGCAGCAGTTCTGGCGTCACTTGCTGGCGCTGCAAGCCCAACGATTCGGCTTCGGCCTTGGCGCGTGTGATTTTTTGCTGCGCCTCCACCTCGATGCGCTGCAGGTCGCGCTCGGCTTTCATCTTCAATTGCTCGGCCGTGGTCTTGGCCTCGATCGCTTCATTGAAGGTCTTGCTGAAATTGAAGTTGACGATCGAGAATTCGTCGACCACCAAGCCATGCCGGGTCATGCGCTCGCGCAGCGCCGCCACGATATCGTCGCGCACCAGGGCGCGCTTGGAAATGAGTTCCTCGGCCGTGAAGCGCGCCGTCACCGCCTTGACCGCCTCTTGCACGCTGGGCACGATGATGCGCTCGCCCGGCTCGTTGCCCAGGTCGCGATACACGGACACCACCGCGTCCGGCCGCACGTGGTAGTTGATGGCGATCTTGGTGTGCACCGTCTGCAAGTCCTTGGAGGCGGCGTCGCCGTCGCCCTCGCCTTTTTGGATCGACACCGGCACCAGGTGCATCGCTTGCGCGATCGGCCAGCGGAAGTGGATGCCCTCGGAATACACCTCGGCCGAGGGATTGCCGAAGGTGGTCATCACCCCCCGGTTACCGGCCGGCACGGTCGAGAAGGGCGCCAGCAAGAACAAGACGACGGCCGCAGCCACGATGACGAAGGGTTTCTTGCTGACGCGCAGATCCATGTGCTTCCTTTTATTAGAATGCCAAGTTTGATTCTACCTCAACCAAAGGCGGATCGAATCCCAGGCGCGGCCCACGATGGTCGCTTGCGCCACCCCTTCGAGCGCCACGACCGGCAATTCGATCAAGGTCTTGCCGTCGACTGTCATCTTGAGGGTGCCGACGCGGCCGTTTTCGGCGATCGGCGCCACCAGCGGATCCTTGCGCTCGAGCACAGGCTTGAGCTTGCCGGCCACGCCCTTGGGCACCGTCACCAGCACGTCGTTCTGGAAGCCGATCTTGACCGTGCCTTTCGAGCCTTTCCAGATTTCAGGGGTGGCGATGGCTTGGCCCTTGGAATACAGCTTGACGGTGTCGAAATTCTGGAAGCCCCAGTTCAACAGCTTTTGGCTCTCTTGCGTGCGCGCCTGGTCGGACGCGGTGCCCATCACCACCGAGATCAGGCGCCGTTCGCTGGCGCCGTTCGGACGGTGCGCCGAGGCGATCATGCAATAGCCGGCGCCATCGGTGTGGCCAGTCTTCATGCCGTCGACGGTGGGGTCGAGCCACAGCAGGCGGTTGCGGTTGGGCTGGGTGATCTTGTTGTAGGTGAAGGTCTTGACCGAGTCGATCTTGTAGAACTCCGGGTAATCGGCGATCTCGTGCGCGGCCAGCTTGGCCAGGTCTTCCACGGTCGAATAATTGCCCGGATTGGGCAAGCCGTGCGGATTGGCGAAGTGGGTCGCCTTCAAGCCCATGCGCTCGGCTTCGCGGTTCATCAGGGCCACGAAAGCCGTTTCGTCGCCGGCCACCGCCTCGGCCAGGGCCACGGCCGCGTCGTTGCCGGACTGGACCATCAAGCCGTACAGCAAGTCGTTGATTTTCACGGGCGTGGCCGGGTCGATGAACATTTTCGAGCTGCTGGCGTCGACCTTCCAAGCCTTGACCGAAACGTTGACCATCTGGTTCAGGTCGAGCTTGCGGTCTTTCAGGGCGGCGAAAGTCAGGTAAGCGGTCATGATCTTGGTGAGCGAGGCCGGTTCCACGCGCGCGGTCGGTTCTTGCGCGGCGATCACTTGGCCGCTGGTGGCGTCGAGCAAGATCCAGGATTTGGCGGCGATGGTCGGCGGCGGCAAGGTTTGCGCGCTGGCGCTGCTGATCAATAGCGTGGTGCAAGCCAGTGCGGCGATAAGTTTTTTCATGGAATCAATGTCTGCAAGAGGAGTGCGTGGACGGCGCACGCGGCGCCGTCCTTGGGAAAGGGCTTGATTATAGTCTCAGTGCCGCCAGGAGGCTGCGCGCTAGGCGGCGTTCGCGCCAGCCTGCCGCCACAGCTGCACCACCAGCGCCTTGATGTGGCCGAGTTTGCGGTGGAAGAAATGGTCGGCGCCCGGGATCACGATCACCGGCAAGTCTTGCGGACGCGCCCAGTCAAACACCTGGGCCAGGGTGATGGTGTCGTCTTGCTCGCCGTGGATCAGGATGGTGTCGGCCGGCACGGGCGGCATCGGCCATTTGCCGGCCGCGGTGCCGATCAGCACCAGGCGCTCGGCCGGGCGGCCCTCGCTTATCAAGCGCTGCTGCAACTGCGCTTGCACGAAGGTGCCGAAGGAAAAGCCCGACAGCGCCACCGGCAAGCCCGGATAGCGCGCCCGCATGTGGGCCAGCATGACGGCCATGTCCTCGGTCTCGCCGCGGCCGTCGTCGTGCACGCCCTCGGACTTGCCGACGCCGCGGAAATTAAAACGCGCCGCCACATAGCCGAGCGCGACGAAGGTGCGCGCCAGCGTCTGCGCCACTTTATTGTCCATGGTGCCGCCGTACAGGGGATGCGGGTGGGCCACCAGAGCGATGCCGCGCGGTGCCTCGTTCGGCAAGTCGAGCAGGCATTCCATGGCGCCGGCGCCGCCGGCCAGGGTGAAGCGTTCGGTCAGTTTATTCATGCTGGCAATCAGATCTTGAGGCGTTCGACCACTTGGCCCTTGATCAAGTGGCTGTCGATGATGTCGTCGATATCGCTCGTGTCCACATAGGTGTACCAGGTGCCTTCCGGGTAGACCACCAGCACCGGGCCTTCGTCGCAGCGGTCGAGGCAGCCGGCCTGGTTGATGCGCACCTTGTCGTGGCCGTTCATGTCCATTTCCTTGATGCGGCGCTTGGCGTGCTGCTGGGCCGCCTGGGCGCCGCGCTCGGCGCAGCAGGGGCGGCCATCTTCGCGCGCGTTCATGCAAAAGAAAACGTGATGCTTGTAATAGGGTTTGTCAGTCATGGTCTGTCTGGTGAAAAGTGAATGCCTGCGGCGCAGCGGCCTGGTCTATCCGGCTTGCCGAAGCCGATATCATACGCGCCTTGCGTGCGCCCCGCCCGCTAGCTGCGATGATGCTTGTGCGCCGGCAGGAACAGATAGCACAAGGCGAAGAAAGGCCACAGCAAGGCCAGGAACTGGGCCGCCCCGTTAAAGTTGAGGAATTTTCCCTGGACCCAGCTTTGCAGGGTGGAGCTGAAGTAGGGGTTGACCGGGATGTCGTTCAGTACCAGCAAGCTCAGCAGCAGAGTGAGGACGGCGATACGGCGCTGCGCCTGCTGCGGTGCGAATGCCAAGCCCGAGAGCATGATCGCGCCGATCAGGAAGCCGCCCTCGGCGCCCGGCGTCATCCACACGAAAGCGTTGGCCGGCGTGAACAGCAAGGCGCTGGCCAGCGCCTTGACCAGCAGGGTCGCCGCCACCAGGGCCAGCGCCAGCAAGGTGCGCGGGGCGCCGCGCCGCAACACGCACAGCATGGTCAGCACGGCGCCCGTCATGCCGCAAGCGGTGATGATGGTTTCCGACAGCCAGTACTGCTCGACCGTCATCACGGTGTCCGGACGCAGCATGGCCACCAGGTCGATATTCATGTCCAGCCAGCTCGAGAGCCACTCCGACACGATGGGCAGCAACTGGCCATTGCCGAATAAATAGGCTTGCGGGTAGATCTGGGCCAGCGGCCACAGGCCCAGCAGCACCAGGCCGGCGCTCGCTTGCGGCGCGAACCAGCGCTGGCGCAACTGGTGCAGGCGGCTTTGCTCGAGCAAGGCGCGCGTCGCCATCTTGCCGATGCACGCGCCCAGCACGGCGCCGGCGGCATTGGTGAGGAAATCCAGGTTGGAGGCGACCCGGCTGGGCAGGAAAGTTTGCACCGCTTCCATCGCGCCCGACACCAGCAGCGCGGCCAGCGCGGCCAGCAAGAGCGCCCACAGCCCGCGCACCCGCGGATAGAGGGAAAACATCAGCAGGATGCCGAACGGTACATAGCCGATCACGTTGATGGCGGCGTCGAACAGGGTCCAGTACTGGGGCGGCGTCGTGTTCAAGTAGGCGAAGGGCGACAGGCCGCTATTGTGCCATCCGGAAAACGGGTACAGGCTGGCGTAGACGATCAGCAGCAAATAGGCGAGCAAGGCCACGCGCGCCACCGGCGAAGCTTGCGGCGCCGTCCCGTCGATCTCCTTGCTCAAGCTTATTCCTTCCGCGGCGGCAGGGCGGCGACCCAGGCCAGGATGTTGGCGGCGACCGCGTCGGTCGCTTCGGCCAGCGCGCGCGCGCCGCCGGCGGCGTCCGCGCTGCGCGCCGGAACTTTGCTGGCGAAGGATTCTTGCGCGATGAGCTTGCGGCCCTGGAACAGCGAGGCGCGCAGCAGCAGCTGGCCATGGCTTTGGCCGGGGCTGTCGAAACCTTGCGAGAAATCGTCGACCTCGACCCGCAGCAGTGGCATGCCGGCGGCCGCGTCGCTCAGCGAGAGCACCTTCATGCCGGTTTGGGCGAAGCGCGTCTTGAAGCGCTGGGTGATCAATTGCAGCGGCGTGCCGCTCCAGTGATTGTTGGCGTAGGCGCGCGCTTGCAGCGGATCGGCGTAGTTGAGGCGGTAGAACATCGATTGGCTGTCCAGCGCGGCCGGGCCGTTGACCTCGGCCACCACCAGGGCGGCGGGCATGGTGCCGGTCGGCATGGCGGCCGGCGCGCCCGCCGGTGGCGCGCCAAAATCGTACAGGGCGGGCGCTTCGCCGTGGCTGGCGCAGCCGCCCAGCAGCAGGGCGGCGCAAGCCCCCGCGCCCAGGGCCGCGCGCACGAAAGGCGCCGGCATGCGGCGCGCGGCTGGCCGCTCCAGCGCCTGCGGCAGGGGTTGAACTTGGCGCCCTTCGGTGTGCATCATGGTGCTCGTCCTCATTTCGATGGTGGTGCGAAACCCGGCTCGCCGGGGCCCGGTGTGGGCTTGGGCGCGCCGAAGAGCAAGCTTTGCGGCCGCTCGTTCAAGCTGTTCATGGTGCGCTTGACCGCCCGCAGCGAGGAGCGCGCTTCGTCCGTCATGGCCGTCACATGCGGCAAGGTCTGCAATTCGACATCGCTGGCCATGTCCTCGAGCGAGCCGCCGACGCGCTCGAAGGTGCCGTTCAAGTGTGCGATCGGTCCATCCTTGGCTTGCAAATTGGTGGCCAGGCGGTCCCAGTTGTCCGACAGGCGCGAGGCATTGTCGCTGAAGGCGCCGAAGGCGTCCATGGTGTGGTCGAATTTTTCCGTCAAGGCGGGCAGGCGCTGCAGCAGCGGATCGAGCTTTTGCGGCACCGCGCCGAATTGCTCGGCCGCCTTGCCGATATTGTCGATCGCCACCGTGAGCGACTTTTGGTTGGCGGGATTGACCAGGATGTTCAAGCGCGCCGTCAATTCCTCGGTCTGGGCCAGGATGGCGTTGCCGCGCTTTTCCAGTTGGTCGAAAAAGCCCGGGCGCAGCGGGATGCGCGCCACATGGGTGGCGTCGCTCGCGAGCGGGCTGGCCGCAACGGGGGCGTCGTCGAGCTGGATGTAGGCGATTCCCGTCACGCCCTGATAGCCCAGGGTGGCATAGGTGGTCTTGGTGATCGGCGTTTCCGGGTCGATGGCCAGCTCGATCAGGATCTGGCCCGCCACCTTGGGATCGAAACCGATGGCGTTGACCTTGCCCACTTCCAGGCCGCGGTAGCGCACCGCGCCCTGCGGGTTCAAGCCCGGCACCGATTGCGTGGTGGCGATCTGGTAGGGCACGCGCTCGACCCGGTCGCGGTTCAGCCAGATGCCGGCCAACACCGCGCCGATCACCAGGGCGATGGTGAAAAAGCCGGTCATCAGGGCGTGCGATCTGTTTTCCATGTTTTTTCCAGGTTCTTTTTAACGGTTATGGCTGCGCTTTGTGGGCTTGCGGCATGTCCAGCACGGCCAGGGCGCGCTGGCCGCGCTCGCCGAGGAAGAAATGCTTGATGAAGGGATGGTCGACCTCGATGATATCGCGGCTGGGACCGATCGCGATCACGTGTTTCTCGGCCAGCACGGCGATCCGGGTCGAGAGCGCGAACAAGGTGTCGAGGTCGTGCGTGACCATCACCACCGTCAAGCCCAGTTCGCGGTGCAGCGATTGGATCAAGGCCACGAAGCTGTCGGACAAGTCCGGGTCCAGGCCGGCGGTGGGCTCGTCCAGGAACAGCAGTTGCGGCTCGAGCGCCAACGCGCGCGCCAGCGAGGCGCGCTTGACCATGCCGCCGGACAGGTCGGCCGGCATCTTGCCCGCGTGTTCGGGTCCCAAGCCCACCATTTGCATCTTGAGCAGCACGGCGTCGCGGATCACGTCTTCCGGCAGGACGCGCAATTCGCGCATGGGCTGGGCGATGTTGTCGAACACGGTCAGCGCCGAGTACAGCGCGCCTTGCTGGAACAACATGCCCCAGTGGTTGCGCATGCGCTGCAATTGCTCGGCGTCGGCGGCGCTGATGTCTTCGCCGAACACTCGCACGCAGCCGCGCGCGGGGCGCTCCAGGCCCAGCATCTGGCGCAGCAGCACCGTCTTGCCGGTGCCGGAACCGCCCACGATGGACAGGATTTCGCCCGCGTAAATGTCGAGGTTCAAGTCCTGGTGCACGACGGTGCGGCCGAACTTGGTCCACAAGCCGGTGATGCGGACCACCGGTTCGCCCTCGATGTGCAGGGGCTTCTTGTGCAGGCGCTGGGGCGCGCGTTTGGGCTTGGCGAACTCGCTCATCAGTAACCAACCCCGTTGAAGACGATGGCGAACACGGCGTCGGCCAGGATCATGACGGTGATGGCGGTGACCACCGAGGTGGTGGTGCCGCGCCCCAAGCTTTCCGTATTGGGCTTGATACGCAGGCCGAAGTGACAGGACACGAGGGCGATCAGGGTGCCGAACACGGCGCCCTTGAGCAAGCCGATCAGGTAGTTGGCGAGCGGAACGGCGTCCGGCAGTTTTTGCACAAAGTAGCGTGGCGACAGGCCAAGTTCGATCTTGGCCGAGACGATGCCCCCGATCAGGGCCATCGCGTCGGTCCAGACCACCAGCAGCGGCAGCGAGATGGCCAGGGCCAGCACCTTGGGCATGATCAGGCGATAGCCATGCGAGATGCCCATCACCAGCATGGCATCGAGCTCCTCGGTCACGCGCATCACGCCCAGCTGGGCGGTGATGGAGGAGCCGGAGCGACCGGCCACCAGGATGGCGGCCAGCAGGGGGGCGAGCTCGCGGATAATCATCATGCCCAGGATGTTGACGATGAACACGTCGCCGCCAAAGGTGCGCAACTGTTGTGCCGACAGGTAGGACAGCACCACGCCGATCAGAAAGCCGACCAGGGCCGTGATGCCGAGCGCTTCGAAGCCGGCGTGGAATATATTGGCCGAGATTTCGCGCCATGGCCCGCGCCAGGGGTGGCGCAGGAAACGGCCCAGGTCTTGGGTGACGCGTCCGATCAAGCCGATGAAACCCCACAGATGCTCGAAGAAGGCGAGCATGGTGAAGCCCAGTTTCATGACCCAGGTGAGGCGGTTGGGGCGGGCCGGCGGCAACACGATGGCGCTGGCTGTTTCGATGCGCTTGAATAGTTCTTCGTGGGTGGGCGCGAGCACCAGCGCGGCCGGGCGTTGCTTGCCCCAGGCGTTCCAAAATAGCTGGGCGCCGATATGGTCGAGTCGCTCGATGGCGGACAAGTCCCAGCGTAGCGCCGGCGTGTTTTTCAGGGAATCGAGGATGGTGGTGATGGACTTCATCACCTCGCGCTGGGCCAGGGCGTGGACTTGCCAGAGTCCGCCAGCCTGCACGAACGGGCCGGCCTCGGTGCTGCTGACGATTAAGCTTGGCGCATTTTCAATTGGCATTGTGCCAGTGTAAAAGACTTTCGGGGTAGCCGCTACCGAAGTTCGCGCCTGCGCGCGGCGCCGCGCACATGCCGCACATGCCGCACATCCCGATCAGGCCGCCAGGTGGCGCGCTTGGCGTGCCGGCGCGCTGACCGGCGATGCCGCGCTGTCCGCCGTGCTGCCGCCGCGCCCGCCGTAGTCGGTGCTCAGCAGACGCGTCGCGCTTTGCTGGTCCATGCCCTGGGCTTGCAGCCATTCGCCGACCAAGCGGGCCAGCCGGTCCATGGCGATGCGGTGGGTGGCGTCCGTCTTGCTGTAGATCCAATCGGAAAACGCCATGAAGTTCTCGAACGGGGCATCGCGCAGCATGTGTTCGAGCGTGTGGGCGAAGCGCCCGGAGTTGGCCACCAGATCCCAGTAGCGGGCGAAGCGCACCAGGCGCTGCATGGTGGAGAAGTCGATCAAGTTGGTCGCCAGGATGGTGTAGGGGGCGCTCGGGTCGAACACCAGGCCGAACGCTTCGGTATGGCGGATGATGGGCGTGCCGCGCAGGCGCTTCAAGATGCCGAACTGGATTTCGTGCGGCTTGAGCGCGATCAGTTTGTTGAAGCCGCGCGCGAAGCTGGCCATGTCTTCGCCAGGCAAGCCGGCGATCAGGTCGACGTGCAGGTGGGCTTGCGACTTTTCCGACAGCCAGCGAATATTCTCGGCCGCCTTGTTGTTATCTTGCTTGCGGCTCACCAGGGCTTGCACCTCGGGATTGAAGCTCTGGATGCCAATTTCAAATTGCAAGGCGCCGGCCGGGAATTTACTGATGCTTTCCTTGAGGGCGTCGGGCAGGTGGTCGGGCACCAGCTCGAAGTGGGCGTACACCGGGTCGTCCGGATGGGCCTCTAATTTATCGAGGAAGAACTGCATGATCTTCAAGCTGGTCTTGATGTTCAGGTTGAAGGTGCGGTCGACGAACTTGAACAGGCGGGCGCCGCGCGCGTGCAGGCTTTCCAGCTCGGCCAGGAAGGTATCGAGGGCGAAAGGCCAGGCTGTCTTGTCCAGCGCGGATAGGCAGAATTCGCATTTGAATGGGCAGCCGCGCGACGCTTCCACGTAAATGGTGCGGTGGGCGATGTCTTCGGCGCTGTACAGCGCGTAGGGCAGCTTGATCTCGGCCATCGGCGGCTGGATGCCGGCATGGATCTTCATCAAGGGCTTGGGGCCGTTCAAGATCTCGCCGCACAGCTTGGGGAAAGTGACGTCGCCCCAACCGGTCACCAGATAATCGGCCAGTTGCACGATGGCTTGCTCGCCTGCTTCGTACGACACTTCCGGCCCGCCCAGCACGATGACCACGTGTGGCGCCACGCGCTTGAGCATGGCGACGACCTTGGTGGTGTCGTCCACGTTCCAGATGTAGACGCCAAAGCCGATGATTTTCGGATTGCTGGCCAGGAGTTTCTCGACGATTTCTGTAGTCTTGGTGCCGATGACGAATTCCTGCAAGCGCGTGCACTCCTGCAAGGCGCCCATATTGGCCAGCAGGTAGCGCAGCCCGAGTGAAGCGTGGGCGTAGCGGGCGTTCAGGGTGGCGAGCAGGATCGTCATGTTTGTTGTCGCGGCGGGAAAGGCTTCATTTTACGCTGCATCGATGGGCGCGCCTGCCTGCCCTTGCCAATTTCGCCGCAGTCCGCTATAGTTCGCCTCCCCGCAAAAACGGGTTGTCGCTGAAAACGATGTAAAAAACAGGGGTTGACGGTTTTTGAGAAGTGCTTCATAATCTCGCCTCTCTGCTGCTGAACACAACGCTTCAGCAAACAAGC
>JAZKBP010000003.1:0-29613 GCA_040388555.1 Pseudomonadota bacterium
CTAACACCGTTGGGGGACAGACCCCTGTTTAGAGGAACTGCTCGCATTTCCTCTAAACAGGGGTCTGTCCCCTAACGGTGTTTCCCCAAAACCGGCGCCGCTGATTTTCCGCAATCGAAACGCTCCTCGCGTTTATTCCGTGATAATATTGCCCCCGAATTAAGCCCCCCCCATGCCCTGCGCGCGCTTTTTTTGAAAATATTTTCGCTTTTTTTCAAAACAAGCCTAAAGTTTCCTAAAACCGCGCCGTAATGGGGAGACAGGCGGTAATCCCTCAATCAACGGCGGGTGTGATCATGACGTCCAATGAAGTGCTCTCGATGTACGAAAACATAGCCGGGCTGACGGCCAAGATGGCGGCGGCGGCGCAAGCGCGCGACTGGAACGGCTTGGCCAGCCTGGAGCACCAATGCGCGGCCCAGGCCAGCGCGGTGGAAACGGGCGTGGCCCCGCTCGAAGGCGCGATGCGCCAGCGCAAGATCGACTTGCTCAAGCAAATCATGGCGAACGACCGCGCCGTGCGCGAGATGACGGAACCGTGGATGGCGCAGATCGCCAGTGTGATGGGCACGCAGCGCGCCGACCACTGAGGCGCTGCCCACCCTCCAAAGAAAATGCCGCCGCGAGCGGCATTTTTCATGCCAGCGGGCCTAGGCCGCCCGCGCCGGCAAGCTTTGCAACTGGTCGCGCCCAAAATCGATGGCCGACACCAGCGTGCCATCGCCCTGGCATACCTCCAGCCTTTGAAACAATTGCCAAAATTGGGAATTGGCCGGCATCGGCAGATCCACCGGCACCGCCAAGCCCGAGGTCTGGGCCCGGCTCATCGAGGCGCTGGTCATCAATTCGCACTCCTGGGTGAAACTGGCGCACACGGCGGCGCTGCCGTTCGAAATGGACACCATCCCGAAGGGCGAGACCATGAGCGAGGTGGCGCGCCGAAATTCGCTCGCCGAGGTGGCCGCCACCCCCATCATGCGCGCCAATTGGTAAGCGCCGCCGCTGTGCGCGGGCAAGCTCAAGATGCATTTCCACAAAGGCCGGCTGAGCACGAAATAAAACGGCGTCTCCTGCGCCTGGTTGGCCAGCTTGCGCCCGTCGATGGCCGTGCACGGCAACACGAACGCGGCCGACAGACCGGGCGAATACTGGGCCCCGCGCGCGCCGCTGGCCGCATATTCGGGGCCGCTCAAGGCGATCGCTTCGATCTCCAGGCGCAGCTTGCCCAGCTTGAGGGCGGCGCGGCGCGCCGCTTCCGGATGCTGGGCCGGCAAGGGGGTGTTGGGCAGCACATACATCACATCGCCCATCGGCAAGCGGTCGCTCGCGCCGATGGCGGCCTTGACCAGACCCGGATTGGCTGGCCAGCCCTGCGGCACGGCCGGCCACATGGGCGCGCAATCGGCCACGTCTTCGATGAATTCGTTCGCCACGCACCAATAGTCGCTGGGCGCGCCCGGCTCGAACGCGATCCCCAGCGCGCTATAGCCGGCCGGCGCGATCAAGCGATACAGCTCGAGCCCGGCGCCCTCGCCAGCGATGCGCTCGAAGCCGATCGGATGGGCCAGCGCGTGCGGATAAGCCGGGTCGCGCGCCAGCAGCATCGCCGGCACACGCTTGGGGCCGGTCAAATACGGGGTCACCATGTCGCCCAGCGGCAAGAAGCGCTTGCCCTCGCCGTGACGCGGACGAATTTGCCAAAACATGCCGTGCGCATTGCATTGCCCCAGGGTGGGCACTTGCACGAACTCGTTGGCGGCCGCGAACTTCATCAGCAAGGGCTTGAAGGGCGCGCCCTGTTCGGCGTAGCCGCGCGCCAAGGCGCGCATGTCCAGGCCGGCCTGGGCGTCGAAAAAGCGGCTCTCCGGCCCGGGCCGGGCGCTCGCCTGGGCGGCGCCATTGGCGCCGGCCGATTCACGGAGCTGCTGCGGTGTCACTGAAATCATGGCTTCCCCTCGATCAATGGTTGGTGCGCGATGCTGCAATGCGGCGCCACCCCGTGGCGCGCTTTGATAACATTGTCGGGCACGCCGCCCGGCGCGCCCAGTCGCCCTTCGCATGGGCCATTTGGCCGATGGCGCCGGCGCGCCCGATCGTGTACAACGTCAACATGGCCAAACCGGATAGCAAACATGAATATTCTTCTCGTCGACGATCACCCATTATTTCGCGAAGGCATGTCGCTGCTTTTGCATTCCCTGCTCGATGAGGTGTGCACTTTCCAGGCCGGCAGCGTGGAAGAGGCGCTCGAGCTGCTGGCGGCGCCGCCCGCCCCCGTCGAGCTCATGCTCATCGACATCGGCTTGCCCGGCATGAGCGGGCTCGAAGGCTTGACCGTGGTGCGGCGCGACTTCCCCGACATCCCGGTGGTGGTACTGTCCTCGAACGACGACCGCGAAAGCGTGATGAACGCGCTGGACCGGGGCGCGATGGGTTTCCTGCCCAAGAGTTCCTCGTCCAAGGTGCTCGAGGCGGCCTTGAACCTGATCCTGGCCAAGGGTGTCTACCTGCCGGCCAATGTCTTCCTGTCCGAGCGCGCCGGCACCGACATCCGCTTGCCGCCAACGCCGGCCGGCGCCCATGCCAGCGAGCCCGTCACCTGTGCCCAGCTGGGCTTGACACCGCGCCAAAGCGACGTGCTGCACCTGGTCTTGCAGGGCAAGTCGACCAAGGCCATCTGCCGCGACTTGAACTTATCAATGAGCACCATCAAGACCCATACCTCGGCCGCCCTGCGCGCGCTCAATGTCACCACCCGCACCCAGGCCGTGATCGCGGCGAGCAAGCTCGGCTTGCGCTTCGCCGACTGAGGCCTTCGCCGGCCCGCGCCGCCGCCCCCCCGCCCTCGGCAAGCGTGCGCCGTCTTGCCGTCAAGGGGTCAAACCCGGCAAGTCGACACGTCAAGGGGTCAAACCCGGCAAGTCGACAAAAAGGCGTCAAGGGGTCAAACCCGGCAAGTCGACAAAAATGACCCCGGCGGTAGGTTTGTCCAGTTGCCGGGTTTGACCCCACAGCCGCACGGCGTTAGGTTTGTCCAGTTGCCGGGTTTGACCCCACAGCCGCATTAGGTTTGTCCAGTTGCCGGGTTTGACCCCACAGCCGCAGGGTTTGACCCCACAGCCGTGGTTGCCGGGTTTGACCCCACAGCCGTGTCCAGTTGCCGGGTTTGACCCCACAGCCGCAGCCGCAGCCGCACAGCCGCGTTTGTCCAGTTGCCGGGTTTGACCCCACAGCCGGGGTTTGACCCCACAGCCGCACAGCCGCCAAGTTGCCGGGTTTGACCCCACAGCCGGGGTTTGACCCCACAGCCGTGCCACAGCCGACCTGGGCTCCTATGAAAGCGACTGAACGCGCGCGCCGTCCGCGCTAGGGGCGCGCTGGCGCCTGCTCGACCGGGCCGGGCACGAGCATGGCCGCGCACAGCTCGGCCAGGCGGCGCGGCCCGGCCGGCTTGAGCAGCATGGCGCAAGCGGCCGGCAGCGGCGCCGGTGCCACGCTCTCGCCGGAGAGGATGATGGCCGGCGTCAGTTCGCCCGTCACGGCGCGCACGCCGTCGATCACGGCCAGGCCGGTCAAAGCCGGACCCAGGCGTAGATCGGTCAGGATCAGGTCGGGCGGGCGCAAGTGGCGCGTGAGCTGGTCGAGCACGTCGACCAGGGAAGCGCTGGCGATCACGTGGCAACCCCACAGGTGCAGCAATTGCTCGAGCGCGTAGCGCGCGTCGCCATCGTCGTCGACCACCACCACGAAGGCGCCGCGCAAGGCCTCTTCAAAGGCGCCGGCCGGCACGTGCTCGGCCGGCGCGCCCTGCCCGGCGCGCTCCATGCTCAGCGCGAACACCGAGCCGCGCCCGGGCGTCGAGCGCAGCGCCAGCCGATGGCCGAGCAGCCCGGCGCTGCGCTTGACGATCGACAAGCCCAGGCCCAAGCCCTTGGCGCCGGCGCGCGCGCCACCCTCGAGCTGGAAAAACTCTTCGAAAATCTGTTCCTGGAAGGCCGGCGCGATGCCCATCCCGGTGTCCCACACTTCGATGCGCACCGCCGCGCCGGCGCGCCGGCAACCGACCAGCACGCTGCCGCTATCGGTGTAGCGGATCGCATTGGTGACCAGGTTGCCGATGATGCGTTCGAGCAGGGCCGGATCGGTGCGCACATGGGCGCGGCAGCGCGCCACCCGCAGGCGCAAGCCTTTTTCCTGGGCCAAGGGCTGGTAGTTGAGCTCTATGAAGCCGAGCAAGTCTTGCAAGGCCACCGTGCGCACATCGGCCTTGACGGCGCCCGAATCGAGCTTGGAGATGTCGAGCAGGCTGCCGAACAGGGTTTCCATTCCCTGCACCGCGGCTTGCACCTTGTGCACCAGGGCCGCCAGCTCGGGCGCGCCGATGCGCCGCCGCAGGATGCCGACGAGCAAACCGACCGCGTGCATGGGCTGCATCAAATCATGGCTGGCCGCGGCCAGGAAGCGCGTCTTGGCCGCGCTGGCGCGCTCGGCCTCGTCCTTGCGCACGGCCAGTTCCTCGAGCCGCACCGACAATTCAGCGTTCACCTGCGCCAACTGGCGCGCTTGGCGGCGCACCTGCTCGCCCGCCTCGGCCAGCGCGCGGGTGCGCTGTTCGACCTTCGCCTCCAGGCCGGCGTAGCTTTGCCCGAGCGCTTCGGCCATGCGGTTGAAGTCACTCCCGAGCAGCTCGAGCTCGTCGCCCGTGCCCAGCGCGATGCGCGCCTTCAAGTCGCCCGCCGCGATGGTGGCCGCGCCCGCGCGCAAGGCCAGGATCGGGCTGGCCATGCGGCGCGCCAGCACATAGCTCGCCCCCACCGCGCAGGCGATGGCCGCCAGCGCCACCAGCGCCGCCGCCCACAGCGAGGCGACGATCGGGTCGAACGCTTCGCGCGCCGGCTGCTGCACAAACACCCACCAGTGCGGTCCCGGCACGCTGGCCACGGCCGACAGCACGCGCCGCTCGTCCAGGCCGGTGCTGAGCATGGCCGCCTGCTGGGGCGCGCCGGCGCGCCCGGCCGCGAGCGCGTCGCGCACCGCGCCCGCGCCGCCCAGGTTCAGGTGGCGCAGCACCAGGCTCTGGTCCGGGTGGGCTACCAATTGCCAGGAGGCGTCCGTCACGAAGGCGAAGCCGCTGCGCCCGACGTGGATGGCGCTGACGCTGTCGTGGATCTGGCGCAAATCGACTTGCGCGAACAGCACCCCGCCGGCGCGTCCGCGCGCGGCCAGCGCGATTTCCATGAACGGTTCCGAGCCGTCCCGGAACAGCACCGTGCCATACGCGAGCTGGCGGGCGCGCGCCGCGCGCGCCAGCGCCGCGTCGGCCGGCGCCAGGGTCGCGCAGGGGCCGCGCCGGTCCACCTCCACGCGCGCGACGACGATGCGCTCGCAGCCATCCCCGCCCACATAGCGCACCCGCATGATGGCGGGCTCCTTGCGCAAGAGGCGCTGGCTCTCGTCGCGGATGGCGGCCAGGTCGGCGTCCTGCCCCGGCTGGTCGTAGTCGAGCACCCAGCCCATCGAGGCCGTGATGTCGGACAGGAAGCTCTGGATCTGCAAGGCCGCGCGCCGCGATTCCGAGGCCAGCACCTCGCCCACCTGCGCGCGCTGGGCGCGCGCGTTGAACAGCACTTGCACCGCCGAGGCCAGCACCAGGGTGCCGACGATCAGGCCGGTGAGCACGCCCAGGTATTTGCGGAACAGGGGTCGCCGCAGTTTCATTCGAGGATCCGGTCGGCGCGCCGCAGCACGCGCGCGCTGAGCCGATAGTCGCGCGCGCGCTCGGCCTTCATATTGATGACCAGCTCAAAGCGGGTCGGCTGGCTCACCGGAATGTCGCCCGCGCTCTCGCCCTGCAAGATTTTGACAACGTCACGCGCCATGCGCGCCAGCGCGTCGTCCTGGATGGCACCGAAATGCATCAAGCCGCCCACGTCGAGGAAGGCCTGGCCCTCGTAGATGGCGGGGATGGCGTGCGCGTTCAAGTGTGCGACGACCTGTTTGCGCGTCTTCCACACGGCGGCCGAGGCCGGCACTATCATCGCCTCGACGCGCGCGCCGCCGATTTTCGCGAGCGCGCCGCCCACCTGCTCGACGCTGGCCACGTCGAACTCCTGCAGCGTCATGCCCAGCTCGGCGGCGTACTGGCGCGCGCGCGCGTGGCAACCGCCGTCGGGCACGCTGGCGTTGAACAGGAAGCCGACGCGGCGCACGCCGGGCAAGGCGTCGTGCAAGATCTCGAGCATCTTGTCGTCGGCGCAGCGGTAAGTGGTGATGCCCGTCAGATTGCGCCCGGGCCGGGCGTAGCTGCCGATCAAGCCGTGCGCGAGCGGATCGTCATGGGCCCGGAACACGATCGGGATGGGCGCTTGCGCGCGCGCCGCCAGCATCGCCGTCAAGGCCGTCTGGTCGTGGCACACGATCAGGGCCGGGCGCGCGAGCACCACCTGGCGCGCCAGCGTGGCCAAGCGGGCCGGATCGAAGTCGGCGTAGACGGCGTCGACCCGGATGCGCGCGGCCAGGGCCGGATTTTCCAGCGCCAGGGCCGCTTCGAGCATGCCAGCGTCGCGCCCGTTGGCGCTGCGCGTAAACAGGCTGGCGATGCGCAGTTCCGGCGCCGCGCCGGCCGCCCCGGCGACGCTGGCGGCGCCGGCCAGGCAGGCGGCGCCGGCCAAGCCGGCCACGCGCGCCAGGAAACGGCGGCGCGCGCGCGCGCGCCGTGGCGCTGGCGCCGTGTTGGTGACTCGAACTTCCATGCAAGCTATCCAGTGTGGGCGCATCCATGCGGCGCCGATCTCATCGGTAAATTTGAGCGATCTCATACCTTTGTACGATTGTCATCGATTGCGCGTCATGTTTCAATAAGCCATTGCGAGACGATGTCCAAGCGCGCACACTGGCGCCGCTTGATCGAACGCCCCTTGACCTTCCTGGAGACACCAAAGTATGAAGCCATCCCCCCTCGCCCGTCTGTTTTGCAGCGCCGCCCTCGGCGCCATCCTGGGCGCGAGCGCGCCGTGCGCGCTGGCCGCGCCCAAGCAAATGCCCACCGCCGCCAAGCCGCTGGCGGCCGCCTGCAAGACGCGCGGACCGATGCGCGAAGTGCAGGCGAACGAGAAAATCGGGCACCGCTACCTGATGTTGATGATGTTCGCCAAAGGCACGGGCGCGCAATATTTTGGCGGCGCCAGCTATGCCGAAGAGGGCTGCCTGGCCGATATCGACGTCGCCGTCGACGCCAAGAGCGGCGCCCAGACCAAGTCGGCCAGCAAGCAGCAACTCTATATCGCCGTGTGCCCGGACGATTGCAATGACTTGCACCTGGCGCCGAGCGCGCCGGCCGCCTCCGCGCCTAACGTGGCGAGCGCGCCATCTGTCGCCAGCGCCAGCGCGGACGCGCCGGCCCCGGCTGGCGCGGCCGCGCTGGCCAAGAGCTTGAACGATGGATCGGACCCGCTGGGGCCGCACGCATGGGGCATTTTGTCGGCGGCCGACCCGATCAAGCCGAACGGCATCCCCGATGGCAAGATCGAAGTGTGGCAAGTGGCGGTGCGCGACGCCTGCCAGGCCTACGCCCTGTATAAATTCCATGCGGGCGCCGAGCAGGTGCTGGGGCGCGCCATGGCCAAGGGGGATTTCCTGGGGCAGATCCTGGTGGGGATGCCGGTGCCGGGCGCGGGCGGTCAATCGCAAAGCTGCGATTAAGGCGGCATGGTCGCAGTGGGCGCAAGCCCGCTGCGCTTGGAACGGTGCTCGCATCGTGTGGGGGGCGGGGAATTCGGGAGAGCGAACACCAGGTATCTCCTGGTGTCGCCTCGTGCCGGTTGCATCCGGCGTCCGCGCACCCATGTTGGCGCGACAGACCGCTTCCGATACCAGGCGTTTCCTCAACGTACAGTCCGCTTATCGCGCCACGCTATCCTTGGTGGCTGCGCCAGACCCTGGCTCGTTTTTTGCGCAGTCCGCAGACTGCACCGCGCATTATAGCGCACTTGGCGCCATCCGTGTGAACGCGACCGGCCGCGCCCCGCCCCGCCCGGCGCGGGGCGGCACCAGGCAGGCGGGGCGGCACGGGAGCAGACCTCAAGGCGGCGGCGCCCCGGCGGCGGCCCCGTCCAGCACGGGCTCGATCGGCGCCGGTTTTTTCTTGCCGCGCAAGCGCGCCCACAGGCTCGCTTTGTCCGCCGCGCGCGGCTTGGCCTTGCCCGCGGTCTTGCTGCGGAACACATAGGCGAGCACGCCGGCCAGCAGCACGGCGCCCACGCCGCCGCCGATCCACGGCCACGGCCACAACGCCATCCCCTTCTTTTCAAGCCCCGCCTTGCCCTCGTGGCCCGCCTTGGTCGACGCGTGCGCGTGCCCGGCCCCCGGCTGGGCGGCGGCGTGCGCGGCCGGCGCTGACGCGGGGGGCGCGACCGGCTTGACGCCGACGGCCGTCTGCAATTGGCTGACCTTGCCCTCGAGCTTGGCGATATTGCCGCTCAACTGGGCGTTACGCGCCTCGGCCGCCGCGCACAGCTGGGCCTCGGTGACGCTGTCCGCGTGCTTATGCCCCGGGTGGCGCGGCGCCAGCGTGTGCCATACGGGCCGCGGCGGCGGCGCCGCCGCGGCCAGCGCGCCCGTCTGCGCCGGCGCCTGCGGATCGGGGATCAGCCACAAGGTGGCCGCGCGCACCTCGCGCGCCTCGCCGCTGCGCAAGGAGAGAAACACGTGCAGGTAATCGGTCTCGACGGGCGTGCGCGAGGTCAGGTGCAGGAATTGGCGTCCGTCGCGCCGCATCAAGGCGATGTGCAAGGTGTCGAGCGCCGGGTCCATGCGGATATTCGCGCCCCGGTAGACGTCGCTGTCAGCCAGGCTGACCTGCAAGGCATTCGCCTCCTCGTACGTCAAGGCCGTCAATTCGATGTCGGCCGCCAGCGGCTGGCCGATGAAGGAGCGCACCACGCTCTCACCGAGCTCGGCCGCCTGCGCCGCGCCAAACAGCGCGGCGAGGGCAAAGCCGCCACACAGGTGGCGCAAGCTGGGGCGTAGGCGACGCGGCATGGTGGTCTGGAATGCTCTCGAAAAAAGTTCACGGTCGGCCCGAGCGCGCACGCCATTTCCATGGCCGCGCTTTCGACGCCTCAACGTCATTAACGTGCGTTCGGCTAAACTCTTTAATTTCCAGACCAGCGAAACGGGATTGCCATGGATAGCAGAATCGAAAAAGACAGTGTCGGCCCGATCGCGGTGGCGGGGGCCTGCCTGTGGGGCGCCCAGACCCAGCGCTCGCTCGAGACCTTCCGCATTTCCAGCGAACGCATGCCGCCCGAGCTGATCGCGGCGCTGGCCGAGACCAAACGCGCCAGCGCCCGCGTCAACGGCGCGCTCGGCTTGCTCGACGCGGCCAAGGCCGACGCCATCGTGCGCGCCGCCGACGAAGTGCTGGCCGGGCAGCACGCGGACCAATTCCCGCTGGTGGTGTGGCAAACCGGCTCTGGCACCCAAAGCAATATGAATATGAACGAGGTGCTGGCCAACCGCGCCTCCGAGCTCCTGGGCGGCTCGCGCGGCCAGGCCCGCCTGCTGCATCCGAACGACGAAGTGAACCTCGGGCAATCCTCGAACGACATCTTCCCCAGCGCCATGCACGTGGCGGCGGCCGGCGCGCTCGCGCACGCCCTGCTTCCGGCGCTGGCGCTGTTGCGCGCCACGCTGGGCGAGAAGGCGCGCCAGTTCGGCGCCATCGTCAAGATCGGGCGCACCCATTTGCAAGACGCGACCCCGCTCACCCTGGGACAGGAATTTTCCGGCTACGAAGCCCAGCTGGCGTTGGCGCAGGCCCAGATCGAGGCGACGCTACCGACCCTGCTGCAACTGGCGGTGGGCGGCACCGCCGTCGGCACGGGCATGAACACCCATCCCGAGTTCGGCGCGCGGGTGGCCGCCGAATTGGCCGCGCGCAGCGGCCTGCCCTTTGCCAGCGCCGCCAACAAATTCGCCGCGCTGGCCGGGCACGAAGCGCTGGTGGGCGCGCACGGCGCCTTGAAGAGCCTGGCGACCGCCCTGATGAAGCTGGCCAACGACGTGCGCTGGATGGCGTCCGGCCCGCGCTCGGGCCTCGGTGAAATCAGCATCCCGGAAAACGAGCCGGGCAGCTCCATCATGCCGGGCAAGGTCAATCCCACCCAATGCGAGGCGCTCACCATGCTGTGCTGCCAGGTGTTCGGCAACGATGTGGCGCTCACCATCGGCGCGGCGAGCGGCAATTTCGAACTCAATGTCTACAAGCCCCTGATCGCACACAACTTCCTGCAAAGCGCGCGCCTGTTGGCCGACGGCATGCGCTCGTTCGACACCCACTGCGCACGCGGCATCGGCGCCAACACGGCGCGCATCGCCCAGTTGATGGACGCGTCCCTGATGCTGGTGACGGCGCTCACGCCCCATATCGGCTACGACCGCGCAGCCGAGATCGCAAAAAAGGCGCAGCACGAGGGCAGCAGCCTGCGCCAGGCGGCGCTGGCGCTGGGCTACCTGACGGGCGAACAATTTGATGCCTGGATCGATCCGCTGGCGATGACGCGGCCGGGCATCGGCTAGCCGCGGGGGCGCTAACGCTTCGCCGCGGCGCCGTCAGAAACTGCGCGCGTAGTGCAGGCCGATCAGCGTGCCCGTGCGCGCGCCTTGTGTCACCTTGTTCGGCGTCGACAGCGTCAAGCCCAGGCGGTCGTCGCGCACCCACAGCGCGCGCGCCGACAGGCCCAGGCTCAAGGCCATCGTGCCCACCGCGGCCGGCGCCGCCGCCGCGCCATCGTCGGCTCTAGCCGTGTGCCCGCTCCATGCCATGCCCACCACGGCCAGGCGCGGCGTGAGCGCGTAAGCGCCCGAGACGGCCAGGAAGGTGGTGCGCGCACGCGGGTTCGGGTCCAAGGTGCCGCCCTGCCCGATGCCCCAGCGCGCGCCGCTCTCTTGCAACAGGCCGGCTGCAAGCATGAGCACGCCGCGCGGCGCGCCCAGCGCGTATTGCGCACTGAGTAATCGACGCTGCGCCGGCGCCGCGAGTGTGGACCAGGCGAACTCCGGCGCCACTGCGCTGTCGCTTTGCACGCCAAGGCGCAAGTGCGCCTGCCCGCCCAGCGCCAAGTCCCAGGCCGGCGCGCCGGCGCGCGCCAGCACGCCCGGCACGGCAAGCGCCGAAGCGGCATTCGGTGCGCGCTCTTGCGCCGCCAATGCCAGCGGCCACAGCGCCACCCATCCCATCATCGACCATGCCTTGCCCATATCACCACCCCGCAGCGACCACGCCATCCCTTCCAGTGTAGACGATAATTTCCACAAGGCAATATCGGATCGCGCCGGCGCGGGCTACAATGGGCGTTTCGGGAAGTCCATCATCGGGGAATAGCATGCAAAAAGTGAATTTCGACCTAGCGGGCGAATTTGTCGAACTCAATCAATTACTCAAGCTCGTGGGCTTGTGCGACAGCGGCGGCGCCGGCAAGGCCATCGTCGCCAGCGGCGCGGTGACGGTCGATGGCAAGCCGGAATTGCGCAAGACCGCCAAGATCCGCGCCGGTCAGCTGGTGAGCTTGGGGGACGTGCGCATCGCCGTGGTGGGCGGCGCCTGAGGCGGGAACTTGACTTGCAATCGAGCAAGATTCAACTAAGCTGAGGGATATACACCGGGCGCGGCGGCAAATTTTTGCGTCCGCGCAAACGGTGAGGTGATTCATTGCCTATATTGTAAGTCGTTATCAACCGGTTGAAGGTGGCCGCCATGGATAGCCCCGAACAAAGCCAGCAAACCCAGGAGCAATTGATCGTCGATCTGCGCCTGGTCATCGAAAATGCCGAGGAATTGCTCAAGAACACAGACCAGTACACCAGCGCGCTGTACCAGAACGCGCGCGCCAAGCTGGCCCAGGCCTTGAACGCGGCCACGGCCGAACTGGGCCGTTTCGAGGATGCCCAGCTCGCGCGCATGATCGCCGCCACCCACGCCGCCAATCAGCTGCACGCCGACCGCAGCGGCGAGGCGCGCATCCTGCGCGCCTTCGACTAGCTAACAAGCGGGCAAGGCGCGCCCTAGCGCGGCGCCAGCGCGCGCGCGATCGGGCGGTCGGCCGCCAGGCGCCCTGGCCCATACACCAGCAGCACCAGCAGCAGGGCCCCCCAGTAAAAATGGTCGTTCAAGGCGGCCGGACATTCAAAGCTGAACAATTGCGGATAGGACAGCACGGCCATCGCGTTGACGAAAAATAAGCCCAGCGCCGCCGGGCGCGCGCCCAGGCCCAGCCACAGCAACACCGGCAGCACCAGCTCGCCGCCGGCGCCCATCACGGCCGCCAATTCGGGCGGCAGCAGCGGCACATGGTATTCGGAGCGGAACAAGGCGAGCGTGGCATCCCAATCGCCCACCTTGGTCATGCCCGCCTTGAAAAATTGCCAGCCGACGAAGCCACGCAGCGCCAGCGCCAGCAGGGAGCCGCCCCAGTCGGACAGCAGCGCATCGAATCGATACAGGTGGCGCAATACAGGAATAAATTTTTGCATGATAGCTCGTGGCCAGGAACGCGTCGTCAGATACGCGGTGTGAGAAAATCAAGGCTGCGCACGGTGTGCGGCGCGCAGTGCGGGTGGCGCCGCCATGGCGCCGTCGGTGTTGCGGTCTATCTTGCTAAGCGTCGATGCCCACGATCAGGGCCAGCTCCAGCCACTGCGCCAGGCGGGCCGCCACATCAAATTGGGGATCGGCCTCGAACGCGGCGTCCAGGGCCGCGCCGAAACAAGCGCCCGTCGCCAGCGCCGCCAGCGCCGCGTAGGCGCCGGCATCGATCTCGACGGCCTCGGCGCGCCAACGCGGCCGCGCCACCAGCGCGTAACTGGTGGCGGCCAGCGTGGCCGGGAACGGCGCGCCGCCCTCGCCCTGATGCGCGCGCCACAGCGCCAAGCTAGCCCAGGGCGAGGCCAGCACCGCGCAAGCCGGATGCAGGCGCAGGCGCGCGTTCTCGAGCTGCTCGGGCGCCATGGCCGCCAGTTGCGCCGCCGTCACACCGGGGGCGTCGGCGCCATAATGGGCCCGGTGCAAAGCCCACTCCAGGCGCGCCATGTCCGGCAGATACGGATAATCGGCCACGTGCGCGAAGTGCGCGAGGAACTGGGCGAAGGTGGCGCCGAAGCGATTCAAGTCGGCATCCTGCGATGGTTCGGCCATGCCATAGGCGCGTGTCAGGGCGCTGAAAAACTCCTCACCCACCAGCGCGCGCAGCACCGGGTAAGCCGCCCCCAAGCTCTTGTCCCAGGTCGCGCTCAAATTGCCGCGGTATAGAGCGAAGCGCGCCTGCGCGCCGGCGCCCCCTTGCAGATGCGCGAGCGCGGCCCCTTCCAGCGCCGGCTCGAACAGGGCCGCCGCGAAGTCATTTTGCACCAGCGCCGGATCGATCCCGCCCGCGCGCGCGTGCGCCCGCCCGTGGGCCGGCCTGGCCTCGGCGCGCGAAGGAAAGCTGGCGGCGATGGCGCGCGCCTGCTGCGCCTGGTCCAGCAGTACCGGCAGCGCGGGAATATCGGTGTCCCATTCGATCAAGGTCGGCACCCGCCCAAAACGCGCCAGCGCCGCCCGGTACAGCTCCCACACCGCGGGCGCGACGGTGGCGCCGTGGTGGTCGATCACGGCCAGCTCGGTGCGCAAGTGGCCGGCCAGGTGGATTTCAGCGACACTGCCGGGCGCGATCGCGGCGATGGCGGCCAGCGCGTCTTCTCCGTGGTTGCATTGATTGACGTACAGATTGTTCACGTCGAGCAGCAAGGCGCAGCCGGTGCGCGCGGCCAGCGCCGCCATGAACTGCGCCTCGCTCATCGCGTCGGCTTGGAAGCGCACATAGCTCGACACGTTTTCCAGCAAGATCGTGCGGCCCAGGGCCTGCTGCACCTTGTCGACGCGCTCGCACAGCAAGGCGAGCATGGCCGCGTCCAAGGTAATGGGCAACAAATCGTTCAGTTGGCGCTGCGCCACCGCGCCCCAGCACAGGTGCTCGGACAGCAGGGCCGGCTCGATCGCTTCGGCCAGCAGGCGCACGCGCTCGAGGTGGGCGTCGGAAAAGCCGCGCGCCGAGCCCAGGCCCAGGCCCACGCCATGCAAGCTGATCGGGTAATCCTGGCGCAGCTGGCGCAGCACATGCCAGTCCCAGCCAGCGCGTTCGAGATAATTTTCGGTATGCACCTCGAGCCAGTCCACGGCCGGGCGCTGTTCGAGGAATTGGCGATAATGCGGAGCCCGCAATCCAACGCCGACCCCGAGCGTGGACGGGGTGGCGCTTGGCTGGACCGGCATGGCTCCGCTGCCCATCAAGGCGCGCTGCTTACTTCGGCGCCGCCATCTTGCCGCCGGCCTTTTCGCAAGTGCCCTTGGCCACGTATTTCCACTCATGCGCGCCATTGTCGACCTTCGATTGGCCGGCGCAGGAATGCGAACCGTTGGAGGTGGCGCAATCGTTCTGGCCAGCCTTGGCGATGCCATAGCATTTTTCCTGGTCGGCTTTGGCGGCGGCCGGCGCGGCCGAAGCGATACCGGCCGAAGCGGCGCATACGGAGGCCAGGGCGGCGGCGATCAGGGCTTGACGTTTGTTCATGGTTAAGTCTCCAAAAGAAATTAAGGGAAAATTCAAAAGCGTTTTTTCAAAAGCGTTTTGCGTGGCGCACACGCCCTCGACCAAGCCTAGTCGCGGCGGGCCAAGCAATCCTTACACTTGTTGCTTTTTTTTTGATCGTGGGGCTTTCAACCCATGTCCAACTGGAATGGCGATTCTAACGAGTTTGGCCGGAAAAAACCGAAAAAAAACCCGGTCCGCATCGCTGGGAACCGGGTTTATCGCAGGGCGCGCGCGGCGCGCCAGCCAAACATTAAGCCGCTGGTGCGGACTTCTTGGCTTTCTTGTGCGATTTCTTGTGTGCTTTTTTGTGCGCTTTCTTGTGGGTCGGCGCAGCGGCAGCTTCTGGAGCAGCGCTTGGTGCGGCCGCTGGAGCTGGCGCTTGAGCGAAGGCGGTGCCCATGGCGAAGGTGGCGGCGACGAGAGCGGCGATCAATTTTTTCATGCTGAGATCCTTTGTAGTGGTTGTCCGTAAATCGACTTACGTGTACCAATAACGCGCCCGGCGCCATTTTGTTGACGCGCAGGCGGGATTTTTTTATCTCAGATCAAGAAAAAACGCCGGGCCAGGCGCTTCACGCCGTCGTGTTGATCTTGCTGCCCAGGTGGGCTGGCAAATTGGGCGTCGCTGGCAGTGGCTGGATCGCTTCGATCAGCTGGGTGGCGGTGGAACTTTCGATCTGCTGGGCGCGCTTGAGGATGGCGATATCGACTTCCTGCTTGGTGCCGGTTTCCGCGATGCTAGTTGATAATTTACCAAGTCCCGTGATATCCATTTCGCTCTCCTTGCCGCGCCGTCGGGGCGCAGTGCACCGCGCATTGACCCATATCCCCTGATATCGGCCGGCGCGCCGCAAACTTTAGCCCGCCGCGCCTTTTTTTTCAGCGCGCCAGGCGTTGTTCCAGCCAGGCCAGCACCTGCTCGGGCGCGTTCACATCGAGCCAGTGCGGCGCACCCGCCCGGCCCGCCAGTTCAGCCGGCGCCGGCGCGTCCGAGGCGACCGCCACGATATGCACATCGTCCGGATACAGGGGCGCCTTGCCCAGCGCGCTCCGGTACACTTCCAGCTTGGGCAGCGGCTCCCATTTGTAGCCTTCGACCAGGGTCAGATCGGCCGGCGCCAAGCGCGCGAGCAAGTCTTGCAAGGGCGGTTCGGGCTGGCCGCGCAATTCGCGCACGATGGCATGCCGGAACGGGGACGCGAGCATCACCTCGGCCGCGCCGGCCGCGCGCAGGCGCGCGCTATCCTTGTGGGCCGGCTCGAGCAGCACATCATGGTGGCTGTGCTTGACGACATTGACGCGCAAGCCGCGCGCGGCCAATTGCGCCACCAGATAGCTGAGCAAGGTGGTCTTGCCGCTGCCGGACCAGCCGACCACGCCCAGCAAGGGTCCGCTAACACTGTGCGTCTCTGCCATCGCGCGCCCCTAAGCCATGAAGCCCAGGTCGGTCTTGCTGAAGTTGTGCAGGTTGGGAAAGATATCGGACAGCGCGCTGGGCGCGAGGCCGAACCACTTGGCCAGGGTGGCTCCGTACTGGTCGACCGAAATTTCCGGCAGCAAACTGCCTGAACCGACATCGAGCGCATGGCCCACACCGGTGACGGGGAAGCTGCCGTAGATGTCGCCGCCCTTGACGGCGCCGCCGACCACGAAATGGTAGGAGCCCCAGCCATGGTCGGTGCCGTCGCCATTGCTGGTGAAGGTACGCCCGAATTCGGAGGCGGTAAACACCGTCACTTGATTGCGCAAGTCCGCGCCCTGCAAATTGGCCATGGTCTGGTCGAAATACGACAAGGCGTGGGCCAGGCGCGCCATCAAGTCGGCATGGTTGTTTTTTTCAAAGTCGTGGGTGTCGAAGCCGCCCAGGCTGACGAAAAACACTTGGCGCTGCGCCCCCAGCGCGGAACGCCCGCCAATCACGCGCGCCACCGTTTGCAACTGGGTGGCCAAGGCATTGTTTTGCAAGGCATTATTGTTCGGATTGGTGTATTGGGTGGGGTTGGGCACACCGGCGGGGCCGGCCGCCAGCATGGCCCCACTCAACACCACCTGGGCGTCGATCGAGCGCCGCACCACCGAGGCGTGCTCTTTTTCCATCAAGTTGGGGCGGTCCGCGCTGATGATCGCCTGCAAGCTGTTGCTCGCAGCGGAAGAACCGAACAGGCTGCCGGTGAGGCTGTTGATCTTGGCCGCGCCGGCCGCGGTCACCTGGTATTGGTTGATATTGCGCCCGGTCAAGAACACGGCATTGCCGGCGGCCGACACGGCCGTGAACACGGGATAGCTATTGTTGGCGGCGACCATGTCCCCGATGCGCCCGCCCCAGCCGTAGCTGGCGCCCTCGGGCGCGTAGGCTTGCCACAGCGACGTCTGGTCGTTATGCGAGAACAGCTTGCCCGGCAAGGGCACGCTGGCCGCCTTGTACTGGACCTTGGTGGTGGGCACGATCAAGGGCCCGACATTGACGACGATGGCGGCGCGCCGCGCCTCGAACAAGCTCTTGAGCGGCCCCAGGCTCGGGTGCAGGCCGAAGCTGCGCCCGCTCTGGGGCGTCGCCGGCGTGATCGGCAGCACCCCATTGGCCGTGCCGACGGTGCCCAGCGCGATCGAGCCCGCTTCCGGCGTAGTGCGGATGCGCAAGTATTCACTCCAAGACCCGCTGTCGGTGGCCAAGACCGTGTTGAAGTGATCGTTGCCGCCATTCAAATACAGGCAGATCAAGGCCTTGTAGTCGCCACCGGCGGTGGCGGCGGCGGCGTTGGCCAGCGCCGCCAGGTTCAAGGCGAACGGCAAGCCGGCCGATCCCGCCATCGACAAGGCGGAAGCGCTGCGCAGGAAAGCGCGGCGCGAGGCATTTTGTTTCTTGCTCACGGGATGCTCCTTGCTATTTTTGAACCAGGTATTCGGACGAGGCCATGGTCAGGAAGACGGCCAGGTAAACCCGGTTCTTCTTGGCGGTGGCGGCGGCGGTGGCGTCGGTGGCCGAGATCGCCACCGAATTGATGGCCGCCAGCACTTGCCCACGCAAGGTGTCGGACATTTGCCCGGCCATCAACAGCAGGGCGACCCGGTCGACCAGCTTGCTCGGCTGGTCGGCCAGCGCCAGCTCGGCGCTGTAATCGGCTTTCAAGTCGCGGCTGATGCCCGTGCCGTTGGGGATGATGTCGCGCATGAAGTTCAGGTAGCCCGTCACGCTGGGCTCGGCCGTGAGCTGCATCTCGGGCGCCACCAGGCCGGCCGTGGCGATGGCCGAATTGGGTGGCACATAGCCGGGGCGGAAGAAATTGAACACGGTGGGCGAGCGCATCGGCGTTTGCCCGAGCGCGCTCAACACATCGTCGAGGTTGGTGACGCGGTAGCGGCCCGAGGCGGACACGGCGTTGAAGCTGCGCAGCCACTGGCCGTAGCGCAGAATCGGCTCGCGCAGCTTGCCGATGGCCGGGTCGGTGAGCTTGGGCGCCGTGCGCGCCTCCGGGTCCAGCAGCACCGCCTTGAGCACCGCCTTCAAGTCGCCGCGCACACCGGCGCCGTTGTTGGCGAAAGCGGCCGCCACCCGCCCCACGTATTGGCCGCTCGGATTGCTCGTCACCAGGCGCTGGATCAGCTGGCGCCCCAGGAAGGGACCCACGTTCGGGTGCGCGAACAAACGCTCCAGCGCCACCGCCAAGTCGGCCTCGCCGGCCGCCGTGGTCTGGGCCGCGATCGTCACGCCCAGGAATTTCTTTTCCGAGATCGAATGGTAGTTCGGATAGTTTTGCATCGGCTGCCAGTCGCCGTCAGCCCCCGCGTTATTGGTCAGGAAGCGGTTGGCGCTCTTGTCGGGGCCAGCCCAGCTCCAGCCGGTGAACACCTTGGCCATGCCGCTGATGTCGGCGCTGCCATAGGTTTCGAGCGCCTTGCCGCCGGCCGTGCGCACGCTGCCGTCCGGGTTCAATTCGTACAAGCCGATCGACATCAGTTGCATGATCTCGCGCGCGTAGTTCTCGTCCGGCACGCGGGTAGCCGATTCCTTTTGATTGTGCAGCGAGCTCAGGTAGATGCCCATCATCGGGTGGCGCGACACTTGTTCGAGCAAGTCGCGGTAATTGCCGAACGCATTCGTCGCCAGCACATCGTAATAGGAAGCGACGCCGCGCGGATAATTGGCGACCGTGCCGTCCTGCAGGGAGACGACGAAGATCTCGGACAAGGCCAGGGCCACGCGCTGGCGCAGCTGGTCGTCGCCGGCGATGGCCTGGGTCCAGAACGATTCAAAGAAATTATCCTGGGTCAGGGCCGTGCCGGTCGGCAGCGTGGCCTTGAGCGTGTCCATATAGCTGCGGTGCAGAGTTTGCGGCTTGGCGAACTGGGCCTCGATCCAGTTGCCGTAGCCACTCACGAGCATGGCGTCGATCTCGGGCATGCGCGCGCCGAAGGTGGCGCTGGCCAGGAAGCGCGCCGCGTCGGCCTGGCTGATGGCGGGCAGATAGCGGATGCCGTTGGCGATGGTGGGATTGACGCGCTCGACGTTTTCCCCGCTTTCCCCGAAGGCCGCCAGGATGTCGGCCTTGGACACGCCGGCCTTGAATTTTGCCACCCAAAAGGTGAAGCCCCCCAAGTCCGGATTGCGGTGCAAGACGTTGTCGTAGAGGCGCGCCACGAAACCCTCGGCCGTCGGGTTGGCGCCGTACAGGGCGATGAATTCGGCGCTGTCGACGAAGCCGCCGGCAATCGCCTGGGCGCTGATATTGCGGTCCATCGCGCCGATCCAGAAGCCCAGGCCCACCTGGTCGGGCACCCGGTTGTAGGCGGCCTGGTAGAGGCGATAGACGATGCCGGCGTTACCGGCGACGTCGTAGCCGATCGACATATCGGTAAACACCAGGCGCCCGCCGCTGGGGATCACGATGGTGCCGCCGCCGTTGACGTTGTCGGTGACGCTATAGCCGTCGGCCGTCTTGACGATGCTGTAGTTGGCGCGCACGGCGTTGAAGGTGGCGCTGCCATTGACGACGGCGCTTTGCGCCAGCAGGCGGGCCGGCTGCGCGTTCGGCGCGCCATTGCTGCCGGCGCCGCAGGCCGACACCAGCAAGGCCGCGCATGCGGCCAGCAAAATATTGACTGTCCTGGTGATCATAGACTTCCCGCTGACATGAATGGTGGTGGGCGCGCACACCCGCGCTGGCAAAACCGACATCGATAAACTTTCTATAAAATAACACAACCCCCGCAGCGATCCCGCACAATTGGATGCGTCCGACCGTGGCGCGCTCAAGGCAGGAAGAAAAAGTGCCGGATCTTGCTCAGCAGGGTGGCGTCGTCGCTGCCCGCCGACGCGGGGGCGCCGGCGCCGGCGGCGCGCACCGCGTCCAGGCCGCTGTGGCGCTCGCCGATGATGCGCGCCAGTTCGCCGGCCAGCTCGGGACGCGCGTGCAGGATCGTCTCGAAGCTCGCTTTGTCGATGCGATAGCATTCGACGTCGCCGCGCGCCGTCACCGTGGCCCTGCGCGGCTCGCCCGTCATCATGCCCATCTCGCCGAACATGGCCACCGGCTCGAGTTTGGCGACGAAGCGCCGCTCGCCCCCTGCCGGCTCGAACCAGACGTCCGCTTCGCCGCTCACCAGCACGTACAGCCAGTGCGCCACCGCGCCCTGGCGCGTCATCACGTCGTCCTTCATGAACGGTGTCACCCGCAGGCCGGCCGCCACACTGGCCAGTTCGGCCGGCTGCAGGCCGGCGAACAGGGGCAGCGAGGCCAGGATCTGGATGCGCCGCTGCTGCTCGCGCGTGTGCGCGCCAGCGTCGACCTGCCCTGGCGCGCCATCGACCCGCAAGTCCAGGCAGGGGCGCGCCAACGCCACCTCGGCGCGCCGCAGCGCGCTGTGGATATGCTGGCGCACGTTCGAATCGGCGGACGCGTCGTGCTGCTGGTCGAGCAGCCAGTAACGCACCGCGAAGTGGGTGGTGCCGGCGACGAAATCGGTGACGACGCAATCGGGCAGCGGCGTGCTGGCCACATGCGCCAGCGCGGCGTCGCGCAGCGCCTTCTCGACCGCGCCGATCACCTGCTGCGGCGCCACGCTGTCGGTGGTGGCAAAGGCGATGGTGCGGCGCGCGATCGGATACTCCTCGGTGCTGATCACGGTGACCTTGGACTTCATCAGGAAGCTGTTGGGCATGACCACGATCTCGCCGTTCGGCGTGAGCATGGCGGTGTGGCGCCAGTGCACCTCGACGACCTTGCCGCGCACGCCGTCGACCATGATCCAGTCACCGATGTGCACCGATTTGTCGAGCTGCAGGGCCAGCCCGCCCAGGATATTGCCCAGCGTTTCCTGCATCGAGAAGGCGATGATGGCGGTGATGGCGGCCGAGGTGGTGACGATGCCGCCCAGGTCCAGGCCGGCGCCATGCAGGCGCACCAAGCCCCAGGCCACGCACACGAGCACAAACACGATCTCGTGCAAGATGCGCGGCATGCTGATGTGCAGGGCCGGCAGCGCGATACGGAACAGGGCGATCAGGGCGACGCGGATGAACAGAATGCCCCAGCCGACGATGACGATTTCAAACAGCACGGTGCTGCGCGCGCCCGGCGCCACCGGGCGCAGCCAGTAATCGAGCGCCGTCAACAGCACGCCCAGGAAGGCAATGCCGGCGTGGGTGCGCAGCATGTGCGGCCCTTGCGGCAGGCGCCGCGCGATCAGCAATTGCAGCGAGCAGCCGACCACGATGGCGGCCAGGACCAAGGGGCTGCTAAACCAATGTTCGCTCATGCTAAGCCTGTGACGTCGGTTGGTGAAGTCGAAGGATGGCGCCGGCGGCCGGCGTTTTCATCAGTATGGCATGCGGTAGCGGTGGCCGCGATAGTTCATGATGGCCGCTTTCGGCAACAGCTTTTCAAGCAACAGGCCGGGCGCGACTTCCTCGCCCTCGTGGCGCAGCACCTTGTCGACCAGCAGCAAGCGGTCGGCCGGATTGCGCGAATAGATATAGCCGCCAAAAGCGAGCGCCGGTATCTCGCGCTGGATCGCCTCGGGCAGCTCGCGCAGGGACGGCGCGTTGTCCTCGACCAGCGCGGCGGCCGGCGCGGGCGGCGTCGGCGCACGCGCGGCGCCGATCGCCACGGCCCCCGCCGTTGCACCCGCAGGTGCACCCGTCGTTGCGCCCGCAGTGGCGCCTTTTTCCGTGCCCGCCATCGGCGCCGATGCGGCGCGCTGCATTGGGGCCGCCGGTGCGTCCAGCGCGTTCCCCTGCGCGCTTGGGCGCGCGGGTGGCGCGGATGGCTGCGCGGATGATTGCACGCGCGCTGGCGCCGCCGGCTGCGCGATGGTCTGTGCGACCGCTTGCGCTGCTGCCTGCGCCATCGGCGCCGCCACGCCAGGCGCTGGCGCCGCGGGCACCGCCACCGCGTTGGCCGGCGGCGTCGCCGGCATGGCCGCAGGCGCCACTTGCGCGCCGGCCGGGCCGTCGGCCGCGCCGCCATGGGCGCGCCACAACACCAAGGCGGCGCAAGCCATGACGAGGGCGCCGACGCCAAACCCGATCCAGATCGGCGAGCGGCGCGCGCGCGGCCTGTCCGCATGCAGCGGCAAGGCATGGATGGTCGGCGCCGCGCCAAGCTGGCGTTCGGCCTGCGCCTTTTTTAACGCTTCGAGTATGTAGGACATCTTATTTCTCCGTGCGCGCGGGGGCGCGCAGGCGCGGTTCGGCCACGCCGCCAAGCTGGTTCAGGCGCATGAAGGTGCGCGGGCCGGCCAAGCCGTCGGCCTTGAGGTTTTGGCGGCTCTGGAATTGACGCAGCAGCGCTTGCATCGCGGGGCCGAGCGGCGTGTCCGCGCGCGGCGCGGCCTGCCCGTTCGCTTGCGCCAGCTGGGCGGCGAGCCAATCGACATCGGCGCCATGGTCGCCCACCTTGATCTGCTCGCGCAACTGCGTCGGCGCGCGCCACATGGTGAGGTACTCGCCGTCGAAACGGGCGGCCAGCGCGCCGGCGTCGAGGACTTGGCGCTTGCCGCCGACGCTCAGCGTGATGCCGCGTTCATCCATGCCCACCAGGACGGCGTAGGCGATCGCCTGCCCTTCGTGCAGGGTCAGCACCGCCGGCCGGTCCAGTAGATTGAGTTCGTACAAGCCGCCATGGCCCTGGTGGCAACGCAAGCCGAGCGCGCCGGCGGCCTCGCACGGCGCCCCGGCGGGCAGGGCCTGGCCCCACAGCGCGCCCAGTTCGCGCAAGGCCTGGTCGCGACTGGGATGGGCCAAGGGCTGCGCTGGCGGCGCCGCCGGCGATGATATGGCCGGCGCGGTCGACAGCGCGGCGCCGGCCGCGGCTGGCGTGCCGGCCAAGCTCGCGACGGTCGGCGTTGCCGTCTTGCCCGGCGCGCGCGCCAGCGCCTTGCCCGCGACGGCCGGCGCCGGCGCGCGCATCTGCCAGGCGGCCGCGCCGCTGATGGCGGCGCCCGCGAGCAAGCCGGCCAGCATGGTCGGCCAGGCGCGCGCCCGCGCCGGGCCGCCGCGCTGCTTGGGGAATACCTCGGCGGCCGCCTTGTGCACGATCGCGCGCGTCACTTCGGCCTCGTTCTCGACGTAGGCGCCCAGCAGGGCGCGGTCGCACAGCAGGTTGATGCGGCGCGGCACCCCCGCAGTGAGCTGGTGCACCAGCGCCAGCACGCGGCGTGGAAAAGGCGAGCCGGCCGCGCCGGCCACCGCCAGCCGATGCAGCACATAGGCGTGCGTCTCGGGCGCCGACAGCGAACCGAGGTGATAGCGCGCGATCACCCGCTGCGCCAATTGCTCGAGCTCCGGACGCGCCAGCATGGTGCGCAATTCCGGCTGCCCGATCAACACGATTTGCAGCAACTTGCGCTCGTTCGTCTCCAGGTTGGTCAACAGGCGCAATTGTTCAAGCACGCCGGCCGACAGGTTTTGCGCCTCGTCGATCACCAGCACATTGTTCTGGCCCTGGGCGTGGCTGCGCAGCAGATAGCCGTTGATGGCGTCGACATAGGTCTTGGCGCTGGGCGCAGCGCCCGCGCGCGCCGCGTCGATGGCCAGCTCGATGCGCAACTCGTCGCAGATCGAGAGCAGCAATTCCTCCACCGTCAGCTTGGGATTGAAGATGTAGGCGAGCTTGCAATTGGCCGGGATTTGCTCGATGAAGCAGCGGCACACCGTGGTCTTGCCGGCGCCGATCTCGCCCGTCAGCAGTACGAAGCCGCCGCCCCCTTTCACGCCATACAGCAGATGGGCCAGCGCTTCGCGGTGGCGCTCGCTCATGAACAGGTAGCGTGGATCGGGGGCGATCGAAAAAGGCGACTGTTTAAGCTTGAAAAATTGGGTGTACATGGATGATGGCTGTGCCCGCGCGCGCCTCAAGAACCGGCCGGCAAGGGCTTGAACTTGGCGCAAAAGATCTTGGAGCGGTCTTTGAAATAAACGATGCGGCTGCCCGGCTGCGATGCGAGCGGGGCGAAGGCGGACGCGTCGACCTTGTTGTGGTGCACGCCGACGGCCTTGACGATGGCCTCGTCCAGGCCGGACGGGGTGGTCTCGACGACGGCGCCGACGAATACGATGTCGCTGCTATCGTCGCTGACGATGACGTCGCTGATGGCCGCCCCCCACAAGCTGCCCTCGGCCTTGAACCAGTAGGCGCCCCCCTCGTGCAGGTAAGCCGGGCCGAATGCGTCTTGCAGATAGGCATAGAAAAATTGATTGTCCAGTTGGCTGCGGCACAGCAGTGCGCTGCCGATGACGGGGCCGAAGGTCGAAGGCGCCCCCGCCGCGGACGGGCCCAGGCCCGCGCCACAAGCGAGCGCCAGCAGCGCCGCCGCCACGCAGCGGCTACGCCGTTTCGCCTCTCGCGCCATCTTCCCTCCCCGGCCGCGCTCACTGGCGCTGGCGTTCTTCCTTCTTGACCTTCTTCGCCTCGCGCTTTTCCTTCATCGACTTGGCCGGTTCCTTCTTGTTTTCCTTCTTCGTGTCTTGACTCTTACTCATCGTGCACTCCAGTGTTCGAGCGCCCCGCCCCTGCGCGGCGCTACAGCTTTGACATCCATTTGCGATTTTCCGTGATTTTCGCCTTGGTAGCCGGTGGCAGCGCGTCGTAGCAGCCCGGATGCAGCTTCAAGGCATTCTCGCGCACTTCCTTTTGCAAACCGTTAATGACGAACACATACACGGTGGCGCCTTCCTCGTTCTTGCGCGTGCCCATATATCGGATCATTTCATTCTCCTGCTAACCCGCGCCCCGCGCAGGCCACTGCATATGCTGGCTCCATACGGGCATTATGACACTTCAAAGCAACATTTCACTATCAATCTAGTAAATGAATGCAACAGTTCCTATGGGCCACCCTTAGAGTGATTAGCGGCGTCGCGGGGCGGATCTTGAAACAGGGTGCAAGCTTCTAGGCCAGCCAGGGGTCGCTGTGCGGGCGCGGAAAGCGCGCGCTCATGAACTCGACGAAACTGCGCACCTTGGCCGAGAGCTGGCGCCGGCTTGGATAGACCATGGTGACGGGCAACTCGCCCAGATCGTGCTCGCCCAAGAGGCGCAGCAGGCGCCCGCTGGTGATGTCGTCCTGCAAGGTGAACGAGGAGCGTATCATGATACCCATGCCGGCAAGAGCAGCTTGACGCAATACCTCGCCACTGTTCGAGGTCAGGCGGCTGGTGATCGGCACGTTCACCCGCTCATGTTCCCAGCGCATCGGCCAGTGGTGGCGCAATTGTTCGAAGGCGAAATTGAGGCAGTCGTGCCCGGACAGATCATGCGCGCTGTGCGGCATGCCGCGCCGCTGCACGTAGGCGGGCGCCGCGCACAACACCACTTTCGAGGTGGCCAGGCGGCGCGCCACCATGCTCGCGTCAAATTTTTGCAAGCCCATGAAGATGCCGATGTCGAAACCCTCCTCGACCAGGTCGACGCCCTGGTCGGCCAGCGTCACGTCGAGCACCACGTCCGGCATCGCTTGCGCGTAGGCCGGCAGCATGGGCGCAAGCTGGGCCTGACCAAAGCCCGGATGGCAATAGATGCGCAAGGTGCCGGCGGGCTTGCGCGCGGCCGAACCGGCCAAGGCGTCGGCGTCGTCGATATCGGCCAGGATCTGGCGCACCCGTTCCAGGTAGTGCTGGCCCGTTTCGGTCAGAGACAGCTTGCGCGTGGTGCGGTTGAGCAAGCGGGTGCCCAGGTGGGCTTCCAGATCGGCCAGATTGCGCGTGACGACCGCGTTGGACATGGCGAGGGCGGCGGCGGCGCGCGCGAAACTGCCCTGCTCGACAACCTTGGCGAAGACCCGCATCGATTGCAAGCGGTCCATGCTTCCTCCGATTATTTCTGTTTCAGCAATTATACATTGTGTTTATTCGACTTTTTTGCGCCATGCGCAATGTGTAGACTGCAGCGCATGGCAGGGAAAACACCGCCCGCCAGCCCACAGCAAGCCCACCGAACCGACAGGAGATAGACCATGCACGCCAAGACCATCCTCGCAGCGACTTCCATCATGCTTGCCGCCGGTTCCGCCTTGGGCGCCGACGCGCCCGCCACCGGCGCCGCCGCCGTGGCCAAGGTGGCCGTGAGCAGCGCCGCCCTGAGCTTGAACCTGCCCACGGTGAGCATCCGTGAGAGCGGCGGCGCGCGCAGCCGCGCCGAGGTGCGCGCCGAGGCCGAGCAATTCGTGAAGAACTACAAAACCGCGTTCGCGCAGCAACTCGAACTGTACAAAAATTAAGCAAAAGCTGAGCAAAAGCTGAGCAGGACAATGGGCGCGCCGGCCGCCGCCATGGCGCCGCCCCGAACTGTCGCATCTTCCCCACAGGCGCGCCTGGCCCGGCCAGCGCGCGCGCGCCCCCGGCCGCGCAGCACGCGCCCCCACTTTCCCGCAATAAATCAAACCCCTTACACCAGCTAGCTCATCCCTTGCATGACATTGGCCGCCGGCGCGCGCTGCCGCGCCATTGATAAATCCTTGTTTTATTGAAATCTAAATTACCAAAAACAAAAACACGAGGGCAGACCTTGTGCTTTAATGAATCCTGCTTCAAACAAAAAGAAGAGCAACAACAAGAAGACCAATTCGAGGCGCAACAAGTGGCAAGCGCCCCACCTCGAAGCCCTCCCTGCGAGGGCTTCTTCTTATTCTGCCCTCCCTGCGAGGGCTTCTTCTTATTCCGCCCTCCCTGCGAGGGCTTCTTCTTATTCTGCCCTCCCCGCGAGGGCTGCTTCGTGTTCCGCCCTCCCCGCTTCAACCCTCGGGTTTCGCATTTGAGCCCGCGTTTTTTCCCTTTCATCGTTTAGGCGGGGCGCCGCCACGCGCATTCCCCTAATCTTCAAGCTCAAGACGTGCCGCCGCCGGCAGCACCAACGCAAACCTCTACTCGACGAAAACGCCATGAAAACCATCCTCAAACAAACCGCCATCGCCGTCGCCGTTGTGATTGTTCTTGGCAGCATCGCCTCCCACGTCAGCTACGCCGACAGCCGCTCCGCCGATCCGGCCGCGCGCGTCGTCATCAACGAAGCGCGCAAGATCGGCGCCTTCAGCGCCATCGAACTATCGGGCCCCTACGACGTCGTCGTCACGGCGCAGGGCGCGAACACGGTCGAGCTGTCCGGCCCGCGCGCGCGCCTGGCCGAGCTCGAGACCGTGGTGGTGGGCGACACCCTGGTGGTACGCCCCCTCGCGCGCCACAACATCGTGTTCGGATTCGGGCACCACCAGGCCGAGCGTGTGGTGGTGCACGTCACGGCCGCCACCCTGAAAAGCCTCAAGCTCGACGGCAGCGGCGACGTCACGCTCGAGCAAGCCAACGGCGCGCAGCTGAGCATCGAGGCGAGCGGCTCGGGCGACCTGCGCGCCAGCGGCAGCGTCGGCGAACTGACGGTGCGCAGCCACGGCAGCGGCGACCTTGACCTGCAGCGCTTGAAGACGGCCAAGCTCGACTTGCGCATGGGCGGGCCCGGCGAAGTGCGCGTGGCCGGCGTGAGCGAAGAGATGAAAGCGGAAGTGAGCGGTTCGGGCGAACTCGAGGCGACGGAACTGAACTTAAAAAAAATGAGCCTGCGCATGCGCGGACCGGGCGACGTCACCCTGGCCGGCAGCAGCGCCGAGCTCGACGCCGAAGTGAGCGGCTCGGGCAACCTGCAAGCGTGCTCGCTGCAAGTGGGCGCGGTCAGCGCGCACCTGCGCGGGCCGGGCGACGCCTGCATGGGCGGCAAAATCACGCGCTTCGATGGCGAACTGCAGGGCTCGGGCGACATGACCGTGCACGGCCTGGAGGCGGGCGAGGCGCACCTGGTCATCGGCGGCCCCGGCAGCGCCACCCTGGACGGCAGCGTGACGGCCTTGACCACCCAGATGAGCGGCTCGGGCGACTTGAAAGCGTCGGCCCTGCGCACCGCCAGCGCCACCCTGCGCAGCCGCGGTCCGGGCGAGATTGAGCTGGGCACGGTGTCGGACACGCTCGACGCCGAATTGCACGGCTCGGGCGAGCTCGACGCCCGCCTCGAAGGCAAGCGCCTGCACCTGCTCATGACCGGCCCGGGCGACGCCCGCATCGACGGCAGCGTCGACACCGTCAACGCCGAATTGAGCGGCTCGGGCAGCCTGGAAGCGCAAGGCCTGGTCGCCGCCAGCGCCGAACTGGACGTGCGCGGCCCCGGCACGGCCGTCGTCAACGTCAAGCCGCATGCCAAGAGCGGCGAGGCGAAGGCGCAGCAACAGCGCCTCGTGATGGTCGATCGCAAAGGCGCGCACCACAGCGCGCAATAAGGCAGGCCCGCGCAATTGGGCGGCGCGCGCGGCGCGGCGCCCGCCCTTGTGTTGACAAGCCTGTCCGGCAAACCTATAGTGCGCTCACCGCCCACGGGGCAGGACGCACTGCCGGCAAGGCTTTCACATGATCGAATATCTCATCGGCGTCGACGGCGGCGGCAGCGGCACCCGCGTGCGGCTGGCGCGCCGCGACGGCAGCGAACTGGCACGCGGCCAGGGCGGCCCGTCGGCGCTGGCGCACGGCATCGACCAGGCCTGGCGCGCCATCGACGCCGCCGTCAACCAAGCGTTCGCCGCGGCGGTCCTGGCGCGCCCGCCGGCGCGCGCGCTCGCCATCGGCCTGGGCTTGGCCGGGGTCCACAACAAACAATGGGCACAGCGCTTCGTCGCCCTTGACCCCGGCTACGGCGCGCTGGTGCTGGAAACGGACGCCTTCACCACCCTGATGGGCGCGCACGGCGGGCATAGCGGCGCCATCGTCGCCATCGGCACCGGCAGCGTGGGCGAAGCGCTGCTGGCCAACGGCGAGCGGCGCGAAGTGGGCGGCTGGGGCTTCCCCAGCGGCGACGAGGCCAGCGGCGCCTGGCTCGGCTTGCGCGCCGTGGGCCTGGCCCAGCAAGTACTGGACGCTCGTCGTCCGTCCAGTGCGTTCGCGCAAGCGCTGATCGACGCCTGCGGCGGCGCGCGCGCCGCGCTGCTGGTGTGGCTCGGCCAAGCCACCCAAACCGACTACGCCAGCCTGGCCCCGCTGGTGCTCGCGCATGGCGCCAGCGACGCCGCCGCGCGCGCCCTGCTGATGGATGCGGGCGAACATATCGGCGCCATCGCCGCCGCGCTCGACCCGACGGCGACGCTGCCGCTGGCGCTGTGCGGCGGCCTGGGCGAGCCGCTGCGCGCCTACCTGGCGCCAGCGCTGCGCGCACGCACGGTGGCGCCGCAAGGCGACGCCGCCGCCGGCGCCCTGCGCATGATCGCGCTGCACTGCGCACAGGACGCGCCATGAACCGCACCCGCATCGCCGGCAACATCCTGACCCCGCACGGCTGGGTCGACGGGGAAATCGAATTCGACCAGCGCATCGTGCGCATCGACGGCAGCGTGGCTGGCGCGCCTGGCAAGGACGGGCCCTTCATCCTGCCCGGCTTTATCGACCTGCACGTGCACGGCGGCGGCGGGCGCGACATCATGGAAGGCGGCGACGCGCCGCACGCGGTGGCGCGCCAGGCCG
>JAZKBP010000003.1:29623-67767 GCA_040388555.1 Pseudomonadota bacterium
GCGCCTGCATGCGCGCCATGGCACCACCAGCTTGCTGGCGACGACGATGACGGCGCCAGCGGACGACATCGATCGCGCGCTGGCGGCGATCGGCGCGGCCAGCGCCGCGCGCGCGGTGGGCGCGGCGCGCGTGCTCGGCGCCCACCTGGAAGGCCCCTACATCAACGCGCGCATGCTCGGCGCCCAGCCCGACTGCGCCAGCACAGCCACGCTGGCGGGCGTGCTGCGCCTGGCCGCGCTGGCCCCGCTCAAGCTGGTCACGCTGGCGCCCGAGATCGAGGGCCACCTGGAGCTGGTGGCCCAGCTCACCGGCGCGGGCATCCGCGTGCAGTTAGGCCACAGCGCCGCCAGCTACGACGAGGCGGTGGCCGCGCTGGCCCAGGGCGCGGCCGGCTTCACTCACTTGTTCAACGCGATGAGCCCGATGCACCACCGCGCCCCCGGCATGGTGGGCGCGGCGCTGGCACACGCGCACTACGCCGAACTGATACCGGACCTGCTGCACGTGCATCCGGGCGCGATACAGGTGGCGCTGCGCGCCATTCCGCGCCTGTACTGTGTCACCGATTCGACGGCCGCCACCGGCATGCCGGACGGCCCCTATATGCTCGGGCGCCAGCAGGTGCACAAGTGCATGGGCGGAGTGCGCCTGGCCGACGGCACCCTGGCCGGCAGCACCTTGACGCTGGACCAGGCGCTGCGCAACCTGGTCGCGCTTGGGCTGGACCTGGCCGACGCTTCGCGCCGGGTCTCGACCTACGCGGCCGATTACCTGGGCCTGGCCGAGCGCGGGCGCCTCGAGCCGGGCTGCTGGGCCGACCTGGTGGTGCTCGGGCGCGACCTGCGCCTGACCAGCGTGCACGTGGAAGGGGAAGCGTGTGCCGTCGCTGATGCTTGACGAGGCCTTGGCCGCGCCGGCCTGCGTGGCGCGCCAACTGGAGCAGGACGGTGCGCGCTACGCCGAGCTTGGCGCACGCCTGAGGGCGGCGCCGCGCGCCTGCACGCTGACGGTGGCGCGCGGCAGTTCCGACCACGCCGCCGCCTACTGCGCCTACCTGATCATGGCGCGCCTGGGGCGGGTGACGGCCTCGCTGCCGATGTCGCTGGTGACGCTGTACCAAGCGCCTTTGATCGCGCACGACACCCTCGCCATCGCGGTGTCGCAATCGGGGCAAAGCCCGGACCTGGTCGAACCGATGCGCTACCTGCGCGCCGGCGGCGCCACCACCGTCGCCCTGCTCAACGACACCAACTCGCCCCTGGGCCAGGCCGCCGAGATCGTGCTGCCGCTGCACGCGGGCGCCGAACACAGCGTGGCCGCCACCAAGAGCTTCATCGCCAGCCTGGTGGCCGGCGCGCGCCTGGTGGCGAACTGGCAGGATGACCCGGCCCTGCTGGGCGCGCTGCAGGCGCTGCCCGAGGCCTTGCAGGCGGGCGCGCGCTGCGACTGGTCAAACGCGCTCGAGGTGCTGGCGCCAGCGCGCGCACTCATGGTGCTCGGGCGCGGCCTGGGTTTTCCCATCGCCCTGGAAGCGGCCTTGAAATTGAAGGAAACATCGGCCCTGCAAGCGGAAGCGTTCAGCGGCGCGGAGCTGCGGCACGGCCCGATGGCGCTGATCGAGCCGCACTACCCGGTGTTCATTTTCGCGCCGCGCGGCCCGGCCCAGGCTAGCCTGGTGGCGCTGGCGGCGGACCTGCGCGGGCGCGGCGCGCGCGTGCTGCTGGCCGCGCCGGCCGACGTAGCCGCGCGCACTCTGACCCTGCCGTGCGCCGGCGCGCCCGAGCTCGACGCCATCGTGGCCGCGCAAGCGTTCTACGTCATGGCCGCCGCCCTGGCCGAGGCACGCGGGATGGACCCGGACCACCCGCGCCATTTGAACAAAGTCACCCAAACCCGTTAATCACCCAAACCCTTTAATGTGGCAGCCGCGGCGGGCGCGCCACGCCACGCCAATGCAACCGAAAGTAGCCCAATGACGAGCTCCCCGACCCTGACCGAACGCGAACAAGCGCGCCGCATCGCGGCCCGCCTGCTGATGGTGCGCATCGAAGGCACCCGGCTCGATGCGCACACCAGGCAGTGGCTGCGCGAAAGCGGCATCCGCGCCGTCTGCCTGTTTCGCCAAAACATGCGCGAGGCGCAGGAACTGGCCCAACTGACCGCCGAACTGCGCGCGCTGATGGGTCCCGAAGCGCTCATCGCGATCGACCAGGAAGGCGGCGCGGTAGTGCGCGCGCACTGGCTGCCGGGACCGCCGTCGGCGATGGCGCTGGGCGCGGCGGGCGACCCGGCGCTGGCGCGCGCGGTCGGCGCGGCGGTGGCGCGCGGGGTGCGCTCGCTCGGTTTCAACTGGAATTTCGCTCCCGTGCTGGACCTGAACAACAACCTCGAGAACCCCGTCATCGCCGAGCGCTCCTTCGGCGCCGACCCGCGCCTTGCCACCCCGATCGCGCTGGCCTGGATGGAAGGTAGCCTGGCCGAGGGCGTCGCCTGCTGCGTCAAGCACGCGCCCGGCCACGGCGACACCCATGTCGACTCGCACCGCGCCCTGCCCACCGTGGCCAAGACGCGCGCCGAACTCGAAGCGCTTGAATTCGCGCCGTTCGCGCAAGCGGCCGCCAGCGCCCCGGCCATGATGACGGCCCACATCGTCTATCCCGCGCTCGACCCGGCGCATCCGGCCACGCTGTCGCACCCGATCCTCACGGGCCTGATCCGCGGCCAGTGGCAGTACCGCGGCGTGATCATCACCGACAGCATGGACATGCAAGCGATCGCCGGCACCTACGGGGTGGGCACGGCCGCCGCCATGGCTTTGCAAGCGGGGGCCGACATGGTGATGGCGCTGGGCGACATGGCCGCGCAGGCGGCCTCGCTTGGCGCGATGGCCGAGCTGATCGCCGCCGGTACGCTCGCCACGGCGCAGGCGCAAGAGCGGGTGGCGCGGCTGGACGCGCTGGCGCGCCGCTTCCCGTGCGCCGCGCCGCCCTACCTGAGCGAAGCGGCCGACCAGGAGCTCATGCGTGCGGCCTGGCTGCGCGGCTTGACCGCCTGGCGCGCGCCGCGCCGTCCGGCGCCGGGCGCGCGATTGCGCCTGGTGGTGCGCGCCGACGCCGCCAGCGACGGCGTATCCGAGGCCGGCCTGTCTGGGTCCGAGCTGGCGGCGCAGCTGGGCGCGCACTTCGATGTCGCCACCACGGTTTTCGACGACCCGGAACAGTTCGACTGGTCCAGCCTGCCCGCCGACGGGCGCACCGTGGTGCTGGCCTCGACCACGCGCAAACGCTACGGCCCGCTGGCGCGCGCGCGCTTTACGCCGCAGTTGCACCTGGCGCTGTGGAACCCGTTCCAGGCGCTCGACATCGACGCCCCCGCCCTGATCAGCTATGGACATGCGGCGGGCGCGCTGGCGGCGGTGCTGGCCTGGCTCACCGGCCAGGCCGAGGCGCATGGAGTCCATCCTTGCCTGGGCGAGGGCGCGCACACATAAATTCGGGCAAGATCGGGGCGGTTTATGTGACAATACGCGCTTTGCTAAATTTTCGCGGCCCGGCATTGCCTGTTCAGCAATCCGGTCGCGCGTGCCGAGAACGGGCGATTACGCTCCCCGTGTTGTTCACTTCACCTTTGTTCGAAGGATTTTCCATGTCCCCATTGCGTCAGCTTCCAATTCGTCTGTTGATGGCCATCGCCGGCCTGCACCTCGCTCCCGCCCTGCTCTCGGCTGGCGCCCTCGCGGCCGACCAGGCCAGCGCCTCGGCCAGCGCCCCGGTCGCCAACCCGAACGTGGTGCGCCCGGACATGGCCAAACTGCTCGACGACAAGCTGGTGAGGGACTCCCTGCTGGCCAAGAAGTACGCCGAAGTCAAGGAGCAGGTGCGCCAGGCCGAAGCCATGCCCAACGTGACGCCGTACGAGCGCTTTGCCATTGACATCACCAAGTTCAAGCTGGCCGTAGCCACGAACGACGAGCAAGGCGCGATCGCCGCCGTCGAGGCGGTTGTCACGTCGGGCAAGCTGCCGGCCAGCGCGCAATTGACGCTGACGATGGAACTGGGCACCCGCTACTACAACGCCAAGAGCTATGCGAAGGCGATCGAATGGTGCAAGCGCCACCAGCAAGAGAGTGGCGATCCAACGCTGGCGCGCGGCGTACTGGCGCGCTCCTACTACTTCAACAACGAACACGCGAACGCGATGCGTGAACTGAAGCTGATCATCGGGGACGCCGAAAAAGCCGGCACCACGCCCAATTTCGACGAACTGCGCCTGATGCATTCGGCCGCGGCCAAGCTCAAGGATGCTGACGCGACCGCCGGCGCGCTTGAAAAACTCATCAGCTACTATTCGAAGGACGAGTATTGGTCCGACTTGCTGCACAAGATGCAGAACAAGCCGAAATACGACACCCGCCTCGACCTCGATGAAATCCGCCTCGAGAGCGTGGTGCTCAAGGCGATGGACGCGGAACAGTATGTGTTCATGGCCGAACTGGCGCTGCAAAGCGCCTTCGGCACGGAAGCGAAGAAGGCGATGGATGCCGGCTACGCCAGCGGCGTACTGGGCACCGGCTCGAACGCGGCCAAGCACAAGGCGCTGCGCGAGCGCGCCAACAAGGCCGCCGCCGACGACTTGAAGACCCGTGCCAGCGATGAAGCGGCGGCCGACAAGGCCAAGGGCGGCAACGCCTCGATCAACCTGGGCTACGCCCTGGTGACGATGGAACAATTCGACAAAGGCATTGAGCTGATCCAGAAAGGCATCGCCAAGGGCGGCTTGAAGTATCCGGAAGAAGCGCAGCTGCGCCTTGGCATGGCCTTGGCGCTGGCCGGACGCAAGGCCGAAGCGATCGGCGCGCTGCAAAAGGTCAAGGGTAACGACACCTTGAACGAGCTGGCGCGCTATTGGACCCTGTGGCTCAACCGTGCGCAGCCGGCGGCACCGGCAGCGCCAGCGGCTGCCGCCGCCGCGTCCGCGGCGTCGAAGTAAGCTTCAGGACGGGTCGAAGAACTGCATGTCCGGGTACGGCGCGCGGCGGCTTTGCGCGAGCCGGCCGGCCAGCTCGCCCACCTGCGCCTCAAGCCGGTGCCCGTCGGAATCGAGAAAGTAGATCGACCCGCCTTCGCCGCGGTTTTCCTTCCACAGGGGGACGCCAGGCTGGCGGCGAAGGCGTCCAGATACGCGCCGCGCCAAGTGGCCGCGCGCGCCGTTTTGCGCTATGCTCGCAGCGCAGTCTGGATAAAGTCCCACGGAGGATCCCCATGCGCAATCGAACACTGGGCGCCATGCTCGCGCTGTTGCCGTGCCTGGCCGCTGGCGCCGATACGTACAAGCTCGACCCCATGCACAGCATGCCAACGTTCAGCTTCGCGCACCTGAAGCTGTCGGCCTTCCGCGGGCGTTTCGACAAGGTCAGCGGCAGCATCACGCTCGACCTGGCCAGGCACAGCGGCAGCGCCGACATCATCATTGACATCAACTCGGTGAGCACCGGCGTGCCGGCGCTCGACGGCTTCTTGCGCGGCGCGCGCTTTTTCGACAGCGCGCACTTCCCCGAGGCGCGCTTCCAATCCGAGCGCTTCACCTTTTCCGGCGACACCCTGGTGGCCGTCGCCGGCGTGTTGACCTTGCATGGGGTGAGCAAACCGGTGCAGCTCGATATCGGCTACTTCGCTTGCCTGGCGCACCCGCTTTTGAAAGTGCCCGCTTGCGGGGCCGACGCCAGCGTGACGATCAAGCGTTCAGATTTTGGCCTCGATATCTTCAGCGCCAACGATGGCGACCTTGTGCGCCTCGATCTCCCGGTCGAAGCGCTCAAGGTGGACGCCGCCCCCGTCCAGGCGCAGTGAAAGCGCGGCTCGAACACATCACCTGGCTCGCGCTGTCGGGTGCCCAGGCCAGCTTCGCCTGCGGCACCGACACGGCGCGCCGCTACGCGAGGGGCTTCTCGCCCATCCTCGGATTTTCCGACGTGGCCCAGGCCGACTTCGCCGCCTTGCTGCCGTATTGCGCAAGCGGCGAGCAATTCTATTGCGACGGCTGGAGCGGCCCCGTGCCCGCCGCCTGGCAGCTCGACGCCGAGTCCAGCATGTTCAAGATGCTGTGGGAAGGCCCCCTGCCGGACGCGCCGGACGCGCCGCTGGCGCTGCTGCCGCTTGGCCCGCAGCACGCCCGGCAAGCCTTGGCGCTGGCCGAGCTCACCCGCCCCGGCCCGTTTGGCTTGCGCACCATCGAATTGGGCCAATATCTGGGTTGCTTCGATGGCGAGCGCTTGATCGCCATGGCCGGCGAGCGCATGTTCTCCCACCCCTTGCGTGAAATTAGCGGGGTGTGCACCGATCCGGCCTACCAGGGGCGCGGGCTGGCGCGCGCCCTGATGCTCGCCTTGATCCGGCAGCAGATGCTGCGCGCCGAAACGCCGTTCCTGCATGTGATGCGCGAGAACGTCAGCGCGCATCAGCTATACACGCGCATGGGCTTTCGCAGCGTCGCCGAATCGGTGGTGCGGGTGCTGTCCTTGCGCTGACGGAGGCGCCGGCACGGCATCACGAGGCACGAAAAAAAACGACGGGGGCCATGCGCTGGCGCCCGTCGTTTTTTCCTTACGCCCGCCACTGCGGGCGGGTGGCGCGCAGGCTTACTTCGACGCCGCTTCCTTGGCGTCAGCCTTGACGTCGGCCTTGACGTCAGCCTTCGCTGCAGCGACCTTGGCGGCCTTCTTGGCCTTCGGCTTGTCGGCCTTGGCATCGGCGGCGGCGTCGGCCGGCTTGGCGGCATCGGCCTTGGCTGCCGGCTTCATGTCTTTCGCGTCGGCCTTGGCATCGGCCTTGGCTTCCTTGGCATCGGCTTTCATTTCTTTTGCGTCAGCTTTGGCGCTCTTCGCTGCCGGCGCTGCGGCTGGCGCTTGCGCGAACGACGAGACGGCGAACAGGCCAGCGATCAAGGCAACGATAAGTTTGTTCATTTTGGACCCCTCAGTATGTTTTAGATGATTCATGCATGCGCCTGCGGCCACACGGTGCAGCGGCAGGGCAAGGCGCAGCATATAAGCCCCGTATGACGGAGCGATGACGGCTTGATGACAGAATGATGACGGCGCCGGGTTTTCCCAAAAAGAAGGCGCGCGGCGGGCGCAAAAAGCGAAAAAACCACCCGCAGGTGGTTTTTTCGCGACGCCGCAAAGGCAAGCAGCCGGCTTCAGTTCAGCTCAGTTCAACCCAGCTTCCACTCGTATTCGACCTTGGTCCAGCTCTGGTTCGGGCTGCCGTCCTTGGTGGCGGGCTTGAATTTGCAGGCGCTAAAGGCTTTGAGCGCGGCCTTGTCCAGGTTCTTGAAACCGCTGGTGCGGTCCACTTTCGAGTCGAGCACATTGCCGTCGACAGCCACGAGCAGCAACATCGACACCAAGCCCTGCTCTTCATTGACCAGGGATGCCTTTGGATAAGACGCTTTGCAAGTCTTGGGGTCGAAGGCGGCGGGAACTTCGGTGGCCAGCGCCGCGCTGCTGACGGCGGCGATGCTCAATGCGGTGAAAAATTTGAAGGACTTCGAAATGGAAACGGTCATGCAATTACTCCTGACGATAGTTTGCCCGGCTCATGCCGGTTGGGGTGTCCGGTCGGCGACATGAGCTTCCCGCTGTCGCGACATGGTAAAGCGCGGCGCCTTGCGGGCAGCGCTGATGATGCATTGTAGCAAGTTTAATGGCGCATGGGAAATTATTTGTTGGTGGAAATCATCAGAGGATAAAAAACCACAAGCCGCACTTCGCGCATCAAGACTTGAGCATGACGCTACGTCAGGCTTTACCATCGGGGTTCTTACCCAACAGGAAACACGCATGCTGCTGAAAATCGGGGAATTGGCCAAACGCACGGGCTTGACGGTGCGCGCCCTCCATCACTACGACGCCATCGGTCTGCTGAGCCCGTCGGCGCGCTCGCCCGCCGGTTACCGCCTGTACGAGCGCGCCGACCTGGCGCGCCTGCATCAAGTGCAAGCCTTGCGCAAATTCGGCTTGCCGCTGGCCGACATCGCCCTGTTCCTGGCCGGCCCCGGGCGCTCGCTGGGCGAACTGCTGGAACAGCAAATGGACATGCTTGAGCGCCAGATCGAACAGGCGGCGGCCCTGCGCGCGCGCCTGGCTCGCCTGCAGGCGGACTTGGCGCGGGGCCAGGAACCGGATCTGGCCGACTGGCTCACCACGCTCGAACACATGGCCATGTACGACAAATACTTCACGCCGCAGGAATTGGCGCGCCTGCCCCTGTACCACGCCCCGGCCCAGCGCGCCGATCAATGGAAGACGCTGGTGGCGAAAGTGCGCGCGCTGATCGACAGCGGGGCCGCGCCGGAGTTGCCCCCCGCGCGCGCGCTCGCCACCGAATGGATGGAGATGGTCAAGTGCGACACCGCCGCCGACAGCAGCTTGCTCGCCAAGCTCAACGTGATGCACCAGCAAGAAGCGCTGGTGCAGGAACGCACCGGCATCAGCATGGCCATGATGGACTACGTGCTGCGCGCGGCGCGCGCCAACGCCTTGGCCATCTATCGCCAATACCTGAACGACGCCGAGTTCGCCTATCTGGAAGACAATTACAGCAAACGCAGCGCCGAGTGGGTGCCCTTGATCGCGCGCTATCGCGAAGCGCTCGATGCGGGTGCCGCGCCGAGCGCGCCGTCGGTGCAAACCCTGGCGCGCCACTGGCTCGAACTGTTCCGCTCCTACGCCGGCGACGACCCGCGAACGCAAGCGAAGTTTCGCCAGGCCCATGAATGCGAGCCGAGCTTGACCAGCCCGTGGATCGCGCCGGCCCTGCTCGCCTTTATCCGCGCCTCGCTGGCCGCCCTGGCGCCTCGCCCGGACTAGGCGCTTGCGCGGCGCTCATCAAGGCGTGAGCGTGAAGTTTTTCTGCGCATTGGCCAGCAGGATATCGATCGGCACGCTCTGGGTTTGGTAGCCGAGCGCCGCCGCTTCGAGCGCGTAGCTGGCCGCGCCCGTCGCCTGCGGCAAGGGCACGATCGGCAAGGCGCCGTAGCCGATGAACAGGGGCGCCGCCTTCGGCAGGTTCAAGGCATACGCGCCGCTGACCAGGTCCGCACCCTGCGCGCCGATAGTGACCGTCTGGCCGCCCACGCTTTGGGTGGCGCGCACGCGCGCCTCGGCGCTCACGGGCAGCACGCTGCCGCTGGCCTGGCCCATGAGCGAGGCGGGCAAGCTCAAGGGGCTGGCGCCGGTGGCGAGCACCGTGCTGGCCTTGGCCGTGACGGGCACCGCGCCGACGACGGCGCTGGCATGGGCGTCGGCCGTGATCACGACGCTATAACTGCCGGCCGCGATCGGCGCGAGCGTGAAGGCGCCGGCCGCGTCAGGCACCGTGCTCTTCACCACCACGCCGCCGACCTGGGCGCTGATGACGGGATGGCTGGCCGCCAGCGCCGGATCGAGCGCGCCCACGATGGCACCGCTGGTGACCATGGGAATGATGCTGATGACCGGCTTCAAGGACACGCTGCCATTGCCGCGCGCAACGATGGAGCGGCAAGCGTCGAAGTCAAGCGTGAGGTCGACCAGGGTGCCGGCGGCGACGTCGAATTCCTGGATCAGCTTGATGCCGCTCTGAGCCGCAGACGGCGCATCGAGCGCCACTTCGGCGCCGCCCGTGCGCTGCGCCGAGTTCGCCAGCGGCGCCGCCGCCGTGTTGGCCGCCAGCAGCAAGCGCAGCTGGCTGTAGTGGCCAGCGCCCAGCGCGGCCTGGCCCAGCGTGTCGAGCGCGCCATTATTCAGGCTTAAGAGGTTGATCTTGCGCGCAGGGTTGAGCGTGATGTCGGTCCAGCCGGCGTCAAGGTCGCCCGCGCTGGCGCTTTGATGGATGCGCACCTTGGCCACCGTGATGTTGACGGCGTCGAAGCCGCAGGCGGGCGCGTCCGTCAAGGACACGCGCAGCGTGCCATCCTGGGATACCGGCGCTGGCGGTGGCAAAGGCAGGCTCACGCTGGCGCTGCCGCCACCGCCGCAAGCGCCCAGCAAGGCCGCGCAGGCGGCCAGGGTGGCCAGTGCGCCGCCTTGGGTTTGGTTTGGAAATGTCATGATCGGTCCTTTGGGAATGGACACGGCGGCGAGGCTGCCAGCCATTCAATATCCATAATGCAGCCAATTTACGGCCACTTGGAAACTTCTTCCGTGCGCCAACGCACCGTGGCAAGCGCGCCATGTTGCTCAGCGGCCCCGCCAGAGGCCATTTCGCGTCCCGCCCCTGCGCGCTGCGCCCGCAGCGCGCGCGAAAGCCTTATGATGGATGTTCATTCTCCGCGGGCGAACGCCACCATGATCAGCATTGTCGAAGCGCAGCGCGCCGGCTTGTTCCAGCGCGCCCATCTCTTGCCCAATATCGTGGCCGGCGCCATCGTCGGCGTGGTGGCCTTGCCACTGGCGATGGCGTTCGCGATCGCCTCGGGCGCCCGCCCGGAGCAAGGCTTGTACACCGCCATCGTGGCCGGCCTGGTGGTGTCGCTGATGGGTGGCAGCCGCCTGCAGATCGCCGGCCCCACCGGCGCCTTCGTCGCCATCCTCTCGGGCATCACCGCCAAGTACGGCATCGACGGCTTGCAGATCGCCTCGCTGATGGCCGGCCTGATGCTATTGATGATGGGCCTGGCCAAGATGGGGGGCGTGATCAAGTTCATTCCGGCGCCCGTCATCGTTGGCTTCACCGCCGGCATCGGCGTCATCATCTGGGTCGGGCAATGGAAGTATTTCTTCGGCCTGGGCGAGGTGGGCGGCATCCATTTCCACGAGCGCGTGCTGCACCTGGCCGGCGCGCTGCCGCATTTTCATCCAGCCACCACCGCGCTGGCCTGCGCCAGCTTGCTGCTGGTGATTTTTTCGAACCGCTTGCCCGGCCTGGGGCGCGTGCCCGGCCCGCTGGTGGCGATGGTCGCCGCCACCGTCGCGCAAGCGCTGTTCCAGTTCGAGGGGGTGGCCACCATCGGCAGCGCCTTCCACGGCATCCCGCAGCACTTGCCCAGCTTCGCGCCGCCGGCCATCACGGCCGCGCGCGTGGTCGAACTGGTGGCGCCGGCTTTCGCCATCGCCATGCTCGGCGCCATCGAATCGCTGCTCTCGGCGGTGGTGGCTGACGGCATGACCGGCACCAAGCACGACTCGAACCAGGAGTTGATCGGCCAAGGCTTGGCCAATCTGATCGCGCCCCTGTTTGGCGGCTTCGCCGCCACCGGCGCCATCGCCCGCACCGCCACCAATATCCGCAATGGCGGCACCAGTCCCCTGGCCGGGATCTGCCACGCGCTCACCCTGGTGCTGATCGTGGTCGCGCTCTCGCCCCTGGTGAGCACGGTGCCGCTGGCGGCGCTGGCGGCCATCTTGTTCGTGGTGGCCTACAATATGAGCGAGATGAAGCACTTCGCGCGCATGGTGCGGCGCGCCCCGCGCGCCGATGTCGCCATCTTGCTGCTCACCTTCGCGCTGACGGTGTTCGTCGACTTGATCGTGGCCGTCAATATCGGCGTCATCCTGGCCACTTTGCAATTCGTGCGGCGCATGGCCAGCTCGGTCGAAGTGCTGCAAATGACGGAGCAGCAGTTGGGCCAGGAATTGGCCGGCCTGGGGCTGGCGGCGCTGCCGCCGGGCGTGCTGGTGTACGCCATCGAGGGGCCCTTCTTTTTCGGCGCGGTGGAAAACTTCGAGCGCGCCCTGATCCAGACCCACACCGATCCGCACGTGCTGGTGCTGCGCCTGCGGCGCGTGCCCTTCATGGACATCACCGGCTTGCAGACGATCGAGGAAGTGATCCAGAAACTGCAGCAGCGCGGCGTGCGCGTGGTCCTGTGCGAGGCCAATGAACGGGTGCGCGAAAAACTGGGCGCGGCCGGCTTGATCGAACTGGTGGGCGAGGACAATTATTTCGACGCCCTGGGCGCGGCGCTGGCGGCCGCCCAGGGCGCCGCCCAACAGCGCGCGCGCAGCAAGAAGCTGGGCGCGCATGCCCAGAACCTGCTCAAGGTCAGCCGCGAGTATTTCGCCAACAAGGCCGAGCACTAAGGCGTTTTGTCCGGCGCCGCGGCGCCAACTGGCGCGCTTGCGACAAGGCGGCGCGCGCGCCTCAGGCGCCGCGCGCGCCGTGCAAGCGCACCTTGAGGCGACGCACCTCCTCGCTCAAGTCGACCACCAGCGCGGCCAGTTCATCGTCCGCTTCGAAGTCGCGCTCGACCCGCAGCAGGCGGCGCGCGCGCGCCAGCTCGGCGCTGGCGAAGCGCCAATCTGCGCTCCCTGCACGCGCGCGCGCGCCCGCATGCAACAGGCCCGCCTCGACATGGCGCACGATCCAGTCCGGCGCGACGCCGCAAGCGTGGGCCAGCTCGTCCAGGCTCAAGGCTTGTTCGTCGAGCGGCACGCCACTGAGGATTTCGCCCATCTCAAGCTCCCATATTGCGGCGCGGATCGAAGGCCAGCTCGCGCGCCATGGTTTGATACAGTTCGCGCGCCTTCGCGCTGTTGGCCGGCGGCAGCACCAGCTCGAGCAGCAGGTACAGGTCGCCCGCTGCGCGCGCGGGAATGCCGCGCCCCTTCAAGCGCAGCTTGCGCCCGCCTTGCGAGCCGGGCGGCACATTCACCGTCACCGCTCCGGCCGGGGTGGGCACCTCGATGTCGGCGCCCAGCGCCGCCTCCCACGGCGCCACCTGCACGGTCTCGAACACGTCGCGCCCTTCGACGCGGTAACGGCGCTGGGGCGCGAATTCAATTTCAAGATACAGGTCGCCGGGGGGGCCGCCGCCACTGCCAGGATGGCCCTGGCCGGCCAGGCGCAATTGCTGGCCGGCCGTGATGCCCTTGGGCACGCGCACGTCGATGGTGCGCTCGCGCGAGCCGCCCGGCCCGGGCGCGCGCAAGGTGATGGCACGGGTGGCGCCATGATAGGCGTCGTGCAAGTCGATCGCGATGGCCAGGTGGATATCCTCGCCGCGCATGCGGCTGGCGGCGCGCCCGCGCCGCCCCACGTGCGCGAACAGCTCGGAAAAAAAGTCGCCCCCATGGCCGCCGGCCTCGAAGGCGTGGGCCCAGTCGGGCCCGCTGTCAAAAGCAGGCCAGGGACGCCGTTCGGCCAGCAGCGCGTCGTAGGCCGCGCGTTTTTCCGCCTCGCCCAGCACGGCGTAGGCTTCGTTCAATTGCTTGGTCTTGCGGTCGGCGTGCGCTTCCTTGCTGACATCGGGGTGGTATTTGCGCACCAGCTTGCGATACGCTTTTTTGATGTCCTCGGCCGAGGCGGCGCGCTCCACGCCCAGGGTCTGGTAATAATTATGCTCGTCCACGCCGGGGGCCCCCGCGAAGTTTGCCAAGCCCGCCAGGGCCGCTCAGGAATAAGAGCGCGCCGCGCGCGCCAAGTTCCTTGACCGCTTAGAGCTGGCGCAAGGCTGCGGCGCCGCCCGATACCCTGTAGTATGCATGCCTTGCCAGCGCCGCTGTTTCTCCCATCCGATGTCCACCAGAATGATGTCCGCCAGCCCGAGGTCCACCAGCGAAATACCCGCCCCCCGCCGCCAGCGCCTGCGCGCCGAAGTGCGGGCCCTGTGGCGCCTGTCGTGGCCGATGCTGATCGGCCAGCTCGCCACCGTCGGCATGGGGGTGGCGGACGTGGCGATGACGGGTCACGCCAGCGCGGCCGAGCTGGCCGCCGTCTCGCTGGGCGCCTCGGTCTGGTCGATCATCCTCGTCACCGTCAGCGGCGTGATGATGGCGATCAATACCGTGGTGGCGCACGAGGTCGGCGCCGGCCAGTTCGCGCGCATCGCCCACAGCGTGCGCCAATCGCTGTGGAAAGCGCTCGCGGTGGGCACGCTGGCGGCCTTGTTGACCAATTTGGCGGCCCTGCTGTTTGACCATCTGCAGCTCGATCCCTGGGTCAACGCGCGCGCCAGCATGTTCTTGCACATCATCAGCATCGGCATGCCCGCCTTCGCCGCCTACCGCGCCCTGTATGGCTACAGCGCCAGCTTGAACCAGACCAAGCCGGTGATGCTGATCGCGCTGGGGGCCCTGCTCTACAACATCCTGGTCAACTGGCTGCTGGTGTTCGGCCACTGGGGCTTGCCCGCCATCGGCGCGCTTGGCTGCGCGGTGTCGACCGCCTCGGGCTTGTGGCTGATGCTGTTGGCCATGGTGCTATGGATACGGGTGGCGCCGGCCTACGCCGCCAGCACTCCCTTTGGCCAGTGGGAAGGGCCGCACTGGCCCGAGATCAAGAGCATGCTGCGCCTGGGCTTGCCAATTGGCGTGACCTATTTCGCCGAGGTCAGCGCGTTTGGCGCCGTCAGCCTGCTGGTGGCGCGCTTTGGCGTGGTGCAAATCGCGGCGCACCAGATCGCGCTCAATTTCACCTCCCTCGTGTTCATGGTGCCGCTTAGCTTCGGGATCGCCCTCATGACGCGCGTGGGCCATGCGCTGGGCGAGGGCGATGCGCAGCGCGCCCGCTTCGGCGCCTGGGTGGGGGTGGGGATGGCGCTCGCCTTCGCGCTGGCCTCGGCCACCGGCATCGCCCTGTTGCGCTGGCAGATCGCGCGCGCCTACACCTCCGACCCGGCGGTGCAAGCCGTGTGCGTGCAATTGCTGCTGTTGGCCGCCCTGTTCCAGCTGTCGGACGCGACCCAGGTCGCCACCGCCTGCGCCATCCGCGGCTACAAGGTGACGCGCCCGCCCATGCTGATCCAGCTATTCGCTTTCTGGGCTTGCGCCTTGCCGCTCGGGTATGTGCTGGGATTGGCGCCGGCCGGCTTGCCATGGGCGCCGATGGGCGCGCGCGGCTTCTGGATCGCGCTGGTGCTGGGCTTGACGGTGGCGGCGCTGCTGCTGAGCTACTACTTGCAGCGCCTGGCGGCAAGCCGCGCCGCCGCGCCCGCCGCGGTGCGATGAGCGCGCAGTGCCTGGATTAATGCATGGGCGCGCACTGGCGCAATTCGCAGCGCGCCATGAATACCTTGCCGTCGTCGCATTGCATGCGGTAGATTTCGACCGGGCCGCCCGGCGTGACCAGGCTGGCGCCGCGCCCCCCCGTGCACTGGGCCTGCTTGGCCATGCGCTCGACCGTCACCGACGACACCCCGGCCTGGAAAGGCACGCGTTCGATCGGCGCGACACCGTCCAGGTTGGCCGCGCTGGTGGCCGGCGCGACGGGCGCGTCCGCCTGAAGGTGGAAATTCATGGACTTGCACGCCGATAGCGCCAGGGCGCAACACAGCAACACCAACAATCGCTTCATCTTTTCCCCATATGAAAACCGCCGCGCGGCGGCGTGGATTTTTTACAGCCGCTTAGAAAGTGAGTGTCTTGACGCCGTCGGCGGTGCCGAGCAGGCAAACGTCGGCGCCGCGTTGGGCGAACAGGCCGACCGCGATCACGCCGGCAAGCTCGTTGATCTGGGTCTCGAGCGCCACCGGATCGGTGATGCGCAGGCCAGCCACGTCGATGATATTGCCGCCATTGTCGGTCACGAAGGCTTGCGCGCTGAGCGCTTGCAGGCGCAGGCGCGGCTGCCCGCCCAGCGCGGCCAAGCGCCGCATCACGCTCGCCCGCGCCATCGGCACCACTTCGACCGGCAGCGCGAACGCGCCCAACACCTCGACCAGCTTGGAGCCGTCGGCGATGCACACGAATTGGCGCGCCACCGAGGCCACGATCTTCTCGCGCGTCAAGGCCGCGCCGCCGCCCTTGATCATGGCGCCGCGCGCGTCGATTTCATCGGCGCCATCGACATACACGCTCATGGCCTCGACCTCGTTCAAGTCGAACACGCGGATGCCGTGGCCGGCCAGGCGCGCGGCCGTCGCTTCCGAGGACGCCACCGCGCCCACGATGCGGTCCTTGATCTTGGCGAGCTCATCGATGAAAAAATTGGCGGTCGAGCCGGTGCCAACACCGATGATCTCGCCCTCGCTCACGTAGGCGATGGCGGCGCGCGCCACTTCTTGTTTCAGTTCGTCTTGGGTCATTGCCTGGGCCAGCTGGAAATAATAATGGCATCATTCTAGCGGATCGCGGCCCGCCCATCGCCCTTTCCGCTGCAAAAACGCCCGTCGATCGGGTCAAGAGGCAAGATCAACACACATGAGGCTTGCGCTTTCCCAAATTCGACAATTCCGCACGCAAACTGTGAGAAAATGCAGACACCAGAGAACACACAGGAATCGTGACATGAACGCCTCCCCTACCGTCCTTGTGGTCGACGACAGCCGTGTGTCGCGCTTGATGGCGCGCCAATACATCCTCTCCAAGCAACCCCTGTGGCAAGTCGAGGAGGCGGGCACGGGCGAGGAAGCGCTGGAGAAAGTCAAGCAAGTCACCCCCATCTTGATTTTGATCGACGTCAACATGCCCGGCATGGGCGGGCTGGCCGCGGCCGAGCAGCTGCGCCGGCTCTGCCCGCAAGCGCACGTGTCGCTGGTGACGGCGAATGTGCAAAACGCCACCCGCAGCCGCGCCAGCGAGCTCGGCATCGGCTTCATGGAAAAGCCGATCACCGAGGCGCGCATCCATCAGTTGCTCGACGCCATGGAACGCTAGCATGTTCAACTTGACCGAATTGCAGCACGACGCGCTGGTCGAGATTTTCAATATCGGGGTCGGGCACGCGGCCGCGTCCATGAGCGACATCGTGAACGAGGAAGTGACGATGTCGGTACCCTCGATCAGCTTCCTGAACCGGGCCCAGGCCGCCTCGATGCTGGGCAATTCCGAGAATGAGCGCATCTGCGGGGTCAGCCAGCACTATGAAGGCGCCTTCCAGACCGAGGCGATTCTGATGTTCCCGGAAGATAAGAGCCTGGAAATCGTGCGCCTGATGGTGGGCGAATCGGTGCCGCTCAAGGAATTGACGGAGATGGAACAGGAGGCGATGAGCGAAATCGGCAACATCATCCTCAATTCCTGCGTCGGCACCCTGGCCAATATCTTTTCGCAAGAACTGCACGGCTCGCTGCCACAATACCATGTGGGTACCAGCGAGCAGATCCTGGTCGCCTCCGGGGGCCAGGCCGATACCGTGGTGCTGATGCTGCACATTGACTTCGTACTGCAAAAACACCAGATCCACGGCTATGTCGCCTTCATCCTCGACTTGACCGCCCTGCTCGACCTGCGCGAGCAAGTCGACAGCTACCTTGGTAAGCTAAGCGGCACGGCCTGAGCCCATGGACCCGAACGCCGACATGAGCATGCAGGACAGCGTCCTCCACGCCGTCAATCTGGGCGTGGTGGTGCTTGACGCCGAGCGCCGCGTGCTGTTGTGGAACCACTGGATGGAACAGCATGCCGGACGCGCGCGCGCGGCCGTGCTGGGCCAGGATTTCTTTGTCCTGTTTCCCGAACTGGCAGACAAGCGGGTCGACGCCGCCGTGCGCCAAGCCCTGCACGACCGCTTCCCCTCGGTGCTCTCGCAAACCTTGCACAAAGCGCCCTTCCCCCTGTACGCGAGCGCTCAGGCGAGCGCGGCCGGACTGCGCATACAGCAAGCGGTGGCGGTGACACCCTTGACGGTGGGGTCGCTGGCCTGTTGCCTGATCCAGATCAGCGACGTGACGGTGGCGGTGAACCGCGAAAAGCTATTGCGCGAGCAAGCGCTTGAATTGCGCTCGCAAACGTTTTCCGATGGCTTGACGGGCATCGCGAACCGCCGCCATTTCGACATCGCGGTCGACAAGGAAGTGCGGCGCGCCAAGCGCGCGGGCACGCCGCTGTCGCTATTGATGATCGATATCGATTGCTTCAAGGCTTACAACGACCAATACGGGCATCAGCAAGGCGACGATTGCCTGATCAAGGTGGCGGCGGCGCTGGCCGGCTTGCTGCACCGCCCTACCGACTTGATCGCGCGCTACGGGGGCGAGGAATTCGCGGTCGTGCTGCCCGACCTGGACGCGGCCCAGGGCGCCGCCCTGGCCGAAGTGATGCGCAACCACGTGGCCAATCTGAACATTCCCTTGCACGAGGGCGGCCCCACCCCGCGCGTGACGGTGAGCATCGGCGTGGCCAGCCAGCCCACGGGCGCGCCGGTCGAGGTGGCGGCCTTGATCGGCGCGGCCGACCGCGCGCTTTACATGGCCAAACGGGGCGGGCGCGACCGGGTGGTGGCGCGCGATCCGGAGCCGGCCGAGCCTATGGTTCCACCGACGCACTGCGCTTGAGGCAGCGCAACACGAAGGTCGAACGGCTGTGGCGCAAGCCCGGCAGGGTGTAGAGCTTGCGGCGCAAGAATTGTTCATAGCCTTCGGTGCCGGCCACCGCCACCTTGATCAGATAGTCGTATTCTCCCGTCAACAAGTACGCTTCCATCACTTCCGGCATCTCGGCCAAGGCCGCGCCAAAGCGCGCGAAAGTGTCGTCGTCGTGGCGCTCGAGGGTCACTTCGATCATCACGGTGTCGGGCAAACCCAGCGATTTTTGGTTGAGCAACACGGTGTAACCCTCGATCACGCCCGTCTCTTCCAATTGGCGCACCCGGTTCCAGCAGGGCGAGGCGGACAGGCCGACCGTCTCGGCCAGGCGCGTGTTGGACAGGCGCCCATCCTGGCGCAAGGCGCGCAAGATGCGGCGGTCAAGTTCATCGATATCGGGAGCTTTATGCATGTTCGCGCCAATCAAAAGTATAAATTACTCGATTTTTTAATTTTACAGGAAGAATCTTCTTATTTTGATTGAAATGATAAAATAATAAGAAGCCTATTCTGGGGCGGCGGCGCTATAGTCAATGCATGCACAAGCCCATCCCGCCCCATCAGCGTCAAATCAGTTTTCATGTCGACAAGCGCCAAACCCTGGACGCGCTCGAGATGGCGCTGGCCATCGCGCGCCGCGGCGGCCTGGGCCTGCACTCCTTGCAATTGCGCAGCCGTGAAGACGCGGACGCCATCTTCCTCGACTTGCACGCGCCCGACCCCGACCTGCTCGAGTTGTTCATCGCGCGCTTGCGCAATGTGGTGGGCATCGACGGCCTCAGCTGCAGCGCGCCCTAGCAGGCGGGAACAAACCCGTTGGGGGACAGACCCCTGTTTTGAGGAAACGCGCGCGTTTCCTCAAAACAGGGGTCTGTCCCCCAACGGGTTTGTTCCCGCCTGCTAGGGCGCGCTGCAGCTGAGGCCGTCGATGCCCACCACATTGCGCAAGCGCGCGATGAACAACTCGAGCAGGTCGGGGTCGGGCGCGTGCAAGTCGAGGAAGATGGCGTCCGCGTCTTCACGGCTGCGCAATTGCAAGGAGTGCAGGCCCAGGCCGCCGCGGCGCGCGATGGCCAGCGCCATCTCGAGCGCGTCCAGGGTTTGGCGCTTGTCGACATGAAAACTGATTTGACGCTGATGGGGCGGGATGGGCTTGTGCATGCATTGACTATAGCGCCGCCGCCCCAGAATAGGCTTCTTATTATTTTATCATTTCAATCAAAATAAGAAGATTCTTCCTGTAAAATTAAAAAATCGAGTAATTTATACTTTTGATTGGCGCGAACATGCATAAAGCTCCCGATATCGATGAACTTGACCGCCGCATCTTGCGCGCCTTGCGCCAGGATGGGCGCCTGTCCAACACGCGCCTGGCCGAGACGGTCGGCCTGTCCGCCTCGCCCTGCTGGAACCGGGTGCGCCAATTGGAAGAGACGGGCGTGATCGAGGGTTACACCGTGTTGCTCAACCAAAAATCGCTGGGTTTGCCCGACACCGTGATGATCGAAGTGACCCTCGAGCGCCACGACGACGACACTTTCGCGCGCTTTGGCGCGGCCTTGGCCGAGATGCCGGAAGTGATGGAAGCGTACTTGTTGACGGGAGAATACGACTATCTGATCAAGGTGGCGGTGGCCGGCACCGAAGGCTATGAACAATTCTTGCGCCGCAAGCTCTACACCCTGCCGGGCTTGCGCCACAGCCGTTCGACCTTCGTGTTGCGCTGCCTCAAGCGCAGTGCGTCGGTGGAACCATAGGCTCGGCCGGCTCCGGATCGCGCGCCACCACCCGGTCGCGCCCGCCCCGTTTGGCCATGTAAAGCGCGCGGTCGGCCGCGCCGATCAAGGCCGCCACCTCGACCGGCGCGCCCGTGGGCTGGCTGGCCACGCCGATGCTCACCGTCACGCGCGGGGTGGGGCCGCCCTCGTGCAAGGGAATGTTCAGATTGGCCACGTGGTTGCGCATCACTTCGGCCAGGGCGGCGCCCTGGGCCGCGTCCAGGTCGGGCAGCACGACCGCGAATTCCTCGCCCCCGTAGCGCGCGATCAAGTCGGTAGGGCGGTGCAGCAAGCCGGCCAGCGCCGCCGCCACCTTGATCAGGCAATCGTCGCCTTGCTGATGCCCGTATTGGTCGTTGTAAGCCTTGAAGCAATCGATATCGATCATCAATAGCGACAGCGGCGTGCCCGCGCGCTTGGCGCGCCGCACTTCCTTGTCGACCGCGATGTCGAAATGGCGGCGGTTCGCGATGCCCGTCAAGCCATCGGAAAACGTTTGCGAGCGCAATTCAAGCGCTTGCTCGCGCAATAGCTTTTCGCGGTTCACCGCCACCGTCACGTCGCTGATCTGGATCAGGCAACAGGCCAGCGACCCCACCGTCAAGGGTGTCACCGCCACCGCTTGCTGTATGCGCAGTCCGGCCGCGCTCGCCTGAGCGCTCGCGTACAGGGGGAAGGGCGCTTTGTGCAAGGTTTGCGAGAGCACCGAGGGGAAGCGGTCGTGCAGGGCTTGGCGCACGGCGGCGTCGACCCGCTTGTCTGCCAGTTCGGGAAACAGGACAAAGAAATCCTGGCCCAGCACGGCCGCGCGCGCGCGTCCGGCATGCTGTTCCATCCAGTGGTTCCACAACAGCACGCGGCGCTCGGCGTCAAGCACCACCACGCCCAGATTGACGGCGTGGAGGACGCTGTCCTGCATGCTCATGTCGGCGTTCGGGTCCATGGGCTCAGGCCGTGCCGCTTAGCTTACCAAGGTAGCTGTCGACTTGCTCGCGCAGGTCGAGCAGGGCGGTCAAGTCGAGGATGAAGGCGACATAGCCGTGGATCTGGTGTTTTTGCAGTACGAAGTCAATGTGCAGCATCAGCACCACGGTATCGGCCTGGCCCCCGGAGGCGACCAGGATCTGCTCGCTGGTACCCACATGGTATTGTGGCAGCGAGCCGTGCAGTTCTTGCGAAAAGATATTGGCCAGGGTGCCGACGCAGGAATTGAGGATGATGTTGCCGATTTCGCTCATCGCCTCCTGTTCCATCTCCGTCAATTCCTTGAGCGGCACCGATTCGCCCACCATCAGGCGCACGATTTCCAGGCTCTTATCTTCCGGGAACATCAGAATCGCCTCGGTCTGGAAGGCGCCTTCATAGTGCTGGCTGACCCCGCAGATGCGCTCATTCTCGGAATTGCCCAGCATCGAGGCGGCCTGGGCCCGGTTCAGGAAGCTGATCGAGGGTACCGACATCGTCACTTCCTCGTTCACGATGTCGCTCATGGACGCGGCCGCGTGCCCGACCCCGATATTGAAAATCTCGACCAGCGCGTCGTGCTGCAATTCGGTCAAGTTGAACATGCTAGCGTTCCATGGCGTCGAGCAACTGATGGATGCGCGCCTCGGTGATCGGCTTTTCCATGAAGCCGATGCCGAGCTCGCTGGCGCGGCTGCGGGTGGCGTTTTGCACATTCGCCGTCACCAGCGACACGTGCGCTTGCGGGCAGAGCCGGCGCAGCTGCTCGGCCGCGGCCAGCCCGCCCATGCCGGGCATGTTGACGTCGATCAAAATCAAGATGGGGGTGACTTGCTTGACTTTCTCCAGCGCTTCCTCGCCCGTGCCCGCCTCCTCGACTTGCCACAGGGGTTGCTTGGAGAGGATGTATTGGCGCGCCATCAAGCGCGACACACGGCTGTCGTCGACCACAAGGACGGTAGGGGAGGCGTTCATGTCACGATTCCTGTGTGTTCTCTGGTGTCTGCATTTTCTCACAGTTTGCGTGCGGAATTGTCGAATTTGGGAAAGCGCAAGCCTCATGTGTGTTGATCTTGCCTCTTGACCCGATCGACGGGCGTTTTTGCAGCGGAAAGGGCGATGGGCGGGCCGCGATCCGCTAGAATGATGCCATTATTATTTCCAGCTGGCCCAGGCAATGACCCAAGACGAACTGAAACAAGAAGTGGCGCGCGCCGCCATCGCCTACGTGAGCGAGGGCGAGATCATCGGTGTTGGCACCGGCTCGACCGCCAATTTTTTCATCGATGAGCTCGCCAAGATCAAGGACCGCATCGTGGGCGCGGTGGCGTCCTCGGAAGCGACGGCCGCGCGCCTGGCCGGCCACGGCATCCGCGTGTTCGACTTGAACGAGGTCGAGGCCATGAGCGTGTATGTCGATGGCGCCGATGAAATCGACGCGCGCGGCGCCATGATCAAGGGCGGCGGCGCGGCCTTGACGCGCGAGAAGATCGTGGCCTCGGTGGCGCGCCAATTCGTGTGCATCGCCGACGGCTCCAAGCTGGTCGAGGTGTTGGGCGCGTTCGCGCTGCCGGTCGAAGTGGTGCCGATGGCGCGGGCGAGCGTGATGCGGCGCTTGGCCGCGCTGGGCGGGCAGCCGCGCCTGCGCCTGCAAGCGCTCAGCGCGCAAGCCTTCGTGACCGACAATGGCGGCAATATCATCGACGTGGCTGGCCTGCGCATCACCGATCCGGTGGCGCTCGAGACCCAGATCAACGAGCTTGCCGGCGTGATCGCGGTCGGCCTGTTCGCCCAACGCGGCGCCGACGTTTGCCTGCTCGGCACCGCCGACGGCGTCAAGACACTCACTTTCTAAGCGGCTGTAAAAAATCCACGCCGCCGCGCGGCGGTTTTCATATGGGGAAAAGATGAAGCGATTGTTGGTGTTGCTGTGTTGCGCCCTGGCGCTATCGGCGTGCAAGTCCATGAATTTCCACCTTCAGGCGGACGCGCCCGTCGCGCCGGCCACCAGCGCGGCCAACCTGGACGGTGTCGCGCCGATCGAACGCGTGCCTTTCCAGGCCGGGGTGTCGTCGGTGACGGTCGAGCGCATGGCCAAGCAGGCCCAGTGCACGGGGGGGCGCGGCGCCAGCCTGGTCACGCCGGGCGGCCCGGTCGAAATCTACCGCATGCAATGCGACGACGGCAAGGTATTCATGGCGCGCTGCGAATTGCGCCAGTGCGCGCCCATGCATTAATCCAGGCACTGCGCGCTCATCGCACCGCGGCGGGCGCGGCGGCGCGGCTTGCCGCCAGGCGCTGCAAGTAGTAGCTCAGCAGCAGCGCCGCCACCGTCAAGCCCAGCACCAGCGCGATCCAGAAGCCGCGCGCGCCCATCGGCGCCCATGGCAAGCCGGCCGGCGCCAATCCCAGCACATACCCGAGCGGCAAGGCGCAAGCCCAGAAAGCGAATAGCTGGATCAGCATGGGCGGGCGCGTCACCTTGTAGCCGCGGATGGCGCAGGCGGTGGCGACCTGGGTCGCGTCCGACAGCTGGAACAGGGCGGCCAACAGCAGCAATTGCACGCACACGGCTTGCACCGCCGGGTCGGAGGTGTAGGCGCGCGCGATCTGCCAGCGCAACAGGGCGATGCCGGTGGCCGAGGCCAGCGCGAAGGCGAGCGCCATCCCCACCCCCACCCAGGCGCCGAAGCGGGCGCGCTGCGCATCGCCCTCGCCCAGCGCATGGCCCACGCGCGTCATGAGGGCGATCCCGAAGCTAAGCGGCACCATGAACACGAGGGAGGTGAAATTGAGCGCGATCTGGTGCGCCGCGATTTGCACCACGCCAAAGCGCGCCACCAGCAGGCTGACGGCGCCAAACGCGCTGACCTCGGCGAAATAGGTCACGCCAATTGGCAAGCCCAGGCGCAGCATGCTCTTGATCTCGGGCCAGTGCGGCCCTTCCCACTGGCCAAAGGGAGTGCTGGCGGCGTAGGCCGGCGCCACCCGTATCCATAGCACCATGGCCAACAGCATCAGCCACAAGCCCGAGGCGGTCGACACCGCGCAGCCAAGCGCGCCGATGGCGGGCAAGCCCCAGTGGCCGAACACCAGCAGCCAGTTGACCAGGATGTTGTAGAGCAGGGCCCCCAGCGCGATCAGCATCACCGGCTTGGTCTGGTTCAAGCTGGCGCTGTAGCCATACAGGGCGCGGTAGGCGGCGAAGGCGGGCATGCCGATGCTGATGATGTGCAAGAACATGCTGGCGCGCGCGTTGACCCAGGGATCGAGCTGCAGATGGTCAAACAGCAGGGCCGCCAAATTGGTCAACAAGGCCGCCAGCGTGCCCACCGCGAGCGCTTTCCACAGCGATTGGCGCACGCTGTGGGCGATGCGCGCGAACTGGCCGGCGCCGACCTCGTGCGCCACCACGGTATTGATCGCCATCATCACGCCGCTGACGGTGACGAGGATGATCGACCAGACCGAGGCGCCCAGCGAGACGGCGGCCAGCTCGGCCGCGCTGGCGTGACCCGTCATCGCCACGTCCGCCACCCCCATGCCGACGGTGGCGAGCTGGCCGATCAGCATCGGCCACGACAGGCGCCACAGGGCCCGCACTTCGGCGCGCAGGCGCTGGCGGCGGGGGGCGGGTATTTCGCTGGTGGACCTCGGGCTGGCGGACATCATTCTGGTGGACATCGGATGGGAGAAACAGCGGCGCTGGCAAGGCATGCATACTACAGGGTATCGGGCGGCGCCGCAGCCTTGCGCCAGCTCTAAGCGGTCAAGGAACTTGGCGCGCGCGGCGCGCTCTTATTCCTGAGCGGCCCTGGCGGGCTTGGCAAACTTCGCGGGGGCCCCCGGCGTGGACGAGCATAATTATTACCAGACCCTGGGCGTGGAGCGCGCCGCCTCGGCCGAGGACATCAAAAAAGCGTATCGCAAGCTGGTGCGCAAATACCACCCCGATGTCAGCAAGGAAGCGCACGCCGACCGCAAGACCAAGCAATTGAACGAAGCCTACGCCGTGCTGGGCGAGGCGGAAAAACGCGCGGCCTACGACGCGCTGCTGGCCGAACGGCGTCCCTGGCCTGCTTTTGACAGCGGGCCCGACTGGGCCCACGCCTTCGAGGCCGGCGGCCATGGGGGCGACTTTTTTTCCGAGCTGTTCGCGCACGTGGGGCGGCGCGGGCGCGCCGCCAGCCGCATGCGCGGCGAGGATATCCACCTGGCCATCGCGATCGACTTGCACGACGCCTATCATGGCGCCACCCGTGCCATCACCTTGCGCGCGCCCGGGCCGGGCGGCTCGCGCGAGCGCACCATCGACGTGCGCGTGCCCAAGGGCATCACGGCCGGCCAGCAATTGCGCCTGGCCGGCCAGGGCCATCCTGGCAGTGGCGGCGGCCCCCCCGGCGACCTGTATCTTGAAATTGAATTCGCGCCCCAGCGCCGTTACCGCGTCGAAGGGCGCGACGTGTTCGAGACCGTGCAGGTGGCGCCGTGGGAGGCGGCGCTGGGCGCCGACATCGAGGTGCCCACCCCGGCCGGAGCGGTGACGGTGAATGTGCCGCCCGGCTCGCAAGGCGGGCGCAAGCTGCGCTTGAAGGGGCGCGGCATTCCCGCGCGCGCAGCGGGCGACCTGTACCTGCTGCTCGAGCTGGTGCTGCCGCCGGCCAACAGCGCGAAGGCGCGCGAACTGTATCAAACCATGGCGCGCGAGCTGGCCTTCGATCCGCGCCGCAATATGGGAGCTTGAGATGGGCGAAATCCTCAGTGGCGTGCCGCTCGACGAACAAGCCTTGAGCCTGGACGAGCTGGCCCACGCTTGCGGCGTCGCGCCGGACTGGATCGTGCGCCATGTCGAGGCGGGCCTGTTGCATGCGGGCGCGCGCGCGCGTGCAGGGAGCGCAGATTGGCGCTTCGCCAGCGCCGAGCTGGCGCGCGCGCGCCGCCTGCTGCGGGTCGAGCGCGACTTCGAAGCGGACGATGAACTGGCCGCGCTGGTGGTCGACTTGAGCGAGGAGGTGCGTCGCCTCAAGGTGCGCTTGCACGGCGCGCGCGGCGCCTGAGGCGCGCGCGCCGCCTTGTCGCAAGCGCGCCAGTTGGCGCCGCGGCGCCGGACAAAACGCCTTAGTGCTCGGCCTTGTTGGCGAAATACTCGCGGCTGACCTTGAGCAGGTTCTGGGCATGCGCGCCCAGCTTCTTGCTGCGCGCGCGCTGTTGGGCGGCGCCCTGGGCGGCCGCCAGCGCCGCGCCCAGGGCGTCGAAATAATTGTCCTCGCCCACCAGTTCGATCAAGCCGGCCGCGCCCAGTTTTTCGCGCACCCGTTCATTGGCCTCGCACAGGACCACGCGCACGCCGCGCTGCTGCAGTTTCTGGATCACTTCCTCGATCGTCTGCAAGCCGGTGATGTCCATGAAGGGCACGCGCCGCAGGCGCAGCACCAGCACGTGCGGATCGGTGTGGGTCTGGATCAGGGCGCGCTCGAAGTTTTCCACCGCGCCGAAAAAGAAGGGCCCCTCGATGGCGTACACCAGCACGCCCGGCGGCAGCGCCGCCAGCCCCAGGCCGGCCAATTCCTGGCCCAACTGCTGCTCCGTCATTTGCAGCACTTCGACCGAGCTGGCCATGCGCCGCACGAATTGCAAAGTGGCCAGGATGACGCCGATATTGACGGCCACGATCAAGTCGACGAACACCGTCAGCGCGAAGGTGAGCAGCAAGATGGCGACATCGGCGCGCGGGGCGCGCCGCACCATGCGCGCGAAGTGCTTCATCTCGCTCATATTGTAGGCCACCACGAACAAGATGGCCGCCAGCGCCGCCAGCGGCACCGTGCTCACCAGGGGCGAGAGCGCGACCACGATCAGCACCAGGGTGAGCGCGTGGCAGATCCCGGCCAGGGGACTGGTGCCGCCATTGCGGATATTGGTGGCGGTGCGGGCGATGGCGCCGGTGGCGGCGAAGCCGCCAAACAGGGGCGCGATCAGATTGGCCAAGCCTTGGCCGATCAACTCCTGGTTCGAGTCGTGCTTGGTGCCGGTCATGCCGTCAGCCACCACCGCCGAGAGCAGCGATTCGATGGCGCCGAGCATGGCGATGGCGAAAGCCGGCGCCACCAGTTCGACCACGCGCGCGGCCGTGATGGCCGGCGGCGCGAAGCTGGGCAAGTGCTGCGGGATGCCGTGGAAGGCGCTGCCGATGGTGGCCACCCCCTCGAACTGGAACAGCGCTTGCGCGACGGTGGCGGCGACCATCGCCACCAGCGGGCCGGGCACGCGCCCCAGGCCGGGCAAGCGGTTCGAAAAAATCACCAGCAGCAAGCTGGCGCAGGCCAGCGCGGTGGTGGCTGGATGAAAATGCGGCAGCGCGCCGGCCAGGTGCAGCACGCGCTCGTGGAAATGGATGCCGCCCACCTCGCCCAGGCCGAAGAAATACTTCCATTGCCCGACCCAGATGATGACGCCGATGCCGGCGGTGAAGCCAACGATGACGGGCGCCGGAATGAACTTGATCACGCCCCCCATCTTGGCCAGGCCCATCATCAATAGCATCAGGCCGGCCATCAGCGAGGCGATCTGCAAGCCGTCGATGCCGTACTTGGCGGTGATGCCCGAGAGGATGGCGACGAAGGCGCCGGTGGGGCCGGCGATCTGCAGGCGGCTGCCACCCATCAGCGACACCACCAGGCCGGCCACGATGGCGGTGTACAAGCCTTGCTCCGGGCGGGCGCCCGAGGCGATCGCGAACGCCATCGCCAGTGGCAAGGCCACCACGCCGACGATGGCGCCGGCCACGATATTGGGCAAGAGATGGGCGCGCTGGAACAAGCCGGCGCGCTGCGCTTCGACAATGCTGATCATGGTGGCGTTCGCCCGCGGAGAATGAACATCCATCATAAGGCTTTCGCGCGCGCTGCGGGCGCAGCGCGCAGGGGCGGGACGCGAAATGGCCTCTGGCGGGGCCGCTGAGCAACATGGCGCGCTTGCCACGGTGCGTTGGCGCACGGAAGAAGTTTCCAAGTGGCCGTAAATTGGCTGCATTATGGATATTGAATGGCTGGCAGCCTCGCCGCCGTGTCCATTCCCAAAGGACCGATCATGACATTTCCAAACCAAACCCAAGGCGGCGCACTGGCCACCCTGGCCGCCTGCGCGGCCTTGCTGGGCGCTTGCGGCGGTGGCGGCAGCGCCAGCGTGAGCCTGCCTTTGCCACCGCCAGCGCCGGTATCCCAGGATGGCACGCTGCGCGTGTCCTTGACGGACGCGCCCGCCTGCGGCTTCGACGCCGTCAACATCACGGTGGCCAAGGTGCGCATCCATCAAAGCGCCAGCGCGGGCGACCTTGACGCCGGCTGGACCGACATCACGCTCAACCCTGCGCGCAAGATCAACCTCTTAAGCCTGAATAATGGCGCGCTCGACACGCTGGGCCAGGCCGCGCTGGGCGCTGGCCACTACAGCCAGCTGCGCTTGCTGCTGGCGGCCAACACGGCGGCGGCGCCGCTGGCGAACTCGGCGCAGCGCACGGGCGGCGCCGAAGTGGCGCTCGATGCGCCGTCTGCGGCTCAGAGCGGCATCAAGCTGATCCAGGAATTCGACGTCGCCGCCGGCACCCTGGTCGACCTCACGCTTGACTTCGACGCTTGCCGCTCCATCGTTGCGCGCGGCAATGGCAGCGTGTCCTTGAAGCCGGTCATCAGCATCATTCCCATGGTCACCAGCGGTGCCATCGTGGGCGCGCTCGATCCGGCGCTGGCGGCCAGCCATCCCGTCATCAGCGCCCAGGTCGGCGGCGTGGTGGTGAAGAGCACGGTGCCTGACGCGGCCGGCGCCTTCACGCTCGCGCCGATCGCGGCCGGCAGTTATAGCGTCGTGATCACGGCCGACGCCCATGCCAGCGCCGTCGTCGGCGCGGTGCCCGTCACGGCCAAGGCCAGCACGGTGCTCGCCACCGGCGCCAGCCCCTTGAGCTTGCCCGCCTCGCTCATGGGCCAGGCCAGCGGCAGCGTGCTGCCCGTGAGCGCCGAGGCGCGCGTGCGCGCCACCCAAAGCGTGGGCGGCCAGACGGTCACTATCGGCGCGCAGGGTGCGGACCTGGTCAGCGGCGCGTATGCCTTGAACCTGCCGAAGGCGGCGCCCCTGTTCATCGGCTACGGCGCCTTGCCGATCGTGCCCTTGCCGCAGGCGACGGGCGCGGCCAGCTACGCGCTCGAAGCGGCGGCGCTCGGCTACCAAACCCAGAGCGTGCCGATCGATATCCTGCTGGCCAATGCGCAGAAAAACTTCACGCTCACGCCTTGATGAGCGCCGCGCAAGCGCCTAGTCCGGGCGAGGCGCCAGGGCGGCCAGCGAGGCGCGGATAAAGGCGAGCAGGGCCGGCGCGATCCACGGGCTGGTCAAGCTCGGCTCGCATTCATGGGCCTGGCGAAACTTCGCTTGCGTTCGCGGGTCGTCGCCGGCGTAGGAGCGGAACAGTTCGAGCCAGTGGCGCGCCAGGGTTTGCACCGACGGCGCGCTCGGCGCGGCACCCGCATCGAGCGCTTCGCGATAGCGCGCGATCAAGGGCACCCACTCGGCGCTGCGTTTGCTGTAATTGTCTTCCAGATAGGCGAACTCGGCGTCGTTCAGGTATTGGCGATAGATGGCCAAGGCGTTGGCGCGCGCCGCGCGCAGCACGTAGTCCATCATGGCCATGCTGATGCCGGTGCGTTCCTGCACCAGCGCTTCTTGCTGGTGCATCACGTTGAGCTTGGCGAGCAAGCTGCTGTCGGCGGCGGTGTCGCACTTGACCATCTCCATCCATTCGGTGGCGAGCGCGCGCGCGGGGGGCAACTCCGGCGCGGCCCCGCTGTCGATCAGCGCGCGCACTTTCGCCACCAGCGTCTTCCATTGATCGGCGCGCTGGGCCGGGGCGTGGTACAGGGGCAGGCGCGCCAATTCCTGCGGCGTGAAGTATTTGTCGTACATGGCCATGTGTTCGAGCGTGGTGAGCCAGTCGGCCAGATCCGGTTCCTGGCCCCGCGCCAAGTCCGCCTGCAGGCGAGCCAGGCGCGCGCGCAGGGCCGCCGCCTGTTCGATCTGGCGCTCAAGCATGTCCATTTGCTGTTCCAGCAGTTCGCCCAGCGAGCGCCCGGGGCCGGCCAGGAACAGGGCGATGTCGGCCAGCGGCAAGCCGAATTTGCGCAAGGCTTGCACTTGATGCAGGCGCGCCAGGTCGGCGCGCTCGTACAGGCGGTAACCGGCGGGCGAGCGCGCCGACGGGCTCAGCAGACCGATGGCGTCGTAGTGATGGAGGGCGCGCACCGTCAAGCCCGTGCGTTTGGCCAATTCCCCGATTTTCAGCAGCATGCGTGTTTCCTGTTGGGTAAGAACCCCGATGGTAAAGCCTGACGTAGCGTCATGCTCAAGTCTTGATGCGCGAAGTGCGGCTTGTGGTTTTTTATCCTCTGATGATTTCCACCAACAAATAATTTCCCATGCGCCATTAAACTTGCTACAATGCATCATCAGCGCTGCCCGCAAGGCGCCGCGCTTTACCATGTCGCGACAGCGGGAAGCTCATGTCGCCGACCGGACACCCCAACCGGCATGAGCCGGGCAAACTATCGTCAGGAGTAATTGCATGACCGTTTCCATTTCGAAGTCCTTCAAATTTTTCACCGCATTGAGCATCGCCGCCGTCAGCAGCGCGGCGCTGGCCACCGAAGTTCCCGCCGCCTTCGACCCCAAGACTTGCAAAGCGTCTTATCCAAAGGCATCCCTGGTCAATGAAGAGCAGGGCTTGGTGTCGATGTTGCTGCTCGTGGCTGTCGACGGCAATGTGCTCGACTCGAAAGTGGACCGCACCAGCGGTTTCAAGAACCTGGACAAGGCCGCGCTCAAAGCCTTTAGCGCCTGCAAATTCAAGCCCGCCACCAAGGACGGCAGCCCGAACCAGAGCTGGACCAAGGTCGAATACGAGTGGAAGCTGGGTTGAACTGAGCTGAACTGAAGCCGGCTGCTTGCCTTTGCGGCGTCGCGAAAAAACCACCTGCGGGTGGTTTTTTCGCTTTTTGCGCCCGCCGCGCGCCTTCTTTTTGGGAAAACCCGGCGCCGTCATCATTCTGTCATCAAGCCGTCATCGCTCCGTCATACGGGGCTTATATGCTGCGCCTTGCCCTGCCGCTGCACCGTGTGGCCGCAGGCGCATGCATGAATCATCTAAAACATACTGAGGGGTCCAAAATGAACAAACTTATCGTTGCCTTGATCGCTGGCCTGTTCGCCGTCTCGTCGTTCGCGCAAGCGCCAGCCGCAGCGCCGGCAGCGAAGAGCGCCAAAGCTGACGCAAAAGAAATGAAAGCCGATGCCAAGGAAGCCAAGGCCGATGCCAAGGCCGACGCGAAAGACATGAAGCCGGCAGCCAAGGCCGATGCCGCCAAGCCGGCCGACGCCGCCGCCGATGCCAAGGCCGACAAGCCGAAGGCCAAGAAGGCCGCCAAGGTCGCTGCAGCGAAGGCTGACGTCAAGGCCGACGTCAAGGCTGACGCCAAGGAAGCGGCGTCGAAGTAAGCCTGCGCGCCACCCGCCCGCAGTGGCGGGCGTAAGGAAAAAACGACGGGCGCCAGCGCATGGCCCCCGTCGTTTTTTTTCGTGCCTCGTGATGCCGTGCCGGCGCCTCCGTCAGCGCAAGGACAGCACCCGCACCACCGATTCGGCGACGCTGCGAAAGCCCATGCGCGTGTATAGCTGATGCGCGCTGACGTTCTCGCGCATCACATGCAGGAACGGCGTTTCGGCGCGCAGCATCTGCTGCCGGATCAAGGCGAGCATCAGGGCGCGCGCCAGCCCGCGCCCCTGGTAGGCCGGATCGGTGCACACCCCGCTAATTTCACGCAAGGGGTGGGAGAACATGCGCTCGCCGGCCATGGCGATCAAGCGCTCGCCATCGAAGCAACCCAGATATTGGCCCAATTCGATGGTGCGCAAGCCAAACGGGCCGGGGCGGGTGAGCTCGGCCAGCGCCAAGGCTTGCCGGGCGTGCTGCGGGCCAAGCGGCAGCAGCGCCAGCGGCGCGTCCGGCGCGTCCGGCAGGGGGCCTTCCCACAGCATCTTGAACATGCTGGACTCGGCGTCGAGCTGCCAGGCGGCGGGCACGGGGCCGCTCCAGCCGTCGCAATAGAATTGCTCGCCGCTTGCGCAATACGGCAGCAAGGCGGCGAAGTCGGCCTGGGCCACGTCGGAAAATCCGAGGATGGGCGAGAAGCCCCTCGCGTAGCGGCGCGCCGTGTCGGTGCCGCAGGCGAAGCTGGCCTGGGCACCCGACAGCGCGAGCCAGGTGATGTGTTCGAGCCGCGCTTTCACTGCGCCTGGACGGGGGCGGCGTCCACCTTGAGCGCTTCGACCGGGAGATCGAGGCGCACAAGGTCGCCATCGTTGGCGCTGAAGATATCGAGGCCAAAATCTGAACGCTTGATCGTCACGCTGGCGTCGGCCCCGCAAGCGGGCACTTTCAAAAGCGGGTGCGCCAGGCAAGCGAAGTAGCCGATATCGAGCTGCACCGGTTTGCTCACCCCATGCAAGGTCAACACGCCGGCGACGGCCACCAGGGTGTCGCCGGAAAAGGTGAAGCGCTCGGATTGGAAGCGCGCCTCGGGGAAGTGCGCGCTGTCGAAAAAGCGCGCGCCGCGCAAGAAGCCGTCGAGCGCCGGCACGCCGGTGCTCACCGAGTTGATGTCAATGATGATGTCGGCGCTGCCGCTGTGCCTGGCCAGGTCGAGCGTGATGCTGCCGCTGACCTTGTCGAAACGCCCGCGGAAGGCCGACAGCTTCAGGTGCGCGAAGCTGAACGTTGGCATGCTGTGCATGGGGTCGAGCTTGTACGTATCGGCGCCAGCGGCCAGGCACGGCAACAGCGCGAGCATGGCGCCCAGTGTTCGATTGCGCATGGGGATCCTCCGTGGGACTTTATCCAGACTGCGCTGCGAGCATAGCGCAAAACGGCGCGCGCGGCCACTTGGCGCGGCGCGTATCTGGACGCCTTCGCCGCCAGCCTGGCGTCCCCCTGTGGAAGGAAAACCGCGGCGAAGGCGGGTCGATCTACTTTCTCGATTCCGACGGGCACCGGCTTGAGGCGCAGGTGGGCGAGCTGGCCGGCCGGCTCGCGCAAAGCCGCCGCGCGCCGTACCCGGACATGCAGTTCTTCGACCCGTCCTGAAGCTTACTTCGACGCCGCGGACGCGGCGGCGGCAGCCGCTGGCGCTGCCGGTGCCGCCGGCTGCGCACGGTTGAGCCACAGGGTCCAATAGCGCGCCAGCTCGTTCAAGGTGTCGTTACCCTTGACCTTTTGCAGCGCGCCGATCGCTTCGGCCTTGCGTCCGGCCAGCGCCAAGGCCATGCCAAGGCGCAGCTGCGCTTCTTCCGGATACTTCAAGCCGCCCTTGGCGATGCCTTTCTGGATCAGCTCAATGCCTTTGTCGAATTGTTCCATCGTCACCAGGGCGTAGCCCAGGTTGATCGAGGCGTTGCCGCCCTTGGCCTTGTCGGCCGCCGCTTCATCGCTGGCACGGGTCTTCAAGTCGTCGGCGGCGGCCTTGTTGGCGCGCTCGCGCAGCGCCTTGTGCTTGGCCGCGTTCGAGCCGGTGCCCAGTACGCCGCTGGCGTAGCCGGCATCCATCGCCTTCTTCGCTTCCGTGCCGAAGGCGCTTTGCAGCGCCAGTTCGGCCATGAACACATACTGTTCCGCGTCCATCGCCTTGAGCACCACGCTCTCGAGGCGGATTTCATCGAGGTCGAGGCGGGTGTCGTATTTCGGCTTGTTCTGCATCTTGTGCAGCAAGTCGGACCAATACTCGTCCTTCGAATAGTAGCTGATGAGTTTTTCAAGCGCGCCGGCGGTCGCGTCAGCATCCTTGAGCTTGGCCGCGGCCGAATGCATCAGGCGCAGTTCGTCGAAATTGGGCGTGGTGCCGGCTTTTTCGGCGTCCCCGATGATCAGCTTCAGTTCACGCATCGCGTTCGCGTGTTCGTTGTTGAAGTAGTAGGAGCGCGCCAGTACGCCGCGCGCCAGCGTTGGATCGCCACTCTCTTGCTGGTGGCGCTTGCACCATTCGATCGCCTTCGCATAGCTCTTGGCGTTGTAGTAGCGGGTGCCCAGTTCCATCGTCAGCGTCAATTGCGCGCTGGCCGGCAGCTTGCCCGACGTGACAACCGCCTCGACGGCGGCGATCGCGCCTTGCTCGTCGTTCGTGGCTACGGCCAGCTTGAACTTGGTGATGTCAATGGCAAAGCGCTCGTACGGCGTCACGTTGGGCATGGCTTCGGCCTGGCGCACCTGCTCCTTGACTTCGGCGTACTTCTTGGCCAGCAGGGAGTCCCTCACCAGCTTGTCGTCGAGCAGTTTGGCCATGTCCGGGCGCACCACGTTCGGGTTGGCGACCGGGGCGCTGGCCGAGGCGCTGGCCTGGTCGGCCGCGAGGGCGCCAGCCGAGAGCAGGGCGGGAGCGAGGTGCAGGCCGGCGATGGCCATCAACAGACGAATTGGAAGCTGACGCAATGGGGACATGGAAAATCCTTCGAACAAAGGTGAAGTGAACAACACGGGGAGCGTAATCGCCCGTTCTCGGCACGCGCGACCGGATTGCTGAACAGGCAATGCCGGGCCGCGAAAATTTAGCAAAGCGCGTATTGTCACATAAACCGCCCCGATCTTGCCCGAATTTATGTGTGCGCGCCCTCGCCCAGGCAAGGATGGACTCCATGCGCCTCGGCCTGGCCGGTGAGCCAGGCCAGCACCGCCGCCAGCGCGCCCGCCGCATGTCCATAGCTGATCAGGGCGGGGGCGTCGATGTCGAGCGCCTGGAACGGGTTCCACAGCGCCAGGTGCAACTGCGGCGTAAAGCGCGCGCGCGCCAGCGGGCCGTAGCGTTTGCGCGTGGTCGAGGCCAGCACCACGGTGCGCCCGTCGGCGGGCAGGCTGGACCAGTCGAACTGTTCCGGGTCGTCGAAAACCGTGGTGGCGACATCGAAGTGCGCGCCCAGCTGCGCCGCCAGCTCGGACCCAGACAGGCCGGCCTCGGATACGCCGTCGCTGGCGGCGTCGGCGCGCACCACCAGGCGCAATCGCGCGCCCGGCGCCGGACGGCGCGGCGCGCGCCAGGCGGTCAAGCCGCGCAGCCAGGCCGCACGCATGAGCTCCTGGTCGGCCGCTTCGCTCAGGTAGGGCGGCGCGGCGCACGGGAAGCGGCGCGCCAGCGCGTCCAGCCGCGCCACCCGCTCTTGCGCCTGCGCCGTGGCGAGCGTACCGGCGGCGATCAGCTCGGCCATCGCGCCAAGCGAGGCCGCCTGCGCGGCCATGTCGCCCAGCGCCATCACCATGTCGGCCCCCGCTTGCAAAGCCATGGCGGCGGCCGTGCCCACCCCGTAGGTGCCGGCGATCGCTTGCATGTCCATGCTGTCGGTGATGATCACGCCGCGGTACTGCCACTGGCCGCGGATCAGGCCCGTGAGGATCGGGTGCGACAGCGTGGCCGGATGCGCCGGGTCGAGCGCGGGATAGACGATGTGGGCCGTCATCATGGCCGGGGCGCTGGCGGCCGCTTGCGCGAACGGCGCGAATTCAAGCGCTTCGAGTTCGGCGCGCGTCTTGGCCACGGTGGGCAGGGCGCGGTGCGAGTCGACATGGGTGTCGCCGTGGCCGGGCGCGTGCTTGACGCAGCAGGCGACGCCCTCGGCCAGGCTACCTTCCATCCAGGCCAGCGCGATCGGGGTGGCAAGGCGCGGGTCGGCGCCGAAGGAGCGCTCGGCGATGACGGGGTTCTCGAGGTTGTTGTTCAGGTCCAGCACGGGAGCGAAATTCCAGTTGAAACCGAGCGAGCGCACCCCGCGCGCCACCGCCGCGCCGACCGCGCGCGCCAGCGCCGGGTCGCCCGCCGCGCCCAGCGCCATCGCCGACGGCGGTCCCGGCAGCCAGTGCGCGCGCACTACCGCGCCGCCTTCCTGGTCGATCGCGATGAGCGCTTCGGGACCCATCAGCGCGCGCAGTTCGGCGGTCAGTTGGGCCAGTTCCTGCGCCTCGCGCATGTTTTGGCGAAACAGGCAGACGGCGCGGATGCCGCTTTCGCGCAGCCACTGCCTGGTGTGCGCATCGAGCCGGGTGCCTTCGATGCGCACCATCAGCAGGCGGGCCGCGATGCGGCGCGCTTGTTCGCGTTCGGTCAGGGTCGGGGAGCTCGTCATTGGGCTACTTTCGGTTGCATTGGCGTGGCGTGGCGCGCCCGCCGCGGCTGCCACATTAAAGGGTTTGGGTGATTAACGGGTTTGGGTGACTTTGTTCAAATGGCGCGGGTGGTCCGGGTCCATCCCGCGTGCCTCGGCCAGGGCGGCGGCCATGACGTAGAACGCTTGCGCGGCCACGATGGCGTCGAGCTCGGGCGCGCCGGCGCACGGCAGGGTCAGAGTGCGCGCGGCTACGTCGGCCGGCGCGGCCAGCAGCACGCGCGCGCCGCGCCCGCGCAGGTCCGCCGCCAGCGCCACCAGGCTAGCCTGGGCCGGGCCGCGCGGCGCGAAAATGAACACCGGGTAGTGCGGCTCGATCAGCGCCATCGGGCCGTGCCGCAGCTCCGCGCCGCTGAACGCTTCCGCTTGCAGGGCCGATGTTTCCTTCAATTTCAAGGCCGCTTCCAGGGCGATGGGAAAACCCAGGCCGCGCCCGAGCACCATGAGTGCGCGCGCTGGCGCCAGCACCTCGAGCGCGTTTGACCAGTCGCAGCGCGCGCCCGCCTGCAAGGCCTCGGGCAGCGCCTGCAGCGCGCCCAGCAGGGCCGGGTCATCCTGCCAGTTCGCCACCAGGCGCGCGCCGGCCACCAGGCTGGCGATGAAGCTCTTGGTGGCGGCCACGCTGTGTTCGGCGCCCGCGTGCAGCGGCAGCACGATCTCGGCGGCCTGGCCCAGGGGCGAGTTGGTGTCGTTGAGCAGGGCGACGGTGGTGGCGCCGCCGGCGCGCAGGTAGCGCATCGGTTCGACCAGGTCCGGGCTTTGCCCCGATTGCGACACCGCGATGGCGAGGGTGTCGTGCGCGATCAAAGGCGCTTGGTACAGCGTCACCAGCGACATCGGCAGCGAGGCCGTCACCCGCCCCAGGCGCGCCATGATCAGGTAGGCGCAGTAGGCGGCGGCGTGGTCGGAACTGCCGCGCGCCACCGTCAGCGTGCAGGCGCGCGGCGCCGCCCTCAGGCGTGCGCCAAGCTCGGCGTAGCGCGCACCGTCCTGCTCCAGTTGGCGCGCCACGCAGGCCGGCGCGGCCAAGGCCTCGTCAAGCATCAGCGACGGCACACGCTTCCCCTTCCACGTGCACGCTGGTCAGGCGCAGGTCGCGCCCGAGCACCACCAGGTCGGCCCAGCAGCCCGGCTCGAGGCGCCCGCGCTCGGCCAGGCCCAGGTAATCGGCCGCGTAGGTCGAGACCCGGCGCGAAGCGTCGGCCAGGTCCAGCCCAAGCGCGACCAGGTTGCGCAGCGCCTGGTCCAGCGTCAAGGTGCTGCCGGCCAGGGTGCCGTCGGCCAGGCGCACTCCGCCCATGCACTTGTGCACCTGCTGGCGCCCGAGCATATAGGGGCCGTCCGGCATGCCGGTGGCGGCCGTCGAATCGGTGACACAGTACAGGCGCGGAATGGCGCGCAGCGCCACCTGTATCGCGCCCGGATGCACGTGCAGCAGGTCCGGTATCAGTTCGGCGTAGTGCGCGTGTGCCAGCGCCGCGCCCACCATGCCGGGGGCGCGGTGGTGCATCGGGCTCATCGCGTTGAACAAGTGAGTGAAGCCGGCCGCGCCCTGGGCCAGCGCGGCCACCGCCTCGTCGTAGCTGGCGGCGCTGTGGCCTAACTGCACGCGGATGCCCGCGCCGGTGAGCTGGGCCACCAGCTCCAGGTGGCCCTCGATCTCGGGCGCCAGCGTGACCAGCTTGAGCGGGGCCAGCGCGGCCAGGCGCAGCACGCCCGCCAGCGTGGCTGTGCTGGCGCAGTCGGGCTGGGCGCCGAGCATGCGCGCGTTGATGTAGGGGCCTTCCAGGTGGGCGCCGAGCACGCGCGCCGCGCCCACCGCGCGCGCGGCGCTGGCCGCGCCGATCGCCGCCAGCGCGCGATCGATGTCGTCCGCTGGCGCCGTCATCGTCGTCGCCAGCAAGCTGGTGGTGCCATGGCGCGCATGCAGGCGC
>JAZKBP010000003.1:67777-97390 GCA_040388555.1 Pseudomonadota bacterium
CGGCCTGGCGCGCCACCGCGTGCGGCGCGTCGCCGCCTTCCATGATGTCGCGCCCGCCGCCGCCGTGCACGTGCAGGTCGATAAAGCCGGGCAGGATGAAGGGCCCGTCCTTGCCAGGCGCGCCAGCCACGCTGCCGTCGATGCGCACGATGCGCTGGTCGAATTCGATTTCCCCGTCGACCCAGCCGTGCGGGGTCAGGATGTTGCCGGCGATGCGGGTGCGGTTCATGGCGCGTCCTGTGCGCAGTGCAGCGCGATCATGCGCAGGGCGCCGGCGGCGGCGTCGCCTTGCGGCGCCACCGTGCGTGCGCGCAGCGCTGGCGCCAGGTAGGCGCGCAGCGGCTCGCCCAGGCCGCCGCACAGCGCCAGCGGCAGCGTCGCCGTCGGGTCGAGCGCGGCGGCGATGGCGCCGATATGTTCGCCCGCATCCATCAGCAGGGCGCGCGCGGCGGCGTCGCTGGCGCCATGCGCGAGCACCAGCGGGGCCAGGCTGGCGTAGTCGGTTTGGGTGGCTTGGCCGAGCCACACCAGCAGCGCGGCGCGCGCGCCGCCGCAGGCGTCGATCAGCGCTTGCGCGAACGCACTGGACGGACGACGAGCGTCCAGTACTTGCTGGGCCAGGCCCACGGCGCGCAAGCCGAGCCAGGCGCCGCTGGCCTCGTCGCCGCTGGGGAAGCCCCAGCCGCCCACTTCGCGCCGCTCGCCGTTGGCCAGCAGCGCTTCGCCCACGCTGCCGGTGCCGATGGCGACGATGGCGCCGCTATGCCCGCCGTGCGCGCCCATCAGGGTGGTGAAGGCGTCCGTTTCCAGCACCAGCGCGCCGTAGCCGGGGTCAAGGGCGACGAAGCGCTGTGCCCATTGTTTGTTGTGGACCCCGGCCAAGCCCAGGCCGATGGCGAGCGCGCGCGCCGGCGGGCGCGCCAGGACCGCCGCGGCGAACGCTTGGTTGACGGCGGCGTCGATGGCGCGCCAGGCCTGGTCGATGCCGTGCGCCAGCGCCGACGGGCCGCCCTGGCCGCGTGCCAGTTCGCTGCCGTCGCGGCGCGCCAGCCGCACGCGGGTGCCGCTGCCGCCGCCGTCGACGCCGATGAGATATTCGATCATGTGAAAGCCTTGCCGGCAGTGCGTCCTGCCCCGTGGGCGGTGAGCGCACTATAGGTTTGCCGGACAGGCTTGTCAACACAAGGGCGGGCGCCGCGCCGCGCGCGCCGCCCAATTGCGCGGGCCTGCCTTATTGCGCGCTGTGGTGCGCGCCTTTGCGATCGACCATCACGAGGCGCTGTTGCTGCGCCTTCGCCTCGCCGCTCTTGGCATGCGGCTTGACGTTGACGACGGCCGTGCCGGGGCCGCGCACGTCCAGTTCGGCGCTGGCGGCGACCAGGCCTTGCGCTTCCAGGCTGCCCGAGCCGCTCAATTCGGCGTTGACGGTGTCGACGCTGCCGTCGATGCGGGCGTCGCCCGGGCCGGTCATGAGCAGGTGCAGGCGCTTGCCTTCGAGGCGGGCGTCGAGCTCGCCCGAGCCGTGCAATTCGGCGTCGAGCGTGTCCGACACCGTGCCCAGCTCAATCTCGCCCGGACCGCGGCTGCGCAGGGTGGCGCTGGCGGTGCGCAGGGCCGACGCTTTCAAGTCGCCCGAGCCGCTCATCTGGGTGGTCAAGGCCGTCACGCTGCCGTCCAGGGTGGCGCTGCCGGGGCCGCCGATGACCAGGTGCGCCTCGCCCGCCTCCAGGCCGTGCACGGTCATGTCGCCCGAGCCCTGCAGTTCGCCATCGAAGCGCGTGATTTTGCCGCCCATGCAGGCGTCGCCCGGCCCGCGCAGGTGCGCGCTGACCGCGCCCACTTGCAGCGAGCACGCTTGCAGGTTGCCCGAGCCGCTCACTTCGGCGTCGAGCTCGGCGCTGCTGCCGGCCAGGGTGACGTCGCCCGGTCCGCGCATGCGCAGGCTCATTTTTTTTAAGTTCAGTTCCGTCGCCTCGAGTTCGCCCGAACCGCTCACTTCCGCTTTCATCTCTTCGCTCACGCCGGCCACGCGCACTTCGCCGGGCCCGCCCATGCGCAAGTCGAGCTTGGCCGTCTTCAAGCGCTGCAGGTCAAGGTCGCCGCTGCCGTGGCTGCGCACCGTCAGTTCGCCGACGCTGCCGCTGGCGCGCAGGTCGCCCGAGCCGCTCGCCTCGATGCTCAGCTGCGCGCCGTTGGCTTGCTCGAGCGTGACGTCGCCGCTGCCGTCGAGCTTGAGGCTTTTCAGGGTGGCGGCCGTGACGTGCACCACCACACGCTCGGCCTGGTGGTGCCCGAATCCGAACACGATGTTGTGGCGCGCGAGGGGGCGTACCACCAGGGTGTCGCCCACCACCACGGTCTCGAGCTCGGCCAGGCGCGCGCGCGGGCCGGACAGCTCGACCGTGTTCGCGCCCTGCGCCGTGACGACGACGTCGTAGGGGCCCGATAGTTCGATGGCGCTGAAGGCGCCGATCTTGCGCGCTTCGTTGATGACGACGCGCGCGGCCGGATCGGCGGAGCGGCTGTCGGCGTAGCTGACGTGGGAGGCGATGCTGCCAAGAACAATCACAACGGCGACGGCGATGGCGGTTTGTTTGAGGATGGTTTTCATGGCGTTTTCGTCGAGTAGAGGTTTGCGTTGGTGCTGCCGGCGGCGGCACGTCTTGAGCTTGAAGATTAGGGGAATGCGCGTGGCGGCGCCCCGCCTAAACGATGAAAGGGAAAAAACGCGGGCTCAAATGCGAAACCCGAGGGTTGAAGCGGGGAGGGCGGAACACGAAGCAGCCCTCGCGGGGAGGGCAGAATAAGAAGAAGCCCTCGCAGGGAGGGCGGAATAAGAAGAAGCCCTCGCAGGGAGGGCAGAATAAGAAGAAGCCCTCGCAGGGAGGGCTTCGAGGTGGGGCGCTTGCCACTTGTTGCGCCTCGAATTGGTCTTCTTGTTGTTGCTCTTCTTTTTGTTTGAAGCAGGATTCATTAAAGCACAAGGTCTGCCCTCGTGTTTTTGTTTTTGGTAATTTAGATTTCAATAAAACAAGGATTTATCAATGGCGCGGCAGCGCGCGCCGGCGGCCAATGTCATGCAAGGGATGAGCTAGCTGGTGTAAGGGGTTTGATTTATTGCGGGAAAGTGGGGGCGCGTGCTGCGCGGCCGGGGGCGCGCGCGCGCTGGCCGGGCCAGGCGCGCCTGTGGGGAAGATGCGACAGTTCGGGGCGGCGCCATGGCGGCGGCCGGCGCGCCCATTGTCCTGCTCAGCTTTTGCTCAGCTTTTGCTTAATTTTTGTACAGTTCGAGTTGCTGCGCGAACGCGGTTTTGTAGTTCTTCACGAATTGCTCGGCCTCGGCGCGCACCTCGGCGCGGCTGCGCGCGCCGCCGCTCTCACGGATGCTCACCGTGGGCAGGTTCAAGCTCAGGGCGGCGCTGCTCACGGCCACCTTGGCCACGGCGGCGGCGCCGGTGGCGGGCGCGTCGGCGCCCAAGGCGGAACCGGCGGCAAGCATGATGGAAGTCGCTGCGAGGATGGTCTTGGCGTGCATGGTCTATCTCCTGTCGGTTCGGTGGGCTTGCTGTGGGCTGGCGGGCGGTGTTTTCCCTGCCATGCGCTGCAGTCTACACATTGCGCATGGCGCAAAAAAGTCGAATAAACACAATGTATAATTGCTGAAACAGAAATAATCGGAGGAAGCATGGACCGCTTGCAATCGATGCGGGTCTTCGCCAAGGTTGTCGAGCAGGGCAGTTTCGCGCGCGCCGCCGCCGCCCTCGCCATGTCCAACGCGGTCGTCACGCGCAATCTGGCCGATCTGGAAGCCCACCTGGGCACCCGCTTGCTCAACCGCACCACGCGCAAGCTGTCTCTGACCGAAACGGGCCAGCACTACCTGGAACGGGTGCGCCAGATCCTGGCCGATATCGACGACGCCGACGCCTTGGCCGGTTCGGCCGCGCGCAAGCCCGCCGGCACCTTGCGCATCTATTGCCATCCGGGCTTTGGTCAGGCCCAGCTTGCGCCCATGCTGCCGGCCTACGCGCAAGCGATGCCGGACGTGGTGCTCGACGTGACGCTGGCCGACCAGGGCGTCGACCTGGTCGAGGAGGGTTTCGACATCGGCATCTTCATGGGCTTGCAAAAATTTGACGCGAGCATGGTGGCGCGCCGCCTGGCCACCTCGAAAGTGGTGTTGTGCGCGGCGCCCGCCTACGTGCAGCGGCGCGGCATGCCGCACAGCGCGCATGATCTGTCCGGGCACGACTGCCTCAATTTCGCCTTCGAACAATTGCGCCACCACTGGCCGATGCGCTGGGAACATGAGCGGGTGAACGTGCCGATCACCAGCCGCCTGACCTCGAACAGTGGCGAGGTATTGCGTCAAGCTGCTCTTGCCGGCATGGGTATCATGATACGCTCCTCGTTCACCTTGCAGGACGACATCACCAGCGGGCGCCTGCTGCGCCTCTTGGGCGAGCACGATCTGGGCGAGTTGCCCGTCACCATGGTCTATCCAAGCCGGCGCCAGCTCTCGGCCAAGGTGCGCAGTTTCGTCGAGTTCATGAGCGCGCGCTTTCCGCGCCCGCACAGCGACCCCTGGCTGGCCTAGAAGCTTGCACCCTGTTTCAAGATCCGCCCCGCGACGCCGCTAATCACTCTAAGGGTGGCCCATAGGAACTGTTGCATTCATTTACTAGATTGATAGTGAAATGTTGCTTTGAAGTGTCATAATGCCCGTATGGAGCCAGCATATGCAGTGGCCTGCGCGGGGCGCGGGTTAGCAGGAGAATGAAATGATCCGATATATGGGCACGCGCAAGAACGAGGAAGGCGCCACCGTGTATGTGTTCGTCATTAACGGTTTGCAAAAGGAAGTGCGCGAGAATGCCTTGAAGCTGCATCCGGGCTGCTACGACGCGCTGCCACCGGCTACCAAGGCGAAAATCACGGAAAATCGCAAATGGATGTCAAAGCTGTAGCGCCGCGCAGGGGCGGGGCGCTCGAACACTGGAGTGCACGATGAGTAAGAGTCAAGACACGAAGAAGGAAAACAAGAAGGAACCGGCCAAGTCGATGAAGGAAAAGCGCGAGGCGAAGAAGGTCAAGAAGGAAGAACGCCAGCGCCAGTGAGCGCGGCCGGGGAGGGAAGATGGCGCGAGAGGCGAAACGGCGTAGCCGCTGCGTGGCGGCGGCGCTGCTGGCGCTCGCTTGTGGCGCGGGCCTGGGCCCGTCCGCGGCGGGGGCGCCTTCGACCTTCGGCCCCGTCATCGGCAGCGCACTGCTGTGCCGCAGCCAACTGGACAATCAATTTTTCTATGCCTATCTGCAAGACGCATTCGGCCCGGCTTACCTGCACGAGGGGGGCGCCTACTGGTTCAAGGCCGAGGGCAGCTTGTGGGGGGCGGCCATCAGCGACGTCATCGTCAGCGACGATAGCAGCGACATCGTATTCGTCGGCGCCGTCGTCGAGACCACCCCGTCCGGCCTGGACGAGGCCATCGTCAAGGCCGTCGGCGTGCACCACAACAAGGTCGACGCGTCCGCCTTCGCCCCGCTCGCATCGCAGCCGGGCAGCCGCATCGTTTATTTCAAAGACCGCTCCAAGATCTTTTGCGCCAAGTTCAAGCCCTTGCCGGCCGGTTCTTGAGGCGCGCGCGGGCACAGCCATCATCCATGTACACCCAATTTTTCAAGCTTAAACAGTCGCCTTTTTCGATCGCCCCCGATCCACGCTACCTGTTCATGAGCGAGCGCCACCGCGAAGCGCTGGCCCATCTGCTGTATGGCGTGAAAGGGGGCGGCGGCTTCGTACTGCTGACGGGCGAGATCGGCGCCGGCAAGACCACGGTGTGCCGCTGCTTCATCGAGCAAATCCCGGCCAATTGCAAGCTCGCCTACATCTTCAATCCCAAGCTGACGGTGGAGGAATTGCTGCTCTCGATCTGCGACGAGTTGCGCATCGAGCTGGCCATCGACGCGGCGCGCGCGGGCGCTGCGCCCAGCGCCAAGACCTATGTCGACGCCATCAACGGCTATCTGCTGCGCAGCCACGCCCAGGGCCAGAACAATGTGCTGGTGATCGACGAGGCGCAAAACCTGTCGGCCGGCGTGCTTGAACAATTGCGCCTGTTGACCAACCTGGAGACGAACGAGCGCAAGTTGCTGCAAATCGTGTTGATCGGGCAGCCGGAATTGCGCACCATGCTGGCGCGTCCGGAGCTCGAGCAATTGGCGCAGCGGGTGATCGCGCGCTATCACCTCGGTTCGCTGTCGGCGCCCGAGACGCACGCCTATGTGCTGCATCGGCTGGCGGTGGCCGGCGCGGCCGGCTCGCCTTTTCCACGCCGCGTGCTGGCGCTGGTGCACCAGCTCACTGCGGGGGTGCCGCGCCGCATCAACCTGCTGTGCGACCGCGCCCTGCTGGGCGCCTACGTCGAGAACGAGGCCGAAGTGACGCGCGCGATCGTGCACAAGGCGGCCGCCGAGGTATTCCCCAAGCAGCGCGGCGGCCCGGCGCGGGCGCGCGCCTGGCCGACCATGCTGGCCGGCTTGCTCGCGGGCGCCGCCATCAGCGGCGCGGCCGCCTGGCAGATGCGCGCGCCGGCGCCGGCCGTCGCGGGCAAGGCGCTGGCGCGCGCGCCGGGCAAGACGGCAACGCCGACCGTCGCGAGCTTGGCCGGCACGCCAGCCGCGGCCGGCGCCGCGCTGTCGACCGCGCCGGCCATATCATCGCCGGCGGCGCCGCCAGCGCAGCCCTTGGCCCATCCCAGTCGCGACCAGGCCTTGCGCGAACTGGGCGCGCTGTGGGGCCAGGCCCTGCCCGCCGGGGCGCCGTGCGAGGCCGCCGGCGCGCTCGGCTTGCGTTGCCACCAGGGCCATGGCGGCTTGTACGAACTCAATCTACTGGACCGGCCGGCGGTGCTGACCCTGCACGAAGGGCAGGCGATCGCCTACGCCGTCCTGGTGGGCATGGATGAACGCGGCATCACGCTGAGCGTCGGCGGCAAGCGCCAAGTCCTCGACGCCGGCGCGCTGGCCGCCCGTTTCGACGGCGAGTACCTCACCATGTGGCGCGCGCCGACGCAGTTGCGCGAGCAGATCAAGGTGGGCGACCATGGCGCCGATGTCGATTGGCTCGCCGCCCAGCTGGCGCAAGCGAACGGGCAGGCCGCGCCGCGCGCGGACACGCCGCTCGGCCCCGCGATGCAAGCGCTGCTGCGTCAATTCCAGAGCCGCCAAAACCTCAAGGCCGACGGCTTGGCCGGCCCGCGCACCTTCATGCGCCTGAACCAGCTTGGCGGCGTGGCCGAACCGCGCCTGCGCGCCCCCGCGCGCACGGAGAAATAAGATGTCCTACATACTCGAAGCGTTAAAAAAGGCGCAGGCCGAACGCCAGCTTGGCGCGGCGCCGACCATCCATGCCTTGCCGCTGCATGCGGACAGGCCGCGCGCGCGCCGCTCGCCGATCTGGATCGGGTTTGGCGTCGGCGCCCTCGTCATGGCTTGCGCCGCCTTGGTGTTGTGGCGCGCCCATGGCGGCGCGGCCGACGGCCCGGCCGGCGCGCAAGTGGCGCCTGCGGCCATGCCGGCGACGCCGCCGGCCAACGCGGTGGCGGTGCCCGCGGCGCCAGCGCCTGGCGTGGCGGCGCCGATGGCGCAGGCAGCAGCGCAAGCGGTCGCACAGACCATCGCGCAGCCGGCGGCGCCAGCGCGCGTGCAATCATCCGCGCAGCCATCCGCGCCACCCGCGCGCCCAAGCGCGCAGGGGAACGCGCTGGACGCACCGGCGGCCCCAATGCAGCGCGCCGCATCGGCGCCGATGGCGGGCACGGAAAAAGGCGCCACTGCGGGCGCAACGACGGGTGCACCTGCGGGTGCAACGGCGGGGGCCGTGGCGATCGGCGCCGCGCGTGCGCCGACGCCGCCCGCGCCGGCCGCCGCGCTGGTCGAGGACAACGCGCCGTCCCTGCGCGAGCTGCCCGAGGCGATCCAGCGCGAGATACCGGCGCTCGCTTTTGGCGGCTATATCTATTCGCGCAATCCGGCCGACCGCTTGCTGCTGGTCGACAAGGTGCTGCGCCACGAGGGCGAGGAAGTCGCGCCCGGCCTGTTGCTTGAAAAGCTGTTGCCGAAAGCGGCCATCATGAACTATCGCGGCCACCGCTACCGCATGCCATACTGATGAAAACGCCGGCCGCCGGCGCCATCCTTCGACTTCACCAACCGACGTCACAGGCTTAGCATGAGCGAACATTGGTTTAGCAGCCCCTTGGTCCTGGCCGCCATCGTGGTCGGCTGCTCGCTGCAATTGCTGATCGCGCGGCGCCTGCCGCAAGGGCCGCACATGCTGCGCACCCACGCCGGCATTGCCTTCCTGGGCGTGCTGTTGACGGCGCTCGATTACTGGCTGCGCCCGGTGGCGCCGGGCGCGCGCAGCACCGTGCTGTTTGAAATCGTCATCGTCGGCTGGGGCATTCTGTTCATCCGCGTCGCCCTGATCGCCCTGTTCCGTATCGCGCTGCCGGCCCTGCACATCAGCATGCCGCGCATCTTGCACGAGATCGTGTTTGTGCTCGTGTGCGTGGCCTGGGGCTTGGTGCGCCTGCATGGCGCCGGCCTGGACCTGGGCGGCATCGTCACCACCTCGGCCGCCATCACCGCCATCATCGCCTTCTCGATGCAGGAAACGCTGGGCAATATCCTGGGCGGGCTGGCCCTGCAGCTCGACAAATCGGTGCACATCGGTGACTGGATCATGGTCGACGGCGTGCGCGGCAAGGTCGTCGAGGTGCACTGGCGCCACACCGCCATGCTCACGCCGAACGGCGAGATCGTGGTCATGCCCAACAGCTTCCTGATGAAGTCCAAGGTCACCGTGATCAGCACCGAGGAGTATCCGATCGCGCGCCGCACCATCGCCTTTGCCACCACCGACAGCGTGGCGCCGCAGCAGGTGATCGGCGCGGTCGAGAAGGCGCTGCGCGACGCCGCGCTGGCGCATGTGGCCAGCACGCCGCTGCCCGATTGCGTCGTCACCGATTTCGTCGCCGGCACCACCCACTTCGCGGTGCGTTACTGGCTGCTCGACCAGCAGCACGACGCGTCCGCCGATTCGAACGTGCGCCAGCATATCCACAGCGCGCTGCGGCGCGCCGAGGTGGCGTTGGCGCGCCCCTGCCTGGACTTGCGGGTCGATGGCGCGCCAGGGCAGGTCGACGCTGGCGCGCACACGCGCGAGCAGCAGCGGCGCATCCAGATCCTGGCCTCGCTGCCCCTGTTCGCCGGCCTGCAGCCGGCCGAACTGGCCAGTGTGGCGGCCGGCCTGCGGGTGACACCGTTCATGAAGGACGACGTGATGACGCGCCAGGGCGCGGTGGCGCACTGGCTGTACGTGCTGGTGAGCGGCGAAGCGGACGTCTGGTTCGAGCCGGCAGGGGGCGAGCGGCGCTTCGTCGCCAAACTCGAGCCGGTGGCCATGTTCGGCGAGATGGGCATGATGACGGGCGAGCCGCGCAGGGCCACGGTGACGGCGCGCGGCGACGTCGAATGCTATCGCATCGACAAAGCGAGCTTCGAGACGATCCTGCACGCGCGTCCCGAGCTGGCCGGCGAACTGGCGCGCATCATCGGCGAGCGCCACAGCGGCCTGGACGCGGTGCGCGCCGCCGGCGCCGGCGCCCCCGCGTCGGCGGGCAGCGACGACGCCACCCTGCTGAGCAAGATCCGGCACTTTTTCTTCCTGCCTTGAGCGCGCCACGGTCGGACGCATCCAATTGTGCGGGATCGCTGCGGGGGTTGTGTTATTTTATAGAAAGTTTATCGATGTCGGTTTTGCCAGCGCGGGTGTGCGCGCCCACCACCATTCATGTCAGCGGGAAGTCTATGATCACCAGGACAGTCAATATTTTGCTGGCCGCATGCGCGGCCTTGCTGGTGTCGGCCTGCGGCGCCGGCAGCAATGGCGCGCCGAACGCGCAGCCGGCCCGCCTGCTGGCGCAAAGCGCCGTCGTCAATGGCAGCGCCACCTTCAACGCCGTGCGCGCCAACTACAGCATCGTCAAGACGGCCGACGGCTATAGCGTCACCGACAACGTCAACGGCGGCGGCACCATCGTGATCCCCAGCGGCGGGCGCCTGGTGTTTACCGATATGTCGATCGGCTACGACGTCGCCGGTAACGCCGGCATCGTCTATCGCCTCTACCAGGCCGCCTACAACCGGGTGCCCGACCAGGTGGGCCTGGGCTTCTGGATCGGCGCGATGGACCGCAATATCAGCGCCCAGGCGATTGCCGGCGGCTTCGTCGACAGCGCCGAATTCATCGCCCTGTACGGCGCCAACCCGACGGCCGAGGGTTTCGTGGCGCGCCTCTACGACAACGTCTTGCACCGCAATCCGGACTTGGGGGGCTTCACCTTTTGGGTGGCAAAATTCAAGGCCGGCGTGTCCAAGGCCGACATCCTGGCGGCCTTCGGGGAAAGCGGGGAAAACGTCGAGCGCGTCAATCCCACCATCGCCAACGGCATCCGCTATCTGCCCGCCATCAGCCAGGCCGACGCGGCGCGCTTCCTGGCCAGCGCCACCTTCGGCGCGCGCATGCCCGAGATCGACGCCATGCTCGTGAGTGGCTACGGCAACTGGATCGAGGCCCAGTTCGCCAAGCCGCAAACTCTGCACCGCAGCTATATGGACACGCTCAAGGCCACGCTGCCGACCGGCACGGCCCTGACCCAGGATAATTTCTTTGAATCGTTCTGGACCCAGGCCATCGCCGGCGACGACCAGCTGCGCCAGCGCGTGGCCCTGGCCTTGTCCGAGATCTTCGTCGTCTCCCTGCAGGACGGCACGGTCGCCAATTATCCGCGCGGCGTCGCTTCCTATTACGATGTGCTGGCGACGAATGCGTTCGGCAATTACCGCGACTTGCTCGAACAAGTGTCGCGCCACCCGATGATGGGCATCTACCTGAGCTCGCTGCACAATCAAAAGGAATCGGCTACCCGCGTGCCGGACGAGAACTACGCGCGCGAGATCATGCAACTGATGTCGATCGGCTTGTACGAATTGAACCCGGACGGCAGCGTGCGCACGGCCGGCGGCAAGGCGCTCGAAACCTATGGCAGCGCCGACATCAGCGGCATGGCCAAGGTGTTCACCGGCTGGAGCTGGGCTGGCCCCGACAAGAGCGCCAACCGCTTCCTGACCAATAACGCGGGGGCTGACGGCGACTGGCAGCCGATGCAAAACTATCCGAACTACCATTCGATCTCGGAAAAGAAATTCCTGGGCGTGACGATCGCGGCCCAGACCACGGCGGCCGGCGAGGCCGACTTGGCGGTGGCGCTGGAGCGTTTGTTCGCGCACCCGAACGTGGGTCCCTTCCTGGGGCGCCAGCTGATCCAGCGCCTGGTGACGAGCAATCCGAGCGGCCAATACGTGGGGCGGGTGGCGGCCGCTTTCGCCAACAACGGCGCCGGTGTGCGCGGCGACTTGAAGGCGGTGCTCAAGGCGGTGCTGCTGGACCCGGAGGCGCGCACGGCGCCCAAGCTCACCGACCCGGCCATCGGCAAGCTGCGCGAGCCGATTCTGCGCTACGGCCAGTGGCTGCGCAGCTTCAACGCCGTGTCCGCCTCGGGCCGCTACCGCGTCACCAACCTCGACGATGTGTTGAGCGCGCTCGGGCAAACGCCGATGCGCTCGCCCACCGTGTTCAATTTCTTCCGCCCCGGCTATGTGCCACCCAATTCGGCCATCGCCACGGCCGGCCTGGTGGCGCCCGAGATGCAGCTCACGGCCGAGCCCAGCGTGACGGGCTACCTGAACTTCATGCGCGACATCATCCCCAACGGCACGGGCATCAGCCGCGACTTGAAAGCCGATTACAGCGCCGAGCTGGCGCTGGCCGACCAGCCGAGCAAGCTGGTCGACCGGGTCGCCCTGCTGTTGATGGCCGGGCAAATGTCCGACACCTTGCGTGGGCAAGTGCTGGCGGCCATCAATTCGGTGGCGATCTCGGCCACCGACGCCACCGCCGCCGCCACCGCCAAGAAGAACCGGGTTTACCTGGCCGTCTTCCTGACCATGGCCTCGTCCGAATACCTGGTTCAAAAATAGCAAGGAGCATCCCGTGAGCAAGAAACAAAATGCCTCGCGCCGCGCTTTCCTGCGCAGCGCTTCCGCCTTGTCGATGGCGGGATCGGCCGGCTTGCCGTTCGCCTTGAACCTGGCGGCGCTGGCCAACGCCGCCGCCGCCACCGCCGGTGGCGACTACAAGGCCTTGATCTGCCTGTATTTGAATGGCGGCAACGATCACTTCAACACGGTCTTGGCCACCGACAGCGGGTCTTGGAGTGAATACTTGCGCATCCGCACTACGCCGGAAGCGGGCTCGATCGCGCTGGGCACCGTCGGCACGGCCAATGGGGTGCTGCCGATCACGCCGGCGACGCCCCAGAGCGGGCGCAGCTTCGGCCTGCACCCGAGCCTGGGGCCGCTCAAGAGCTTGTTCGAGGCGCGGCGCGCCGCCATCGTCGTCAATGTCGGGCCCTTGATCGTGCCCACCACCAAGGTCCAGTACAAGGCGGCCAGCGTGCCCTTGCCGGGCAAGCTGTTCTCGCATAACGACCAGACGTCGCTGTGGCAAGCCTACGCGCCCGAGGGCGCCAGCTACGGCTGGGGCGGGCGCATCGGGGACATGGTCGCCGCCAACAATAGCTATCCCGTGTTCACGGCCGTGTCGGCCGCCGGCAATGCCGTGTTCTTGACCGGGCGCAATATCAACCAATACCAGGTGACCGCGGCCGGCGCGGCCAAGATCAACAGCCTCACCGGCAGCCTGTTCGGTTCTTCCGCTGCGAGCAACAGCTTGCAGGCGATCATCAGCGCGGACCGCCCCAACTTGATGGAAAAAGAGCACGCCTCGGTGGTGCGGCGCTCGATCGACGCCCAGGTGGTGTTGAGTGGGGCCATGCTGGCGGCCGGCCCCGCCGGTGTGCCCAACCCCACCCAATACACCAATCCGAACAATAATGCCTTGCAAAACAATGCCTTGGCCACCCAGTTGCAAACGGTGGCGCGCGTGATTGGCGGGCGTTCCGCGCTGGGGGCGCAGCGCCAAGTGTTTTTCGTCAGCCTGGGCGGCTTCGACACCCACGACTTTGAAAAAAACAACCATGCCGACTTGATGGCGCGCCTGGCCCACGCCTTGTCGTATTTCGACCAGACCATGGCCAATTTGCAGGGCGCGGACTTGCGCAATCAAGTGACGGTGTTTACCGCCTCCGAATTCGGGCGTACCTTCACCAGCAATGGCGACGGCACCGACCATGGCTGGGGCTCCTACCATTTCGTGGTCGGCGGCGCCGTCAAGGGCGGCGACATCTACGGCAGCTTCCCCGTCACCGGTGTGGGCCATGCGCTCGATGTCGGTTCAGGCAGTTTGCTGCCGGAAATTTCGGTCGACCAGTACGGAGCCACCCTGGCCAAGTGGTTCGGCCTCGCGCCCAGCGCGCTGTCCGATATCTTTCCCAACCTGCACAACTTCAGCAAGACCGACCTGGGCTTCATGGCTTAGGGGCGCGCGATGGCAGAGACGCACAGTGTTAGCGGACCCTTGCTGGGCGTGGTCGGCTGGTCCGGCAGCGGCAAGACCACCTTGCTCAGCTATCTGGTGGCGCAATTGGCCGCGCGCGGCTTGCGCGTCAATGTCGTCAAGCACAGCCACCATGATGTGCTGCTCGAGCCGGCCCACAAGGATAGCGCGCGCCTGCGCGCGGCCGGCGCGGCCGAGGTGATGCTCGCGTCCCCGTTCCGGCATGCCATCGTGCGCGAATTGCGCGGCCAGCCCGAACCGCCCTTGCAAGACTTGCTCGCGCGCTTGGCGCCGGCCGATCTGACCCTGGTCGAAGGCTACAAATGGGAGCCGCTGCCCAAGCTGGAAGTGTACCGGAGCGCGCTGGGCAAGGCGCCCCTGTATCCGGACGATGTGCATATCGTGGCGGTCGCCTCGGACGCGCCGGCGCCGGCTGAACTGGCGGGCCGGGCGGGTGCGCCGCACTGGCTCGATGTGAACGCGCCCGAGCAGGTGCTGGCCTGGCTGGAACAACGCCTGGCGCGCTGAAAAAAAAGGCGCGGCGGGCTAAAGTTTGCGGCGCGCCGGCCGATATCAGGGGATATGGGTCAATGCGCGGTGCACTGCGCCCCGACGGCGCGGCAAGGAGAGCGAAATGGATATCACGGGACTTGGTAAATTATCAACTAGCATCGCGGAAACCGGCACCAAGCAGGAAGTCGATATCGCCATCCTCAAGCGCGCCCAGCAGATCGAAAGTTCCACCGCCACCCAGCTGATCGAAGCGATCCAGCCACTGCCAGCGACGCCCAATTTGCCAGCCCACCTGGGCAGCAAGATCAACACGACGGCGTGAAGCGCCTGGCCCGGCGTTTTTTCTTGATCTGAGATAAAAAAATCCCGCCTGCGCGTCAACAAAATGGCGCCGGGCGCGTTATTGGTACACGTAAGTCGATTTACGGACAACCACTACAAAGGATCTCAGCATGAAAAAATTGATCGCCGCTCTCGTCGCCGCCACCTTCGCCATGGGCACCGCCTTCGCTCAAGCGCCAGCTCCAGCGGCCGCACCAAGCGCTGCTCCAGAAGCTGCCGCTGCGCCGACCCACAAGAAAGCGCACAAAAAAGCACACAAGAAATCGCACAAGAAAGCCAAGAAGTCCGCACCAGCGGCTTAATGTTTGGCTGGCGCGCCGCGCGCGCCCTGCGATAAACCCGGTTCCCAGCGATGCGGACCGGGTTTTTTTTCGGTTTTTTCCGGCCAAACTCGTTAGAATCGCCATTCCAGTTGGACATGGGTTGAAAGCCCCACGATCAAAAAAAAAGCAACAAGTGTAAGGATTGCTTGGCCCGCCGCGACTAGGCTTGGTCGAGGGCGTGTGCGCCACGCAAAACGCTTTTGAAAAAACGCTTTTGAATTTTCCCTTAATTTCTTTTGGAGACTTAACCATGAACAAACGTCAAGCCCTGATCGCCGCCGCCCTGGCCTCCGTATGCGCCGCTTCGGCCGGTATCGCTTCGGCCGCGCCGGCCGCCGCCAAAGCCGACCAGGAAAAATGCTATGGCATCGCCAAGGCTGGCCAGAACGATTGCGCCACCTCCAACGGTTCGCATTCCTGCGCCGGCCAATCGAAGGTCGACAATGGCGCGCATGAGTGGAAATACGTGGCCAAGGGCACTTGCGAAAAGGCCGGCGGCAAGATGGCGGCGCCGAAGTAAGCAGCGCGCCTTGATGGGCAGCGGAGCCATGCCGGTCCAGCCAAGCGCCACCCCGTCCACGCTCGGGGTCGGCGTTGGATTGCGGGCTCCGCATTATCGCCAATTCCTCGAACAGCGCCCGGCCGTGGACTGGCTCGAGGTGCATACCGAAAATTATCTCGAACGCGCTGGCTGGGACTGGCATGTGCTGCGCCAGCTGCGCCAGGATTACCCGATCAGCTTGCATGGCGTGGGCCTGGGCCTGGGCTCGGCGCGCGGCTTTTCCGACGCCCACCTCGAGCGCGTGCGCCTGCTGGCCGAAGCGATCGAGCCGGCCCTGCTGTCCGAGCACCTGTGCTGGGGCGCGGTGGCGCAGCGCCAACTGAACGATTTGTTGCCCATTACCTTGGACGCGGCCATGCTCGCCTTGCTGTGCGAGCGCGTCGACAAGGTGCAGCAGGCCCTGGGCCGCACGATCTTGCTGGAAAACGTGTCGAGCTATGTGCGCTTCCAAGCCGACGCGATGAGCGAGGCGCAGTTCATGGCGGCGCTGGCCGCGCGCACCGGCTGCGCCTTGCTGCTCGACGTGAACAATCTGTACGTCAATCAATGCAACCACGGAGAAGACGCGCTGGCCGCCATCGCCGCGATCGCGCCCGGCAGTGTCGCTGAAATCCACCTGGCCGGCCACTTGCGCACCGAGCTGGCCGTGATCGACCACCACGGCGCCACCGTCGCGCCCGCGGTGTGGGAGCTGTACCGGGCGGCGCTGGCGCGTTTTGGGCGGGTGCCGACCTTGATCGAATGGGACACCGATATTCCCGCGCTGCCGGTACTGCTGGACCAGGCGCAGCAGGCGCGCGCCATCGCCGCCAGCTTTCCTTCGCGCGCCGAGGCCAGGCCGGCCCACGGGCGGGCGCACGCGCGCGCGGGCGGGATCGATCCGGCGCTGGTGCAAAATGACTTCGCGGCGGCCCTGTTCGAGCCGGCGCTGGAAGGGGCCGCGCTCGCGCATCTGCAAGGGGGCGCCGGCGCGCAGGCGCGCTTCGCTCTATACCGCGGCAATTTGAGCGCGACCTGGGACAAGAGCTTGGGGGCGGCTTACCCGGTGCTGCGCGCGCTGGTGGGTGAGGAGTTTTTCAGCGCCCTGACACGCGCCTATGGCATGGCCGAACCATCGCAGGATGCCGACTTGAATCGCTTCGGCGCCACCTTCGCCCAGTTCCTCGCGCACTTCGCGCACGTGGCCGATTATCCGTATCTGCCGGACATGGCGCGCCTGGAGTGGGCTTTGCACCGGGCCCATTATGGCGCCGACGCCCCCGGTGTGACGGCGGCGCAACTGGCGGCCATGGCGCCCGAGCAGCTCGAGAACGCGCGCCTGCGCCTGCATCCGGCTTGCGCGGTGCTGGCCTCGCCCTGGGCTAGCTTGGCGCTGTGGCGCGCGCATCAGGGCGAGGGCGGCGCGCCGTTCCCGGCCACGCTGGCCGCCACCAGTTACGCGCTGGTGGCGCGGCCGCGTTGGCGCGCCGAGGCCGTCGAGATCGATGCCGGCGCCTACGCGGCGCTGGCGGCGCTGGCGACGGGCGCTTGTTTCGGCGCGGCCCTGGACGCCGCGTTCGAGGCCGATCCCCAATTTGATGTGGCGGCCCGCCTGGCGCAGTGGCTGGAGCTGGCCCTGATCGTGGGCATCGACGCTTAGCAAGATAGACCGCAACACCGACGGCGCCATGGCGGCGCCACCCGCACTGCGCGCCGCACACCGTGCGCAGCCTTGATTTTCTCACACCGCGTATCTGACGACGCGTTCCTGGCCACGAGCTATCATGCAAAAATTTATTCCTGTATTGCGCCACCTGTATCGATTCGATGCGCTGCTGTCCGACTGGGGCGGCTCCCTGCTGGCGCTGGCGCTGCGTGGCTTCGTCGGCTGGCAATTTTTCAAGGCGGGCATGACCAAGGTGGGCGATTGGGATGCCACGCTCGCCTTGTTCCGCTCCGAATACCATGTGCCGCTGCTGCCGCCCGAATTGGCGGCCGTGATGGGCGCCGGCGGCGAGCTGGTGCTGCCGGTGTTGCTGTGGCTGGGCCTGGGCGCGCGCCCGGCGGCGCTGGGCTTATTTTTCGTCAACGCGATGGCCGTGCTGTCCTATCCGCAATTGTTCAGCTTTGAATGTCCGGCCGCCTTGAACGACCATTTTTACTGGGGGGCCCTGCTGCTGGTGCTGCTGGTGTATGGGCCAGGGCGCCTGGCGGCCGACCGCCCGATCGCGCGCGCGCTGGCGCCGCGCTAGGGCGCGCCTTGCCCGCTTGTTAGCTAGTCGAAGGCGCGCAGGATGCGCGCCTCGCCGCTGCGGTCGGCGTGCAGCTGATTGGCGGCGTGGGTGGCGGCGATCATGCGCGCGAGCTGGGCATCCTCGAAACGGCCCAGTTCGGCCGTGGCCGCGTTCAAGGCCTGGGCCAGCTTGGCGCGCGCGTTCTGGTACAGCGCGCTGGTGTACTGGTCTGTGTTCTTGAGCAATTCCTCGGCATTTTCGATGACCAGGCGCAGATCGACGATCAATTGCTCCTGGGTTTGCTGGCTTTGTTCGGGGCTATCCATGGCGGCCACCTTCAACCGGTTGATAACGACTTACAATATAGGCAATGAATCACCTCACCGTTTGCGCGGACGCAAAAATTTGCCGCCGCGCCCGGTGTATATCCCTCAGCTTAGTTGAATCTTGCTCGATTGCAAGTCAAGTTCCCGCCTCAGGCGCCGCCCACCACGGCGATGCGCACGTCCCCCAAGCTCACCAGCTGACCGGCGCGGATCTTGGCGGTCTTGCGCAATTCCGGCTTGCCATCGACCGTCACCGCGCCGCTGGCGACGATGGCCTTGCCGGCGCCGCCGCTGTCGCACAAGCCCACGAGCTTGAGTAATTGATTGAGTTCGACAAATTCGCCCGCTAGGTCGAAATTCACTTTTTGCATGCTATTCCCCGATGATGGACTTCCCGAAACGCCCATTGTAGCCCGCGCCGGCGCGATCCGATATTGCCTTGTGGAAATTATCGTCTACACTGGAAGGGATGGCGTGGTCGCTGCGGGGTGGTGATATGGGCAAGGCATGGTCGATGATGGGATGGGTGGCGCTGTGGCCGCTGGCATTGGCGGCGCAAGAGCGCGCACCGAATGCCGCTTCGGCGCTTGCCGTGCCGGGCGTGCTGGCGCGCGCCGGCGCGCCGGCCTGGGACTTGGCGCTGGGCGGGCAGGCGCACTTGCGCCTTGGCGTGCAAAGCGACAGCGCAGTGGCGCCGGAGTTCGCCTGGTCCACACTCGCGGCGCCGGCGCAGCGTCGATTACTCAGTGCGCAATACGCGCTGGGCGCGCCGCGCGGCGTGCTCATGCTTGCAGCCGGCCTGTTGCAAGAGAGCGGCGCGCGCTGGGGCATCGGGCAGGGCGGCACCTTGGACCCGAACCCGCGTGCGCGCACCACCTTCCTGGCCGTCTCGGGCGCTTACGCGCTCACGCCGCGCCTGGCCGTGGTGGGCATGGCATGGAGCGGGCACACGGCTAGAGCCGACGATGGCGCGGCGGCGGCGCCGGCCGCGGTGGGCACGATGGCCTTGAGCCTGGGCCTGTCGGCGCGCGCGCTGTGGGTGCGCGACGACCGCCTGGGCTTGACGCTGTCGACGCCGAACAAGGTGACACAAGGCGCGCGCACGGGCACGCTGATCGGCCTGCACTACGCGCGCAGTTTCTGACGGCGCCGCGGCGAAGCGTTAGCGCCCCCGCGGCTAGCCGATGCCCGGCCGCGTCATCGCCAGCGGATCGATCCAGGCATCAAATTGTTCGCCCGTCAGGTAGCCCAGCGCCAGCGCCGCCTGGCGCAGGCTGCTGCCCTCGTGCTGCGCCTTTTTTGCGATCTCGGCTGCGCGGTCGTAGCCGATATGGGGCGTGAGCGCCGTCACCAGCATCAGGGACGCGTCCATCAACTGGGCGATGCGCGCCGTGTTGGCGCCGATGCCGCGTGCGCAGTGGGTGTCGAACGAGCGCATGCCGTCGGCCAACAGGCGCGCGCTTTGCAGGAAGTTGTGTGCGATCAGGGGCTTGTAGACATTGAGTTCGAAATTGCCGCTCGCCGCGCCGATGGTGAGCGCCACATCGTTGCCGAACACCTGGCAGCACAGCATGGTGAGCGCCTCGCATTGGGTGGGATTGACCTTGCCCGGCATGATGGAGCTGCCCGGCTCGTTTTCCGGGATGCTGATTTCACCGAGGCCCGAGCGCGGGCCGGACGCCATCCAGCGCACGTCGTTGGCCAGCTTCATCAGGGCGGTCGCCAGGCTCTTCAAGGCGCCGTGCGCGCCCACCAGCGCTTCGTGCCCGGCCAGCGCGGCGAATTTGTTGGCGGCGCTGGCAAAGGGCAGGCCGCTGCGCGCGGCCAATTCGGCGGCCACCCGCGCGCCGAACTCGGGATGGGTGTTCATGCCCGTGCCGACGGCGGTGCCGCCCACCGCCAGTTGCAGCAGGGTCGGTAGCGTCGCCTCGATCTGGGCCTGCGCCAACGCCAGCTGGGCTTCGTAGCCGGAAAATTCCTGTCCCAGGGTGAGCGGGGTCGCGTCTTGCAAATGGGTGCGCCCGATCTTGACGATGGCGCCGAACTGGCGCGCCTTCTCGCCCAGCGTGGCGCGCAACAGCGCCAGCGCCGGAAGCAGGGCGTGCGCGAGCGCGCCGGCCGCCGCCACGTGCATGGCGCTGGGGAAGATGTCGTTCGAGGATTGCCCGAGGTTCACTTCGTCGTTCGGATGCAGCAGGCGGGCCTGGCCGCGCGAGCCGCCCAGGAGCTCGGAGGCGCGGTTGGCCAGCACCTCGTTCATATTCATATTGCTTTGGGTGCCAGAGCCGGTTTGCCACACCACCAGCGGGAATTGGTCCGCGTGCTGCCCGGCCAGCACTTCGTCGGCGGCGCGCACGATGGCGTCGGCCTTGGCCGCGTCGAGCAAGCCGAGCGCGCCGTTGACGCGGGCGCTGGCGCGTTTGGTCTCGGCCAGCGCCGCGATCAGCTCGGGCGGCATGCGTTCGCTGGAAATGCGGAAGGTCTCGAGCGAGCGCTGGGTCTGGGCGCCCCACAGGCAGGCCCCCGCCACCGCGATCGGGCCGACACTGTCTTTTTCGATTCTGCTATCCATGGCAATCCCGTTTCGCTGGTCTGGAAATTAAAGAGTTTAGCCGAACGCACGTTAATGACGTTGAGGCGTCGAAAGCGCGGCCATGGAAATGGCGTGCGCGCTCGGGCCGACCGTGAACTTTTTTCGAGAGCATTCCAGACCACCATGCCGCGTCGCCTACGCCCCAGCTTGCGCCACCTGTGTGGCGGCTTTGCCCTCGCCGCGCTGTTTGGCGCGGCGCAGGCGGCCGAGCTCGGTGAGAGCGTGGTGCGCTCCTTCATCGGCCAGCCGCTGGCGGCCGACATCGAATTGACGGCCTTGACGTACGAGGAGGCGAATGCCTTGCAGGTCAGCCTGGCTGACAGCGACGTCTACCGGGGCGCGAATATCCGCATGGACCCGGCGCTCGACACCTTGCACATCGCCTTGATGCGGCGCGACGGACGCCAATTCCTGCACCTGACCTCGCGCACGCCCGTCGAGACCGATTACCTGCACGTGTTTCTCTCCTTGCGCAGCGGCGAGGCGCGCGAGGTGCGCGCGGCCACCTTGTGGCTGATCCCCGATCCGCAGGCGCCGGCGCAGACGGGCGCGCTGGCCGCGGCGGCGCCGCCGCCGCGGCCCGTATGGCACACGCTGGCGCCGCGCCACCCGGGGCATAAGCACGCGGACAGCGTCACCGAGGCCCAGCTGTGCGCGGCGGCCGAGGCGCGTAACGCCCAGTTGAGCGGCAATATCGCCAAGCTCGAGGGCAAGGTCAGCCAATTGCAGACGGCCGTCGGCGTCAAGCCGGTCGCGCCCCCCGCGTCAGCGCCGGCCGCGCACGCCGCCGCCCAGCCGGGGGCCGGGCACGCGCACGCGTCGACCAAGGCGGGCCACGAGGGCAAGGCGGGGCTTGAAAAGAAGGGGATGGCGTTGTGGCCGTGGCCGTGGATCGGCGGCGGCGTGGGCGCCGTGCTGCTGGCCGGCGTGCTCGCCTATGTGTTCCGCAGCAAGACCGCGGGCAAGGCCAAGCCGCGCGCGGCGGACAAAGCGAGCCTGTGGGCGCGCTTGCGCGGCAAGAAAAAACCGGCGCCGATCGAGCCCGTGCTGGACGGGGCCGCCGCCGGGGCGCCGCCGCCTTGAGGTCTGCTCCCGTGCCGCCCCGCCTGCCTGGTGCCGCCCCGCGCCGGGCGGGGCGGGGCGCGGCCGGTCGCGTTCACACGGATGGCGCCAAGTGCGCTATAATGCGCGGTGCAGTCTGCGGACTGCGCAAAAAACGAGCCAGGGTCTGGCGCAGCCACCAAGGATAGCGTGGCGCGATAAGCGGACTGTACGTTGAGGAAACGCCTGGTATCGGAAGCGGTCTGTCGCGCCAACATGGGTGCGCGGACGCCGGATGCAACCGGCACGAGGCGACACCAGGAGATACCTGGTGTTCGCTCTCCCGAATTCCCCGCCCCCCACACGATGCGAGCACCGTTCCAAGCGCAGCGGGCTTGCGCCCACTGCGACCATGCCGCCTTAATCGCAGCTTTGCGATTGACCGCCCGCGCCCGGCACCGGCATCCCCACCAGGATCTGCCCCAGGAAATCCCCCTTGGCCATGGCGCGCCCCAGCACCTGCTCGGCGCCCGCATGGAATTTATACAGGGCGTAGGCCTGGCAGGCGTCGCGCACCGCCACTTGCCACACTTCGATCTTGCCATCGGGGATGCCGTTCGGCTTGATCGGGTCGGCCGCCGACAAAATGCCCCATGCGTGCGGCCCCAGCGGGTCCGATCCATCGTTCAAGCTCTTGGCCAGCGCGGCCGCGCCAGCCGGGGCCGGCGCGTCCGCGCTGGCGCTGGCGACAGATGGCGCGCTCGCCACGTTAGGCGCGGAGGCGGCCGGCGCGCTCGGCGCCAGGTGCAAGTCATTGCAATCGTCCGGGCACACGGCGATATAGAGTTGCTGCTTGCTGGCCGACTTGGTCTGGGCGCCGCTCTTGGCGTCGACGGCGACGTCGATATCGGCCAGGCAGCCCTCTTCGGCATAGCTGGCGCCGCCAAAATATTGCGCGCCCGTGCCTTTGGCGAACATCATCAACATCAGGTAGCGGTGCCCGATTTTCTCGTTCGCCTGCACTTCGCGCATCGGTCCGCGCGTCTTGCAGGCGGCCGCCAGCGGCTTGGCGGCGGTGGGCATTTGCTTGGGCGCGGCCAGCGCGCACGGCGCGCTCGCGCCCAGGATGGCGCCGAGGGCGGCGCTGCAAAACAGACGGGCGAGGGGGGATGGCTTCATACTTTGGTGTCTCCAGGAAGGTCAAGGGGCGTTCGATCAAGCGGCGCCAGTGTGCGCGCTTGGACATCGTCTCGCAATGGCTTATTGAAACATGACGCGCAATCGATGACAATCGTACAAAGGTATGAGATCGCTCAAATTTACCGATGAGATCGGCGCCGCATGGATGCGCCCACACTGGATAGCTTGCATGGAAGTTCGAGTCACCAACACGGCGCCAGCGCCACGGCGCGCGCGCGCGCGCCGCCGTTTCCTGGCGCGCGTGGCCGGCTTGGCCGGCGCCGCCTGCCTGGCCGGCGCCGCCAGCGTCGCCGGGGCGGCCGGCGCGGCGCCGGAACTGCGCATCGCCAGCCTGTTTACGCGCAGCGCCAACGGGCGCGACGCTGGCATGCTCGAAGCGGCCCTGGCGCTGGAAAATCCGGCCCTGGCCGCGCGCATCCGGGTCGACGCCGTCTACGCCGACTTCGATCCGGCCCGCTTGGCCACGCTGGCGCGCCAGGTGGTGCTCGCGCGCCCGGCCCTGATCGTGTGCCACGACCAGACGGCCTTGACGGCGATGCTGGCGGCGCGCGCGCAAGCGCCCATCCCGATCGTGTTCCGGGCCCATGACGATCCGCTCGCGCACGGCTTGATCGGCAGCTACGCCCGGCCCGGGCGCAATCTGACGGGCATCACCACTTACCGCTGCGCCGACGACAAGATGCTCGAGATCTTGCACGACGCCTTGCCCGGCGTGCGCCGCGTCGGCTTCCTGTTCAACGCCAGCGTGCCCGACGGCGGTTGCCACGCGCGCGCGCGCCAGTACGCCGCCGAGCTGGGCATGACGCTGCAGGAGTTCGACGTGGCCAGCGTCGAGCAGGTGGGCGGCGCGCTCGCGAAAATCGGCGGCGCGCGCGTCGAGGCGATGATAGTGCCGGCCTCGGCCGCCGTGTGGAAGACGCGCAAACAGGTCGTCGCACACTTGAACGCGCACGCCATCCCCGCCATCTACGAGGGCCAGGCCTTCCTCGACGTGGGCGGCTTGATGCATTTCGGTGCCATCCAGGACGACGCGCTGGCGCGCATGGCGCGTGACGTTGTCAAAATCTTGCAGGGCGAGAGCGCGGGCGACATTCCGGTGAGCCAGCCGACCCGCTTTGAGCTGGTCATCAATATGAAGGCCGAGCGCGCGCGCGACTATCGGCTCAGCGCGCGCGTGCTGCGGCGCGCCGACCGGATCCTCGAATGAAACTGCGGCGACCCCTGTTCCGCAAATACCTGGGCGTGCTCACCGGCCTGATCGTCGGCACCCTGGTGCTGGCCTCGGCGGTGCAAGTGCTGTTCAACGCGCGCGCCCAGCGCGCGCAGGTGGGCGAGGTGCTGGCCTCGGAATCGCGGCGCGCGGCCTTGCAGATCCAGAGCTTCCTGTCCGACATCACGGCCTCGATGGGCTGGGTGCTCGACTACGACCAGCCGGGGCAGGACGCCGACCTGGCCGCCATCCGCGACGAGAGCCAGCGCCTCTTGCGCAAGGAGCCCGCCATCATGCGGGTGCGCTATGTGGGCGGGGATGGCTGCGAGCGCATCGTCGTCGCGCGCGTGGAGGTGGACCGGCGCGGCCCCTGCGCGACCCTGGCGCCGGCCGACGCGGCGCTGGCGCGCGCGGCGCGCGCCCGCCAGCTCGCGTATGGCACGGTGCTGTTCCGGGACGGCTCGGAACCGTTCATGGAAATCGCGCTGGCCGCGCGCGGACGCGCCGGCGGGGTGCTGTTCGCGCAAGTCGATTTGCGCCAGATCCACGACAGCGTCAGCGCCATCCACGTCGGGCGCAGCGGCTTCGCCTTCGTGACGGACGCCTCCTGGCAATTGGTAGCCCACCCGGACCAGAGCCTGGTGCTGCGCCACCTGAACCTGGGCGGCGCGGGCGCGGTGCGCGACGCGCTCGCGGCCGGGCGCGCCGGCGCGCCCCAGCAGGCGGCCATGCTCAGCACCGGCCTGGACGAGCGGCGCGTGCTGTCGGCCGTGGCCAGCGTGCCGGGACCGCACTGGTGGGTGTTTGTGCAGCAGCCGGCGCGCGAAGCGTTCGACCCGATCGTCGCCTCGCTGTGGGCGGCGGCGCTGGTGGCGCTGGCGGCCATCGCCTGCGCGGTGGGGGCGAGCTATGTGCTGGCGCGCCGCATGGCCAGCCCGATCCTGGCCTTGCGCGCGGGCGCGGCCACCATCGCGGCGGGCGACTTGAAGGCGCGCATCGCGCTGGGCACGGGCGACGAGCTCGAGCTGCTCGGGAGTGACTTCAACCGCATGGCCGAAGCGCTCGGGCAAAGCTACGCCGGCCTGGAGGCGAAGGTCGAACAGCGCACCCGCGCGCTGGCCGAGGCGGGCGAGCAGGTGCGCCGCCAAGCGCGCCAGTTGGCGCAGGTGAACGCTGAATTGTCGGTGCGGCTCGAGGAACTGGCCGTGCGCAAGGACGAGGCCGAGCGCGCCAGCGCGGCCAAGACGCGCTTCCTGGCCGCGGCCAGCCATGATTTGATGCAGCCCATGCACGCGGTCGGTTTGCTCGTCGGCATCCTGCGGCGGCGCATCGGCGCGCCCGAGCTGGCGGCCCTGGTGCACAAGGTGCAAGCCGCGGTGCAGGGAATGGAAACCCTGTTCGGCAGCCTGCTCGACATCTCCAAGCTCGATTCGGGCGCCGTCAAGGCCGATGTGCGCACGGTGGCCTTGCAAGACTTGCTCGGCTTCATAGAGCTCAACTACCAGCCCTTGGCCCAGGAAAAAGGCTTGCGCCTGCGGGTGGCGCGCTGCCGCGCCCATGTGCGCACCGATCCGGCCCTGCTCGAACGCATCATCGGCAACCTGGTCACCAATGCGATCCGCTACACCGATAGCGGCAGCGTGCTGGTCGGTTGCCGGCGCGCCGGCGCGGCGGTGCGCATCGAAGTGTGGGACACCGGGATGGGCATCGCGCCGGCCTTCCAGGAACAGATTTTCGAAGAGTTTTTCCAGCTCGAGGGTGGCGCGCGCGCCGGCGCCAAGGGCTTGGGCCTGGGCTTGTCGATCGTCAAGCGCAGCGCCGGGCTGCTCGGCCATCGGCTGGCGCTGCGCTCGACGCCCGGGCGCGGCTCGGTGTTCGCGCTGAGCATGGAGCGCGCCGGGCAGGGCGCGCCGGCCGAGCACGTGCCGGCCGGCGCCTTTGAAGAGGCCTTGCGCGGCGCCTTCGTGGTGGTGGTCGACGACGATGGCGACGCGCGCTACGCGCTCGAGCAATTGCTGCACCTGTGGGGTTGCCACGTGATCGCCAGCGCTTCCCTGGTCGACGTGCTCGACCAGCTCACGCGCCACTTGCGCCCGCCCGACCTGATCCTGACCGATCTACGCCTGGGTCCGGCTTTGACCGGCCTGGCCGTGATCGACGGCGTGCGCGCCGTGACGGGCGAACTGACGCCGGCCATCATCCTCTCCGGCGAGAGCGTGGCACCGGCGCCGCTGCCGGCCGCTTGCGCCATGCTGCTCAAGCCGGCCGGGCCGCGCCGCCTGGCCGAGCTGTGCGCGGCCATGCTCGTGCCCGGCCCGGTCGAGCAGGCGCCAGCGCGCCCCTAGCGCGGACGGCGCGCGCGTTCAGTCGCTTTCATAGGAGCCCAGGTCGGCTGTGGCACGGCTGTGGGGTCAAACCCCGGCTGTGGGGTCAAACCCGGCAACTTGGCGGCTGTGCGGCTGTGGGGTCAAACCCCGGCTGTGGGGTCAAACCCGGCAACTGGACAAACGCGGCTGTGCGGCTGCGGCTGCGGCTGTGGGGTCAAACCCGGCAACTGGACACGGCTGTGGGGTCAAACCCGGCAACCACGGCTGTGGGGTCAAACCCTGCGGCTGTGGGGTCAAACCCGGCAACTGGACAAACCTAATGCGGCTGTGGGGTCAAACCCGGCAACTGGACAAACCTAACGCCGTGCGGCTGTGGGGTCAAACCCGGCAACTGGACAAACCTACCGCCGGGGTCATTTTTGTCGACTTGCCGGGTTTGACCCCTTGACGCCTTTTTGTCGACTTGCCGGGTTTGACCCCTTGACGTGTCGACTTGCCGGGTTTGACCCCTTGACGGCAAGACGGCGCACGCTTGCCGAGGGCGGGGGGGCGGCGGCGCGGGCCGGCGAAGGCCTCAGTCGGCGAAGCGCAAGCCGAGCTTGCTCGCCGCGATCACGGCCTGGGTGCGGGTGGTGACATTGAGCGCGCGCAGGGCGGCCGAGGTATGGGTCTTGATGGTGCTCATTGATAAGTTCAAGTCGCGGCAGATGGCCTTGGTCGACTTGCCCTGCAAGACCAGGTGCAGCACGTCGCTTTGGCGCGGTGTCAAGCCCAGCTGGGCACAGGTGACGGGCTCGCTGGCATGGGCGCCGGCCGGCGTTGGCGGCAAGCGGATGTCGGTGCCGGCGCGCTCGGACAGGAAGACATTGGCCGGCAGGTAGACACCCTTGGCCAGGATCAGGTTCAAGGCCGCCTCGAGCACCTTGGACGAGGAACTCTTGGGCAGGAAACCCATCGCGCCCCGGTCCAGCGCGTTCATCACGCTTTCGCGGTCGTCGTTCGAGGACAGTACCACCACCGGGATGTCGGGGAAGTCGCGCCGCACCACGGTCAAGCCTTCGAGCCCGCTCATGCCGGGCAAGCCGATGTCGATGAGCATGAGCTCGACGGGGGCGGGCGGCGCCGCCAGCAGCTCGAGCGCCTCTTCCACGCTGCCGGCCTGGAAAGTGCACACCTCATCGAGCAGGGAATGCAAAAGCAGCGACATGCCTTCGCGAAATAATGGGTGATCGTCGACGAGAAGAATATTCATGTTTGCTATCCGGTTTGGCCATGTTGACGTTGTACACGATCGGGCGCGCCGGCGCCATCGGCCAAATGGCCCATGCGAAGGGCGACTGGGCGCGCCGGGCGGCGTGCCCGACAATGTTATCAAAGCGCGCCACGGGGTGGCGCCGCATTGCAGCATCGCGCACCAACCATTGATCGAGGGGAAGCCATGATTTCAGTGACACCGCAGCAGCTCCGTGAATCGGCCGGCGCCAATGGCGCCGCCCAGGCGAGCGCCCGGCCCGGGCCGGAGAGCCGCTTTTTCGACGCCCAGGCCGGCCTGGACATGCGCGCCTTGGCGCGCGGCTACGCCGAACAGGGCGCGCCCTTCAAGCCCTTGCTGATGAAGTTCGCGGCCGCCAACGAGTTCGTGCAAGTGCCCACCCTGGGGCAATGCAATGCGCACGGCATGTTTTGGCAAATTCGTCCGCGTCACGGCGAGGGCAAGCGCTTCTTGCCGCTGGGCGACATGGTGACCCCGTATTTGACCGGCCCCAAGCGTGTGCCGGCGATGCTGCTGGCGCGCGACCCGGCTTATCCGCACGCGCTGGCCCATCCGATCGGCTTCGAGCGCATCGCTGGCGAGGGCGCCGGGCTCGAGCTGTATCGCTTGATCGCGCCGGCCGGCTATAGCGCGCTGGGGATCGCGTTCGAGCCGGGCGCGCCCAGCGACTATTGGTGCGTGGCGAACGAATTCATCGAAGACGTGGCCGATTGCGCGCCCATGTGGCCGGCCGTGCCGCAGGGCTGGCCAGCCAATCCGGGTCTGGTCAAGGCCGCCATCGGCGCGAGCGACCGCTTGCCGATGGGCGATGTGATGTATGTGCTGCCCAACACCCCCTTGCCGGCCCAGCATCCGGAAGCGGCGCGCCGCGCCGCCCTCAAGCTGGGCAAGCTGCGCCTGGAGATCGAAGCGATCGCCTTGAGCGGCCCCGAATATGCGGCCAGCGGCGCGCGCGGGGCCCAGTATTCGCCCGGTCTGTCGGCCGCGTTCGTGTTGCCGTGCACGGCCATCGACGGGCGCAAGCTGGCCAACCAGGCGCAGGAGACGCCGTTTTATTTCGTGCTCAGCCGGCCTTTGTGGAAATGCATCTTGAGCTTGCCCGCGCACAGCGGCGGCGCTTACCAATTGGCGCGCATGATGGGGGTGGCGGCCACCTCGGCGAGCGAATTTCGGCGCGCCACCTCGCTCATGGTCTCGCCCTTCGGGATGGTGTCCATTTCGAACGGCAGCGCCGCCGTGTGCGCCAGTTTCACCCAGGAGTGCGAATTGATGACCAGCGCCTCGATGAGCCGGGCCCAGACCTCGGGCTTGGCGGTGCCGGTGGATCTGCCGATGCCGGCCAATTCCCAATTTTGGCAATTGTTTCAAAGGCTGGAGGTATGCCAGGGCGATGGCACGCTGGTGTCGGCCATCGATTTTGGGCGCGACCAGTTGCAAAGCTTGCCGGCGCGGGCGGCCTAGGCCCGCTGGCATGAAAAATGCCGCTCGCGGCGGCATTTTCTTTGGAGGGTGGGCAGCGCCTCAGTGGTCGGCGCGCTGCGTGCCCATCACACTGGCGATCTGCGCCATCCACGGTTCCGTCATCTCGCGCACGGCGCGGTCGTTCGCCATGATTTGCTTGAGCAAGTCGATCTTGCGCTGGCGCATCGCGCCTTCGAGCGGGGCCACGCCCGTTTCCACCGCGCTGGCCTGGGCCGCGCATTGGTGCTCCAGGCTGGCCAAGCCGTTCCAGTCGCGCGCTTGCGCCGCCGCCGCCATCTTGGCCGTCAGCCCGGCTATGTTTTCGTACATCGAGAGCACTTCATTGGACGTCATGATCACACCCGCCGTTGATTGAGGGATTACCGCCTGTCTCCCCATTACGGCGCGGTTTTAGGAAACTTTAGGCTTGTTTTGAAAAAAAGCGAAAATATTTTCAAAAAAAGCGCGCGCAGGGCATGGGGGGGGCTTAATTCGGGGGCAATATTATCACGGAATAAACGCGAGGAGCGTTTCGATTGCGGAAAATCAGCGGCGCCGGTTTTGGGGAAACACCGTTAGGGGACAGACCCCTGTTTAGAGGAAATGCGAGCAGTTCCTCTAAACAGGGGTCTGTCCCCCAACGGTGTTAG
>JAZKBP010000004.1:0-18605 GCA_040388555.1 Pseudomonadota bacterium
CACTCGTCGCCAACTACTTGATTTCGTTTACGATTTTGCGGGGAGGCGAACTATATCAGAGGCCGTCGAATTTTGGCAAGCGCTTTTCCAGGAAAGCCGACATGCCCTCTTTTTGCGCAGGCGTGCCGAACGCGGCGTGGAACAAGCGGCGCTCGTAGCGCACGCCTTCCATCAATGGCAGCTCGAAGGAGCGGTTGACGCAATCCTTGATCATCATCGCCACCGACAGTGGCATTGCTGCGATGGTAGCGGCGGCGGCCAGGGCCTCCTCCATGACTTTGTCCGCTGGCACCACGCGCGACACCAGGCCGGTGCGCTCCGCCTCGGCGGCGTCGATCATGCGCGCCGTCAGCAGCAAGTCCATCGCTTTCGATTTGCCGATGGTGCGGGGCAAGCGCTGCGTGCCGCCGGCGCCCGGAGTCACGCCAACCTTGATTTCTGGCTGGCCGAATTTGGCCGTGTCCGCGGCGATCAGGAAATCGCACATCATCGCCAGTTCGCAGCCGCCGCCCAGGCAAAAGCCCTGCACCACACCGACCACCGGTTTGCGCACATTCAAAATGTGCTCCCAGTTGCGGCTGATGTAATTGCCGCCATAGGTGTCGACATAGGTGTAATTGGCCATGGCGGCGATATCGGCGCCGGCCGCGAAGGCGCGCTCGCTACCCGTCAGGATGATGCAGCCGATATTGCTGTCGGCGTCGAAGCGGGCCAGGGCGTCGCCCAGCTCGTTCATCATATTGTCGTTCAGGGCATTCATCGCCTTTGGACGGTTCAGGCGGATCACAGCGACTTTGTCGTGCATTTCGATCAGCAGGTCAGCGTATTGCATGGGACACCCCTTATAAGAACGTAAAGATAAGACGTAATCCGCGATTGTAGCGCCAACCGGTGGGTGCCACACAATCTGGCCACTGGTATGATTTGATCCAAAGCTAACCTTTTATTCGGGGCCCTTCCCATCCTTACCTCCCTGCGCGCAGCCATCGCCGGCAAAATCGACAGCGACACCTTGCTGCGCAATGCGGACTTCCGCCGCCTGTGGCTCAGCAATGCGCTGACCAGTTTCAGCGGGCAGGTTTCCGCCCTGGCCTTGCCACTATGCGCGATCCTGCTGCTGGGCGCGACACCAGCGCAAATGGGCACTTTATCGGCCATGCAAGCGCTGCCGTTTGCCCTATTCGGCTTGCCGGTTGGTGTTTGGCTCGACCGCAACCGGAAATTCCCGCTGCTATTGGGTGCGGAATTGATGTTTGGCCTGGTGCTGGCAAGCATACCGCTGGCGCATTGGCTGGGCCTATTGTCGATACACTGCTTATACGTGGTGGGCTTCCTGACTGGAACCGGGCTTGTCATTAGCGGCGGCGCCGAGCAGGTGTTCTTGACCTTCCTGGTTGGGCGCAGCGGCTTGATCGATGCGCAAGCGCGCTTTGCCGCCACCGAATCGGCCTCGCGCCTACTGGGGCCCGCCTTGGCCGGATTGCTGGTGCAGATATTGACGGCGCCCGTCGTCATCCTTTTCAACGCCTGCGCCTTCTTCATATCGCTGTTGAATTTGCGCCGCATACGTGCGCGTGAATCCGTTCCGGCGCCCACTGGCACCCACCCGATGCGGGAGATGAAAGACGGACTCGCCTTTGTCTGGGGCCACCCTCTCCTGCGCACGCTGGCGTGGAGCGCGGGCAGCTGGCACTTCCTGTTCTTTGGCTACACGGCTTTGCAGATCTTGTTCGCCACCCGCGTCCTGGGCATGAGTCCCGGCGCGCTGGGCATGACGGGCACGCTTGGCGGCATCGGCATATTGGCCAGTTCGATCCTGCTAAAACCGCTATCGCGACGCTTTGGCGCCGGCCGCACCATTTTGATCGGGCTGTCCTGCACCACCGTCGGTTTCGTGCTCATTCCCATGCTGCCGCCGGCGCTGTTTGGCAGTGGCACGGCCACCGTCATCGCTTTTGGCATTCTGGTGATGTTCTTCGATTGCGGTGTGATGCTGTTTTTTATGCCCTACATGGCGCTACGCCAGCGCGTCACGCCCGACGCATTCCTGGGCCGCATGGTGTCGACAATGCGCTTTTTGACGGTAGCAGTGGCGCCGCTTGGCGCGCTGGCGGCCGGCTATATTGGCGACCATTTTGGCGTGCGCAGCGGCTTGGCGTGCGTGGCGGCCGGCGCCATCGCACTGACGCTGTGGATGGTGCTGATGTCGCCGCTGCGCTCGGTAAAAGACTGATTAGCGCGACTTGGGAAGCAATACCCACAACATGCCGCGCTGCTTCATGCGCCCCGCACTTTCTGCAGCCGCCGAGCCAAAGCCATAGAAAAAGTCCGCACGCACGGCACCGCGAATGGCGCCGCCGGTATCTTGCGCCATCATCAGGCGCTGCATTGGCTGCTCGCTGGCGGCCTGCGTGGTCGACAAATATATCGGCGCGCCCAGCGGCAGCAATTGCGAGTCGATCGCCACCGAACGCGCCGGCGTCAATGGCACGCCCAAGGCGCCCTTGGGACCCACGTTTGGATCGGGCAAGCGTTCCTCCTTGAAGAACACATAGCTGGGATTGGCGTTGAATAATTCCTGCGCGCGCGTCGGATGCGCGCCGATCCACGCCTTGATGCCTTGCGCCGAAGCCTGCTCGGTGGTCAATTCGCCCTTGTCGACCAGCCAGCGACCTATCGATTTGTAGGGATAACCGTTCTGATCCGCATACGCCACGCGCACCGTTTCGTGCGTATCGCTCAATTGCACGCGGCCCGAACCCTGCACCTGCAAGAAAAACGCCTCAACCGGATCATCCACCCACAGCAAAGGCTCGACCTTCGCATCGGCCTGTTCGATCTCGGCGCGGTTCGAATAAGGCACCAGCTTCTTGCCAACCAGGCGGCCACGCAAGCGCATGCCTTTCAATTCCGGATAAACGCTGGCCAAATCCACGGTGATCAAATCATCCGGCACGCGCAACAGCGCCGTTTGATAGGCGCCCCCACGCGAGCGCGCGCCGCGCAACAAGGGCTCGTAATAACCGGTAATCAAGCCCGTGTCCGCGCCATCGGGTGCGCGCACTTGGTTGGGCACGAAATGCTCTTCAAAATAGCGGCGGATTGCGCTGCCATCGGCCGCATCGACCGTTTTGGCAGCGGCGCACGGCTGCGCCCACTCCGCCTTGCGCTGCATGGCGCCGCACGAGGCCATGAATGCCGGCCACGCCTCGCGCAAATCATCCTTTTCCCAGCCGGGCAAGGCGGCGAATGTCGATGGCGTCAGCAGGGGCGTCGACTTGAGCGGCGGCGGCATCACCACCTCCGGTTTCAAGGGCGGGGTTTGACAGCCGGCCAGCGAAATGGCGACGAGCGTCAGGGAAGCGAGTAAACTGCGGCGTGGCAAAGACATGAGGACAGAATATGTGGGCATTTTATTTGGAAGCAGGCTTCGCGCTGTTCCTGCTGGTTTTTATTGTGTGGTGGACGATGTATTCCGTTCCCAAGCAGCCGCCATCGGAACAGGAAGACGCGCCCGCGCCTGAGGCCGCGCGCGACGAGTCGCCCGACGCGCCGAAGCACTGAACGGCGCCGCCCGCCGCTGATTAATGCAGGGTGCGCGGCAGCGACAGCACAAATTCGGGGATCTTGGTTTCGAACTGATGGCCGTCTTCGGCCACGCAAAAGTATTCGCCGACCATCGAACCCTGGGCCGTCCCGAGCTGGGTGCCGCTGGTGTATTCGAACTGTTCGCCCGGCTGCAGCAGGGGCTGATGCCCAACCACGCCCAGCCCGCGCACTTCCTCGACCCGGTTGTTGGCGTCCGTGATCACCCAATGGCGGGAAATGAGCTGCGCCCCCACGCTGCCGGTGTTCTTGATGGTGATGGAATAGGTGAACACGAAATTGGTGCGTTCAGGGTCAGATTGCTCGGGCAGATATTGCGTCCTGACGTTGACGGTAAATTCGTAATTGGCCATCGATGTTCCTCAAATTGTGCGTCCATAGTGCCAGCGCGGCATCGGAAGGTCCGGCTGGCGGTGATGATCCCGCATCATACCTCGCATTAATCGATCGCACCGCCCATTAGCTTGTGGCGCGCCGCCCTGGCGGACTGATCGGCGCCGAGAGCGTAAAATAGCGCATCCCCAATACCACCGCAGCCCGCCTGCCCCAGCCATGACAACTTATCGCATCGCCCCCAGCATCCTGTCCGCCGACTTCGCCCGCCTTGGCGAGGAAGTGCGCAATGTCGTCGCCAGCGGCGCCGACATCATCCATTTTGACGTGATGGATAACCATTATGTTCCCAATTTAACCATTGGGCCGCTGGTTTGCCAGGCGATCCGTCCGCACGTGCAAGTGCCGATCGACGTGCACCTGATGGTCAAGCCGGTCGACCGCATCATCCCGGACTTCGCCAAGGCGGGCGCCAACATCATCACCTTCCACCCGGAAGCGTCCGAGCACATTGATCGTTCGCTGCAGTTAATCCGCGACAATGGCTGCAAGTCGGGCCTGGTGTTCAACCCGGGCACGCCACTGCACTACTTGGACCATGTGATGGACAAGATCGACATGATCTTGATCATGTCGGTCAACCCTGGCTTCGGCGGGCAGTCCTTCATCGGCGAAGCGCTCAAGAAGATCGCCATCGCGCGCCGCATGATTGACGATTCGGGTCGCGACATCCTGCTGGAAGTGGACGGCGGTATCAAGGTCGACAACATCGCCGAAGCCGCTGCAGCCGGCGCGGACACCTTCGTGGCCGGCTCCGCCATCTTCGGCCAGCCCGACTACAAGAGCGTGATCGACGCCATGCGCGTCGAGTTGGCCAAGGTTGTCGGCAAGGGCCGCGCCTGATGAAGCCGGGCTGCGTCCCGATCCGCGCCGCCATCGTCGACCTGGACGGCACAATGCTCGACACGGTGCCGGATTTCCAGATCGCGCTCAACCACATGCGCGCCGAGCTGGACCTGCCCCCCATCAGCCAAGACGCCATCAAGCTCCTGGTGGGCAAGGGTTCGGAAAACCTGGTGCGCAGCGTGCTGGCCCTCGATTGGGACGCCGATCGCGTCGAGCGCCACTTCAGCGCCGCGCTGGCCGCCTACCAGCGCCATTACCTGGCCATCAACGGCCAGCATGCCGTGGCCTACCCGCAAGTGGAAGCCGGCCTGGCCGCCCTCAAAACGATGGGCTTGCGCCTGGCCTGCGTGACCAATAAGCCGATCGCTTTCGCCACGCCGCTATTAATAAGCAAAGGCTTGGCGCCCTATTTCGAGCTGGTCTACGGCGGTGACTCCTTCCCGCGCAAAAAACCCGACCCCATGCCATTGTTGCAAGTGTGCCAGGACTTCGACCTCGAACCGGCCCAAGTGGTGGCCATCGGCGACTCCTCGAACGACGCCGAAGCGGCGCGCGCGGCCGGCTGTTTCGTGTTGACGGTACCGTACGGATACAACCACGGACGCTCTATACACGAAACGGATTCGGATGGTATAGTGAACACGCTTTTCGACGCAGCGCAACTGATAAGTCTGCACAATACACAAGCGAACTGACCGTCTACACTCATGTTTTTCACCAAAAAACACAATGTCACACCAACCGGATCCTTCGGGGCCTGGCTATGGCGACGCTGGCAATCCTTGGCTAACTAAGCTGTTGATTGCTGTCGGCTGCCGCGTGCACTGACAGGTTTTTTGAAAACCCACCGCCCAACAAAGCTGGCGGCATGGAGAAAAGCATGACCGAACTCGAATTCAAATCCCTGGCCGCGGAAGGCTACAACCGCATTCCCTTGATCGCGGAAGCCTTCGCCGACCTCGAAACCCCGCTCACCGTCTACCTCAAGCTGGCCCAGACCCAAAACGCCGGCAAGAACACCTTCTTGCTCGAATCGGTGGTCGGGGGCGAGCGTTTCGGGCGCTATTCCTTCATCGGCTTGCCCGCCAACACGGTGCTGCGCACCCATGGCCGCCTGACCGAGATCGTGCGCAACGGCAAAGTCATCGAGACGCACGAGGGCAACCCGCTCGACTTCATCGAACAATTCCAGGCCCGCTTCCAGGTGGCGCTGCGCCCTGGTTTGCCGCGCTTTTGCGGCGGCCTGGCCGGCTACTTCGGCTACGACACGGTGCGCCACATCGAGCGCAAGCTGGTTGAAACCACCCCGCGCGACGATTTGAACCTGCCCGACATCCAGCTGATGGTGACGGAGGAGTTGGCCGTCATCGACAACCTCTCGGGCAAGCTCTACCTGATCGTGTACGCCGACACGGCCCAGCCGGAAGCGTATTCAAAGGCACGCCAGCGCTTGAAAGACTTGCGCATGATGCTGCGGCGCGGCGTGGACGCGCCCGTCACTTCAAGCTCCGTGCGCACCGAAACGACGCGCGACTTCGCCAAGGCCGATTACCTGGCGGCGGTGGCCAAAGCCCACGAATACGTGATGGCCGGCGACCTGATGCAAGTGCAAATTGGCCAGCGTCTGCGCAAGCCGTATGTCGATTCGCCGCTCTCGCTGTACCGCGCGCTGCGTTCGCTGAACCCCTCGCCTTACATGTACTTCTACAATTTCGGCGACATGCAAATCGTCGGCGCCTCGCCGGAAATCCTGGTGCGCAACGAAACCAGCGCCAGCGGTGACAAGAAAGTGACGCTGCGCCCGATCGCCGGCACCCGTCCACGCGGCGCCACGCCCGAGCGCGACGCCGAGCTGTCGCGCGAGTTGCTGGCCGACCCGAAAGAAATCGCCGAGCACGTGATGCTGATCGACCTGGCCCGCAACGACCTGGGGCGCATCTCGGAAACGGGCACGGTGAACGTGACCGACCGCCTGGTGATCGAAAAATATTCGCACGTCCAGCACATCGTCTCGAACGTCGAAGGCAAATTGAAAGATGGCTTGTCCAACCTGGACGTGCTGCGCGCCACCTTCCCGGCCGGCACCCTGACGGGCGCGCCGAAAGTGCGGGCGATGGAAATCATCGACGAGCTCGAGCCAACCAAGCGCGGCATCTACGGCGGCGCTTGCGGCTACCTGTCCTTCGGCGGTGAAATGGACGTGGCCATCGCGATCCGCACCGGCGTGATCAAGGACGGCATGCTGTACGTGCAAGCGGCGGCCGGCATCGTGGCCGATTCCATCCCCGAGATGGAATGGCAGGAAACTGAAAACAAGGCGCGCGCCGTACTGCGCGCCGCCGAACAGGTGCAAGACGGCTTGGATGGGGAGATCTGACATGCTGCTCATGATCGACAACTACGATTCCTTCACCTACAACCTGGTGCAGTATTTCGGCGAGCTGGGCGAGGAAGTGCGCACCGTGCGCAACGACGCCATCACGCTCGACGAAATCGCCGCGCTCAATCCGGCGCGCATCTGCATTTCGCCAGGGCCGAAAACCCCGCTCGAAGCGGGCATCTCCATCGGCATCCTGCAACGCTTCAAGGGCCAGATTCCCATTCTGGGCGTGTGCCTTGGCCACCAAGCCATTGGCGCCGCCTTCGGCGGCAAGGTCATCCGTGCCAAGCAAGTGATGCACGGGAAAACCTCGGCCATCGCGCACACGGGCGAAGGCGTGTTCAAGAACCTTCCCAGCCCCTTCACGGTGATCCGCTACCACTCACTGGCCATCGAACGAAGCTCGCTGCCGTCTTGCCTGGAAGTGACGGCCTGGACGGACGATGGCGAAATCATGGGCGTGCGGCACAAGGAATTCGATATCGAGGGCGTGCAATTCCACCCCGAATCGATTCTGTCCGAGCACGGCCACGCGCTGCTCAAGAATTTTCTCGACCGCTGAAACCGCCTGCGGCGCCCTCGACCGGCGCCGCCCAAAATCAGCGCGTTGCGCACCCATCGCTGTCCCCATTGAGGAACCATCATGTCCATCACCCAACAAGAAGCCCTGCTGCGTTGCATTGACCACCGCGAAATTTTCCACGATGAGATGCTGCACCTGTTCCGCCAGATCATGTCCGGCGAAATGTCGCCCGTGATGATCGCCGCCCTCACCATGGGCTTGCGCGTGAAGAAGGAAACCATCGGCGAAATCGCCGCCGCCGCGCAAGTGATGCGCGAATTCTCGACCAAGGTGCCGATGGCCGACACCAGCGGCCTGCTCGACATCGTGGGCACGGGCGGCGATGGCGCGCACACTTTCAATATCTCGACGGCCTCGATGTTCGTGGCCGCCGCCGCCGGCGCGCGCGTGGCCAAGCATGGCGGGCGCAGCGTGTCGTCCTCGTCCGGCAGCGCCGACGTGCTTGAAGCGCTGGGCGTGAACATCAACCTCAAGCCCGAGCAGATCGCCCAGTCGATCGCGCAGACGGGCATCGGCTTCATGTTCGCTCCCAACCACCATGCGGCCATGAAACATGCGGCGCCGGTGCGGCGCGAACTGGGCGTGCGCACGATTTTCAATATCCTGGGCCCGCTGACCAATCCGGCCAGCGCGCCGAACATTCTGATGGGCGTGTTCCATCCGGACTTGGTGGGTATCCAGGTGCGCGTGCTGCAGCGCCTGGGCGCCCAGCACGCGGTGGTGGTGTGGGGCCGCGACAATATGGATGAAGTCTCGCTCGGCGCGGCCACCCTGGTGGGCGAACTGGTGAACGGCGAAATCCGCGAATACGAAATCCATCCGGAAGACTTCGGCCTGCAAATGACGGCCAGCCGCAACCTGAAAGTGGCCGATTCGGTCGAGTCCATGGCCAAGATGATGGAAGCGCTCAATGGCGAGCCGGGCGCGGCCTACGATATTGTCGCCCTCAACGCGGGCACGGCGCTGTACGCGGTCGGCGTGGCCACGTCGATTGCCGACGGCCTTGAGCGCGCGCGCCATGTCATCAAATCCGGCGCGGCCAAGGCCAAGCTCGAGCAATTCGTGCAAGTGACGCAAAAACTGGGCGCCCAATAAGCGGATTTGCGCTTGGTGTTATCCTATAGGCAATGGCGGACGATTCCGCCCTTGCTAATTGCTGTGACGTCCTGGCGAGCGCCCGTGCTCAAGCGAGCGCCAGGATCATATTGAATCCGCTACTATCAAACTGCCTGAGCAAGACTGCGGCAGCCTGTTCATCTGGCTGGGCCTGAAGCTGGCGCTGTCCAAGCAAAACTAAGTATCGCTATGTCTGACATTCTGAACAATATTTTGGCCGTCAAGGCCGACGAAATGGCTGCAGCCAAGCGCTACCGCAGCCTGGCCAGCCTGCGCCGCGAGGTGGAGGAAAACACCGAGCTGCGCCTGGCCCTGCGCGATTTCGAAGGCGCCATGCGCAAGCGCATCGCCACTGGCAACGCCGCCGTGATCGCCGAGGTAAAAAAAGCCTCGCCCTCCAAGGGCATTTTGCGGGCCGACTTCCATCCGGCGGAAATCGCAACGAGCTACGCGCAAAACGGCGCGGCTTGCTTGTCGGTGCTGACGGACCAGGAATTTTTCCAGGGTTCGCCCGCCTATCTGCGCCAAGCGCGCTCCGCCTGCGCCATTCCCGTGCTGCGCAAAGACTTCATGGTCGACCTGTACCAGGTCTACGAAGCGCGCGCCATGGGTGCCGATTGCATCTTGCTCATCGTCGCCGCGCTCGACCACGGCTTGATGGCCGAGCTTGAAGCTTGCGCCCATGAGCTGGCCATGGACGTGCTGGTGGAAGTGCACAACGGCGATGAACTCACGGCCGCGCTCAAGCTGCGCACGCCGCTGGTGGGCATCAACAACCGCAATCTGCGCACGTTTGAAACTTCGCTGCAAACCACGCTCGACCTGCTGCAACGCATTCCGCCGGAAAAACTGGTGGTGACGGAATCGGGCATCCGCACGCCGGACGACGTCAAGCGCATGCGCGATGCCGAGGTCCACAGCTTCCTCGTCGGGGAAGCCTTCATGCGCGCGCCCGATCCTGGTGCCGAACTGAAACGGCTGTTCGAGTGAGCACGGCGCGCCAGCTGACGTGGCCGGCGGCTGCGCGCGAGTTTGCGCGCGCGACGCCACCCTGGCTGGCGCGCTTGCTGACGCTGTTGCCAACGCTTGCGCTTTTATCGTCCTGCAACGAAGTGCCGCGCGCGCATCCTCCCTCGCGCGAATCGATCACGGCGCCCACCGTTGCGCACAAGCGCTTGCCTGCGCCCGTGCGCAATGCCTACGGCAGCGTGGACGAATACAAAACACTGGTGGCGCAACAGATCGTGCGTCTCAATCCCGCTTTTGTGTTCAACGGCACGCTGCCGCCCATGCTGCCGGCGATCGTGGTGGTCGATATTGGTATCGACAAGGATGGCGCCGTGCATCGCGTCAGCGTGCACCGCTCACGCGACGATCAAGCCTCGCAAATCGCGCTCGCTGCCGTGCGCCGCAGCGGGCCGTTCGCCATGCCGCACAATCTGGCGCCCGATGCGCGCCGCCCGCTGGTGTTCTCCGAAACCTTCCTGTTCAACCGCGACTACAAATTCCAGCTGCGCACGCTGGCCGACGTGCAGCCCGGCGTTTAAGCTTTGGCCAGCTATAGCCAGCCGGCGTCGCGCGCCATGCGAAATGCCTCGACCCGGTTGCCGGCGTTGAGCTTGCTAATCGCCTCGGACAAATAATTGCGCACAGTGCCTTCCGACAAATGGATCAGCTTGGCAATGTCCGCCGTGCTTTTGCCTTCGCCGGCCAGGCGCAAAACCTGGCGCTCGCGCTCGTTTAAGGGATCTTGCGCGCCGCCCCAGCTTTCCATCGCCAATTCCGGCGCGATCGCGCGCCCGCCCGCATGTACGGTGCGGATGGCGGCGGCCAAGGTTTCCGCCGGCGCATCCTTGAGCAGATAGCCGCGCACGCCCGCGCTCATCGCGCGCCGCAAAAAGCCGCTGCGCGCAAAGGTCGTCACGATCAGCACCTTGCAGGGCAAGGCCAGCTCGGCCAGCTCGGTCGCCAATTCCAATCCCGTCATCAAGGGCATTTCGATATCGGTCATCACCACGTCCGGCCGCAGCGATTGGCACATGGCCAGCGCTTCCTGCCCATTGCGCGCCATGCCGACGATATCAAGATCGTCCTCGAGTTTAAGCAGCGCCACCAGGGCGCCCAACACCATCGACTGATCTTCCGCCAACAACACCCGTATCATGCGCCCGCTCCCATCGGAAAACTTAATTCCAGCATCAATCCACGCTCGACTTTGAGCGCCAGCACGCCACCGAGCGCGTCCACGCGTTCCCGCATGCCCGTCAAGCCATTGCCTTGGCGGATATCCTCGACCTTGCGCACCGCCGTGCCATTGTCGTGCAGGCGGAACACGATCAAACCGGATTCGACCGACAGCGCCACCTTGCAACGCGTTGCGCAGGCGTGCCGCACAACATTGGTCACCGCCTCGCGCAAGGCCAGCGACAGCACGTTCTCCACCGCCGGCGGCAGCTTCATTTCCTGCACGTCCGCCACCAGCTCCACCTGCGCCGCGGCCAGGCAAGCGCGCGCGCTGATAATTTCGCTGGCGAAGCCAACCTGGCGATAGCCGGTCACCGCCGCGCGCACCTCGCTCAGCGCATGGCGGGCCGCGTTTTCAATGTCCTTGATCTCGTTTTTGCTCGCTTCCAGATCGCGCCCGATCAGCTTGCCAGCCAATTCCGCCTTGATGGCGATGAGCGAGAGCGTATGGCCGAGCAAGTCGTGCAAGTCGCGTGAGATGCGTTCGCGCTCGGCGATAGTGGCCATGTGCTGCACTTCTTCCTGTTTGCGCAGCAAGGCGTTGCGGGTGCGGGCGATGCCCGAGTACATGATGCTGGCCAGCCCCACGGGCGTGGCGACGATCACCGCCGACATCCAGAAAGCTTCCGGCAAATGATTGAGCACGGAATCGAGACCGACGATCGCCAGCACCAGCGCCAGCATGGCATAAGCGTAGGGCGCGCGCTGGATGCCAGCGCACTGGGCACCCGCATACACGAAGAAAATCGAGCAACCGTAATTGTACGGAGCCCACAACAGACCGAGCATGCAAGTGCCAAGCACGAACAACACCGTGCGCAGGCCGCTAACCCAATATGCTCCAAAATACAGGGGAAAGAACACCAACGCCGTCAGCACCAGCATCAGGATTTCGATGCCGCCGGGAGCGGCTTGGAAGTATTGACGCACGAAGAAATACAGCATCAGCAGCCACACATAAGGCCCCTTGCCTTGATAGGCGGGCACCCATGGCCACGAAAAGATGCGTTTTAGTTCTTGCATGCTGCGCCCCGCTCCCCTGTGTGTGCTGCGAATTGAAGCATTGTACAAACTATCGCGGCCTTGCTGGCAAGGCCGCGGCGATTATTACCGGCGAAACTTCCACATCGCGACAGCGCCGAACAGGATGGCGAAACCCAGTTGCACGCCCATCGCTGGCAAGGCGGCGTCGAAACCCAGACCGCGCCAGGTCATCGCTTCCAGGCCATCGACGGCCCAGCGGGTCGGCATGATCAACGTTGCGGTCTGCAGCCATTGCGGGAAAATATACGAAGGCACCCAGGCGCCGCCCAACATGACCATGATCAGAGTGGCGAAGGTTGCCAGGCTGCGCGCCGCTTCCGGCGTTTTGCCCAGCGAGGCGATCAACAGGCCAAAGGTCGCGGCCATGACGGCGAAGCAAAAGCCCACACCAAGCAAGCCAGGCAGGCTGCCGTCGATCCGCACCTTGAACACCGCCACAGCGATCGCGAAAATTGCCAGCAGCACGCCAAAGCTGATCACAGCGCTGGAAATTACACGGGCCAGCAACAGCGTGTTCATCGACACTGGTGCTGCCAACATGCGGTTCCACATGCCCATGCGGCGGGCCAGCAAGATGCCGATGCCAACTTCAATGCCCATGAACAGGATGAATTGCACGGCCATGCCAGAGAAAGAATGTGCATAGCCATTGTATTTGCTTGGGTTGCTGCTGGTGAGTTCCTCATTGATCGAGAAGGGCAAGGCTGGTGCGGTGACGTTCTTGCCTTCGTACAGGTCGGCACTGATCGCGTGCATCACCTTCTGCGTGACCATGCCTTTGGCCATCGACATTTCCATTTGGTGGGAAGGGTCGTACAACACCGGCAGCGCGGGCCTTTCCTGCGCGCCCTGCATGGCGGCGCGCGCGGCTTGGGCGAAACCGGCCGGTATCACGATGGCGGCACTGAGCTTGCCCTTGCCGACTTTTTCCTTGGCCGTGGCCAAGTCCATGTCTTGCACTTGCAAGTTGGCGTCTTCCTTCAAGGCGGCGGCGATCTTCTGGCCGAGCGCGCTGTCGTCTTGCAGCACCAGCGCGACGTCGAGTTTGACGCGCTCGCTGGAATTGGCGCCACCGAACAGGAAGCCAAAGAAGGCGCCCAGAATGACCGGCATGAGCAAGCTGAGCACCAGCGCGCGGCGGTTCGACAGATACAGGATCAAGTCTTTGCGGATCAGGGCGATGAGTGGAGTGATGGTTTTCATGATTAGTCGCGCAGAGTGCGTCCGGTTAGCGTGAGGAAGATGTCTTCGAGATTGGTCTTGGCGGTGGCGAAGTGCAGCGGGCGGCAGCCCATTTGCTCGAGCCAGGCCAGCAGCGGCAAGCCATGCGCCGTTTCCAGCAAACCGATTTGCAAGCTATTGCCAAGAATGTCGACCTTCGAGACGCCCGTTTGCTGCGCCAAGGCCGCCACCATCGCTTGCTCCGGCAACTGCGCCAATTCCACATGCAAAGCCGCCTGCGCCGGCAAGCGGCGATGCAGCGCGGCCGGGCTTTCGTCGGCGATGACGCGGCCATGGTCGACGATGACGATATGGTCGGCCAGGCGTTCCACCTCTTCCATGTAGTGGCTGGTGTAGATCAGCGAGCGGCCCTTGGCGCGCAGTGCTTCGAGGCATTCGAAAATGGCGTTGCGGCTTTGCGGATCGACGCCCACGGTGGGTTCGTCCAGGATCAGCAATTGCGGATCGTGCAGCAGGGCGGCGGCGATGTTCAAGCGGCGCTTCATGCCGCCGGAGAAGGTGGAGGGCTTGTCATTGGCGCGGTCGCTCAATTGCACCAGGGCCAGCGCCTCGTCGCAGCGCGTACGCAGCTGGGTGCCGGACAGGCCGTACAGCGCACCGAACAGCTTGAGGTTTTCGCGGGCGGACAGGTCGTCGAACAGGGCCAGGTCTTGCGGCACCAGGCCGATTTTCTGTTTGGCGGCATTTGCATCGGTGGCCATGGACAAGCCATCGACACGCACGTCGCCGTTGTCCGGCCGCAGCAAACCGCAGATCATCGCCACGGTGGTGGACTTTCCGGCACCGTTCGGGCCGATCAAGCCGAGGGTTTGGCCTTTTTCGACGCGGAAGGAAACGTTGTCGACGGCGTGGCGGGTGCCGAAGGATTTGGTCAGCTTGCTGACGCTCAGCAGCGGCTCAGACATGGCGGCCTCCGAGCTGTTTCGTGTGCGGGTAATTGTTCATTTTCACCTCCATGGATTCGATGTATGGAGTGTGAAGCAAGCGGCTACCGAAACATAGAATCAGCTGTCATGACTTGCACATGACAAATGTCAGGTAGCCGCTTTGGCGGGCTTAGCGTGCCGCGCTGGGACGGGCCAGGGCCTTGCTTTGCTTGGATGCGGGCGCCGGGGCCAGGGTGATGTTGGCCACGCGCTCGCCCTGCAATGTTAGCGAAAAAGCCATCAGCTCATCGCGGCGGAAGGCGTGCACGCTGACGGCGTCGCCCACGTGGTAGCGCGCCAGCATGGCCTCGAGGTTGGCGCCGACGCGCACGCCGTCGAGCGCGATCAGCACGTCGCCGGCGGACAAGCCCGCGCGATGGGCGGCGCCGCCTTCGTGGACCTGGGTGAGCTTGCAGTCGGCGCCGTCGCGCGCGGTGGCCACGTCCAGCGCCGGCTTGCTGGCCTTGCGCTCGTCGGCCAACTTCAAGCCGAAGGGAGCGTACAGGCGGGCCAGCGGCAAATCGTCGGTGCCGCGCACGTAGCGCTCGAACATGGACTTGAGCTTGAGGCCGCTTACCTCGTCGAACAGGGCTTCCACTTGCGCGTCCGTCACGCCGCGCGCGGCGCCGGCGTAAAAGTCGCGTCCGTAGCGCTGCCACAAGGCCAGCATTACATCGTCGAGCGACTTCTTGCCGCCGGTCTTGGCGCGGATGGTCAGGTCGAAGGCGAGCGCGATCAGCGAGCCCTTGGTGTAATAGCTGATGATGGCGTTGGGCGCGTTCTCATCCTGGCGGTAATACTTGCCCCAGGCATCGAAACTGGAATCGGCTACGCTTTGCTTGGTGCGCCCGCTGCCGCGCAGCACGGAGGCGATGGTCTTGCCCAACATTTTCAGGTAGGCGGGCTCGTCGATGAGCCCGCTGCGCACGAGCATCAAGTCGTCGTAGTAGCTGGTGAAGCCTTCGAACAACCACAGCAAGGGCGTGTAGTTTTCCACTTGCAGGTCGTAAGGCGCGAAGGCGGCCGGCTTGATGCGCTTGACGTTCCACGTGTGGAAATATTCGTGGCTGCACAGGCCGAGGAATTTCAGGTAGCCCTCGCTCGGCTCCGCGCCCTTGGGCGTGCTGGTGGTGGGCAAGTCGGCGCGCGCGCAGATGAGTGCGGTGGAGGCGCGGTGCTCGAGGCCGCCATAGCCGTCGCCCACGGCGAGCGTCATGAACACGTAGCGGTTCATGGGCGCGCGCCGGGTCTTGGGTTCGAAGAAGGCGATTTGGGTTTCGCAGATGGCTTTCAAGTCCGCCTGCAGGCGCGCCATGTCCAGGTTGGGCACGCGGCCGGTGATGACGATGTCGTGCGACACGCCGTGCGCCTTGAAACTGGCCAGCGCAAAGTCGCCCAGTTCCACCGGATGATCGATCAGCTCGTCGTAGCTGGCGGCGATGTAGCTGCCGAAGTCGCAGCGCTTGGCTTTGAGTTCGGGCAAGGCGGTGGCCACGCGCCAGGTGCGGGCGGCGGGGTCGAGCGGGCGCTGGATGTCCACCCGATGCGGCGCGTTTTCCTGGCCGAGCACGCGCAGGTAGACGCTGGTGCCGTTGAAGAAAGCGTGGGTCTGGTCCAGGTGGGCGGTGCGCACCGACAAGTCCCATGCGTAGACTTCGTAATGCACGGTGAGCTCGCCGGCAACCGGCGCCGCTTGCCAGGAATGCTTGTCGAGCTTGGTCAGCGCGACGGCTTGGCCTTGCGATTCGGCGCGGATCTGCACGATGTTGCGCGAAAATTCGCGGATCATGTAACTGCCCGGTATCCACGCCGGCAGCGCCAGCACTTGGCCCTCTGGCGCGGGATGGGCGACGCGCAAGGTGACTTGGAACAGGTGTCCGGCGAGGTCCTTGGGTAGGATCGCGTAGTCGATGCCTGCGGCGGTTTTCGGTGCGGATTTCTTCATGGTGTTCTCGTTCGCTGTGCTGCCGTCAGTGTAACGGTATTTTTGGCGAGCAGGAACATCGGGGGGGGCTGCGACGCTTGCGAGAAGCGTCGCAGCACAAGAGCTGTCGCGCTTACTTCGTGACCGGGCCGGCCAAGCGCGCTTCCAGCGTTTTCAGGTCGATCACGCCTGGCGTGCGGGTGCCGTCGGCAAAGAAGATCGCCGGCGTGCCGTTGATGTTGAGCTTGTGGCCCAGCTCGGAAACCTTGTCGTTAGGCGATTTGCAATTGGCTGGCGCCTGTGGCGCTGCCTTGCCGTCCACCATCCAGTCGTCCCAAGCCTTGTTGCGGTCAGGCGAGCACCAGATATTTGCCGACTTGACGGCCGAATCGTCGGACAAGATGTTGTACATGAAGGTGTACACGGTCACGTTGTCGACTTCCTTGAGCGTGGTCTGGCGGAAGCGCTTGCAGTAGCCGCAATTGGGATCTTCGAAAATCGCCATCACGCGCTTGCCATTGCCCTTGACCAGCTTGACGGCCGATTCGAAAGGCAGGTCGGAAAACTTGATCTTGTTGATCTCTTCCATGCGCCGGCTGGTGAGATCTTGCGAGCTAGCGATGTCAATGACATGGGCACCCACCAGCAGGTAGGTGGCGGTCTTGTCCGTGTACAGGATCTCGCCGCCCGCGTGCACTTCGTACAGGCCGGCGTAGGGGGTGGCGGTGACCGATTCGATTTTCACTGCGGGATTGATATGCGGGGCCAGCACTTTCCTGATGGTCGCTTCTGGCGTCTCGTCGGCACAGATGCCGAACAGGGGCGATAGCAGCAGCAAAAGCGCAAACTTATGACGTTTCATGACATCTCCAAAAGTAATTCTCATTTTTCATCCAATCGCGCGAGCCGACGGGTCTATTTGCCCAGTGCGTGCGCCATCAACCGTCGCTTGAGTACAGGCAACTTATTCAGCAAGTTTAACCCTAAATTCCTTGCCATGCGCAGCGGCTCGAGGTCTGTGCCGAACAGGCGCGCCAGGCCATCGGTGGCCAATTGCATTAATAGCACGTCTTCCTTGCGGGCGCGGGCGTAGCGGGCCAGCACGCGGGCGTCGCCGATGCTGCGCTCGTCCTCGCGTGCGGCCAGGGTCTTGAGCAGTTCGGCGACGTCGGCGAAACCGAGGTTCATGCCGTGGCCGGCCAGCGGATGGACCACGTGGGCGGCGTCGCCCACCAGCGCCACGCGCGGCGCGACGATGGTGTGCGGGCGGATCAGGGCCAGCGGCAAGGCTTGCATCAGGGGCGGATCGAGGGGGCGCAGGGCGCCGAGCTTGTCGTGGCACAGCGCGCCCAGGCGCAGGGCGAGTTGTTCGAGCGACTCGCGTTGCAGCACGTCGGCCAGGGCGTCCGGCGCGGACCAGACCAGCGAGACTTGTTGGTTTGGCAGTGGCAAGAGGGCGACGATGCCTTCGACGCCGGTGAACCATTGGTGGGCGACCCCGTGGTGTGGTTTTTCGCAGTGGAAGTTGCTGACGATGGCGCGCTGGTTGTAAGAGCGGTAGTCGAAGCCGATTTCGCACTGGCCGCGTACCCAGGATTGGCCGCCGTCCGCGCCGATGACCAGTTCGCTGACGAGGGTGGCGCCGCCTTCGAGTTCGATGGTGGCGCAGGTGTCGGTGCTGGAAAGACGGGTGGCGCGGCCGCGCACCACGTTGACATTGGGGGCGAATTTGAGGGCGGCGTCGAGCGCTTGGCCGAGGTTGCGGTCTTCCAGGATCCAGGCCAGGGAGCCGACGTGGGCGCCGAAGGCGTCGAAGGCCAGGTCGCCAGGCTGGGCACCGTCGCCGTTGACGACCATGCTGTCGACCGGAGCTACGCGGGACTGGTCGAGCGCGCCCCAGACTTTGAGCGAGGACAAGAGCGTGTGGGCCGTGTGGTTCAGGGCGTAGACGCGCGTGTCCCAGGCTTGGGTGGCCGGGGCGGCGGGCTGGGCGATGTTGGCGGGTGCGGATGCTGGTGCAGGCGGGCACAGCAGGGTGACGCTGTAGCCGGCCTGGGCCAAGCCCAAGGCGGTGGTCTTGGCGATTGCGCCGTTGCCGACGATGCAAACGTCGCTTTGGCTGCGCGACGCTGGGGAAATTGGCTGGTTCATGACGGCATTATAGGGCTAGAAAGGCGACAGTTTTGCCTCTGAGGACGCGAAAAACGCACAAAAATTGCCGGTCGCCTTGCAATCTGGCGGGCCGATGTCTATAATCATGCCTCTTGGCCTGGTAGCTCAGTCGGTAGAGCAGAGGATTGA
>JAZKBP010000005.1:0-34917 GCA_040388555.1 Pseudomonadota bacterium
CTGTTTTGAGGAAATGCGCGCATTTCCTCAAAACAGGGGTCTGTCCCCATCCGGCAAAACAGGGGTCTGTCCCCGAGCCGTTTGTCCCCGAGCCGTTCTATTGCGCGCTTGGCGGGCGGCGCTCGAACATGGCGTAGCCGTTCTTGCCCGCCTTTTTGACGCGGTACATGGCATGGTCAGAATGGCGCAGCAAGGCTTCGCCGCTTTGCCCATCGTCTGGAAACAGGGCGATGCCGATGCTCGCGCCAACCCCGATCAGCACGCCCTCGAAGGGAATCGGCACGGCCAGCGCTTCGATGATTTTTTCGGCCGTGCGCGCCGCCGCGTCGTCGCTCCCGATACCCGGCAACACAACCATGAATTCGTCGCCGCCGATGCGCGCAGCCGTGTCGCTGGCGCGCAGCACCAGGCTCAGACGTTCGGCCACTGCGCACAGCACCACGTCGCCCGCCTCGTGCCCGTAGTTGTCGTTGGCCATCTTGAAGTCGTCGAGGTCCACGAACAGCAGCGCCACCCGGGTGCCGGCGCGCTTGGCCACGCTGCAGGCGACGTCCAGGCGGTCGCGCGCCAGTCGCAGTGAAGGCAGGCCGGTCAGCGCATCGTGATTGGCCAGCGCGTCGATCTGGTCGCGCTGCAGTTCCATCTGGCGCAGCATGACGCTGGTCGATTTTTGGTAGGCCGCCAAGGCACTGCACACGAAGGCCGTCAGCATCAGCGTCGTCAGGAGCGAACCGGTCCAGACCATCGGATTGCTTGCGAACTCGATCCCGTAGGGCAGGTGTATGACGCCGCTCACATACATGGCGCCGATGGCCGCCGCGCCAAGCCAGCACATGGTGAAGATGGCGGCGCCCACGCGCGTCGGATACAAGGTCAGCGTGCAAATGCAGCCGAAAATGAGCACGCTCACGCCGTTGCCTTGCAAGCCGGTGGTGGCCAGGCCGCCCAGCCCGCCGGCGACCAGCAGACCCAAAGGCAGCATGGCGCGCAACCACGGCGCCATCTTGCGCCGCAGCAGGGCGGCAGCAATGGCCAGCAGGCCAACAATGATGATCGGGATGATGCGGATGGTGCCGCCCAGGACCGCGGAGCGCCACAGGATCAGCGGTATGACGAGCGCCGCGTAGATGCCCATGAAGAGCCACATGCGCTCGATGAAGGCTTCGCGTATGGTCTCGAGGCTGTCGTGTGGCGAGTCCGTCGCGTCGGTTTTCATGTCCCTCGGGATCCGGTGGCAGGCATGGCGGTGTCGTCTTAGTCTAACGACTGTGGGCGGCGCTGTCCATTCCCGGGGCCGGACTACGGCTCCACCGCGCCGGGACCGGCGCGGTGGGAATCGGTGACAATCGCGCCGCTTAGCGCGACTTCACGAACGGTTTGCCGATCGCCTTGGGCGCCACCGACTTGGCCATCAAGCCGGCCAGCACGATCACCGTCACCACGTAAGGCACCATCTGGATCAGCGAGCCGGGAATGCGGCCGATGCCGGGCAGGTCGACGCCCTCGATCTGAATTTGCACGGCGCCGAAGAAGCCGAACATCAGGCAGCCAAGCACCGTGTGCAGTGGACGCCAATTACCGAATACGAGGGCGGTCAGGGCCAGGAAGCCGGCGCCGGCCGACATATCGCGCAGGAAGAAGCCGCTTTGCACGATCGCCAGGTAGGCGCCCGAGAACGAACACAGCACGCCGGCCACCAGCATGGCCAGGTAGCGGGTGCGTTCGACCGAGACGCCGGCCGCGTCGGCTGCGTGCGGGTTTTCGCCGCAGGCGCGCAGGCGCAGGCCGAAGCGGCTGTGGTAGACCACCCAATGCACCAGCGGCACCAGCGCGAAGGCCAGGTAGACCAGCACCGAATGCCCGCCAATCAGACTGCCGTAGACCCAGCCAAGCACGGGCACCTTGGACAGCGCCTCGGTGCCGGGCAAGACCACGTCGAACAGGCGCGCGTTGCCAAGGTCCGGCGTGCGCCCGCCCTGCTGATAGAAGAACTGCGCCAGCACGAAGGTCAAGCCGCTCATGGCGATGTTGACGGCGATGCCGCACACGAGCTGGTTGCCCTTTTGCGTGATGCTCACATACCCTTGCAGCAGCGCCAGCGCGACCGACACCGCGACGCCGGCGGCCACGCCAGCCCACGGGTTCTGGGTTGAATAGGCGACGGCGGCCGACACAAAGGCGCTCGCCAGGATCTTGCCTTCGAGGCCGATGTCGACCACGCCGCTGCGTTCGGCGAACAGGCCGGCCATGGCCGCGAACATCAAGACCGGGGCGTTGCGGATGGTGGAGACGGCAATGCTGCCCAGGTGGAGGTCGATCATCATGGCGGCCTTAGGATTGTGCGGACAATGCGCTCTTGCGCTTGTTGATCAGGGCCAGGATGGCGGGCGCGTACAGATTCTCCATCGCGCCGCAGAACAGGATGATCAAGCCCTGGATGAAAATGAAGGTCTCTTGCGGGATGTTCGGTTTTTCCAGCGACAGGTCGAAGCCGCCCTGGATCAAGGCGCCGAACAGCACGCTCGAGAGGAATATGCCGACCGGGTGCTGGCGTCCCATCAGGGCAATCGCGATGCCGATGAAGCCGGCGCCGGCCGGGAAGTTTAGACTCAGGTAGTGGGTCGAACCCATGATGGAATTGACCGCGCCCAGGCCCGCCAGGGCGCCCGAGATGAGCATGGCGCCGATGATCATGCGGCTGATCGACACACCCGCGTAATGGGCTGCGTTCTGGTTCAAGCCGGTCGCGCGCAGCGAATAGCCCCAGGCCGAGCGCCATACCATCACGCCATACACGACCAGCGCGGCGATCGCGAGCAGGAACGAGACATTGAGCGGCGTGTCGCCCAGCGCCGGGAACAGGGTGTTCAGGCGCGGCATGGCACCGGCGTCGGCGAACACGCGCGAGGCCGGGTTTTGCTGGCCTTTTGGAAGTATCACATTGACGATCATGAAATTCATCAAGCTCGCGGCAATGAAGTTGAACATGATCGTCGTGACCACCACATGGCTGCCGCGCTTGGCCTGCAAGAAGCCCGGTAGGAAGGCCCAAGCCGCTCCAAATACGGCGGCGCCGGCAATGGCCGCAGGTATCAGGAGCCAGCCTGGCAGCGCCTTATCGAGAGTGAGCATCACGACAGTCAAACCGAGGCCGCCGATATAGAGCTGGCCTTCGCTGCCGATGTTGAAAAGGCCCGCCTTCATCGCGATCGATACCGACAGACCGGTGAAGATGAAGGTGCTGGCGTAGAACAGCGAATACGACAAGCCCTCGGGATTGAGCACGGCGCTATTGACAAGAATGCCGAGCGACTCGACGGGACTCTCGCCAAGCAGGCGGATCGCCAGCGCGGCCACCAGCAGCGCCGACAGCAGGTTCAGGACGGGCAGGGCAAACGCGGTGGCCCAGCGTGGCAGTTCGTTCGTTTTCATGCGGCTTTCTTCATCCGTGGTTCGGTGCGCGCGCAGCGCATCACGATTTGTGCATCCCGCCCATCAACAGGCCGATGCGGGTGGTGTCGAATTCGTCGATCTTCAGTTCGCCGGTGATGCGTCCGCCGCACATGACGAGGATGCGGTCGGCCAGCGCGCGCACCTCCTCCAGTTCGACCGACACCAGCAAGATGGCCACGCCTTCGTCGCGCATCTTGAGCAGCTGGGTGTGGATGGCTTCAATGGTGCCGATGTCCACGCCGCGCGTGGGCTGCCCCACCAACATCAGCTTGGGTTTGGCTTGCACTTCGCGCGCGATCACCACCTTTTGCTGGTTGCCGCCCGAGAGCAGACCGATGCGCGCATCTGGATTGGCCGGGCGCACGTCGAAAGCCTTGAGCAGGCTGGCGCAGCGCTCGCCGATGGCCTTGAAGTCGAGCAGCCCGCCCTTGCCGGCCACCCGGTTCTGGTAGCCGAAAACGGTGTTTTGCATGACCGAGAAATCCTTGATCACGCCGTCGCGCAAGCGGTCTTCCGGCACATGGCCGATGCCCAGTTCGCGGAAGGTGCGCGGCAAGCCGTCCGCATCCTTGCGACCGGCGAAGGGCAGGGCCTTGCCCATCAATTCGACCTTGCCGCTGGTGGGCAGGCGCATGCCCGCCAGGATCTCCATCAATTCGCTCTGGCCGTTGCCCGACACCCCGGCGATGGCGACGATTTCGCCGGCGCGCAGCGTAAAATCGATATCGGCGAGCAGCTTGACCTTGTGCGCGTCCTGCAGCTGCAAGGATTCGACGGTGAGCACCGGCGCGCCCGGATTGTAGGGCTGGCGCGGCAGTTCTTTTTCGATCGGGCGCCCGACCATCATATTGGCCAGTTCTTCCTTCGACGTTGCGCGCGTTTCGACCGCACCCACCACACGCCCGCCGCGCATCACGGTCACGCTGTCGGTGATGTCCATGATCTCTTGCAGCTTGTGCGTGATCAGGACGATGGTCTTGCCCTGCTCCTTGAACAGGCGCAGGATATCGAACAGCGAGGCCGTCTCCTGCGCCGTCAGCACCGCGGTGGGCTCGTCGAGAATCAGGATGTTGGCGCTGCGGTAGATCTGCTTGAGGATCTCCACCCGCTGCTGCGCGCCCACCGACAGGTTTTCGATCTTCGCCAGCGGGTCGACGTCGAGCCGGTAGGTGGCGCAGATCTCGCGCAGCTTGGCCTCGACCTGGGCGCGCTGGCCGGCCAGCTTGAAGCCGCCCTCGGCCCCCAGCATCACGTTGTCCAACACCGTGAAGTTATCGACCAACATGAAGTGCTGGTGCACCATGCCGATGCCCAGGGCGATCGCCTCGTGGCTGCTGCGGATGGTGCGCTCGGCGCCGTCGATCAGGATCTGGCCGGCGTCGGCGTGGTAGTAGCCGTACAGGATGCTCATCAGGGTCGACTTGCCGGCCCCGTTCTCGCCCACCAGGCCGTGGATGGCACCGCGCTCGATCGAAAAGCTGACGTCGGCGTTCGCCTGCACCGGCCCGAAGGCCTTGCTTATATTGCGAAATTGTACGGCTGGCTGCATACGCTCATTCTGGCTCGGTTGCGTTCAAAAACGCGCCGCAGCGGCAGTGTGTCTCGACTGCCGCTGCGGCGCGGGTGCTGCTGTTGTGCGGTACGGGCCGCGGCCTTACACCGGGCAGCTGCTGCCGACGCGGTAGTCGACGACCTTGATTTTGCCGTTGATGATGGCGCTCTTGGCCTCATTGACCTTCTTTTCGATTTCCGGCGTGATCAAGGCGCGGTTGTCCTTGTCCAGCGCCCAGTCCACACCACCTTCCTTCAAGCCCTTGTAGGTGGTGCCGGCCTTCCAGCTGCCGTTCTTGATCTGCATGAAGCTGTCGTAGATGGCGTTGTCGACGCGCTTCATCATCGAGGTCAGCATGGTACCCGGATGCAGGTAGTTCTGGTTCGAGTCCACGCCGATGGCCAGCTTGCCTTTTTCCTTGGCCGTTTGCAGGGTACCCATGCCGCTGCCGCCGGCCACCGCGAACACCACGTCCACGCCGCGCTCGAACTGCGCGCGCGCCAGTTCGCCGCCCTTGGCCGGGTCGTTCCAGGCGGCGCTGGTGGTGCCGACCATGTTCGAGATATTTTCGATCTTCGCGTTGGTGGCCTTGGCGCCTTGCGCGTAACCGCAGGAGAAAGCGCGGATCAGCGGGATGTCCATGCCGCCGACGAAGCCGAGCTTTTTGCTCTTGGACGCGAGCGCGGCGGCCACGCCGACCAGATACGAGCCTTCCTCTTCGCGGAATAGCACCGAGTTCACGTTATCGCCCTTGGCGATCGAGTCGATGATCACGAAGTGCACGGCCGGGAATTCAAGCGCCACCTTTTGCACCGCCTGGGTTTGCGAAAAGCCGATCGCGGCGATCAGGTCGAGCTTTTTGCGCGCCAGCGCGCGCAGCACCTGCTCGGCCTGGGTGTCGCTGCTCGCTTGCGCCTCGACGTAGGAGATCTTGGTCTCCTTCTTGAAGCGCTCGGCGCCTTCGAAGGCGGACTGGTTGAACGATTTGTCGAACTTGCCGCCGGCGTCGTAGACGATGCCCAGCTTGGGGTCGGCGGCGCTGGCGCTGGCGGCGCACAGGGCGCAAGCGGCGGCGACGAGCGTCGTGCGGATGGTCGTGAAATTCATTGTTTGTCTCCTGGTGGATCGTTATTGTAGCGCCGCCCGCGCCGCGGGCGGAAAAATCGGACTGCTAAGCTTAGCCGGACTAGCTGGTCAAATCCAGCAAATTGGCGAACGCCTGCTCGAACTGGGTCAAACCGGCCGCCAGCAGCTCGGCGCCGATGGTGTCGAGGTCGATGCCGTGGCGCGTCAATTGGGCCAGCACGGCTTGCGCGCCGGCCGGGTCGTCGCACAGCGACAGGCGCGCTTGGCCATGGTCGCGGAAGGCGGCCAGGGTGGCGTCGGGCACGGTGTTGACGGTGTCGGGGCCGACCAGTTCTTCGACATAGGTGACGTCGCGCATGGCCGGATTCTTGGTGCCAGTGCTGGCCCACAGCAGCCACTGCGGGGTGGCGCCGAAGGCGGCGAACACGCCGAAGGCGCTGTCTTGCTGCCAGTCGCGGTAAGCCAGGCGGGCCGCGGCGATGGCGGCTTTGCCGCGCAATTCATGCGCGGATGGCGGCAGCAGCTGGTCGACGGCCGCGTCCACCCGGCTGATGAACATGCTCGCCACGCTGGCGATGCGCTGCACCGACAGCTTCGCCTCGAGCCGGCGCGCCAGTCCGCGCCGATGCGCCGCGCGCACGCTGGCGGCCTGGCGCGCGGTGAAGATCAGGGTCATGTTGACGTTGATACCGGCGAAGATCACTTCCTCGAGCGCGTTGATGCCGGCCGCAGTGGCGGGAATCTTGATCATCGCGTTCGGGCGGTCGATGGCGGCCCACAGACGGCGCGCGGCGGCCACGGTGCCGGGCGTGTCGTGCGCCAGGCTGGGCGAGACTTCGAAGCTGACAAAGCCGGCGCGCCCGTCGCTGTCCTGGTACTGGGGCGCGAACAGATCGCAGGCACGGCGCACATCGGGCAGCACCAGCGCCTCGAAACGCTGCTCCGGGTCGGTGTATTGAGCGCGCAGCGCCGGCAGGGCGGCCTGGTAGGCGGCGTCAGTGCGGATGGCGTTATAGAAGATGGCGGGGTTCGAGGTCACGCCCTGCACGCCGTCGTCGGCGATCAGCGCGGCCAGCTGGCCGGAGGCGATCAGCTCGTGGCTGAGGTTGTCGAGCCAGATCTGCTGGCCGAGGGCGGCCAGCGCTTTGATGCGGCTCGGGCTGACGGTGGTGTCGTTCATGGCGTTTTTCCGGTGGGGCTCAGGGGTGGGTGGGGGCGTGCAGGCGCGCGCCGTGTTGTGGACACACAACGGCAAGCGTCGCCGCCTGCGCGTGCGCGCGTCCCGTGTCATTGGCTTGGGCGCCGCAGCAATGGTTTTCACAGCGCTGACGCTGGCGCGTCACACTTGCATGTTTTTTCATCACACTGAATGAACAGGGGTCGGTTGTCAGAGTAGCGCGCCGGGCGCCGCCTGTCGGCTGGGCGGGCCAGCCTGCGCGGCTCGCCACGCGGGGCAAGGCGCATCACAGTGCCACAACTATGCATCACGACTTATATGTATGGCAAATACGATTTAACTTAGCTATTTATATGAATAGTATATAAATCAATAGTGGCAAATGGCGAAATTTTTCATGCTAGGATCGAAAAAAACCTTGATGAATCGCAAAACATACGCGAACGCAATTGATATCAATCAAGCCACTTTGTGGTGCGATCCAATTCCTCCTGTTGATGTTCAGTGAAAGGTTTGGCAATGAAGACGATGAACAAGCGCGCGCTGAAGTTGACGATGATGGCGCTAGCCCTGGCCGCCGCCTATTCCCACGGCGCGGCGGCGCAGGAAGCCAAGGCGGGCGATCCGGCCAAGCCAGCCGAGGCGGCCAAGCCGGCCAATTCGGCCGACGGCGCCAAGGCCGACAGCGGCCAGCTCGAAACGGTGATCGTGACGGCCCAGCGCCGCTCCGAGAACATCAAGGACGTGCCGATGGCGATGTCGGCCATCAAGGGCGAAAAGCTCGACGTGCTCGGCTCGGGCGGCATGGATATCCGCTTCCTGTCGGCGCGTACGCCCAGCCTGGTGGCCGAGTCCACGTTCGGGCGCACCTTCCCGCGCTTTTACATCCGCGGCATGGGCAATATCGATTTCGACTTGAACGCGTCGCAGCCGGTGGGCATGGTGTACGACGACGTGGTGCTGGAAAACCCGATGCTCAAGGGCTTCCCGGTGTTCGACGTCGATCAGGTCGAGGTCTTGCGCGGTCCGCAAGGTACCCTGTTCGGACGCAATTCGCCTGCTGGCGTGATCAAATTCGAATCGGCCAAGCCAGGTCGCAAACAGGAAGGCTACGCCGTCCTCGGACTGGGCAACTACGGCTTGCGCACCGCCGAGGGCATGTTGAATATTCCTCTTGGCGAGAATTGGGCCGCACGTGTGTCCTTGCTGGGGCAGCAGCGCGATGACCGCGTCCATAACGATCGGCCAGGCGCGCCGGTCAAGAATTTCGAGGGCTACGAGGATCACTCCGCGCGCATCCAGCTGCTCTACAAGGACAAGGACTTCTCGGCCCTGCTCAATGCCCACCATCGCGATATGCGCGGCAGCGCCATTCTGTTTCGCGCCAACGCCATCAAGAAGGGGACCAACGAGCTGGCCAACGGCTTCGATTACTTTTCCTATCCGAGCGATGGCGGCAACAGCCAGGAATTGCATGGCACCGGCGCCAGCGCGCGCTTGCGCTGGGAGCTTGACGGCATCACCGTCCATTCGATCACCGGCTACGAAAGCATCGACGTGTTCAGCCGCGGCGACATCGACGGCGGCTATGGGTGCACGCCCAATCCCGCCGCGCCCTGGTTCTGCCCCGTGGTGGTCCCGTATGGGCCGAACGGCGCCATTCCTTTTGCCGCCGAAACGGCCGACGGCATGCCTTACCACCGTCAGCTGAGCCAGGAGGTGCGGGTTGAATCGAACACCAAGGGGCCGCTCCAGTGGATTGGTGGTCTCTATATGTTCGAGGAGAAGATCACGATCGAGACCTTCAACTACGATTCGATCGCCAAGACCCAACAAGGCTACGCGCTGCAGCACCAGCATGCGAAGTCCTGGGCCGCGTTCGGTTCCCTGAACTATACCGTCAGCGATCAGTTGAAGCTGCGTGGGGGCCTGCGTTACACGGACGACAAAAAGGATTTTGACGCGATCAAGGTGGAAGACCCGTTCGGCGGCGATCCGGCCGGCCCGTTCGCCAAGAGCCCGAGTTCGACCAATATCAGCTGGGATCTGTCGGGCACCTACCAGCTCAACAAGGACACCAATCTGTTCGCGCGCGTGGCCACTGGCTATCGGGCGCCCTCGATCCAGGGACGCATCTTGTTCGCCAGTCCGCCGCTGACGAACGATTCGATTTCGGTCTCCAATTCCGAAAAGGCCTTGTCCTTCGATGTCGGCATCAAACAGGACCTGTACAACAAGCGCGCGCGCATGTCGGCCAGCCTGTTTAGCTATACGGTGAAGGATTTGCAGCTGACGGCCAACCACGGCGCGCAAAACTTCACCACCATGATCAATGCCGACAAGGTCGTCGGCCATGGCGCCGAATTCGACTTCCTGGCCAATGTGTCGGACGAATGGCGTGTGAGCTTCGGGGGTAGCTATAACTTCACGGAGATTCGCGATCCCAATCTGTACGTCACCAATTGCGGCAGCGGTTGCACGATGACGAGTCCAGCCGGCCCCTTCCCTGGCACGTCCTCGATCAATGGCAACCCTTTGCCGCGCGCGCCCAAGTGGCTCGGTAATATGACGCTGCGCTACAGCCGTCCAGTCGGTGACGGCGAGCTTTACGCCTTTACGGACTGGTCCTATCGTGGCAGCATGAATTTCGACCTGTACGAGGCCAAAGAATATACCAGCAAGCCGCTGGTCGAGGGCGGGCTGCGTCTTGGCTATACCTGGGGTGACGGCAAGTATGAATTGGCTGGCTTCGTGCGCAATATCACGAACCAGCGCGTTATCGACGGCGAGATCGCGGTCAACAACCTGACCGCCATCGTCAACGAGCCGCGCACCATCGGCGCGCAGTTCAAGATGAACTTCTAAGCGACGTAAGCGAAACCGGGGTCGGAGTTTTTTTGTCGCGGCTTCATGCGACAAATTACTCCGACCCCGCTTTCGCGAATCGAAGCCAGCGACGCCAACTCTCGATCTGCGCTAACAGGCCGCCGGATTGAGGATGTTGAGGAAGGCGCGCACCACCGGCGCATCGTCCTGGGTGGTGTAGGCGATGTATAGATTGGCCGAAGGCGGATTGGTTTTGATGGGCAGGAAGGTCACGCCCGGCCAGCCGATGCGGCTGGTCGTCTCCGGCATCAAGGCCACGCCCAGGCCCGCACCCACCATCGCCAGCAGGGTCTGCGGCTCGGACGCCTCCTGGAAAATGGTCGGGTGAAAACCGGCGTTGACGCAGCATTGGATCAGGTAGCGCGGGAAGGCGGACTTGTCGAGCGCCAGCGTGAGCATGGGCTCGTCGGCGATGTCGGCCAGCTCGATGTGGGCCTGCTTGGCCAGCGGATGGTGTTCGTTGACGGCCACGCACACGTTCTCTCGAAAGCACAGCTCCTGGCGCAGATTATCGTGGCGCAGTTCTTCGTCGTTGAGCTTGGGCTCGCGCCAAAAGCCCACGTCAATCTGCTTGGCGCGCAGCGCCTCGTACTGCACGTTCGGTCCCGACTCGTGCAAGGTCCAGGTCACGCGCGGGAATTTGGTCTGGAATTCTTCGAGCAGGCTGGGGATAGGCCCCCACATGGCCGAGCCGACGATGCCCACCCGTAGGCGGCCCACTTCGCCGCGGTCGATCTGGCGGATGGTGTCGATCGTCATGCGCATCTTGGCCAGCATGTCGGCCGCCTCGCCCATCAAGGCCTTGCCCGCCACGGTCAGCTCGAAGGTGCGGGTGGTGCGTGCGAACAGGCGCACGCCCAGTTCGGCTTCGAGCTTCATGATCTGCTGCGACAGCGGCGGCTGCGAGATGTGCAGGCGCTCGGCGGCGCGGCTGAAGCTCTTTTCTTCAGCCACTGCAAGGAAGTACTTCAACTGCTTCAGGTCGATGGACATGGCGATTGATGGATCCTTTTGGTCTGTGACATGGCTCCAGTCTACACGCGATGGCCTAGCGGACCAAGCTAGCCATGCCTGGCATTGAGGGCGCAGGCCAGCTTGGCGCCCACCACGGCGTTGTGTTTGACCAGGGCGATATTCGTCGCCAGGCTGCGCCCGCCCGTCAGTTCCTTGATACGTCCGAGCAGGAAGGGCGTGACGGCTTTGCCGCTGATACCCTTGAAGTTAGCCTCGGCCAGCGCTTGTTCGGTCATGCTGTCGATCTCTTGTTTCGGCATGGCCGCATCAAGCGGCACCGGATTGGCCACCACCACGCCGCCACGCAGGCCAAGCTGCCATTTGGCGTGGATGAAGGCGGCCAGTTCGGCCGCATCGTCCAGGCGGAAGTCGGCCTTGAAGCCGCTCTCGCGCGTAAAGAAGGCGGGGAAGCCGTCCTGGCCCACGCTCACCACCGGCACGCCGTGCGTTTCCAGGTATTCGAGCGTGAGGCCGATGTCGAGGATCGATTTGACGCCGGCGCACACGACGGCCACGTTGGTCTGCGCCAGTTCCTGCAGGTCGGCCGAGATGTCGAAGCTGGTCTCGGCGCCGCGGTGCACACCGCCGATGCCGCCGGTAACGAACACGCCGATGCCGGCCAGCTGCGCGCAGATCATGGTCGCCGCCACGGTGGTCGCGCCCAGACGGCGCTGCGCCAGCACGAAGGGCAGGTCGCGCCGGCTCACCTTCATCGCGTCGCCCGAGGTGCCCAACAGCTCAAGCTGCTCATCGGACAGGCCGATGCAGATTTTGCCGTCCAGGATGGCGATGGTGGCCGGCACAGCGCCGCCGTCGCGGATGATCTGCTCGACTTCGCGCGCCGTGTGCACGTTCTGCGGATACGGCATGCCGTGCGAGATGATGGTCGATTCGAGCGCCACGACAGGCCGGCCGGCCGCGCGCGCGCTCGCCACTTCCGGCGAAAACAGGAGGAACTGCTGCATCGATTAGTCCTGGTAGAGGGCGTTGTAGGCTTGCGGCGCGTCGGCCACGGCGTCGAAATTATGGATTTCGTCCAGGCTGTCCGAGGTCAGGTAGGGGCAAACGGTTTCTTCGCATTCGAGCGTCATTGCCGATAGCTGCAAGCCGCGCCGGCACGCCAGGCGCAGATCGTCGCTGCCCTGGAACAGCGACCAGCACACGGCGGCCGAGAACGCGTCGCCGGCGCCGGTGACGTCGATGATCTGGGCGTCCGGCGCGTCCAGGTGCTCGAGGCCGTGTGGCGTCGTAAACAATACGCCGGTGCTGCCGCGGGTGACGATGATGTCTTGCGCGCCCTGGTCCTGCACCTTGCGGCAGGCGGCCAGGAAGTCCGCTTCCGTGGTCAATGTGGCGCCCACGCGCGTTTCCAGCTCGCCCTGGTTGAGGATCAAGAGGCGCAAGCCGCGTAGGTCTTGCGGCAGGCGCGCCATCTTCGGCTGCGATACCGCCACGATCACCAGCGGCATGGCGTCGCGCACGGCGTCGTGCAGCAGCAGGGCCAAGCTGTCGTGCGGCAGGTTCATGTCGGCGACGGTGAGGGCGCCGGCGGCGCGCTGCGGCTGGCGATTGGTCAGGAATTCGGGCGTGAGTTTTTCGTACAGGGCCATGTCGGCCAAGGCCAGCATCATTTCGCCATGGTCGTCCAGCACGGCGGTGTAGGTGCCGCTGCAGGCGTTCGACAGGTGCAGGGTGCCGCGCGTGTCGATGCCGGCGTGTTCGGCATGTTCGAGCAGGGCGCGGCCCGAGGAATCGTCGCCCACCACCGTCAGCAAGGCCACCGGCGCGGCCAGGCGCGCCAGGTTTTCCGCGATATTGCGCGCCACGCCACCAAACGATTCGTCCTGGCGCGCCGGGTTCGAGGTGCCCATCTTGAGCGTGGCCAGGCTGCGCAGCTTGCGGTCCAGGTTGGCCGCGCCGATGCACATGATGGGGCGGTTATCGGACAGCACATAGGCGCGCCCGAGCAGGCGCCGCTCGCGTATCAAGCCCGCGATATAGCCGGCCACGGCCGAACGCGACAGGCGCAGCTGCACCGCCAAGTCTTGCTGAGAGATGAAGGGGTTGGCGCGGATCAGCTCGAATAGCTGATCTTTTTTCGACAGTTCGGTCACGATTTTGGCTCGCGTTTCGGAGGATTTAAACAATTGTCTTCGATGTTAGACAGATGTTCTTCCACTGTCAATCAAATACTGAATCACACTCTGACATCGCGGTTTTGCGCTTGTGCAAAGTATGCGCAAGCATTCTAGACATAGTCACGGTTATTTATTCAAATTATGTATAAATAGTGAAGAAAAATGGTATTTGCCATACATATCCGCGCTCATGCATAGTTATAATTATTCTCAAGGCCGCGCCAGGCAGCACGCGTTGCCGATCACACCAAAGGAAAACAACATGTCAAATAACACGCCTTTCGAAGCGGCCGACTTGATCCGCGCCCGCAAGCCTGGCTTCGCGCCGCGCCTGGCCCTGATCCTGGGCTCCGGCCTGGGCGTGCTGGCCGAACAGATGCAAGACGCGGTGGCGATCGGCTTCGACGAGCTGCCCGGTTTCCCGATCAGCACCGTGCATGGCCACGCGGGCGAACTGGTGCTGGGCACCTTGTCCGGCGTGCAGGTTGTGTGCATGAAGGGGCGCGGTCACTTCTACGAAGGCTATGGCATGGGCGTGATGACCTCGGCCGTGCGCACCCTCAAGCTGCTCGGTTGCGAGATGCTGTTCGTGACCAATGCGGCCGGTTCCCTGCGCACCGAGGTCGATGCGGGCAGCCTGGTGGCCTTGACCGACCATATCAATCTGCTGCCGGGCACGCCGATGATCGGCCCGAACGACGAGCGCTTCGGCCCGCGTTTTTTCAGCATGGCCAACGCCTACGACCGCGACATCCGCGAACTGGTCAAGAGCACCGCGAGCGAGAAGGGCATCAAGCTGCACGAGGGCGTGTTTGTCGCCTATCCGGGCCCGAACTTTGAAACGGCGGCCGAGATCCGCATGATGGGCCGCATGGGCGCCGACGTGGTCGGCATGTCGGTGGTGCCGGAAGTGGTATCGGCGCGCCACTGCGGCTTGAAGGTGACGGCCGTGTCGGTGATCACCAACCTGGCCGAAGGCATGTCGCCGTTCCCGCTCTCGCACGACCAGACGCTCAAGTACGCGGCCATTGGCGCCAAGGACCTGGTCGCCTTGATCCTGGCCTTCCTCGAGCGCTTCGCCCAGCAGCCAAGCGCCGCCTGAAGTCCTTCAAACCAGTTACGAGGAGGCGTTCATCATGTCGCGCGCATTCATTCTTTTGCTCGATTCATTCGGCCTGGGCGCCACGCCCGACGCCGACAAATTCGGCGATGCAGGTGCCAACACCTTCGGCCATATCGCCGCCTGGTGCGCGGCGCAAGGCACGCCGCTGCACCTGCCGAACCTGGAGCGCTTAGGGCTTGCCAGCGCGGCGCAGCAGGCTTGCGGCGTCTGGGCCGACGGCTTTTCCATGCGCGACGGTTTCAGTGGCGCGGTGGGCGCGGCGCGCGAGCGCTCGACCGGCAAGGACACCCAAAGCGGGCACTGGGAGATCGCCGGCGTACCGGTCGAATTCGACTGGGGATATTTTCCGCGCAGCGTGCCATCGTTCCCCGCCGAGCTCACGGCCAAGCTGCAGGAGCTGACCGGCGTGGCCGGCTTTCTGGGCAACTGCCACGCTTCGGGCACCGAGATCATCAACCTGCACGGCGACGAGCATGTCGCCAGCGGCAAGATCATCGTCTACACCTCGGGCGACTCGGTCATGCAGATCGCGGCGCACGAACAACACTTTGGCCTTGAGCGCCTGTACGCCGTGTGCGAAGCGGCCTTTGAGCTGGTCAAGCCCTACAACATCGGGCGCGTGATCGCGCGCCCCTTCCTGGGCGAGAACGGTAACTACCGCCGCACCAGCAACCGCCACGACTACGCCGTGCCGCCGCCTTCCGCGACGCTGCTCGACCATGTCAAGAACGCCGGTGGTGAAGTCATCGGCCTGGGCAAAATCAGCGATATCTTCGCCACCCAGGGTATCTCGCGCGTGGTCAAGGGCGTCGACAATATGGCCTTGTTCGAGGCGCTCTTGAAGGTGTCGGATGAAGCGGGCGAGGGCGCGCTCACGTTCGTGAACTTCGTCGATTTCGACCAGGCTTTCGGTCATCGCCGCGACACCGCCGGCTACGCCAACGCGCTGTGCCAGATCGATGCGCGCCTGCCCGAATTCATGGCCAAGCTCAAGGACGGCGACCTGGTCGTGATCACCGCTGACCACGGCTGCGACCCGACCTGGCCCGGCTCGGACCACACGCGTGAACACATCCCGATGATCTTCTTCGGTCCCGGCGTGGCGCCGCGCCAATTGGGCATCTCCAGCAGTTTCTCGGACATCGGCCAGACCCTGGCCAAGCACCTCGGCGTGCCCCCACTCTCGAACGGACAAGCTTTGCTATGACCCCAAACTTCAAGCGCAACGAGGCCGTCGGCCTCGACCTCGGCTGGATCAACCAGATCAAGGTCAACCGCAGCGCCAGCGACCGGCGCGCCGCCAGCCTGGCCAACCGCCGCACTGTCAAGAAGGATTACCAGGCGGCCTGGCTGCTCAAGGCGATCGAATGCATCGACTTGACCACGCTCGGTGGCGACGACACGCCGGGCCGGGTCGAGCGCCTGTGCCTGAAAGCGATGCGCCCGCTGCGCGCGGACTTGATGGCCGCGCTGGGCGTGGACAAGCTCTCCACCGGCGCCGTCTGCGTGTACCACGAAATGATCGAACCGGCCGCCAAGATTCTCAATGGCCGCTTGCCGATCGCCGCCGTGTCGACTGGTTTCCCGGCCGGCTTGACCAGCATGGAGACGAAGGTGCGCGAGATCGAATTGTCGGTCGCGGCCGGCGCCACCGAGATCGACATTGTCATCACGCGCCAGCACGTCTTGAACGGCAACTGGCAAATCCTGTACGACGAAATGCTGGCCTACCGCGAAGCCTGCGGCGAAGCGCACGTCAAGGCGATCCTCGCCACCGGCGACCTGCTCACGCTTGAAAACGTGGCCAAGGCGTCGTGGGTGTGCATGATGGCCGGCGCCGATTTCATCAAGACCTCGACCGGCAAGGAAGGCGTGAACGCCACCATCCCCGTGGCCTTGACGATGGTGCGCGCGATCCGCGAATACCATGAACAGTATGGCTTCCAGATCGGCTTCAAGCCGGCCGGCGGCGTGGCCACGGCAAAGAGCGCGCTGCAGTACCTGACGCTGATGAAGGAGGAGCTGGGCCGCGAGTGGCTCGAGCCGCACCTGTTCCGCATTGGCGCATCGAGCCTCCTGACCGACATCGAGCGCCAGCTCGAGCACCACGTCACCGGTAACTACTCGGCGAACCACCGCCACGCGCAACCTTAAATCGCATCGGATTCGGCATGCCAACTATTAACGAGATTCTCAAGACTATGGACTACGGCCCAGCACCGGAAAGCACCAAGGAAGCGCAAGCCTGGCTGGACCAGCATGGCCGCCGCTTTGGCCTGTTCATCGACAATGCCTGGAGCGAGGCTGGTAGCGAGACCTTCGCCACCAACAACCCGGCCGATGGCAATGAGTTGGCGCAGTTGACGCAAGCGACTTCCGCCGACGTCGATCGCGCGGTGGCGGCGGCGCGCCGCGCCCAGCCGGGCTGGGTGGCGCAGGGTGGCCACGGCCGCGCGCGCGTGCTGTACGCGCTGGCGCGCCTGCTGCAAAAACATGCGCGTTTGTTCGCGGTGCTCGAGACGCTCGACAACGGCAAGACCATCCGCGAGACGCGCGATGTCGACATGCCCTTGGCCAGCCGCCACTTCTACCATCACGCCGGCTGGGCCCAGCTGCAATCGGAGGAGTTCCCCGACTGGCGCGCCGTGGGCGTGGTCGGACAGATCGTGCCGTGGAACTTCCCGCTCTTGATGTTGGCGTGGAAGATCGCGCCGGCCCTGGCGGCGGGGAACACGGTGGTGTTCAAGCCAGCGGAATTCACGTCGCTCTCGGCGCTGTTGTTCGCGCAAATTTGCCAGCAGGCTGGCGTGCCGGCCGGTGTGGTCAATATCGTCACCGGCGACGGCCGTGTGGGCGAGGCAATCGTCAACCATGCGGGTATCGACAAGCTGGCCTTCACCGGCTCGACCGAAGTGGGGCGCTTGATCCGCAAGGCCACCGCTGGCAGCGGCAAGAAGCTCTCGCTTGAACTGGGCGGCAAGTCGCCATTCATCGTGTTCGAGGATGCTGATCTGGATGCGGCCGTGGAAGGCTTGGTCGATTCGATCTGGTTCAACCAGGGCCAGGTATGCTGCGCCGGTTCGCGCCTGTTGGTGCAGGAATCGGTGCAGGAGCGCTTCCTGGCCAAGGTGCGCGCGCGCATGGACAATCTGCGCCTCGGTTCGCCCTTGGACAAGTCGATGGACGTAGGTGCATTGGTCGATCCGGTGCAGCGCCAGCGCATCGCCGGGCTGGTGGAGTCGGCGCGCCAGGAAGGCTGCACCGTGTGGCAGCCGGCGTGCGAGATCCCGGCCGACGGTTCCTGGTTCCCGCCGACCTTGATCACGGGCGCGTCGACTTCCGCCACCGTGGCGCAGGCAGAGATTTTCGGGCCGGTGCTGGTGGCGATGAGTTTCCGCACGCCCGTCGAAGCGGTCCAGCTGGCCAACAACACCGTGTACGGCCTGGCCGCTTGCGTGTGGTCGGAGTCGATCAGTCTGGCGCTTGACGTGGCGCCGCAGATCAAGGCTGGCGTGGTGTGGATTAACACCGCCAACCAATTTGACGCCGCGTGCGGCTTCGGCGGCTACCGCGAATCGGGCTTCGGCCGCGAAGGCGGACGCGAGGGCATGTTCGAATACATGAAGCATGTGTCGGAAGATGTGCGTCCGGCCGCGCCGCAGCAGGGCGCGGTGGGCAAGGTGGCAGCAGAGCAGGACGGTAATCCGTTCGCGATCGACCGCACCGCCAAGCTCTACATCGGCGGCAAGCAGGCGCGCCCGGATGGCGCGTATAGCCGCGCCATCATGGGGGCCGACGGCGCCTTCCTGGCCGATGTGGGCGAGGGTAATCGCAAGGACATTCGCAACGCGGTGGAAGCGGCGCACAAGGCTTCAGGCTGGGCCAAGGCGACTTCGCACAATCGCGCGCAGGTGCTGTACTACATCGCGGAGAACCTGGCCGCGCGCGCAGAGGAATTCGCGGCGCGCCTCAAGGCGATGACGGGCACGCCTGAGGCGGAGAAGGAAGTGCAGGCGTCGATCGAACGCCTGTTCTACTACGCCGCCTGGGCCGACAAATACGACGGTCTGGCGCACCAGCCGCCCATGCATGGCATCACGGTGGCGCTGAACGAGCCGGTCGGCGTGATCGGCATCGTGTGCCCGAACGAGGCGCCGCTGCTGGGCTTTATTTCGCTGGTGGCGCCGGCGCTGGCGCTGGGTAACCGCGTGGTGGCGGTGCCGTCGCAGGCGCATCCGCTGGCCGCGACCGACCTGTACCAGGTGCTCGACACCTCGGACTTGCCGGGCGGCGCGCTCAACATCGTCACCGGCAGCGCCGACGAACTGGCGCGCACGCTGGCGTCGCACTCGGACGTGGATGCCGTGTGGCGCCACGACGGTTCCGCGGAAGGTTGCGCCGAAGTTGAACGCCTGTCGGCCGAATCGCTCAAGCGCACCTGGGTGGGCGGCGGCAAAGGACGCGACTGGTATAGCACCCAGCAGTCGGGTGGGCGCATGGTGCTGGCGCACGCCAGCCAAGTAAAGAACATCTGGATCCCGTACGGGGTGTAACAGCAACCGAGGTGGAGGATCGGCAATCGGGGTCGGAGTTTTTTTTCGCGGGGGTTTCGCGAAAATTACTCTGACCCCGATTGTCGATCCTTCACCGAAGCGTGCGGCTGACGGTCCGCCAAATGGGGTCAGAGTAATTTTCGCGAACAGCCGCGAAAAAAAACTCTGACCCCATTTGGCTCCGCCGCGGACTTATTTAATTTTGAAAGCAGAACCCATGTTCCTGACCCAGGAAATCATCCGCAAAAAACGCGATGGCGGCGCCCTGAGCGCGCAAGAGATTCAATTTTTCGTCGCCGGCATCACCGACGGCAGCGTCAGCGAAGGCCAGGTGGCCGCGCTGGCCATGGCCGTCTTCTTCAACGATATGAACATGGACGAGCGCGTCGCCTTCACCCTGGCCATGCGCGACTCCGGCCAAGTGATGGAATGGCGCTCGCTCAACCTGCCCGGCCCGGTGGTCGACAAGCACTCCACCGGCGGCGTGGGCGACGTCGTCTCCCTCATGCTCGGCCCCATGATCGCGGCCTGCGGCGGCTTCGTCCCCATGATCTCCGGCCGCGGCCTGGGCCACACCGGCGGCACGCTCGACAAATTCGATTCCATCCCCGGTTACTGCACCGTGCCCGACCCGGAACTGTTCCGCAAGGTCGTCAAGGAGATCGGCGTGGCCATCATCGGCCAGACCGCGCAGCTCGCTCCCGCCGACAAGCGCTTCTACAGCATCCGCGACGTCACCGCGACGGTCGAATCGGTGGCGATGATCACCGGTTCGATCCTGTCGAAGAAGCTCTCCGCCGGCCTGGACGCGCTCGTCATGGACGTCAAGGCGGGCACCGGCGCCTTCATGCCGACCTATCCCAAGTCGATCGAACTGGCCGAGAGCATCGTCGCCGTGGGCAACGGCGCCGGCACCCGCACCTCGGCCATCCTGACCGACATGAACGAGTCGCTCGGCCCCGTCGCCGGCAACGCGCTCGAAGTGCGCTTGGCGATGGACTACCTCACCGGCCGCTCGCGTCCGGCGCGCCTGCACGAAGTGACAATGGCCCTGTGCGCCGAAATGCTGGTCATTAGCGGCATCGAAAAGGACGAAAGCGCCGCACGCGCCAAGCTGCAGGCGGCGCTCGATTCGGGCGCGGCCACCGAGCGCTTCGCGCGCATGGTCGCCGCACTGGGCGGACCAAACGACCTGGTCGAGCGCCCCGACGCCTATCTCGAGACGGCGCCCATCATCGTGCCAGTGCCAGCCCCGCGCGCCGGCTTTGCCAGCGCCACCGATTGCCGCGGCCTGGGCCTGGCCGTGGTCAGCCTGGGCGGCGGGCGTCGCCGTCCAACCGACGCCATCGATTTCGCCGTCGGCTTGAGCGCTCTGGTGGAACTGGGCGAGCAGCTCGAAGCGGGCCAGCCGCTGGCGATGGTGCACGCGCGCACCGAAGCGGCCGCGCAGCAAGCCGTGCGCGAAGTTCAAGCCGCCTACCAGATCGCGGACGCGCGCGTTGGCGCCAACCCGATCATCTACCGCACCATCCGTCCTTAAGAAAGCGCACCATGAAATACGAAAAACTGATCGCCGAAGCGGCCGCCGCGCGCGCCCTCGCTTACACGCCTTACTCGAACTTCCAGGTTGGCGCCGCGCTCGAATGCAAGGACGGGCGCGTGTTCCGCGGCTGTAACGTCGAAAACGCATCCTACGGCTTGTGCAACTGCGCCGAGCGCACCGCTTTCTTCAGCGCCGTGGCGCACGGCTACAAGCCGGGCGACTTCGCCGCGCTGGCCGTGATTGGTGCCACCGACGGCCCGATCGCCCCTTGCGGCGCCTGCCGCCAGGTGATCCTCGAGTTGGGCGGCAACGACCTGGCCGTGGTGCTCACCAACCTCAATGGCGACATCCTCGAGACCACCGCCGCTGGCCAACTGCCGAACGCCTTCGGCGGTTGGGACTTGAAGAAGTAAGCTGTGAACAAAGCCATCGACGTACAGGCGGCCGTGGCGATCGCGGCGGCCGAGGCCATCGCGGCCAGGACGCAGGGTACTTTCGGCGTCGGTGGCGTGCTGCTCGACCAGCACGGAACGGTTCTCAAGTCACTTGCCAACAACGTGGTGCGCGAGGGTTTGATCTTCGACCCCACCGCGCATGGCGAACGGCAGCTGATCGACTGGTATTTCGCCGAGCGCGCCAAAGGCAGCAAGCTGCCGGCGCCGCACGAACTCACCATCGTCACCTCGCTCGACCCTTGCGTGATGTGCACCGGCGCCATTCTGGCGGCCGGCTTTAACGTCATCGTGGCGGCCAACGACAGCAACGCGGGCGTCAACTACGATGGCAGCGCCAGCTTCGGCGCGCTGCCGGACGGCGCGCACGGCGAGCCGCCGGTGTCGCTGCGCGCGCGCGCCGCGGCCAGCTTTTCCTATCCCGCCGTGCTGGGCAGCTCGTGCTTCGCGCGCGCCAGCTCGGGCGCGCCGCTCAAGTCCTTCTTGATTGGTAAAACCATCGCCGAAGCGACCCAGGCGCTGTGCTCCCTGGTGTTCGAGGCCAGCTCACAAAAAATCCAGGCCCTGCTGCATACGGACCTGGCGCGCGAACACTTGAAGGACCCGGCCACGCTGGCGCCGGACCATCCGCTGGTGCGCAAGCTCAAGAGCCTGTACCCGGACGCGCTGGCCTACCGCTGCGCGCCGCAGCGACCGGACGCCGGTCTGACGCCTTTCCTGCGCGCGGCCGCCGACAAGGACCGCCTGCAAGGCGGCAGCGGCGACGCCGTCGCCCTGCTCGACGCCTTCGGCAATCTGCTGCTCTGCGCGCCCGGCCGGCGCAAGCAGTCCGCCATCTGCACGCCTTTCATGGAATGCACGCGCCAATACGCGCAGCTGCGCTACAAGCTGATGCACGGCGCCAAGAGCGCCACCCAGCTCGACGTGCGCACCTACCTGTCCCATCCCAAGGAAGGCACGTTCGTTTTCCTGCACGGCCCCGACGGCAGCGCCCAAAGCATGATGGACCTGGGCGCCTACGGCTCGACGATGGAAGGCGCGCTGCCGGCGGATAATCCGGCCCAGTTCCAATTCGTGCTGCCGCGCCAGGCCGACGCCGCGCTGCACGCGCAGTGCGCGGCGCTGCCGCCGCTGTACCGCGACGTGATCCGCATCCGGCCGGTGCAGGTGGCCGACCAAGCCCTGATAGCGGCGCTGGCCTGAGCGTACGCGCGCGCTCGCGGCGCGCGCCGTGCGACTTGCCGGAGCGTCTCGCAGTGCCTCGCAATGCGTCGGCGAATTCTTCCTCATCACCGTTACAATGCCCGGCGCCTGGCATGGGCCATGGCGGGTTTGGGCGGAGCGGGAGGGTGATGGCAGCAGTATTTGAGCCGGGCGCGGCAGGATCGTGTTTTGGCCGTTCCGGGCGCTTCGATGACGTCGGTCGCGCAGGCTTGCCGCTGGCGTTGACGCTGCTTGTCCATTTGCTGCTTGTGCTGGCCTGGTGCTTCAGTCGCGGCTCACGCCCCGTGGAACACGCGCAGCGCGAAGAACTTGTCTATCTGCAGGTGAGCGCGTCGCGCGCGCCCGTCGATGTGCCCAAGCCACGGCCGCTGCGTGCCGTCGCCGCGCCAATCAGCGCGCCCAGCCAGGCCAAACCTTCGATCAAGGACGCGACGATAAGGACCGAGCCGTTGCTTGCCGCGCCGTTGACGGCCGCACCGGCCCGTCCAGCGCCGTCCATCAGCGCGGCGCCGCTCGACCCGCTCGCGGCGCCGGCACAGTCCTCGCTGTCGGCAAGGGAAAGCGCCTTGCGCGATGCGGGAAACATCGACCGCGATTTGCGCGGCAAGATAGCACCAGCAGCGCGGCAGGGGACGCCGTTTTCAAATTTCCAGTCGGCGTTAGCCGGTGCCCACATCGAAAAATCGCCCGTGCAAATGGCGCGCTACACGTCGCCCGATGGCGTGGTGATCACGCGAGTAACGCAAGGAAGCAAGGTGCGCTGCTATATGAGCGGTACCGTTAATTTCGCACCCGGCGTGCTCAAGGACGGCGCGCGCCCCCAGCCGGTCAATTGCCCGACGAGCGGCTGGACGCCGTACTGAATGGATACCCCTTAAAGCGGGAATGCGCCGCGCTAGCGGCGCGCATGGCCGCTTTGCCCATATGCGCATTCGCCTGCTATCGCTGGCTATGCGAGCGGCAAGGACATATGCCGATGCGCCGATCATCCCGAGCGCGCCGGCGGGGCTTACTTGGCCTTGGCGTCCGGCTGCAACATACCGAAGATGTTCCCGTCCGGGTCCTTGATGTAGGCCAGCCAGCCGACGCCCGCCACTGCCATTTTTTGCGCGCACACGCTGCCGCCGAGCGAGGTGGCCTTGGCCAGCATGCTGTCGAGGTCGCTGACGTCGATCGTGTTGACGAAGGCGTTCACGGGCGCGGCGTCGTTGGCCGCTGGTGCCGGCCCGCGCCGTGGCAACAAGCCGCCGTTGATACCGCGCTGCGTGTCCGGCCCCGTATTGATCAGCCAATATTCGCCGCCCTCCCATTTGTTGAAGGTCCAGCCCAACAGGCTGCCGTAGTAGTCGATCAGCTGCTGTGGCTTCGATGCCTGGATTTCAAAATGTACTGTACGTGACATGACGTCCTCCCTTGCTGAATAGGTGATGAAGGTGGCGCACCGCGCTGCGTGATGATCAGGCCGGGTCGTAGGTGCCGAAGCTCCAGATATGCCCTTCCAGGTCGCGGCAGGAAAAGCCGCGCCCGCCGTAATCCTGGTCGCGGATTGCGCTGACGATGGTGGCGTTGGCCGCTTGGACGCTACGCCAGACGGCGTCGGCGTCGGCCACCACCACGTACACGGACTGGGTTTGCGCACCCTCGATTTGCTCTGGCTGCACAAACAGGCAGTCGAACTCGCCCCCGGTTTGGCTCGACGCCAGCATGATCATGCCATTTCCAAAACTGAGCTGGGCATGGGCGATGCTGCCGAATTCGCCCGGCACCACCAAGTGCTTGGCGAAGCCGAAGGTGTGACACAGCCATTCGATGGCGCCCGGCGCGTCGCGGTAGCGCAGGCAGGGGACGACGGTGGCGCGGGTCGTTGCGGGTGTGGCCGGCATGGCATTCTCCGTTGGGGAAACGCTAGCTTCGCGGGTGAGGAAAACCCAGAAACACATGGTAGCGCATTGCGCCGCGCCGTGAAGCACGGTTGCGGCGCGGCCACTCCTGCCTACATTTGCTGGAATAGGTGCGAATTGCCGCGGCTTACTTCGAGCTCGCCATCGTAATTGCGCACCTTGAGCATCTGGCGCCCGCGCTCGTCGCGCGTGACGTGCGCGATGGCGTCCACCCGCACCAGGGTCGAGCGGTGGATGCGCCAGAATTCATCCGGGTCCAGTTCGTCGGCCAGCTCCTTGAGCGTCTTGCGGATCAAGACTTCGGCCTGCTCCGTGCGCACCAGCGTGTACTTCTCGTCGGCCTGGAAGAACAGCACTTCGCGCGTACTGATCATGCGCAGATTGTTGCCCACCTGGGCCTGGATCCAACGCAGGTAGGATGGCTTCGCCTCCTTGCCGTCCTGGCGCTGCAGGATCTGCGCCAGCTGCGCCAGTTGGGTGCTCACGTCGGCTGGGGCTGCGCTCATGCGCGCTTCGACGCGCGCGCGGGTGCGCGCCAGGCGCTCGGCCACTACCGGCTTGAGCAGGTAATCGAAGGCGCCCTGCTCGAACGCGTCGACCGCGTACTGGTCGTAGGCGGTCACAAACACGATGCGGCAACGCTCGTACAACAGGCGCGCCGTTTCGATGCCGCCCTGGCCCGGCATGCGGATATCGAGGAACACGATGTCCGGCGCGTGCAGCGCCGCCAGCGTGACGGCGTCGATGCCGTTGCCGGCTTCGCCGACGATCTCCAGTTCCGGCCACGCCTCGTGCAATCGCGCGCGCAACTGGTCGCGCATCGGCGCTTCGTCGTCGACGATGAGGGCGGTGAGGTGCTTGTCAGGGCTATGCATTCAATGGGTCTCCATGCTGGGGTAGGGGATGCGGATCGAACAATAGGCGCCGCCGGCGAGCGGCGCTTCGATCACCAATTGGGCGCGCGTGCCAAACAGCAGGCGCAGGCGCTCGCGGATGTTCGCCAGGCCCACGCCCTCGTCCGCATGCAGGTCGAAGCCGACGCCATCGTCCTGCACATCCACTTGCAGGGCGCCCTCGGCCACGCTGGCGCTGATCGCGATATGCCCGCCCGTCACCTTCGGTTCGAGCCCGTGCTTGATCGCGTTCTCGATCAGGGTTTGCAGCATCATCGGCGGAAAGGGCGCCTCGTTCAAATGGGATGGCACGTCGAACGACACGCCCAGGCGCTCCTTCATGCGCGCCTGCATGATGGCCAGGTAGGCGCGCGACAGTTCCACCTGGCGCCCCAGCGTACCCCCGCCCGGCTGGCGCATTTGCGGCAGGGTAGAACGCAGGTATTCGATCAGGTGCATGTGGATGCGCGCCGCTTGCGGCGGATCGGTTTCGATCAGTTGGCCGATCAAGGCCAGGGTGTTGAACAGAAAATGCGGTTCGATCTGGGCTTGCAAGGTGGCCATTTGGGATTCGAGCAGGCGCTTCTCCAGCGTGGCCACGTCGGCCTGGCGGGTGGCGGCATTGGCCTGGACGGTGGCCGCTTGCGTTTCCAGCTCAGCCTTGCGCTTGCCGCCGGCCAGCACCTTCACACCCAGCGAGACCCAGAAAAACCAAATCGCGGGCTGCGGCGCTTGCGCGATCGCGCAGACCATGAGGGCGAGGAACCAGACCACCGCCAGCTGGCGCCACGATACCAGGGCCAGCCAGTCGAAAAAACGCCACCATAGCAGCGACGCCGTTTGCTGGGCTTCGTTCAAGAAGTCGTGCACGCGGCCGGCATGGGCGGCGCCGGGTGCGTGGCAGAGCATGCGCGCGATCGCCGTGCGCGCGCGCTCGAGCGCGCGTTCGATGCGGCGCGTCGCTGCGTTCATTCGCCGCTACCGCCGTTGACGCCGGGCTGGGGCGGTTCGCCGCGCTGGCGGCGCGAACCGAGCACCATCGCCGCGACGATCAGCTTGATGGCCATGAAGACGGCGAACAGGAACAGCGCCAGCGGCACGATCGACAGCAGCATGGCCAGCGCCACGCAAAACATCAGCAGTGCGGGCCAGGACATCGACGCCACCGCGCGCGTGCCGTTGCGGATGACCTTGGTGAAAGTGCGGCCGGCTTCTTCGAGGACGTCGACGAAGCGCTCAAATGGGCTTTGGTTCATGGTGTGGCTCCTAAAGTTCGTTGCGATGGAGTCACTGTAGCGCGGGGTATCGAGGCCTTCCAGCGCCGTCCGATGAAGTGTGTTTTCGCCTGGATGACTGGTTGCCACAGGCGACAAGCGGGACGCCGGGCGGGCCGAAAAACAGCGTGCCGCAGATGCGCTCGCAAGATTGACGAAAACACCAATATCGCTGGCGGCGGGCCGGTGTCGGATCACGGGGCCTTCCAATCGCTGCGCAGCAGGCCGTAGAACGCCGTGTCGCACACCTCGCCATTGACGATCCAGCGCTCGCGCATATAGCCCTCGCGCTGGAAACGCAGGCGCTCGAGCGTCCTGGCGGAGGCGTCGTTGCGCGGGTCGATATCGGCTTCGAGCCGGTTCAGGTCGAGCGCGTCGAAGCTGTAGTCGAGCATGGCGGTGAGCGCCTCGCCCATGTAGCCGTGGCCCCAATACTCCTTGGCCAGCAGGTAACCGATGTCGGCGCGCCGGTTCATTGGGTAAAAGCGGTACAGCGCGCAGGTGCCGATCAAGGCGCCGCCCTCGCGCAGGGTGATGCCAAAGCGCAGATCCGATCCATTGCAATAGCCGGCCAGCGACTGCGCGATCGAATCGTCCGCCTGCGCCATCTCGGTCCACGGCGCGCTGCTCCAGTAGCGCAGCACTTCAGGGTCGGAATACATGGCAAACAGGGCCGCCGTATCGCTCTCTTCGAGCCAGCGCAGCGTCAAGCGCTCGGTGTGCAGGAGCGTGTGTGTGAATGACGGCATGGCGACTTTCCAATGGCGTTGTGGCGAAACGGATAAGAATACAACGTGGTGCCGATTGCGCCAAGCTCGGCATGGCGCAATCGGGCTGTATCACATGGGCCTGCCCGCGGCGCCTGCCTCGGGATACTCGACCGCATGCGCTTCGGTCGGCAATGGCACCTCCCATTTGAAGAGCATGCGTTCAATCGACTTGTTCGCCAAACTCGTGTCGCGCTGCGTGTTGCGCTTGAAGATCACTTGTGGCGGCTGCTCCAAGTAAATCAGGCTCACTTGCGCATCGTAGGCATACAGCAAATCCAAGGTCTTCTTGCGCATCTGCGCGCTGAGGTGGGTTGTATTCCATACGAAGTCGCTTTTGGCACGCAGCATCTCCTTGGCAAAATCGATGGCCCGGTGCGCCGCCGCACCCTCGTTGTCGCCATGGGCGAGTCCAAGTTCCATTCGCGCGTCGTCGATCGATACCACCGGCAAATGCGCTCGCTGATGCGATACCCAATGATTCTTGCCCGATGCCGGCAAGCCGGACATGACGGTGACATGCGATCCCGCATTTTGGTGCAGCGAATAATCGGGGGCGATGGCGGCGCCACGAAAATACGACAGCATCGTGTGCCGGTCCGCGAACGCCTTCGGTTTGCCATAACAGTCCTCGTCGCGCGCCAGTTCCCGAAACAGTTCAATGTCGACCAGGCAATCGCCTTTCTTTTCAAATTCGCGCCCTTGCATGTCGGCCTGGGCCACGGCCGCGAGCAGCCGCAAGTCCAGTTCGTGGGACAGCTTGCGTACGATGAATTCGGCCGACTGACCATGCTTATTGCCGCCGATGGCAAAAAAAGGAAGTTGGTGCACGGTGATGATGCGGCAGATCTGTTCGCGCAGTGCAAACGGAATGCCGGCATACCAGCCCAAAATGCGCACGTCGATGGCGCCGCGTTTTGAATGGCCGGGTTGGCCGATCCGGCCGCTGTCAGTGTCGATGACGGTGGTGGCGGGTTTGGCGATATCGTGCAAGAGCGCGGCATAGAACAGCACGAATCGCTCGTCGCTTGAGCCATCGATGAAATCCGGACCGCGCAGCAAGGCCTCGACCACCATGCGCGTATGAATCCACACGTTTCCTTCGGCGTGATAGTAGGGATCCTGCGGCGTGGCTTCGAGCTCGCGCAACGCTGGAATCGCGTGCAGGAACCACGCCCAATCCGGGCCTTGCCCGGCTTGCGGGACGTGTTCCGCCATTTGCTTATAGGTGATCATGATGCTTTTCCTTTCAAATCATCCCAATGCATGGTCAGTTGCGGCGCGTAGATATCGGCGCCGGGCGCAAGCTCGTTGGGAACAAATGCTTGCTGCGAGTGGTGTACTTGAGAATCGAGAATCGCTTGCACGAAGTCGCTCCTGACCCACTTGTAGCGCGCTGTGACGACAGCGTCGTCTTCGACCTTGATGTAGAGCCCCTCGGCCAGATCCGATTTGTCGGCCTGGCCCCAGCATTTGCCGAGATCGAGCCCTTCACGGGCTACTGTTTCCTCGAAGGCATTGCGCCAATGCGCCGACTTTGCCAGTGATGGCTGCAACAGCGCCAGCAAGTCGTCGAGACGCGATGGTGCGGTCCCCGCGAACAACACGGGAACCGGCAGCACCGGTGCGCAGCCGATCAATTGCTTACGGGCCGAGGTCGAGAGAAACACTGCGCGGCTGCGGTCGTAAATGTCGAACTCGCAAAACAGGTGGGGCAAGCGGTCGTAAAACACGCTGTGCTTCTTTCCCATCCATTCGCCGTACATGACGTAGCGTTCGTCCAGACAAGCGAGCAAGGCGTCGTCGTGGACATTGGCCCAGCGCTTGAACAAGCCGAATTGGCGCTCGCGCCCGCCCCCCATCAGGTAATGGCCGCGGCTTTGTAGCAGCAGTTCGCCACCAGGGCTGAAACTGACGCCCGCGTTGGCACCGTCGAGTTTTTCCTCGACCACGATATGGCGGCCCGCCAGCACGGCGTAGGACGCGCGCGGATCGCTATGTTTGCCGGACCGTGGCGCCGGCTGATCGCCCTTTTGCAACTGGGAACCTTCCAGGTGCTGGGTCGATGGGTATTTGAATAGTTCCAGGTTTTGAATGAAATTCGTCATGATGTGCTCCAGGTGATGAATGGAGCTGACGAACAAGGGAGAAACCGAACCATGACGTGGGTGTCATGGCAAAACGCGTGCACAGCCTTAGCGGACTTTGGTCCGCGTGGGTCGATCCGATATCGTCAGCAGATAGGATGGCTGTGTACAGGCACTTTGATTCTCGATTCCGTTGAAAGCATGCGCAAGAATTTGCGGAGGCGCGGATAATATCCCGACCTGAAACGGGAAGTAAAGAAGAATTTTTGATCGAGCCGCCAGGTTCGGCAATTACGCAACACAGTTAGGGGTCGAGCGCGAGCGGGGAAGCCGCGCGCGCGGGCCGATGCCTTTCGCCGCGCGTGTCAGGCGCTGCGCTGTGCCTGCGCGCTTGCGCTGGCAGGTAAGGAAACTGCCGCCAGCACCATGTCGACGATCATCTTCTCGGCGTCGTCGAAGTCCTTGCGCGTGAGCTGTTTGCGGTTCAGGACCAGTGCCATCTGGGTCGAAAAATCGGCGTACGACTGGGTCATCGCCCAGATCGCGAACAGCAGGTGGGTGGCGTTGATCGGCGCGATCTTGCCTTCGCTGATCCACTGCTCGAACACTTCGATGTCCTTGCGCAGCAGCGGCACCACGCGCTCCTGGATTTGCGCGCCGTATAGCTGGGCGCCGCTGATGACCTCCGTCGCGTACACGCGCGAGGCCCACGGCTGCTCGCGCGAAAAGCGCAGCTTGGCCTGGATGTAGGTGCGCAGCACGTCCTTGGGGTCTTCGCTGGCGTCGGCCAGGTTGTCCATGCGATCTAACCATTCGTCGAGCACGTCGTCGAGCACGCGCACATACAGCGCCTGCTTGGTCGGGAAGTAGTACATCAGGTTTTGCTTGGACAGGCCGGCGCTGTCGGCAATCGTCGCGATCGAGGTGCCCTCGTAGCCGCACTCGGCGAATATGCGCACCGCTTCGCGCACGATGTCCGCTTCGAGCTTGTCGCGATTTTGCACGCGCCGCTGGGCGGCGGAGTTGGGTACGACGTTGAGTTTTTTTTCTGTGGCCATGGGTTTTGTCAGGCAGGGCGTAGCGTTTGCAGGAAATCGATCAGCGGCGCCGCGTCGGCCGAATAGGCCACGTTAAAGCGGAACCAGACGCTGTCGGGCGCGCGCAGCATGAAGAATTCGTTGGGCGAGAGCAAGATGCCCGAGCGTAGCGCCAGGTCGGCGATGAGCTTGCCGTTCCATTCCGGTGTGGGCGCATTGGACCAGCCGGCGCTGACGAACATGCCGCCGCGCGGCTTGGCCACTGGCGCCATGCCCACTTCGCGCAAGCGTTCGATGGTGCGTTCGCGTCCCGCGTCGAGCTGGCCGACCAGGCGTTCGAGCATGCGCCGGTAGGGGCGCGCCGAGATGGCGTGGAACACGGCGCGCTCGTTGATTTCAGAGGTGGTCAGGCCGGCGAGCATTTTCACACGCAGCAGTTCCGGCACCAGCGAATTGGAGGCACAGATCGAACCCACGCGCAGCACCGGCGAGAGCGACTTCGAAAAACTGCCGACCCGGATCACGCGCCGCAAGCCGTCCATCGCCGCCAGCGAAGCTTCGCCGCGCGCGGCCAGTTCGCGGTAGATATCGTCTTCCACCAGCCAAAAGTCGAACTGCTCGGCCAGGCCCAGCAAGCGGTGCGCCTGCGCCTGGCTGAGCGAAGTGCCCAGCGGGTTTTGCAGCACCGTGTTGACGAACATGATCTTCGGTTGCAGCAGTGCCGCCTGTGCCGCCAGGGCCGCGAAGTCCAAGCCGTTTTCGTCGCGCGCGATGCCCACCGCGATGCAGCCGTGATGCCGGATCAGCGACAGCAAATTGCTGTAGCCGGGGTCTTCGACAAACACGGTGTCGCCCGGCTTGGTCAGGGTGCGCAGGATCAGGTCGAAGCCATGGGTGGCGCCGTGGGTGAGCAGCACCTGGTCCGGCTCGACGGCGAACAATTCGTCTGACAGCGCGCCGGCCATGTGCTGGCGCAGCGAGGGAAAGCCGAGCGGGTGGCCGTAGCCGCGCAAGCGGTTGGCGGGAATGCGGATCGCCTGGCGCACCGCGTCGAGCACGGTCGCCTCGCCATACCATTCCGGCGGCAGCCAGCCGGCGCCCACCGGCAGCGCGTCCGACACGCCCGAATACAGGTCGGGCGTGAGCGCGTCGATCGCGCTGGGCGAGGCGTGCAGGGCCAGCGCCTGCGGCTGCGCCACCTCGCTGCGGGCGACGAAAAAGCCGGAGCCGCGGCGCGAGGACAGCAACCCGAGCGTGAGCAGGCGGTCGTACGATTCGACGACCGTGAAGGTCGATACGCCATTGCACTTGGCGAATTGGCGCACCGACGGCATCTTGGTCCCGATGCGCAGTTCGCGCCGCTTGACCATTTGGGCGATGGCGCCGACGATCTGGTCGACCAGGCTGGCGCGCAGGCTGCGGTCGATCTCAAGCAGGGGCCAAGCGCTGCCCTCGGCGCCTTCGCTGGCGGGCGCCGTGCTGGCATCGCCCGCCTCATTGCCCACGTCAACGCCCACGTCAGCGCCGTCCACTTGGCCGAAGTCCGACGCGCCAGTGCCCGCAGCATCGCGCTCGGGTGCGCCGCTCGCGGCCGCCCCCTTCAAATTCCGTCCTGCTTCGCCCATCCCTCGCTCCATTTGCTGCGCCGCGTCAAAGTGTAATGTTCGCGCAACCTGTACGGTTGGCCGGTTTTACAATTTGTGTATATGTGCCATAGTTGGCCTGCTGACTATTATTGCACCATCATTTTGCCAACTGGTAAATTATTTTTTTGCTTGTAAAAATCTTGGAGGCTGTATGAACGAGTCCAGACCCGCATCGATGTCATCGTTTTGGATGCCATTTACGAACAACCGCGATTTCAAGGTCAACCCGCGCCTACTGGTGTCGGCCGAGGGCATGTACTACAAGGATGTGGACGGCAACACCGTCCTCGACGGCACCGCCGGCCTGTGGTGCGTCCCTTGCGGCCACGCGCAGCCGAAGATCGTCGCCGCCGTGCGCGAGATGATCGGGCAGCTCGATTTCGCCCCCACCTTCCAGATGGGGCATCCGGCCGCCTTCGACTTGGCTGAAAAGCTGATGGACTACACCAACCACCGCTTCGGCCATGTGTTCTACACCAACTCCGGCTCGGAAGCGGTGGACACGGCGCTCAAGATGGCGCTGGCCTATCACAAGATGCGCGGCGAAGCGGGCCGCACCCGCCTGATCGGGCGCGAGCGCGGCTACCACGGCGTGGGCTTTGGCGGCATCTCGGTCGGCGGCATCGCCGGCAACCGCAAGACCTTCGGCCCCATGCTGCCGGGCGTGGACCATCTGCCGCACACCCACAACCTGGACAAGAACGCCTACAGCCGCGGCGAGCCCGAACATGGCGCCAACCTGGCCGACGAGCTCGAACGCATCGTCGCGCTGCACGACGCCTCGACCATCGCGGCCGTGATCGTCGAGCCGGTGGCCGGTTCCACCGGCGTGCTCATTCCGCCCAAGGGTTACTTGAAGCGCTTGCGCGAGCTGTGCACCAAGCACGGCATCCTGCTCATTTTCGATGAAGTGATCACCGGCTTCGGCCGCCTGACCACGCCGTTCGCCTGCGACTACTTCGACGTCGAGCCGGACATGATGACCACCGCCAAAGGCTTGACCAACGGCGTGGTGCCGATGGGCGCGGTCTTCACCAAGAAATTCATCCACGATGCCTTCATGGATGCGCCGGCCGGCATCGAGCTGTTCCACGGCTATACGTATTCGGGCCATCCGCTGGCCTGCGCCGCGTCGTTGGCCACGCTTGAAGTGTTTGAAGAACAGAAGATCCTCGATAACGCCAAGGCGATGCAGGATTACTGGGCCGATGCCGTGCATTCGCTCAAGGGCCTGCCGCACGTGATCGACCTGCGCACGATCGGCCTGATCGCCGGCATCGAGCTCGAGCCGATCGCGGGCAAGCCAGGGGCGCGTGCCTTCTCCGCTTTCAAAAAGGCCTTCGCGGACGGTGCCTTGATCCGCACCACGGGCGACATCATCGCCCTGTCGCCACCGCTGGTGATCGAGAAAAAACACGTCGACGAATTGTTCGGTAAATTGACGACCGTACTGAAAAACCTGGATTGAACAAGGCACACCATGAGCATCATCGGCACAATCAAGCATTTCATCAACGGCGAACTGGTCGACACCAATAGCGGCCGCCACGCCAGCGTCTACAACCCGGCCTTCGGGCAGGCTGTGGCCACGGTCGCGCTGGGCACCAGCGAGGACGTCGATCTGGCCGTCGCCGCGGCGGCCAAGGCCTTTCCATCGTGGTCGGCCACGCCACCGTTGACACGGGCGCGCGTGCTGTTCCGCTACCTGCAGCTGTGCCAGCAGCACACCGACGATTTCGCCACCATGCTCACGCGCGAACACGGCAAGACCTTCGCCGACGCGCAGGGCGAAGTGGCGCGCGGGATCGAGATGGTGGAGTTTGCGGTCGGGATTCCGCAACTGCTCAAGGGTGAGTTCACGGACCAGATCTCGCGCGGCATCGACGCGTGGTCGATGCGCCAGGCGCTTGGCGTGGTCGCGGGTATCACGCCGTTTAACTTCCCGGTGATGGTGCCGATGTGGATGTTCCCGGTCGCCATCGCGTGCGGCAACACCTTTGTGTTGAAGCCGTCCGAGCGCGATCCATCGGCCTCGCTGCTGCACGCGAAGCTGCTCAAGGAAGCGGGCTTGCCGGACGGCGTGTTCAATGTGGTGCAGGGCGATAAGGTGACGGTCGATGCCTTGCTTGATCACCCTGAGGTGCAGGCGATCAGCTTTGTCGGTTCAACCCCGATCGCCGAGTACATCTATTCGCGCGGCAGCGCGGCGGGCAAGCGGGTGCAGGCTTTGGGCGGCGCCAAGAACCATATGGTGGTGATGCCGGACGCCGATATGGAGATGGCGGTCGACGCGCTGATCGGCGCGGCGTATGGCTCGGCGGGCGAGCGCTGCATGGCCATTTCGGTGGTGGTGGCGGTGGGCGACGCGGGCGACAAGTTGATCGGCGCCCTGGCCGAGCGCACCGCCAAGCTGAAGGTGCGTGATGGCATGGACGCGGACGCTGAAATGGGGCCGGTCATTACAAGCGCGGCCAAGGAGCGCATCGAACGCTTGATCGGCGAGGGTGTTGAGCAGGGCGCCAAGCTGCTGGTGGATGGGCGCGGCTGCAAGGTGGAGGGGCGCGAGAACGGCTTTTTCGTCGGCGGCACCTTGTTTGACCATGTGACGCCGCAGATGAGCATCTACAAGGAAGAGATTTTCGGACCGGTGCTGTGCGTGATGCGCTCGCCGGACGTGAAGAGCGCCGTCGATCTGATCAACGCCAACGAGTACGGCAACGGCGTGGCGATCTACACGCGCGATGGCGGCGTGGCCCGCGAATTCGTGCGTCAGATCCAGGTGGGCATGGTGGGGGTGAATGTGCCGCTGCCGGTGCCGATGGCGTTTAACAGCTTTGGCGGGTGGAAGCGTAGCCTGTTTGGCGACCATCACGCGTATGGGCCGGAAGGCGTGCGCTTTTACACGCGCCATAAGGCGGTGATGCAGCGCTGGCCGAACACCGCCAGCGCCGGCGTCGAGTTCGCCTTCCCGCAAATGAAATAGCTAACGATGCGAAAAAAAAGAATAAATGGGGTCGGAGTTTTTTTTCGCGGCCTTTTGCGAAAATTACTCTGACCCCATTTACGGCGGACCGAAGTCAGTAACGCCCGCGTCACGGGTTTGGAGGTGGG
>JAZKBP010000005.1:34934-70898 GCA_040388555.1 Pseudomonadota bacterium
AAAAAAACTCCGACCCCGATTTAATCCGCCACCTCCGCTGCGGCGATATAACTATATTGGGGACAGTAATATGATCGAATCTCTCAAACACATGCCACAAGCGAGCGCGAGTAACAACGCGCTGGCCGAGCAGTTCACCGACCTGGCGCCGCCATTGACGGCGCGCCAGGCCGCCATCGAAAGCGCACGCTGCCTCTATTGCTACGACGCGCCTTGCACCCGCATCTGCCCGTCCGAAATCGACGTGGCTAGCTTCATCCGTAACATCCACGAACACAATATCAACGGCGCCGCCGTTGGCATCCTCAAGCAGAACATCCTGGGCGGCAGTTGCGCGCGCGTGTGCCCGACCGAAATCCTGTGCGAAGACGCCTGCGTGCGCAACCACGACGCCGAAGGCCAACCCGTCAAGATCGGCCTGTTGCAACGCTACGCCACCGACAACGCGCACTTCGAGGCCCACCCATTCCAGCGCGCCGCCGCCACCGGCAAGACCATCGCCGTGGTTGGCGCCGGCCCGGCCGGCCTGTCGTGCGCGCACCGCCTGGCCATGCTCGGCAACGACGTCGTCGTCTTCGAGGCGCATGAAAAAGCGGGCGGCTTGAACGAATACGGCATCGCCAAGTACAAGCTCACCGACGACTTCGCGCAAAAGGAAGTCGCCTTCCTGCTCGACATCGGCGGCATCGAAGTGCGCCACGGCCAAGTGCTGGGCGCGAACCTGCACCTGAAGGACTTGCACGCCCGGTACGACGCCGTCTTCCTGGGCATCGGCCTGGCCGCCAGCCGCCAGCTCGGCCTGACCGGCGAGAACGCGCCAGGCCTGATGGCCGCGGTCGACTACATCGCCGCGCTGCGTCAAGCCAGCGACCTGTCCAAGCTGCCCGTGCCGCGGCGCGCCATCGTCATCGGCGCTGGCAACACCGCCATCGACATGGCCGTGCAAATCGGGCGCCTGGGCGCGCAGGAAGTGACCCTCGTGTACCGCCGCGGCTTTGATGGCATGAGCGCGACCGGCCACGAACAGGATATCGCCAAGGCCAACCATGTACGCATGCGCACCTGGGCCCAGCCGCAAGAAGTGCTGTTGGACGGCGCCGGCCGCGTGTGCGGGATGCGCTTCGAAAAAACGGAAATGAAGGACGGCCGTCTGGCCGGCACCGGCGAGACTTTCGGCATCGAAGCGGACGCCGTCTTCAAGGCCATCGGCCAGAGCATGGTCGCCAGCGGCGTCTCTGAGCTCAAGCGCGAAGGCGACAAGATCCATGTCGACGCGCAGTTCCGCACCGCGCAAGCGGGCATCTACGCCGGCGGCGATTGCGTCGCACCGGGCCAGGACTTGACGGTGCAAGCCGTCCAGCACGGCAAACTGGCCGCACTGGCCATCCATCACGACATCCAAACCAAAGTGGAGGCTGCATAATGGCCGATCTGAGCATTGAATTTTGCGGCATCAAGTCGCCCAATCCATTCTGGCTGGCGTCCGCGCCGCCGACCGACAAAGCCTACAACGTGGTGCGCGCCTTCGAAGCGGGGTGGGGCGGCGTAGTGTGGAAAACCTTGGGCGAAGACCCGGCGGCCGTCAACGTCTCGTCGCGCTACTCGGCCCATTACGGCAAGAATCGCGAAGTCCTCGGCTTTAACAACATCGAGCTGATCACCGACCGCTCGCTCGAGATCAATCTGCAGGAAATCACGCAGGTGAAAAAGGACTGGCCGGACCGCGCCATCATCGTGTCGCTGATGCTGCCATGCGAAGAAGCTCTGTGGGCCGACATCCTGCCGAAAGTGGAAGCGACCGGCGCCGATGGCATCGAGCTCAATTTCGGCTGCCCGCACGGCATGCCCGAGCGCGGCATGGGCGCGGCCGTTGGCCAGGTGCCGGAATACGTGGAGATGGTCACGCGCTGGTGCAAGACCCATACCAAGCTGCCCGTCATCGTCAAGCTCACCCCCAACATCACCGACGTGCGCAAGCCGGCGCGCGCCGCGCATGCCGGTGGCGCCGACGCGGTTTCGCTGATTAACACCATCAACTCGATCACCCACCTTGACCTGGACCGCATGGTGGCCTTCCCGATCGTCGGCAACGCCAGCACCCACGGCGGCTACTGCGGCACCGCCGTCAAGCCGATCGCGCTGAACATGGTGGCCGAGATCGCGCGCGACCCGGAAACCCGTGGCTTGCCCATCTCCGGCATCGGCGGCATCGGCAACTGGCGCGACGCGGCCGAATTCATTGCGCTGGGCTGCGGCTCGGTGCAGGTGTGCACGGCCGCCATGCTGCATGGCTTCCGCATCGTCGAAGAGATGAAGGACGGCTTGTCGCGCTGGATGGACGAGAAGGGCTACAAGAGCATCGCCGAATTCACCGGCAAGGCCGTGCCCAACACCACCGACTGGAAGTATCTGGACATGAACTACGCGGTGATCGCGCAGATCAACCAGGACGATTGCATCAAGTGCGGCAAATGCTATATCGCCTGCGAAGACACCTCGCACCAGTCGATCGCCCAGCTGATCGACGCGGCCGGCGTGCGCACTTATGAAGTGATCAAGGACGAGTGCGTGGGCTGCAATCTGTGCGAAATCACCTGCCCGGTCGAAGGCTGCATCACCATGGTGCCACAGGATACCGGCAAGCCGTATATGAACTGGACCCGCGACCCGCGTAATCCGCGCGCGGAAGTGGCGTAACTTAGAGGTGCAAAGATCGCATCGAGATCATGGCGTGCAGCTGTCTTTGCACGCCATTTTTTGATATACACTCGGATTTCGTTCAATAGATGGAGAGCCCACAGTGAGCACTGACCCGACCCGCAGCACCCAGCTTTGGAACGAAGACCTCGCGCCCACCACCGCCGCCCAGCGCACCTGGCGTTGGTATCATTTCGCGGCGCTATGGGTTGGCATGGTGATGTGCATTCCCGCCTACACCTTGTCGGCCAGTTTGATTGAAGGCGGCATGTCCGGCTACCAGGCGGTGTTCACCGTCTTCCTGGCTAACGCGATCGTGCTCGTGCCGATGCTCCTTATTGGCCATGCGGGCACCAAGTACGGCATTCCGTACGCGGTGCTGGCACGCTCGTCGTTCGGCACCACCGGCGCGCGAATTCCTGCGCTGATGCGCGCCATCGTCGCCTGCGGTTGGTATGGCATCCAGACCTGGTTCGGCGGCAGCATGATCTACACGCTGCTGGGCGCCTTGCTGGGCCACGAGATTGGCGGCGACAAGATCGCCGGCCTCGGTATCAATGGCGCTCAGCTCGTTTGCTTCCTCGCCTTCTGGGCCATCCAGTTCTGGTACATCGTGCACGGCATGGATGCGATCCGCAAACTCGAAACCTATACCGCGCCGCTCAAGATCGTGATCTGCTTTGTGCTGCTCGGCTGGGTCTATAACAAGGCCGGTGGCTTCGGCCCGCTGCTCGACCAGCCTTCGCAGTTTGTCGCCGGCGGCAAGAAGGCCGGCCAGTTCTGGAGTGCTTTCTGGCCATCGCTAACCGCCATGGTCGGGTTCTGGGCCACGCTGGCGCTCAATATCCCGGATTTCACCCGCTTCGCCAAGACCCAGCGCGACCAGGTATTGGGCCAGTCGGTTGGCCTGCCGGTGCCGATGGGTTTGCTGGCGATGCTGGCCGTGATCGTCACCTCCGCCACCGTGGTCTTGTACGGCAAGGCGATCTGGGATCCGGTCGACTTGGCCAGCCGCATGAGCGGCGCGGGCGTCTTGATCGCGCTGATCATCCTCTTGATCGACACCGTCAGCGTGAACCTGGCGGCCAATCTGGTGGGGCCGGCCTACGACTTTTCCTCACTGGCGCCCAAGCAGGTGTCGTACAAGGCGGGCGGTTATATCACGGCCTCGATCGCGATCCTGATGATGCCTTGGAAAATACTCGAATCGACGCAGGGCTATATCTTCACCTGGTTGATTGGCTACTCGGCGCTGCTTGGGCCGATCGCCGGCATCCTGATCGTCGACTACTACTTTATCCGCAAGACCGAACTCGATGTGGCGCAGTTGTACCGCGAGGACGGCGCCTATTCGTATGGCAGCGGCTGGAACCTGGCCGCCATTGTCGCCTTCGTGGCGGGTGTGCTGCCGAATATCCCGGGCTTTCTGAACGCGGCCTTTCCGGACTCGTTCAAGGAGGTCGGAGATGGATTCAAGCTTGTCTACACCTATGCCTGGTTTGTCGGCATCGCCATCTCGGCGCTGGTGTATGGCCTCATGATGAAGGGGAAGGCAGTGCCCGCGCTGCGCCCCGCCGTGTAAGCCTACATTGTAAGAACAGATTCTTGGAGAGCGGTATGACTACATTTATTCGCGGCGGCACCGTCGTCAATGCGGACCGCGCGTTTCGCGCCGACGTGATCTGCGAGGGCGACAAGATCGTCGCCGTCGGCCCCAAGCTGGCCGCGCCCGCTGGCGCCACCGTGATCGACGCGGGCGGCCAGTACGTGATGCCGGGCGGGATAGACACCCACACCCATATGCAACTGCCTTTCATGGGCACGGTGACGGCGGACGATTTCTTCACTGGCACCGCGGCCGGCCTGGCCGGCGGCACCACCACCATCATGGATTTCGTCATCCCCAATCCGCAGCAGTCGCTGCTCGAGGCTTACCACACCTGGCGCGGCTGGGCCGAGAAGTCGGCCGGCGACTACACCTTCCACGTGGCGGTGACGTGGTGGGACGACAGCGTGCACGAGGAAATGGGCACGCTGGTGCGCCAGCACGGCGTGAACAGCTTCAAGCACTTCATGGCGTATAAGAACGCGATCATGGCCGACGACGAGACGCTGGTACGCAGTTTTTCGCGCGCGCTCGAGTTGGGGGCGATTCCGACCGTGCATGCGGAGAATGGCGAACTGGTGTTCCAGCTGCAGCAGGCGCTGCTCAAGAAGGGCATCACCGGGCCGAGCGCGCATCCGCTATCGCGCCCGCCGGAAGTGGAGGCCGAGGCGGCCAACCGCGCCATCGCGATCGCCAACGTACTCGGCACGCCGATCTACATCGTGCACGTGTCGTGCGCCGAGTCGCTTGAGGCGATCACGCGTGCGCGCGCCAAGGGGCAGCGCGTGTATGGCGAGGCACTGGCCGGGCATCTGGTGATCGACGACAGCGTGTACCACAGCAGCGATCTTGAATTCGCGCGCGGGCACGTGATGAGCCCACCGTTTCGCAGCAAGCACCATCAGGCGGCGCTGTGGCAGGGCCTGCAGGGCGGGAACCTGCACACCACGGCCACCGATCACTGCACGTTCTGCGCCGAGCAAAAGGCGGCCGGCAAGGATGACTTCACCAAGATCCCGAACGGCTGCGGCGGGGTGGAAGACCGCATGGCCGTGGTGTGGGACGCGGGCGTCAATTCGGGCAAGCTGACGCCGTCGGAATTCGTGCGCGTCACGTCCAGCAACGCGGCGCAGATTTTCAATATGTATCCGCGCAAGGGCATCGTGGCCGTGGGCGCCGACGCCGACATCGTGGTGTGGGATCCGGAAGGTACGCGCACGATTTCGGCCAAGAGCCAGTTCGCCAAGGGTGGCTTCAATGTGTTTGAAGGGCGCACCGTGCGCGGCATTCCTACGCATACGGTCGCGGCGGGCCAATTGGTGTTCGCGAAGGGTGACTTGCGCGCTGTCGCCGGCGCGGGCCGGCACGTCGACCGGCCCGCCTTCGCGCCCGTCTCGGCCACCTGAGCTAGCCGTGCGATAAGGCGACCGATTAGGGGACAGACCCCTGTTTTGAGGAAATGCGCGCATTTCCTCAAAACAGGGGTCTGTCCCCTAATCGGTTTCCTTATCGCAGCCGGCGGCGCATCATCGATTTTTCTTGAAACGCATTTGGGAGCAGTGAAATGAATGAAATCCGCATCAATGGCGAGCGCCTCTGGTCTTCGCTGATGGAATTGGCCAAGATCGGCGCCACCCCCAAGGGCGGCGTCAAACGCCTGACCCTCACCGACCTGGACCGCCAGGGGCGCGACCTGGTGGTGGGCTGGGCGCGCGAGGCTGGCTTGGCCATCACGGTCGATCAGATCGGCAATGTCTTCATGCGCCGGGCCGGGCGCAACAACGCGCTGCCGCCCATCGTGACCGGCAGCCATATCGACACCCAGCCGACCGGCGGCAAATTCGACGGCAACTACGGCGTGCTGGCCGGGCTGGAAGTGGTGCGCACCTTGAACGACTTGAACATCCAGACCGAGGCACCGATCGAGGTGGCGTTCTGGACCAATGAAGAAGGCTCGCGCTTCGTTCCCGTGATGATGGGCTCAGGCGTGTTTTGCGGCGCCTTCAGCCTGGAGACGGCGTACGCCGCCACCGACACTGAAGGCAAGAGCGTGAAGGAAGAACTGGCGCGCATCGGCTACATGGGCGAGCAGGTGCCGGGTGAGCATCCGATCGGCGCTTACTTCGAAACCCATATCGAGCAAGGCCCCGTGCTCGAGGATGCCGACAAGGTCATCGGCGTGGTGCCGGCCGTGATGGGCTTGTCGTGGTACGACTGCGTCGTCACCGGCATGGAGGCGCACGCCGGCCCCACTCCGATGGGCTTGCGCCGCGACGCGCTGCAAGTGGCCACCCGCATCATGCAAGAAGTGGTGCAGATCGCGAACCGCTATCCGCCCTATGGCCGCGGCACGGTGGGCATGGTGCAAGTGTTCCCGAACAGCCGCAACGTCATTCCTGGCGAAGTCAAGTTCAGTATCGACTTGCGCAATGTGAACGATGAATTGCTCAACACCATGCACGGCGAAATGCTGGCCTTTATCGACAAAACGCGCGGCGAAACCGGTCTTGGCATCAGCATCGAGCGCGTGTCGTATTACCCGCCATGCCCATTCCATCCCGATTGCGTGGATGCGGTGCGCGCGGCTACGGCCAAGCTTGGCTATTCGACGATGGACGTGGTGTCCGGCGCCGGCCACGACGCCATCTACGCCGCCCGGGTCGCGCCGGCCGGCATGATCTTCGTGCCCTGCAAGGATGGCATCAGCCACAACGAAATCGAAGACGCCAAGTCGGATCACCTGGAAGCGGGCTGCAACGTCTTGCTGCATGCGATGCTCGCGCGCGCCAACAGCGCCGGCTAAAGGCGCCAATCACGCCGCCAGGGGCGCGCCGCGCGCCCTTGGGGTGGGCGCTCTCCTACCGCGGCGCGCGCCGCGGGCCGATTCTGCGCTTGGCGCGCGCTTGCTAATCTCTCCCAGCCACTCGCGCGAACGCCTGTCGTTTGCTCGCCTGGCTGACATTATTTGCGGGGGAGAAGTTCATGCGCGCGCTTGTTTATCATGGCCGTCAAGAAGTCCAAGTCGACACCGTGCCCGATCCCGTCTTGCGGGAACCGGACGACATCATTGTCAAGATCAGTGCCACCGCCATCTGCGGCTCCGACCTGCATTTGTATCGTGGCAAGGTGCCCGGCCTCAAAAGCGGTGACATCCTCGGTCACGAATTCATGGGTACCGTCGTCGACGCCGGTCCAACGGTCGCCTATCTGCAAAAGGGCGACCGTGTGGTGGTGCCCTTCGTGATCGCTTGCGGGCATTGCTTCTTTTGCGACCGCCAACTGTTCGCCGCTTGCGAGACCACCAACGCCGAGCGCGCCACGGCGTCGGCCAAGCCGCAAATCAAGCCCGGCGCGGCCATGTTCGGCTACACCCATCTGTACGGCGGGGTGCCGGGCGGGCAAGCCCAGTATGCGCGGGTGCCCAAGGCGAACGCGGGGCCGATCCGTATCCCGCTCGGCCTGGCGGACGAGCAAGTGTTGTTCTTGAGCGATATTCTTCCCACCGGCTACCAGGCCGTCCTCAACGCCGGGGTCGGCAAGGGTTCGAGCTTGGCGATTTTCGGCGCCGGACCGGTCGGCATGATGGCGGCGGCGTGCGCGCGCATGCTCGGGGTCGAGGACTTGTTCATGGTCGATCACTACGCTTACCGGCTTGAATTCGCGCGCGCCGAATACGGCGCCATCCCCATCGATTTCGACCAGGTCGATGCTGCCGAAGTGCTTATCGAGCATATGCACGGGCGCGGGGTCGATGCCGTCATTGACGCGGTCGGCTTCGAGGCCAAGGGCAGCGCGCTTGAAACGGTGATGACGAATCTGAAGGTCGAGGGCAGTAGCGGCGCCGCCCTGCGCCAATGCATCGCGGCAGTCCGGCGTGGGGGCACGCTCAGTGTGCCCGGCGTATATGCGGGAATGATTCACGCTTTCCAGTTCGGCGACACGTTTGAAAAGGGCATCAGTATTCGGGGAGGGCAAACCCATGTCCAGCGCTATATGCCGGAACTGTTGTACGCCATAGAGCAGGAGCGGCTCAAGCCGAACGCCATCATCTCGCACCGTTTGCCGCTCGAACAGGCGGCGGAGGGTTACCGCCTGTTCGACAAAAAAGAAGACGAATGCCGCAAGGTGGTGCTCACTCCGTAAGCGAGCACCACGCTCGACACCGCCTGCGCCTAGTCGTAGGTAGCGGCCAGGGTCACGCCGTTAAAGGCTTGCTGCGCCTTCAGTACGATGTAATACCAGTGCCCCGCAACGGGGCTCGCCACGCTCACGCTGTCGCGGTTGCTGCTGCCCGTCGACGCGGCGTCGTAGCTCGATGCGCTTGGGTAGCGGTCCAGCGCCAGATACAGGTCGACATTGCCGGTGCCGCCGCTGGTGCTCAGCTTCAGGTTCTTTGCGCCGGCGGGCAACAAGATGTAGGCGTAGGCTTGGCTGCCCGAGGTGAGAGCCTTGATTGAACAATTCTTACCAAGCTGCATATTTCCACCAGCTGGGCAATTGGGCAAGACGGGATCCGTCGGCAGCGGCGGCTCGCCGGCCGTCGTGGCCTTGGCGGCCCAAGTGGCGAACTCGGCGTCGTAACGGGTGCCGATATAGGCCATGTAGTTTTGGTAGCCATCGTAATCACCCACCCGGAACTTGCCGATGACGGTGTCGACGTCATTGCGGTGGTTTTCCATCATGAAGCGCGTGGCCATATAGCCCCAACGGTAGGCGCGATTGACGTAATCGGACATCGCATAGGTGTTGCCGAACACCTCGCTCAATTTGTAGCTACCGGTCTTGGCGGCATCGATCGCGGCCTGGTCATTGTTCTTGAGCGAGAGGTATTCGGCGATGCCCTCGATCCACCATACCGAGGGCTTGGCTGTTTCCGCGTTGAAGTCACCGATCATATCGAAGCGGCCATCGAGGTAGTGCACGTATTCGTGCTGTAAATTCCATACCTGGAAGGTCGGACGCAGCCAGGATGCTTCGTGCGCGACAAAGCGCGCCTGGTTGCTCAGCGAGCTAGGGTCGCCTTCCAGATACATGCCGCCATTATCCGTGCTCATGTCGTAGATTACGCTCGCGTACTTGCTGTAGTTGCTGTAGTCGTCGAACACCACCAGCTCGAGCGCGCCATTGTGGTCGTTTGCCACCGGCGTGCGCTTCGTTTGCATCATGTCGTGGAAATAGCCTTCCTCGGTTTGCAAGATGGCGCAGGAGTCTTGCAGTTGCGCCACCGTCATGTCTTGCGCGCGGATCCGCACCGTCGGGCTGCAGGTGTAGCTGTACTTGAGCACCGCGTTGGCCAGGTCGGTCTTGAAGTTGCAGGTACCGTAGTCGGCGCAATTGGCCGCGTCGTAGAAATTCACCGCCGAGGCCGCAGCCAGCCACAGGTCGTTGTCGGCGCCCGTCATGGTGGAGGTGGCCAGGGTGTTCTTGACCATAGGCTTGACCGTGCTCTTGAGGCCCGCGTATTGCATGAAGCGGAAGGCTTCGTTGGCCGTGTCGTTGAGCTCGTAGGAGGCGTTCGATCCCAGCAGGGCCGCCTTGTTATTGACGACGAAGTTGTTTAGCGCGGTCGGATAGGACGGGTCGTTTTGCAGCAAGGCCAAGCCTTCCGGGCGATAGTGGGCGTAAAAGACCACGGTCAGCGCGCCGGTGAGGGCGCCGGCGGCGCTGTCTTGCTTGAGCACTTCGGCAGCTTGGGGCGTGGTTGGCGTGTTGGTCATGCGCACGATCAGCTTCTTTACGTTGGGCAGGAAACTCGCCTCGTCATGCATATTCGTGATCAGGCGCATGGCTTCGCCAGCCGTGCTGGAGGCGGCCGTGTTGCTCGCATACAGGGCCGAGCCGTCGACCAGGTTTTTGAGCGGCGGGCGCAGGGTGTCTAGCAGGCTCGGCGCGGGGCTGACGGTGCCGTCGCTGGCCAGATAGTAGCCGGCGCGCAGGTAGATGATCAGGTTGATCAGCTTGATATTGCTGGCGTTGTACGACGCCGCTTCCTGGGCGAAGCGCGTGGCCACGGCGCTGAAATTGCTCGCCGAGTAGACGGTCGCGGCCTGGGCGGGCGTGAGCGAAAACAAGCCGTAATGGCATTCGTAATCGGGCAGGTTGACGATGTAGTCGGCCAGGGCGGCACCGCTGTAGCTGGCCAGCTTGTCCATGTTTTTGCAGTCCGTCGTGGTCAAGGCCGTGGCGGCGAGCGCGCTGGTCTTGGCGCTCTTGGGCTGCAAGTCCTGGCGCGGATGCTTGCTCGGGGGAAGGTTGAATTTCGATTGTTCGCGCGATGGCGGCAGCTTGTCGTGCGCGCGCGGCATCGGTGCCGCTTTCAGGCGCGCGTGGTTTTCGGCTTTGCCGGCCGCGTCAGGGCTGGCCTGCGACATGGGACTAATGCAGGCGGCCAGAATGCCGGCGCACAAGGCGGTGCTTCGATGAAATGACATGGTGATGAATTCCTTATGGTTATATCGTCGTCTAGGAGTCTGCGGAACTGCGCTGTTGCGATGCCGAAGCCGCGCCGCCAATAGCGGTGACAAGTTCGGCGAGGCAATCGTAGCGTCATGAATTGGGGCGCACACTGGCGCGCACGGCAAATTGCTGCGCTTCGCCATATTTAGGCGTGCGTCTCGTGCATTGATGCAAAGGCGGGCGTGAGCAAATACAACAGCGCCGGTGGCGGGGCCTGTGTTTTTGGCGCGGGCGCGGTTTCGCACGAATCCGCACGATATCGCCCGATAGTGCGCGAAAGCGGGCCGAGACTGCACGATTCGGGGACGAGAACGTGCGATAGGCGCACGAGATCGTACGATACGCGCGCGAAAATGCCCGATAAGCCGATGCGTCCGCACGATGCGGCGCGCGGGTGCCTGCGTTCCCCCGTGATGGCGTTCTCAGCATTCGGTCCCGCTGGAAAATCGTGCGCTTTCGGCGGGAGAGCGTACGCTTTCGGCGAAACATCGTGCGAATTCGGATGGATAGCGCGCGATTTCGCGTCGATATCGGGCGCAATCGTGAGCTATCGTGTCAAATCGTGCGAAATCGTGCGTCGGGCGCTGGCAGGGACTCCCCCCTCGCGCCGCGTGCTATTCTGCGCGTCACTATTTAATCCGGGAACAGCATGACGATTTCACTGCGCGCCATATCGAATGAGGAGCTTGAGGACTTGGCCAATGGCGTGGCCCCTGCGGGCGCGGCCTCTGCATTGCTTATCCAGGGTTTGCCGCCGCCGTTTGTGGCGCGCCGTTCACTTGAGCAGCTGGCGGGCGGGAAATGGAACGGCCGGGATTTTAATTTTTTTATGCTGCGTGATGTCGATGGACGCATCGTGGGCGCTTGCGGCTTTAAGCATCCGCCGCAAGACGGGAGGGTCGAAGTGGGCTATGCGGTGTCGCCGTGCTGCAGGCAGCAGGGGATTGCCACCAAGGCGATTGGGCTGTTGACGCGGGTGGCTTTTGAGCGCGATGGCTTGCGGCAGGTGTTGGCGCAGATTGATCCGGCGAATATTGCCTCGCAAGGGGTGGTGCGCAAGCTGGGGTTCATCGATGGCGGGACTGTGCTTGATGAGGATGGGGAGCCGGCTATGCAGTGGTTGTTGGAGGTGTAGCGGTATGCAATGGTGGGCGGCGCAATCGATTGGCATGATGGGGGGCCTTGCGTAGGGCGTAGGCTTCGATCCGCGAAAGCGGGGTCAGTGTAATTTGTCGCAACAAGCCGCGACAAAAAAACACTGACCCCGGTTTCGCTTGCGTCACCGGCATGCCGAGCTGGTGGCTTCGACGAGAAGGTCGACCGGGGGGGACTAGGCGGCGGGGGGGGCGAAGCGGCGCAGGAAATCGAGGAGCACTTGCGCGGCGATGTCGGCGTCGTCGGCCGTCATCGTTTCGAGGCGGTTGTGGCTGATGCCGCCGTTGCCACAGCGCGTGAAGAGCATGGCCACGTCGGTGATGCGGGCCATCGCCATCGCGTCGTGGCCGGCGCCGGAGGCCAGGTCGAAACGCGGCCAGCCGGCGCGCTCGATCGCGGCGCCCAATTGCGTCATCAGGGCTGGCGCGCACGGCGCGGCCGCGGCAGATACCACTTGCTTGATCTCGACCTCGATCTGGCGGCGCGCGCATATGGCAGCGATGCCGTCGAGGATGTCGCGCACCGCGTCCAGGCGCAGCGTGTCGTCGGCCGCGCGAATGTCGAGCGAGAGCTGGCAGGCGCCTGCGATCACATTGACCGAGCCATTCGGCACTTGCAGCTGCCCCACCGTGCCCACCAGCGACGCGCCAAGCTGGCAGCGCGATTCGACCAGCAGCACGATTTCCGCCGCCGCCGCCGCCGTGTCCTTGCGCATATTCATCGGTGTGGTTCCAGCGTGGCTGGCCAGGCCGCGCAGCTGCACCAGGTAGCGCGAGCTGCCGGCGATGGCCGTCACCACGCCCAGCGCCAAGCCATGTTCGAGCAGCACCGGGCCTTGTTCGATATGGACCTCCACGAAACCGAGCAAGTCCTTGGGATCGCGCGCGATGGCGGCGATCGCCTGCGGGTCGTGGCCAGCCGCCACCAAGGCCGCGCGCATGCTCACGCCGTCGGCGTCAGGCTGCTCGAGCAGGGCCAGGTCGAATTGTCCGATGATCGCATTGCTGCCCAAGAAGGTGCTCTTGAAACGCACGCCTTCCTCTTCCGCGAAGCCCACCACCTCGAGGTGATAGGGCAGCTTTTCGCCGCGCTGATGCAGGTGGCGCACGATGGCGATCGGCAGCAGGATGCCAAGCCGGCCATCGTATTTGCCAGCGTCACGCACGGTGTCGTAGTGCGAACCGGTCATCAAGGTCTTGGCATTCGCCGCGTCCGACAGATAGCGTCCGACCACGTTGCCGGCCGCGTCGATATGCGCGCTCATGCCCGCCTCAACCATCCATTGGGCCAGTTGGGCGGCGCTGCGCTGGTGCGCCGGCGTCATGTAGGAGCAAGTGAGCGCGTCGTCGGCGTCGCTGAAGGCGGCCAGCGCTTCGTGCCATTGCATGATGGCCGGGCCGAATGTGAGCACTGTTCCCAGCAAATCGTTGATGCGCAGTTCGGCGATGCGGTGGATCTGGCGCAGGCATTCGGCCATTTCGTCGGCGCGCTGGTGCTTGAGGCGGCGCGCGAAGGTGGCGATCACCGCCTGGCGCGTCAAGCCCTGGCCATCCGGTCCCTTCACCGCCAGGATGAAGGGAAAGCCGAACTTGGCGTTGTAATCGCTATTGAGTTGCTGCAGCGTGGAGAATTCCTCCGCGCTGCACAGGTTCAGGCCGGACTTGGCTTGCTCTTGCGTCGACTCGGCCGTCAAGTTGCCGGCGATGGCCGCTTTGCCAGCGAGTTCGGGGTGGGCGCGGATCAAACCGAGCTGCTCGTCGACGCTGGCCGCCGCCACCACGCCTTGCAGCGCCAGCTTGAGCGCGGCCGCTGTGGCAAACGGGCGCTGGGCCGCGGCGCGCTCCGGGATCCAGGGCGAATGCTCGTAGATGCCGTGCAGGGCGGCGGTGAAGGCGCTCGCCGCGCAGCTGTTCAATTCCAACAATGTGTGCATGGGACTCCGATCTGCCTAGTGTAGTGCTTTGCAAATAATCGAACTAATCAAACGGCGATTTTTGCGTCGATACTGCGTCAAAAATCCTCGCAATACCTCGGTATTGCTGCGGTTTTTTCCTTGTCTCGACTCAAAACTCACCATTTTCTTAGCTCTATTATTTGCAAAGCACTACACTAGCACTCAATTTTACGGTTTGCCACGGCGCACGCCCATACGCGCTCGCACATGCTTGGCCTCAACGCCGTCATATGAGACGGACTCGTCCATTCTAGACCTGCACCAGCGCCTTGGCCGCCGCGCTAACCTGGTCGCGCAGCCATTTGTGTTCCGGTGCATGGTGCACGCGCTCATGCCACAACTGGTAAAAGCGCATGGGCGGAAACTTGATGGGAACGGTGAAGGTTTTCAGCGGCAAGGTTTTTTCGTAGAAGCGCATGAATTGGCGGCCCGTGGTCAGCACCAGGTCGGTCTGGGTCAGCATATAGGGGATCAGGCCGAAATAAGCCGATTCCACCGCCACCTTGCGCTGCAAGCCCTGCTTGTCGAGATAGGCGTCGATCACGCCCAGGTAGCCGGGCAGGGTCTGGGCCGGCGCCACGTGCGGCAGGCTCAAGTAATCCTCAAGCGTCATCGCATTGCTGGCGGTGCGCTTGGCATAAGGGCTTTCGGCCCGCATGGTGCAGGCGATCGGATCTTCGAACAGCTTGGAGATGTGCAGGTGGGCGGGCGGCTCGTCCCAGTTGGCGATCACCAAGTCCATTTCGCCATCCGACAACATGCGCAAATGGTCCACCCCCGCGCCCAGGTTGTGGATGATGACGCGGCTCTTGGGCGAGCCGCGCCGCAGGCTGGCCACCACATTGGGCAGGAACTGGCTGTCGAGGTAGTCGGGCGCGGCGATGTGGAAGGTGCGCGCTTCCTCCTGTGGCACGAAGGGCGATTTTTTGACGAACAGGCTTTCCGTTTCGTCGAGGATGCGCTTGGCCGGCAGCAGCAAGCTCTCGCCGTGCTGGGTCGGCACCATGCCGCGCGCGCCGCGCACCAGCAGCGGGTCGCCCGTCAATTCGCGCAGCTTGCGCAGCGAGGCAGAAATCGACGGCTGTGGTTGATTGAGCTTGAGGGCCACACGCGAAACGTTTTTTTCCACCAAGAGCAGGTAGAGTATGCGGATCAGGTGCAGGTCCAAATGTTGCGGTAGGCTTGCCATGGTTGATGCGTATATGAATTTGATTATGTTGAATATACGCCAATTTTCATGATGTTGACAGGGAATCCGTTTATCGTGATTAGCTTCCCCTCTTGTTGTCGCTGTATTTTCACAAGGAAACCATGGACGTTTTCGGCTATCTGATCCCCTACGCGCTGGAATGGCTCAATCTGCTGCTGCGCTGGTCGCATATGATCACCGGCATCGCGTGGATCGGCGCTTCGTTCTACTTCGTGTGGCTCGACAATACGATACGCCCGCCCGCGCCCGGCTCGGAACTGGCCAAGAAAGGCGTGTCGGGCGAGCTGTGGGCCGTGCATGGAGGCGGCTTTTACAATCCGCAAAAATACCTGGTGGCGCCAAGCGAGCTGCCCAAGGAATTGCATTGGTTTAAGTGGGAAGCGTATTCGACCTGGCTGACCGGTTTCGCTCTGCTGTTCATCGTGTATTACTTCAATGCCCAGGCCATGATGGTCGACAAGAGCGTAGCCGACCTGTCAAGCGCGCAAGCGGTGGCGGTGGGCATCGGCAGCTTGCTGCTGGGCTGGACCGTGTATGACTTGCTGTGCCGCTCGCCGCTGGGCAAGCGCGACTTGGCCTTCGGCCTCGTGATGTTCGCTTTCCTGGTCGCCAGCGCCTTCGTGCTGGGCAAGTTGCTGAGCGGTCGCGCGGCCTTCATCCACGTGGGCGCCATGATCGGCACCATGATGGTCGGCAATGTGCTCATGCTCATCATTCCAGGACAGCGCAAGCTGGTTGACGCCATGATGGCGGGCAAGGCGCCGGATCCCATCCACGGCCAGAAAGCCAAGCAGCGCAGCGTGCACAATAATTACTTCACGCTGCCGATCCTGTTCATCATGATCAGCAACCACTTCGCGATGACTTACGGCCACCGGCAGGCGTGGGCGGTGCTGGCGGTCATCATGGCAGCGGGCGTGTTGATCCGCCATTTCTTCAACCTGCGCCACAAGGGCCGGGTGGTGATCGCCTATCCGCTGGCGGGCGTGGCTTTGTTGCTGGGCCTGGCCATATGGCTGGCGCCGGCAGCGCCGCCGGCCGCCGTCGCCGGGCGCGACCCGGCCGTGCAGTTCGCCGCCGTGCAAGCGATCGTCGCGCAGCGCTGCGTCGCCTGCCACGCCGAGCATCCGAGCCAGCCCGGCTTTGCGGCGCCGCCGGCGGGCATCGTGCTCACTTCGCCCGAACGCATCCGCCAACACGCGGCCAAGGTCTACCAGCAAGCGGTGCAGCTCAAGACCATGCCAATCGCCAACCTCACGAATATGACGGACGTCGAACGCGCGCAAGTGGGCGCCTGGTTCGAAGCGGGCGCAAAATAATCAAGGAAACGACATGAGTAAGCAAGAACAACTGGCCAGCTGGATCGACGCCCATTTCGACGAGCAAGTCGCTTTCCTGCAGCAAGTGCTGCGCATCCCGACCGACACGCCGCCGGGCAACAACGCGCCGCACGCGGACGCGGTGGCCGAGATGGTCAAGTCGTTTGGATGGAGCGCGGAAAAGCACGCGGTGCCGGCCGCGCAAGTGCATGACTACGGCATGCAAAGCATCACCAACCTGATCGTGCGTCGCCCTTACGCGGCGGGCGGTCCGACCGTAGCCTTGAACGCGCATGGCGACGTGGTGCCGCCGGGCGAAGGCTGGACCCATCCGCCCTACGGTGGCGTGGTCGAGGACGGTTATATCTACGGGCGCGCCGCGGCCGTGTCGAAATGCGATTTTTCGACCTATATTTTCGCCGTGCGCGCGCTCGAAGCGCTGGGCGTGCCGCTTCAGGGCGCGCTCGAATTGCACTTCACCTATGACGAGGAATTCGGTGGCTTGCTCGGGCCCGGTTGGCTGCTCGAACAAAAACTCACGCGCCCCGATTTCGTCATCGCCGCCGGTTTCAGTTACAACATCATCACCGCCCATAACGCCTGCCTGCAGCTGGAGATCACGGTCAACGGCAAGTCCGGCCACGGCGCCATGCCGGAGACGGGCGTGGACGCGCTGCAAGCGGCGACCAGGATACTCAACGCCATCTACGGCCAGTTGCCGGAACTGAAAAAAATCAAGTCCAAGGTGGCGGGCATCGATTCACCCACCATGCTCGTTGGCCGCATCGACGGCGGCACCAACACCAACGTGGTGCCAGGCAAGGTGGTGCTGAAGATGGACCGGCGCATGATTCCGGAAGAAGATCCGGTGGCGGTCGAGGCCCAGGTGCGCGCGCTGATCGAGGACGCCGTGCGCGGCTTGCCGGGCATTAGCATCGAGATCAAGCGCTTGCTGCTCTCGCACGCCTTGCGCCCGCTGCCCGGTTCCGAACGCCTGGTGGCGAGCTTGCAAGAGCACGCGCGCGCGGTGTTCCATGAAACCATACCGGCCCAGGGCACGCCGCTGTACGCCGACGCGCGCCTGTACGGCGAGCAAGGCATTCCCGCCGTGCTGTACGGCGCCGGCCCGCGCACCGTGCCTGAATCGAACGCCAAGAAAGCCGACGAAAGGCTGGCGCTGGAAGACTTGCGCAAGGCCACCAAGGTGGTGGCGATGACGCTGCTCGACTTCCTGGACCAGGCTTGAGGGCGGCGCCGGCCGGCCCGTCCCTCACATCTGCCTGAAGTAGGCCTGATAGCTCTGGCTGACCGCCATCTCCATGCCGGCGACGCTCAGTTTCATGTTGCCACTACCGTCGCGCAAGACCCGTTCGACGCGGCCCAGATTGACCACGGCGCTACGGCTGATCTGGCAAAAGTGCTCGGGGTCTAGCGAGGCGGACAACTCCTTGATGGTCTTGCGGATATGCGCGTCGTAGCCGACGCCCAAGAGGCGCGTGTACTTCGCTTCGGCCACGAAGGCGGCCACTTGTTCGACCGCGATGATGCGCGTTTGCAAGCCGCAGGAAGCGTGTATCCAGCGTAGCGAACTGGGAGTGGCATTGCCCAATTGGCGGAAGATGCCGCTCAGGTCGGCCGGCGCCTGGTTCAGTTTCGCTTGCACGCGCGCGATGGCGAGCGCGAAACGCTCCGCTTCGACCGGTTTCAACACATAGTCGACGGCGCCGTGGTCGAAGGCCTTGGCCGCGTATTCGTCGTAAGCGGTCAAGAACACGACATGGCAACGCCCGGACGCGGCGCGCGCCACCTCCAGCCCGGTCGCGCCCGGCATGCGGATATCGAGGAAGGCGACATCGGGCCGGTGCTCCACCAGCGCGGCCAGCGCCTCGATGCCGTCGCGCGCCACGGCCACGATGTCAAGCTCGGGCCATTGCTGCGCCAGCAGCTCTTGCAACTGCGCGCACAGCAAGGGTTCGTCTTCGGCGATGATGGCTTTGGCTTTCAAGAGGCACTCGCTGTGTCAAAGGGAAAAGATAGGCAGGCGCGCACGCCGCCCGATGCACGCGCTTCGAGGGTGAAGCTGGCCGCGCCCGCATACAAGGCTTGCAGACGCTCGCGCAGATTGCGCAAGCCGACGCCGCCGCTGCCGCCGGTTTCGCTAAATCCGGGACCATCGTCGTCCACCGCCACGCAGACGCGCCCATGTTCGCGCCATGCGCTGACATGGATGCTGCCGCCGCCCGGCTTGTTTTCCAGGCCGTGTTGCAATGCGTTCTCCACCAAGGTTGCCAGCGACAGGGGCAGGATCGGCACGGCCTCGAGCTCGGACGGGCAGTCGATCTGGTAGTGCAAGCGCTCGCCCATGCGAATTTGCATGATGTCGAGGTAGGCGCGCACGCGCGTCAACTCCTGGGCCAGCGGCGTTTGCACCTGGCGCATCTCGGGCAGGGTGGCGCGCAGATAGGCGATCAGATGCTCCATCATGGAGCCGGCCTTGTCGGCGTCGCGCTTGAGCAAGTACTGGACGTTGGCCAGGGTGTTGAACAGGAAGTGCGGCTCGATCTGGCCTTGCAGGGCGGTGAGCCGCGCTTCGAGCAAGGCGCGTTCGCTGGCGTGGCGCGCCGCTTGCTCGGCCAGGACGCGTTGCTCGCGCCAGGCGCTCCAGCGCTTCCACAGTTCCGGCCAGGTCGACAGGATCATCACCGCGCTGGTGACGGCCGGAATCGCCTCCGGCGGCACCTGCGCCAGCTGCGCACCCAATGAGAGAGCCGCATTGTTCGCCAGCACCATGCCGACGATAGTCGCCACAAAGGCAAGAGTGGCGATGGCCCGCGGCTGCTCGACGCGCCGGCCGAGGAAAAGGATAATCGCCACCGCCGCGTAACCGAGTACCAGCGCCGTGAATTCGGCGGCAAAAACGCAGGGATGGAGTTTTCCAGCCAAGCAGCCCACCGCGAGCAGGGCAGCCGTCAATGCGAGCCGGCGCGCGTTGTAGAGGGCGAATGGATGTTGGGCGGCGTACTTCATGGGTGCAACTCCAGATTCGTTGGTGCGGCGTGCGGCTTTGGCGCCTGGAATATTGTGTTTAAGGGCTGCAGATTGCTCGGCGGTTCCTTCATTTCTGGCGGCGGCAAGGTGGCGCCGGCACGAAGCGCGATATGCCGGATCCATACCCGCCCCTTTCCTTGTATGGTAAATCCAGCTTCGAGCGTTGAATCGACGTACTTCACGACTGCAGGGCTGCCCGCTCGATTCGAAATCCGGCTGGTCGCGTTTTCAAAGTCCACTTCGACGTGCTGCCATTGCCCGGGATGCGCTTCGATGTTGAGCGCCGCACTGCTGCCATCGCCATCTGTATCCCCATGCACGGAGCGCAAATGGAGCTGGAACCGGCCCGCGAAGTCGTCGTTGCGCACCTCGGCTTCCACAGTCACGTGCCGGTTCGCGTACGGCCCGTTCTTGAATGACTGAGTCAGCGCCGCCGCCATCTCGGTGTAAGGCATCATGCCAAACGTCGAGTAGGGAACACGATTGGCGCGTTGGAACAGCGCTTCCTGGTGGCGGGCTCGCGCATCGGCTTGTACGATTGTTTCGTTGACGACCGTCATTATCCGAGGCGGCTTTCCTATGCTCTCGAGATATGTCGCGTGTTGCTGCGCGTCATAGCCGACGGCGTAGGTCTTGCCAATGGCGTCGGACACGCTCCAGCCGGTCGGCACACCCGACGGCGGCGGAGGCGGTGGCGGCGGCACGACGCTCAGCGCGCTCAAGACCAGGGCGCCGCCCACGCAAAGCAGGGTTGGTAACAGATTCATATTCATTTTTCGTATCACTGTGTGGATGACAGGGTGCATAATGGCCGGACGCATAGCGGGCAGCAATGGGGGAGGCGACGAATGGGCGCTACTCTACGATAAACGGGGGCACTTGTGCGATGGGGCGGCGGCAGTGGTCAGCCATGGGCGCGACGGACCCAGGCAATGTGCGCCGGCCTGTAAGTTTTGCTTGCCTGCGCAGACTGACGATCATCACGCACCGATTAAGGTATATCTATGGAAAAGAGAAAATTTCTGCACACCGTGGCGGGCGGCGCCCTCGGTCTCGCCTTCTCGCCCCTGCTGGCGGCCGAGAAGAAGCCCTCGAAGGAATATGTGGCGCCCACCGTCGCCCATGTGCTCGAGGGGTTCGACGGCGTCACCAATCAAGCGGTCAGGCTGGAAGACTTCGCGGGCAAGACCTTGCTGGTGAGTTTTTTCACCTTCGAATGCGTGCCCTGCCATCAAGACTTGCGCTTGATGCGAGAGTTTTACCAGGCCAACAAGGCGCGCAACTTCGTGATGCTGGGCGTGAACATGGACAAGCAGCGCGACGCCTTCATGGAATACATGCACTTGATCGATCAAACGATCCCCAAAGAGCAGCACTTTCCCATCGTTTGGCGTAATGCGCCCGGTCACAAGGATTCCTTCGGCACCATCGCGACCAAGCCCACCCATTTCGTCTTGAACAAGACGCTCAAGCAAGTGATGCGGCGCGAGGGACCGTTCCAGGCGGGCGACTGGGACGATTTGTGGACCAATCTGAGCTAGACTGGGCGAGGCTTCGGACGCCGGGGCGCTCGCGACGACGCTTGCGATGCGGCTTGCGATGCGGCTTGCGATGATGATCGCGATGTTAAAATCGCGCTTTTTCAGCTTCCGACACCAGCGATGAAAAACTCCCTGCTCGGCGCGACCTTCCTGCTGCTCGCGGGCTGCGCCGTTCTCGATCCGCATGACATCGTCAGCCGCCGCATCGGCAACGCGGCCCCCCATGATGGCGCCGCCTTGAGCGCGGCCCAGCGGCAAGACGCCTTCGACTTCGTATGGCAACGCATCAAGGACAACTATGTCGATCCGGCCCTGCGCGGTGTCGACTGGCAAGGCGTCGGCGCGCGTTATCGTCCGCTCGCCATGGCCGCGGCGGGTGATGACGCGTTCTGGCATACGCTCGACAATATGACGGGCGAATTGGGCGATTCGCACACGCGCGTCATGTCGAGCAAGCAATACGGGTATTTCCATCAGCGCCAAGTGCTGTCCCTGGGCTTGGGCGTGCGCCAGATCGAGGGTGAATTGCTCGTCACCGGCGTCGCGGCAGGGTCCGAGGCGGGCCTGGCCGGCATCCGTGCCGGCAACAAGCTGCTCAGTATCGACGGCGTGCCGGCTCAGCTCTGGTGGCAAGACAAGCGCGCCAAAGCGCGACGCCAGTCGACCGCGCATGCGACGGCGGCCTCGGTGGCGCGCGTGCTCAACAGCGGCGACCCGGATCAGCCGGGCGAGCGCGTCACCCTCACGCTCGAACGCAATGACCACAGCGTGCTGGCCGTGACGCTGTTGCGCGCGCCGCTTGACGCGAAGGACAGCGTGAAGGCGGTGCGCCTGGCCTCGGGCTACGGCTATTTGCGCCTCAGTGGCTTCGGGCACGACGCCCAATTGCATGCGGCCACCGACGCTGCCTTCGACGCCATCCGCAGCACCAAGGGCATGCTGCTCGACTTGCGCGGCAACGGTGGCGGCTCGACCGCTTTTGCCGACGCGCTCGCCTCGAAATGGTTGAGCAAACCCAGCGCAGCGGGACGGGTAGCGACGCGCGACGGCAAGCCCGTGTCATTGTTATTCATTCCGATCGGCAATCGACTCGAACATACGATCGCCGGCACGCCCAATGCGTACCGCGCGCCGCTGGTGATCTTGATTGACGCCAGTAGCGCCAGCGCCAGCGAGTTGCTGGCCTCATCCCTGCAAGGATTGGGACGCGCCAAGGTGGTGGGCGAAACAAGCTGCGGCTGCCTGCAGACGTATTTCGGGTACACCAATGTGCCCGGAGGCGGCGCGCTCGCTTACAGCGAAATGGATTTCTTCGCTGCCAACGGCAAGCGGATCGAAGGCGTGGGCGTGCTGCCCGACGTCGAGGTCGGCCCCAGCCGTCACGACTTGCAAATCGGACGCGACGCCCAGCTCGAGGCCGCTCTCGCGCTGCTCGACACGCTCACCGCCGCGGCGCCAACGAAGGAACAATAGCGAGCATCGCATCGGCGCCGCGCTAGCGCAGGCGGAAGCTGCCGCTCAAGAATTTTTCGGCATAGTGGGCCGTATAGGCGTCCCAGGTCAGCTTCGAGTGGGCGATCTCGCCTAATATTTGGTTCAATTGTTCGCGGTCGTGCGCGCTGACGGCGGTGCGCGAAATATAGCTGCCGGCGTCAATCCAGCTTAGTTCCTCCAGAGCCTCGATGCGCAAGCGCTCGCCCATGCCCGCCACGCGCGCCTCGTCGTCGATGGCGCCGGCCATGATCAGGGGCAGCATGATAGTGGCGTCGGCCACGCCCGTGTGCAGCAGGCGCGCGATATTGAGCGGGTTCGCCTCCAGGATCAAACGCCCTTCGGCCGTCAATTGCGCGATCATGGCTTGATACGGCGCGCCATAATCGAAGCCGCGCACCAGGGCCACGCGCAAGTGTTTGCTACCGAGAAGTTCGCGGATCGAGTGCAAGGCGGGACGGTTGGAGGCGATCGAGATCAGCATGGGACGCGCTTGCGTCATCGGCGTGAAATACCCGAGCCGGTCGCGCAGCTCGCTATGGGTGGCCGTGAGCAGCATGTCCGATTGCCCGGCCTCGAACATGGCTTCGGCGCGCGCGCGCGGCACCGCCACGAACTTGAATTCGCAGCCCTTGGCGCCGCCTACCTTGCGCAACATATCGGGCACGATGCCACCCACTTGCTCGCCATTGACCGTCACCGTCGCCCCCAGCGCCGCCACCGCCACTTGCACGGGGCGCGAGCAGGCCGCGCCGGCCGCATGCGGCAGCAGCGCCGCGCACAGCAGCGCACACGCGCTCAAAGGTTCGCTAGGCCAACACGGCATGCTTGTCCCGTTCCAAAGCTAGTTTGCTTACCATTGTGACCATTGACTAGATTCTCGGTCATTTGCACACCCGTGCCAAGCAAAAATGTCTATCCAAAAGGGAAACATTGTTTTCGTAAAGCCAATGTGTAACGGATCCGTAACGCCCGCGCGGCTAAGCTATCACTCATGCCATGTCGATGCCGCCAGCGGGTCGATCGGTCCAATCCGAATTATTGCTGCGAGGAAATATGATCCCATCCACATCGCCTATCCCTGTCGTCATGCTGCACAGCTCGATGAGCTCGAAAGCCCAATGGAATAGCTTGATCAAGCGCTTGCCGCCCGGATTTCGGCCCATCAGCATCGACTTGCATGGCTACGGCAAGCGCGCGATCCCGCCGCCGGACGCCGCTTTTTCGCTGGCCGACGAAATCGAACTGGTCAATTCGGTGATCGACCAGCACGTGCCCAAGGGCAGCCCCTTCCATTTGATCGGCCATTCCTATGGCGGCGCCGTGGCCCTGCGGATGGCGCACGAGCAATCGCGCCGTGTGCTGAGCATGGCGCTGTTTGAACCCTTGAGTTTTGGCTTGCTCGGCTGGCAAGAGATGGCGCAGCACGAGGTGTCCGAACTGGTGATGGGCATAGACCGCTGCATCGCCACCGACCCGGTCGGCGCGACCAGCATGTTCATCGATTACTGGAACGGCAGGAATGCGTTTTCCCGCATTTCGTGCGCGCGTGTGAAGGCCGACCTGGTCGCCAAGATCGGCAAGCTGCGCCTCGATTACCAAGCCTTGCTGGGGGACTCGCTACGGCCCCACCATTTGCCGGTGCTGACCATGCCGGTGTATTTGATTTCAGGGCAGTACAGCCCGACGCCGGCGCGCCGCGTCGCCGAAGTATTGGCGCGCAATTTGCCAAACGTCACGTTCCAGCAAGTGGGTGGCGGGCACATGGCGCCGCTCACGCATGTCGAGGAAGTCAACCAGATCCTGCTCGACTTCCTGCGCACGGAAGCGGCCATGTCGGCCTTGACGTGAAGCGAAGGGGCGCGCGCGCCAAGCGCGGCCCTTTCAAGGCGCCACAGCGGCGCGCGGCGTCAAGGGTTCTTGGTGCCGAAATAATCGAAGCGCGCGGCGTCGATATTGAGCGGCGTGTGGCCCTTGGCGTCGCCGTTGAGGGTGCCGCCGAGCGACTTGAGCACGCCGGCCGCCGCGTTCAAGCCCGTCTGCAAGGCGCCCTCTACCCAGCCCGAAGTCCATGCGATGCAGTCGCCCGCCAGGTACAGGCCGGTGTCGCGCGCACCATCGCCGGCTTTCTGGAAATCGTAGAACATGCTTTGCACGTAAGGGTCCTGGCCCGGCTGGCTGAGCTTGAAGGCGCCGTTGAAGTGCGGATTCGATTGCCACTCGACAAACAGGATCGACGATTCAGGGTCGCCATACGGGACCAGCTGGGTCGCCCATTGCGCCACCCGCTCGTCCGTTTCGCTGAGCATCTTGAGCAAGGCCGTGTACAGCACTTTCTTGTCGACCGCGCCACCGGACTGCGCCACGCCCAGCGCCTGCTGCTTGACCGCGTCGTCGTCCCAGGTGTAGCTGATGAAGCACACGCCCGTGTCCGGCGCGCCGTAGTCGAGCGTGTAGACCTGGTGCAGGGCGTCGTCCGACAGCAGGCAGCGCACCGTGTCGTCGCCATCGCTGCTCCAAAAGCGCTTGATGCGCGCGGCGATCTTCACCGACGACACCACATGGGTGCGGCGCACCGCGCGCGCCACTTCCGGCGCCACCAGCTTCGATTCGGTCAGATTGGTCGTCATTTCCATCGAGCGGGTGGTGGTGGCCATCACCACGCGCTCGAAAGCGCCATAGCGCGCGTTGCCCGAATACAGATCGAAGCCCTTGCTGCTGTTGCGCTCGATGTGCTGGATCGGCGTCGAGTAATGGAAGTTGCAGGTGCTGCCAGCCTGGGCGGCGAAGGCCTCGGGCAGGGACCGGATGCCGGCCTTGAGGAATTTCTGCCCCGATTCCAAGCCATTGGGCAGCAGGCGGAAGATGTCGGTGAAGCCGATCGGGTAGAGCGGGCCAAAGCCGCCGCTGCCGATGCCCAGGGCGCCGAAGCGGTCGAAGTCGTCGAAGCTCCAGGCGGTGCCGCCGGGAATATCGTAGCCGCTCTGACCGGTGAATAAGGCGTACAGGAAGCTGTAGAAACTGATCTGGCCGAACTGGCTGATGTAGGCTTGCCAGTAGCCGCTCGCCTGCGCCACTTGTCCCAGCAGCAGCGCCTTGGTGATCGCTTCCGGGCTTTGGAACACAGTCTTGCCGCCTTGCGTCACGCCATCCTTGTTGAAGGCGAGCCAGCCATTGTAGACGGTCTCGAAGCCGGGCGGCGCGTGCCCTTCGCTGGCCAGCCAGGTGTTGACCTCGTCGCCGTAACACACGAAGGTCTTGACCACGCCCGGGTCCGGGAAATCGGGCAAGCCGGCGATGCCGTCGTTGTCGACCAGGCCGAAGCGGTGCAGATAATAATTGAGCGTGAATTCGGAGGGCGGAAAGCGCATCGCGCCCAGTTCGGCCAGGTCGGGATTGTCGTTGGTGAAGGGCACCGAGGCGCAGCGCCCGCCCGCCATCGGGGCGGCGTCGAACACCGTCACTTTGCAGCCGGCGCGCGCCAGCTCGTAGGCCGCGCACATGCCGGAGGCGCCGGCGCCGATCACGGCCACGCTGGGCGCGCCGGCCACGCTGCCAATTGGCTGTTGCTGGCGCTGCAAATGGCTGAGCCAGCCGTCGTAGGAAAAGTCGGGGGTGTCGATGTAGGGATGGCTGGGGTTGACGGTGTTGCGCAAGCGGGCAATAACAGACATGAATCCTCCGGGTTGATCAGCCTGGGGCTGAAAGTGGAAACAGCATGTGGATGTCGTGCAGGGGCATGGACGCGAAAGCGCCACGCACGCAACACTAGCACGGGCGCCGCGCCGGCGATATCGCTAAAAGTAGACAGATCAGCAATTTAGATTGGCGCTCCCCACAAATAGGGTTAGGATTGCTCACGAGGCCGTCCGTGCGGCCTGGAAATGAGCCCGATCCCGATATCACCCTACGATACTCAGCGATATAACGATGCATATTCCAGGTTACACCAGCACCGACGAACTATTTCGCAACGCATACTGCGTCATCTACCAAGCCACCGAACTGCGCTCGGGCCACGCCGTGCTGGTCAAGCTGCCGGCGCCGGACGCGCCCGCGCTCGAAGCGTCGATGCGCATCCGGCTCGAATACGCGATCTTGCAAAAGCTGGGACGGCGCGGCGTGCTCGCGCCCCAGACCTTGATCGAGCGCGACGGCGTCATCGCGCTGGTGTACGAGCATTTCGGCGGCGAGACGCTCGAGCGCTACGCCGGCCACGGCGCGCTCGGCCTGGGCGACTTTTTCGGGGTGGCGATGCAGCTGGCCGAAGTGCTCGGCGCGATCCATCGGCACGACGTGATCCACCGCGACATCCACACCGGCGCCATCCTGATCGACCCGCACAGCAAGCAGGTGCGCCTGGCCGACTTCGGCTTGGCCTCGCAGCTCTCGCGCGAGCACCAGCCGGTGGTCAGCCCGCAGGTGCTCGAAGGCTCGCTCGCCTACATCTCGCCCGAGCAGACCGGCCGCATGAATCGCGTGATCGACTACCGCAGCGACTTCTATTCGCTCGGCGTGACCTTGTACCGCCTGCTCACCGGCGTGCTGCCATTTTCCGCGCCCGACGCCATGGGCATGGTCCATTGCCACATCGCGCAGGCGCCCACGCCGCCGCAGCAGCACAACCCGGCCATCCCGAGCGCGCTCTCGCAAGTGGTGCTCAAGCTGCTGGCCAAGACAGCCGAGGAGCGCTACCAGAGCGCCTTCGGCATCAAGGCCGACCTGCTCGAATGCGAACGCCAGTGGACCAGCGGTTTGCCGGCGCCGTTCCAGCCGGGGCGGCACGACATCTCGAGCCGCTTCCTGATTCCGCAAAAACTGTACGGGCGCGACGCGGCCATGCAGGACATGCAAAACGCCTTCGATCGGATGGGCGAAGGCGCGGCCCAACTGATGCTGGTGACGGGCGCTTCCGGCATGGGCAAGTCGGACCTGGTCAACGAGCTGCACAAGCTGGCCGCGCACAGCCGCCACGGGGCCGGTTATTTCATCACCGGGCGCTGCGACCAGTACCGCGGCAACAAGCCCTACGATGTCTTGATCGAGGCCTTCCAGCAGCTCACGCGCCAGCTCTTGACCGAGAGCGCCGACAACATCGCGCGCTGGCGCGACGAGCTGATGGACGCACTGGGCGCGAACGCGCAGGTGATCGTCGACCTGATTCCGGAGATTCAGTGGATCATCGGGCCGCAGCCGGCGCTGGCCGCGCTGGCGCCGAGCGAAACGCAAAACCGCTTCAACGCCGTGTTCCAGGCTTTCATCGGCATCTTCGCGCGCCAAGAGCACCCGTTCAGCATCTTCCTGGACGATTTGCAATGGGCCGACAGCGCCACCCTCAAACTGATCGGGACCCTGATGACCGATCCGGCGGTTGGCCACCTGCTCTTGATCGGCGCCTACCGCGACCAGGAAGTGGGGGAAGAGTCGCCGCTCGACCTGATGATCGCGGCGCTCAAGCGCCATGGCACCAGCGTGAGCAGCATCGAGCTGCGTCCGCTCACCTGCCCGCACGTGCAGCAGTTGGTGGCCGACACGCTCAATTGCTCGTATGAGGCGGCGCTGCCACTGGCCAAGCTGGTGCACGTGAAAACGCGCGGCATCCCGTTCTTCATCAACCAGCTGCTCAACGCCATCTACGCCCAGCGCCTGATCGAGTTCGACGCCGCCACCGGACGCTGGGAATGGGACATGGCCAAGATCCAGCAGGCGCCCATCAGCGACAATGTGGTTGACCTGATGGTGGAGAACATCCGCCGGCTCGACGCCGACGCCCAGCAACTGCTCAAGTTCGCCGCCACGCTTGGCAACAGCTTCGACTTCGAGTCGCTCGCGATGGTGCTCGACATGGAGCCCGAGGATACCGCCGCCAACCTGTGGTTCGCCCAGCAGGATGGCTTGATCGTGCGTACCGGCGACGGGCGCGGCCAGGCCTCGCACGCGAGTGCGCACGCCGTGCCCAGCGCCATGCGCGCGGCCAAGGCCAACGCCATCTACGAGTTCCAGCACCCGCGCATCCAGCAAGCGGCCTATTCGCTGGTGTCGCAGCACGAGCAGGCCGACATGCACCGCCACGTGGGCAAGCTGCTGCTGGCGGCGATGGACCCGGCCCGGCGCGACGAGCGCATCTTCGAGATCGTCAACCACTTGAACGTGGCGTCGGACCTGATGCAGGCGCCGTTCGAGCGCATCGAACTGGCCGAGCTCAATCTGCGCGCCGGCAAGAAGGCGGCCGCCTCGGTGGCCTACGACACCGCCTCGGCCTACCTGACGGTGGGCATCGCTTGCGTGGCGGCGGATGCCTCGAGCTGGAGCGAGCATTACGAATTGACCTTCGAACTGTATCTGTACCACGCCATCGCCTTGGCCAACACCGGCAAGTTGGCGCTGGCGCACGAGGTGTTCGCGCACGTGATCGAGCACGCCGCCAACGCCTACGACAAGGCCGCCGTGTGCGAGCAGTACAGCGTGGTGCTGCAAAATTCCGGTGACGCCGCGCAGTCGCTGTCGATCGTGCAGCACGGGCTGTCGCTGTTCGGAATCGTGTTCCCGCAAGACCCGGCGGTGATCGCCCAGGAGACGGCCGCCCTGTTCGGCGCGCTGACGCGCCCGCAGACCATCGCGCGCCTGGCCAGCTTGAACGCGGCCGGCGAGCAAGACCGCTTGATCGACCAGCTGTACGACCGCTGCATCATCAGCACCTATTTCACCGAGCCGCAGAACCTGGGCTTGATCATCAGCCGCAATGTGCAGCACGTGCTCGAATGCGGCATCACGCCCGAGGCCGGGGTGGCGCTGGCCTGGTTCGCCATGCTGCTGGGGATGTCCGGCCAGCGCGCCCAATCGTTCGAGTTTGGCGAGCTGGCCCTGCAAGTGATGCAGAAATTCGAGGACCCGTATTTCCAGGGTAAGACAGAATTGCTCGTGCATGCGCAGTCGCTGTGCTGGAAGCACAGCTTCCTGCGCAACGAGCAAGCGCTCGAACAAGCCTTCACCTTGTGCCACGACACGGGCGACCTGCAGTACGCCAGCTATTCGATCTTGAGCGCGTATATCGCCAGCCTGGCGCAGGGGAATGACTACCGGCGCGTGCTGCTCAACTGCCAGCGCTGGCACGACTACTGCGAAAAATTCGTGCCGCTCGAACTGGGCCAGGCCAAGATCCGCCTGCACGCGCACCAGCGCCTGATGGGTCTGGAGACCGGCGTGCTCGACGCCGAGCAGATCGTGGACGGCTACGCCTTAGACAAGAACTGGACCGACGTGTGCGAATCGCTGATCGAGATGGCGCGCACGGCCATGCTGTTTGGCGACTACAGCGGCGCCTACCGCTCGATCCAGCGCGCCGCGCCATTGCTGGCGATGGGCGCGGCGGGCAACCTGCTGTTGGTGATGATGGCCGACCAAGTGGGCGCCGTGTGCTGCGCGCGCCTGTACGCGCACGAGCGCGACAGCACCGCGCGCGCCGCCCTGGGCGCCGAGGCGCTGGCCTATCTGGAGCGCCTGGGCCAGGCGGGCGAACTGAGTCCGGATAACTTCCTGTCCTACACCAAGCTGGCGCAGGCCGAGTGGGCGCGCGCCTGCGGCGACATCGACACCGCCGCCGCCGCCTACCTGCACGCGATGCGGCATGCGCGCCAGCACCGCTATGTGCTGCTCGAAGCCTGGGCCAACGAATTGATCGGCACCCTGCACCAGGAAAACGGCTTGCCGATCGGGCTATCCCATATCGACGAGGCGCAGCGCCTGTACCGCGAATGCGCGGCCAACGGCAAGGCGCGCATGCTCGAGCGGCCCAAGCACGCCGAACGGCGCAGCGCCGGCATCGGCCCGCAACTGCTGGACCTGTCGGCCATCGTCAAGGCTTCGCAAGCGATCTCCGGCGAGATCGTGCTGCAAAAGCTGATCGAGCGGATCATGCAGATCATGGTGGAGAACGCCGGCGCGCAAGATGGAGTGCTGCTGCTCGCGCATGGCGACGCGCTGGCGGTGCAGGCGATCGCCGAGCACCGCGTGGTGACGGTGCTGCACGACGGAGCGGGCGAGCCGGAGCGCGGCATCAACTGGTCGGTCATCAATTACGTGGCGCGCACGGGCGAGCCAGTGGTGCTCGACAACGCCGGCCAGGACGGCCCTTTCGTGCACGACGCCTGGATCGTGCGGCACCGCCCGAAGTCGGTGCTGTGCGTGCCGATGCTTAACCAGGGACGGCCGGTCGGCGTCATCTACCTGGAGAACAACCTGGCGGTGGGAGCGTTCACGCCGGCGCGCATCACGGTGCTCGAGCTGATGGCCTCGCAGGCGGCTATTTCGGTGCGCAACGCGATCTTGTACGAGAACCTGCAGCGCGAGCAGACCGTGATCCGCGAGTTGAACGAGACGCTCGAGCGGCGCGTGATCGAGCGCACCGCCGAAGCCGAAGGCGCGCACAAGCGCCTGGTCGACATGACCGAGGCGCTGCCGCTGACGGTGTTCCAGACGCGCCTGACGAACGGGCGCCTGAACTATTCTTTCGTGAGCGAGAACGTGCGCGAGGTGCTGGGCGTGACGGCGTCCGAAATGATGGCCGACCCGCACGCGCGCTGGCACACCGTGCTCGAGGCCGACCGCGCCGTCTCCGAGGCGCTGGTGGCGCGCGCCACGGTCGAACTGAAGTCCTGCGAATTTTTCCATCGGGTTGAATTTGGCGGGCGCGTGCGCTGGATCCACGCCTACGTGGTGGCGCCAGAATGGGTCGATGGCGGTTGGGTGTGGAACGGTTTCTGGATCGACGAGACCAAGGGCCGCCTGCAAGAGGAAGAGCTGCGCGAAGCCAAGGAGCAGGCCGAGGCGGCCACCCGCACCAAGTCCATGTTCCTGGCCAATATGAGCCATGAGATCCGCACCCCGATGAACGCGATCATCGGCTTGTCGCATCTGGCGATGAAGACCGAGCTGTCGGACAAGCAGCGTGACTACCTCGACAAAATCCACGGCGCCGGCACCTCGCTGCTGGGCATCATCAACGACATCCTCGACTTTTCGAAGATCGAGGCCGGCCTGCTCGACGTCGAGTCGAGCGGTTTCCAGCTCGACCAGGTCATCGAGAGCATCGTCACCGTGCTCGGTCACAAAGTGTCGGCCAAGGGCTTGGCGCTGCGCTTCGACATCGCCGATGAGGTGCCGCCCGGCTTGATCGGCGACTCGCTGCGGCTGGGCCAGGTGTTTACCAACCTGATCAACAACGCCGTCAAGTTCACCGACAGCGGCGAGATCGTGGTGCAGGGCGCGCTGCTCGAGGCCGACGCCGGCCAGGTCAAGCTGCAATTCACGGTGCGCGACACCGGCATCGGCATGACGCCAGCCCAGTGCGACAAGCTGTTCCAGGCCTTCATCCAGGCCGACGATTCGACCAGCCGCAAATACGGCGGCACCGGCCTGGGTCTGTCGATCTGCAAGACCTTGGTCGAGCTGATGGGCGGGAGCATCGGCGTCGAGAGTATTCCCAGCCTGGGCAGCACCTTCACCTTCACCGCCTGGTTCGGGCTGGGCACCGAGCAGGCGCGCACGGTGCTGCCGCCGGTGCGCAACTTCCGCTTCGACGGCATGCGCGTGCTGCTGGCCGAGGACAACGCGGTCAACCAGCAGATCGCGGTGGAATTGATGACGCTTGCGGGGATCACGGTCGAGGTGGCCGAGAATGGCAGCGAAGCGGTCGATATGGTACGCTGCCGTCCGCCCTACGACGCCGTGCTGATGGACATGCAGATGCCCGAGATGGACGGCTACGCCGCCACCGCCATCCTGCGGCGCGACCCGGGCAACAACAATTTGCCCATCATCGCCATGACCGCCTATGCCATGAACGAAGAACGCCAGCGCTGCCTTGATGCCGGCATGAACGACCATATCGCCAAGCCGATCGACCCGGACCATCTGTTCGAGGTACTGGCGCGCTGGCACGCGCGCGCGCCGCTGCCGGCGCCGGGTGCCGAACGGGTGCCGATCGAGGCGCCGCCGCGGCGCCTGGAGGCGCTCGCCGCGGCCGCCGCGCTGCCGGCGGTGCCCGGCATCGACAGCGCCAGCGCCTTGCTGCGCGTGGGCGGCAGCGTGCTGTTCTACCGCAAGGTGCTCACGCGCTTCCTGGCCGACCTGGATGGCGTGCCCGAGAAGATGCGCGCGATGCTGGCCGATGGCGAGCGCGCCCAGGCCGAACGGGCCGCGCACACGGTGCGCGGGGCCGCCGCCACCATCGGCGCCTACGCCTTGTCGGAGGCGGCGCGCGTGCTCGAAGAATCGATCCACGGCGGCCAGTCCGAGCCGGTGTACCTGCGCGACTTCACGCGCGAGTGCGCCGCCGTCGCGGCCGCCGCGCCGCTGCTGCTGCTCGACAAAGTCGCGAGCGCGGCGCCCGACGACGGCGCCGCCTTGGCGAGCAAGACCAGCACCGAAAGCTAGGACGCGCGCATGGCCATCATCCTGATTGTGGACGACGTGCTGGAAAACGTGCGTCTGTTGAAGAACCTGCTGCAAGACTTCGGCCAGATCGTGTTCGCGCGTAACGGCAAGGAAGCGCTCGAGCAGGCCGAACGGCATCGCCCGGACATCGTCCTGCTCGACGTGATGATGCCGGAGATGGACGGCTACGAAACCTGCCGCCGCCTCAAGGCGCTGCCGGCCAGCCTGGACACGCCCGTCATCTTCATCACCGCCGCCAGCGCCGAGAGCGACGAGGCGCTGGGACTGGAAGTGGGCGCCATCGATTACATCACCAAGCCGTTCGCGCCGGCGATCGTACGCGCGCGCGTGCAAAACCACCTGGCGCTGGTGCGCGCGGTGGCCGAGCACAAGCGCATGGAAAACGAATTGCGCGACTCGAACGAGCGCATCGCGGCGCAGGCGGCGCAGCTCGAGCAGCAAAACGGCTACTTGCTGGAAAACGCGCGCCTGCGCGAAGAGGTCGAGCGCATCAGCCGGCACGATTTGAAGACGCCGCTGGGCAGCATCATCGCGGTGCCGCGCCTGCTGCGCGAGCAAAAGCGCCTGTCGCCGGAAGACGACGAGCTGTTGACCATCGTCGAGCGCGCCGGTTACCGCATCTTGTCGATGGTGAACCTGTCGCTAGACCTGTACAAGATGGAGCAGGGCAGCTACACCTTCACGCCGCGCGCGCTCGACCTGGTCGATGTCGTCAACAAGGTGGCGGCCGACCTGCGCAGCCACGCGGCCAGCCGCAACGTCAGCTTCAGCATCCAGGTGCGCCGTGCGCACGATCCGGACGCCGACGCGCCGCAAGTGTATGTGCTGGCCGAGGAGCTGCTGTGCTATTCGGCCGCCGCCAACCTGCTCAAGAACGCGCTGGAAGCCTCGCCCGACGGGCGCGCGGTGACGGTCTCGATCGACGGCGCGCGCAATATGGGCGACGCGGTCCTGATGCGCATCCATAACCACGGCACCGTGCCCGAAGCGGTGCGCGCGCGCTTTTTCGACAAATACGCCAGCGCCGGCAAGTCCGGCGGCAGCGGCTTGGGCACCTATTCGGCGCAGTTGATGACGCGCGCCCAGAACGGCGACATCGAGATGCATACCGGGGTGGCCGGCACCACCCTCACGGTACGCCTGCCGAGCGCCCCCAAGGGCATCGCCGGCGGCAACGAGCCGGTGGACGCGCGCGACAGCAACGTCGACGCCGACCTGCCGGCGCTGCGGGTGCTGGTGGTGGACGACGACGAGGTCAACCTCTTGGTGATGCGGCGCTTCCTGCCCAGCCCCTTGCAGGTGGAAACGGCCATGAACGGGCGCGCCGGCATCGACACCGCGCTGGCGCATCGGCCGGACGTGATCTTCATGGACCTGGAAATGCCGGTCATGAACGGGATGGACGCCACGCGCCGCCTGCGCGAACTGGAGCAGGGGGCGGGCGGGACGCGCTGCGTGATCATCGGCCTGTCCTCGCACGACGACCAGGAGACGCGGCGCGAGAGCCTGGCGGCCGGCTGCGATTTTTATCTGGTCAAACCGGTCACCAAGGAGCAGATCCGGCGCACCTTGCACGACGTGGCCAATTCGGCGCTGGCCAAGCCGCCGCCGCAGGTGGTGGTCGAACACAACGCGCAATCGGCGCACCGTTTCGAGGACGTGGTGTGCGTCGACCAGGATTTGCGCGACGCGCTGCCGGCTTTCCTGCAGTCGCGGCGCGAGGCGCTCGACCGCATGACCTTGCTGTGCGCGATGGACGACGTGCTTGAACTGCGCCAGCTGGCGCACCGCCTGGCCGGCAGTTTCGCCCTGTATGGCTTTCGCTGGGCCGGCAGCCATTGCCAATTCATCGAGCGCGAAGTGGGGCGCATGGAGCGCGCGGCCCTGCAGGAACAGCTGGCGCTGCTGGGCGCGCACTTGACGCGGGTGACGATACGCTTCGTCGACATGGCGGCCGGGAGCTGAGACAATAGCGGGGTTCAATCAATCGGGAGTTGCAACATGACTAAGAAAAAGATTTTGATGGTGGACGACGATCCGGCGGTCACCGACTACATGCGCCTGAAGCTGGAAAAGGATTACGAGGTGCTGGTCACGAACGCGCCGAGCCGGGTCTTGCAGATCGCGCGCCAGCAGCAGCCGGCCCTGATCCTGTGCGACATCGACATGCCGGACATGGATGGGGGCGACGTCTGCCGCGCCCTGTCGGATGACCGCGAGACGCGCCACATTCCCTTCGCCTACCTGACCTCGATTGTGTCGGCCGATGAGGCGCAAGCGATGGAAAACAAGTTCGGCGGCCAGCACGGCATTTCCAAGCACGCCTCGATTGAGGAAAGCCTGGCGCGCATCAAGGCCATCATCGGCTGACGATGGTGTACCCGCCGGCGCTCGGCGGGCACCACTTTTGAGCTCACATGGGCGGGGCATCGCACGATGCCTGCCATTCCCAATAGGCCGACATTGTGGCGCTGCCTGATCATTTCGAGAACTTCTGTTGGCACGACAATGCGATCCACGGATTTCGCTTTGTTGCTGGGGACGATGGGTGCAGTGGCGACCTTGTCCTGGACCTTGATTTCATTGTCGAATGGATGCAGCCAGGCGGTGACGATGCGCGCTTCAAATTTCGCGTGGCCCCGGCAAATCTTACGTTTCATGCGACAACAGACTTGCTCGTTTCGATCGACTACGGCGCCGCGAGCGCTGCTTTTGGGCCGATGGTGATCCATGAAATCAAACGGGAAGTCATTACCTACGCCAACGGCTTCTCGTCGTTTGCCTGGACGATCGACATCAACTGGCCACCCGGCAGCCAACTTTCCTTCATCTCAAGCGGTTTCACCCAAGTGCTGCGATCGGAACCTATTGTGCGCGTGTGGGGTCAAACCCGGCAAGTGGACAAAAATCGCCGAGGCCTTAGGTTTGTCCAGTTGCCGGGTTTGACCCCAATCGCGCCACTAGGCCAGCAAGCGCAAGTGGCGCGGCAGCTTGGCCGCCAGGTAGTCGTGCTGGTCGGCCAGCACATTGCG
>JAZKBP010000005.1:70998-460449 GCA_040388555.1 Pseudomonadota bacterium
CGCGCGAACACGTTGCCGCAAAAAGCGCAAGTGTTGCGGTCGCGCGCGAACAGCATGCGTTTGCACGTTTGGGGTCAATCCCGGCAAGTGGACAAAAATCGCCGAGGCCTTAGGTTTGTCCAGTTGCCGGGTTTGACCCCAATCGTATTACAATCGCGTTATTAGGTTTGTCCAGTTGCCGGGTTTGACCCCCAATCGCGGGTTTGACCCCCAATCGCGCAGGGTTTGACCCCAATCGTTAGTTGCCGGGTTTGACCCCAATCGTTAGGTTTGTCCAGTTGCCGGGTTTGACCCCAATCGTTTGCCAATCGCGGCAGGTTTGACCCCAATCGCGAGGTTTGACCCCAATCGCGGCATTTCCAAGCACGCCTCGATCGAGGAAAGTCTGGCGCGCATCAAGGCCATCATCGGCTAAGCCCGGCCCTGCCGGGCCTGCGGCGCGCCAACGCTAGGCCAGCAAGCGCGAGTGGCGCGGCAGCTTGGCCGCCAGGTAGTCGTGCTGGTCGGCCAGCACATTGCGTCCGGACAGGATGAAGTGCTCGAAGCGGCACGGCACGTAGGGCACGTACAGCAGCGGGCGAAATTCGTGCACGTGCTTCGAGCCCTTGGCCTGGTTGCAGGCGCGGCAAGCGGTGACGCAATTCATCCAGGTGTCCGGGCCGCCGTGGGTGCGCGCCAGGATGTGGTCGCGCGAGAGGTGTTGGCGCGCGAACACGTTGCCGCAAAAAGCGCAAGTGTTGCGGTCGCGCGCGAACAGCAGGCTGTTGTCGTCGCCCAGCGGCAGTTGGGCGCGCATCATTTTGCTCATGCGCTCGCTGCGGGCGATGGCGATGATGGGCTTGACGGTCAATTCGGACAGCACGCCGGCATTCGAGACGCCGCCGCGGAACAAAATCTCGCGATCACCCAGCTCCCACGCGACCTTGTCGGTGGCGTAGTAATGGACCGCCTCTTGCGGCGTGATCCAGTCGAATGGGCTGCCCGCGATGTCGAGGGCCAGAATCTGCAGCGTCATGCTTCACCTGTTGTGTGATCGAATAATGGAATGAGAGTAGGGCGGACGGGCAGCCGGGTCCGGGTCGGCAAAACACAGCTACATTTGGAGTGGTGGGGGCGGCGGGCTTGACTCGCTTGGGACTGGCGAGCACCGGGAATCCGACACATTTTCCAATTGAGCTGTTCACACAATAGTAAGCGATTTTCCGCTTTGCAGCATTCGAAGAGCACGCGCCGCCAAACTAAAGGGCGCGCGCGTGCAAATTGGCCACACTGAATTAGGTCCCGGTAGCCTCCGGGGTCATGCAAGCAAACTTTCGGCTTGATGACGGCTTGTGCGCGCGCCGGAATGGCTCCCGCTGGCCGAGCCCGTTGCGCTTGCGAACCCTATCTGGGAACTGCATTGAAACGGCCGCGGCGACGCGCGCATGTTCATAAATTTGGGGTGACTGGCCGGGATTGAACCGGCGCCATCCGGAATCACAATCCGGCGCTCTGCCATCTGAGCTACAGACACCATTGAAACTGAAAAAACTTTCATCAACGCAGCCAGGCGCCGGTAAGACGTGGCGTCCCGCACAAAGGGTCCACGTGGTACGGTTTGGCATCACGGCGGCCGCAACGCCGTCTTCCGTGATGTCCTGTGCGCATATTCGGTCAAGGTTGCGGCTTGACCCGGAGCGGCGCCTGGCGGTGATGAACTTGTGATCGGCGCCGTCCTCCCTGGTATGCCACGTGAGGGTGGCATACCGTTACGGGCGGCGCCTTGCTAGCTATACAAGGTGAAACTCAACGTCTGGTCCGGCTTATCCGGGGACGGCCTCAAACTGAAAGGGCTTAACTGCGTTGGTACTGCGTTGGTACTGAAAAAACAAAAAGGCCCGGAGTTCTCTCGAACATCCGGGCCGCTCTGGCCTGGCCTTTCGGCCTGGCGCCTTGGACTGGTCCTTGGCGCTTAGGGGTTTCCCCCTCGGATGTGGTGGGTGAGCCGTTTCGATGCGTGCTCGGTACTCGGGACTGCAAACAGGTGGGTTGAATTAATGCCGGTCAGTGCGCCGAAGCTACGGTAATTGGGCGAGCCGGTCGTTGTGCTGCGCTTGCCCGTGCTCCCGGAGAAAACCAGCGCATTGAAAACCAGCGCATTCGCCTGCAGCGACAGGCCGAGCGCCGCGCGCCCCGCTTTTGCCATCTGCTGTTGAATCGCTGTTTTCACTTTGTGTCCTTGATCGAGTGGGTGCGGCTTTTGCCGTTCAGTGAATGCATTCTCACATGGTGTTTTTGAAAAGGCAAGCGTTTGGTGAAAAATATTTGCATATGGTGCAAATAAATGGCGCTTGGGATGTTTTTTTGCAACATGTGCAAACGCGAAGGCGGCGCAGCTTGTATCATGGCGGCTGTCGTAGTGAGGTACGACCGACCATGCCTATCGCAAAAATACAAACACCAAAAACCGCGCCGCGGCGCCACGCCGTGCTGCGCGTGCAAGTGCTGATGGCCGAACACGATATTCGCTTCGTCACGGATCTGTGGAAGCGCTTGACCGTGATGGGCATCGATATCTCGCATTCCCAGCTGACCCGGGTTGTCAATAACAGCACCAAGACCTTGAGCATCGATTTGCTTGAAGGCTTGGCGACGCTGTTCGATTGTCCGGTGGCGAGCTTGTTCAAGGAAGGCTGAGCGCGCCATCGCGCGCCGCCCTCTGGCCGCGCCGAGTGGGCACTTTGCGCCACAGGGCCTTGGGCTTTGCTGGTCAAGGATGGTTCTGGCGGGTAATATCGGATGAAATCGATCCAATCGGCGCGGACTGGCATCCGCCGGCGCCGCCAGCCATGGATGCGCGCGCTCTGTCAAAAACCGGGCAGGGGCATTCAATAGAAAGAGCATGATCATGCGACCATCCACTCCTGCGCGCCTGCTGCGCTTGTTCTTCATTTTTCTCATCGGATTGGCAAGCTGCATGCCGGCGCAGGCGCGCCAGGCATCCGCGGCGGCACCGGCGGCCGCCGACGCCTTGAATGGCCGCACCGTGATGTCCCTGACCTTGGGATTGGATGACAGCTTTGTCGGCGATCTCTACAAGGGCAAGGGCGCGTTCTGGATCGAAGGCGACGCGGCGGGCAAAATCATCCACCAATACACGGAGAAAAAGCGTGACGAGTGGACGATCGACCTGGTCGACCCGTCACGCAATATCCGGCTGCAGCTGGACTTGCGCGCCAATACGGCGACCTATCTGGACGCTGGCACGCGCCGCCGTGTGATTTACGATATCCGCTCCCTGTCGACGGCGGTGCTCACCCAGCCTAGCGCCTTGCGCAACCCGCCCGCGAACGACGGTCCCGTGTCGTTTTGCTGGAGCGATAGTGTCGATCGGGGCGCCGGCAGCTTGCCTGGGCGCGCAGCCGATTGCCCCGCCACCTATGCCAATAACGGCGCCGCATGCGCGCGCGGCGCGGAATCGGTCGCGGCGCCGTCGCGCCCGCTCGAGTGCCCGTCTGGCTACGCCGTCAGCGGCGCAGGTTGCGAGCGGCCCGCCAGCACCAAGCCCAACCCGAACGGGCGCGCGGCCGACTGTCCCGAAGGCTATTCCAATTCCGGCACCGGGTGCTTCCGCCTGTCGGGCGCGGCGCCCTTGGGCATGAATAGCATGACGTGCAAGGCTAGCGAGACCAAGGTGGAAGGTCATTGCTACAAGGCCTGCGAGGCGGGCTACACCAATTCGGGCTCGAGCTGCGTGCGCGCGCTGAGCACCGTGGGCGCGGACAAGATGACGTGCAAGACCGGCTATCACAAGGATAATGGCAAGCCGCGCTGCGTGGCCGATTGCGGCAACGGCTTCACCAGCAATGGTGAAACCTGCGCGCGCGAAGCGAGCACCTTGGGGCTGGACGCCATGAGCTGCAAGGCCGGCGAAACCCGTTCCGGCGCGCGCTGCCTGGTCGCCAACGGCAGTTGCGCCAGTGGCCAGGTGCAACAGGGTGGCTTGTGCTACAGCGCTTGCGGCGCCGGCTTCGAAGGAGTGGGCGCGACTTGCTACGCCACCGGCAATAAGGCGTGGGTGGCGTGCGGCATGGGCTTGGCCAAGGATGCGAAAGCATGCGCGGCCATGGTGTTCGATCCGCTCACCGCACTCAAGCAGGCGGCGGTGTCGGTGGGCATGCTCGGCGCCGCACCCGCGCCAAGCGGCGCGGCGGCCAAGACGGCGCGTTTGCAAGCGATTCAAAAGAAATTCAAGGACATGGGCGAGGCTTACGCCAAGGCCAAGGATTTGCCGGCGTTTAAGAGCGGCTTGGATGCCTGGGACAAGGCTGGCGCGGGCGGCGAAGGCCGGGCCGGGCGCCTGCCGCTCGAGAGCATGGCGGGCGCCGCGACGGAAGACGAGATGCTGCGCCACGCGGCGCAACTGGCGCGCATCGCCGCGGCGGGCGGAGCGAGCGCCGGCGCGGGCGCTGGCGCGGCGTCCCCGTATCCCATGTGTAGCGCGCTGGTGCTGGGCAAGTAAGGGCTACACCGTTCTCAGACGGCGCACACCTGGTCCCACTGCAGGCCGAAGCGCGCGAGATATTTCTTGAGGCGGTCGGCATCGTTGGGCTTGGCCTTGGCGTCGCGCGAGACGGCGAACAGTTTGCGCCCGGCGTCGGACAGCGACTTGGCGTCGCGGCAGACGGCCAGGACGTTTGTCAGCTGGAGCGCATCGAACAGGTCGAGGTTCGCGATGGCTTGTTCGTCGAGTAAATGCTCGAGGACAAACGGGGTGCCCGCCGGCGCCGCCGTGTCCGCGCGCCACAGGCGCTTCAAGCGTGCGATTTCCGATTCAACGATGGCGTCGGTGATGCGCCCCGCTTCAGCCAGGGTCGCCATGCGCGTGAGGGAGGCGGACAGGTCGCGGAAGTTGCCGCTCCAGCGCGCCTGCGCCGACACGGCAAAGCGCATATAGCGGGCGCGCGCTTCCTTGTTGATGCGCGCCATTTGCCCGTGTTCGGCGCTGTATTGCGCCAGCAGGAAATCGAGATTCGGTTCGATGTCTTCGCTGCGCTCGGCCAGGCCGGGCAATTCGTAAGTCCACAAATTGATGCGCGCGTACAGGTCTTCGCGAAAGCGGCCGGCCGCCACTTCGCGCGCCAGGTCGCGGTTGGTGCCGGCGATGAGCTGGAAATCGCTGTGCACCTCGTGATCCGCGCCGACCGGCAGGAAGCGCTTTTCCTCGACCGCCATGAGCAGCATGGCTTGCTCGTCGAGCCCCAGTTCGCCTATTTCGTCGAGAAACAGCATGCCCTTGTGCGCGGTGCGCAGCAGGCCGGGGCGCTCGCTGGCCGCCCCCGTGAACGCGCCTTTGATATGGCCGAACAGGGTCGAGCCGGCGCCGTCGCCATGCAAGGTCGCGCAATTGAGTTCGACGAACCTGCCGTCGAATTGGTGACGTGCCTTTTTCAGTTCAAAGACGCGGCGCGCCAGGAAGGACTTGCCGGCGCCAGTGGGGCCCATCAACAGTATCGGCGCGCGCGATTTGATGGCCACTCGTTCGATCTCGTCGATCATGGCGTTAAAGCGCGGGTTCCTGGTGGCGATGCCGGACTTGAGGAAGGCGACGCCGTCTTGCTGCTCGCGCGAGTAACGCTGCGCGATCTGGTCGTATTTCGACAAGTCCAGGTCGATCAAGTCGAAACTGCCGGGCTGGCCCACGGCGTGGCGGCGCGGCGGCGACGATTGCAGCAGGCGGCCGGGGAAGTAGCGCGCCTCCGTCATCAAGAACAGGCAGATTTGCGCCACGTGCGAGCCGGTGGTGATGTGGATCCAGTAATCCTCGCTGTCCGGGTCGAAGGGGTAGTTGCGCGCGAAATCGAATAGCTGGCTGTAGACCTCTTCGAAATCCCAGGGATTGGCGATCGGTAAATCGTGCGCCACCACTTCGGTTTCGGGCGACACCGAGGCAATGTCGCGTTTGACTTGCTCGACCAGGCCGGAGAATTTTTCGCTGTACAGCAAATCGAAGCGGTCGATCACCAGGTCCTCGTGCTGGGTGAGCGCGACACTTGGCCGCCACTTTTCCCAGCGGGCGCTGCCTTTGCCGCTATCGAGCTGGGTGCCGACAAAGCCGATGACGACGCTGCGTTTCTTCTTCATTATTTTTGGATAAAAATTTATATCAATGGATAAGATTTTCTTATCCTAACGCAATCCATGTTTTTCATCAAGGCTTCAATTTTCCGCATTTTGTCTTATGAATCAAGTGCTTGCGACCGTGTGTCGGAGACTGCACCAAGGCTGGCACAGCGCTTGCAATGTATGTGGAACAAGCCGCTCGGCTTGCAAGCAAAAAAACGCCGCTGGCAAAGCGGCGACCTTGATAGGAAGGATCACGATGATGGGCTGGCAGATCAGTGTCTCTGGCAAAGCGATGGATGGTGGCGGGAGGGCGGGCGTAATGGTCGCCTCGACCAAGCGCCATGGCGGCGGAAGCTGGAGCGTCACAGCGCGAGCCGCTGGCGCGCGCTTCGGGAGCACCCCCTCGGCCCACGCATGGCGCGAGCGGCGCATCTGGCAGAATGTGTTGTCGATTCTTGCCGGGTTTGATTAGGGATGCGGGCGGCATGGTGCCGCACCGACGCATCCTCACACTGTTTAAATTGGAATTGAAATGAAACACGAAGAATACGATGTCATGAATATCGAAAACGGCCGCCCGGTCAAAATGTGGACCCACGGCGTGCCGGTGGAAGAGGGCGCGCGCCAGCAATTGAGCAACGCGGCCAAGATGCCCTTCATTTACAAGCACATCGCCGTGATGCCGGACGTGCACGTCGGTAAAGGCTCGACCATCGGCAGCGTGATTCCGACCTTGGGCGCCATTATTCCGGCCGCCGTCGGCGTCGATATCGGCTGCGGCATGATGGCCGCCAAGACCACCTTGAGCGCCAACGATTTGCCCGACAATCTGGGGCCTTTGCGCAGCGCGATCGAAAAAGCGATCCCGCACGGGATGTCGCCCAAGACGCGCGGCTTCAAGGGGCGCGACGAGGGTTCCTGGCATACGCCGCCGCAAGCGGTGGACGCCGCCTGGCTGCAATTGAAGGATGAATTCGACGCGATCTGCGAAAAAACGCCGCGCCTGAAAAACACCAATAACTACCGCCATCTGGGAACCCTGGGTAGCGGAAACCACTTCGTCGAGGTGTGTCTGGACGAGGCCGGATTCGTGTGGTTCATGCTCCATTCCGGTTCGCGCGGCGTGGGTAATGCGATCGGTTCGCACTTTATCGAACTGGCCAAGCAGGATATGCGTACCCATTTCATCAATCTGCCGGACCAGGATCTGGCTTATCTGCCGCAAGGAACGCAGCACTACGACGATTACATCGAAGCGGTGAGTTGGGCCCAGCGTTTTGCGCGCGCGAACCGCGAATTGATGATGCATAACCTGGTGGCGGCGGTGCGCACGGTGATCCACAAACCCTTCGAGACGCATGTGGAAGCGGTCAATTGCCACCACAACTATGTGCAGAAGGAACATCACTTTGGCAAGGATGTGCTCATCACGCGCAAGGGCGCGGTGTCGGCGCGCGCGGGCGAGTTGGGCATCATTCCCGGTTCGATGGGGGCGAAGAGTTTCATCGTGCGCGGAAAAGGCAATCCGGAGAGCTTCCACAGCTGCAGCCACGGGGCCGGGCGCACCATGAGCCGCACCGAGGCGAAACGCCGCTTCTCCCTGGCCGACCAGGTCAAGGCGACCGAGGGGGTGGAATGCCGCAAGGACGCCAACGTGATCGACGAGATCCCGATGGCTTACAAGGATATCGACGCCGTCATGCACGCGCAGCGTGATCTGGTGGAAGTGGTGCATACGCTCAAGCAAGTGGTGTGCGTGAAGGGATAGGCGGAACAATGAAAGAGATGATTGAATTGGATGGTGCCAGCGGCGAAGGCGGCGGCCAGATCTTGCGCAGCGCCTTGACGCTGGCGATGGTGACGGGGCGCGCCTTTCGCATCACCAATATTCGGGCCAAGCGGCCCAAGCCTGGCTTGCTGCGCCAGCACCTTGTCGCGGTGCAGGCGGCGGCGCGCATGTGCGGCTTCGACGCGGGCAAGGTGGCGGTGGGCGCGCAGACGCTCGAATTTGTGCCTGGCGCAATCCAGGGCGGCGACTATCGCTTTGCCATCGGCAGCGCCGGCAGCTGCACCCTGGTGTTGCAGACGGTGCTGCCGGCATTGCTGATGGCGCGCGAAGCGTCGGTGCTACATATCAGTGGTGGCACGCACAATCCGATGGCGCCGCCCTGGCACTTTTTGCAGCGCGCATATGGCCGGGTGCTCGAGCAAATGGGCGCATCGGTGCAATTCGAATTGCACCGTTTCGGGTTTTATCCGGCTGGCGGGGGCGAATTGAGCGTGCGCATCGCGCCGTGCGCGCAACTGCGTCCGCTCGATCTGCTGGCGCGCGGCGAACGGCGCGCCGCCTACGCCGAGAGCTTCATCGCCGGCGTGCCAATCGACGTGGCCAAGCGCGAACTCGAGTGCGTTGGGCGCGGCATGGGATGGGACGAGGGGCAACTGCGGGTGCGCGGCTTGCCCGCCGAGCAGGGGCCGGGCAACGCCTTGCTGCTCACGCTCGAGTACGAACACGTGACGGAAGTGTTTTCCGCGTTTGGGGAAAAGTCGGTACCGGCCGAGAGCATCGCGAAGATGGCGCTGCGGGAGGCGCGCGAGTACCAGGCGTCGGGCGCGGCGGTGGGCGAACACCTGGCCGACCAGTTGATGCTGCCGTTCGCCATGGCCGGTGCGGGCAGCTTCACCACGCATCGGGTATCACAGCATGCGCTCACCAACGCCGCCGTGATCGAACGCTTTCTGCCGGTGCGCTTTGATTTCAGGGATGATGGCTTGAGCACGGTTTGCTCGGTGCGGCGCGCCGCTCCCATCACCGCCGGCTTGCCTGCCGTGGCGCCGGCCGCTGAGGAGCGCCATACGGATTGCTAATTCCAATATATTGGAATATACTTCCAGTATGAAAGATATCACAGCACCCCATGCCAAGTTCGACATCAACCAGCGTCTGGCCCAGCGCATCAGCGCCTTGCGCGTCGAGCGCGGCCTGTCGCTCGACGCGCTGGCAAAAAAATGCGAGGTCAGTCGCTCGATGATTTCATTGATCGAGCGCGGCGAAACCAGTCCCACGGCGGTGGTGCTCGATAAACTGGCATTTGGCTTGGGCGTCACGCTGGCATCCTTGTTCGAGGCGCCGCACCCTGAGGCGAGCCCGCTGGTGCGGCTGGCGGACCAGTTGCAATGGACCGATCCGCAGTCCGGTTATACGCGGCGCAATGTGTCGCCGCCCCATTTGCGCTCGACCCTGCAGATCGTCCAGATCGATTTTCCCGCCGGCGCCAGCGTGAGCTATGAGGCCGGAATGCGCGCCGTTGGCATCGATCAGCAAGTATGGATGCTGGACGGATGCATGGAATTGCTTGTCGATGGTGTTGCCCACCGCTTGCAAACGGGGGATTGCTTGGCCATGCAAGAGAATCAGCGCATCGTCTATCGGAACACGAGCAAGCTGCCGGCGCGCTATGCCGTGCTGATCAATACGGGTTTGCCCACCACTTGAATGCCCACCATGCGAATTTCCTTTGAATCGGCCAAGCAAGCCGATGCCATCGCCCTGATCGCCGAGCTCGATGCCTACCAAAGCGCGCTGTATCCACCGGAAAGCCACCATGCGCTCGATTTGGCGTCGGTCGAGGATCATGGCCTGCTCTTTGTGATGGCGCGCGACGAGGCCGGTCAAGCCCTTGGATGCGGTGCCGTGGTCTTGTCCGCGCAGTATGGTGAGCTCAAGCGCATGTACGTGCGTGCGCAGCAGCGCGGCTTGGGAGTGGCGACGCGAATACTGCAGGCACTCGAGGATGCGGCCCAGGCAGCGGCCTGCCGGGTGCTGAAATTGGAGAGCGGACCCTACCAGCTTGAAGCGCTTGCACTATACGCGCGCTGTGGCTATACCCGCTGCGAGCGCTTCGGTAGCTACGCCGACGATCCCCTGAGCGTGTTCATGCAAAAGACGCTTGGCGGGCCGCATGCGTAAAACCTCGACAGGTCATTTGCGTGCGCGATGCAGCATCTTCCCGCATTGATTGGCCTGGCCACGGCGCTGGCGATTGGCGCGCTCAGTCCTGGTCCCAGTTTCGTGATGGTCGCTCGTACGGCGGCAAGCGCGGGCCGATGCAATGGCCAACTGGCCGCCATCGGCATGGGCTTGGGAGGCGTGGTTTTCTCGATCGCGTCCTTGCTCGGATTGCAGGCAGTATTGCTGGCGCTACCAGCCTTGTATGTGCTGTTGAAAGTCGCCGGTGGCCTCTACCTGGCGTATCTGGGCATACGCATCTGGCGCGGGGCGCGCGCGCCGCTTGTTGCCCACGTCGATGGAAACGCGCACGCCCCGGTGTCCGGGCGATATCTGCTGTTGGGATTGACCACCCAACTGAGCAATCCGAAAACAGCGGTCATCTCGGCCAGCGTGTTTGCCGCGTTCTTGCCGGCGGACGCGTCGAGTGCATTCAAGGTGGTCAGCGCGTCCCTGGTATTTCTGATCGAGGCGGGATGGTACACGCTGGTAGCGCTGGTGCTGTCCTCGGCTGGACCTCGCAAAACGTATTTGCGCGCGAAGACATGGATCGACCGCGCCGCTGGCGGCGTCATGCTTGCTCTCGGTATCAGGCTGGTCGCGTCCATTGAGCGCGCTTGAAGCCGACGTCGCCAGCGCCGCACGCAAAGCCTGGCCGCCGCGGTTCGCCTGGGTACCAGCGGGGGCGTGATACAATTGACAATAATATAAGCCAATTCGCCTTTGCCCGCCGCCCGCGATCGTCGCGTGCGCGCGTGGACGGCACTCCTACTCGATGACCCAACTAATCAACGACGCCGCAGCCCGGTTGCGCGACGCCATCCGCGAAGCGACCGATGGCTTGATCAATCGCGAACACCTGGCCGAGTTGCTGATCTTGGCGGCGGTCGCGCAGGAGCATTTGCTCGTCATCGGTCCGCCTGGCACGGCCAAGAGCGCTGTCGTACGGCGCGTCGCGCGCAGCCTGGGCGGCCGCTATTTCGAATACTTGCTGGGCCGCTTCACCGAGCCGTCCGAATTGTTTGGCGCTGTCAATCTGAGCAAATTGCGCGAAGGCTTGGTGGAAACGGATGTCAGCGGCATGCTGCCCGAAGCGGAAATCGCCTTCCTCGACGAAGTGTTTCTTGGCTCGACCGCCATCTTGAACACCCTGCTCGGCGTGCTCAATGAGCGCCAATTCCGGCGCGGCCACACCCACATCCATTGTCCGATGCGTGTTTGCGTGGGGGCGGCCAATAGCTTGCCTGACGACGAGGGCTTGGCCGCCTTCGCCGACCGCTTCTTGCTGCACGTGTTTGTCGAAGCCGTCCCGGACGCCAGGCTCGAAGACTTGCTCGCCGGTGGCTGGCAAGTGGGGCAGCGCCAAGTTGCCGCGCGCGCCGACCTGGCCAGCCTCGATACGCTCAACCGCGCGGTGCCGGCGGTCGACATGGGGCCGGTGCGGGACGACTTGGCCCAGGCGATCCGCCAATTGCGGCAAGCGAATATCATCTTGTCGGACCGGCGCATCGTGAAGTCGCAACAATTGGTTGCGGCCGCGGCCGTGCTGGCGGGCCGATCGCAAGCCACGCGCGCGGACCTGTGGCCCCTGGTGTACGCCATTCCGACGGCGGCTGGCCAGCATAGCGCGCGCGAAACGCTGGCTACCTTGCTGGCCGAGGCGCGCCATCCCTTGCTGCAGGCGGTCGTTGAGACGGCGGTGCAGCAGCCGCTCGCGCGCGTGGCGCGCCTGAGCGAAGCGGCCGACAGCTTGCTCGGTCAAGCCCGCGGAGAATCCTTCCGCGGCCAGGCGCAGGCTCTGCTGCGCGAAGTCGACGCCAACTTCAGCGGCGAGGCCATGCCCCTCGAGCTGGCGCCGCGCCGCGCGCAGCTCATCGCCGCCTTGCAGCAAGCTTGATGGCGACTTTGCACTGGATGAGACGCCCGTCGGGCGCGCTCGTTGCCGCCGGCATGGTCGCCAGCGGCGGCGCGGCGCGTGCCGTGCTGGCCCAGTTGCGCGGGCACGAGGAGGCGCAGTTGGCGCAGCTATCGGTGGTGGCCACGCGCGACTTGCTGGTGCTGCTGGGCGCGGCCGAACATCTGCCGTGGAGCGATGGCGTGAGCTATTGCGCGCCCGATCCCGTGCACCGCACTCTGTGGTTGCCCACGCATACGATGCCGGCGGAGCCGCTCGATCTGGTGCAAGCGAATCTGCTGGCGCGCGGCGCGCCCTTGCCGTTTTTGCTGTGGCATTTGCCGGAACAAGTGCTGCCGCTCGAACAGCCAACGACGCTTGACCGCGCCGTCCTGGCATGGCTGGAACAGGAGCTGGACTGATGCAGCTGCCGCGACCGCTCGAACCCTGGCGCGAATGGTTATGCCTGCTCGATGCGGAGCTGGGCGAGCCGCTCGGGCAGCTCCTCTTGCAACTGCATCCCGTGATAGGGCGCTTGAACGCGGCCGCGCCAAGTCCGGACGCGCTGCCTGTGGGCATCGGCAACATCGTGCGGCGCGGGCCCTACGAGCGCCTGCTCATGAGCGAGTGGGCTTATGCCGATGTCGAACCCGACGAGTTCATCCGGCGCGCCGGCAGTGCCGAACTCCTGTTCGCGGGACCGGAGCCCCAGGTCCAGCGCAGCGCGCGCCTATGCGTGGCGCTGTTCGACGCTGGGCCCGCGCAACTGGGCGAGCCGCGCCTGGCCCATCTGGCTCTGTTCATCTTGCTGGCGCGCCGAGCCCAGGAGGCGGGCGCGCAATTTCGCTGGGGCGTGCTGCAACAGCCAGGAAGCTTGCACGAGGAAAGCGGCAAGGCCGCGCTGCGCGCCTTGTTCGCCGCCCGCACGCCCGAGCTTGTCAGCGCCGCCCATTGCGAGCAATGGAATGGCGCACCCATCGAAGGCTTGCGCGATTGCTGGCATATTGGCGCTGCGGACGGGCCCGTTCCAGCGCAGGTGACGGCGCACGCGCATATCGCGTGCCCGCTGCTTGGCGAGGGTCTGCAATTGAACCTGACGCAAAACCGGCACACGCGCGTGCTGGCTCTGCGTTTGCCCGCGCCCGATATCGGCGTGCGCTTGCTGCGCCATCCCTTCGGCAAGCCGGCCCCCAGCAAGCGCCTGGTCCTGCGCAAGGGAAAGCCGTCGCAAAAGCAAGCGCCACGTTTTTCGATCGGTGGCAGTTTTGTCGCCTCCAGCGCGCTCGATGGCGGCGCTATCGTGTTCCATGTGCCGCAGTCGAGCGCTGCCCCCGCTGGACGGCCGCGTTTGCAGGGCGCGCCAGCGCTGGGCGGCGTGTTGGCCGCCGCCGTGTTCAAGAAGACCTTTGCACAGATCGTGGGCCACGCCGACACCTTGCATTTTCGCGGCTTTCCAAGCCAAAGGATGGGACAAGCGCGCCAAGCCGAGCGCCCGCCCATGCAACAGTTCCGCGCGCCGCCGGGCATGGGGCGCTGGCTACCCACTTTTTTCCTGGGACACGCGCTGTCGCAGCGCAAGGTCGAACGCGTCATCGTCCTGGACATTGAAAAACAATTGGTGGCTTGGGAAGTGCCCGCCTCGCGTCACTTGGAGATGCAGTTCGTGCCGGTCGAGCAGGGCGTGATCGGGGCCGAGCAATTCGGCGCGCAATTGCAGTTCGCGCGCAGCCGGGACGGGAAAACGGAAATCTTGTGCTGGATGGGTGAGGACGTGGGACCGACCGTCATCGATAGCGTGGCCGGCCAAGGCCGGCGCGCCCTGTTTGGCGGCGGCCCGTGGCGTGGCGGAGGAAGGCATGCGCTGATCGCCATTGAGCATAATGCGAGCCACTGGCAAGTGATCGACCAGGCCGGCGCGCAAAAGCTGAGCATCGCCGATGGCGCCTCGGTGTTGGGGGTGGCGGCCGCGCCAGCCGAGCAGGGCGGGCGCGCCGCCCTGGTGGTGCTCGACCGAGCGCGCAAGCAGCTTTACCTGCAGGGCGCCGCCGCGCGCGTCGACTTGCTGCGTTCGGAAGCGCCGCTGGCGCAAGTGGGCGTGGATGCCGCCAGTGGCCGCCTGTGCTGGATCACATCGGTGCCGCAGCAAGTGTGCGTGCGTGAATTGTTCGGAAGCGAATTGCTAATGTGCGCGCAAGCGGAGGATGCCGATGACACATAATATTTGGCAACCCCTGTTCAAAGGGCGTTGCGCTGTCAAGGCGATCTGGTTCGACACCGCGCAAGCGGGCGAGGCGCAAGCGCGCCGCTTGGTGCTGGCGCAGTGGCGCAATGGCGCGCGCCTATTCCAGATGGAACGCGGATATCTGCTCGAATGGCCGGCGCCGGAATGGCATCGCGCCGAGACGCTCGATGGCTTGCCCTTGTGTCAGCTGGGCCATGTCCTGTCCAGCGCTCCCTTGTCGGCCCAGGAACTGGCTGCCTTGCCGGCCGGCGCCTACTGGTTGATCGAGGGCGCGCGCGCGCGCGCGGCCGTGCCGGAACGGCGCGTCGATCCCTCGGCGTGGCTGGAGCTGGACGGCATCGCGCTGCGCAGCGCGCTGCGCCCGCCGCGCGCCGGCGCCGAGGCGGCCGCGCTCTTGCCCGAGGCGCCCAAAGCCTTGCGCGACATTCTGGGCGGCGCCATTCCCGCGGCCAGCGAGGAGCGCGCCGCCTTCCTGCGTGGGGCGCGCTTGGCTTTGCGCGATGGCACGCATGTGGCGCGCGGCGGCGTCGGTGGCGCTGTGACGGGTATCGCGGCGGCGGCGGGGCAGGGATTGCTGGGCGTGTTCGGCGCCTTCCTCGGCGCCCTGATGCCGCCCGGCGCGGGTGGGCATGGCGCCGGCGGCGCCGGCGCGCCGCGCCGTCCGGCCGAGCTGTCAGGCTGGGCGCGCCGCCTGATCGATGCGACGGCGCGTCTGGCGATGTTGACGCGCGTGTCGACATTGCTGGGCTGGCGACAAGCCATGTATATGCGCAAAATGCTCGCCATGTTCGAGCAGGGTGATGTGATGGAGGCTCTGCGCCACGCCATTCCCCTGGACGCCTTGGGCGAGGACGCTCGGCCCGCCTTCGGCACGCCGAGCGCGCGCGCGCACCTGACGATCAACGGACCGAAGGGGAGTGGCGTCATCATCGGCATCGACGCCCAATTGCAGCAGCACTTGCGCGCGACCTACCGGCGCAGCTTCGAGCGGCTCGATCGCGAAGGCAAGGTCGACGAAGCGGTGTACGTGCTGGCCGAACTTCTAAAGTGCGGGGCCGAGGCCGTGGGCTATCTTGAAACGAAGGAGCGCTACGCGCAGGCGGCGCAGCTGGCCGAGACGATGGAGCTCGACGCCGAGATGGGCGTGCGCCTATGGGTGTTGGCCGGCGACGTGGCGCGCGCGGTACGCCTGGCGCGTACGCACAACGCCTTCGCGGGCGCCGTGCGCCTGCTGGAAAAACGGAATCACCCGCAAGCGCCGGCGCTGCGCCATGAATGGGCGCGCCACCTGGCCGCGCGCGGCGACCATGCCGAGGCGATCGATGTCATTTGGCCCTTGCCGGACCAGCATGCGCTGGCGCTCGCCTGCATGGTGCAGGCGGAACGGGCTGGCGGCACGCTTGGCATGCGCGCCTTGGTGCGCAAATTGGCGCTTCTTCCCGGTACGCTGGACAAGAGCGTGGCGACGCTCGATGCCCTGCTGGGCGCCGCCGGCGAGCAGGGCGCGCAGATGCGCGCGCGCCTGGCCAGTGAATTGTTGATCTTGAGCCCCCATTCGGAAGCGACGCGCAAGGTGGCGGCGCTGTTGCTGCGCCGGCTCATTCCGGAACGCATGGCCGGCCTGAACCGCTTGAGCCGTAAGGATATCGACAAGCTGGTGGACTTGTCGAAGGCCGCGCTATTGCGCGCCGATTTGCCGAACCTGCAATTTGCGGCTGTCGACGTGGTGTATGCCTTGGCTGCGCGTGCCGATGTGCTGGCAATGGCGTTCGACGAGCGCGCCCTCATGCCCATCCACGCGGCCCGCGCCCTGCCGGACGGGCACTACCTGCTCGCTCTGGGCGAGGGAGGCATCGTGCGCATCGGCGCACACGGCAAGCAAGTGGCGCACTACCCGGTGCCGGCCCACCATCTGGTATTGGCCGAGAATGGCCAGCGCGCCTTGGCCCTGGCCCGGCGCGACGGCAACTACCGGATCAGCCGGCTCGACCTCATCAGCGGCAAGCTCACCGATTGCGCGAGCATGCCCTTGCTGTTCTGGGGCGAGCGTTACGATGGCGTGACCTGGAACGTGACGCTCGATGGGCGCCTGGCCGCGCTCGACACCACGGTGCCCCAGTTGCCGCTGCTGTGGCAAATCGCGGATTTGCCCGGCGCGATAGTCGGCTTTGCCGAGGGCGCGCATTACCAGGCGATCTTGCTGCGCGCCGAGGACAAGGTCGAACAATGGTCGTACGCGCTGCCGGGACGCCAAATGCGCCAGCGCGACGGCTGGAGCGTCCCGGAATCACTATGGAAGCTGCTGCCCAACGCGCAGTGCGGCGCGCCCTACGACTTGCGCCTTGAGCGCGCCGATGACGGCGTGCGCTTGCATGTGGGCGGCGCCATCTTTACCCGCCCGGTCGTCATCGGGCTGGGCGCGCGCGTGGACGGGCTGGCCGTCTCCATCGTCTCGGACTACTTCCTGATCGCCGTCCAGCTCGATGAAGAGGCGATCTTCAGCGTCGCCCAACTGGCCACGGGTGTCGTCAAGGCGCGGGTGACGATGGCGCGCAGCGTCGAGCCGCGCATCTGCATGCAGGGCGATCACATTTTGATGTTCGACCAGGCGGGCCGGCTGGTCGATATCGACATCAGCTCGGGTGCGCTAAAGACCTTGTCCTTGAGCTAGCGCGCTACACGGCGCTAGCTGGCGGCGTCGAGCCGTTCGCGCACATGCTGCACGCGCGCGGCCACGCCGCCATGCAGCAGCGCATGCGTGATGCCGCGTTGCCGCAGTTGTTCGCCATACCAGCGATGCTGGCGTGCGCGGAAAGCGTCGTCGCGGCGCGTGCCGTCCTGGACGAAGGGGAAATCGGGCGCGCACAGGAAGACGTGGTCGTAGGGGCGCTGCGCCAGCGCGTCCAGGCGCGCATCGGCATTGCCGAAAAGATCGAGGCTATAGAACAAGGTCGTCAGCGGCGTGGTGTCGCAAATGAGCCAGCGCGCCGCCGCGGCGCTGAGGGCGGTTTCGCGCGCGACCTGGGCGCTTGCGATCTCGAGCATGTCCGGCAGCGCCAGTTGGCCGGCGCGGGCATGCCAGCGTTCCCGGCCATATTCGGCGGCCCAGCAGGTGCCGAGCTGCTCGGCCAAGGCTTGCGCCAGCACCGTCTTGCCGCTCGACTCCCCGCCCAGAATCGCCACGCGCTGCACGAAGCTGGCGTACACGCGCGCGGGCAGAAATTGGCGGCAAGCGTGAGGGGCGGCGCGCACCGCGCTTCCCGAAATCGGCACCCTGGTGCGCGCGCGGTCGACGCACACATGGCGAACTGCCGGCGCGCCGGCATCGCGCGCGCGCAAGTAGGCGCACAGGTGAGCCGCGAAACCGTCGCCATAGGCTTCGCTGCTGAACACGGCGTCGACGCGGGTGCGCAGGATAGCAACGCAAAGCCAGCCGACGAAGTCGCGCTGCGTGGTGGCGTCGGCATCGTTGGCTGGCAGGCGCGGCGCCGCGCCGATGCCTTCTTGCGCGCATAGGCGCTCCAGTTCCGGCTGGTCGAGCACCAGCGCCAGCGCACTGGGAAACAGTTCGCGTATCCATTGTTCGCGTGTTGCGCGCGCGCAGTGCGCGTATTCCGGCACGCTGTAGCTGAGGACGATCACCTCCTCGCAATCGCACAGCGCGCGTTCGATCAATAGCGCGTGCCCCAGATGCAGGGGACTGAATTTGCCGACCACCAGGCCGCGCCGGAAAAGTTTGGGCGGCGCGTTCATGGATGGGCCGGCGCGGCGCTTTGGTGGCGCAGCAAGCGCCGCCAGAGCAGCCACGACACGAGGGCGTTGCACCAGTAGCCCGCGTACAGCAAGGCCGTCAGTTGCAGTTCGCGGCTCAGGTACAGGGGGATGGCGATGGAGTTGACCAGCAACCAGAATGGCCAGGATTCGACGCGCCGCTGCATCAGCAGCAATTGCGCGATCACGCTAAAGACCAGCACGGCCGAATCGGCGAAGGGCGCATACGCATTGGTGTAGTGGTGCAGCATGGCGCCGTAGCCTGCCGTGGCGGCAAGACCGACGGGGATGGTCCAGGCCAGCTGCGCGAGCCGTCCGCTCGAGACCGGCAATCCCTGGCCATGCGCGCCGCGCCGCCACTGCCACCATCCAAGCGCGCTGGCGCCGATGAAGAACACTTGCAAGACCATGTCGGCGTAAAGGGCAGCGCCGTAAAACAGCAGGGCGAACAGGCTGCAACCCAAGATGCCGGTCCACCAGGTGTGGATGGAATTGCGACCGGCCAGGAAAATGGAAAGCGTGCCCACCGCATTGGCCGCGATTTCGAGCGGTTCGCTCATTGCCTTGTCCTTAGGCATTCGGCACGGCGCTGGTAGGCATTCAGAGGAGTGGGCATCATCAGCGCAAGCTACCGCAATTCTGAATGGAAGGCCAGCCCACAAGCGGGGGCAGAAATGGCAAAGCCCCAATGACGGGGGTTTTTCTCAGCAATGGAAACAAATAGTGTGGTCGGGGTGAGAGGATTCGAACCTCCGGCCTCTGCGTCCCGAACGCAGCGCTCTACCAGGCTGAGCCACACCCCGATGGTGAGTAGAGAAGATAGGTATAAAATTAACAGCGCGGGGTGCGCGCTGTCAATGGCGCGGACGGGGGTTTTTGCAAAAAAGCGGCGATCTTTTTCATGCGCGCCGTAGCCACGTGCCGCGGCCCGGACGCAGTCGCCGTGGGATGATCAGTGCCGGCGGTCGACCGCGAACACGGTCAGTTGCATCAGCGAATCCTTGTACTGGCCTTCGGGCAGGTCCGCGATGGCGTCGGCCGCGCGCTTGGCTGCCACTTCGGCGGCGCGCCGCGTGTAGTCGAGCGCGCCACTGCTGGTGATGGCGGCCAGGATGGTGTCGAAATGCTGTTCATCGCCTTGCTCGATGCAATTGCGCACCAGTTCGCGCTGTTCGGGAGTGCCGTTTTCCATCAAGTAGATCAGGGGCAGGGTGGGCTTGCCTTCGCGCAGGTCGTCGCCCACGTTTTTGCCGATCTCGGCCGCGTCGCCCGCGTAGTCGAGCACGTCGTCGATCAGCTGGAAGGCGGTGCCCAGCGAGCGGCCGTATTCGCCGGCCGCCGCCACTTGCGCGTCGCTCGCGCCGGCCACCAGGGCGCCGAGCTCGGCGGCGGCCTCGAACAATTTGGCCGTCTTCGAGCGGATTACCTTCAGGTAGCTTTCCTCGCTCACGTCCGGATCATGCATATTGAGCAACTGCAGCACTTCGCCTTCCGCGATCACATTCGTCGCGTCCGACAGGATTTGCATCACGCGCATATTGTGCAGGCCGACCATCATCTGGAAGGCGCGCGAATACAGGAAGTCGCCCACCAGCACCGAGGCGGCGTTGCCGAACAGGGCGTTGGCGGTCTGGCGTCCGCGTCGCATTGATGATTCGTCAACAACATCGTCGTGCAGCAGGGTGGCCGTGTGGATGAACTCGACCACGGCGGCCAGCTCGTGGTGGGCCGCCCCCTCGTAGCCATAGGCGTTGGCCATGAGCAATACCAAGACTGGGCGAATGCGCTTGCCGCCGGCGCTGATGATGTATTCGGCGATCTGGTTGACCAGGCTCACTTCCGAATGCAGGCGCTGGCGGATCACCAAGTTGACCGCGTCCATGTCGGCGGCGATGCTGTGGGCGATATTGTTCTGCGGGGCGTGTAAGATAGCGGCGGACAAGGCGGACCTGCAATGGACGATGAAGTGCGGCGATTATACGACATGCAAGCTCCCCGCGTCCCTATGGCGAGCCTTGCCCCGCCCCCGGCGCGCTGGGGCGAAGTTGCCGACATACCACGAACGGCGCCAGCCGTGCAGACCTTTTGACGGAAAAATCCATTCCGTGTATAATCACAGGTTCTCCCGATTCCGCACAGCTGTTTGGCGGGCTCGCAGAGGAAATTCTTTCAACATTTGATGAGGTTTCAAATCATGTACGCGGTCATAAAAACCGGTGGCAAACAATACAAAGTTGTCGCTGGCGAAAAACTTAAAGTAGAACAGATACCGGCAGACATTGGTTCCGAAATCACCATCGATCAAGTTCTCGCAGTAGGCGCGGGCGACACCATTAAATTTGGTGCGCCATTGGTCGAAGGTGCAAAGGTACTGGTAACTGTTGTGGCACACGGTCGTCACGATAAAGTGAAGATTTTCAAGATGCGTCGTCGTAAGCACTACCAAAAGCATCAAGGTCATCGCCAGAATTTCACTGAAATCCAAGTCGTATCGATCAACGGCTAATCGCCGTTTGCCCGAGTTTTTCACCAGATATCAAGGAGTCATTAAATGGCACATAAAAAAGGCGGCGGCACAACGCGCAACGGCCGTGATTCAGAATCAAAACGCCTAGGCGTTAAGGTTTACGGCGGCCAATCGATCAACGCTGGCGGCATCATCATTCGTCAACGCGGCACCCCAGTGCGCGCTGGCGACGGCGTCGGCACCGGCAAGGACCACACCCTGTTCGCACTCGTGCCAGGCAAGGTGAAGTTCCTGGTCAAAGGTCCTAAGTCGCACCAGTTCGTCACCGTCGTACCAGCGTAAGCGCCTGTTGGCGCTTCGCACAATGTAAGGCGCAAGCCTTCAATCGAAAGGCTCTGCCCACGGTAGAGCCTTTTTAGTTTTATGGCGGCAAAAAAATGAAATTTATCGACGAAGCAAAAATCGAAGTCATCGCCGGCGACGGCGGGAATGGCTGCGCCTCGTTCTGTCGCGAGAAATTCCGCCCCTTCGGCGGACCCGACGGTGGCGATGGCGGCAAGGGAGGCTCGATCTGGGCGGTCGCCGACCGCAACATCAACACCCTGGTCGACTTTCGCTTCTCGAAGATGCACAAGGCCAAGGACGGCGAACCGGGCCGCGGCGCCGACTGCTACGGCAAGGGCGCGGACGACATCCATATGCGCATGCCGGTGGGCACGCTCATCATCGACAATAACAATGGCGAGATCATCGCCGACCTGACCGAACACGGCCAGATTGAACTGCTGGCCAAGGGCGGCGAGGGCGGTTGGGGCAATATCCACTTCAAGTCCTCGACCAACCGCGCGCCCCGTCAAAAGACCGAGGGCAAGGAAGGCGAGCGGCGCGAGCTGCGCCTGGAATTGAAAGTCTTGGCCGACGTGGGCTTGCTGGGCATGCCCAACGCGGGCAAGTCGACCTTCATCACGGCCGTCTCGAACGCGCGCCCGAAAATCGCCGATTATCCCTTCACCACCTTGCACCCGAATCTGGGCGTGGTGCGCGTGTCGCACGAGAAGAGCTTTGTGATCGCCGACATTCCCGGCTTGATCGAAGGCGCTTCCGAAGGCGCCGGCCTGGGCCACCAGTTCCTGCGCCATCTGCAACGCACCGGCTTGCTGCTGCATATCGTCGACCTGGCGCCCTTCGAGACCAATGTCGATCCGGTCAAGGAAGCGAAAGCCCTGGTCAAGGAATTGCAAAAGTACGACGAGGCTCTGGTGGACAAGCCGCGCTGGCTGGTGCTTAACAAGCTCGACGTGGTGCCCGAGGACGACCGCAAGAAAATCGTCAAGGATTTCATCAAGCGCTTTGCCTGGAAGGGCCCGGTGTTCGAGATTTCGGCGCTGAACCACGCGGGCTGCCCGGAACTGGTCAACGCCATCTACAAGCATTTGGAAGACAAGCGCAATCTCGAGCATCGCGCCGAGGAAACCCAGATGACCGAGGAAGCGCGTGGCATTGCCTCGATCGATCCGGACGATCCGCGTTTCAAGATCCAGGACTGAGTTCCTGCGCTCGCCCCCGGCTGGGGTAAGATAGCAATGGCGCCCGCGGCTAGTAGCCCTGGCGCCATTTTCTTGTCGGGGCCGGACGCGCAGGCGCCGCCTCGGCCTTCGCATGGAGAGAGTGTTGCCGATGAATTCCGTCATACAAAAAGCGAACCGCATCATCATCAAGGTTGGTTCCTCGCTCGTCACCAATGATGGGCGCGGGCTGGACCACGCCGCCATCGCGCGCTGGGCCGCGCAAATTGCCGCCTTGCGCGCGCTGGGCAAGGAAGTGGTGCTGGTCAGTTCGGGCGCGATCGCCGAGGGCATGCTGCGCCTGGGCTTCGAGGCGCGCCCCACCGATATCCATGAACTGCAGGCGTGCGCCGCCGTCGGCCAGATGGGGCTGGCGCAAATCTATGAATCGAGCTTTCGCGCGCATGGCCTGGGCACGGCGCAAGTGCTGCTCACGCACGCCGACCTGGCCGACCGCGAACGCTACCTGAACGCGCGCTCGACGCTGACGACCTTGCTGCGCTTGAAGGTGGTCCCCATCATCAACGAGAACGACACCGTCGTCACCGACGAGATCAAGTTCGGCGACAACGACACCCTGGGGGCGCTGGTGGCGAACCTGATCGAGGCCGACGCCTTGATCATCCTGACCGACCAGCACGGCTTGTTCAGCGCCGATCCGCGCAAGGACCCGGCCGCGCGCCTGATCACGCACGGCACGGCGGGCGATCCGGCGCTCGAGGCGATGGCCGGCGGCGCCGGCAGCAGCATCGGGCGCGGCGGCATGCTCACCAAGATCCTGGCGGCCAAGCGCGCCGCAGGTTCGGGCGCGCACACCATCATCGCCTGGGGGCGTGATAGCGACGTGCTCACGCGCCTGGCCAATGGCGAGGCGATCGGCACCGAGCTGTCGGCCCAGACCGGCCACCTGACGGCGCGCAAGCAGTGGATGGCGGACCATCTGCACACGGCCGGGCACGTGGTGCTGGACGCGGGCGCGGTGCAAAAGCTCACGCGCGAAGGCAAGTCGTTGTTGCCGATCGGCGTCATCGAGGTCCGGGGCGAATTCGGGCGCGGCGCCGTCATCACTTGCGTTGGCGAAGACGGCGTGCCGCTGGCGCGCGGCATCTGCAACTACACCAGCGGCGAGGCGCGCCGCATCTTGCGCAAGCCATCGTCGGAGATCGAGGCGATTCTCGGCTTCCTGGAAGGGCAGGAATTGATCCACCGCGACAATCTGGTCTTGCTGTAGGCGCGGCTGGCACGGCGGCGATCAACATCAAAAGCGCGCATTTTCGGTGCGGCGCGCTCGTCTCGGTGGGGATAGAATAAAGAATTGAACGCCAATGAGGGGGCTTTATGACACGAGCTGACTTGCTGCGCCAGGCAAGCGCGCTCGCCATGGACGAGCAAATCGACTTGGTCGAGGCAATTTGGGATGGCATTGCCAGCGCGAACGGCGCCCCGCCCCTGAGCGACGCCCAAAGGGACGAACTTGATCAACGTCTCGCCCGGCAGCTATCCCATCCCGATGATTGTCTCGACTGGGCAGTCGTGAAAGCGGAAGTGATTGCCAAAGCTCGGCAATGAGTTTGACGATCAAGTTCGAGCGCGTCGCGCGTGACGATGTCATCGCCGCTTGCGCTTGGTATGAGGAGCGGCGCCGCGGGCTTGGCATTGACCTCATGATGGAAATTGATCGTTGCGTCAGCCTTGCGGCCGCGCATCCAAGCGCGTGTGAGATCGTCCACAAGGACATCCGTCGAATGGTCACCCGCCGTTTTCCGTACCTGATTTATTTTCGAACCGAGCCCAAGCAATTGCGCGTTCTGGCCGTCTTTCATGCGCGCAGAGATCCAAAGCGTTTGCACGGGCGAGTCTGAACGTGCCGCGCGACCGTCAAACCACGCTTGGCGCCGGCGTCTTTGCCTTGTACTCGCACAGGTCGGCGATCATGCAGTTCCAGCACTGCGGCTTGCGCGCGATGCAGGTGTAGCGCCCGTGCAGGATCAGCCAGTGGTGGGCGTCGTGCAGAAATTCCTTGGGCACGAACTTGAGCAGCTTTTGCTCGACGATATCGACGTTCTTGCCCGGCGCGATATTGGTGCGGTTCGAGACCCGGAAGATGTGGGTGTCAACCGCCATGGTCGGTTCGCCAAAGGCCGTGTTGAGCACCACGTTGGCGGTCTTGCGGCCCACACCGGGCAAGGCTTCGAGCGCCTCGCGCGTGCGCGGCACTTCGCCGCCATGTTGCTCGAGCAGGATTTGGCAGGTGGCGATGACGTGCTTGGCCTTGGTCTGGTACAGGCCAATGGTCTGGATGTAGGTCTTGAGTTCGTCGATGCCCAGCGCCAGGATCGCCGCCGGCGTGTTCGCCACCGGATAGAGGCGGCGCGTGGCCTTGTTCACGCCCACGTCGGTCGCTTGCGCCGACAGCAGCACGGCGATCAATAATTCAAACGGTGTCGTGTATTCGAGCTCGGTGGTCGGCTTGGGATTGGCGGCGCGAAAGCGCTGGAAGATTTCGAGGCGTTTGGCTGGGTTCATGGTTCGGTTTTCGGTGCGGGCGCAGGTGCCTGCTTGGCCGCTGCGGCCTTCAGGCGCGCGCGTTCCATGGCGGCGGCGATGATGGCGCGCTTGCGTTCTTGCTCAGCCGCTTCGGCCGGCGTGTTGGCCGCCTCGCTGGCGAGCGCTTTCATTTTGTCGACCGCCTTGGCGGCCAGGCGCGCATCGTTCTCGCGCTGCTCGCGCTGCAGGCGCACGGCGCGCGCGTCGTGGCGTGCGCGCGCGCCGGCCGCGTCTTGCGCGCTCCAGGCATCCCAGCCGGTGCGCGCGCCCGTGACGGGCAACATGGCGATGCAGTCGACCGGGCAGGGCGCCACGCACAGGTCGCAGCCGGTGCACAGGGTCGGCAGCACGGTATGCATCTGCTTGGTCGCGCCGACGATGGCGTCGACCGGGCAAGCCTGGATGCACAAGGTGCAGCCGATGCACAGCGCTTCGTCGATGAAGGCGACGGGACGGGCGCGCTCGGCGCCGTTGGCCGGGTTGAGCGAGAGCACGGCGTGCCCGGTCAGCGCGGCCAGCCGGCGCACGCCCTCGGCCCCGCCGGGCGGGCATTGGTTGATGGCGGCCGCGCCGCTGGCGACGGCCTCGGCGTAGGGGCGGCAGCCCGCGTAGCCGCACTTGGTGCACTGGGTCTGCGGCAGCAGGTCTTCGATCTGGTCGGCGAGGCGGGTGGTGGCGCTACTGGGCACGGTGGCTATCGCTGGGGGCAAAACGCCATTATGCGGCATAGTGCGCGCGCGTGAAAGGCGGCGCCGCGACCGCGCGCGCGCCAAATTGACATTCGGACAGGCGCCGCCTATGATCGCTGGGCATAAGCTTAGCGAAGGGAGTCCAAGGTGAGCGACCCGCATTTTCAAATCGTTTGCGACAATACCGTGCTCGACGGCTCCGGCAAGGTGCGCATCATCGAATCGATGCATAGCGCGCTGCGCGACCTGTCCACCGATCACGACGAAGTGCTCGCGCGCATCCATCCGGTGCGGCGCAAGTTCTTCGACGCGGTGTGCGCCGGCGAAAAGGTCGAAGTGGCCATGAACGCGGGCAATGGCGGCAAGCACAAGGTGGAAGTGCACCGCGATATCTCGATCCGGGTCAACCAGCCGCAAGGTGGCGTGGCCAAGCTCGCGTATGCCAGCCTGGCCGGACGCGGCGGCGGCGCCGTGCGCGGCGAAGTGCTGGGCAAGGGCTTCGACGCGAACGCCGAGCCCATCATCCGTCAAATGCAGGACCGCAGCTTCCGCCTGGTGTTTTGCACCATGCCGCCGCGCCAGCACGTGCTGGGCGAGGCCTTCGACATGGAAGCATTCGGCGAGGGCTTGGTCAGCAGCGTCAAGGCCAAGCTGGTGTGGGACGACCGCGACGTGTTTTATTTCGAGACCGCCAGCGCGGACGAAGTACGCGAAATCCTGGTCTATCTGCGCGATTACGGCAAACCCGGCGCGGGCGTGCCGAGCCCGGCCTAGGCGGCAAAAAACAAAAAGCCAGGCGCCTTCACGGCCCAAAACAATATGGGGACAGACCCCTGTTTAGAGGAAATGCGAGCATTTCCTCTAAACAGGGGTCTGTCCCCCAACGGTGTTAGGTGTGCACCAGCTCGTCGAGGCCGGCGGCCAGCTCGCCCAAGGGCGGCATGGCTTCGTGCAAGGCAAGCGCTCCCAGGCCCAGGCTCTCGGCCAGCGCTTGCGGGTAGCTCGCCGTCACCTCGTCGGCGCTCAATTTGTTCTCGTCCAGGCGCGCGCGCCACGCCGCCAGGTGGATCACCCCCGCCAAGCGCGATTGCGGCGGCGGCGCCGGAAAGGCGGCGATGGTATCAAAGAACACTTGCGGGAACTTCCAGCGCAGCGCCAGCTCAGCCCCCGCGTCGGCGTAACTATAGCCGAGCGCCGCCCGTTCGGCCTCGATGCGCCCCGGCGCCAAGGGGCCCGTTTCCTGGTCCAGCGCCGCCATCGCCGCCGGCGCCGCCACATGCATCACCAATTGGCCGATCGCATGCATCATGCCGATGGTGAACGCCAAGTCCGTGTTTTCGCCCGCTTTCTTGGCGATCCACTTGGCCGCCACCGCCGTGTGCAAGTTGTAGCGCCAGAATTGTTTGAGGTCCAGCCCCGGCACCGTCTTGAAGCCGCCCACCAGGCCGGCGCTGATGACGAGCGTGCGCACCGTCACGAAGCCGAGCATCATCACCGCGTCGTCCACCGTCCCGATGCTGCGCGAGACATGGTAATAGGCCGAGTTGGCCAGGCGCAGCAACTTGGCGCTCAAGACGGGATCGGTCGCCAGTTTTCTGGAAATTTCCTCCACTGAAACACCGGCATCGTCGAAGCTGCGTATCAACTCTTCCACCACGCGGGGCGCGGTGGGCAGGTTGTGCTGGTTCTGGAACAGGGCTTCGAGCGTCATCGCGGCTCCTCGTGGCGCATTGCATTGAGAGAATAATGACAATATAAGGCCAATTTCCCCACGGGGGCGAAATTTGTATGTTCCTTGCATTGGCGGCCGGTCGCCCGATCCTGCATTCTGGCGCGCCAAATTGCAGTTTGTCGCATCGCGCGTGCTTTGTGCGCCGCCCTCCATTACAGTGCAGGCTGAGAAAATTGCGCACGCGCGCGCCCCACACCAGAGAATCACTATGACGACAATCGCAATCTTGCGCCTCGCGGGCGCCCTGCTGCTGGCCGGCGCGGCCGGCGCGGCCAGCGCCGAGGCGCCGTTTTCCTTCGCCACCACCCCCGGCAAGCTGCCCAAGGACATCATCCCGCTGCAATACGCGGCCCACCTGGTGCCCGATCTGGCCTTGCATACCTTCCTCGGCTCGGAGACGGTCGAACTCGAGGTGCGCGCGCCCACCGCGCGCATTGTCTTGAACGCCGCCGAGCTCGACATCGACGCGGCCAGCCTGTCCGGCAAGGGCTGGAGCGAGACCGCGCTCACCCCCGTGTTCGAGCGCGCGCGCCAGACGGTGAGCTTCACGCTGGCGCGCCCGCTCGCCCCCGGGCGCTACAGCCTGGCCTTGAAGTTCCACGGGCGCATCTCGCGCGAGCCGCGCGGCCTGTATTACGTCGATTACCAGGCCGATGGCGTCTCCAAGACCATGCTGTCGACGGAAATGGAGCCGAGCGACGCGCGCCGCCTGCTGCCGTGCTGGGACGAGCCGGCCTTCCGCGCCCGCTTCAAGCTGGTGGTGGACTTGCCGGGCTCCTTCCACGCCTATTCCAACACCCCGGTCGAGAAGACCGAGGCGCTCGAGAAAGGCTGGCAACGCGTCTCCTTCGGCCTGACCCCTTTGATGCCGAGCTACCTGATGGTCCTGGTCGCGGGCGAACTCGAGCGCAGCAGCGTCAAGCAGGACGGGGTCGACATCGGCCTGGTCACCACGGCCGGCAAGCAAGGCTCGGCCGCCTACACCTTGGGCGCGGCCAAGGACTTGCTGCATTATTACAACAACTATTTCGGACTAGCCTATCCCTTGCCCAAGCTCGACCATATTGCGGTGCCGGGCGGTTTCGGCGGGGCCATGGAGAACTGGGGCGGCATCGTCTATTCCGAGGGCACCATCCTGGTCGACCCGAAGAAGAGCCCGGAACGGGTGCGCCAGCGCGCCTTCCAGATCACGGCCCATGAAACGGCGCACCAATGGTTCGGCAACCTGGTGACGAACGCCTGGTGGGACAATCTGTGGCTCAACGAAGGTTTCGCCTCCTGGATGGCGAGCAAGGCCACCCACCACTTCAATCCCGAGTGGCGCACCTGGATGCATGGGGCGGGCAGCCGCGAGGCGGTGCTGGCCCTGGACGCGCGCAAGACCAGCCACGCCATCCAAAGCCCGGTGGCGAGCGAGGAGCAGGCGGCCGACGCCTTCGACGCCATCACCTACGGCAAGGGCCAAGCCTTCTTGCAAATGCTCGAAGCCTATCTGGGCGAGGACAGCTTCCGCAAGGGCGTGCGCGCCTACCTGGCGCGGCACCAGTATTCGAACGCCACCTCGGCCGACCTGTGGGCCGCGCTCGAGGCCGCCTCGGGAAAACCGGTGGCGCGCATCGCGTCGGACTGGACCACCCAGCCGGGCTACCCGGTGCTCAAGGTCGAGCAAGTGTGCGAGAACGGCAAGCGCCGCGTCACCCTGACCCAGGAACAGTTCCGGCTCGACGAGCCGGCCACCGAGGGGCGCTTGTGGAGCGTGCCGGTGCAAGTGGGCGTGGTCAACGGCAAGGCTTACTACAGCTTGCTCGAGGGCGCGCGCACGACTGTGCTGCAGCCCAATTGCGAGGGGGCCCTGGTGGTCGATCCCTGGAGCGTGGGTTACTTCCGGGTCCAGTACGACCGCGCCAGCTTCGACGCCCTGGCCAGCCAGGCGGGCAAGCTGCCCGACCCGACGCGCTTGAAGCTATTGGGCGACGCCTGGGCCATGGTGGCGGCCGATCGCATGGAATTGGCGGCCTACCTGCGCCTGGCCGACAAGTTCAGTCAAGAGCCGCGTATGGCGGTGTGGGACACGCTGCTGAGCAGCCTGCTTAACCTGGACGCGCTGGCGGCCGGGCAAGACGAGCGCGCCCTGGTGCGCAACTACATCGTCAAGCTCGTCACGCCCAAGCTGGCGCAGCTGGGCTGGGACGAGAAGGCGGGCGACACGGTCGAGGAGCGCCAGTTGCGCTCGGACCTGGCGTCGGCCTTGGCGCGCGTGGGCGACCCGGCCGCCATCGCGCAGGGACGCGCGCGCTTCGCCCGGATGTTGGCCGACCCGGCCGCGGTGACGCCGGCCAGCCTGGACTTCACCATGTACGTGGCCGGACGCTACGCCGACGCCCCCACCTACCAGGCGCTGTTGGGCCTGCTGCAAAAGGCGCAAAGCACGGAAGAGCGCGAACGCTACGGGCGCGCGCTGGCGCAGGCGCTCGACCCGGCGCTGGCCGCGCACACCCTGGGCGCGGCGCTGCAGCCTGACTTGGCGCCGATGGTGGCCAATGCCATCGTGCCCAGTGTCGCGCGTAGCGAGCACATCGACCAGGCTTGGGCCTTCGCCGTGGCCAACCGCGCCGCCCTGATGAAAAACCAGGACGCGCTGGGCGTGAACCACGTGTTCCCGAGCATCGTGAGCAGTTCGACCGAACTGCGCCACGCCGAGCTGCTCGAAGCGTATGTGAAGGAAAACTTCGGCGCCGACGCGCAAGCCGAGGCGCACAGCGTGGCGGCGGGCATCCGCATCCGCGCCAAGCAAAAGGCCAGCTTGCTGCCGCAGCTGCGCGCGGCGCTGGCAACGCCGGCCCCATCGGCGCCATGAACTGCCAGCATCAGGTCCACCCATGCAGTCGATCGATCACAGGAGAATACACACCATGAAAATGCAAGCCATGCGTCTGGCCATCGCCGGCGCCACCCTCGCGTTCGCGCCCGCCTTCGCACCTGCCTTCGCCGCTGCGCCGGCACTGCCGGGCGAGGACTTTTTCGACTATGCCAACGGCGCCTGGCTTGAGCAGACCGAAATTCCGCCCGATCGCAGCAGCTGGGGCGCGGGCGCGGCCCTGTCCGAGCAGACCAATGCGCGCATCGTCAAGCTGATCGAAGGCGTGGCCCAGGACAAGGAGGCCTCGAACGAGGCGCGCCAGGTGAGCGCCTACTACGCCAGCTTCATGGACGAGGCGGGCATCGAGGCGAAGGGCTTGGCGCCGCTGGCGCCGGCGCTGGCGCGCATCGCCGCCATCAAGAACAAGGCGCAGCTGGCGCGCGCGCTGGGGGAGGGCTTGCGGGCCGACGTCGACCCCCTCAACGCCACCAACTTCTTCACCGAAAACCTGTTTGGCCTGTGGGTGGCGCAAGGCTTGACCGAGCCGCAGCACAATCTGCCCTACCTGCTGCAAGGGGGCTTGGGCATGCCCGACCGCGCCTATTACCTGGGCGAGAGCGCGCGCATGAGCGAGTTGCGCGCCAAGTACCAGGCGCATATCGCGGCCATGCTCAAGCTGGCCGGCTTCGACCATGCCGACGAGCGCGCCGCGCGCGTGTTCGCGCTCGAGACGGCGATCGCGCGCGCCCATGCGCCGCGCGACGAATCGGCCGACGTGCAAAAGGCGAACAACAAGTGGCGCGCGCAGGAGTTCGCCAAGCGCGCGCCGGGCCTGGACTGGAAGGCTTACTTCAAGAGCGCGGGCTTGCAAGGCGAAGCGGCCTTCATGGTCTGGCATCCGGGCGCGATCAAGGGCGCGGCCGCCCTGGTCGCCTCGCAAGAGCTGGCGAGCTGGAAGGACTTCTTGGCCTTCCACACGATCAACCACTTCGGCGGCGCGCTGCCCAAGGCCTTCGTCGACCAGCGCTTCGAGTTCTACGGCCGCGCGATGGCGGGCACGCCGCAGCAGTCGCTGCGCTGGAAGCGCGCGCTGGCGGCCACCAACGCGGCGCTGGCCGAGCCGCTCGGCCACCTTTACGTGGCGCGTTACTTCCCGCCCGAGAACAAGGCGCGCGTGCAGCAGATGGTGGGCAATATCGTGGCCGCCTTCAGCCGCCGCATCGACAAGCTCGAGTGGATGGCCCCGGCCACCCGCGCCCAGGCCCAGGAAAAACTCAAGACCCTGTATGTGGGCGTGGCCTATCCCGACCATTGGGAATCGTACGCCGGCTTGAAAGTGGTGCCGGGCGACGCGCTGGGCAACGCGATGCGGGCCGAGGCTTTCCACACGGCTGGGCAGCTGGCCAAGCTGCACAAGGCGGTCGACCGCAGCGAATGGTCGATGCCGCCGCAACTGGTCAACGCGGTGAATATGCCGATGCAAAACGCGATCAACTTCCCGGCCGCGATCTTGCAGCCGCCGTACTTCGATCCTGATGGCTCGGACGCCTACAACTATGGCGGCATCGGCGCGACCATCGGGCACGAGATCAGCCACAGCTTCGACGACGAGGGCGCGCAGTTCGACGCCTTCGGCCGCCTGCGCGACTGGTGGACGGCGGCCGACTTGAAGCACTTCCAGGAAGCGTCGGCGGCGCTGGCGGCCCAGTATTCGAACTACAAGCCATTCCCGGATCTGGCCGTGAACGGCAAGCAGACCTTGAGCGAGAACCTGGCCGACCTGGCGGGCCTGGGCGCGGCCTACGACGCGTACAAGGCATCGATCGCGGACAAACCGGCCATGGCCGACGCCGACCGCCAGTTCTTCACCGGCTACGCGCAAAGCTGGCGCACCAAGACGCGCGAAGGGGCGCTGCGCCAGCAGGTGCTCACGGACGGCCACGCGCCGGCCAAGTACCGCACGGCGACGGTGCGCAATCTCGACGCCTGGTACACCGCGTTCGACGTGCAGCCGGGGCAGGCGCTGTACCTGGCACCGCAAGCGCGGGTGCGCGTCTGGTAGGAACGGCATGGGCGACGATATCGACACGATCACGCGCGCCACGCTCGCTTATTACGAGCGAAACGCGCAGCAGTTTTTCGAAGGCACGCTCGGGCACGACGTGAGCCAGAATATCGACGCCCTGCTTGGCGCCATGCGCGGCGCCGACCCGCACATCGTGCTCGACCTGGGCTGCGGGCCGGGGCGCGACTTGAAAGCCTTGCGCGCGCGCGGGCAGCACGCGATCGGCGTGGACGGTTCGGCGCGCTTCGTGGCGATGGCGCGCGCCTACAGCGGCTGCCAGGTGTGGCAGCAGGATTTCGTGGCGCTCGACCTGCCGCGCGATTTTTTCGACGGCGTGTTCGCCAACGCCGCGCTATTCCATGTGCCCAGCGCCGCGCTGCCCAAGGTGCTGGGCGAGCTGTATGCGAGCTTGAAGGCGGGCGGGGTGCTGTTTAGCTCGAACCCGCGCGGCCACAACCAGGAAGGCTGGAACGGCGAGCGCTATGGCAGCTACTACGACTACGACACTTGGCTCGCCTTCATGCAGGGGGCTGGCTTTGAAGCGCTGCACCATTACTACCGGCCGCCGAACCTGCCGCGCGCGCAGCAGCCGTGGCTGGCCAGCGTGTGGCGCAAGCCGGGCCTGCCGGCGCCGCTGGATGCGCTGTCGGCGGTGCTGTGCTAGGGCGCGCCTAAGCTGGATCGGGTCGCGCCGGATCTCGTACGCGGAATCGGCTTGCGTCGAATCGGATTAGATTGGATCGGCTTACCTTGGATCGGCTTACGTCGAATCGGACCAACTGGAGTCTAGCCATGGCGCGGGCGGCGCCTCGCGCTGGCGCGGGCGGCCAAGCCAGGTGTCGGGGAAGTAGGGCCTCTGGCGCCGGTCGTGCGGGCCGGGGCGGCCCACGCGCATGGGCAGGACCGAGCTGAGCTGGCCAGGTACGCGCGCCAGATCGGGCTGGTCGTCGCGCACGATGTCGCCTCGGCGCACGCAATGGCGGGTGGTGCGGGCGCGCTTGGCCTTGCGGCAGGCGCGCACATAGGCACGCAAAGCCTCGACCTGTGCCTGGGCCTGTACCTGGGCCTGGTCGGACGCTGCGTCGGCTTGCGCGCCATGCGAATCGCCCGGACCGCCTTCGTGTGGCCGCGGCTGGGCTTCGGGCATGGGCGGATAATCGGGCAAGGGTTCGCGCACGCGGCGCAGGATGCGGCGGCGCGTGTCGGCCAGATGCCAGCGCGCGTCGCCCGGACAGCGCAGCCACAGCTCGCGCCAGGCGTTGCGCACGCAGCCGGCCACGCGGTTGGTGAATTGGGCCGGGGACATGGCGCGCCCTTGATAGATGATTTGGTCGCCCACGACGTCCGCATAGGCCCACTTGAGCTTGTAGCACATGCGGATGCGCGTGCCTTCCGGCAGGAACAGGCTTTTCCATTGGTAGCCGCGCACTGCGGGCGCGGCCGCCGTGGCGTTGGCGATCCACGCCTTGACGGCGCCTTCGACCACTTGCTCGGGCGTGCGATGATCGAGCTTGCAGAGCAAGGCGCGCTCGAGCGCCTCATACACATGGTGTGGTAGCTTCACGGTCCTATACTTAAACATGCTCGATCTCCTCGGCGCTGCGCGCAGCGATTGGGTCCGCTTGTCCTGGTTTGACAGCATTGCTGCGGCCCGGTTCGGCAAATGATGCTGGCGTTTGCGCTAGATCGCGTGACGCCAGTGGCGTTATCCTGGCGGCAATTCGAGCACGTTTAAGTATAGAGGTTCGGCCGGGGCAGCCGCATGCGGTGCCAGGAAATTCCGGTAAGCACTTTAGCGATACCTGGCAGGCAGAGCCGCATGCGCGGTCGGCAATTCGAGTACGCTTAAGTAAAGGGGCCAAGCCGGGGGGGGCATATGGAGCGCGCCGCCATGCGTGCGCGTTCCCGTTCGCACATCACCGGGTCTTCATGCGAGCGCTGCAAGGGCGCGCACCGTGCAAGCAGGGCGCGCGGCCATCAAGGCATTCAAAAGGTCCTCATTCGCGCGTATCGCCACCGATCTGCTTGCGGAAAAATGCTTCAATCGTGCCATACACATGGCGCTGCGCCACCGGGCCGGAGATGCTGTGCTTGGCGCCGGGGTAGGTCATCAAGTCAAAGCGCACGCCGCGCTTGACCAGGGCATCGATCAAGCGCGTGCTATTGGTGAACAGGACGTTGTCGTCGGCCATGCCATGGACCAGCAACAGCGGCGAGCGCAAGCCGTCCAGGTGGGCGAACACGCCGCTGTTTTGATAGGCGGCCGGCGCGCCCTTGGGCGTGCCGCCGACAAACTGCTCGGTGTAATGGGTGTCATATAGCGCCCAGTCGGTGACGGGCGCGACCGCCACGCCCATCGCGATCTTGTCGGACGCCGCCTCGAGCAGGCGCAGCGTCATGAAGCCGCCATAGCTCCAGCCAAACACGCCGATGCGTTTGGCGTCGACGAAGCTTTGTTTGCCCAGCCAATCGATGCCCACCAACTGGTCGGCCACTTCGCTCTTGCCCAGGTTTTGGTAAATCGCATCGGTAAAGCGCCGTTCGCGCCGCGACGAACCGCGGTTGTCGAGCCGGAACGCCACATAGCCTTGCTGCGCCATGTATTGGTCGAAGGTATTGCCCCAGCGCCGAGCCACGAATTGCGAATGCGGCCCGCCATAGGTGGCCAGGAACACCGGGTAGCGCTTGGCTGGATTGAAATTGGCCGGCTTGATCATGGCGTAATGCAGGGTCTGGCCATCTTCCGACTTGAGCGTGCCGTATTCGGTCGGCAAATGGTCGGCCTGGTACTTGGCGTAGGGATGCTCGCCCTTCACTTCGTTATGGTCGAGCCATTCGAGCATGCTGCCGTCGGCGCGCCGGATCGCGATCTGCGGCGGCGTCATCGGGTCCGACCAGGTATCGATGAAGGCTTCGGCGTTGCGCGCGAAAGCCGCCTCGTGCCAGCCATCGGCCTGGGTGACGCGGCGTGGATGCTCAAGGCCGCTGCCGTCGAGGGCCAGCGCGTAGGCTTGCTTGTCGGTGACGGCCTCGCGGTTGGCAGCGACGTACACCCGCCCGTTCTTTTCGTCGACCGCCAGCACATTGTCGACCCCCCATTCGCCGCCGCTGATCGGGTGCAGCAGCTTGCCTTCGAGGTTGTACAAGTACAGGTGCTTGCGCCCGCTGCGCTCGGACGCCCAGATGAAGGCGTCGCTATGCTCGAGGAAGCGCAAGTCGTCATGCAGGCTGACCCAGCTTGGCGAGGTTTCGCTCAGCACGATGCGCTGTGCCAGCGTGGCGGCATCGACCGCCACCAGGTCCAGGCGCTTCTGGTCGCGCGTCTGGCGCTGGTAAAACAATTGCTTGCCGTTGGCGCTCCAGTCGGCGCGCACCAGGTAGATATCTTTCTCGGCGCCCAGCTCGACCTTGCGCTGCACGCCCGTGGCCGGCGCCACGATCATCAATTCGGCCAGTACGTTCGGGTCGCCCGCGGCCGGGTAGCGCTGCTCGACGACGTCGGTGCGGTCGGCGAAAATTTCAAAGCGGCGCGCCACCGGCACCGCCGCTTCGTCGTAGCGCTTGTAGGCGATGGCCGAGTCGTCCGGCGCCCAATAGTAGCCGGTGCGCTGGTCCATCTCTTCCTGCGCCACGAACTCGGCTTCACCATTGTGGACCGTGCCGCGCCCGTCGCTGGTGAGCTGGCGCTCCTTGCCGCTGGCCAGCTCGATCACGAACAGGTTCTGGTCGCGCACGAAGGACAGGTAATGGCCCTTGGGCGAAATCTTCGGGTCCGACACATTGCCGGTGGCGACTTTGCGCGCCGCCGCCGGCTTGGCCACGTCCACCAAGTACAGCTCACCCGCTATGGGCACCAGCAATTGCTTGCCATCGGGCGACCAGCTATAGCCGAGGATGCCCGACAGGCTGGCGCTGCGGCTGCGCTCGCGCCGCGCCTTTTCCTCGCTCGACAGCGTTTCCGTGGGCACCAGCTGCTTCGAGTCGACCAGACGGTGCGCGCTCTTGTCGCGCAGATTGTATTCCCACAAGTCCAGCTGGAACTGGTTGTCGGCGCGCCCGCGCAAGAAGGTCACGCGCGCCCCGTCGGGCGACATCTTCAAGCTGCGCATGCCGGGCCCGGCCAGCGCCGGATCGGCATGAATGCGTTCAAGGGTGAGGCGTTCGGCGCAAGCGGGGAGGGCGGCCAGGGCGGCCAGCAGGCATAGAAGTCGTCGCATGGGCATCTCGTGTGTTGGGAACAATACGAAACAATACCAGAGTCCGCCCATGCGCGAGCGTGCATGCCTACAGCCGGTTTTCCCTTTTCAGCCAGTCGAAGGTGCGTTCCAGGCCGGCGCTGAGGGAGGTGCGCGCGTTCCAGTCGCCGCGGTTGGCACGGCGCACGATGGCCGGATCCAAATTGATCGATAACACATCGACGGCGCGGCGCGACAGCAGTGGCATTTTTTGCAGGCCCAGCAAGCGGTACGCCCCTTCCACCGCCAAGGCCAGCGGCATGAGCACATGCTTGGGCAGGGTCAAGCGCATCGCTTCCTTGGCCAGCACGCGCCGCGCCAGCATGCGGAAAAACTCGTGCATGCCCACTTCCTGCGCCCCCACCCCGATATAGCTGCGCCCCAACGGCGCCGGCGCGCTCACGATGTGCAGCAGCAAGCGGCACAAGTCGTCGACATACACCAGCGGCGCCCATTGCTCGCCGCCCGAGACCTTGAAGAGGGCGCCGCGCTGGATGTACTTGAGCAGGGTCGGCACGAACTTGTCGTCGCGCGGCCCATACACCAAGCCCGGATAGCAATAGCAGGCGCGCAGGGCGCGCTCGGCCGCGTAGCGCCGCACCGCGCGTTCGGCTTGCGCCTTGCTGGCCGTGTACAGGGTGTTGAAAAAGGGCAGCGCGCGGTAGCGGCGCAGCACCGCCACCGACGAGCAATGCACGAGCAGGCAATCCGGATTCACCGCCAGGATCGCTTCGCACAGATTGGCGCTGCCCTCGACGTTGACGCGCCGGTATTGCTCTTGCGTGCCGTGCGCCACGTGCGCGGCCAGGTGCACCACCACGTCAAGCCCTTGCACGAAGCGCTGCAGATCGTCTGGCGAATCGAGCTCGCCTTGCACGATGTGGGCGCCCATATTCTGGGTCCCCATCTCCGGGTCGAGCTTGCCCACGCTGCCGGGACGCACCAGGCAGCGCACCACGTGGCCGCGCTCGGCCGCCATGTGCAGGAAGCGCCGGCCGACGAAGCCGGTGGCGCCGGTGATGCCGATCACCAAAGGTCGCAAGGCCCCCATCAAGGTCCCCCCTCGGTTTGGCGCACCGTGTAGCGCTCGATGTTGTAGCGCCTCTTGAGCACGCCTTCGGCCGCCGCCTCGCGCTTGGCGCGCTCGCGCCAGATGCAGTTGCGCGCGTAAAGAAAGCAGCGCAGCAGCCCCAGGCCGCCCGCGCGCACCGCTCCGATCTGCTTGAACATCACCCACAGCGCGCCCACGATGCCCAGGTCGAGGTAGGCCAGGATGGGCGCCTCGGCCTCGTTCGGGATGGGCGAGCGCACCAGCAACACCTTGTCCTTGTGGTGCGCTCTTTCGTAGCGCAGGAATTCCCACAGGCTGCCGATCTGCACCACCCGCAGCGATTTCGCTTGCAGCGACTCTTCCATCGACAGCAGCGACTTGTTGCTCGAATTCTTGGTCGTCACCAGCAAGGCATCCTCGATGCCGCGCAGGTCGTAGGGCGAGAGCTGGTCGATTTCCACGATCGGGCTGGCCTTGCTGTGGATCCACAGGCAGCTCAAGGCGAGCTTGTCGTTGCCGCGCCCGCCGAACTGATCCTCCACGAAGTCGAACACCGCTTGCGCGTGCCGCTCCAGATAGGTCACATAGGGCACGATGCGCAAGGGCTTGCCGATCTGGCCGGCCCGGATCTGTTCCTGGAAATGGGGCATCTGCACCACGATCATATCTTCCGGAAAAATCGAGGCGAAGTTTTTCATCATCAAGTGGTTCGGCTCGCACAAGAACACATACTGGTAGTGCGGGTCGGCTTCCTCGAACACTGCGCGCAGGCGCCGGATGAAGGGGCAGGGCTTGTCGATGATTTCCACTCCGTGCTCGCGCAAGGCCAGCTCTTGGTCGACGATCGAATCGTAGCCGGTGTTGATGACCTTCAAGTCCACGTTCTGGGGCAGGTCGGAATAGCTTTTCACGGCCGGCACGCCCAGGCTCTTGAACCATTTCAAGTCCACGCCCACGCGCCCGTGGTCATTGCTGATCCAGTCGACGATCACATACATCTTGTCGGCGAAGGGATTGGCGGCCATCTTGATGGCGGTCGGAATCAAGCCATGCATGACTTTGCTCTCGAGCCATTTGCAGCGCCCGTCTTTGTTAAGCAGCAGCACTTCCATGCTCAAGCCGCCCTGTATTGTTCGGCGCCCGCGCGCGCCACGGCCGGCAGCTGGGGCAAGCTCGAGAGCCAGCGTGCCGTCAAGTCCTGCGCCCCCACCGTCTCCAGGCGCAGCAGCGCCGACTTGTCGCTGCGGGTGGCGTTAAAGCGCACTTCCACCCCCACCTCGCCCAATTGTTCGAAGCGCACGCAAGCTTCCGTGGCCAACAGGCCCAGGCGCTTCAAATTGCGGATTTCCGACAGGCTGATCGTGATTTGCACCGGCAGCGGATACAGGAATTTCTTGTAGCTGACCTGGATCTCGCGCAGGGTGTAGCCGCTGTTGTCGAGGTCAAAACCGGCGTGCTCGTCAAAGCCGGCGGCGCGGATGGCGGTGGGCGCGCACAGCATGAAGGCTTGGCGCGCCGCCTCGATGAACAAGGTGCCCTGGATGTGCAAGCCCGTCACATGGTCGGACAATTCGGCGCACGCCTCGTCGATCACCAGGTGCGCGCCGAAGCTGCGCAAGCCCGTCTCGGTGGCGCGCGTGATCATCACATTGGTCTGGCAGCGCTTGTGCACCGCCGCCGCCTGGGCTTTTTGCGACACCACTTCCTCGACCTCGATCGCCTGGTCCAGTTCCAGTTCGCGCAAGCGCGCGCGGATGCGCCCAAGCGCGGCCGTGTCCAGGCCCTGGCCCAGGATCAGGCGCGTGAGCGGCGCCAGCGCGGCGCGCTCCTGGCGCAGAAAGCCGTCGAGCGTGCTGCAGTTGTTATCGTTGGCGAAAGCGTCGAAGCGGTTTCCCACAATGACCAAAATGGTATTCGTATGCATGGCGCGTATCCTCCCGTTGGTGTGTCTTGACCAGAATGGCAATATTTGCATTGCATAATCGTTCAGGCGGACTTACGGATGCATTACGCATTCGTATAGGCGGTGCGGCGGCGTGCGCAAGGCGCGCAGGGCGGGACGCTGTGCTGTGCTCGGTGCGGTGTGGTCGGTGCGGGGGGAGTGGCGGGTTGGAGCGGGGTGGAGCGCGGTGGTGCGCGGTGGTGCGATGCTGCGGGTCTGCGCGGGCGCGCGCCGCCGTGGCGGCCGCGCACCGGCACCCGTTTTTGGCTTAGTCGGCCGGCGGCACGTAGCCGGCGGCGGCGTCGGCGCCCTCGCCGAAGAAATGCTTTTCCATTTGCGCGGCCAGGTATTTACGCGCGCGCAAGTCCGCCAGGTTCAAGCGGTTCTCGTTGACCAGCATGGTCTGGTGCTTGAGCCAGGCGGCCCACGCTTCCTTCGACACCGATTCGTAAATCTTCTTGCCCAGTTCGCCAGGATAGGGTGGGAAATCAAGCCCTTCGGCTTCCTTGTTCAGTTTGATGCATTGGACCATGCGGGCCATATGTGCTCCCCGTTTCGAAGACAGTGAAAAACAGACATTATAAGGTCTTGATCAAGACCTGTGATTTGCGCTGCCAGTTGTACATGTGCTGGCGGTCCTTCGGCAAGTCGTCCACCGCCGCGTGCACGAAGCCGCGCTTTTGGAACCAGTGGGCGGTGCGCGTGGTCAGCACGAACAATTTGGTGAAGCCGGCCGCGCGCGCCCGGATCTCCATGTGCTTGAGGATACGCTCGCCGTCGCCCTGGGCTTGCACTTCCGGATTGACGGTCAGGCAAGCCATTTCCGCCATCTTTTGCGCCGGGAACGGGTAGAGGGCGGCGCAGCCGAAGATCACGCCATCGTGTTCGATCACGGAGAAGTAGTCGATCTCGCGCTCGATCAATTCGCGCCCGCGCTTGACGAGGGTGCCGTCGGCCTCGAGCGGCTCGATCAGTTTGATGATGCCGCCCACGTCCTCGATGGTGGCCTGGCGCAGGCTCTCGAGGTTGTCGTGCGTGATCATGGTGCCCACCCCGTCGTGGGTGAACAATTCGAGCAGGGCCGAGCCATCCATCGCGAACGGCACCACGTGCGCGCGCGGCACCCCGCTATTGCAAGCCTTGATCGCGTGCTGCAGGTAGAACGCCGTGTCCGAGGGCAGGAAGCCCGCGTGCAGCACGGCCTCGGCCTGGTGCGTGCTTAATTCGTGGATTTCCTCGCCCGCCGCGTCGCTCATCATGGGCGTCTCGCTGATGAAGATGAGCTTGTCGGCGTGCAGGGCGATGGCGGCCGACACAGCCACGTCTTCCATCGTCAAGTTGAACGCTTCGCCGGTGGGCGAGAAGCCGAGCGGCGAGAGCAGCACCAGGCTGCCCGTGGCCAGGATCGGGTGGATGGTTTCGGCCGCCACTTTGCGTGTCATGCCCGTCAATTCCAGGTCGACCCCGTCGATCACGCCGAGCGGGCGCGCCGTCACGAAGTTGCCCGAGATGATGCGGATGGCCGCGTGCGCCATCGGCGTGTTCGGCAAGCCCTGGCTGAAGGCGGCCTCGATATCGAGGCGCAATTCGCCGGCCGCCTCTTTCGCGCATTCGAGGGCGGCGGTGTCGGTGATGCGCACCCCGTTGTGAAAGCGCCCCGCCACGTTGCGCAAGGCCAGCTGCTCGGCCACTTGCGGGCGCGAGCCGTGCACGATCACCACCTTGATGCCCAATGCGTGCAGCAAGGATAAATCCTGGGCCAGCACCGGTAGCGCGCCGGCCGTGACGAGTTCGCCCGGAAAGGCGACCACGAAGGTCTTGCCGCGAAAGGCGTGGATGTAGGGGGCGACCGAGCGCAGCCACTGGACGAATTGGGTAGGGTTTTCCATTTGGCGCATTATAATTGGCTGCGCGACTTGCGCGCCAAAACATCGAAAAAACAATGTCCGAACCGAGTAAGAAGCCTTCCCGCCCGTCTTTGCCGTCCCAGCCGCGTTCCCAGCCGCGCGCGCAGCCGCCCTCCCAGTCGCCCTCCCAGCCGTCGTCCCAAGCGCCGTCCGCCAACGCGCGCGCGCCCCGGCGGGCACCGCGCCCGGCGGACCAGACGCGCCCGCCAGCGCGGACAGGACAGGCAGGACAGGAAGGACAGGCCAGGCAGCCAGGACCAGCACGTCCGCCGGCGCCGCCACGCCAGCCGCAAGCGCGCCCGCCCAGGCCGGACGCGCCGGCGCGTACGGCGCAAGCAGGGCCAGTGCCGGCGGGCGAGGCCACCCGCGTGCCGCGCCCGCCGCGCCCGCCACAGGCGCAGCGCGACGACTTCCGCACGCCGCTGCCGCCCATCACCTTTCCCGAAGACTTGCCCGTCTCCGGCCGGCGTGCCGACATCGCCAAGGTCTTGCTGGCCCACCAAGTCATCATCGTGTGCGGCGAAACCGGTTCGGGCAAGACCACCCAGCTGCCCAAGATCTGCCTGGAATTGGGCCGCGGCCAGAAGGGCTTGATCGGCCACACCCAGCCGCGCCGCATCGCCGCCTCCTCGACCGCCAAGCGCATCGCGCAAGAACTCGGTTCACCCCTGGGCGAGCACGTGGGCTTCAAGGTGCGCTTCACCGACACCTTGCAACGGGGCGCCTCCGTCAAGCTCATGACCGACGGTATCCTCTTGGCCGAAACCCAGACCGACCCGCTGCTTAAGAACTACGACACCATCATCATCGACGAGGCCCACGAGCGCAGCCTGAACATCGACTTCCTGCTTGGCTACCTCAAGCAGCTGCTGCCGCGCCGCCCCGACTTGAAAGTCATCATCACCTCGGCCACCATCGACGCCGAGCGCTTCGCGCGCCACTTCGCGCAAGGCGGCCAGAACGCGCCGGTGATCGAAGTGTCGGGCCGTCTGTACCAGGTGGAAGTGCGCTACCGCCCGGTCGAGCGCGACCTGGTGCAAGGCGCCGCGCCCGACCCATCCAAGCCCCAGCCCAAGGCCGCCGCCGCGCGCGAGAAGCGCGACTTGATGGACGCGGTGGTCGACGCCGTCGATGAACTGTGCCGCATCGGCTCGGGCGACGTGCTGGTGTTCTTGCCGGGCGAGCGCGAAATCCGCGATGCCGCCGAAGCCCTGCGCAAGCACCACCCGCCGCACGTGGACATCTTGCCCCTGTTCGCGCGCTTGTCGGTGGAAGAGCAAGAGCGCGTCTTCAAGACCGGCAATGCGCGCCGCATCGTGCTCGCCACCAACGTGGCCGAAACCTCGCTCACGGTGCCGGGCATCCGCTACGTCGTCGACGCCGGCCTGGCGCGCGTGAAGCGCTACAGCTACCGCAACAAGGTCGAGCAGTTGCAGATCGAGCCCATCGCCCAGTCCGCCGCCAACCAGCGCGCCGGCCGTTGCGGGCGCGTGGCCGACGGCGTATGCATCCGCCTGTACGAGGAAAACGATTACCTGCAGCGCCCCAAATTCACCGATCCGGAAATCCTGCGCTCCTCGCTGGCGGCCGTCATCTTGCGCATGAAGTCGCTCCACTTGACGGACGTGGAAAGCTTCCCCTTCATCGAGCCGCCGCCGGCGCGCGCCATCGCGGACGGCTACCAGCTGTTGCAGGAACTGGGCGCGGTCGACGAGGCGAACCTGCTCACGGCGCTCGGGCGCAAGCTGGCCAAGCTGCCGCTCGACCCGCGCGTGGGCCGCATGATCCTGGCCGCGCAAGACAATGTGTGCCTGACCGAGATGCTCATCATCGCCGCCGCCTTGTCGGTGCAAGACCCGCGCGACCGCCCCATCGAGCACCAGCAGGCGGCCGACGAGGCGCACAAAAAATTCGCCGACGAGAAGTCCGAATTTCTCAGCTACCTGAAGATCTGGAAGTGGTTCGAAGCGGCCATCGAGCACAAGAAGACCAACCGCCAGCTGCAAGACAATTGCCGCGCCAACTTCCTGTCCCAGCTGCGCCTGCGTGAGTGGCGCGACGTCCATTCGCAGCTGCTCACCATCGTGCGCGAGCAAGGTTGGCGCTTGAACGAGCTGAGCGCCACCTACGAGAATCTGCACACGGCCTTGCTCACCGGCTTGCTGGGCAACTTGGGCTTCAAGGCCGAGGACGAGCCGGGCGCGGGCTTTCTGGGCGCGCGCGGCATCAAGTTCAATGTGTGGCCCGGTTCTTCCCTGCTCAAGAAGCCGGGCAAGTGGATCATCGCCGCCGAGCTGGTCGACACCACGCGCCTGTACGCGCGCTGCGTGTCCCAAATCCAGCCCGAATGGATCGAGCGCGTGGGCAGCCACTTGCTGAAAAAATCCTGGGGCGAGCCGCGCTGGGAAAAACGCTCGGCCCAGGTCACCGCTTCCGAGCGCGCCACCTTGTACGGCCTGGTGGTGTACAGCCAGCGCCGCATCAACTACGGCTTGTTCAATCCGGAAGAGGCGCGCGAGATCTTCATCCGCGACGCCCTGGTGGGCGGCGACTACGACACGCGCGCCCCCTTCTTCGCCCACAACCACAAGCTGGTCAAGGAAATCGAAAACCTCGAGCACAAGTCGCGCCGCCTCGATGTGCTGGTGGACGACCATTTGATCGCCGCTTTCTACGACAAGCTGCTGCCGCACGATATTGTCAACGGCGCCGGTTTCGAGAAGTGGCACAAGGACGCCACCGCCAGCGACCCGAAGCTCTTGTTCTTGAACCGCGAAGAATTGATGCGCCACGAGGCGGCCGGCGTGACGACCGACTTGTTCCCCAAGGCGCTGGCCGTGACGGGCTTGGAGATGGCGCTGTCCTACCACTTCGAGCCGGGCAGCGTGCGCGATGGCGTCACCATGGCCGTGCCCTTGTACGCGCTCAACCAGCTGCCGCGCGAGCGCTGCGAATGGCTGGTGCCGGGCATGCTCAAGGAAAAAGTGCACCTCTTGCTCAAGTCGCTGCCGCAAAAGCTGCGCCGCCACTGCGTGCCGCTGCCCGATTACGCGGCCCGCTTTTGCGAGCGCGTGATCGAGTCCGGCCAGTTCGGACGGGGCGACCTGGTCGACGCCATCATCGCCGACATCCGCGGGCAGACCAGCCTGGCCGTGCTCACTTCGGACTTCAAGCTCGAGACCTTGCCGGCCCACCACTTCATGAATTTCAAGGTTATCGACGAGCACGGCCGCCAACTCGACATGGGGCGCAATCTGGCCACCTTGCAAGCCGAATTCGGCGGGCAGGCGCGCCAGAGCTTTCAAAAGATGGCCGAGGCGGCCCCGCCCGTGCCGCTCAAGGTGCCGATTCAGGGCACAGCTTCAGGCAAGGGGGGCGCGGCGGCGCCCGTGGCCCCTGGCGCGCCATCGATCAGCCAGCACACGCTCTTGAGCAGCTGGAGCTTTGGCGAACTGCCGGAATTGCTGGAAATCCCGCAAGGCAAGCTGACCTTGATTGGCTTTCCGGCCCTGGTCGACAAGCTCACCCACTGCGACCTGGAAGTGTTCGACGACCCCACCGTGGCCGCGCGCACCCACCGCGCCGGCTTGCGCCGCCTGTTCGCCTTGCAGTTCAAGGATCAGATCAAGTTCGTGGAAAAAAACATCCCGCTCTTGCAGCAAATGGGCATGCAATTCATGTCGCTCGGCTCGCAAGAGGAATTGCGCGAGCAAATCATCCAAAAGGCGATAGAACTGGCTTGCCTGCAAGACCCCTTGCCGCTCGACGCCCCCGCCTTCAACGCGCGCCGCGACGCGGGCAAGTCGCGCCTGGGTTTGCTGGTCAACGAAATCGCGCGCCTGGTGGGCCAGGTGCTAGCCGAATTCCACGGTCTGCCCAAGAAGCTGCAAGGGGCCCAGCAGCAAGCGGGCGCGGACATGCTGGCCCAGCTGCAAGGCTTGGTGCACAAGCGCTTCTTGATCGACAATGACTACGCCCAGATCGCGCATTTCCCCCGCTACTTGAAGGCGATCAACGTGCGCCTGGAAAAGCTGCGCGCCGACCCCGTGCGCGATGCGCGCCTGATGGCCGAGTGGAACGGCGCCGCCAGTCTGTACCTGCGGGCGACGCGCGAGCGCCAGGCGGGCAAGAACACGGACCCGAAAATGGTGGAATTTCGCTGGATGCTAGAAGAATTGCGCGTGTCCCTGTTCGCCCAGGAATTGCGTACGCCCATGCCCGTGTCGGCCAAGCGCTTGCAAAAAGTGTGGGAATCGATGCAGCGCTGATGCAAGCTCAGGGCGCGCGCGAAGCCCGTTCGGGCCGCGCGCGCCGCGCGCTCCTTGAAGCGCTGCCTCGCCTGCTCGGGCGCTAGTTGGGCAAGCCGGTGCCGGTGCCCGCGCCGCCACCGGGGCGCACGCCCGGCGGCATGCCCAGATCGGTATCGGGCTCCACCCCGTAGAAAGCATGCACCTCGTTGATCCAGTCCGTGTCCGTCATGTCCGGCCAATGGTCAGGGTCGAAGCCGGGCGCCGTTTTCAAGCGCTCCTTGCTCACGTGCAGCACGAAGCGCTTGTTGACCGTGTCCAGGTGCAGTGCTGGCCAAGGCACGGCGAACAGTTTTTCGCCGATGCCCAGGAAGCCGCCGAACGACAGCACCGCGTAGGCCACCCGCCCGCTGCGCATGTCGAGCATGATTTCCTTGATGTCGCCCAAATCGTCGTCGCTGTCGTTGACGACGTCGTTGCCAATCAGGGTGTCGGCCCCCATCAGGGCCGGACCCGGCCCGCCCGTGTCGCTCTTGTAGATGCCATAGGTGTCGCGCTCTGCATAGCTCATTGCCGCCTCCTCCTCATCGATCACGAAAATCGGCGTCGATCCGCTGCCGGTCGATGCGCCGTCCTTGACCAGATTAGGGGGTGGCGCCAGGGCGCGTTTGCGCTGGCTCAAACGCGCCGGCGCGCACGCTTCGCGCCCGGCGCTCTTAGTGCGCGCCGAAATCGAAGGCGTTGGAGAGGTCGCCGAACTGGGTGCGAATTCCCGGCAAGGTTTCCAGGCCGAAGCGGTGGGTCAGAAATTGCAGGATCGAGGTGGTGTCATACACCGTGTGGTCGATGAAGCCGCGCTTGGCGTAGGGCGAGATGATGATGGCCGGAATCCGGCTGCCCGGGCCCCAGCGGTCGCCCTTGGGTGGGGCCACGTGGTCCCAGAAGCCGCCGTTCTCGTCGTAGGTGACGATGATGGCCATGTGCGCCCATTGGGGCGAGGCTTGCAGGCGCGCCACGATGTCGGCCAGGTGCATGTCGCCGGCGATCACGTCGGCGGTGCCAGGATGCTCGTTGAGTGTGCCTTGCGGCTTGTAGAACGCCACTTGCGGCAGCGTCCCTTTCGCGATGTCGGCAAACAGTTCGGCGCCGTCGCGCAAGTGCTGCGCGCGCGCGGGCGTGCCCGGCGCGTAGCGCAGGAAGTAATTGAAGGGCTGGTGGTGGGTCTGGAAATCAATGTCCCCGCCATACACTTGCTTATGGTCGGCCAGGGCGCGTTTGAAGCCACCCGCATACCAGGCCCAGCTCACCGCCTTGTCGGACATCACGTCGCCGATGGTCTTCATGGTTTGCGGTGGCAGCACGTCGGGGGCCTTCGGGTCGGCGTAGGCGGGGTCGCCCCCGCGCGCCGGCGCGGACTTGCTCGGCTGATAGGTGGGCTGGACCGTGTTGATGGTGTAGCCGTCGGGCGTGTAGTCGCTGTCGAATAGTCTGGGCGGGCCATCGGCAGCCTTGGCGGGCGAATCGGGCTTGGCGCGCAAGTGCAACTCGTGCTCGAACTGGGGCGTGCCGTGCGCGCCCTCCATGCGCGGCGTGCAGGCGCAGGCGAGCCACATGTGGTTGATGTAGGAGCCGCCGAAGGCGCCCATGAAGAAATTGTCGGCCAGCGTGTATTGGCGCGCGATATGCCACATCGGCAGTTGCGCGCCGTCGTAATAGCCCATCGTCAAGGCGCCGGCGTCGGAGTAGGCGACGAACATGTCGTTCTTGCCGCCATTGATCTGCATCTGGTTTTGATAGTGGCGGTGTACCAGGTCGCGCGTGTTCTTGCTCAGCGGCAGATTGATGGGCGCACCGTCGATGCGAAACGGCGCGTTCGGCATATCTTTTGGAAAATGGGGATCGGCCACCGCGGGCGCCGTCTCGCGCGCCGCGTTGCGCACCTTGTTGCTGGCCGTATTGTCGGCCTTCTTGCTTTCCTTCTTCCACACCGGCGGCAGCGTGGCCATCAGGCTGCCGTCGCGGTCGCGCTGCGCGGCGGCGTTCTGCTCGAGCGCCTGGGCGATGCCGTTCGCGCCCGGGAACAAGCCGTACAGATTGTCGAAGCTGCGGTTTTCACCGACCAGCACCACCACGGTGTGAATTTGTTCGAGGCCGGCGGCGGGTGCGCCGTGCGCGGGCAGGGCGGCGCCGCACAGGGCGAGCGCGAGCAGGGTGCTAAGCGGGGCGGGGACTTTGACGTTGTTCATGACTGGGATGCACAAAAAGGAGCGCTATTATTTCACTTTTTTGTGACACCCGGACGATTTGAGCGCCAGGGCTAAAGTTTTTGATTAGTTTGCCGTTAAAGCATGTTGACTGAATTTTTGCCGAATTTACATGTTTTCTTTGAAAATTTCCCGCCTCTTTGAGCAATTGCCCGCGCCCCAGCCCAGCGTGGCGCAGGCGCCGGCCCGGCCGCGCCTGGTGGCCGACCATGGCCGGGTGCTCGAGACGCCACCCTTGCCCGATGGCGAGCGCCGTCTGGGGGCCGCGCGCCGTCAGGCCGAGCGGCGCGAAAAACAGGAGGCGGCCCTGCTCGACACCCGCAAGCTGCAGGGGCGGCGCCGCTCGCCGGGACGGCGCGCCGAAGACCGGCAAGCGCGCAGCGCGCACTATCCCATTTCCGTGAAGGCGTAAGCCGCCCGCGATGTTGGCGGCGATCAAGACCGGGCCAGGGAGCGCCCGGGCGTCGGTGGCGGCCGCGCTTTAGCGGCGGGCCCGCCCCGCCAGCGCCCTGGCCGCGAGCATGCCGCCAATGCAGCCGAACAGGTGGCCTTCCCACGACACCCCGCTCGCGCCCGGCAACACGCCCCACAGCAAGCTGCCAAACACATAGGCCACGGCCAGCGACAGCAGCACGGCGGCGACGCTGCGCTCGACATAGCCGCGCGCGAGCAGGAAGCCGAGGTAGCCGAACACGACGCCGCTGGCGCCGATGTGGACCGTGCCGGCGGCACCGAACAGCCAGGTGCCGGCGCCGCCTACCAGTATGGCCGCCAGCGACACCGCGGCGAAGTCGCGCACGCGGCGCAGCATCACCAGATAGCCCAGGATCAGGAAGGGCGCGCTGTTGGCCAATAGATGGGCCAGGTTGGCGTGCAAGAAGGGCGCGCACAGGATGCCGCGCAAGCCGATCACGGTGCGCGGGACGATGCCGAAATGGCTCAATTCGATGCCCAGCAAGCCTTGGGCGGCCGCCGCCATCCACATCAAGGCCAGCGGCACGAGCAAGAGTTGTGCGCGGGTTTGCAAGCCGCGCATAGCGGGGTGGGTTTGTGTCATGGCGGCATTATCGCATGTTGGCAAGCTTGCCATATTGCCGGGCGGGCAGGGTGGAGGGACGCCTTGCCAGATTGACCTTGTAAAAGCCATCGGCAACTGATACTGTATATGCATACAGTATTTTGGCAATCACTCCCCATGACTTCCTTGACCGCAGCGCCTTGCGCGCCCGAGGACTTGCATCCTTCCCTGTGGCGCGCTTCCCAGCTCGCGCGCGCCGACACGCGCTGCCTCGACACCGGCCATCCCCTGCTGTCGGCCCAGCTGCCCGGCGGCGGCTGGCCGCTCGGCACCCTGATCGACTTGCTGGTGCAGCAGGCCGGCAGCGGCGAATGGCAATTGCTGCGCCCGGCCTTGGCCAGCGTGGCGCGCCGCCGCATCGTGCTGCTGCAGCCGCCCCACGTGCCGCAAGCGCTGGCGTTAGCCGCGCTCGGCTTGGCGCCGTCCCAATTGCTGTGGGTGCGCGCGAGCCGCAGCGCCGACGTCTTGTGGGCCGCCGAGCAAGTGCTGCGCAGCGGCAGCTGCGGCGCCCTGCTGTGCTGGCAGCAGCACGCGCGCGGCGAAACGCTGCGCCGCCTGCACCTGGCCGCGCAAAGCGGCGACACCCTGTTTTTCATGCTGCGCCCGCTCACCGCCGCGCAGCAAGCCTCGCCGGCGCCGCTGCGCCTGTCGCTGTGTCCGGCCGCCGGCGGGGTCGATGTCGGCTTCATCAAGCGGCGCGGCCCGCAGCGCGACGCCCCCCTGTTCCTGCCTTTGCTGCCAGCCTTGCCGGCGCCCTCCCTGCCACTTTCTCCGTCACCCCACGATGCGCCTCTGGATCGGCCTGTACCTGCCCCGGCTACCGCTCGAAGTCTTCTGTCCGCGCTGGTCGGCTGAAGCGGCCACCGTCGTGCTCGAGCAAGAGTGCGTGCTGGCCGCCTCGCCCATGGCGGCGGGGGCCGGCGTGCGCGCGGGCATGCGGCGCGGCGGCGCCTTGATGCTCGCGCCGGGCGCGCGCGTGCTCGAGCGCTCGTCCCAGCGCGAGCACGAAGCCTTGCAGGCGGTGGCGCTGGCGCTGCTGCAATACACGCCCCTGGTGGCGCAAGGCGAGGAATCGACCCTCTTGATGGACGTGGGCGCCAGCTTGCGCCTGTTCGGCGGCGTGCGCCCCTTGTGTCGGCGCATCCGGGCCGACTTGCGCGCACTCGGCTTTTCCAGCGCGCTCGCTTGCGCCCCCACCGCGCGCGGGGCTTGGCTGCTGGCGCGCCACGGCGGCGCGCGCGTTCTCAAGATGGCCTCGCTCGAGCGCCGCCTGGCGCGCCTGCCTTGCCAGTTGCTGCCGCCGGCGCGCCCCTACCAGGCTTGGTTCGACGGCATCGGCTGCGTGACTGTGGGCGAGCTGCGGCGCTTGCCGCGCCCCGGCCTGCAGCGGCGCTGCGGACGCGCCTTGCTCGACATGCTAGACGCGGCCCACGGCATGGCGCCCGAATTGTTCGACTGGACCGCGCCGCCGCCCACCTTCCACGCCCGCATCGAACTGTTCGACCGCATCGAGCAGGCGGACCTGCTGCTGTGCGCCGCGCACCGCTTGCTGCTGCAGATGACGGGCTGGCTGTGCGCGCACCAGCTGGCCGTCGAGCGCATCGATCTGCTGCTCGAGCACGAGCGGGGACGGGTGGCGATGGCGCCCACCGTGCTCGAGATCGCGCTGGCCGAGCCCACCTGGCGCGACGAACACCTGCTGCGCCTGTTGCGCGAGCGCCTGGGCCAGCTCACGCTCGACGCTCCCGTCATCGCGCTGGGCCTGGCAGCGTTGCAGGTGCAGGCGATGGCCCCGCCCAACGCCACGCTGTTCCCCGAGCCGGGCGCCAGCGCGCAAGACCAGGCGCGCCTGTTCGAATTGCTGGTCGCGCGCCTGGGACCGGAGAACGTGCTGCAAGCGGCGCCGCTGGCCGATTACCGGCCCGAGCTGGCCAATCGCTGGCTGCCGCTGCAGCACAAGGTGGGCGCGGCGGCGCGCGCGGCGCAGCTGCCGCCGGACTTGGCGACGCTGGCGCGCCCGGCCTGGCTGCTGGCCAAGCCGGTGGCGCTGTTGATGCGCGAGCACCGGCCCTTCTACGGCTCGCCCCTGCGCATGGCTGGCGGCCCTGAGCGCATCGAAGCTGGCTGGTGGAACGGGCCGCAAACGCGCGACTACTTCATCGCCGAGGGTGCCGAGCATGCCTATTACTGGGTCTACCGCGAACGCCTCGTGGGCCAGGCGGGGGAGGGCGAAGCGCGCGAGCCGCGCTGGTTCCTGCACGGCTTGTTCGCCTGAAGGCCGGCCCCCGCGCGTGCCGAAATGTTACACGTAAAAAGCGATTGATTGACTTTGTGCCTGCCATCCTTACAATGGATCAATAGCGTGGATCGGCCGCATGCGCGCGCAGGGAATGCCACTTGATGTTCGGTAGCCTGAAAGGGATCTCGATGAACGCAATCTCGCTTGGCTGCGCACTGTGCGCACTCTCCTCGCTGGCAGGCGCGGCGCGCGCCGACAGCGGCGTCACCGTGTACGGCATCGTCGACCTGGCCGTCGAAGTCGGGCGCTACAACGCCGGGGTGAACCAAGCGCGCATCCAGAGCGGCGATATCATCCCCTCGCGCCTGGGCCTGCGCGGCAGCGAAGAGTTGGGCGGCGGCCTCAAGGCCAACTTCGGCCTGGAAATGGGCATCAACGCCGACACCGGCGTCGTCAGCACCGACGGCACCCTGTGGACGCGCGGCGCCTTCGTCGGCATCGAGGGCGGCGCCGGCCGCCTCGACGTGGGCCGCCACTTCCCGTCCCTGTTCTGGATCTACCTCAATTCCGACGCCAGCAGCGTGCCGGTCGCCACCTCGGACGTGAACGCCACCTTGCAGCACTCGGCCGCGCTCGGCAAAAGCGGCACCGCCGGTTTTTTCAACAACACCATCCGCTACCGCACGCCGGCATGGCGCGGCATCGAATCGGAATGGTCTTACTCCTTCGGCAACGAGCTGACGGGCGCGCGCGCCAACGACGCGCGCAATATCGGCATGAACGTCCAATACCGCAGCGGCGCGCTGTGGAGCGGCTACGGCTTCAACCAGTACACGGGACGCGGCGCGCTTGATGCGGCCGACAGCAAGCAGAGCACCCATATGGCCGGCGCGACCTACAACTTCGGCCCCATCGCGCTAGGCTTGAATTTCCTGCGCAGCGAGAACCTGTCGACCACCCACGGCGACGCCGACAGCTGGGCCCTGACGGCGGCGCTGCCCTGCGGCGCGGGCGCGTTCAACGTCGGCACCGGCCGCTTGAGCGAGACGGGCGGCAAGGCGGCGCAGGCGTTCAGCCTGGGCTATGTGCTCACGCTCTCAAAGCGCACCCAGCTCTACAGCTACCTGAACCACATCGCCAACAACGCGGTGGGCACGCGCGGCTTCGCCCTGATGAACGCCAGTTACGCGACGGTGGCCGCCGGCTTCGATCCGAGCACCGTGACGGCCGGCTTGCGCATGAATTTCTAGCGTCCCTGGAGGCAGCATGCATATCTCGAACGTCCGGATCGGCAAGCGCCTGGGCGCCGGCTTCGCGCTGGTGCTGCTCTTGATGAGCGCCCAGGTCGGCATCGGCTTGTTCAATCTCGCCGAGATCGGCGCGCGCAACCGCCATATCATCGAGCGCGACCTGGCCCAGGTCGATGCGGCGACCACCATCGACGTGCTCACCCGCACCAACGCGCGCCTGGCGCTGCAACCCTTCCTCGACGCCGATCCGGAGCGCATCGCGGCCGGGCGCAAATTGATCGACGCGAACAAGGCGGCCATCGACCAGGCGCTCGCGCAGCTCGACAAGACGGTTGGCAATCCCGCCGACGGCGCGGCGCTGGCGGCGATCCGCGACAAGCGCATCGCTTTCATGAACTCCGCTCGCCAAGCCGGCAAAATGCTGGCCGAGGGCAGCCGCGACGAGGCCATCAAGATGATGATGACGCAGTCCTTGCCCTTGCTCGACGCGCTCGAGCAAAGCATCAAGGAATTCGTCGCCAGCCAAAAGAGCGCGGTGCGCGCGAGCGGCGAGACCAGCCAGCAAAAAATCGGCTTTACCAGCGCCCTCATGAGCGCGCTGGGCGCGGCCGCCCTCGTTTTCGGCATCGCCTTCGCCGTCTGGATCACGCGCTCGATCACCCAGCCGCTCATGAGCGCGGTGGTGGTGGCGCAAACGGTCGCCGCCGGCGACCTGCGCAGCCGCATCGAGGCGGGCGGCGCGGATGAAACCGGGCAGTTGCTCGATGCGCTCAAGAGCATGAACGACAATCTGGTGCGCATGGTCGGCGATATCCGGGCCGGCACCGACACCATCGCCACGGCCTCCCAGCAAATTGCCAGCGGCAACCTGGAACTGTCCTCGCGCACCGAACAGCAAGCCAGTTCGCTCGAACAGACGGCCGCCTCGATGGAACACTTGACCGAGAGCGCCAAGCAAAGCGGCGACAATGCGCGCCAGGCCAATGTGCTGGCCAACAAGGCCTCGGAGGTGGCGAAGAAGGGCGGCGAGGTGGTGCTCCAGGTGGTGGCGACGATGGGGGCGATCAACGCCTCGTCCAAGAAAATCGTCGACATCATCGGCGTGATCGACGGCATCGCCTTCCAGACCAATATCCTGGCCCTGAACGCGGCCGTCGAAGCGGCGCGCGCCGGCGAACAGGGGCGCGGCTTCGCCGTCGTGGCCAGCGAGGTGCGCAACCTGGCCCAGCGCTCGGCCAGCGCGGCCAAGGAAATCAAGACCCTGATCGTCGACTCCGTGGAAAACGTCGAGGCGGGCAGCCGGCTGGTCGAACAAGCCGGCTCGACCATGGACGACATCGTCGCCAGCGTGCGCCAGGTGACGGACATCAATGCCGAAATCGCCGCCGCCAGCGTCGAACAGATCGCCGGAATCGAACAGATCAATATCGCGGTCGGCGAGATCGACAGCTTTACCCAGCAAAACGCGTCCCTGGTGGAGCAGGCCGCGGCGGCCGCGGAAGCGATGCAGAACCAGGCCAGCGAGCAGGCGCGCATCGTCAGCGTGTTCACCCTCGAAAACGCGAGGGTGGCGCCGGTCCGCCGCGCCGCGCTGCGCTAGCGGTCAGCGCGGCGCTGTCGTCGCTGGCGCCGGAGCGCCCGCCGGCCTTCGATCGGCGCGCCTGCGCTCAGGGCGACGCCACCTGCGCCACCATGCGCGCCAGTTCATCCCGTTCGATCGCTTGCATGCGCCCCTCTTGCTCCATGGCCCGCAGCGCCGCCGCGATTTTCGGCACCAGGGCCGCGTTGCGCTTGTGCAGGTAGTGGTAGAGCGTGACTTCGCCCAAGGCCGGCGCGAGCGCGCGCACGTGCCGGGTGTTTAGCTTTTTCATCATCAAGCTGCCTTCGATGCGGGTCGAGACGATGACATCGGTGCGGCCCAGTTCGAGTTTGGTGAACAATTGCTCGTTGCTGGGAACGACTTGCACTTGCATGCCCCGCGTGCCGTCCTCGGCGAACTTGATGCCCAGCCGGATGCCGATGCGGTAAGGGCGCAGGCTGTCCCAACCCTTGACCTCGAACTGCGCGCGATTGGTGTAGACCAGGCTCTCGACATGCAGCACCGGCACCGGCACCCGCAATAGATTCGGATAACGCTCCTCGATGCCGGCGATGCGCGTCATGTCGCCATCTAATCTGCCGATATTGGCCTCTTGCAGGGAACGTTCGGACGGGAATTGGCGCACCTGCAGCGCCACGCCGACGCGCGCATACGCTTCGCGCACGATGGCTTCGGAAATGCGGGTGACGCTGCTATCGGATTTGCCCAGGACGATGGCCGGCTGCGCGCGCGCCGGCGCCAACGCGCAGCCGACGATCAAGGCGGCCAGCATGGCGGCGCCCGCCTTGCCCTTGCAGGCAGGCGCGCGGGCGGTCGGAACGAAAAGGGACGCGAGCGTTGTCATGGCGCGAATTGTCAAAGCGATGATCGACAAAATGACAATACCACAATGGGCGCGCATGAAGCCCTCACTCTTATGGCTGGTGCAAACCCTTCCAGCCGGGATGCTCGAAATACTGGCCATAGCCCATCAGCGCGTGGACCACCGCGCGCGCACCGGCGTTGGGCTTTTCCTTGCTCTTTCCCTGCATGGCGTCGGCGCCGGCCAGCATGTCGGCAATCACGTGGTGCAGCATGGCATCACCCTCGGGCGCCAGCTTGCACTTGGCGACGATCTGGGCCACGGATTTCTCCGTCAACTCGCCCAGGCGCTTGTATTGATCGGCCGACAAGGTCTCGGCATCGATGGCGGGGTGCTGGGCGGCGAAGCTCGCGCGCAACGCTTCCATGCCGGCGCGCAGCGTGTCGTCCGTTTGCCATTTCTTGCCATGGTCGAGAGCGAGCTTGCCCGAACCATGGGCGTGGTGGTCGGCGTGCTCGGCATTGTGCTCGGCCTGCGCGCAGGCTGGCCCCGCTGTGGCGAGCGCGACGCAAGCGGCGATGGCGAGTTGGCGGCAAAATTTATTCATGGTGATCCGGTGAGGGTGGTGGGAGGGCGGCGCATGGTGGCGCCAGCGCCCAGGCTCGCCCAGGCTCGCCTATGCTCATTCGTCCTCGAATTCCTCGGCCAGGTTTTTCCAGCCGCGGCTTTTGGCGAAAGGCGTGAATTCCTCGGGGGCCTCGAGCACGATCAGCTTGCGCTCCTGCAGGGCCGGGTCGCTGTGGCCGAAGTCCGGGCCCTTGTAGCCCAGGCTGCGCAACTGGGTCAGGATATGCCCGACCAGCACCTTGTCCTTGTACAGGCCGCCCTCGAGCGGCGCCTTGAAATCGACATACACGTCGATGATGCCGTAGCCCTCGTCGAAGATGCGGATGCCCTTGACCTCGTGCGCGCGCCCGCTGCTATCGGCGGCGCTAAACGGGCCGCTCAGCGCGATGTCGGTGTCGTTGCTCATGGAATGCTCCTTATTTGCGTGCTTGCAGAATCGATTCGAGGCGGTCGCGCGTGCCGGCGATGCGCTCGAGGCGCGGATAGCGCAAGCCGCCATGGTAGTCCAGCGCCACCGTGCGGTAGGTCGCGCCCTTCTTGACCAATAGTTCAATCGGCGCCTTGCCATCCTTGGACGCCTTCACCGCCGCCTTCAGCAGTTCCGGCTTGTAGGCGCGGTTGTTGACGGCGACGATGGTGGTGGCGCCCGACAGGCCGGCCTTGAAGCCCACGCCGTCCCATTGTAGCGCTTCGACGCCGCCATCCTTGTTGACCGAAAAGCCCAGCGAATAGCTCAAATCGGTGCTCTTTCTTTGCTCTTCCACCCCTTTCAGGTAGGGCGTGGCTTCGTCCTTGAACACCAGCTTCCAGCCGGCGCGCGCCAAGCCGTCGAGCGGCGCGCCGGGGCCGTGGCCATCCAAGCGCGTGCGCAGGAAGCTGGCCCAGTCGTACGCTTGCAGCGTGTTCAGGTATTGCACCACGTCTTCGAAGCTGTAGTGGGCCGGCGCGATGCTGCCGTCGTCGATGCCGTAGAAGGCGCGCGCGAAATCGTCGAGCGAATGCTGCTCGTTCGACATTTCGCGTAGCTTGGTGTCCACGTCCAGCCAGATCAGCAAGCCTTCCATGTAATAGTCTTCGTTGCGCTGCCAACTGGTCCAGCCTTGCGGACGGCGCGCGTTGATGATCGGGTCGTTGACCGTGTCTTGCACCGTGCGCCAGGCGCGCCCGCTCACGCTGTCGTAGCGCGCGGCGACGGCGGCGATGGTGTCGCGCACGCTGGCCGTGGCCTTCAAGCCCGAGCGCGCCGACAGCACCTCGCCCCAATACTGGGTCTGGCCTTCGTACACCCACAGCAAGCCGTTTTGCAGCGGCGTGTTGAAGTCCGGTACGTCCTGCCCGTTCGGGCGGCGGAACTTGCCGTTCCACGAATGCGCGAATTCATGCGGCAGCAGGTCGCGGTCCGATTCGTTCTTGCTCCACTCCGTGAAATAGCCGGTCTTGAGCCCGTTCTCGCTCGATTGCTGGTGCTCGCGCCCGATCATGCCGAAGTCCTCCGACAGCGCGAACAGGAAATCGTAATGCTTGTAGTGCTGCGAGGCGAACAGCTTGTTCGCTTGCTGCACCATGGCGCGGTGCAGCGCCACCTGCTCCGGTTTCGCTTCCAGGCTCTCCGGATTGTCGGCGAATACGTCGAGCGTCACCGGCACCTTGGCGCCCGGGGCCAGGTCGATGCGCTTGAGGTGGCGGCCGGCGAACAGGGGCGAGTCGACCAGGTTTTCCAGGTCGATGGGCTTGAACTTGACGCTGTCGCCGACCCGTTCGCTTGTCTCGAGCGCGCTCGCGTATTCCCAGCCGTGCGGCAGCGTCAGGTTCGCCTGCACCGGGATGCGGCGCGTGCAATAGCCGGCCGGGTACAGCGTCATCGAATGCCATTGCACGCCCAGGATGTCGGTCGTCATCGTGATGCGGCCCTGGTTGCCTTCAACCGGCGACAGGTATTGGTATTCCACTTCCAGCGTGCTCACCCCGGCCGGCACTTCGATGTGGAAGGCATGCACATGGACCGGGTCGCGCACCCATTCGATGGTCTTGCCATTGCCGGAAAACCTCAGGCCGGCCATTTGCGACAGCGGGCCGCTCGGGCCGTGATTGCCCGGCACCCATTGCGGATACAGCAGCGTCATCTTGCCGGCTTTGACGGGCATGCTTTCGTGGATGCGGAAAATCTGCTGGCCGGTGCCCGAGGCGTCCACGTTCAAGACCAGCGTGCCCGGATAGGGCTGGTCTAACACGGCGGGCAACTGGGCGCGCGCGGGCAGGGCGCAAGCGGCCAGCAAGGCCAGCATCGAGGTGGCGCGCAGGGTGACGGGGAAGGTGGATTGGCGAGGGGCGGAAAACGGTCGATGGACGGTCATGGGCGAGCTGGGTTCGGGGTTGCGGAAAAGTGATCGGCTGCACTTTAAGTGTAGCACGGCACTTCCGGGCTGGCCGGATGAAAAAATGTTTGAAAATTTTTGCGCCCTTGGGCCGGCGCCGCTGTTTTTCAAGGCCTTGAAAAGCCGCGGAACTAGCCATAAATCGGACTCAACGGATGCTCAATCGAGGTCCGTCAACCTATCGCTTACTTTAACAAGGATATTTATCATGCGTACTTTCGACCTGAACCCACTGTATCGTTCCGCCATCGGTTTCGACCGCCTCGCCCAGATGCTCGAAGCGCAGCGCGCCGACACCAGCCCCAGCTATCCTCCCTACAATATCGAACTGGTGAGCGAGGACAGCTACCGCATCGTGATGGCCGTGGCCGGCTTCGACCGCTCCGAAATCGAAATCGTGGCCGAGCGCGACAGCCTGCAAATCACGGGACGCAAGCAAAAGGACGCGAGCGCGCGCACCTTCCTGCACCGCGGCATCGCGGCGCGCGACTTCGAGCAGCGCTTCCAGCTGGCCAACCACGTGAAGGTGACGACCGCGTCCTTCGACAACGGCATGCTCAACATCGAGCTGGTGCGCGAAGTGCCGGAGGCGTTCAAGCCGCGCCGCGTCCAGATCGACGGCGCTGACAATATCCGTCCGCTCGAGCGCGCCGCCGCCTAAAAGGCGCGCGGGCGCGTGCGCCGCCGGCATATGCGCATGACGGCGGCGCCACATTTCCACCTTCATTTTCCGCGACATCGGCCGGCACGAGCGCCGGACGATGCCTTTCGCTTAATTGTTATTTAACCAATAAATTAACCCATTTCAGCCCTGTTCTGGGCTAAAATAGCAGCATTTTTCGGCGCGCCCATTCCCCAAGCACCCATACCCATGCGAGCGCCGCGCGCATGCGTGGGCTGCGTCCTTGCACATCCCACAGGAGAGCAATTTGCAGCAGAACGCACCGCCTATCTACGTCGGCATCGACCTGGGCACCACCAATTCGACTGTCGCCTTATTCGACGGCAGCGAGATGACGGTCGTGCGCAATAGCCAGGGCAGCGTACTCACGCCGAGCATCGTGCGCATCGACGCGCGCGCCAACGTGCTGGTTGGGACGCGCGCGCGCCGCTACCTCGACTCCGATCCGGCCAATACGCGCAGCGAATTCAAACGCCTGATGGGCACCTCGAATCGACTCGATTTTCCCGCCGCCAGCCTGTCACGCCTGCCGGAGGAATTGTCGGCCGAGGTATTGAAGTCGCTGCGCCAGGATATCGCCGATCAAACCGGCGTGCTGCCGGAGCGGGCCGTGATCTCCGTGCCCGCCTTGTTCGAATTGCACCAGACCGCCGCCACCTCGGAAGCGGCGCGCCAGGCCGGCTTTGAGCGCATCGAGCTCATTCAAGAGCCGGTCGCCTCGGCCATCGCCGCCGGCTGGACCCAGGACAGCGCCGACGGCCCGTGGATGGTGTACGACCTCGGCGGCGGCACCTTCGACGTCTCGCTGCTCGACAGCCGCGAAGGCTTGCTGCGCATCGTCGGCCACGACGGCGACAACTTCCTCGGCGGGCGCGATTTCGACCGCCTCACGGTCGACCTGGTGCTGCAAAAACTGGACGCCGACGGCATCCATATCGAGCGCGCCAATCCGGAACATGCGCTGGCTTTGCGCCGCCTGCGCTACGCGGCCGAAGAGGCCAAGATCGAATTGACGCGTGCGCAAGACGCGCCGATCTTCCTGTCCGGCCTGGACGTCGGCGGGCGCCAGGTCGACATCGACGTCGTCATCACGCGCGCCGAATACGAAGCCCTGATTGCGCCCCTGATCGAGCGCTCGCTGGCGATCTGCCTGCGCCTGATGGCGGCGCACGGCTTGGCCGTAGGCGCCTTGCAGCGCCTGGTGCTGGTGGGCGGCCCCACCGTCACACCCCTGTTGCGGACCAGGGCGCGCGCAGTGCTGGGCGCCGATTTCGGCACCGGCCTCGACCCGATGACCCTGGTGGCCCAGGGCGCGGCCCTGTTTGCCGGCACCGTTGGCCTCGATGGCCGCCCCAGCCTTGCGAGCGCGACCGAGCCGGGCGCGCGCGGACCGAAGGCCTGGCTGCAGTTCCCGGCGATGACGTCGGACTTGACGCCCTATGTGGTGGGCAAAATGATCGAGCCGGGCAACGCCGTGGTCGCGGTCCAGATCGAACGCATCGACACCAAGTGGAAGAGCGAATCGACGGCGTGCGGCGCCGACGGCAGTTTCGCCATCATGGTCAGCTTGCTGGCGCGCCAGAGCACCACGTTCACGCTGCGCGGCACCCGCGCCGATGGCAGTAGCGTCGCGCTGGACCCGGCCACGTTCTCGATTTCGCACGGGATCACCCTGGGCGAGCCGCCACTGGCGCGCTCGATCGGGGTGGCGCTGGCCAACAACACGGTGCTGTCCTACTTCGAGCGCGGCGCGCCGCTGCCGATCCGGCGCAGTTTCACGGTGCGCACGGCCGAATCGGTGCACCCGGCCGGCGACGGCTACGCGCTCAAGGTGCCGATCGTGCAGGGAGAATTCTCGCTGGCCCATTTGTGCCGCCTGGTCGGCACGCTCGAGATCGCCGGCTCGGCCCTCAAGAGCGCGCTACCCGTGGGCGCGGAAATCGAATTGATGCTCGAACTGGACCGCGGCGGCCAATTGCGCGCCAGCGCGCGCGTGGTGAGCACCGATCAGACCTTCGATCAAGTGGCCTTGTTGGTCACGCCGCAGATATCGGTCGAGGAACTCGACAACGCGCTGGCCAAGCTGCAAGGGCGCGCGGACGCCTTGTCGCGCGCGGCCTTCCTTAGCCGCGCCAGCGGCGACGCGGCCCGCCTGTCCGAGCTCAGCGCACGATTGGAAGACTTGCGCCGCAACGCGACCGCATTTCGTGGGGGCGACCTGGACGCCGGCGAGCAGGTGCGGCGCGGCTTGAGCGAGGTCGACGCCCAACTGGCCGACATCGAGGCGGAAAAAGCCTGGCCGGAGTTGATGAGTCGCCTGGAAGAGAGTTTCGCGAACAATGTCGGATGGGTCGCACACTATGGCAGCGAGATCGAGCGCGAAGCCGTGAACAAGGCTTACCACGCCGCCAAGCAAGCGCTCGCGGCCAAGTTCGAAAAGGAAGCGGAACGCCAGCTCGACTTGATCCGGCAGCTCGGCACGGCCGCCTACTTCCGCTCGCCCGGTGCCTGGGATTCGGTGTTCGAACGGGTGGCCGCGCGCGCGGCCGACAGCACCGATCTGCGCCGCGCCACCGAGCTGGTGGCGCAGGGCCGCGAAGCGCGCCGCGTCAACGACACAGTGGCCCTGGAAGAGGTGGTGCGCCAGCTGTGGCACTTGCAACCGGTCGACAACAAGGAACAGATGCGCGGCCACGGGTCGGGCTTGATGTACTTCTGAGGCCGCCCGCATGACCGCCCCCGCCACTTTGGACGCCTGGCGCGCCAACCCTTTTTTCGTGCTCGAACTGGGGTGCGAGGCGACGCGCGCGGATGTCGAGCGCGCCGGTCAACGCCTGCTCGCCTTGCTCGCCATCGAGACCGAAGGCGTGCGCCGCTATACCACGCCACTGGGCCCGGCCCGGCGCGACGCTGACGATGTGCGGCGCGCCCTGGCCGCCTTACGCGATCCCCAGCAACGTATGCTCCATGAGCTGTGGGCGAACATCGCCCCGCTCGCGCACCCAAAGAACGCGGCGCGCAACGATCCGGCTGCGTCCGGATGGGCCGAAGCGGGCCGCGCCTTTGGCTGGGCCGACGTATGAGCCTGATAGGGCTCATCTGGGTCGTCTGGATCATCATCGGTATCGCTCGCGCCAACGATCGCCGCGATGCCAAGGGCGCCAGGGCGGCCCCGAAATCGCGCGATGTGCCGCCCCAATACACGATCGGCTTCCTGAAAGTCGTCGCGTCCTTCATCGTGTTTGCGATCGCGTCGAATTTCGGCATGGCCGCGAAAGTGGCCAGCGCCTTCTTCATCGTGCCGCTGTGCCTGCCAACCTTGATACTGCGAACTGTGATTCTGCCGCTGGGGTGGCACCGCTGCGCCTATTATTTCGTGCGCTGCACCTATCCCTTGAGCGTGTGCCGGGAAAGCGCCGCCGGCGGCGTCGTGTATGGCGCCCTGGCGCTGGCGCGCCGCGGCGCCACGCCCGCCAAGCTGGCCTGGCTGGCCGGGCGCCTGGCCGCGCGGCCCTCGCCACGCATGGCGGGCGATCTCGCGCTCGGTTTGCTGGCCGCGCTCAACGGCGAGCAGCGCGCGGCGCGCTTGATCTTCCATAGCATCGACACGCGCGCGCCCAAGTTCGGCCCGCGCAGCCTGCGCCGCATCGCGCGCGATCACCTGGTGATGGACGCGGCCCGCCAAGGCCAGTGGCAAGAGGTGATCTGGCGCGGTCGGCGCGCCCGCCACAGCTATCGCTGGTCGTATGCGGTAGCGCGCATGGTCGAGCGGCTTGATGGGCGCGCGCAGGCGTGCCCGGCCTGGCAGCTCCGCCTGCTCTGGCTGTTCGCTCCGCGGCGGCGCGCCACCTTGTCGCTGTTGCGGCGCGCCCTGGCCGGCCCCGCGCCCGCGCGTGCGCCGGCGCCCTCCGCTGCCATGCCCGCCGATTTGGCGGGCGCATTGGCCCACTTTGCGCGCCTCTTGCTCGGCGCTGAAAAGGAGGGCGCCGCTCCGGCCACCGAGCAATTCCTCAGCGTCGTGCGCTGGGTCGACGTGCGGCTCGAGTCGCCCGCCACCCATGTGCACCTGCATGAGCGTCTCGCTCGTCTGGACCCGCTGAGCGGTGGCGATGCGGACGCGGTGACGCGCGCGTTTCGCGCCCAATTGGTCACGCTGATCATCCCCTTGATCGAGCGCTGGCCCTCCCTGGTGCAGGGAGAAACCGAACGCCCCGTGATCGCTCTGGCCGTCGCCGCCCTCGAGCAGGGCGCCATGCAAAACATCGAGGTGCGCTGCGACGACTACAGCCACCGGTGGAAAACGAAGAGCGCCCTCGACGCCCATGCGGAGTGGGCCAGCTGGGCCGAATTGCGCCACGCGGCGAGCCAGCTCATCGCCCTCGCGCCAGACGCCCAAGCGGCCGTGTTTCACCAGATGTTCGAACCGATCTGCAATTTCGCGGCCCATTTGCACAATGTCGACGGGCGCCACGGCCTGGCCCATGATATGTTCGCCTGGCTGTATATGCACGCCAACGCGGACCCGGACGCCAGCGCACTGCTGAAGAAAAATATGAAAGCGTACCTGCCCGCGTCTTGAGGCGGCGGACACGGTGCGGCGTCCCCATTTTTTAAGTGTCGCCTAAGTCTGCTTTGTCATGATGGGTTTCATCAGCTTGATTTGAACCACCCATTTCAACCGAGGAGCACGTATGCAAAACGAAACTGTCGTCATCGGCATGTCGGCAAAGCGTCTCACGCTTGCCCTGGCTATCGCCGGCGTGATCGGCGGCGCGGTCGGCGCCATCACGGTCAATCACAACGCGGCCAACGCGTCGGGCGTGAGCGCCGCGCCGGCGCCGCTGGCGGCCGTCGTCGCCAGCGCCGCCGCGCCAGCGACTGCGGCGACCGCGGCTGGCGCCGCCGCGCCCGTCATGGCCTTGCCCGACTTTACCCAGATCGCCGCCCGCATGGGTCCGGCCGTGGTCAATGTGCGCGTCACCGGCACCACCAAGGCCGCCTACGGCGGGCAAGGCCCACGCGCCCAGCGCGGCGAGCCCTTCGAAGACGATCCCTTCTTTGAATTTTTCCGCCGCTTCCAGGGCCCGCAAGGCCAGCGCGGCGGGCGCGGCGAACGCGAAACGCCCGTGCTGAGCACCGGCTCGGGCTTCATCGTCAGTGCCGACGGCATCATCCTGACCAATGCCCACGTGGTGCGCGACGCCAAGGAAGTGACGATCAAGCTGACCGACCGGCGCGAGTTCCGCGCCAAGGTGCTCGGCTCGGACCCCAAGACCGACGTGGCCGTGCTCAAGATCGACGCCAAGAACCTGCCCGTGGTCCCGCTGGGCAAATCGAGCGACTTGAAGGTGGGCGAGTGGGTGCTGGCGATCGGTTCGCCCTACGGCCTCGACAGCACCGTGACCGCTGGCGTGGTCAGCGCCAAGGGCCGCTCGCTGCCTGACGATAGCAACGTGCCCTTCATCCAGACCGACGTGGCCGTCAATCCCGGCAATTCGGGTGGGCCCCTGTTCAATACGCGCGGCGAGGTGGTGGGCATCAATTCGCAAATCTATTCGCAGACGGGCGGCTACCAGGGCTTGTCCTTCGCCATCCCGATCGACGTGGCCGGACGCATCAAGGATCAGATCGTCACCACCGGCAAGGTGCAGCACGCCAAGCTGGGCGTGACGATCCAGGAAGTCAATCAAGGCTTCGCCGATTCCTTCAAGCTTGAAACGCCCGAAGGGGCCCTGGTGTCGAACGTGGAAAAAGGCGGCGCCGCCGACAAGGCCGGCATCAAGTCGGGCGACGTGATCCGTAAGCTCAACGGCCAAAGCATCGTCGCCTCGAGCGATTTGCCGGCCATGATAGGCTTGTCCAAGCCGGGCGAGAAAGTCGCGCTCGACGTCTGGCGCGAGGGTAAAATCGTGCAGATCACGGCCAAGCTGGCCGACGCCAGCGACAAGAGCGACGAGCTCGAGCACGAGGAAGTCGCTGGCGAGGCCGGCGCGCGCCTGGGTCTGGCCTTGCGCGCGCTCGAGCCGGGCGAGAAGCGCCGCTCCGGCATCGGCGCCGGCTTGCTGATCGAGGACGCCGGCGGCGCGGCCGCGGCGGCCGGGGTGCAGCCGGGCGACGTGCTGTTGTCGGTCAACGGACGGGCCGTCTCGAGCGTCGAACAGGTGCGCGAGGTGGTGGCCAAGTCGAGCAAGTCGGTGGCCTTGCTGATTCAGCGCGGCAGTGACAAAATTTTCATCCCGGTGCGGATCGGCTAAGCGCGGCGCCGCTTCCGCCACAGACCACAAGGATCACATGCGGCTATTGCTGGCGGAAGACGATACGATGATCGGCGAAGTGGTGCTCGACCTGTTGCGGGCCGAGCACTACGCCGTCGATTGGGTCAAGGACGGGGCCATGGCCGACACGGCCCTGCAAACCCAATCCTACGACCTGGTGCTGCTGGACCTGGGCTTGCCGCGCATGGATGGCCTGGATGTGTTGCGCGCCATGCGCGCGCGCCGCGACCGCACTCCAGTGCTGGTGGCCACCGCGCGCGACGCGCTCAAGCAACGCGTGGCCGGCCTGGACGCGGGCGCCGACGATTACGTCCTCAAACCCTACGAACTGGACGAACTGCTCGCGCGCATCCGCGCCTTGCTGCGGCGCGCGGCCGGGCGCGCCGAGCCGGTGTTCGAATACCGCAACGTGAGCATCAACCCGGCCACGCGCGAAGTGCTGGTCGACGGCAGGCCGGCGACCTTGTCGGCGCGCGAATGGGCCGTGCTCGAAGCCTTGATCGCGCGCCCCGGCGCCGTGCTCTCGCGCGCCCAGCTCGAGGAAAAGCTCTACAGCTGGCGCGACGAAGTGAGCAGCAACGCGGTCGAGGTGTATATCCACGGCTTGCGCAAAAAGCTGGGCAGCGAATTGATCCACAACGTGCGCGGGCTTGGCTACATGGTGCCCAAGCTATGAGGTGCAAACGATGAATCTCTCGCATTCCCTGCGCGGACGCTTGCTGTGGTTCTTGCTGGCGGCGATCACTGTTGCGGCCGTCGCGCAAGGCGTGGTGGCTTACCGCGCCGCCCTGCACGATGCCGACGAGATCTTCGACTACCACATGCAGCAGATGGCGCTGACGCTGCGCTCGGGCGTGCCGCTGTCGAATATGCAGGCGCGCGAGGAGCTCGAGGCCGAGGCCGAGAACAACGACCTGGTGCTGCAAGTGTGGACCCCGGACGGGGTGCAGGTGTACCGCAGCGTCACGCGCGCGCGCCTGCCGCAGCGCGCGGTGCTGGGTTTTTCGAACGTCAAGGCCAACGGCACCACCTACCGCATTTTTTCGGTGCAGGCGAATGCGCAAACGGTGCAGGTGGCGCAAGACATGGCCGTGCGCGAGCAGATGGCGCGCAGCCTGGCCCTGCGCATGGTCAGCCCGATCGCTTTGATGATGCCGGTCTTGATGCTGGTGGTGTGGTGGGTGGTGAGCCGCTCGCTGGCGCCGGTGGCGCGCGTGCGCAGCCAGCTGGCGGCGCGCCAGGCGGACGATTTGTCGCCGGTGGCGGAGGATGGATTGCCCGACGAGGTGATGCCGCTGGTGCAGGAACTGAACCTGGTGTTCGCGCGCGTGAAAACCGCTTTCGAAGCGCAACAACATTTCGTGGCCGACGCGGCCCATGAATTGCGCACCCCACTGGCCGCCCTCAAGCTGCAGGCTTCGAGCTTGGAGCGCGCCGGCGACGAGGCGGCGCGCGCGTTGGCGGTGACGCGCCTGGACGCCGGCATCGAGCGGGCCAGCCGGCTGGTCGAGCAATTGCTGGTGCTGGCGCGCCAGGAGGCGGGCACCGAGGGTCAGGCGCGTCAGCTCGACCTGGCCGAGCTGACGCGGCGCGCCTTGGCCGACATGGCTGGCACGGCCCAGGCCAAAGGCATCGACCTGGGCCTGCGCGGCGCCGACGCGGTCAGCGTGGACGGGCACGGCGAGGCCTTGATGATCATGCTGCGCAATGTGATCGACAACGCGCTCAAGTACACGCCGGCCGGTGGCACGGTCGATGTCGCAGTGCGCGCCGATGCGCAAGGTGCGCTGCTGCGCGTCGAGGACAGCGGCCCGGGCATCGCGCTTGAAGAGCGCGAGCGCGTGTTCGACCGCTTCTACCGCATCGCCGGCAGCGAAGCCGGCGGCAGCGGCCTGGGCCTGGCCATCATCAAGGCCATCGCCGAGCGCCATGGCGCCACGCTGGCATTGGACCAGTCAAGCCGGCTGGGCGGGCTGGAAGTGCGCGTGCGCTTCCCGGCCCGCGCCAGTTAAGCGGCCTCACTTGCGCGGCCCGTCGACATCGTGAGATAGGCAGGCCGGTTTCGCGAACCGCAGTCGACGCTGCTCAGTGTCTTCAGTGCCCGTAGCGCGCGGCCGTGTTGAAGAAGCCGCGCCAGCGCGTGACCTTGCCGTTCTTGACCGTGAACACATGCACCCATTCGGACGTGAAGTCTTTCCCGGTGTCGAGCGCCGTCGTGCGTTCCCAGCCCAGCACCGTCACATGCTCGCCGGCCTCGATGAATTCGCGCGGCTCGAACTGGTGGATCTGGTCGGCCTGGCCAATGGCGGCGAAGAAGTTCCCCACCTCGGCGCGGGTGCGGCGCACCCCCGCATAGGGGAGGCTGGCCGGACCGACCAGTTCCCAGTCGACCTGTTCAGCGACGAACTCGAGAATGCCGGGAATGTCGGCGCGACCGAATGCCGCGTACGCTTTTTGCACAATTTCAGTTGGTGTAGCCATGTCATACCTCGTCATCGATGTGGCCAGCGCGAACGCCGCCACCGTTTGCTTGTCATGCCAGGCCATTCGATGCCTGGCTGCGGAAGAACCCAGCGCCGATCCGCAGATTCCGATTCTGGAATCGGCTATCTGGCGCGTCGGTACGCGGACACACGCCCATGGCGGTGGCGGCACCGGGTTCAATGACATATACGCGCCGATACGGACAGTGGATTCAGACTGGCGGAAAAAATCGTGACGCGCAGGGCGCAAGAATGTGCGCAGGCAGCGAGCGCCGTCGCTAGTGCCCGCGCTGGCGCGCTAGCCGCCGATGAAGTCGGCCATCAAGCCGGACAGGCGGCGCAGGCGGCGCGACAGCATGCAGGCGATGCAGTGCATGAAACGGTAAGCCACGCCCGGGTGGTCGGCCGCCATGTTCTTGAGGTTTTCTTCGCTCAGGGTCAGCAGTTGGCAATCGGTTTCGGCCACGCAGGTGGCCGAGCGCCGCTCATGGTCGAGCATGGCCATTTCGCCGATGATGCGCCCGCGCCCCTCGTGCGAGAGCAGGTGCTGTCCATGTTCGCCACCCTTGTAGATCGTGATCTTGCCGTCGACCAGGATCAGCATGTAGGTGCCGGGTTCGCCTTCGCGAAAGATGTGCGCGCCCTTGACGACGTCCTCCAGGCGCAGGTAGCGCGCGACGATCTCCAGCTCGCAGTAGCGGAAGTCCTTGAACAGATCGAGTTCATCGAGAATATCGGCCACTTTCATGCTGCCTCCGGTGCGGCGCCGGCCGCGACGACATGCTTCGAGGATAGCACCAAGGGCGCGCGTCGGATATCACCCAAAAGCGACAATTTCGGTGGCCCCGCCCACCAGCACGCTGTCGCCTTCGACGCTGGTGTGCATCACGCATGGCTGCGCGCTGCCCTGGTACAAGGTCAAGGCGCGTCCCAGGTGCAGGCTGAGCGCGCCGGCCGCCACGCCGGTGGCGCTGTCCTCTGCAGCCGGGTCCAGGTGATTGAAATTGCGCCCCGCGTACTCGCCTTCGCCCACGCGGCAATACACATAGCAACCGCCCACGCCGTGCGCGCGCCCCCAGGCCATGATGGCGGGCAAGTCCGGGGCGAGCGCGTCGAGGGCGGCGCGCCCGGCCACTTCGAGCAGCAGCTTGGGGCTGCCGACCGAGGCCAGCACCGGCGCCGCCACCAAATCGATGCCGCCATGGAACAGGGCAGCCGGCAAATGCGGCGCCAGCGCCACGGCCGGCACGCTCTGGGCGTGCAAGCCGACAAACAGGGCGCCGCCGCGCCGATGCAAGGCCAGCAGCTGGCCGCGCAGGCGGGTGCGGATGGCCAGGTGCCCGCCCGCCTGCGCCGGCGCTTGCGCAAACAGGACGTGGGCGCAAGCCAAGCTCGCGTGCAGGCACAGGGGGCTTTGGGCATGCGGGTAATAGTAGTCGAGCAGCCAGGGCGCGTGCGCGTCGTCGCTGGCGTCGAGAAACACGCAGGCGCTCTTGTTTTGCGCCGTGGCGAAGGCTTGCCGTTCGGCGCTGCCGGCCGGGCCCCGCTCGACGACGAGTGCGGCATTGCCCGTGCCGGGGCGCCGGCCGAAACACAGGAGTTGATGAATCTGCACGTGGGACGTCCTTTTGGCTTGTTGGGTGGCGCGGCGCACGCTGTCCTTGTGTGCGGGTCCGCTTGCGCTATACTGTGTTTTTATACAGTAGTTTGGCGCTCGCTCCATTCTACCGTTTTTGCCGTTTTCGAGTGCAAACCTGCCCCATGCCGCCGCCGCCACCGCCGTCCGCCTCCACCCCCGCGCCGCCCCCAGGGCCGGGCTTGCCGGACTACGCCGAGCTGTTTTGCCTGTCCAATTTCTCCTTCCTGCAAGGCGCCTCGCACGCCGAGGAATTGGTCGAGCGCGCCGTCAAGCTTGGCTACGCGGCGCTCGCCATCACGGACGAATGTTCGCTCGCCGGCGTGGTGCGCGCGCACGCCGTGGCCAAGCGCGCCGGCTTGCCCTTGCTGGTGGGGGCCCACTTCCACTTGCGCCGGCGCGACGGCGGCGCGGCCCTGTCGCTGCTGGCGCTGGCGCAAAACCGCAATGGCTACGGCAATTTGTGCGAGCTCATCACCCTGGCGCGCACCCGCAGCGAAAAAGGCAGCTACCTGCTGCACCCGGAAGACCTGTGCGCCCCCGCCCCGGCGCAAGCGCAGCTGCAAGGCTTGCCCGATTGCCTGCTGATCTTGCTGCCCGCCTATCCGGGCATCGATGCCCCCGGCGTCGACCGCCTGCACACGCAAGCGGCCTGGCTGGCCGCCACCTTTCCCGCTCGCGCCTGGATCGGCCTCAATCTGCTGCACCGCGCGTATGACGAGGCGCATCGCGCCGCCGTGGCCGAGGTGGCTTGGCAGCACGGCTTGCCCGTCACCGCCATCGGCCATGTGTGCATGCACGTGCGCTCGCGCAAGCCCCTGCTCGACACCTTGTGCGCGGTGCGCCTGGGCCAGCCGGTGGCCGAATGCGGCTATGCGCTGGCCCAAAACGCCGAGCAGCACTTGCGCGCGCGTTTGCGCCTGGCCAATCTGTATCCGGCGACCGCGCTGCGCGAGACGCTACGCATCGCCCAACTGTGCAGTTTCTCGCTCGACCAATTGCGCTACGAATATCCGCGCGAACTGGTGCCCGCCGGCCACAGCGCGAGCAGCTACCTGCGCAGCGAAACCTATATCGGCGCGCACCAGCGCTTCGCGCAAGGCATCCCGGCCAAGGTGCAGGGCCAGCTCGAGCACGAGCTGGCCCTGATCGCCGACTTGCAATACGAGCCCTATTTCCTCACCGTGCACGACATCGTGCGCTACGCGCGCGCCAACGGCATCTTGTGCCAGGGGCGCGGCTCGGCCGCCAACTCGGCCGTGTGCTATTGCCTGGGCATCACCGAGGTCGATCCGGCGCGCGGCAACCTGCTGTTCGAGCGCTTCATCTCGAAAGAGCGGGCCGAGCCGCCCGACATCGACGTCGACTTCGAACACCAGCGCCGCGAGGAAGTCATCCAGTACATCTATGCCAAGTACGGGCGCGCGCGCGCCGCGCTGGCCGCCGTCGTCATCAGCTACCGCCCCAAGAGCGCGCTGCGCGACGCCGGGCGCGCGCTGGGCGTGGACTTGGCCATCGTGGAAAAAGTGGCCAAGACCCACCACTGGTTCGACAGCCGCGACGACTTGCTGCGCCGCCTCGAGGAAAGCGGGCTCGATGCGCAAGCCGAACTGTCGCAGCAATGGGCCACGCTGGCCCAGCAGCTGCTGGGCTTTCCGCGCCACTTGTCGCAGCATCCGGGCGGCTTCGTGATCGCGCAAGGCTTGCTCTCGCGCCTGGTGCCGATTGAAAACGCGGCCATGCTTGAGCGCAGCGTCATCCAATGGGACAAGGACGACCTCGAGGAACTCGGTTTGCTCAAGGTCGACGTGCTGGCCCTGGGCATGCTCTCGGCCCTGCGCCGCACCCTCGAGCTGGTGGGGGAGCGCCGTGCCAGCCCGTTCTCGATGCAAGACATCCCGCCCGAGGATGGCGCCACCTACGACATGATTTGCGCGGCCGACACCATCGGCGTGTTCCAGATCGAATCACGCGCCCAGATGAGCATGCTGCCACGCATGCGTCCGCGCACCTTCTACGACCTGGTGATCGAGGTGGCGGTGGTGCGCCCCGGCCCCATCCAGGGTGGCATGGTCCATCCCTACCTGCGCCGGCGCCAGGGGCTCGAGCCGGCCCTGTACCCGAAGCCGGAAATGAAGATCGCGCTCGAGCGCACCTTGGGCGTGCCGATTTTCCAGGAGCAGGTGATGCAGGTGGTGATGCTGGCGGCCGCTTTCTCGGCCGGCGAGGCCGACCAATTGCGGCGCGCGATGGCGGCCTGGAAGCGCAAGGGCGGCATGGAAAAATATTACCGCCGCATCGTCGACGGCATGACCGGACGCGGTTACGAGCTGGACTTCGCCGAAGCCCTGTTCCGCCAGATCCAGGGTTTCGGCGAGTATGGTTTTCCCGAGTCGCACGCGGCCAGCTTCGCGCTCCTGGCCTACGCCAGCGCCTGGCTCAAATGCCACGAACCGGCCGCCTTCCTGTGCGCGCTGCTCAATAGCCAGCCGATGGGTTTCTACAGTCCCTCGCAATTGGTGCAGGACGCGCAGCGCCACGGCATCGAGGTGCGTCCCGTCGACATCGCCGTGAGCGCCTGGGACGCCGCGCTCGAGGAGGTGAGCGCGGCCTGCGCGCGCCAGCCGGCGGTGCGCCTGGGCTTGTCGCAGCTGCGCGGCATGCGGCGCGAAGTGGCCTTGCGCATCGAGGACGCGCGCGCCATCGCCCCCTTCGCCGACGTGCCCGACCTGGCGCGCCGCGCCCAGCTCGATCGGCACGACTTGCAAGTGCTGGCCGGCGCCAACGCCTTGCACACGCTGGCGGGCAACCGGCGCCAAGCCCTGTGGCAATCGGTGGGCGCCGTGCCCGAGCGCGACTTGTTGCGCCCGACTACGCTGGTCGAAGAACAGCCGTGTCTGCGCGCACCCGCCGAGGGTGACGAGATCGTGGGCGACTACCGCGCGCAGGGGCTGACGCTGGGGCGCCATCCGCTGGCGCTGCTGCGCGCGCAATTGCTGCAAAAGCGCTTCTTACCGGCCGATGTGCTGGCCAGCTTCGAGCACGGCCAATTGGCGCGCGCCTGCGGCATCGTCACCGTGCGCCAGCGCCCCGGCACCGCCAAGGGCGTGCTGTTCCTGACGCTGGAAGATGAAACGGGCAATATCAACGTCATCGTCTGGCCCAAGCTGGTCGAGCAGCAGCGGCGCGAAGTGCTGGGCGCGCCCTTGCTGGGCGTGTACGGCGTGTGGCAGCGCGAAGGCGAGGTGCGCCACCTGGTGGCCAAGCGCCTGGTGGACATGTCCGCGTTGCTGGGCCGGCTAGGCACGAGCAGCCGCGATTTTTGCTGACGGCACAAGCGGCGCGGCGCCGCCGCTCCAGGCTTACGCACGCCGGCCACGACGGGGCTCATTTGGGCGCAATGCCATAGAAGCGGTGGATCTGCTCGGCCCAATGGGGATCCATCATGTTCGGCCAATGGCGCATGTCGAAGCCGGGCGCCTGCTCGAAGCGTTCCTTGTCGATGTCGAGCATGAAGCGATTGAGGACGGTGTCGTGGACCAAGGCTTCCCACGGCACGGCGAACAAAGTCTGGTCGAGGCTGAAAATACTGCCGCTGGCCAGGATGGCGAACGCGATTTTCCCGGTGCGCATGTCGAGCATGACTTCCTTGACCACGGCCAGGTATTCGATGCGCAGATTTTGCACCGGGTCGCCGATCAGGGTGGACGCGCCCATCAGGCCGGGGCCGGGACGTTTGTGACCGGCATCGATTGCCATCCCTCCGGCCTCGTGTTCTTCATAAGGCATGATGACCTCCCATTGAAAGTTTCATCGTAGACATTGATTAACATCTGGTCTGTTAGGACACGCACACTAATAGTTTCTCAGCAATGCGCTTGGCTTCGCATGGCCGCAGCGTCGAGCAGACGCCGGCGCGCGCGCCATGATCCGTCGCCGGGCGCTGCGCCCTGTTCCTTGAATTTCGCGTTCTGTCGCTTGGCGCTCGCGCCGGTGCCTTTCCATCCCTACAGTGGCGCCTGCTACAACAACAACCACGAGGGAAGACCACATGAAGCACAAGAAAAAAATCCACCAAGCCCTGGCCACCCTGTGCCTGCTGGGCGCGGCCGCCGGCGCCTGGAGCGCGCCGGCCCTGCCTGTCACCGTGTCGGTATTGCCGGCCCAGCCGCTGATCGAGCATGGCAAGGGCCAGCAATTGCTCAACATTGATTTTCGCATCGATAACGCCAGCAAGGACAAGATCGAACTGAGCGAGATCGAAGTGTCGGTGCTCGGTGCCGCCAACGAGTTGGTGGCCCAATACCGCGTGGGCGCGAACGGCATGAGCGTGCTGGTGGTGCCGAACCGCTTCGTCGAGGCTGACAAAAGCGACATCGTGTTCAATCCCCTGTTCGCCTTCCCCGAGGGCATGGACCTGAGCAATCTGCGCTTCGATTTCAAATTCGACGTCGGCGACGACGAAGGCAAGTACCGCGCCCAGACGCTCGTGCATGCGCGCCCCTACGCGCCCAAGGCCAGCTTGAGCCTGCCCGTGGCCGGCCCCGTCCTGGTGCATGACGGCCACGATTTCTACGGCCACCACCGGCGCTTGAACCTGCTCGAGCCGATGGCCCAGGCGCTCAAGTGGGACCGCAACTTCATGCGCTACAGCTACGACTTCGTCGTCACCGACGCCCAAGGCCATATGTTCAATGGCGATGGCGCCAAGAACGAGGATTGGTACGGCTGGGGCGCGCCCGTCACGGCGCCGGCGGCCGGCAAGGTCACGCGCGTGGTGTCGAATTTGCCGGACAACGCCAAGGGCCAGCGTCCGCCGTTTTCGCGCGAACAATTCGTCGCCGACCCGTCCCTGATGTGGGGCAACCATGTCGAGATCGACCATGGCAATGGCGAGACCAGCATGCTCGCGCACATGAAAAACGGCAGCGTCAAGCTCAAGGTCGGCGACACGGTCAAGGCAGGCGAGAAGGTGGGCGAAGTGGGCTTTTCGGGCGACGCCTTCCTGGTGCACTTGCACTACGACTTGAAAAACGGGAAGGGCTTCGCGGCCGACGGCTTGCCTTCACCCTTCGCCGACGCCGAACGTTTGAACGGCGCCAGCTGGGTCAAGGCCGAGCACGGGCACGTCGACAGCGGCGATATCGTGCGCCGCGCCGCCAAATAATCCAGCGCGGGCGCAAGCTCCCCAGCACGGGCGCCGTCGCGCCCGTGTCCCATCACCATTGCGAGACACCATGCAAATATTGACGAAACAAGATTTTTGCACCGCGCGGCGCGCGCTGCGCGCCATTGCGCTGGGCGTCGGCGCGCTCGCCCTCGCCGCGCCGGCGCTCACGCTGGCAGGCGCGCCAGAGAACGCCGCCAGCACCGCCAGCGCGCCAGGCGCGAGCGCGCAGATTGAACAATTGATGGCGCGCTATCACGAACTGGGCCAGTTGGACGGCACCGTCCTGGTGGCCGACCATGGCAAAGTCGTGTACCAGGGCGCCTTCGGGCTGGCCAACCGCGAGTGGAGCGTGCCCAACACGGTCGATACCGCGCACCGCATCGCCTCCATGTCCAAGCAATTCACGGCGACCTTGATCATGCAATTGCAGGAGCAGGGCAAGCTGCGCCTGGACGACAAGGTTTCCAAATACGTGCCCGACCTCAAGCCCGAGATCGGCGAGCGCGTCACCATCCATCAATTACTCAACCATACCTCGGGCATCGTTGATTTCGCCAACTTCCCCGGCTTTTGGGCCAATCGGATGGGCGAGCGCGTCACGCGCGCCGACATGCTCGCGATCATGAACCACGACCTCGAGTTCGCGCCGGGCACGTCGCGCCACTACAGCAGTTCCGGCTACACCTTGCTCGGCTACATTATCGAAAAGCAGACCGGCAAGACCTATGACTTGGCGCTCGAGGACATGATTCTGCGGCCGCTGGGCATGACGCGCAGCGGCTTCGACGCGCCCGAGCGCGTCGTCGAACGCAAGGCGAGCGGCTATGCGCGCGTGCTTGGCAGCTACCAGCCGGCCGCGCCGGTGTGGACGCCGAATATCCTCGCCAGCGGCGGCATGTACAGCACCGTGGGCGACTTGCTGCGCTGGGACCGCGCGCTGTACGGCCAGTCCCTGCTATCGGACCAGTCCAAGCGCCTGATGTTCACGCCCTATGTCCAAGACGATGTGTGGGGCGATCTGGGCTACGGTTATGGCTGGATGATCGGCCAACGCGAGCTGGGCGGAAAAGCACGCCTGGTGCACGAACACGGCGGCAATGGCAACGGCAACCGTTCCCTGATCACGCGCTATCCGGACGAACAGCGCTTGGTCGTGATCTTGCTTAACGAAGGCGGCGGCTACAACGGCCCCGGCATTTACAGAATCCGTAACAGCATCACCCAAGTGTTGTACGACATGCCGGCCCCGCTGCCGAAGGCGGGTCTGTCCGAGGCGCTGATGGCCGACATCAACACGCGCGGTCTTGCCCCCGCCGTCGCCGATTTCGCCGCCTTGCAAGTCAAATTCGGAGCGCCCACCAGCGTCGACGACTTGCCCCGCCTTGGTTACGCCTATGCGTTCGCCAAGCGCTACGACGCCGCGATCGCCATTTTCAAGCTCAACCTGATGCTGTTCCCCACCGATGGCAACACCTACGACTCGATGGGGGAAGTCAATCTGATGGCCGACGACAAGCCGGCGGCCATCGTCAATTACCGCCGCGCGCTCGAACTCGATCCGAAAAACACGAACGCGGCCGAGGTCCTGCGCAAACTCGGCGCGCGCTGAGCCGGGCGCGCGCCAGCCCTAAGGATGGGCCTGGGCCGGCCTCGCTTGGCCTTTGGCCGGGCTCAGCTCGGGCAGCACTTGCAAGAAGACCGATTGCAAGACCTTGTCCGCCTGCATGTCCGCGGCCGCGTTGGCCACCAACAGAACGCCCGTTCCCTGCTGCGGAAACAAAGCCACAATGGCCAGCCAGTTGCCGTCCGAGCCTTGATGGACCAGGGCCGGACCGGCACGCCCGGCCAGGCTGTCTTGCACGCCCCAGTCGAGGCCGGCCGGGCTGCCTGCCTGGCGCGTTTGCATCAAGCGGTAGGATGCCGGGCTGAGCAATTTGCCAATGCCGGCGCCGCCGGCCAACTGGTCGAGGTTGAACTGGGCCCAATCGTTCAAGCTCATGTGCAAAAAGCCGGCCGGCGCATACATATCCGGCACGCCATCGTCCCCCTTTTGTATTTTGAGCATGGGTTTGCCGCCCTGGTGGCCGCGGGTCTGGCCCTCATGGGTGTTGCCACTGCCGCCGCTGCGCATGCCCAGCGGGCTGAACACTTCCTGGCGTATCAAGTCTTCGTAGCTCATGCCGGTGGCTTTTTCCGCGATCGCCGCGGCGATCAAAAAACCCGTATTGCTATACGAGAAAGCCGTGCCAGGCGCCACCTCGGGCGCTTCGCGCAGGGCTGCTTCGATATAGGCTAGTCTTTGCTGGGGCAGGGGACGGGTGTCGCTGAAATATGTGTCGATGGCCGCGCCGTCGCGCAAGTCGCGCGCCAGGCCGGCGCGGTGCGAGAGCAGCTCAAGCAGGCTGACCTTGCGATACTCGGGGCGCATCTGCTCTGCCAACTGCGGCAGCATTTTCTCAAGCGGCGCGTCCCACGCCAGCACGCCGCGCTCGACCAGGCGCGCCACCATCGCCACCGTCATCACCTTGCCGGTCGAGCCGACCAGCCACACGTCGTCGCGCCCGACGCGCTCCACGCCATCGCTGCGGCGCAAGCCCGCGACGGCCTGGGCCTCGATTTTCCCGTCCCGCATCAGCAGTACACCGGCCGCCGGCACCGGGCTAGCGGCCATGCTCGTTCTTAAAATGGCGTTGAGGTCGGCCGCCTGCGCGGTCGGTCCACAAGCGGCCAAGGCCATGGCGGCTGCGGCAATGAAACGCAATATCATCTTGATTCTCCTGTGTTGGTCGAACGCGCGCGCCGTCAAGCGGCAAGCGGCAAGCGGCAAGCGGCAAGCGCAGTGTAGGGCGGGCGCGCCGCGCGCGCACCGGCATTGCGACAGACGGTCGATATCCAGTGGTGAAATGTCAATCGGACAAGGTTGGGTAAAACTCGAGGAAAGCGCCACGCAAGCGGCCGTTGGCGCCCCATTGAGCCCGTTTTGTCCCCTGATGGCTTGTTTTGCGACAAGCGGGGTGCGCTTTAAGGTATAATTTCAATTTCCCGCACGTGCCGTTCGGCACCATCTGCAATGACCAAATTTGTCTTCGTCACCGGCGGCGTCGTCTCTTCCCTGGGTAAGGGAATTGCCGCTGCCTCCCTCGCTGCGATCCTCGAATCGCGCGGCCTCAAAGTCACCATGCTCAAGCTCGACCCGTACATCAACGTCGATCCGGGCACGATGAGTCCCCTCCAGCACGGCGAAGTGTTCGTCACCGACGACGGGGCCGAGACCGACCTCGACCTCGGCCACTACGAGCGCTTCATCAGCACCCGCATGAAAAAGGTGAACAACTTCACCACCGGCCAAGTGTACGAATCGGTGATCCGCAAGGAACGCCGCGGCGAGTACCTGGGCAAGACGGTGCAAGTGATTCCGCACATTACCAACGAGATCCAGGATTTCATCTACCGCGGCGCCGAAGGCGTGGACGTGGCGCTGGTCGAGATCGGCGGCACCGTGGGCGACATCGAATCCCTGCCTTTCCTGGAAGCGGCGCGCCAATTGTCGCTGCGCGCCGGGCGCAAGTCGGCCGCCTTCGTGCACCTGACCCTGGTGCCCTACATCGCCTCGGCCGGTGAATTGAAAACCAAGCCAACCCAGCACAGCGTGCAAAAGCTGCGCGAAATCGGCATCTCGCCCAACGCCTTGCTGTGCCGCGCCGACCGCCCGATTCCGGACGACGAGCGCGCCAAGATTTCGCTGTTCTCGAACGTGGAGGAAGCGGCCGTCATTTCCGTGTGGGACGTCGACACCATCTACAAAGTGCCGCAGATGCTGCACGACCAGGGCTTGGACGCCATCATTTGCGAAGCGCTCGGCCTCGATCCGGCGCCGGCCGACCTGTCGGTCTGGACCCGCCTGATCCACGCGCTCGAGCATCCGAAGGCGACCGTCACCGTCGGCATGGTCGGCAAGTATGTCGACTTGACCGAATCGTACAAATCGCTCACCGAGGCGCTGCGCCACGCCGGCATCCACACCGAGTCGCGCGTGAACATCGAATACATCGATTCGGAAGACATCGAAGCGAAGGGTTGCGCCAGCCTCGCCAAGTTCGACGCCATCCTGGTGCCGGGCGGCTTCGGCAAGCGCGGCGTGGAAGGCAAGATCATGGCGGCGCGTTACGCCCGCGAAAACAAGATCCCTTACCTGGGCATCTGCCTGGGCATGCAAGTGGCGTTGATCGAATACGCGCGCCACAAGGCGGGATTGACGAACGCCAATTCCACCGAGTTCGACCTCGACACCGACCAGCCGGTGGTGGCCTTGATCAACGAGTGGCAAAACCACGACGGCAAGGTGGAAAAGCGCGACGAGAATTCGGACATGGGCGGCACCATGCGCCTGGGCGCGCAAACCTGCGCCGTCAATCCCGGCACCCTGGCCGCGGAAATCTACGGCAGCGTCGTCACCGAGCGTCACCGCCACCGCTACGAGGCGAACAACCACTACCTGGCGCGCGTCGAGGAAGCCGGCTTGATCGTCTCGGCCCGCACCCCGAGCGAAGACTTGTGCGAGATTATGGAATTGCCGCGCACGGGTCCGAACGCCCACCCTTGGTATATGGGCGTGCAATACCACCCTGAATTCAAATCGACCCCGCGCACCGGCCACCCGCTGTTCGTGTCCTTCGTCAAGGCCGCGCTGGCGCACCAGCAGGCGGGCGCCACGACGGGCGCAGCCAAGGCGGCGCAAGCCGAATTGCAAGGAGATGCGGCATGAAGCTTTGCGGTTTCGACGCCGGCCTGGAACACCCGATTTTCCTGATCGCCGGTACTTGCGTGATCGAATCGCGCCAGATGGCGATGGACACCGCCGGCACGCTCAAGGAAATCACGGCCGCGCTGGGCATTCCCTTCATCTACAAGTCGTCCTTCGACAAGGCCAACCGTTCCTCGGGCACGTCTTACCGCGGTCCCGGCATGGACAAGGGCTTGGAAATCCTGGCCGACGTCAAGCGCGAGATTGGCGTGCCGGTGCTAACGGATGTACACACGATCGAGGAATTGGCGGCCGTGTGCGCTGTCGTCGACGTGCTGCAAACGCCGGCCTTCCTGTGCCGCCAGACCGACTTCATTACCGCCTGCGCCCAGACCGGCTTGCCGGTCAATATCAAGAAGGGCCAATTCCTCGCGCCCGGCGACATGAAGAACGTGATCGACAAGGCGCGCGCCGCCGCCAAGGCTGCTGGCCTGTTGGAAGACAATTTCATGGCTTGCGAACGCGGCGCCTCCTTCGGCTACAACAACCTGGTGTCGGACATGCGTAGCCTGGCCATCATGCGCGAATCGCACTGCCCGGTGGTGTTCGACGCCACTCATTCGGTGCAGTTGCCGGGCGGGCAGGGCACCTCCTCGGGCGGGCAACGCGAACACATTCCCGTGCTCGCGCGCGCGGCCGTGGCCGCCGGCGTGGCCGGCTTGTTCATGGAAACCCATCCCAATCCGGCGCAAGCCTTGTCGGACGGCCCGAACGCGGTGCCGCTGGGCCGCATCAAGGAATTGCTCTCGACCCTGGCCGAGATCGACCGCGTGGTCAAGCGCGCGCCCTTCCTTGAAACAAGCTTCGCCTAAGCTGCGCGGCGGCCCGGCTTCAAGCGGGCCGGGCCGCGCGCGCCGCCACTTCTTTCTACCCTTCGGAGATTTAATATGAGTGCTATCGTTGATATTATCGGTCGTGAAATCATGGATTCGCGCGGCAATCCCACCGTCGAGTGCGACGTGTTGCTCGAGTCGGGCGTGATGGGCCGCGCCGCCGTGCCTTCGGGCGCCTCGACCGGTTCGCGCGAAGCGATCGAATTGCGCGACGGCGACAAGAGCCGCTATTTCGGCAAGGGCGTGCTGCAAGCCTGCGAGAATATCAACACCGAAATCTCCGAAGCCATCATGGGCTTGGACGCGAACGAGCAAGCCTTCCTTGATCGCACCCTGATCGACCTGGACGGCACCGAAAACAAGAGCCGCCTGGGCGCCAACGCCATGCTGGCCGTGTCGATGGCGGTGGCGAAGGCCGCGGCCGAGGAAGCGGGCTTGCCCCTGTACCGCTATTTCGGCGGTTCGGGCGCGATGCAAATGCCGGTCCCGATGATGAACGTCATCAACGGCGGCGCGCACGCCGACAATAACCTGGACATCCAGGAATTCATGATCATCCCGGTCGGCGCGCCCAGCTTCAAGGAAGCGATCCGCTACGGCGCCGAGGTGTTCCACACGCTCAAGAAGATCTTGCACGAAAAAGGCTTGGCCACCTCGGTGGGCGACGAAGGCGGTTTCGCGCCCTCGGTGGCCAACCATGAAGAAGCGATCAAGCTGATCATGCAAGCGATCGAGCAAGCCGGCTACGAGCCGGGCACCCAGATCGCGCTCGGCCTCGATTGCGCCGCCAGCGAGTTCTACAAGGAAGGCAAGTACGTGCTGGGCGGCGAAGGCATGAGCTTGACCGCCACCGAATTTACCAACCTGCTCGCGACCTGGTGCGACAAGTACCCGATCATCTCGATCGAAGACGCGATGGCGGAAAACGACTGGGACGGCTGGGCCATCCTGACGGCCGCGCTGGGCAAGAAGGTGCAACTGGTGGGCGACGATTTGTACGTCACCAACACCAAGATCTTGAAGGAAGGCATAGAGAAGGGCATCGCGAACTCGATCCTGATCAAGATCAACCAGATCGGCACGCTCACCGAAACCTTCGCCGCCATCGAGATGGCCAAGCGCGCCGGCTACACGGCCGTGATCTCGCACCGCTCCGGCGAGACCGAGGATTCGACCATCGCCGACATCGCCGTCGGCACCAACGCCTTGCAGATCAAGACCGGCTCGATGTCGCGTTCGGACCGCATGGCCAAGTACAACCAGCTCCTGCGCATTGAGGAAGATCTGGGCGACATCGCCAGCTACCCTGGCCGCAGCGCTTTTTACAACCTCAAGTAAGAAGCGACAAGACCGGCCCGCTCGGCCGGTCTGCCTGCCATGCGCCTGATCACGCTTGCCCTCGCCACCTTGTTGTTGCTGATCCAGTTTCCGCTGTTGCGGAGCTGGAAGCGGGTCGACGAGCTCGATAACCGGGTGGCGGCGGTGCACAAGAAGAACGATGTGCTCAAGGCGCGCAACGCCAAGCTCGACTCCGAAGTGCGCGATCTCAAGGATGGCACGGGCGCGGTCGAGGAGCGCGCCCGTTACGAGCTGGGCATGATCAAGCAAAACGAAGTGTTCGTCCAGGTGGTCGGCAGCAACGGCAAGCCGGTCGCGCCACCACCAGCGGCGCGCCCGTCCGCGCCCGCAGCCACGCACTAGAAGACCCGTCGGACCCATTGGAGACAGCCCCCTGTTCTTGGGGACAGACCCCTGTTTTGAGGAAATGCGCGCATTTCCTCAAAACAGGGGTCTGTCCCCAAAAACAGGGGGCTGTCCCCATGGCTTGGCGCGTCTGTTTTTGTCCACAATTTCGGCGCCCGCCGAACGTAAATTGTTACATCCCGCTCGCGCCCCCGTTATATGATGGATTTGCTGCGCACACTTGATGCTGCGCAATGCAATGGTCATCGGTTCGTGTTAGCGCGGCGCCAGAGGGCAGGCGCAGCGCCTCTTGATTGGGGCTGCCGGGGATGAACAGCAAATTTTCCACTGTCGCACTATCGCTGGCCTGCTGCGCTGGCGCGGCCCAGGCCCAAAGCAGCGTTACGCTGTACGGCACGCTGGGGCTGGCCGTGCGCTCGTCGAGCAACCTCGACGTCGCGGGCAACACCAAGACTGAATTGACGGGCACCAATCTGGGGGCCGGCATCTGGGGCTTGCGCGGCGTTGAAAAACTCGACGGCGGCATGCAGGTGCGCTTCAAGCTCGAATCGGGCGTGCTGCTCGATACCGGCGTCTTGCGCAACAACGCCCTGTTTGGTCGCGAAGCTTCCGTCGGCCTCGATGGCAGCTTCGGCAAGATCGATATCGGCCGCTTGCAAGTGACGGGCAACGCCGCCGAAGCGCTGGTGCGTTCGGACCCGCTGCGCGGCGGGGGGCAGAGCGAGACCATCTGGCCGGGCGTGTGGACCGGGGCGCGCTACGACAATGCGCTGCGCTACCGGCTTGAGGTCGGCCCCGTGTTCGCCGGCGCCGAAGTATCGCTGGGCGAGCAGGCGGCCGGCGGGGACGCCGGACGCATCAGCGCCGGCACGCTCGGTTACGCGGCCGGGCCCTTGATGGTGATCTCGGTGCTGCAGACGGCGCGCGACGGCACCGGCTTGCACTCGAACGCGATCACGGTGGGCGCGACCTACACGGTCGGTGACGCGACCTGGCATGGCGCCTTCCTGCATGCAAGGCGCGACAAGGGCTTCGTCACTGGCGCCACGCCTGGCTCGGCCTTGTTCAATAGCGATTTCGCGTACGCGGGCATCAAGGCGCCGGCCGACCAGGACACCAACGTCGTGCTTCTGGGTAGCACCGTGAACATGGGACGCTGGCAGTTGCGCAGTGCCGTTTTCTACTCCGACAGCCCGCACGCGACCTTGTTTTCCGCCACCCGCGGCGGCAATCAGCGCACCTTGTACGGCGTGCTTGCGTACAACCTGTCGGCGCGCACAGCGTTCCTGATGTCGGCCGACTACAACCGCTGGAGCGGAGGCTGGGGCGGCTTTTTTGGCGCCACCGCGCCCTCGCTGGCGTTGGGAAAACCCGACGGGCACGACAGCCGGCGCACCATGAGCGTGGGCTTGCTGCACACTTTTTGAGGGCGGCGTGCCCGCGACGTGACAGAATGGCGTTTCCCTTCCCTGAAATCACGCCGATGACAACGTACCTCCCACCCGCGGCCGCCGGCCGCCTGCGCCCATGAACCCGAAAACCGCGCTGGCGCGCGCCATCAAGCGCCTCGACGGCACCTTCGGGCGCGGGCAAACCATCACCTTCGCCGTCGCCGTGTTCCTGGCCCTGTGTGTGACGGCCGCGATGCTGATCTACGCGCACCTTGAAACGCCCAACACCATCACCATCGCGAGCGGCCCGAAAGGCAGCAGTTTCGAGCGCAATGCCTTGAAATACCAAAAGATCCTGGCGCGCGAAGGCGTCAAGCTCAAGATCCTGCCCTCGGGCGGATCGATGGACAATTACCGCATGCTCTTGAATCCGAAAGTGGCGGTCGATATCGGCTTCGTGCTGGGCGGCGAAGTGAGCGACGCGGTGGCCGATAGCACCAGCTTGGTATCGCTGGGGAGTATGTCTTACCAGCCCTTGATGGTGTTTTACCGCGGCAAGCCCAAGAGTTTGCTGTCGGACTTCAAGGGCTTGCGCCTCGATATCGGCCAGGAAGGCAGCGGCAGCCACGCGCTGTCGCTGGCCTTGCTCAAGGTGAATGGCATCGAGCCGGGCGGCGACACCCGCTTGCTTACCTCGGTCAAGGGCGATCTGGTGCGGGCGCTGCTGGAAAACCGGGTCGACGCGATCTTCGTCACGGGCGACTCCACCTCGGTCGACATGATGCGCGAACTGATGCACGCCGAAGAAGTGCGCATGTTTAACTTCACCCAGGCTGACGCCTACACCCGGCGCATCAATTACTTGAGCAAGCTCGAGCTGCCCAAGGGCTCCCTCGATTTCGGCAAGAACATGCCATCGGAGGACTTGAGCCTGGTCGCGCCGACGGTGGAAATCATCGCGCGCGACGGATTGCATCCAGCCTTGATGGACGCCTTGCTGGAAGCGGCGCGCGAAGTGCACGGGACGGGCGGCTTGTTCAAGAAGCGCGGTGAATTCCCCAACGCCCAGGAACATGAATTTCGCATCAGTCCCGACGCAATCCGTTACTACACCTCCGGCAAGAGCTTCCTGTACCGCAGCTTCCCGTTCGCGGTGGCGAGCCTGATCACGCGCGCGCTGGCGGTGATCGTGCCGCTGCTGCTGTTGCTCATTCCCGCGTTCAAGGTGGTGCCGGCGATCTACCGTTGGCGCATGGAGTCGCGCATCCACCGCTGGTACCGCGCCTTGCTCGACCTCGAGCGCGACGCCTTCGCTTCCGAAGTGAACGACCAGAAGCGCATCGACTTGCTGCGCCATCTAGACCATATCGAGCACACGGTGAGCAAGATCGTGGTGCCGGCCGCCTTCGGCGACTTGTTCTACGGCTTGCGCGGACATATCTGCTTTGTGCGCAACATCTTGCAAGCGCACCAGGCGCAGGTTACGCAGCAGCAGGTGCCGGCGCCCGAATAAGGCGCGCCGGCCTGCCGGGGAGGGCGGCGTACGCTCAGCGGCTGCCGGCGCGCGAGATGCTCTTGAGGTAGGCAATCAAGAGCTTGCGTTCCTCGCTTTGGCTCACGCTCACGCCCATCGCCTGGCCGGGGATCAGTTGTTCCGGATTTTCCAGCCAGCGCTCAAGCGTGTCCGCGTTCCACACGATCGCAGAGCGCCGCAAGGCGTCTGAATACGCATAGTTGGGAACGCTGCCGGCGCGCCGGCCGAACACATCCTTGTGCATGGGCCCGATGCGGTTGCTGTCGACGGCGTGGCAGACGAAGCACTTGGACTCGTACAGGGCCAGGCCGCGCGCGACCTGGTCGTCGGCGCGCGCCCAGCTGGCACCGCTGGCCAGGCACAGCGCGACGGCGAGCACGCGCGGTCCCACGGCTAAGCCCCGAAACTGAGCGCCGAACCCGGCAAGCTCGCGCCCAGCGCCTGCGACAAGGCGGTCCAGTGCATGGTTTCGTCGGCGGCCAGGCGCGCCGCGATCTTCGCCAATTCCTTGTCTTGCAAAGCCGGAATGACGGACAGATAGGCGTTCGAGGCGCCCAGCTCCAGGCGCTGCGCCAGCATCAGGATGTCGGCTTGATTGGCGATTTTGTTCGCGTGCAGGGCCTCGGCGTATTCGTTCAGGGTTTTCTCGGCCACCGGCTTGGCGCCCAGTTTTTCGATGGTGGCGATCAAGGCGTCGCGGTGCGCTTTGTGGTGGCTCTGGAACAGCACGGCCACGGCGAGCACCGGCTTTTGCAGCAAACCGCTTTGCGCGCCCAGGGTGTAGGCGTTGATGGCTTCGTGCTCGAGCGCCAGCGCCACATTGAGAATGGCGGTGTCGCGGCGCGCGTCGCCGCCGGCGCCCGCCGCCATCACTTCCTTGCCGCCCAGGAGGGCAAGGGCGGAGGCGGACAGGGCCAGTTTGGACGAGGCGTTGAAGAAGCCGCGGCGGGAGAGAGCTTGTGCGGCGGCTGGTGAGGCGGCTTGGGAATCGGATGCTAAATCGGACATGGTCTACCTTTTCATATGGGTTGAACAAAACAGGCACTTGCTGGTCCATATACGGTGCCGCACCCATAACGGATTCAAGGCCGCGCAATTATTTTTGGCGCTGGACCGCGTCTGTCCTTCGGTGTAAGCTTGGCAAAAAATTATCGGCGCGCACGCGCTTTGGAGGCGATGTGGAAGGTAATCTGCACGAGGGCGCGGCGGGCGTGCTCGATGTCGATCGTGGCTTGATCGAATGCATCGCGCAAGCGGCGCAGGGCAAGCAGGCGGGACTCGAAGGCCTGTACGAGGCGACCGTCAACCGTGTCTATGGCTTGGCGCTGCGCATGCTGCAATCGCACGCTTGCGCGGAAGAAGTGGTGACGGACGTGTACATGCAAGTATGGCGTTTGGCCGCCTCCTTCGATCCGGCCCGCGCCCGCCCGCTTACCTGGCTGTTGATGCTGTGCCGCAGCCGCGCGCTCGACCAGTTGCGCGCGCGCGATCCGGCCGTGCCCCATCCGGACCCGGACCAGCTGCGCAGCGACGAGCGCGTCGAAGGGGCCGACCCGCAAGACATTCTCTGCGCGAGCCAGACCAGTGCGCGCGTGCACGCCGCCTTGGCCGGACTGGACGCGCGCGAACGCCAATTGCTCAGCCTTGCCTTTTTCAAAGGCATGAGCCATGCTGAAATCGCCCAGCATGTCGATTTGCCGCTCGGTACGGTGAAGACGGCGCTGCGGCGCGCCTTGATGGGCTTACGATCGGCCGACTATGCTTGAGCGGGCCTGTGCGGCCGTGATTTTGTACAATCGCGAACAACGATGACGCAACCATGACGATTCCTGACTCCCCCCTGTCCGACCTTCCACTCGACGCTCTCGACCCGCTCGACGAGCAAGCCCTGTTGCTGGCGCTGGCGCCGATCGCGCCGCCGCCGGCGGGCCGCGCGCGCATGCTGGCGCAGTTGCGCAGCCAAACCGCGCCGGCCGGCACGGCCAGCATGCTCACCGTGCGGCGCGAGCAGGGGCAGTGGATTCAAATCGCCCCTCGCGTCGAACGCAAGACCTTGATGCAAACCGCAACCATGAGCGCCTTCCTGTTCCGCTTGGCGCCCGGTGGAGTCTTGCCCGAGCATGAACACGATGGCGACGAGGAAAGCCTGTGCCTGGAAGGCGAGGCCGTCCTCGACGATGGCTTGCGCATCGCCACCGGGGACTTCCATTTCGCGCCGGCCGGGGGCCGTCATCCGGTCTTGCGCAGCCCGGGCGGCTGCCTTCTGTATGTGCGCTGCGCGCACGCTTGAACGGGCGCCGCGTCAATCCTTGAACAGGGCGGCTCGTTTGCCCATATTGGCCATCATCGCCTCTTGCAAGTCGTTCGACATGAGCATGGCGGCGTTCCAGGTCGCGATGTAGTTCAAGCCGTCGGCCACCGAATGGTCGCGCGCGTAGTTGATCATTTCCTTGGTGCCACGCACGGCCAGCGGCGACTTGGCGGCAATGGTGGCGGCGATCGCGCGCACGCCTTCGCGCAGCGCTTCGGGCGACGCGAACACGCGGTTGACCAAGCCGATCGCGTGCGCCTCGTCCGCTTCCACCCGGCGCGCCGTGTAGGCCAGTTCGCGCACCATGCCTTCGCCGATCAGCTTGGGCAAGCGCTGCAAGGTGCCCACATCGGCGCACATGCCGATGTCGATTTCCTTGATCGAGAAAAAGGCGTCGCTCGAGCAGTAGCGCATGTCGGCGCAGGCGATCAGGTCGATGCCTCCGCCGATGCAGGCGCCATGCACGGCGGCCAGCACCGGCTTGCGGCAACGCTCCAGGCTGCTCAAGCAGTCTTGCAGGTCGAGGATGACGCGGCGCAGCGATTCGCGCGTGCGGGCGTCGCAATCGTCGTGGATTTGCGCGGCCAGGCCCATCATCATTTGCAGGTCGATGCCGGAAGTGAAGGACTTGCCTTCGCCTTCGAGCACGGCCACGCGCGCTTCGGGGGTCTGGTCGACCCACGCGAAGGCGCTGCGCAGCTCGTGCCACATGGTGAGGTTCATCGCGTTGGCCTTGTCGGGGCGGTTCATGCGCACGATGGCGATGCCGTCCTCGAGGCTGGTCGATAAGGTGTCGTAGCTCATGGCTGCGCTTTCAGGGGAAGTTGGCATGGGGCGCGGGCCTGCGTTCAAGCGGGGCCGCCGCCGCATTCCTGCGACGCCTGCATCTCGGCCATCATTTGCTCGGGCGTCAGGTCGCGCATATGGGTGGCGATCGACCAGTGGTGGCCGAAGGGATCGATCACCATGCCGAAGCGGTCGCCCCAGAACATGTCGGCCATCGGCATCTTGGCCTCGGCGCCGGCGGCCACCGCTTGCGCGAACACGGCGTCCGCGTTGGGCACATACAGGTGGATGGTGACGGGCGAACCCTTGAGCGCTTTCGGATCGAAGCCGCCCCACTCGGGGAAGGCGTCGACCAGCATCATGGCCGAGTCGCCGATCATGAGCATGGCGTGGATCAGCTTGCCGCCGGGGCCGGGCATGCGGCTCATTTCGACGGCACCGAAGGCGCGCTGGTAGAAGTCGATGGCCGCGGCCGCGCCGTCGCACACGAGGTGCGGGGTGAGGCTGTGCATGCCTGGCGGAATAGGGGAAATTTTGGCTTCGGTCATGGCACCTCCTGTGGGGGAATGGGAATCGGACTGCGCAATGCGCATCATCCCACGATCTGTGCAGCGCCACAATGGCGCACAAAACGGGGCGCAAGACGGAGCGTCGCAGCGCTGCCGTCAGCGCGCGCTTTGCAGCTTTTCGAAGCTGCCGTTGCGCTCGATCCCATCGATGGCGGCGTCGAGCTCGGCCACGGTCACGCGCCCGCGTCGCGAGACGGCGCACATGGTGCGAAATTCGCGCGTCACCAGCACATGCACGTTCCTGGGCAACAAGCCGCGCCGGATCTGGGTGTCGGTGGCGACCTTGGTGGTGATGACGTACTCGAAGCGCCCGGCCATCATCTTTTTCATGGACATGCTTTCGGACGGGCCATCGTCGCGCCGGAAGTCGGCGCCGAGCGCGCTCTCGAAGTCGGGATAGTGAAAGCCCAGCACGGTGCCGATGCGCTTGCCCCTGAGGTCTTCGAGCGTGCGCGGCGCGACCACGCGCGGGGACGCGAGCACCACGTCGGTGACGGGAATGAAACCGCGGCTCCAGTCGATGGCGCCGGGCAGCCATTGCGGAATATAACCGCACAGGATGTCGCCTTCGCCCGCCTCGAGCGCGCCGACCAGGCGGTTGCGCGGCAGGCTGAGGTAACGCACGGGGCGCCCCATCGCCTCGGCCAGCGCGCGCCCGAGCAGGGTTTGGAAGTGTTGTTCGTTGGGCTGGCCGAGCTTGGCGGCGGCCGTTTGGGTTTTGTGCAGCACGACCAGCTCGCGCGCGCTATCGGCGCGCTCGGCCTCGGCGGCGTGCAGCGGGGCGACGGCGCAGCACAGGATGAGGCGCGGTATGCAGCGCAGCATAAAGCGCAGGACGGGGGCGAGGCGGCACGTCATGGACGATCTCCCTGTATTCGATGGCCTCGCCTAGTGTAGCATTCGAGGGTGAACCGGTATCTTTGCCTCAATCTGAAAGGAAAGTTGAACGATGGCACTCGCGCTCTATGGGCATCCCTTCTCTTCGTACACCCAAAAGGTGTTGATCGCGCTCGACGAGAACGGCACGCCGTTCGAGTTGCGCTGCATCGGGCCGGATACGCCGCAGCACTCGGCCGAATGGCTGCGCCGCTGGCCGCTGCGCAAGTTTCCGCTGCTCGTCGATGGCGAGCGCGATGTGGCCGAGACCAGCATCATCATCGAGTATCTGCAACTGGCCCATCCCGGGCCGGTGCGCCTGATTCCAGCCGATCCGATGGCGGCCCTCGAGGTGCGCTTTCTCGACCGCTTTTTCGATCTGCATGTGATGGATGCGATGCAGGTGGCGGTCGATTCGGCTTTGCAAAGGGTGCCGATGCGTAGCGAGACTGGCTTGCTGCTGGCGCGCGAGCGCCTCGAGCGCGCCTACGCCTGGCTCGATGGCAAGCTCGCTGGCAGAAGCTGGGCCGCCGGCGAGGACTTCACGCTGGCCGACTGCGCCGCCGCGCCGTCACTGTTCTATGCGGACTGGGTGCATCCAATATCCAAGGCCTATCCGGTGCTGCGCGCCTATCGCCAGCGCTTGCTGGCGCGCCCCTCGTTTGCGCGGGCGGTCGAGGCGGCGCGGCCGTTCCGGCCGCTGTTCCCGCTGGGCGCGCCCGAGCGCGATTGAGCCTCCCTGGAGCGGTGCGATGGCTTCCGATTTTCTCGACTACCTGAGCGAGGTGTTGCGTCCGCTGGGCAGCGTGCGTGGCACGCGCATGTTCGGCGGCACCGGCGTGTATGTGGACGGCTTGTTTTGCGCGCTCATCATCGACGAGGTCTTGTATTTCAAGGGCGACGACGAGAACGAGGCGGCATTCAAGGCGGCGGCATGCGCGCCGTTCACGTATGAAAAAAAAGGTGGCGTCTGTTCCATCCGTTATTACCGGGTGCCGGACGAGGCGCTCGACGATCCCGTGCAGATGATGCAGTGGGCCAGGCTGGGATTGGGCGCGGCTTTGCGCAAGGGCGCCGGCGAGGGCGCGAAACGCACGAAACCGAAGACGCCGAAGGCGGGGGCGCCGACCCGGGCGCGTCCCACCCGGCTTGCGCCGCGCAGCGCCGCAGACCTGTCCGCCAGCATGCCGGACGCGGGCGACGATGCCGTCGTCGATGTTCGCAAGGGCCGGCCTAAGCCTTGAGCGAATAGACCAGCCAAGTATGAATTTTTTATGACGGACATTTACCTGACAAGGGATACGGGAATGACAAAGCGAGCGATAGTAACGTTGTGTGTTGGCATATTCATGATTGCCGGGCCATGTGAATCTGCACCCACCGAGGCTGCCGGGCATATCACCGGCGTTGGCGGCGTATTCTTCAAGGCGAAGGATCCGAAGGCGCTTGCAGCTTGGTATCGTGATGTGCTGGGCATGCCGATGGAAGTGTGGGGTGGCGCGAAGCTGCGTTATGACGCGCCCATGCATCCTCCAGCGCTGATATGGAGTGTGATGCCCGCGTCGACGAAATACTTCGCGCCATCGACGAACGAATTCATGATCAATTACGCGGTCGACGAGATGGATGCGTTCGTCTCGCGTCTGGGCGCGAAAGGCGTCGCCATCCTAAAGCGTGTCGACGACGACCCTAACGGCCGATTTGCATGGATTCTCGATCCAGAAGGCAACAAGATTGAACTGTGGGAGCCCAAACGTAGTGCGCCCGCAGACACGACGCCCAAGTGAAAAGGCGCAATGGGATGTCCATGAGCTGTCGTTCAGTTCGAGCCATGCGATGCATCGGGCCGGGCGCGGGTTTTGCGAAGCACTTCGTCGAAGGCACACATTCGGTATAGGAGCGGGATTACTTCTTCTGGCAGCAATGGCGACATCGAGTGTGTCCGGCCACTGCGGCGATCTGCGTTGCGCCTGCACTGAGGAGGAAAGCGTGATGTGTCGGTCCTATCACGTCGGCCGCGACCATCGCCGGGGGCGCCCGGTTGTTGGATCTTGTCGCTGCGCGCGGATTGAGGGCTCGGCGCTTCGCATTCGCCAGTAACAAAAGTGGCGGCCTGGGCGGATGCTGGATCGGCCGCATGCGCGATAGGAGGCGATGCGCCCTCAAGGCAGGATTGGCCGGCAGTGGCTGCTCGAGAGACGCCCATATGCTTGCGCTCGCGCAATGGGCGCTCGCGCGTGCGCAGCGTGTCAGCCAGCTTCCATTCCTTCGTATCGGGAAAAAGAATCCAGGTGCAGCGCCATGCATTGCGCCGAATGCCGCCGACGGCATTCACGAAACCGCTCGGCGAGACGGCCTGCCCATTGAAAACAATTTGATCGCCCTCGACCACGCAGTGATGGTTCTTCCCGCCAAATACGGTGCGCAACAGCGTGCCCACGGGCAGAAACAACTGCTTCCATTGATATCCTTTGGTCGCCGGCATGGGAATGGTGTCCGGCGCGTGGCGCCGCATCCACTCGTCGATCGCTTGCGCGGCAATTTCCCAATCTTCCATTTCATAGCCCGTGTTGCCGGAGGCGACTAGCAATTGGTGATATACCTCAAGGGAAATGGGAATGTCCATCTGGTGCTTGGGGTGCTGGCGGCGCATGGTTTTCTCCCGAAGTGTGCGATAAGGTCCGATTTCATCCGATCTGGCGCGATATGCGCGCGCAAGCGCACGATAGAGGCGCGAAAGGGGCCGATGTGCGTACGCGAATATCCGATTGCCGCACGATTTTCTACGATGGCCACGCGTACACATGAGTTAGACATGAAAAAATAGGCGATCGTTCAATTTCGTCGTGAAATCGTAGACTTGCGTTCGTGTTGCGTGCGCATTCGGATGAAAGACGCAGGAAAACGCGGTGAAATCGGCTGGAATCGGACGCAATCGGATGAAATCGGGCGATTTTGCGCATAAGCGGCTTTTGAGGTCCTCCCCACCGCTACGTACAAGCTTTCCAATCGCGACCAGACGTTACGGAAAAGCGTGTAAAGTTCGATGGCGAAAATGCGGTGGACGAGCAGCGAACCCGGCACCAGTGCGCGAGCCGCTCGCCAGTGTGCGCTGCCGGATAATATGTAACAGCAAGGGAAGGAAATAAGCATGACCATTGGAAAAAAACCGGACGCCGCGCGGCTGGACAAGATTGTGGCCGACGCACGGCACGCGGCCGACCAGCGCGAGCTGGGCTATCGCGAGCGCTCGCTGAAAATGTATCCGTGGGTGTGCGGGCGCTGTATGCGCGAATTCACGCATACCAATGTGTCGCAGCTTACTGTGCACCATCGTGACCACAATCACGACAACAATCCGCCTGATGGCAGCAACTGGGAATTGCTGTGCCTTTACTGTCACGATAACGAACACTCGCGCTATCTTGAGGCCGACCGGGGACATGGTCTGAAATCGGCCGAAGTCGCGCCGGCAACGCATAATCCGTTTGCCGCATTGGCCGGTCTGATGAAAAAGAAAGAATAAAGCGAGGGTATGGTCGGTGTAATGCAGCGCGCCTAGCTGCCAGAGGAAGGCGTTTCCCAGGCAAGGCCGCAAGCAGTTTCGAATGGCGGCCGCTGCTCGACGATCCGCAATAGGGCGTTTGCCGCCAGATGTAGGCGCGCTTCGATTGACTCGCGTTCCGAGAATCAGTTGGTCGATTCGGTGCTGTGAATCGTCGCCAGTACACTGCGTACATTTGCCGGAATCGGCACCGAACGATTGCTGCTGCGCTCGACGTAGACATGCACAAAGTGGCCGGCCGCTCACGGCAGGGGATCGTCGTTGCGGTACAGGGCGATCTGGTAGCGCACGCTGGCGTTGCCCAGCGTGGTCACGCGGATGCCGGTGTGGATTACATCCGGGAAGCTGATCGAGCTGAAGTAAGAGCAGCCCGAGGCGACCACAAAGCCGACCAGATCGCCATTGTGGATATCGAGCACGCCAGGTTCGATCAGGAAGTGGTTCACCGCCGTATCAAAATACGAGTAAAAGACCACATTAGTGGCATGCGCTATTTGACACCATACTTCGCACGCTTGCGGATGCATGTATAGCACAGTTGTGCTACATCTAAAGTATTCGCGGAGGTTCCAATGTCAACGACAACGATCCGCTTGCCCGACGACTTGAAGGCGCGCATTGCGAACGCGGCCGAGCGAGCAGGCAAGACGACTCATAGTTTTATTCTTGAAGCAATCGCTGAAAAGGCTGAGTTGGAAGAGCAAAGAGCCGATTTCGATACGGAGGCCGATAGGCGGTTTGCCAAGATCGTTGCATCTGGAAAAACGATACCATGGACCGATATGCGCCACTATCTTGAAGATCGTGTTGCGGGCAAGCAGGTGCCGCGTCCGGTCGCCAAGAAAAAGCGCGCATGACATGGCGCGCATCGACTTGGCTCCTGAGATTGCGGAGGACTTTGACCGTATTCCGGAGTATCAGGTCCAGCACGAGGTGCTCGATGCAGCTGGGCGTATCCTGGAAATCATACGGGCGATCGATGTTCTCGCGCACAATCCTCTCATAGGCAGGCCGGTGTTGAACGGCAAGCGCGAATTGGTCATCGGGCGCAAGGGGCGCGGCTATATTGCCTTATATAAGTACGTTGATGAAATTGATACCGTTTTTGTGCTTGCGGTACGAAGTCAACGTGAAGCTGGTTACGCGCGTGCATGATGCAAGCGAACACCAGGGGCGTAGTAGTCGGACACGCAAAATCGACGGGCCGCAATCGGCCAGAAGCCGCCTGTTGAATTTAATATTCTCTCAAACCTTGAATATGACCAAAGCCTTGTTAGCAGTGTTCGCGATCGGCTTGATGCCGATGTTTGGTTTAGCTGCGGAGCAGGAACTTCCGAGGGAAGTGAGCACCTTCCTGGAGGAACGCGAAAGCTGTGACCATTGGCGCGGAGAAGAAGGTTACGAAAAGGAACGGCGGGCCGCGATAGATTGGTCCATTTGCCAGTCTTGCCCCGGAACAGATTCAAAGCTTGCACTGCTAAAGAAAAAATACCGAGCGGATAGAGCCACTATGGACAAGCTCACCGAACTTGAGCCGAAGATAGAACCTAATGATAAAGGCGCCACCAAGCGCTTTTGTCGCAGCCTCAAAAAGCCCAAGTCACTGGATGATGACCAATAACGGTCAATAGCGGTCAGTCGGAATGTAATCAGGCGTTTCATTGCGAATTTGGAGAGACAGGCTTGAAACCGAAACTAGGATTCACAAAAATTTGGCAAGATAACGACATGGTGGAGCTACGCATCGATGTATGCGATGGCACATCGGCGTTTTCAAACAAAGTGTATGTGGGCCACCAGAATCTGCGTGATGTCGTCGATGAACTAAATAGGTTCAAGGATCAAATTTATGGAGGCCTTTATGATTTGCGCTTCGGCGAGTTCGGCCCTGAATATGCCTCTGGTGCACTTCATGCTCGGCTGCACTTCCATGACCGTGGCAAGCTCTTAGTTTCCGTCAATATGCAATCTGAGTATTCCGACTTCGGAAAGAAGAACGTCGCCAGTGAAGCGAACCTTTACTTGATTTCCGAGCCTTCCCTATTGGATAGTTTTATCCAATCGTTGCGTGCGGTTAGCGACGGGAATCGCATTGATGCCGAGTTGGCAGCAGTTGACTCGCCGTGGACTTGGGACTAAGCCACGTGTCGCAGTTGAAATCGGTGCCGTGACATGATCAATGTTGGTGTCGGCCACGAGCGGACCTTCCAGGCCGCTCTCGAGCCTGTGTAAAGCAAGGGGACTTTTTAGTGGGTTTTACCGAGTCGACATATAACGACGTAGTGAGCAAAGCGAAGGCCCTGTGCGACTGCACGTTTGTAGAAGCTTTGGAAGACCACTATGCCGGGTACTGGGATGAGCTAGGTTTGTTTATCAAGCTTCGTGACAATGTGGCTGACGCAGACGTTATCAGATTGAGGAATGATTTGTTGAATTTGCTGGAGCGTGTGCTGCCAACCGGCAAAGCTGATTTTACGTGGCAAGTGGGATTCGTGAGAAGTGGCATGACCATTGAAGTTCTGTTCCCAGGCGACGAGATTCGGGATTTGAACGATACTCTTCGGCCTCTGTGATCTTCGCTCGACATTGAAATAATCATAAGGCCCGCTTTGGGGCGGCAGCGGCCGAGCCGCCGGACGCCACTCCACCGTCGAGTACAATCGACAGGAACCGGCCATGAGCGGCCCCTCATGTTCATCATTTCCAAGGATTAGAAAATCGTATGGAACACGAATTGTCTCCTGAAGTGCACGCGCAAATAGTTGAGTTGTCCGCGTCAGGCGATGCATTGGCAGAGGTCAGTAATTGGGAAGGCGCTATTTCAAAATACAACGGTGCGTTGGCCACGCGGATGCCGGCGTGAATTGTGTCCGGAAAGCTAATCGCGCTGAAGTAGGAGCCGCCCGAGTCGACCACGCAGCCGACGATGTCACTGTTGTGGATGTCGAGCACCCCGCGTTCGATCAGGAACTGGTTCACCGCCGTATCGAAATACGAGTAATACACCACATTAGTCAAATGCCTTATTTGACACCGATGGCGCCGCTTGCATGCCATTCAAGCCCTGTGTAATATGTAATCATTGATTGCATTTTCTTGAGGTGGACAATGGCTACTAATCTTGTCGTGCGAAATGTCGATGAAGATGTGGCACTGGCACTCAAGCAGCGAGCGGCGGCCAATGGGCGCAGTGCTGAAGCCGAACATCGTGAGATCTTGAAGGCAGCACTCAGGCGGCCACCCCGCCGTAGCGTCGCAGATGTACTTGCAAGCATGCCAAATGTCGGAGAGGATGCGGATTTTGACCTGCGCAAGGGCTGAACTCTGCAATGTACCTCATCGATACCAACGTCATTAGCGAAGCACGTAAGGGGCGAAAAGCCAACCCAGGTGTCATCCATTTTTTCCGTTCGATACCGAGCAATGAACGCTATTTGTCGGCACAAACAATTGGTGAGATACGGCGCGGCATCGAAAACGTCCGCCGTCGCGGAGACCAAGACCATGCCGTGCGGCTTGAAACTTGGCTGGACCTTGTAATTGCTGAGTATTCCAATCGAATACTGGGATTTGATACCGATTCTGCCCAAGTGTGGGGGCGCCTGATGTCGCCACAAGCAAGCCATCCGGTCGACAAGCAAATCGCCGCGATCGCTATCTTGCACGGACTCGACGTTGCGACGCGAAATGTTTCGGATTTTTCCGGGTTCGGACTGCAGGTATTGAATCCATTCAAGTGAACATGACTTACTTGCTCTTGATGCATACAAGCGCCGAAGCTTCAAGGGCCGCCAATGCATTGGCGTTATCCGCGAGATTTTGAAGTGCTTATCGAGCGCTGATTGTTTCGAGGGCCGCGCGTAATGCGGCTGGAATCGGCACGGAACGATTGCTGCTGCGCTCGACGTAGACGTGCACAAAGTGGCCGGCGGCGCAGGGCAGGGGATCGCCGTTGCGGTATAGCGCGATTTCATAGCGCACGCTGGAGTTGCCCAGCCTTGCCACGCGGATACCGGCATGGATGGTGTCGGGGAAGCTGATCGAGCTGAAGTAGGCGCAGCCGCTGTCAACTACGAAACCGACCACCTCGCCGTGGTGGATATCAAGGACACCGCGCTCGATCAGGAACTGGTTCACCGCCGTATCGAAATAGAGTAATACACCACATTAGTCGCGTGCCATATTTGACATCGGCAAGTTCGTCACTCGGCTGACGGGCCCGACGCACAGCCCAATCGTCAAGCCATTGCGAGGCAGTAAAGACTGCTGTCCGGGCTTGAGGTAGAATCGGCATGAAGATCGCTACTGGGCGACGCAGCAACGAAGGAAAGCGTCATGAAAACGGGGAGCCTAAAGAAATCGGACCATGTGGACACCCGGGAACGGGCTAGCTCGTCCAATGGCGCGTCCAAGATTGTGCGGACGGTGAAGCCTGCGCCCAATCGTGGTTCTTTGTCGTTGGCTACTGTGCGACGCGCCGTCGCCGAAGTGATCGCTGCGCGTAAGAAATAGCGTGCATGGACCAGAAGAATTACAACAACACGGTCTTTCTCAATTGTCCGTTCGACGATGAATATCGTTCGCTGCGCGACGCCTTGGTTTTTGCCATCTACGACTGTGGTTTCGTTCCAAGTTGTGCATTGGGCGAAAGTGACGGCGGTGATATTCGATTTGACAAGATCGTTAGGCTAATTGAATCTGCACGCTATGGGATTCATGACATGTCGCGCGTTGAATTGAGTGAGGGTAACAATCTTCCACGTTTCAACATGCCGCTAGAGTTAGGACTGTTTCTTGGCGCGAAGCGCTTTGGAGACAAGGAGCAGCATAAGAAGAATGCCTTGATTCTGGAATCTCAACCTTACCGTTACCAGCAGTTCATTTCTGACATTTCGGGCCAGGATATTCGCTGTCACAAGGGCGATTGCAACTTGATCATTTCCCATGTCCGTGATTGGTTAGCCACCGCATCCAAGCGCATTCTCCCCGGCGGCAAGGATATCTCCCTGCGCTATGGCCGATTCTCAAAGGAGTTGCCGGCTTTGTGCGCAGCGGCCAGGACCTCGCTTGATGAATTGACTTTCAACGATTTCGGCATATTCGTATCTGAGTGGCTCACGGCTGACAAACCCACGTAAGTCTCCATATTTCGGTACTAGGCCGTCGATTTCGCGTTCAGAATTGTCTCAAGGACGAGCCGTACCTTGGTCGGTATTGGCACTGATCGATTGCTGCTCCGCTCGACGTAGACGTGGACGAAGTGGCCGGCCGCGCAGGGCAGGGGATCGTCGTTGCGATAGAGCGCGATTTCGTAGCGCACGCTCGAGTTGCCCAGCTTGGCTGCACGGATGCCGGCATGGATGGTGTCTGGAAAGCTGATCGAGCTGAAGTAAGCGCAGCCGCTGTCGACCACGAAACCGACCACTTCGCCGTGGTGGATGTCCAGCACGCCGCGCTCGATCAGGAACTGGTTCACCGCCGTATCGAAATACGAGTAATACACCACATTGTTGACGTGTCCATATACGTCGTTGTCCATCCAACGCGTGGGGATGGCCAGGAAATGCGCGAACGCCGAGCGCGGCGCCGCGCGTAGCGCCTCCTTAGTGCTTGACATCGCTGGCCGGCAGCAAGGTTTGCACGGGCGCGTCGCCCACGAAAAGTTGCGCGCAATCGACGCTGTCGTAGGTGTAATGCTGGCCGCAAAACTCGCAGTCGATGCCCAGTTCGCCCAAATCTTGCAGCGCCGATTCGACTTCCTCGCGCCCCAGCATCTTGAGCATATTCCCCACTTTTTCGCGCGTGCAGCTGCAAAAAAATTGCGGGTGGGCGGGGTCGAACACGCGTATCGTCTCTTCCCAGAACAGGCGGTTCATCAAGGTCTGGATATCGGTGCCCAGCAATTCCTGCTGCTTGAGCGTGGCCGCCAGGATCACGGCGCGGTTCCACGTTTCCAGGTCTTCCGCTTCGCTCGCCTGCTTGGTCTGGTCGTCCTTGCCGCTATGGCGCGGCAGCTTTTGCAGCAGCAAACCGCGCGAGACGGTCGCGTCGGCCGCCAGCCACAAGCGCGTATCGAGCTGCTCCGAGCGCAGCATGTAGTTCTCGATCACGGTGGCCATGTCTTCGCCGTCGAGCGGCACGATGCCCTGGTAGGGTTGCTGGCCCGGCACCTTGTCGAGCGGATCGAGCGTGATCACGAAGCGGCCCTTGCCGTGCATATTGAGCAGCGCCGACAAGGTGGCGTCGTCTTCCACCAGCGCGTCCGGCGCCAGCTTGGCGGTGGCGCGCAGGCGCAGCTCGGAATCGCACTCGACCACGAGCAGGCGCACCGGACCGTCGCCATGGATTTGCATCACGATCGCGCCATTGAATTTCAAGTTGGCCGACAGCAGGGCGGCGGCCGCCACCATTTCGCCCAGCACCGTCTTGACGGCCGGCGGGTAATCGTGGCGGGCCTGGATCTCGCGCCAAGTGTCGGAGATCTCGACGAATTCTCCGCGCACGGCGGCATTGTCGAAGATGAATTTTTGGAGCGTGTCGCGGCTGATGTGTGTACTCATGCTGTTATCGTCTTTGTCGTGAATCGGTGCGCTCATCCGATGCGCTTGAGCTCGGTCTTGAACAGCTGTCCGCGCGCCACATAGCTGGCGGCGTTGCTTTGCATACGGGACAGGTCTTGCTCGTTCAAGGTGCGCACGGCCTTGGCGGGCGAACCGATGATCAGGCTATTGTCGGGAAACTCCTTGCCTTCCGTGACCAGGGCGCCGGCACCGACCAGGCAACCCTTGCCGATGCGCGCGCCATTCAGGATCACGGCTTGGATGCCGATCAGGGCGCCGTCGCCGATGGTGCAGCCGTGCAGCATGGCCTGGTGGCCGATCGTCACGTTCTGGCCCACCGTCAGCGGATAACCCATGTCGGTGTGCATGATGCAGCCTTCCTGCACATTGCTGCCGGCGCCAATGGTGATCGCTTCGTTGTCGCCGCGGATGGTGGTGCCGAACCAGACCGAGGCGTTGGCCTCGATGCGGACCTTGCCGATCAGGGTGGCGTTCTCGGCCACGAAGGCGGATGGGTCGATCTCGGGCGCGTGCTCGCCCAATTGGTAAATAGCCATGGTCGTCGTTGGAAGCTTGGAATGGCGCTATTTTACGCGCTCGCGCCGCCGCGCGCCGCGACCTTATCCGTAGGCCGCGCCAGCGGGGACACGGGCGCAGCTTGGTGGCGTCGAAGCGGCATCGATGCACCATCCTGCTGGCCCGGTTATAATTAGAACGGTCGTACTTTTTTGAGGCGCATGCCATGAAACCATCCCGTTCCGAATTCATCACCGTGCGCGGCTTGCGCAGCCATGTGCGCCATTGGGGCGAGGAGGGCGCGCCCAAGCTGTTCATGTTGCATGGCTGGATGGACGTGGGGGCCTCATTCCAGTTCGTAGTCGATTGCCTCAAGCGCGACTGGCACGTGATCGCGCCGGATTGGCGCGGCTTTGGCTTGAGCCAGAGCATTACGAGCGACACTTACTGGTTCGCCGACTACGTGGCCGACCTGGACGCGCTGCTCGACCATTATGCGCCGGCGCAAGCCGTCAACTTGCTCGGCCACAGCATGGGCGGCAACGTGGTGGGCATCTACGCCGGCGTGCGCCCACAGCGGGTGCGCCGCTTGATCAACCTGGAAGGCTTCGGCATGCCTGCCTCGCGCCCGGAGCAAGCGCCCAAGCGCTACGCCAAATGGCTCGACGAATTGCGCGAAGTGCCCATGCTGCGCAGCTATCCCACCCAGCAGGCGGTGGCGGCGCGCCTGCAAAAAACCAATCCGCGCCTGCTTGATGCGCGCGCCCAATTCCTGGCCCAGCATTGGTCGGCCCAGAACGCGGTCGGTGAATGGGAAATCCTGGGCGACCCTTTGCACAAGAAAACCGGCCCCTTGCTGTATCAACTGGACGAAGCGCTCGCGTGCTGGCGCGCCATTACGGCGCCGGTGCTGTGGATCGAGGCCGAGGACACGAATATGTGGCAGTGGATGGGCCCGAAAGCGGAAGCGCGCATCGAAGTCGACCGCCGCATCGGGCATCTGGCGAATGTGACGACGCGCATGATGCCCGACGCCGGCCACATGCTGCACCACGACCAGCCCGAATTGCTGGCGCAAATGATCGAACAGTTCCTCGACGCCGCGTGAGGCAGGCGCCGCGTCAAGCTCAGGGTGCTTGGCCGGGGCCGAAGCGCGCCGGCAGCGTACAATGAGCACTTTGGCACGTTTGTCCGGTATCGCCGTATGCTCAATGTAGATCTTCACTGTCATTCCAATGTTTCCGACGGCGTGCTCGCGCCCGCGGCCGTGGCCGCGTATGCGCGCCATGCCGGCGTCGATGTGTGGGCCTTGACCGACCACGACGAAGTTGGCGGGGTAGCCGCCGCGCGCGTGGCCGCGCTCGAACTGGGCATGCGCTTCGTGGCCGGCGTGGAAATTTCGATCACCTTTGCCGGCGAGACCGTGCACATCGTCGGCTTGCAAGTCGATGAAACCCATCCTGTGCTGTTGCAAGGCTTGGCCGCCACCCGTTCCGGGCGCGACGCGCGCGGGCGCGAGATGGCGGCCCAGCTGGCCAAAGTGGGTATAGCGGGCGCCTACGAAGGCGCGCTCACGTATGTGGGCAATCCCGACCTGATGTCGCGCACGCACTTCGCGCGTTTCCTGGTCGATTCGGGCGTGTGCGCGAGCATTCCCGATGTGTTTCGCAAATACCTGGTCGAAGGCAAGCCCGGCTATGTGCCACACCGCTGGGCCACCTTGAGCGAGGCGCTCACCTGGATCGCGGCCGCCGGCGGCGTCGCCGTCATCGCCCATCCGGGGCGCTACAAGTTCAACCCCGTGGCCGAGGACGCGCTGTTCGACCAGTTCAAGCAAATGGGCGGGCGCGCCATCGAAGTGGTGACCGGCAGCCACACGCCAGACCAGTATCAGAGCTACGCCGAAACGGCCAGGCGCTACGGCTTTTACGCCTCGCGCGGCACCGACTTCCATGCGCCGGGCGAGTCACGCGTCGATTTCGCCGTGTTGCCGCCGCTCCCGGCCGGGGTGACGCCCATCTGGCACGACTGGTTCTAGCGCGGGCGGGCCGCAGCAGGCCCGGACTTGAATTTTCCCCCGATCCCCCTTATCGTACTGGCCTGACTGGCCAGTCCACCGACCCGATCGAACCAAGCATCGCCGCGTTGCGCGGCGTGCAGCCCTAAGGCGCGCATGAGTCAATTTTTTCAAATCCATCCCGACAATCCGCAAGCGCGCCTGATCAAACAGGCGGCCCAGATCATCCATGGCGGGGGCATCGTCGCCTTGCCCACCGATTCCTGCTACGCCCTGGTGTGCCACCTGGACGACAAGGCGGCGGTGGAGCGCCTGCGGCGCATCCGCGGCATCGATGAAAAGCACCACCTGACCTTGCTGTGCCGCGACTTGAGCGAGATCGCCCTGTATGCGCGGGTCGACAACCGTCAATTCCGCCTGCTCAAGGCGGCCACCCCGGGGCCCTACACGGTGATCCTGGAAGCGACCCGCAGCGTGCCGCGGCGCCTGTCCCATCCCTCGCGCAAGACCATCGGCTTGCGCGTGCCGGAAAACAATATCGCGCAGGCGCTGCTGGCCGAACTGGGCCAGCCGCTGATCGGCACCACCTTGATCTTGCCTGGCGACGAGGACATGCTCAACGACGCCGACACCATCCGCGAACGCCTGGAAAAGCAGATCGACCTGATCATCGACGGCGGCGCCTGCAGCATGGAGCCGACCACGGTGATCGATTTGACCACGGACGAGGCGGTCTTGATGCGGCAAGGGCGGGGCGATGCGTCCCTGTTCGGCCTGTGAGTAGGCGGCCAACGTCTCTTCCAGCCGTGCCCGATTCGTCGCGGCCGGCTCTGATAGAATCGCGTCCATGAATGACATCATCCAAACGATCGCAGTCTACGCTCTGCCGGTCCTGTTCGCCATTACGCTGCACGAGGCGGCGCACGCCTACGCCGCAAAATACTTTGGCGACACGACCGCCTATCAGGCCGGCCGGATGAGTCTTGATCCGCTCAAGCATATCGATCCGATTGGCACCATCATCATTCCGGTGCTGTTGTACCTGGCGTCGAGTCCATTCATTTTCGGCTATGCCAAGCCGGTCCCGATCGACTTTAGCCGCCTGCGCAATCCCAAGAAGCAGATGGCATGGGTGGCCCTGGCCGGCCCGGCCGCCAATTTCGCGATGGCCTTCGGCTGGTCTTTGCTTGGCATCTTGCTCGTGGGCCTGCATGTCGAGACGGCGTTTGCGCACGAAGTGGCGCGCGCGGGCGTGCTGGCCAATCTGGTGATGTTCGCTTTTAACCTGGTGCCGATTCCGCCGCTCGACGGCGGCCGCATCTTGACCAGCATCTTGCCCAGGCCCTACGCTTACAAGTTCGCCCGCATCGAGCCCTATGGATTTTTCATCGTTCTCGCCTTGCTATACTTTAAGATCCTCGATTTCTGGGTCATTCCCCTGATATTTGCCACGCAAGCCGTGCTTCAGGCGATGGCGTCCCCACTGACTTTTCTTTTGAACTGAATTCTATGTATCCAGACCGCGTTGTTTCCGGCATGCGCCCCACGGGCACCATGCACCTTGGCCATTACCATGGCGCCTTGAAAAACTGGATCAAGATGCAGTCCGAGCTGCCCTGCCTGTTCTTCGTGGCCGACTGGCACGCCTTGACGACGCATTATGACGATCCCTCGATCATCGAAACGAGCACCTGGGACATGCTGATCGATTGGCTGGCCGCCGGCGTCGACCCGTCGCAGGCGACCTTGTTCATCCAGTCGCAAGTGCCCGAACACGCCGAGCTGCACTTGCTGCTGTCGATGGCCACCCCGCTTGGCTGGCTCGAGCGCGTGCCCACCTACAAGGATCAGATCGAGAACCTGTCGAATAAGGACTTGGCCACCTACGGCTTCCTGGGCTACCCGCTGCTGCAGGCGGCCGACGTGCTGATCTACCGCGCCAGCCAGGTGCCGGTGGGCGACGACCAGGTGCCGCACATCGAAATGATGCGTGAAATCGCCCGTCGCTTTAACCATTTGTATGGCAAGGAAAAAGACTTCGAGGAAAAAGCGCTGGAAGCGGTGAAAAAGCTTGGCAGCAAGCGCGCCAAGCTGTACACCGAATTGCGCACCGAATACCAGCAAGACGGCAAGGATGAAGCCTTGCTGCAAGCGCGCGCCATGCTCGACGACGCGCAAAGCTTGTCGAACATCGACCGCGAGCGCCTGTTCGGCTACCTCGAGGGCAGCCGCAAGCTGATTCTGGTCGAGCCGCACGCGCGCTTGACGGTCGCCTCGCGCCTGCCCGGTCTCGATGGGCGCAAGATGTCCAAGAGCTACGGCAACGCCATCTCCCTGCGCGAAGACAAGGATTCGGTGATCAAGAAAGTGCGCACCATGCCAACCGACCCGGCGCGGGTGCGCCGCACCGACGTGGGCGATCCGCAAAAATGCCCGGTTTGGCAATTGCACGAAGTGTATTCCGAAACCGCCACCCGCGAATGGGTGGTCAAGGGTTGCACCACGGCCGGCATCGGCTGCCTCGAATGCAAGCAGCCGGTGATCGACGCCATCGTCAAGGAACAAGAACCGATGCATGAGCGCGCCCAGCAATACCTGGACGATCCATCCCTGGTGCGCGCCATCGTGGCCGATGGTTGCGACACGGCCCGCAAGCTGGCCCAGGAAACCATGCGCGACGTGCGCGAAGCGATGGGCCTGGCTTACAGCTGATGGATGCCGTCTCGCCCTGGGTGGCGCGCTTTGCCGGCTGGATCGGGGAGGGCGAGGTGCTCGACCTGGCCTGCGGCGGCGGGCGCCATGCGCGCCACCTGGCCGCCCTCGGGCACCCGGTGACGGCGCTCGACCGCGATCCGCAGGCGCTGCGCCTGGCCGCCGGTCCCGGCATCACCACGGTGCAGGCGGACCTGGAGGCGCCCGGCGCCGTCTGGCCCTTCGCGCAGCCGCGTTTCCAGGGCATCGTCGTCACCAATTACCTGCACCGGCCCTTGATGGCGCAGCTCATTGCCAGCATGTTGCCAGACGCTGTGCTCATTTACGAGACTTTTGCGCGCGGTAACGAGCAATTCGGCAAACCGTCGAATCCCGCCTTCTTGCTTGAACCGGGCCAATTGCTGGCCATCGCGCAGGAAGCGGGGTTGCAGGTGCTGGCCTTTGAAGAAGGCGTGATCGACCAGCCCAAGCCCGCCATGGTGCAGCGCCTGTGCGCCGCCGGACGCGCTTTTGCGCGGACAAACGCGTGTTTGACGGCCGTTTGAATGGCCAATCTAGCGAAGAATGAACCACGGAAGCACCCTATCCGCTACAATCAGGGTTTCACCTTTTAGTGCATTGAATTGAATATGATTAAGGGCAGCATAGTAGCGATCGTCACCCCGATGCATGTCGATGGCAGCCTGGACTTTCCCGGCTTGCGCAAGCTGATCGACTGGCACATCGCCGAAGGCACGGACAGCATCGTCATCGTCGGCACCTCGGGCGAATCGGCCACCGTCAGCGTGGAAGAGCATTGCGAATTGATCAAGGCGGCGGTCGATCACGCGGCCGGCCGCATCCCCGTCATCGCCGGCAGCGGCGGCAATGCGACGGCCGAAGCGATCATGCTCACCAAGTTCGCCAAGCAAGCCGGCGCCGTCGCCGCCCTCTCGGTCGTGCCCTACTACAACCGGCCGACCCAGGAAGGCATGTACCAGCACTTCAAGGCCATCGCCGAAGCGGTCGACTTGCCCATCATCCTCTACAACGTGCCCGGGCGCACGGTGGCCGACATGTCCAACGAGACGGTCGCGCGCCTGGCCCAGATCAAGAACATCGTCGGCCTCAAGGATGCGACCGGCAATATCGGGCGCGCCATCGAATTGCTGCGCATGGTGCCCAAAAGCTTCGCCCTGTATTCGGGCGACGACGCCTCGGCCCTGGCCTTGATGTTATGCGGCGGCGCCGGCAATATCTCCGTCACGGCCAATGTGGCGCCGCGCGCGATGCATGATATGTGCGCCGCCGCGCTCGCTGGCGACATCGCCACCGCCGTCGAAATTAACAACCGCCTTTATTCCCTGCACCAGAAACTGTTCATCGAACCGAATCCGGTGCCGGCCAAATGGGCGCTGGCCGAAATGGGCATGATGCCGCCCGGCATACGCCTGCCCCTGGTGCCGCTGGCGCCAAGCTGCCATGGCGCCGTGCGCGCCGCCCTCGTCGAGGCGGGCATCCTGAAATAAACCTAGCCCCGACTCGCAACGGTCCGGATCATCTGACATCAGCTGTTCATCGCTATTAACCCAGTACCGACATGACAATTAGCAACAAAAATACCCAGGCTCACACCTCCGCCTTAGCCCGCGGCCTCGTTTTGACGACCCTGGTGTCCAGCCTGGCCGCTTGCAGCACCATCAATAGCGCGATCGAGGCGGACAAGGTCGATTACAAGGGCGCGCGCAAGGCCGCGCCGCTGGACGTGCCGCCGGATCTGACCCAGCTGCAAAAAGAAGGGCGCTACAGTGTGCCCGACGGCAGCGGCGTGGCCACCGCTTCGAGCTTCCAGCAGCAGCGCGGCACGGGCACTGCTGCCAGCAGCGAAAGCGTGGGCGCCGTCAACACGGCCAAGGTGCGGGTCGAACGCGCCGGCACCCAGCGCTGGCTGGTGGTCAAGCAAACGCCGGAACAATTATGGCCGCAGCTCAAGGAGTTCTGGCACGATTCGGGCTTTACCGTGATCAATGACTCGGCTACGGCCGGCACCATGGAAACGGACTGGGCCGAGAACCGCGCGAAGCTCCCGCAAGACATGATCCGCAATACCTTGGGCAAGGTGTTCGATTCCCTGTATTCGACAGGCGAGCGCGACAAGTTCCGCACCCGCCTCGAGCGTACCGCCGACGGCGCCACCGAGGTGTATATCAGCCATCGCGGCATCGAAGAAGTATTTAGCGGCGCGCAAAAGGAAACCGCGGTGTGGACCGCGCGTGCCAACGATCCTGGCCTGGAAGCGCATTTCCTGGCGCGCTTGATGGCACGCCTGGGCGGCGCCGACGTGCCGGGCGCCAAGGCCGCGGTGGCTTCGGCCATGCCGCAGCCGCTGCACGCCAAGCGCGTGCAAGGCGCGGCCGGCACCGGCTACGTCGAGGCGGACGAGGGCTTCGACCGCGCCTGGCGCCGGGTCGGCTTGGCGCTCGACCGGGTCGGATTCACGGTGGAAGACCGCGACCGCAACGCCGGCGTGTATTTCGTGCGCTTCGTCGATCCCGAGTCGGCCAAGGCGGAAGGTTTCTTCTCCAAGCTGCTCAATTTTGGCGGCCCGTCCGACAAGGCGCTCGAAGCGCAGCGTTATCGCGTCACCGTCAAGGCGGCCGGCGCGGCCACCCAGATCGGCGTGCAAGGCAACGATGGCAAGCCGGAAACCTCGCCAGCGGGCGAAAAGATCCTCGGTTTGCTGTACGAGCAATTGAAGTAAGCGTTCGGATGGATAAAAAAACCGGCTTGCGAGCCGGTTTTTTTACGCCTTGCCGCCGCCGCCACAGATGTCGGGACGAAAAAAAACCGGCCCGCAGGCCGGCTTTCCTTGAAGCCTAGCTGATTACTTCTTTGCTGGCTCGGAAGCAGCTGGAGCAGCAGCTGGTGCCGAAGCAGCAGGTGCCGAAGCAGCAGGTGCCGAAGCGGCAGGAGCAGCAGCAGGAGCAGCAGCGTCAGCAGCTGGAGCAGCGGCTGGAGCAGCAGCTGGAGCTGGTGCAGCTTCTGGAGCTGGTGCCGAAGCAGCAGGAGCAGGAGCGGAAGCAGCAGGAGCTTCGGTTTTGCTGCAAGCAGCCAGAGCAACAGCCAGCAGGGAGATGATCAGCAAAGATTTTTTCATGGATTTTCCTTAATTGATTCAAAAATAATACAGATATTGCGATGAATAATTACCGGTAATTATCGCTCGATTAGGGGTCTACGTAGGCTTTCGTACCTATAATGGTGCCTGACAGACAACGGAAACTTCCTAACCCGGTATTATAGCCATTTCTGGTGCGCCGCAATAGCTCTAACATGGGATTTTGGAATAATTTTGCGTGATCACAACATTTGTTCGCATTTTTGCGCTTGACAAGGCGACAATCACGACTTTTAGGCGCGCTCACAAGCCGGTGGTGTTCGCGTGCAAGCCCGGATTGGACTCGAGCCAGATCGCGCCAAAGCGTTCAGCGCTGATTTCGCAAGCGAGCGGCGCGGCGAAAGCGGCTTCTCCGCGCATATGGTCGCAATGGAAGCGCCGCACGATGTGCACTGCGTCGCCGATGCAAAACGAATCGGTCAAGTGCTGCAAACTGCGGCTGGTGATGCGGCACTCGATGAGGTGGCTGTAATCCTTGATCAAGCGCAGGAAGCGGGGGTAATGCTGGGAGATGTAAGCGCTTTTGTGCATCGCCAGCTGCAGCGTGCCGCCCCCGGCGAGGAAGCTGCGCAGCGCGGCGTCGACCTCGCTTGTGCCGAGCGGGAAGACGGCGAAGTCCGGGTCGAACAATTGCAGCGTGTGCTCGGACAGCGCCAGGCACTGCCGGAAAAACCCCTCGAACTCGAGGTGGCTTGCAAAACGCATTCCCGATTCTTCTGCCATGCGCGTCTCCGTTGTCGCCAAATGCAGCTAATTTACCCCAATTCCACCCAACCGTCTTGATACCAGGTGTGCAAGGCCTCAAGCACGTCGTCCGAGGCGCCAGCCGCCGCCGCGCCCTCCAGGCTGCGCATATTGGCCAACTGGTCGAGCACGGCCTTGTCGGCGCGTCCCACCGCGAACGATTCGCCATTGATGAACACGTGCTTGCCGCGATACAGCATCTGGCTCTTCTTCGACAGCGCCACCCCGCGCTTGGCCAGCGCTTCACGGAAGCGGCCCATGGTCAAGGGCTTGGCCGGCCCCTTGAAAAACACATTATGCTTCGGTTCCGACAAATGCTCGCCCAGAAAGATGGTGACATCGTCTTCGGTGAAGCGCACCTTGTTCATTTGCTCGGCCACGCTGGCGAGCAAATGGCGCGGGATTTCCGCCGGGCGCGCGGTCGCCTCGAGCTCCGGGTCGGCATACAGGCCCGGCAAGTCGATCGAATCGGCCATGAATTGCAGAAAGGCTTCACCCAATTCCTGGTAGGAGGGAGCGCGAAAACCGATCGAATAGGTCATGCACTCGCCCTCGGCCACGCCGTCGTGCGCGTAGTGGGGCGGCAGGTAGAGCATGTCACCAGGCTCGAGCACGAATTCCTGGTCCGGCGTGAACTTGCGCAAGATCTTGAGCGGCATGCCCTCGACCAGGGACAAATCCTTTTGCGCGCCGATGCGCCAGTGGCGCTTGCCGTGCGCTTGCAGCAGGAACACGTCGTAGGAATCGAAGTGGGGGCCCACGCCGCCGCCATCGGTGGCGTAGCTGACCATCAAGTCGTCCAGGCGCGCGTCCGGCACGAAGCGAAATTGGCGCAGCAAGGCGTCGGCCTTGGCGTCGTGCAGGTTCACCCCTTGCACCAGCATGGTCCAGGGCGAGCGCGTGCGCTCGGGCAATTGCGCGAGCGGGCCCGTTTGCATGTCCCAGTGGCCATCGAAGCAAGTGATCAGGCGCGACTCGACATGGTCCTGGCCGGCCAGCTCGGCCAGCGCCGCGAACGACAGCGGCGGCTTGAAGCCGGGGATGGCTTGGCGGATCAGGAGCGGCTTCTTGTGCCAGTATTCGGCCAGGAACTGTTCGGGCGTGATGCCGCCCAGGAGCTGTAATTTTTTCATGCGCCATTATAACCTTGGCGCCGCCCAGGCAAGAGCGCGCCAGGCGGTATAATCTTGCCGATGACATTGAAAGGTACAGAAAGGAAGCTTATGAAAATCGCGAAGAACACGGTAGTGACGGTCAACTACAAACTCTCGGACGCCCAAAACAATCTGATCGAGGATGGCCGCCAACCGATGGTCTACCTGCACGGCGGTTACGAAAACACGCTGCCGAAAATCGAGGAAGAACTCGACGGCAAGGAAGTCGGTTACGCGTCGGTGATCCAGGTCGAGCCGGACGACGCCTTTGGCGACTACGATCCAGCCCTGGTCAAGGTCGAGCCGCGCAACCGCTTGCCCGAGCCGTTGGAAGTGGGCATGCAATTCGAAGGCATGCCCGACGGCACCGACGGCGACGAGGAAGCGATGATCTTCACCGTCACCGATATCGCCGACGACAAGGTCGTCCTCGACGGCAACCACCCGCTGGCCGGCATGGCGCTGCGCTTTGAATTGTCCGTCACCGACGTGCGTGCGGCCACCGACGAGGAAATCGCCCACGAGCATGTGCATGGCGCGCATGGCCATCACCATGGTGACGAGGATGAGGACGGCGACGAGGGCGACCACTTCCGCAGCCAACCCCTGCATTGAGCTGAGCACGCCGGTCCGGCGTGCCAGGAGCCTAGTTCGAACGAAGCGCGTTTCTTGACAGGGACGCGCTTTTTTCTTGGGCGGGGGGCAAGTCGGCCGGCGGCGGCGCCAGCGTGAATAAGGCCGGCGCGCCGGGCGCGACCTTGAGCGCGACGACCGCGCTGCCGACCGACAGGTGGCCGATATTGGCGTGCCACTTGATTTCCGGGGCGCCCCCGTGGGCGGCCTCGGCGCAATCGACCAGCAAGAGCTTGCCGCCAAATTTTTGCCCGAGCGCTTCGATCAAGTGGCGCGTCTCGGCGTAGCCATCGCGCTTGTGCGGTCCCGGCGCGGGGCGCGCGAGCGCGTCGCCGTCCGAGAACAGCACCATGCCTTCGAAGCGCTTGCCCTGGGCCAGCGCCAGCAAGCGGTTCAGCCAGGCGCGGTTGGCCACCAGGCGGTCTTCGAATTCGCTGTTGCGGCCCGCCTCGGGCCGGAAGTGGTTGTTATTGGCCGGCAAATTGATGGTCGCGTACAGCACCTTGCCCGACTCCCAGTAGGCGTTCTCCGCATAGCCGCGGAACTTGCGGCTGTTCGACAAGCGCGTCAGGGCCAGCTTGTGCGCGCCCAAGGACGACGCATCCGTGTAAAACAATTCGCGCAAGCGGTTCAGGCGTTCGACGGCGATGGTGCGGCCCTCGGAATTGCTGCACATGCTCCAGTCGCTGGCGGCCGGCGCCACGATGGTGGGACGCTCGGCCTCGTCGAAAAGGGCGCGCCGCGCCGCGTACAGGGTGTCGCTGCAAGGCTCCTCAGGGCCCTTGATGCCGGTGGCGACGACAAAGGCGAGCGCATCGCTGCCGGTGTCGACGATGGCGCGCCGCAGCTGCGCCTCGTCGCCGCCATTCTTGAAGCTGTGGCCGATCACGCCGAACTGGTAGGCCGGCGCCTTGGCGCCTTTGGATCCCTTGGCTGCCTGCGCGCTGGCCGCCGCCATGGCGCAGGCGGCCAGCAGCAGCAAGCGTGCAATCGTGCCGACGGCGCCGGTGCTGCGCATCAGGCGGCCAGGCGCTTTAACTGGTACAGCTGTTCGAGCGCTTCGCGCGGACTGAGCGCGTCGGGATCGATCTCGGCCAGCGCCTCGTGCAGGGCGCTCGGCGCCAGCGGCGCCACCAGGTCCGCGGCGACCGGCTGGGCGTCGGCCTGGTCGGCGCTGCGCGCCGGCTGCGCGAACAGGTCCAGCTGCGGCGTGGCATCCAAGGCTTGCGATTCGAGGCGCGCCAGATGTTTGCGCGCGGCCTTGATCACCGCTTGCGGCACGCCGGCCAATTGCGCCACCTGCAAGCCGTAGCTTTGCGAAGCCGGCCCGCTTTGCACCGCGTGCAAGAACACGATGCTGTCCTTGTGCTCGACCGCCGACAGGTGCACATTGGCCGCCGTCGGATGGCTATCGGGCAGTTGGGTCAGCTCGAAGTAGTGGGTGGCGAACAGGGTGAAGCTGCGCGAGGTGTCGATCAGGTGGCGCGCGATCGCCCACGCCAGCGCCAGGCCGTCGAAGGTGGAGGTGCCGCGTCCCACTTCGTCCATCAGCACCAGCGAATGCTCGCTCGCGCCGTTCAAGATGGCGGCCGATTCGGTCATCTCGACCATGAAGGTGGAGCGCCCGCCTGCCAGGTCGTCGGTGGCGCCGATGCGGGTGAAGATGCGGTCGATCGGGCCGATGGTGGCGGCCGTGGCCGGCACGTAGCTGCCCACGTAGGCCAGTAGCGTGATGAGCGCCACTTGGCGCATGAAGGTCGACTTGCCGCCCATGTTCGGGCCCGTGATGAGCAAGAGGCGCTTGTCGTTGTCGAGGCAGCAGTCGTTGGCGATGAAGCGTTCGATCTGGTCTTCCACCACCGGATGGCGCCCTTCGCGGATATCGAGGCAGGGCTCGCCCACCAGGCGCGGCGCGCACCAGTTGTGGCGCAGCGCGTGCGCCGCCAGCGCCGTCAAGGTATCGAGCTGGGCCAGTGCGCGCGCGATGCTTTGCAAGGTGCCGATGTGGGGCGCCAGCTCGCCCAGCAATTGGTCGTACAGCAGCTTCTCGCGCACCAGCGCCTTGTCCTGGGCCGACAGCGCCTTGTCCTCGAACACCTTCAATTCCGGCGTGATGTAGCGCTCGGCGTTTTTCAGGGTCTGGCGGCGCCGGTAGTCGTCCGGCACTTTGTCGGTCTGGCCGTGCGTGACTTCGATGTAGAAGCCGTGCACCTTGTTGTACTCGACGCGCAGGTTGGCGATGCCGGTGCGGGCGCGCTCGCGCGTTTCCAGGTCGACCAGGAACTGGCCGGCGTTTTCGGACAGGCCGCGCAGCTCGTCCAGTTCGGCGTCGAAGCCGCGCGCGAACACGCCGCCGTCGCGCACCATGGCCGCCGGTTCGGGCGCGATGGCGCGCTCGAGCAGGTCCAGGCACACGCCCGGCGTGGCCAGTTCGGAATGGATGGCGCCAAGCAGGCTCTCCTCCTGCAAGGGCGCGCCGCGCGCCGTTTGCTGCACGCCGTGGCGCAGCGCCGGCAGTTGGCGCAAACCGTCGCGCAGGCTGGCCAGGTCGCGCGGACGCACCGACAGCAGCGCGATGCGGGTGGTGATGCGTTCGATGTCGGGCACCTCGGCCAGGGTGGCGGCCAAGGCACCGCCGGCGTCGCTGTCGATGATGGCGGCGATGGCGCCGTGGCGCGCGCGTGCCGCGTCCTGGTCGCGGCGCGCGTGGTGCAGCCAGTGGCGCAGCAGGCGCGAACCCATCGCCGTGCGGCAGTGGTCGAGCAGGGAAAACAGGGTGGGCGCTTCCTGGCCGCGGATGGTCTCGGTCAGTTCCAGGTTGCGCCGGGTGGCCGCGTCCAGGCCGATGTATTCGTTTTCGGTTTCCGTCGACAAGCTGCGCACATGCTGCAAGCCGCGCCCCTGGGTGGCCTGGGCGTAGCGCAGCAGCGCGCCGGCCGCGCCAAAGGCCGCGCCCAAGCCTTCGGCCCCGAAGGCGGTGAGGGTGGCCACGCCCAATTGCTCGAGCAAGGCCTTGTGCCCGCCCAGCACGTCGAAGTGCCAGTCCGGCACCCGGTTCACGTGGGCGCTGCCGACGTCGTCGGTGAACATGTCGGCGCCGTCGCCGCGCAAGATCTCGGCCGGCGCGATCCGTTCGAGCTCTTGTTGCAGGCGCACGGCAGCCGTGTGGCTGTCGCCGGAAAACTCCATCAGGCGCAGCGCGCCCGAGGCCAGCGAGAGCCAGGCCAGGCCGGTGGTGACGACCTTGCGCTGGCTGATGGTGCATAGCGCCAGCAGCGGGCGTTCGGCTTTTTCGGGCAGCAGGTCGGCGTCGGTCAGGGTGCCGGGGGTGACCACGCGCATCACCTTGCGCTCGACCGGGCCCTTGCTGGTGGCGGGGTCGCCAATTTGCTCGCAGATCGCGCACGATTCGCCCAGCTTGACCAGCTTGGCCAGGTAGGGATCGAGCGAGTGGAAGGGAATGCCGCACATCTTGATCGGATTGCCGTTCGAGGCGCCGCGCGCGGTGAGCGTGATGCCCAGGATGCGCGCCGCTTTTTCCGCGTCTTCGTGGAACAGCTCGTAGAAGTCGCCCATGCGGTAAAACACCAGCATGGTCGGGTAGTCGTTCTTGATGCGCAAATATTGCTGCATCATGGGCGTGTGCGCGCTCTTGGCCTCGGCCGCGCTGTGCTTGAGCGCGGCGGCGTTGATTTCTTTAGGGGCGTTCGTCATTTATGCTTTGGCGGTGGCTTGGTGCGGCGCGGCACCGGGCAAAGCCGTGCTCGTCGCGCTTAAGGCCGCCATTTTACCGCGTTCGCCCGTTGGCGCGGCATTGCATGGCGCCGCACGCCGCACCAGCCCCACCCTGGCTGGCGCCGGGATGGGCCGGGGGACGCCGGTAGGCGTCGGGGTGCGCCGGGGCGCGCCGTTTTACGCCACGGCCGCGGCGCGCGGCGTAGCGGCCGCGAGCGGGCGCGCCAGTGGCCTGGTCTGAAAGAGCAGCAAGGTCGCCAGCGCGGGCAAGCCCAGCAGCAGGCACGCGGCCAGCCAGCCTGCCTTGCGGGGGCGCGAGAGCTTCATAGGAGCGACCCAGATCCATGCGCCCAAGGCCGCCAATAGCGCACACAGCAGGGCCGCCACTTGCGCCGCCCGCGGGCGCGGCATGGTGAGCGGATTGGTGTAGCGCGTCAAACCGGCGTCGAGCACGATGCCCTGGTCGAACAGCACGTCGGGCAGTGCTTTCACCGCATGCAAGGCGGGCGAGAGCCACCATCCCATGTGCGCGGCCAGCACCGGAAAGCCGCGGGTGAATTGGCGGCGCGCGACGACGCTGGCACTGCCGTCGTGCGCGACGAACAGCAAGGTTTGGCCATTGTCGGTCGCGCCGTCTCTCCAGGCGGCTCCCGACATGAAGGACACGAGCACGCCGTCCTCCACATCGGCGCAATCGACCACCTTGATATTGCTGAGCGGGTAGGGCAGGGCGACGCTCCATTGCTCTTGCGCCGGTTGCGCGAGTTCGAGCGACGGCGCGTAAGCGATCAAGCGCTTGTTGGTGAGCGCGTAAATATGCTGTGGATACCTGGCGGGGGTGCCTGCGAGCGTCTCGTCCGGACGCAATGTGATGAACTTGCGAAGACGCTCATGCTGTTGGTCGAAAACGAATACGCCATGGGCCCCGGCTGCAAAGTGGACCATGGTTTGCCCCTCTAGTCGATTGTTCAGGGGGCTCAAGAGTTCAGGAAACGCCGTGCTACCGTTCACGCCATCGAGGCCGAGCGTGCCACCCGGTCCGCCGCTACGCATGTCGGTGCCACGAAAGAGCATCGCGTCATGGGCGAAGGCCCAGCTTTGCATGCGTTCGCTATCCTGGATACTCGTGTCCCAGCTGAGGTTGACGGCCAGTTGGTGCACCGGGAAGGCATCGATGTCGCGCTCGACGCGCAGTCGTTTGTCGAGCTGGGCGAGCCGGACTTGTTCGCGCCAGAGCGGCGCACGCGCATCGCTGGCATGGGCGAGCCCGCGCAATATCAATTCTTCCGGGCTGGAAGCGCGCGCTTCGTGCGGGCTGTCCAGAACGTCCATCCCGCCAGCACCGGCCTTGCCTGCCGCAATATTGCTCGTCGCGAAAACAAGTCCCATGAGCAAGCACAGCACCCAATAGCACCCGAGCAGCAACGGCGCGCAGGTGGCGAGCAGCGCGCCGGCCGAGGCGGGCGGGCTCGCACGGTCGGGCTTGAAGCTGGCAGCCATCGCGTATCCCAGCAGCGCCAGGATGGCGACGGCCGGCGCCAGCAGCGCATAGGCGCTGGCGTGGCGCGGCAACAAAATCAAGGGGAACAGCAGCATGACGATCGCGCCGTACTTGCGCCGTATCATCACATAGGCGCCGACCAGCCAAGCCATCATGGCAAACAGGGTCAGTAGCAGCACGTCGATGTAGTGGCGCTGGTCGGCTGCGCGTGCCAGCAAGTGCTCGTTACCCCATACCGTCAGCAGGGTCGGCAGGCAAACGGCGAGCACGATCATGCTGGCGGCGGCGCCGGCCAAGGCGCCGCCGCTGGCCGACCTTGGCAAGGGACGGTGCAAGAGCCAAATCCAGCGGCTGGTGTCGCGGTAGCCCAGGAACTGGAACACGGCCAACACCACGGCGGCGACCATCGATGCGCCAAGCATCATCATGTAAAGCGGGTAGCCCGTTTGGAAGAAATTGTCTGTTCGACTGATCAGCATCCAAAACAGCAGGTGCAACAGCGCCACGACCAGCGTGGGTTTGAGCAGGCGCCGGCATTCGGCGAGATAGAGTTCGCGCATGTTTATCCTTGCGTCGCGTGGGTGGCGGGGGCGATGTGCGAGCTTGCGAGAAAACCGCCGACGGCGCTCTCGAGGCTCACCGGCATCGCGCCGATGCTGTGGGCGCCGAGCTGGCGCAGGCGCTCTTCGCATTGATCGTGCTGATCGAACACCATCACGCGCACGCTGTCGTCGATGCGGCGCGCCTCGAGCACGCCGGGCAGCGCGCGCAGCGCCGCCAGCGCGCCCGTGTACTGGCACTGCCACAGCATGATGCGCTCGCAAAACGCGTCCGGCGTGGACCTGTGGCGCACGGCGCCGCGCTCGAGGATGATCAACTGGTCGGCGACGCGTTCGATCTCCTCCATCTGGTGCGAGCAATACAGGATGGTCGCCTCGCCACTGCCGCTGCAAAACATGAGCGACTCGAGGAAGGCGCGCTTGGCCACCACGTCCAGCCCCAGGGTGGGTTCGTCGAGTAGCAGCAATTGCGGGCTTTGCGCCAGCGCCAGCGCCAGGTTGACGCCGGCGCGTTCGCCGCGCGAGAGCTCCGACACGCGCTGCTCTGGCGCCACGTTGAAGTTGCCCAGCACTTCGTGGTAGCGCGCCTCGTTCCAGCGCGCGTACTGGCGCCGCTGCATGGCGCATAGCTCGGTCACGCGCAGCCAGCCGGGCAGGGTATGCTCCTCGTTGACGTAGCCGATGCGCGCGCGCAGCTCGGGCGTGAGGCGCGCGCTGTCGCAGCCGAGGATGGCGGCGCTGCCGCCGCTGGGCGTCTCGAAACCGAGCAGCACCCGGAACAGGGTCGATTTGCCGGCGCCGTTGGCGCCGATGATGGCGTGGATGCCGCCGCGCGCGATCGATAAATTCAAACCGTCCAGCGCGCGCGTGCGCTTGTAATGCACGCTCAAGTCATGGGTCTGGATCACTGGGTGCGTCATGCTTGGTCTCCGTCGTGATGGTTGGGGGTGCACTGGGACAGCTCGGCGCCCACGCGCGCCAGCACTTGCGCATGCGGCAGGTCCAGGCCGATCACCTCGTCGACGAAGCGCGCCACTGCCTCGCCCAGGCGGCGCTCGCGTTCATCGTTTGATAAGCGCTGGCGCGGCACGGCCACGAATACGCCCAGGCCGGCGCGCGCCTCGAGCCAGCCTTGCGCGCTCAATTCGCTGTAGGCCGCGGCCACCGTGTTCGGGTTAATCATCAATTGCTGAGCCAGGCCACGCACGCTGGGCAGGGCCGCGCCCACCTCGAGCTCGCCGCTGGCGACCAGGCGCCGCACGCCGTCGACGATCTGGCGCTTGATCGGGCGCGTGTCGCCGGTGGCGATGTGCAGCATCAAGGGTGGGCGTTGGCTCATGGTGGGGTGAATTAACTGTACTAGTATGTATAGTACAGTAGCCATTTGCCGCGGCCCGGTCAAGCATTTTGTGATCAATGCGCGGGCTGGCACTTTTACGCATGTGGATGGTCAAACGCAGGAGGCAGGGCGCGCGAGGTCGGGCGCCACGGGGCGGGCGATGGGAGGAGGGGCGATGCAAACCGAGGCAGCAATGGCGCATTGGCCACCGCTCGATTACCCGAGCTGGAAGGATACTTGCACCACCGTTCATATGTGGACCCAGATCGTCGGCAAGCTGCGCGCCGCCCTCACGCCATGGACCAATCACTCCTGGCACGTGGCGCTGTACGTGAGCGCGCGCGGCTTGACGAGCTCGCCGATCCCCTGCGGCAAGCGCAGCTTCCAGATCGACTTCGACTTCCTCGCGCACAGCCTGGAGATCGCGCGCAGCGACGGCGCGTGCGCGCGCCTGCCGCTGCGCGCACGCACGGTGGCCGACTTTTACCGCGAGTTGCGCGCCCACCTGGGCACACTGGGCATCGACCCGCCCATCCACGGCGCGCCCAATGAAGTGCAGGTCGCGATCCCGTTCGCGCAAGACCGCCAGCACGCGGCCTACGACGCCGACGCGGCGCAGCGGTTTTGGCGCGTGCTGGTGCAAGCGGACCGCGTGCTCAAGCAATTTCGGTCCGGCTACATCGGCAAATGCAGCCCCGTGCATTTTTTTTGGGGCAGCTTCGACCTGGCCGTGACCCGCTTTTCCGGGCGCCGCGCGCCCGCGCATCCGGGCGGCGTGCCCCATTGCCCGGACTGGGTCGTGCGCGAGGCGTATTCCCACGAGCTCTCGAGTTGCGGGTTTTGGCCTGGCGGCGATGCCTTTCCCGAGCCCATGTTCTACGCCTATGCCTATCCCGAGCCGCCGGGCTTCGCTGCCAGCCGGGTCGCCGCGCCGGCTAGATACGAGCGTCAATTGGGCGAATTCGTGCTGCCGTACGCGGCGCTGCGCCAGACCCGCGATCCGGATGCCATGCTGCTCGCCTTCCTGGAGCAAAGCTACACAGCGGCCGCCACGCTGGGACGGTGGGAGCGCGCCGCGCTCGAGCGTCCGGGGGCGCCCGATCGCAACAATCATTGATCAAACTCAGCGCTTGGTGCGCGCGCTAACGTAGCCTTGAGTCTCGCGCTGCCGACGGCGTGCTGGCGTCGCAGTTTCCAGCGCCAGCGCCTCATGTCACGGCAGGGCGCCCGGACGACAATCAAACAACCCATTGCATTTCAACTCACTCGAGGAATTTATGTACTCTCTTCCTGACACTGTAAGACCAGCAGCCAAGGCGCACATGGAAGCGCAGTTATCCTTTTTCAGCGACATGTCCAAATCGCTGTTCCGCTCGATCCAGCAACTGGGCATGCTCAATTTCCAAATGGTGCAAACCATGGCGCAAGAGTCGACCCGCGCCGGCCACTGCATGCTGTCCGACCGCCAGTCCGAAGTCATTTCCGCCACCGCCTCGCACGCACAGCCGATGGCCGAGACGCTGCGCTCGTATAACCAACACCTCTCGCGCATCGCCGCCGATTCGCAGGTGGAACTGGCCAAGGTAGCCGAGGAGCATGTGCGTGAAACGAGCCGCACGGCGCAGTCGCTGGCCAACGAGGTAAGGCGCGCCGCCGACGAGGAAATGGAAAAAAATCGGCGCACCCAGGAAGAGGCGCTCAAGCAATTTACCGACCCTTTCCGTCATCTGGGCAATGGCCATGCGCGCGAGGACATGGGCGCCCAGGCGGCCATGCCGGGCCAGGCGGCCAGCCGCCAGCAACAGCCGGGCGGGGCGCGCAAGGAAGCGTGATTTAGGACGGGGTGGGCGCGGCGCCATCCGCTTGGCGCGGCGCCTGCTCGTCGAGCCCATGGCGCTCGATCAGGCGCGATCGTGCGCTTGGCGCGAAGTTGATGCGTAGCGGGTCGCGCCCGGTCGCGGCCAGCAAACGCGGATCCATTACGGCGAAAAATAGGGGCGGGCAGTAGGCGACGATGAACATGCCGAAGTAACCGCTCGGCAAGGTCGGCGCCTGTGCAAAGTGGCGCAGGCATTGATAGCGTCGGCTCGCGTGGGCGTGGTGGTCCGCATGCCTTTGCAGATGGAACAAAATCCAGTTCGACAGCGCGTGGTTGCTGTTCCAGGAATGGCGCGGCTGGCATGGCTCGAGCTTGCCGTCCGCCTCGCGTTGGCGCAGCAAGCCATAGTGTTCGATATAGTTAGCCGAGCTCAATTGAAAGTTCGCCCACAGCGACAGCGCGACAATAAACACCAGGATCGCCGGCCCCAGCCACACGGCCAAGGCGCCCCAGAACAGCGCCGTCAACAATAAGGGCTGCAACACCTCGTTCTCGGGCCGCCACGGCGAATGCCCTTGGCGCGCCAGACGTTGCTTTTCCAGTTTCCAGGCGCGCCGCGCGGCGCCCGGCATTTCTCGCAGCACGAAGCGGTAGATGCTCTCGCCCATGCGCGAGGAAGCGGGATCGCAGGCGGTGGCCACGTCGCGATGGTGGCCGCGGTTATGCTCGACGTAAAAATGGCCGTAGGCCGTCGGCGCGAGCACCAGTTTGGCCAGGGTGCGCTCGAGCGCCGTGCGCTTGTGCCCCAGTTCGTGGCCAACGTTGATGCAAAAGCCGCCCAGCACCCCGGTCGAGAGCACCAGGGCCAGTTGGGCATGCCACGGCAAGCGGTGGCGCGCGCTGAACCAGGCCGCCAGCGTGATCGCGATCCACAGCGTGGGCACCAGCGCGTAAGTGATGTAGCGGTAGTAGCGCTGCTCGGCCAGGGCGGGCACGGCGTGTTCGGGCGGATTGCTGCGATCTTCGCCGATCAGCAAGTCGAGCACGGGCAGCAGCAGGTAGACGGCCGCCAGCGGCAGCCACAACACCCAGGCTTGCCCGCACCACAGGTAGGCCAGCGGGCCAGTTCCCAGCAAGGCCGGCACCAGCAGGGACATCAGCCACAGGTGGCGTTTCGGATCGATATAACTGCTCGGTGTTTGCATGGTGTGGCGTGAATGGGAAAACCCCATATTGGCACGCAGCGCGCGTGGCGCCCAGCGCGCCGGGCGCCACAGTATCGTCAAATTGTGACAAACTATGCGATCCGACATGAACCACTTCGCTCCCCGCGCCATGAACGCGACACCCGCACCGGCATTTCATCCGGCCTACGCCAAACTCTTGCACGCCTTGCTCGGCGCGCAAGGTGCGGACGCGGACGGCGCGCTGGCCAAGGCCGGCTTGTCGGCCGCGCGCTTGCAAGGTGACGAGCGCTTCATCGAGCAGCATCAAATGCGCGCCTTGATCGAAGCGGCCCAGCTGGCGAGCCGCTGCCCCTGGTTGGGCTTGGAGTTTGGCATGATGGCGCAAGTGTTCATGCACGGGCCGGTTGGCTACGCGGCCGTGGCCAGCGCCAGCTTGCGTCAAGCCATTGACGTGCTGGCGCGCTTTTCCAGCTTGCGCAGCACGGCGGTGCGTTTCGAGCTGCATGCCGGGCGGCGCAGCACCGCCTTGCATATCGTGGAATTGGGCGACATCGGCGGCGCGGCGCGTCAAGTCTTGCTCGAAGCGGTGTTGACGATCATCGCGCGCCTGATGCAAAACCTGGTGGGACGCTCGTGCGCCGAGGTCGGGTATTTCCTGCCTTGGCCGGCGCCGCCATGGCAGGCGCGCTACGGGCAATGCCTGGGCGGCGTTTGCCATTTCGACGCGCCGCAACTGGCGCTGCGCCTGCCCGCCCATCTGCTTGATTTGCCTTGCCTGAGCGCCGACCCGGAAGCCTTCGCCGCCGCCTACCAGGATTGCGAGCGCAAGCTGGACGCGGCGCAGGCGGCCACGCCGGTAAGCGAGCGGGTGCGCGCGCGCCTGCTGCGCGCCGAGGGGCGCGCGCCAACCTTGGCCGCGCTCGCTGTTGAGCTGGCCATGTCGCCGCGCACCTTGATGCGCCAGCTCAAGGCCGAGGGCTGCTGTTACCAAGAGATCCTGGACCAGATGCGTTTCGAGCGCGCGCGCTGGTATTTGCTGCACACTGGGTCGCCCATGGAGGCGATCGCCGAGCGCCTGGGCATGCAAGACACGTCCAACTTCAGCCGCAGTTTCCGGCGCTGGAGCGGCATGAGCCCGAGCGCGTTCCGGCGCGCTAAAGTCAACTAAGCCAACTAAGCCAAAAAGGCCGAGCGTACCGATGCAAACGATCTTCCCCATTTTGCGCTGCAGCGACGGCGCGCCGCCGCCATCTGCTACAGTGCAGGCCGAACACCCACCCGTGTGAGACAGGAGAGAACGTGTACCAATCGATTTTCAAAGCGGCCTTGTTCAAGGATCGCTGCGTGCTCGTCACCGGCGGGGGCAGCGGCATCGGGCGTTGTATCGCGCACGAGCTGGCCTCGCTGGGCGCGCGCGTGTGCATCGTCGGACGCGCGCAGGACAAGCTTGACGCCGTGGTGGCGGAAATCGAGGCCGCCGGCGGGCGCGCCCACGCCTACAGTTGCAATATCCGCGACGAGGCTGGCGTCGCGGCCCTGGTCGCGCGCGTGCTGGCCGAACACGCGCGCATCGACGGCCTGGTCAATAATGCGGGCGGCCAGTTTCCGGCCGCGCTCAAGGACATCTCGGCCAAGGGCTGGGAAGCGGTGGTGCAGACGAATTTGACGGGCGGCTTCCTGGTGGCGCGCGAATGCCTGAACCAAGGCATGGCCGCACATGGCGGCGCCATCGTCAACATCGTCGCCGACATGTGGGGCGGCATGCCCGGCATGGGCCACTCGGGCGCCGCGCGCGCCGGCATGGTCAATTTCACCGAGACGGCCGCCTTCGAGTGGGCCCAATACGGGGTGCGCGTGAACGCGGTGGCGCCCGGTTACATCGCCTCGTCCGGCATGGACGCCTATCCGCCGGCCATGAAGGCCACCATCCGCGCCTTTCCCTCGACCTTGCCCTTGCAACGCTTTGGCACGGAGGCGGAAATCTCGGCCGCCGTGCTGTTCCTGCTCTCGCCGGCGGCCGCCTTCATCACGGGCACCACCTTGCGCGTCGATGGTGGGCGTCCGAACGTGCGCCCCGGCATGCCGATGGCGGGCGTGCACCCGGCCCAAGCGCCTTTTGACGGCTTCCATCTGGCCGCCACCCCCAAGGTCTTGCGCGACCCGCCAGGCGAATAGGGCGCGCGCCGGCGCGGAACTGACACGCCGGCGCGCCATTCCAAACCTTTGGGGCTGCCGCGCCTATCGCCTGCATTGTTAAATACTATTTCAAATCGCTGATCGATAGCGATATACTTCGATCCATTGCTGCTTCCCACTCAGCTTTCACCCTCACACTTTGGAGATTACCCATGAAAACCGTAGGCGAAAAATTAGACGCATTCAGTGTTCCAGCGGCCAAGCCAGGCTTTAACCACCATGAAGAGAACGGCGTCTCCGCGTTCGAGACCATCACCGAAGCTTCCTTCCCGGGTAAGTGGAAAATCATCTATTTCTACCCGAAGGATTTCACCTTCGTGTGCCCGACCGAAATCGTCGAGTTCGCAAAACTGAACAACGACTTCAAGGAGCGCGATGCCGTGCTGCTGGGCGGTTCGACCGACAATGAGTTTTGCAAGCTGGCATGGCGCCGCGAGCACAAGGATCTCGACAAGCTGAACCACTACGCTTTCGGCGACGCCACCGGCGCCCTGGTCGACATGCTGGGCGTGCGTGACCGCGCCGCTGGCGTGGCCCTGCGCGCGACCTTCATCGTCGATCCTGACAACACGATCCAGCACGTTTCGGTCAACAACCTGAACGTGGGCCGCAATCCGACCGAAATCCTGCGCATCCTGGACGGCTTGCAGACGGACGAGCTGTGCCCATGCAACCGCAATGTGGGCGGCGCCACGCTGTAAGCGCGCGCGCAAGGCGAGAACCCGCCGCGGCGGGTTTTTTCATCCAATCATGATAGGATTTTTAAATGGAATTTCTAAATTCGATTAAAGAACTGATTCCCGACTACGCGAAAGATATCCGCCTGAACATCGACGGCACCATCGCCCGCTCCAGCCTGGAAGGGAGCGACGCGCTCGGCGTGGCCCTGGCGGCCGCCTTCGCCGCCAAATGCCGTCCCATCATCGACATCATCACGGCCAGCGGCGCGCTCGCGCCCGAGCAAAGCCAGGCGGCGCTGACGGCGTCGGCCTTGATGGGCATGAATAATGTCTGGTATCCCTATGTGGAAATGGCGGACGACGCCGACCTCAAAAGCCAAAGCCCGCAATTGCGCATGAACGCTTACGCCAGCAACGGTGGGGTCGACAAGCGGCGCTTCGAGATGTACGCGCTGGCCGCTTCGATCGTCGGCAAATGCCATTTTTGCGTGAAGTCGCATTTCGCGCTGTTGCAGCAAGAGGGCATGAGCGCCCAGCAGCTGCGCGATGTGGGACGCATCGCCGCCGTGGTCAACGCGGCGGCCCAGGTGATCGCCGCCTCGGCGTAAATGGGGCGGGCCGGCCGGAAAATATCCGGACCGGCCCGCGCGAAGTTTGGCCGATGGGCCCGTTCAGACGGTTGCCAGCACCGGGCCGGGCCCGGCTTGCTCGAGTTCAGCCTTCTGGCGCGCGGCCAGCCCCTGCTTGGCGCGCGAGCGCGACGGCGGCAAGCGGCGCAAGGTCTTGAGGGCGTCGGCGTCCTTGATGCCGATGGTGCGCTGGTCCACCGTGATCAAGCCGATTTCATTGAACGCCGACAAGGTGCGGCTGACCGTCTCGAGCGTCAAGCCCAGATAGCTGCCGATTTCGTGGCGCGTCATGCGCAGGTTGAACAATTTGCTGGAATAGCCCATGGCGGCGAAGCGCTCGGCCAGCGACACCAGGAAGCGCGCCACCCGCGCCTCGGCGCTCAATGCGCCCAGCATGCCGATCATGGCTTGCTCGCGCACCAGTTCGCGGCTCATCACGCCGTACATGACGTTTTCCAGTTCCAGGTGGATGCGCCCGAGCGCCGTCAGTTTTTTAAACGGCAGCAAAATCAAGTCGCAGTCGGACAGGGCCACGGCCTCGGACGCGTAATGGCGGGTGTGGATGCCATCGACCCCGAGCATGTCGCCCTTCATGGGGAAGCTGAGCACTTGCTCGTTGCCGAATTCGTCGATCAGCACCGTTTTGAGGAAGCCCGAATTGACGATATAGAGGGTGTCGAAGGCTTGGCCGATGGTGTGGACGCGCTGGCCGGTTTTAAATTGCACGTGCTGGAAAAGCAGTTCCTCGGACGAAACCGACATGGCCGTCGAGATGTGCAAGAGGTCGCACACTTCCTTGAGGTTCGACCACAGCCGCCCCTGGCGTTGGCGGCCAGCTTCCATCGGGGACGAATGCATGGTCGACGAGGTGGCGGGACGGTGTTCTGACGTTTGCGTTGACAGCATGCTCATCTCCAAGTGATGGTATTCGGTCCAGCTGTTCGGTGATCACCGTCGGCGGCGCCGCCCGGTGGACAACACGGCTGAGCAAGCTTGCGGCTGGCAGGATATGCACCGCAAGCTTGTCGAATCGCTTGGTTTTAGTATGCCAACTCGAGTTCGGCATTGATATCAGCCGTGGCTGAATATGAAGGTAGGACTAGCGCGCGCCTTGTAGGAATATTCCTAACGACATGGGCTGGCCGCAGAGGGGGAAGGGCGATGCCGGACGGGCCAGATGGCAAGGCCCGGGCCCGCCATGGGCGCGCGGCGGGAAACAGGCGGCGGCACAAAAACGCGCCGCGGCGGTCTAAAATTTTTGCCGCGCGTTGTGGGGCGGACGGCTAGGACTTGAAAGGCGACAGCAAACGGTGCGCCACCGCGTACTGCACCATTTCCGACAGCGAACTCATGCCCATTTTTTGCATGATGCGCGTCTTGTGGGTGCTCACCGTTTTCACGCTCAAGTGCAAGCCATTGGCGATCTCCGTGATCGACTTGCCACCGACCAGCAGGGAAAACACTTCGAATTCCCGGTCCGACAATTGCTTGTGCAGCAACTGCTCGTTCGGCATCATGATGTTCAAGGCCAGCTGTTCCGCCACTTCCGTGCTGATGTAAGGACGGCCCGAGGCCACGCGCCGGATCGCCCCCACCAATTGGGTGCCCGCGCTTTCCTTGGTCAAATAGCCTTGGGCGCCGGCGCGGATCGCGCGCACCGCGTATTGCTCTTCCTCATGCATGGTCAAGATCAGGATGGCCAGCTTGGGCGCTTCGCTGCGGATTTGGCGAATCAAATCGACCCCGCTGCGCCCGGGCATCGACAAGTCCAGCAGCAACAGGTCGAAGCCGCCTTGGCGCACTTGCGCCAGCACTTCGAAGCCATTGATCGCCTCGCCCACGATGTCGATGTCGAGCGCGCCGTCGAGGATGCGTTTCAAGCCCTCGCGCATGATGGTGTGGTCGTCTGCAATGACAATGCGAATCATAATTCCTGTCTATTTGTGAGTGATGGTATTGAAACCATTCGTCAATATTGCAGCTTAATCCAGGCTTGTGTTTTACGCAAACCCGGGCCTCACGCTTCCGGCTCCGTGATCAAGCGATGCACGAGCACCGGTATTTGCGTGTGCGATAACACCTTGTTGGTAACACTGCCGAGCAATAACTGGCCCCAGCCGCTGCGTCCGTGCGAACCCATGAAGATCAAGTCGCAGCCTTGCGCCTCGGCCACCTCGACGATTTTTTGCGCCGTCGCGTCCGCAAACGCCGTCATTGCCTCGCAGGCGAGGCCGCAGGCGGCGCCCGCCTCGACAATGGTGCGCAAATGCTCGTCGCCGCTGCGCCGCATCAGCGCCAAGTATTCTTCCTCGCTGGGGTAAGTCGGAGGAATGATTTCCACGTACACGGGATATTGGTATTGCGGCGCCACATACAACGCCAACACCTGCGCCCCCAGCTGGCGCGCGAACTCGATACCGGCGCGCGCCGTGACGCTTGAGACGGCCGAGCCGTCGCTGGTGATCAGGATTTTCTTGTACATGGTGACACCTCTCCAGTGGTCGATCCCGGAACGGTGCGCGCACTGCGAGCCCGCAAGGGGAACTCGGCATACCCTATGTCTATTGTAGTCCCGGTGGGCGCAATTGTTCGCCCGCGCACGCTTGATCTGGGTCAAGATGTGGACAAGTAATTTGCGGGCGGGATGTGTTAAATGCGCGCCGCGACGCGCTGGCCGCGCGCCCCTTGAACGGCCAGGGATTGAAAAATACAACAGTGCAAGCGCCAAAACCCCCGCCGCGACAGGGTTTGCTTGTCGAAGCCGCAAGTTTGCCCGCTGAATTTGCCATGTCCCATGCATGGAGATTTACCAATTGCTGTTGACGCTGATACACTCGAAGCTAACGCGGCGCGAATGCCATTCACGATAGCCCTCGCGCGCAGTGCGGCCTGGATCCAGTAAGTTTCGTTTTGAAATTTCACAGAATATGGAGAAGCAGGGATTATGACTGACGCCGCTGATGATTTCGATGCATTGTTCGACCAGGTGTCGGCCCAGCGCGCCGACGCCGCCGCTCCGGCCCCGGCCGCCAAAGCGGCGCCCGCCGCTGTCGACGATATGGAGGCCCTGTTCGACCAGACCGCGGCCGCCGCCGCCGCACCACCCGCCGCCGCACCACCCGCACCCGCACCCGTAGCTGCAGCGCCCGCCCCGGCGGCCGCCGCCGCACCGCCCGCGGCCGAGCACGACGCCGACGGCGGCGGCAATTCGCCCATGTTCGAACGCCTGGGCGGCATCGTGCGCCTATTGCACGATTCGCTGCGCGAATTGGGCTACGACAAGGCGCTGACCGAGGCCTCGACCCAGATCAACGACGCGCAAGACCGCCTTGAATACGTCGCCACCCTCACCGAGCAGGCGGCCAACAAGGTGCTCAACACGCTCGACGAAGGCATGCCGGCGCAAGACCAGCTCTCCAAGCGCGCCAAGGAAATGGAAGCGCGCTGGGGCGCCCTGTTCGATGGCAAGCTGTCGATCGAGGAATTCAAGGTCTTGGCGGGCGACGCGCGCCAGTTCAGCCAAGCCGTCAACGAGACCACGGAGGCGGAAAAAGCGCGCCTGCTCGACATCATGATGGCGCAGGACTTCCAGGACATCACGGGCCAGCTGATCAAGAAAGTGGTGCTCATCACCAAGACGGTCGAGCACGAGCTGGCCGAACTATTGCGCGACAACGCCCCGCCGGCGGTGCGCGAAAAACTGGCCAAGCCGCCCGCGCTGATGCAGGGCCCGGCCTTGCCCGCCGTGGCGCTGGACCAGGACAATGTTGACGATCTACTTGCCGATCTGGGATTCTAATGGACGATATGCTCAAGGATTTCGTCGTCGAGGCGATGGATCTTGCTGTCAACGTAGAAGAACATCTGCTGCGCCTTGAACGCGACCCGAATAACAAGGAAACGCTGAACGCGGTGTTCCGTTCCTTCCACACCATCAAGGGCGGGGCGGGCTTCATGAATTTGCCGGCCCTGGTGGCCGCCTGCCACTTGACGGAAAACCTGTTCGACGCCTTGCGCACCGGCGCTGCGCCCGTGACCCCGATCGCAATCGAGGCGGCCTTGCAGGCCTCGGGCTTCGTGGCCGACCAGTTGACCGACTTGAGTAATGGCGCCGCGCCCGAGCAGCTCGCCTCGATGCCCGATTCGCTCGAGGCTATCCTGGTCAATGCGATCGAAGGCAAGACCGACATTCCAGCCGCCGCGCCGGCCAAGGCCGCGCCTGCGCCAGCGGCGGCGCCAGCTGCCGCCGCCGCGCCCGCCGCCGTCTCCAGCGGGCCAGGCGCCGATGGCCTGGACTGGGAAGCGATGTTCATCGCCGTCACGCCGCCGGGCACCTATGTGGCCGCGCCCAAGGCCGCGCCAGCGGCCGTGCTTGCCAGCGCCCCCGCTCCCGCCGTAGCAGGCGCGCCGGCCGCGGCCGAGAGCGCGCGCGCCGCCGGCGTCGCCGCCGCCGGCGCCGCCAGCGCCGAGCAAGCCAAGGGCAAGAACTGGGACGGGGTCGACCGCCGCGACGAAGCCAAAGTGCAAGAGTTCCGCGCCAGCGCGCCGGCCAAGGAAGACAGCATCCGCGTCGACGCCGTCAAGCTCGACGCCTTGCTCGAAGTGGCGGGCGAATCGGTGCAGGCGGCCAACCAGGCGGCCGTCTTGCTCGAGCGCTTGCAGCAATTTAAATTCGACGGCCCCGTCGCCTCCCTGATGGCGACCTTGACCGAAACGCTAGAACGCGCCTCGCGCTACTCGGCCGAACTGCAGCGCGCCACCCTGGCCACCCGCATGCAACCGGTCGGACGCCTGTTCCAGAAATTCCCGCGCCTGGTGCGCGAGCTGGCCAAGGACTTGGGCAAGGATGTCGAGCTCACCATCGAGGGGGCGGAGACGGAAGTGGACCGCGTCGTCGTTGACAGCTTGTACGATCCGCTGGTGCACATGTTGCGCAACGCGCTAGACCATGGCGTGGAAGGGCCGGAAGAGCGCCTGGCCGCTGGCAAGCCGAACAAGGCTTTCATCTCGCTCAAGGCCTGGCAGGAAGCCAATAGCGTGATGATCGTGCTGCAAGACGATGGCAAGGGCATGGACCCGGTGCGCCTGCGCAAGAAGGCGATCGAAAAAGGCTTGATCACCGAAAACGGCGCCGCTTCCGACGAGGAAGCCTACCAGCTCGTGTTCCTGCCCGGTTTTTCAACCAAGGACGTGGCGTCCTCGGTGTCCGGGCGCGGCGTGGGTATGGACGTGGTCAAGACGGCGGTGGAAAAAAACCGCGGCGCCATCCACATCGAGTCGCAATTGGGGGTGGGCACCAAGTTCGCGATCCGCCTGCCGATCGAATTGTCGATCGTGCCGACCATGCTGGTGTCGACCTCGGGCGCCGCGCTGGCGCTGCCGATGGCGATCGTGCAGCGCGTCGTCGAATTGCCCGAGGAATTCATGCAAGTGGGCGGCGCCCCCGTGCTCAAGGACCAGGGGCGGCCGCTGCCGGTGCGCTCCCTGGCCGGCGCGCTTGGCTACGAAGCGTGTTCGGAGCGGGTCGGCATCGTCGTCGCCGCGCCCCAGCCGTATATTTTGGCGGTGGCGGCGGTCGATGGCACCGCCGACCTGGTGATCAAGCCGATGACGGCGCTCACCGTCGACGGCATCACCGGCACCGCCCGTTCGGCCGAGGGCGAACTGGTGCTGGTGGTGGGCCTGTCCTTCCTGATGGACGGTTGCCGAGCGTCGGTGCGGCTGGCGGCCTAGCCGCCTAGCCGCCTAGCCGCCTAGCCGCCTAGCCGCCTAGGCGCCTAGGCGCGCCGGCAGCGTCGCCCCTAGGCGCGCTGTCGCGCCGGGCTGGCGCACTGGTATTCGCAGCGCGCCGGCCGCCACGCTGGCCGCGCGTCCTCAATTGCGCATTATTGCGCATTGGATAATGTGTGGTGGTGTTATAATTTTCGCACTTTCCTTCCTGTCCCCACCCGCCATGCTCAATCATCGTCTGTGCCTTGCCGCGCTGCTAATCCCATGTGCCGGCGTCGCTGGCGCGGCCGATCTGCCGCCCGCCGCCGCGTTTTTCAACGAACCGTCCCTGCACATGGCCGTGCTGTCGCCGCACGGGCGCTACGTGGCGACCTTGAACGCGCGCGCCAGCGGCGGGCAAGTGCTGGCCATCGTCGACACGGCCGATCCTGGCAAAATCACGGCGCCGGTCGAGGCCAAGGGCGGTGACCGGATCTTTTCCATTCATTGGATCAACGAAAACCGGATCGGTTTTTCCATGAAGGAGGCGCGCATCGCCTTCAGCGGCAATGGCAATGCCGACGAGTTCGCCGTCAACCGCGACGGCACCGAGTTGACGCGCCTCATTTCGGGCGACTGGGACTGGCATCAGGACGTCACTGGCAGCAGCATCCGTGACCGCACGCTCACCGCCGACTACACCTTCTCCAGCACCACCCACGACGGTTCCGACGACATCATCGTCCAGAAACTGATCTTCAACAACGTCGACGCCTACGCCCAGAGTTCGCACCTGTTGCGCTTGAACACCAAGACGCGCATGCTGTCGGAGTTGCGCACGGGCGCCGACCCGGCCAACGTCTATCAATGGATGCGCGATGCCGACGGCATACCGGTGTTGGCGCTCTCGCGCATCAAGGGCCGCTGCGTGATCGCGTACCGTCCGCGCGAGGCGCCGGCCTGGAAGGACATCGCCAACACCGATTGCTACGACGGCCAAGCCATGGAGCCCCAGTTCTTCGACGCCAACGGCACGCTCACCGTCAGCGCCACCCACGAGGGACATAGCGCGCTATTCACCTATGACTTGAAGACCCTGCAGCTGGCCAAGCAGCCGTATTTGTCGATCGCCGGTTTCGACTTCGATGGCCATCCCGAGCGCGACTTGCCGTCGAAAAAAGTGCTGGGTATTCATTTCAATTCCGACGCCAACACCACCGTCTGGTTCGATCCCAAATTCAAGCAATGGCAGGCCGACATCGACGCGGCCTTGCCAGCGACGAGCAACAGCTTGAGCTGTGGCGACGATTGCCTGAACGCCTCCGTCTTGCTGGTGCGGGCCGAATCGGACCGCCAGCCGGCCCGCAGCTATTTGTACACAGTCGCGAGCAAGACGCTGCTGGCCCTGGGCAGCAGCCATCCAGCGATCGTGCCATCCCAGATGGGCTTGCGCGACTTCCATCATTTCGCCGCGCGCGACGGCATGTCCATCCCCGTCTACGTCACACTGCCTCCCGGCAAGGCAAGCGCGCCGCGCCCGGCCGTGGTGCTCGTGCATGGCGGTCCGAACGTGCGCGGCAGCTCCTGGGAATGGGAAGCCGAGGCGCAATTTCTGGCCACGCGCGGCTATGTGGTGATCCAGCCGGAGTTTCGCGGCAGCACAGGCTTTGGCACCAAGCATTTCAAGGCCGGTTGGAAGCAATGGGGGCTTGGCATGCAAGATGACCTGGCCGACGCCGCCGCCTGGGCCGTCAAGCAGGGCTGGGCCGATCCCAAGCGCGTGGCCATCATGGGCGCGAGCTACGGCGGCTACGCGACGCTGATGGGCTTGATCAAGCATCCGGAAGTTTTCCGTTGCGGCGTGGAATGGGCTGGGGTGAGTGACATCACGCTGATGTTTACCAGCGGCCAGAGCGACGCCACCCGCGACAGCCTGGCCTACGATATGAAGACCTTGATCGGCGACCCGGACACGGACGCCGCCCTGTTCGCGCAAAACTCGCCCCTGCAAATGGCGGCGCGCCTGCGCCAGCCCTTGTTGATGGCGCACGGGATGGATGACCATCGCGTGCCGCTCGAACACGCCGTCAAGTTCCGCGACGCCGTCCGCGCCACCAACAAGCAGATCGAATGGATCACCTACGCCGACGAGGGGCATGGCTGGCGCCACGTGGAAACGCAACTCGACTTCTGGCAGCGGGTCGAAGCCTTCCTCGACAAGAACTTGAAGAACGCGCCGTAAGCGCAAAAGAAGATCAGCGGTCCGCCGCGCCCTCCAGCATGCCTGCCTGCGCGCAGGCATGCTGCGTTTTACGGCATGCGATTCGGTTTTTGATTTTGTGTCAAAAAAACCGTATCAATAGCTCAACTTGACTCGCTAAACGGCCGGGTCTGCCGCACTGCACAAATCATGGCATAATCAAAAACGCCATGATTGAACGCAGTCCTATCGAACCTGAAACCATGCTCAAGACGCTCTACGACAAGTTGTGGGATTCCCATGTGGTGCGGGCCGAACCCGACGGCACCACCATTCTCTACATCGACCGCCACCTGGTGCACGAAGTGACCAGCCCGCAAGCCTTCGACGGCTTGCGCGCGGCCGGGCGCCTACCATGGCGCGTCTCGGCCAACCTGGCCGTGGCCGACCATAACGTGCCCACCAGCGGCCGGCGCGAAGGCATCCTTGACCCGGTCTCGCGTCTGCAGGTTGAAACGCTCGACGCCAACGCGCAGCAATACGGCCTGACCTACTTCAACATGAACGACAAGCGCCAGGGCATCGTGCACGTGATCGGGCCGGAGCAGGGCGCCACCTTGCCGGGCATGACGGTCGTGTGCGGCGACTCCCACACCTCCACCCATGGCGCCTTCGGCTGCCTGGCGCACGGCATCGGCACCTCGGAAGTGGAGCATGTGCTGGCCACCCAGACCCTGTTGGCCAAGAAGTCGAAAGCGATGCTGGTGCAAATCGACGGCGCCTTGCCCTTTGGCGTGTCGGCCAAGGACCTGGTGCTGGCCGTGATCGGCAAGATCGGCACCGCCGGCGGCACCGGCTACGCCATCGAATTTGGCGGTTCCACCGTGCGCGCGCTGTCGATGGAAGCGCGCATGACGATCTGCAATATGGCGATCGAAGCGGGCGCGCGCGCCGGCATGGTCGCGGTCGACCAGACCACCATCGATTACGTCAGGGGGCGCCCGTTCGCGCCCAGCGGCCCGCACTGGGACCGCGCGCTCGACCATTGGCGCACCCTGCACAGCGATCCGGGCGCGCGCTTCGACCTGGTCGTCACGCTCGACGCCACCGCCGTCAAGCCGCAGGTGAGCTGGGGCACCTCGCCCGATATGGTCACCTCGATCGACGGGCGCGTGCCCGACCCGGAACAGGAAAAAGACGGGGTGCGGCGCGACGCCATGGAAAAAGCGCTGCAGTACATGAACCTCGCGCCCAACACGGCCATTGCCGACATCCGCATCGACAAGGTCTTCATCGGCTCGTGCACCAATTCGCGCATCGAGGACTTGCGCGCCGCCGCCGCCGTGGTGCGCGGGCGCCAGCGCGCCTCGAATGTGCGCCTGGCGCTGGTGGTGCCGGGCTCGGGCCTGGTCAAGGAACAAGCCGAGCGCGAAGGGCTGGACCAGATCTTCCGCGACGCCGGCTTTGAATGGCGCGAGCCGGGCTGCTCGATGTGCCTGGCCATGAACGCCGACCGGCTCGAGCCGGGCGAGCGCTGCGCCTCCACCTCGAACCGCAATTTCGAGGGCCGCCAGGGGCAGGGCGGACGCACCCATCTGGTATCGCCAGCGATGGCTGCCGCGGCCGGCATCGCCGGTCACTTTGTCGACGTGCGCGCACTGCGCTAAACAATCAACACCCCAATCTCAAGAGGATGACATGAAAAAAATCACCGCCCTGATCGCCCTGGCCCTGCTGCTCGCTGGCTGCAACACCATCAACGGCTTTGGCAAGGATGTGCAAAAAGTCGGCGAAAAAGTCGAAAAAGCGGCCAAGTAGCCCGCCCGCTTGCACGCCTGCTAGCAAGTCTGGCCTAGGCCGCGGCGGCAAGCCACGGCAGCAAGCCACGGCCGCTAGCCACGGCCGCTAGCCACGGCAGCAAGCCAGGGCAGCAGACTGGCCAGCCTTCACCACGGCCCAGGGCGCGCGCGCCCGGGCAGCATGCACACTGACGATCATGGAAAAATTTACGATATACGAAGGCTTGGTGGCGCCGCTCGATCGGGCCAACGTCGACACCGACGCCATCATTCCGAAGCAGTTCTTGAAGTCGATCCGGCGCACCGGCTTCGGCCCGAACCTGTTCGACGAATGGCGCTACCTGGACCATGGCGAGCCGGGACGCGACAATGCCGCGCGCCCGCTCAATCCGGACTTCGTGCTCAACCAGGCGCGCTACGCGGGCGCCTCGATCCTGCTGGCGCGTAAAAACTTCGGCTGCGGTTCCTCGCGCGAGCACGCGCCGTGGGCGCTCGAGCAGTACGGCTTTCGCGCCATTCTGGCGCCCAGCTTCGCCGACATCTTCTTCAACAACTGCTACAAGAGCGGCTTGCTGCCGATCGTTTTGAGCGAAGCGCAAATCGAGCACCTGTTCAACGAGGTCAAAGCGTTCCCGGGTTTCCGTCTGCTGGTGGACCTCGAGCAGCAGCGCATCGGCAGCAGCGACGGCAGCCTGTCGTACGGTTTCGAGATCGACAGCTTCCGCAAGTACTGCCTGATGAACGGCCTCGACGACATCGGCTTGACCTTGCGCCACGCCGACGCCATCCGCGATTTCGAAGAACGCCATCTGGCGAACCAGCCCTGGCTGGCCAACACCATCTGAAGAAGCCAAGCATGAAAATAGCGATCTTGCCGGGTGACGGCATTGGCCCGGAAATCGTCGAGCAGGCGCAAAACGTCTTGCGCGCGCTCGAGCTGCCCTTGGAGATGGAAAGCGCGCCCGTGGGCGGCGCCGGCTACGCCTTGCACGGCCACCCGCTGCCGCCGGCGACGCTGGCGCTGGCCAAGGCGGCCGACGCGGTGCTGTTCGGCGCCGTCGGCGACTACCAATACGACACGCTCGAGCGCGCCCTGCGTCCCGAGCAGGCGATCCTGGGCTTGCGCCGCGAGCTGGGGCTGTTTGCCAATTTGCGTCCGGCCATCTTGTATCCGGAACTGGCCGGCGCCTCCACGCTTAAGCCCGAAGTGGTGTCGGGCCTGGACATCCTGATCATCCGCGAGCTCACCGGTGACATCTATTTTGGCAAGCCGCGCGGCGTGCGCATCTGCCCGGACGGCCCCTTCCAGGGCGAGCGCGAAGGTTTCGACACCATGCGCTACGCCGAGACTGAAATCCGCCGCATCGCGCACGTGGCCTTCCAGGCGGCGCGCAAGCGCGGCGGCCGTTTGACCAGCGTGGACAAGGCCAACGTGCTCGAGACCTTCCAGTTCTGGCGCGACACCGTCACCAGCGTCCACGCCGAGTACCCGGATGTGCAGCTCGAGCATATGTACGTCGACAACGCGGCCATGCAGCTGGTGCGCGCGCCCAAAAAATTCGACGTCATCGTCACCGGGAATATGTTCGGCGACATCCTCTCGGACGCCGCCGCCATGCTGACCGGTTCGATCGGCATGCTGCCCTCGGCTTCGCTCGACGCCAACAACAAGGGCTTGTACGAGCCCTCGCATGGCTCGGCGCCGGACATCGCGGGCCAAGGCGTGGCCAATCCGCTGGCCACGATCTTGTCGGCGGCGATGATGCTGCGCTTTTCGCTCGGCCGGCCAGACGAGGCTGCGCGCATCGAGGCGGCCGTCAAGGCGGTGCTGGCGCAGGGCTTGCGCACGGCCGATATTTTCGAAGCCGGCTGCACCCGCGTGGGCACCGCGGCGATGGGCGAGGCCGTGGTGGCGGCGCTGCGCGCCTGAGATTTTTGTTGATTTTTTTTGAACACGTAACGGACGCGCTGCGCGTCCACTTTGAGGAAAGATGATGAGATTAGTTGGCTTGGTGGGATGGCGTGGCATGGTCGGTTCGGTCCTGATGCAGCGCATGCAGGACGAGGGCGATTTCGCCCATATCGAACCGGTGTTCTTCACCACATCGAACCCGGGCGGCGCGGCCCCGGCGATGGCCAAGAACGAGACCACGCTCAAGGACGCGGGCGACATCGCCGCGCTGTCGAAGTGCGAGATCATCATTTCCTGCCAGGGTGGCGACTACACCAGCGAGGTGTTCCCCAAGCTGCGCGCGAGCGGCTGGAACGGCTACTGGATCGACGCCGCCTCCACCTTGCGCATGAATGAGGACGCCGTCATCGTGCTCGACCCGGTCAACCTGGACGTGATCAAGGGCGCGCTGGTGGCTGGCGTGCGCAACTACATTGGCGGCAATTGCACGGTCTCGTGCATGCTGATGGGCTTGGGCGGCCTATTCCAGCACGACCTGGTCGACTGGATGACGTCCATGACCTACCAGGCCGCGTCCGGCGGCGGCGCCCAGCACATGCGCGAGCTGCTCACCCAGTTCGGCACCATCAACGGCGCCGTCAAGCCGCTGCTGGACAATCCAGCGGCCGCCATCCTCGAAATCGACCGCGCGGTGCTGGCCACCCAGCATGGCATGTCGGGTGAGGAAACGCGCCAGTTCGGCGTGCCGCTGGCGGGCAATCTGATCCCGTGGATCGACAAGGACCTGGGCAACGGCCAATCGAAGGAAGAGTGGAAGGCCGGCGCCGAGACCAATAAAATCCTCGGGCGCGGGCCCGGCCTGGGCGGCGCGCCGATCGCCGTCGATGGTCTGTGCGTGCGTGTGGGCGCCATGCGCTGCCATTCGCAAGCGCTCACCATCAAGCTCAAGCGCGATGTGCCGCTCGACGAGATCAACGACATCATCGCCAGCAACAACGCTTGGGTGAAAGTGGTTCCGAACACGCGCGAAGCGTCGATGCGCGAGCTGTCACCGGCCGCCGTCACCGGCAGCTTGACCATCCCGGTGGGGCGCTTGCGCAAGATGGCGATGGGCGGCGAGTACCTGTCCGCCTTCACCGTGGGCGACCAGCTGCTGTGGGGTGCGGCCGAGCCGCTGCGCCGCATGCTGCGCATCCTGCTCGACAAATAAGCGTTGGGCGGGCGCGCAGACGGCGCGGCCGACCCGCGCGTGGTAGAGGCCTGGATCGCGGGCTGGGCGGGGGCGCGCGCGCTGCCGGCGCCGCTGCCTGAGCACGGCGGCTACCGGGTCGAGGTCGGCTGGCCCACCCAGGCGGCGCGCTACGTGTTCCCCGCCTTGCTGCCTGCCATTGCCGAATTGGCATCTTCGATCGTCCAGCCCTGGGTGTTCTTGAAGGCGTGCGCGACGCCAGCGGCCATGCGCGCCGTGTTGCCGTCGCGCTGGGAAATCCAGCGCCCCGGCTTCATGATGACGCTGGACCGGCCGCTGCCCGCCTTGGCGCCGGGCCAGGTCTTGCCCGCCGGCTGCCGCCTCGAGCAGCGCGCCGAGGGCGCCGCGCAACTGGTGCGGGTGCTGGCCGCGGACGGCAGCGAGGCGGCCAGCGGGCGCGTGCTGCGGATCGGCCAGTTCGCCATCTACGACCGCATCGCCACCGACGAACGCTACCGACGCCAGGGCTTGGCGCGGCGCGTCATGCACGAATTGGCGCTGGCCGCGGCCGCGCTTGGCGCCGGCCCAAGCACCGGCGTGCTGGTTGCCACCCCGGAAGGGCGCACCCTGTACGCGGCGCTGGGCTGGCAACTGCATTCGCCGTACACCTCGGCCGTCGTCAGAGCGCCCGCCACGCCCCTGAATTGCTGAAGAACGTGGCAAAATAGGCGTTTAGCAAACAGTGCGCCCCGATATCTGCGTCCATCTGTGCCGATTCGGGTGCAAAAGCTTGCGTGCCCTTGCCTGTAATGATATGTTGAGGCCTCCGGGAACGCTGGCTTTTCCCCTGTCAACTCATACTGCTGCCCACTATGCATGTAAAAACACGCCCAAGTATCATGTCGTTTGCGTTAAAAACACTCACCAGCGCCGTCACCAGCGCCGTGTTTTTGTCCTCCGCCGCGAACGCAGCAGGGCTTGGAAAATTGACCGTCCTGTCATCCCTCGGCCAGCCACTGCGTGCTGAAATTGAATTGACCGCCGTCACGGCGGACGAGGCGGGCGCCCTGGTGGCCAAGCTGGCTCCGGCCGCGGCCTTCCGGCAAGCCAATATCGATTTCAATCCAGCCCTGACCTCGCTGCGCTTTAGCGTCGAAGAGCGCGCCGGCCGCCAATTCATCAAGATCAGTTCCACTCAACCCATCAACGAGCCTTTCGTTGACATGTTGCTCGAACTGAACTGGAACAGCGGACGCCTGGTGCGTGAGTACACCTTCCTGCTCGACCCGTCCGACCTGCGCCAGCCCCAGGCGCCGCAGGCCGCCGTGGCGGCCGAGCCGGCCAACGCGCCGCGCAAGGTGGGTGCCACCACCGAAGCGCACGCAAGCGCGCCGAGCGCGCCCGCCGCCAAGCCGAAGGCCGAAAAGCCCAAGGCGGAAAAGCCGGCCGCGGCCGACAAGCCGGCCGCCGACAAGGCCGTGCCCGCCGGCGCCACCCAGTACCAGGTCAAGCCGGGCGATTCGCTGGGCAAGATCGCGCAAAAAGTGCGCACCACCGGCGTGTCGCTCGACATGATGCTGGTCGCCCTGTACCGCGCCAATCCCGACGCCTTTGTCGGCAACAATATGAACCGCTTGCGCGCCGGCCAGATCCTGGTGGTGCCCGATTCGGATACCGTCCAAAGCACCGGCGAGAGCGAGGCCAAGGGGGTTGTCGTGGCCCAGGCGGCCGACTTCAACGCTTACCGCAACAAGCTGGCCGGGCAGGTCGCCAACACGGCGCCAGCCAAATCGCAGCCGGCGGCGCAAACCCGCGATGGCGGCAAGATCAGCACCAAGGTCGAGGAACACCCGACCGCCGCCAATGAATCGAAGGACAAGCTCAAGCTGTCCAAGGCGCAGGCGGCCGGCGTGGAAGAGAAGTTGGCCAAGGACCAGAAATTGGCCGAGGCCGCGGCCCGCGTGAAGGAATTGGAAAAGAACGTCAGCGAGCTCGAAAAGCTGATGGAAATGAAGAACAAGGCCCTGGCCGCCGAAAAAGCGGCCGACGAGCAAAAGAAAGCGGCTGCCGCCAAGGCCGCTGCCGCCGCCAAGCCGCTGCCGGCACCGGTCGTGGCCGCAATACCGGCGCCCGCGCCCGTGCCCGCCAAGCCGGTCGCTTCGGCGCCAGCGCCAACGCCACTGCCACCACCGGTATCGGCCTCGGCCTCGGCCTCGGCGTCCGCATCGGCCATGGTCGCCTCGGCTGAAGCAGTCAAGCCGGCGCCCGCTCCCGCCAAACCGAAACCAAAAGCCAAACCCGTCGTCAAGACGGCGCCCGAACCGGGCATCATGGACATGGTGAACGATCATCTGGGCGCCATCGGCGCCGGCCTGGGCGTATTGCTGCTTGGCGGCCTCGGTTTCGCCTACACCCGTCGCAAGAAGGCGGACGACTCGCAGCAGATCGAGCCGAGCGTGCTCGACGAACCTAGCATACAAGCCAATTCGATGTTCGCCCAGACCGGCGGCCAAAGCGTCGACACCAACAACAGCGTGTTCAACTCGAGCTTCGCGCCATCGGCCAGTCAGCTCGACACCAACGAAGTCGATCCGGTGGCCGAAGCGGACGTGTACATCGCCTACGGCCGCGACGCCCAAGCCGAGGAAATCCTCAAGGAAGCGCTGCGCACCCATCCCGAGCGCTATCCAGTGCGCCTGAAGCTGCTGGAAATCTACGCCACGCGCAAGGATGCGCGCTCCTTCGAAACCCACGCCAGCGAGCTGCATAGCATGACCAAGGGCGAGGGCGAGGAATGGGCGCAAGCGGCGGCACTGGGCTTGACGGTCGATCCGCACAACCCGATGTACGCCGGTGCCGTGGCGTCCGCGCCTGCGCCGAGCCCGGCCGAGAGCGACCAGCAAGCGATGCTGTCGCAACAGCTGGACGACGCCATGAAGGCCGAGCAAGCCATGGGCGCCGACAGCGGCGTGATGGACATGGACCTGGGCTTGACCGCGCCCGACACCGTGGTGCCATCGACGCCGGCACCGGCGGCGCCAGCAGCTGCGCCCGTAGCCGATTCCGACAATACGCTCGACTTCGACCTGGGCGGCTTGGGCTTCACGCCAAGCCCGGCCCCCGCCCCGGCCCCGGCGCCAGCCAAGGAGCAAGCGCCGGACCTGGCCTTCGACATGGGCTTTGACAAGCCGGCCGCGCCAGCCAAGGCGGCCGACGACTTCGACCTGGAATTGGGTAGCGACGACACCGACGTGGGCATGGTCGACTTGTCCAAGGAATACGCGAGCCAGCAAGAGACCATGGTGGCCGCGCCGGACACCCTGGGCGACTTGAATTTTGACCTGCCGACCAGCGCGCCGGCGGCCGACACGGCCCTGGCCGACATGACGTTGCCGGACTTGCCGACCGCGCCAGCGACGGCGCCCGCGCACGAATTCGACCTCTCGAGCATCGATCTGGACTTGCCGGGCGGCGCGGCGGCAGGCGCCGAAGCGGCCAAGGGTGGTGTGGACGTGCTGGACGAACCAGCCGACACCTCGGCCGCCCACATGGAGATGGAAACCAAGCTCGACTTGGCCATCGCCTACCAGGAAATCGGCGACAAGGAAGGTGCGCGCGAGCTCATCGACGAAGTCATCAAGGGCGGCAGCGGCGAGCAGATCAGCAAGGCAACGGCGCTGCGCGCCCAAATGGGCTGATACGGGACGGCGGACTTGAAGTGAAACGCATCGCGCTGGGCCTCCAGTACGACGGCCAAGCTTGGGACGGCTATCAGAAGCAACCCGGCGGCAACACGGTGCAAGACCAGCTCGAGCAGGCGTTGCGGCGATTCGCCTGCGCCGGGCTGGCCACCACCTGCGCCGGGCGCACCGACGCGGGCGTGCACGCGCTCGAACAAGTGGTCCATTTCGATACCGAGTTGACGCGCCCGATGGCCTCGTGGGTGCGCGGCGTGAACACCTTTCTCCCTCCATCGATCGCCCTCTTGTGGGCCAGTCAGACCATGCCCGAGCTGGATGTCGACCGCGCCGGCCGTAGCCTGGCCGCGCCCGCTGCGGCGGCCGCGGCGACCACGCTTGGCCAGCACGCCACGCCGGGCCAGCAATTCGACGGCCAGTTCCACGCCCGCTTTTCCGCGCGCGCCCGCACCTACCACTACGTGCTGCACAATAGCGCGCAGCGCTCGCCTTTGCTGGCCGGGCGCGCCGGCTGGGCCTTCCGCCCGCTCGACATTGACAAGATGCGCGAAGCGGCCGCCTGCCTGGTCGGCACCCACGATTTTTCCGCCTTCCGCGCCTCGCAATGCCAGGCCAAGACGCCCATCAAGCAGATGCATGAAGTGTCGATCGAGCGGCGCGGCGAATTGATCATCTTCACTTTGCGCGCCGGCGCCTTCCTGCACCACATGGTGCGCAACCTGGTCGGCTCGCTCGTCTACGTGGGCATGGGTCGCCAGCGTCCCGAATGGCTGGCCGAGGTGCTGGCCGCGCGCGAGCGGCACGCGGCCGCGCCCACCTTCATGCCCGACGGCCTGTACCTGGGCCACATCGACTACGATCCCAAGTGGGCGCTGCCGCAACGCGCGGGCGCGCTCATGAACTGGATGTGAAGCCATGACGCGTACCCGCATCAAGATCTGCGGCCTGACCCGGGCCCAAGACGTGCAAGCGGGTGTCGCCGCTGGCGTCGACGCGCTCGGCTTCGTGTTCTATCCGGCCAGCCCGCGCGCCGTCGACGCGCGCGCCGCCGCCGCCCTGGTCCAGCTGTTGCCGCCATTTGTGAGCGCGGTCGGCTTGTTCGTCAACGCCACGCCCGAGCAGCTGCGCGCGGTCACAAACAGCGTGCCGCTGGCCCTGCTGCAGTTTCACGGCGACGAGAGCGCCGAGCAGTGCGCCGAGCTGGCCGCGCTGGCGGGCCGGCCCTTCATGCGCGCCTGCCGTGTCAAGAGCGACACGAGCGGCGCCGATTTGCTAGAATATGAACGTCAATATCGCTGCGCCAGCTCCTTGTTCTCGGGCCTTTTGCTCGACACCCATGTGGAGTCTTACGGCGGAGCAGGAAAGGTCTTCGATTGGTCAGTCATTCCAAAAGAGCTCGCGCCTCGGGTCGTTTTAAGTGGTGGCTTGAGCGTAGCCAACGCCACTGAGGCCGTCCTGCGCGTTCGCCCTTACGGCGTCGACATCAGCAGCGGTGTCGAGCTGCAAAAGGGAATCAAGGATGCCCGCCAAATCGCCGCCTTTGTCGCGCGCGTGCGGGCCGCCGATGCCACCATTCAAAGAGAGACTGACCATGACCAGCCCAGCTGAGAGCGGCCTTGCCGCACCCCTGTTCCACACCACCGACTACCAATTGCCGGACGCGCGCGGCCACTTCGGCCCCTACGGCGGCGCCTTCGTCGCCGAGACGCTCAGCTTCGCGCTCTCCGAGCTCAAGGACGCCTACGCGCGCTACAGCCAGGACGCTGAATTCCTGCGCGAGTTCCGCTACGAGCTTGAGCATTTCGTGGGGCGTCCCTCGCCCGTGTACCACGCCAAGCGCTGGTCGCAGCTGGCCGGCGGCGCGCAAATCTATTTCAAGCGCGAAGACTTGAACCACACGGGCGCGCACAAGATCAACAACGTGATCGGCCAAGCCTTGCTGGCGCGCCGCATGGGCAAACCGCGCATCATCGCCGAGACCGGGGCCGGCCAGCATGGCGTGGCCACGGCCACCATTTGCGCGCGCTTTGGCCTCGAATGCGTGGTCTACATGGGCAGCGAGGACGTCAAGCGCCAGGCCCAGAACGTGTACCGCATGAAGCTGTTGGGCGCGACGGTGGTGCCGGTGGAGTCGGGCTCGAAGACGCTCAAGGACGCGCTCAATGAAGCCATGCGCGACTGGGTCACGAATATCGAAAACACCTTTTACATCATCGGCACCGTGGCCGGCCCCCATCCCTATCCGATGATGGTGCGCGACTTCCAGTCGGTGATCGGCGAGGAATGCCTGCACCAGATGCCGGCGCTGGCGGGGCGCCAGCCGGACGTGGTGGTGGCCTGCATCGGCGGCGGCTCGAACGCGATGGGCATCTTCTATCCCTATATCGACCACAAGGAGGTGCAGCTGATCGGGGTGGAGGCGGCCGGCGAGGGCTTGGACAGCGGCAAGCACGCGGCCTCGCTCACCGGCGGCATTCCCGGCGTCTTGCACGGCAACCGCACCTATTTGCTGCAGGACGAGAACGGGCAAATCATCGAAACCCATTCGGTCTCGGCCGGCCTCGATTATCCGGGCGTGGGTCCCGAGCACGCCTGGCTCAAGGATAGCGGGCGCGCCACCTACGCCAGCATCACGGACGAGGAAGCGCTGGCCGCTTTCCACGACTGCTGCCATATCGAGGGCATCATCCCGGCGCTCGAATCGTCGCACGCGCTGGCCTACGCGGCCAAGCTGGCCGCAAGCATGCCGGCTGACAAAATCATCCTGGCCAACCTGTCGGGCCGCGGCGACAAGGACATGCACACGGTGGCGCAGCGGATGGGGCTCGATTTCGGCTAGGCGCCGCGCTCGACCCAAGTCCATCCGTACACGCCATTCACAAGGAGTTTTTCATGTCCCGTATTCCGTTTACTTTTGCCGCGCTGGCCGGCCAGCGCAAGACCGCCCTGGTCACCTTCATCACCGCGGGCGACCCTGGCCCTGAACTGACGGTGCCGCTGATGCACGCGCTGGTGGCGGGCGGCGCCAACGTGCTCGAGCTGGGCGTGCCGTTTTCCGATCCGATGGCCGAAGGCCCGGTGATCCAGCGCGCCTGCGAGCGCGCGCTCGCGCATGGCGTGGGCATGCGCGACGTGCTCGGCTATGTGCGCGAGTTTCGCAAGACCGACCAGCGCACCCCGGTGGTGTTGATGGGTTACGCCAATCCGATCGAGCGCATGGGGCAAGATGCCTTCATCGCGGCGCTGCGCGAGGCTGACGCCGACGGCGCCATCGTGGTCGACTATCCACCCGAGGAATGCGAAGCGTTCGCGGCGAATATGCGCGCGGCCGGGTTGGACTTGATCTTCCTGCTCGCGCCCACCTCCACGATTGAACGGATCGGCCAGGTGGCCAAGGTGGGCGGGGGCTTTAGCTATTACGTCTCGCTCAAGGGCGTCACCGGCGCGGGCAATATCGACACCGAGGACGTGGCGCGCCGCATCGCCACCATCCGCCAGCAGGTGAAGCTGCCGATCGGGGTGGGCTTTGGCATCCGCGACGCGGCCACCGCGCGCCAGGTGGCGCAGGTGGCCGACGCGGTCGTGATCGGCAGCCGCATCATCGAGGAACTTGAACGGGCCGGGCCGCAGCACGCGGTGGGGGCGGTGCGCGATTTCGTCGCCACCATCCGCGCCGCGCTCGACGCGCCCAACTGAGGACGGCGCGCCGAAATGCAGGAGGGGACAGACCCCTGTTTTGAGGAAATGCGCGCATTTCCTCAAAACAGGGGTCTGTCCCCTCCTGCATTTCGCCGCGCGCCTGGTGTACCATGCAAGGCAGCCCCGGCATCGAGCCCCGGGCATGTTCAACCATTACAAGGCGGGCGCATCATGATTCTCTTGATCGTAGGCGTGTTACTGATCCTCACCGGCCTGTTCGCGGGCACGGTGCTTGTCGCGGTGCCGCTGGGCTTGCTGCAATTGGCGACGGGGCCGGCGCTGTGGGTGCTGTTTCCCGTGTGCTGCGTGGCCGGCTATGTCTTGTTCGCCATTGGCGGGCGCATGGGCGAAATCCGCGGCCTGTCGCTGGCCATCTCCGGCTTGCTGTTGATGCTGGCGGTGGCGTCGGCGATCGGCCTGGTGCTGGGCGCGGCCGGCATGCTGCACGCGGACGGCAGTACTTTGTCGCTGTGGTATGTGATGATCATCGCCGGCATGGCCGGCTTTCTTGGTTCGGCCTCGTTCGGACGCGCCGCCCCCCAAAGCTGAGCAATGCGGCCACCCCCGAAGCGGGGACAGCCCCCCGGGGACAGACCCCTGTTTTGAGGAAATGCTCGCATTTCCTCAAAACAGGGGTCTGTCCCCGGGGGGCTGTCCCCGCCCAGCCAAACTGCCAGCGGCGCTAGGCTTCCAGCGCCGCCAGCAGCTGTTCGAGCGCCACCGGCTTGACGCAATGGGCGTCGAAGCCGCAAGCGCGCGCCCGTTCGCGGTCGCGTTCCGTGCCATAGCCCGTTAGCGCCACCAGGCGCAGCCCAGGGCAGCGCGGGTCCGCGCGCAAGCGCTGCGCCAATTCGTAGCCATCCATGCCGGGCAAGCCGATGTCGAGCAGCGCCACGTCCGGCACATAACTGTCGAGCATGGCCAAGGCCGCTTGCGCGTTGGCCGCGATGCGCACCTCGTAGGCGCTGGTCTGGCCCAGCAGACTGGCGAGCATCTCGGCCGCATCCATATTGTCGTCGACCACCAGCACCCGCTTGCCTTGGCCGCTGGCGCTGATGGCGGGCGGCGCGGCGGCGCCGCCGTCGTCGGGCGAAGGCAGGCGCAGTGGCAGGCGCACCGTGAAGCTGGCGCCGCAGCCGACGCCGGCGCTATCGGCGCGCACGCTGCCGTCGTGCAGATCGACCAGGTTCTTGACGATCGCCAAGCCCAGGCCGAGGCCGCCGCCACGCCGGTCGATCGGCTGTTCGCCCTGGGTGAACATCTCGAAAATATGGGCCAACAGCTCGGGCGCGATGCCGCAGCCGCTGTCGTCGATGCGCACCTCGGCCATGGCCCCGGCCGCGCGCACGCTGACCCGGATCTGGCCATCGTCGGGCGTGAACTTGGCCGCGTTGCTCAGCAAATTGGTGAACACCTGGGCCAGCCGCACCGCGTCGCCATATACATACAGCGGCGCCGGCGCCAGCGCCACCATCGGTGGATGGATGCGCCGCGCCAGCAGGGGCGCCGTCAATTCGAGGGTGCGCGCGATCACGCCGTTGAGGTCGATGCGGGCGCGCCGCAGCGCCAGCTTGCCGCCACTGATGCGCGCGATGTCGAGCAAGTCGTCGACCAGGCGCGTCAAGTGCGCCACCTGGCGCTCGATCACGCGGCGCTCGGCCACGTGGTATTCGGCGTGGCGCGCGTTCATGATGTCGAGCGCGCTGACGATGGGCGCGAGCGGGTTGCGCAGCTCGTGCCCGAGCATGGCCAGGAAGTGGTCCTTGACCCGGTTGGCGCGCTCGGCCAACTGGTGCGCCGCCTGCGAGTCCGACAGCAGCAATTCGCGTTCGGCTTCGTGGTCGGCGTGCTGCGCTTGCGCCGCCAGCAGGGCGTCGGCCACTTCGTCGATTTCGGCCAGCTCGCTGGGTTCGAGCGTGAACGGGGCGCCGCGCCCGAGCGCTTGCGCCGCCGCGCGCAGCGCGCCGATCGGACGGTTGATGCTGCGCGCCAGCAGCAGGGCGCCCAACAGGCCCAGCAGCAGTGAAAACAGGATGCCCCCGCCATACGCGGCCAGCGAGCGGTGCCCGGCCGCGTTGATGGCCTCGACCGGAATGCCGATCGCCACCGCCCAGCCGCTGTCGGGCAGGCGGGTGAAAGTGGTGTAGACGGCGTCGCCTTCGAGCGCCTCGACTTCGCCATGCCCTTCCATTGCGCCGCCCGCCATCAGGCGCTGCAGGCTGGGCGAGGCGGGCGTGCCCAGGTATTTGTCGTGGCCGCGCGAGCGCGCCACCCGCATGCCCTTGGCGTCGAACACGGAAATGACCCAGTCGTCGGGCACGTGCTGGCGCCTTACCACGTCGAGGATGCTTTGCGGCGCGACCACCCCGGTCACGATATAGCGCAGCTTGCCGTCGCGCACCGCCGGGACCCGCAGCGGGATCGCCCAGGCGCCGCGCATGCCGCGTGCCAGCGTGCCCACCACCGGCTTTTGGCTGCGCACGGCCTGGTCGAAGCTGGCGCGCTCGGCCAGCGGCGGCAGCGCAGTGCCAGGCATGATGTTGGTGTTGACCAGCACGTTGCCGCTGGGCTCGGCCAGGATCAGGGTGAGCCAATGGCCCTGGGTCTGGTTGAGCCGGCTGGCGGCGAGGCGGAAGGTTTCCGGATTGTCGCCGTCGAGCACGCTCGAACTGCCGAGCGCCTCGAGCACCGATAGCGAGCGCTGCAATTCGCTCTCGATCCCGATGGCCAGCGCGCGCGTGAGTTCCTGGCCGGACTGCTCGGCCTGGGTACGCTGCTGCCACACCAGTCCGAACAAGCCGACGCCCGACATCGCCGCCAGCGGCAAGATGCCGGCCAAAGCCAAAAGGAATAATCGATTGCCCAGGGACAGGTCTCGCAAGCGCACGCCTTACCGCCTTGTATAAAAGAAAGATAGTGAAAAAAACCGGACACGGGCATCGGCCCGCCCGCGCATTGTGAGCAACGCTGTCCCCTCACATCTTACCGCGCGCGGGGCTTGGCGGGTAGATTGAGCATGTCACAAAATTATTTGAAGGGCAACGGTTTCCCCTGAATCATCGACAATCCCTGCCCGAGCGGCTAAACTACCGGCACTGAACTATCGCCGCCAGGAGAATGTATGAGTTGGTTAGAGAAACTGCTACCCCCGCGGATCCAGCGCTCCGATGCGGCCGCGCGCAAGACCATGCCCGAAGGCTTGTGGGTCAAGTGCCCGTCTTGCGAAGCCGTGCTCTATCGCACCGACCTCGAATCGAACTTGCATGTGTGCCCCAAGTGCAGCCACCACATGCGCATCCGCGCGCGCGAGCGCCTCGACGGCTTGCTCGACGAAGGCGGGCGCTATGAAATCGGCCAGGAAACTCTGCCGGTCGACACCCTCAAGTTCAAAGACAGTAAAAAATACCCGGACCGCTTGAAGGCGGCCATGGAAGCGACGGGCGAGACCGACGCCTTGATCGTGATGGGCGGCGCCATCATGAGCTTGCCGGTGGTGGTGGCCTGCTTCGAATTCGAATTCATGGGCGGCTCGATGGGCTCGGTGGTGGGCGAGCGTTTCGTGCGCGGCGCCCAGGTGGCGCTCGAGCAAAAAGTGCCTTTCGTGTGCATCACCGCCACCGGCGGCGCGCGCATGCAGGAAGGCTTGCTGTCCCTGATGCAGATGGCCAAGACGACGGCCATGCTGACCAAGTTGTCCGAGAAAAAGCTGCCATTCATTAGCGTGCTGACCGACCCCACCATGGGCGGCGTGTCCGCCTCCTTCGCCTTCATGGGCGACGTGGTGATCGCCGAGCCGAAGGCCTTGATCGGCTTCGCCGGCCCGCGCGTGATTGAAAACACGGTGCGCGAAAAGCTGCCGGAAGGCTTCCAGCGCGCCGAATTCCTGGTGCAAAAAGGTGCCGTCGACATGATCGTCGATCGCCGCAAGATGCGCGAAGAAATCGCGCGCCTGGTGGCGCTGCTGCAAGACCAAGCGGCCGACGTGCTGGCCTAATCGCAGCCTGGCCGGCCCGGCCCCAAGCATCAGTTTTTCTTATTCATGGTGGCGCGCCCGCGACGGGCGCGCCGCGCCACGCCCAGCCTTCCCATGACCACGCTCCCCACCACCTTGCCCGACTGGCTAGCCCTGCTCGAGTCGCGCCACGCCGAAGTGCACATCAATATGGGCTTGGAGCGCGTGCAGCGCGTCAAGGCGCGCATGGACTTGCGCTTTGCCTGCCCCGTGATCATGGTGGCCGGCACCAACGGCAAGGGTTCCACCTGCGCCATGCTCGAATCGATCTTGCTGCGCGCCGGCTACAAGGTGGGCTTGTACATCAAGCCGCATTTCCTCGACTTTAACGAGCGCGCCCGCGTGCGCGGCGAGTGCGCCAGCGATGGCGCCTTGATCGACAGCTTCATGGCCGTCGAAGCGGCGCGCGCCGACATCGACTTGACGTATTTCGAATTCACCACCCTGGCCATCCTGCACTTGCTCAGCCATGCCGCTCTGGACGTGGCCATCCTCGAGGTGGGCCTGGGCGGACGCCTGGACGCGGTCAACGTGATCGACGCCGACGTGGCCATCGTCACCAGCGTCGACATCGACCATACCGACTTCCTGGGCGACACGCGCGAGGCGATCGGCTTCGAAAAAGCCGGCATTTTCCGTCCGGGCAAGGCCGCCATTTGCAGCGATCCGGTGCCCCCCAGCACCCTGGTGGCGCACGCCGAAGCCATTGGGGCCGACTTGTGGCTGCTGGGGCGAGACTTCAATTATTCGGGCGACAAGCAGCAGTGGAATTATGGCGGGCGCAGCCAACGGCGCAGCGCGCTCGCCTATCCGGGCTTGCGCGGCGCCAACCAGCTGCTCAACGCCTCGGCCGCGCTGGCCGCCCTCGAAGTGCTGCGCCTGACGCTGCCGGTGGGGGCGCAAGACGCGCGCACCGGTTTGGTGACGGTGGAGTTGCCGGGACGCTTTCAAGTGTTGCCGGGGCGCCCCAGCGTGATCCTGGACGTGGCCCACAATCCGCACGCGGCGGCCGCGCTGGGGCAAAACCTGGGCCATATGGGTTTCCATCCCTACACCTACGCCGTGTTCGGAGTCATGCAAGACAAGGATATCGAGGGCGTGCTCGCGCCCATGCTCGAACACGTGGACCATTGGTGCGTGTGCGATTTGCCGTCCGCGCGCGCGGCCAGGGGCGAGGCGCTGGCGGCGCAGCTGGGTGCGCTGCCGGGCGGGCCGGCCCAGGGCGGCGAGCGCACCGTGAGCGCCTTCGCCGACCCGGGCGCCGCTTTTGCAAATGCCATCAGTCGTGCGGGCGAGAATGATAGAATTGTGGTCTTTGGATCGTTCCTGACGGTGGCCGCCGTAATGGCGGCCAGAAAATCCTCAAAACACTGAAATGACATCGCATGGGCTTGTTCTCGTCTTCCAATAAAAACAAGCAAGGTAAGGCCGCCGATGATGGCGGCTACGTCGCCCGCAGCGACGATGACGCCATCGCGGCGACGGCCCGCTCCAAGCGCGCCTCGAACGCGGGCGAGGGCGCGGGACGGCGCCGGCGCGAGGCGCGTGCCGCCGCTAGCGACCCGATCCTGCCGGAGAAAAAACGCGCGCGCCGGCGCCTGGTGGGCGCCATCGCGCTGGCCCTGGGTGTGGCGATCGGCTTGCCGATGGTGCTCGATTCCGAGCCTAAACCGCTGGCGGCCGATATCGCGATCCAGATTCCCTCGAAGGATAGATTGGCGCTGACGCCGGCCTTGTCGGCCGCGGCCGTCAACAGCCCGGCTCTGAAGGCGGCCGCGCGCGAGACGCAGGAACAGATCAATCAGATGCAGTTGAAGGCGAACGAGTCGCTGGCCATACCGCCGGCGAGCGCCGGCGCGCAGCCAGGCACGCCCGCGGCGCCGGCAGCCGCGCCTGCGCTCGATGCGCGCGGCGCGCCCGAGGCGGTACCGAAGCCAGAGGCCAAGCCGGCCAAGCCCGACGCCAAACCAGCCAAGCCCGAGTCCAAGCCCGAGTCCAAGCCAGAGTCCAAGCCAGAAGCCAAACCCGAGGCCAAGGCGCTGGCCAAGGCGGACGACAAGAACGGGGCCAAGCCCGCCAAGGCCGACGACAAGAACGTGCAGGCGGCCAAGAGCGCCAAAGCCGACACCAGCGCCGACGAGGCGCGCGCCCTCGCCATCCTCGAAGGCAAGGGCGGCGAAGCGGCTGGCGCGGACGCGGCTGCGCCGGCACCGGCACCGAAATTCATGGTCCACGTGATCGCCCTGTCCACGGCCGACAAGATCAGCGAAATGCAAGGCAAGCTGCGCGAAGCGGGCTTCAAGCCGTCCGCGCAAAAAGTGCCGACCCAGTCTGGCGAAATGACGCGCATCCGGGTCGGCCCCTTCAGCCGCGATGACGCTGAAAAAGCCATCGCCAAGCTGCACAAGATGGGCTTGAAGCCGAGCCTGGTGCAAGGCTGATGCGGCAGTTCAAGCGGGCGGGGCGCACGTGACGCTGTTCGATTACCTGGTGCTGGGCGTCTTGCTCGCCTCGGTGGTGATCAGCCTGGTGCGCGGCGTGGTCAAGGAATTGCTGTCGCTGCTGGCCTGGGTGGGCGCCTTCGTGGTGGCCAACGCTTTCAGCGCCAAGCTGGCGACGATGTTGCCGGAGATGGTGCCGGGCCAGGCGGTGCGCCTGATCGTGGCCTTCGTGGTCTTGCTGATCGGCGCGCGCATCGTGTTCGGCTTGTTCGGGCTGGCGCTGGACGCCGTCGTCAAGCTGGCCGGGCTAGCCGTGGTCAACCGTGCGCTGGGCGCCGTGTTTGGCCTCGCGCGCGGGATCGTGCTGGTGCTGGCGGGCGTGATCGTGGCCGGCATGACGACGCTGCCGCAGCAGCCATTTTGGAAGCAGGCGCAATTGAGTCCGCTGGCCGAGCGCGGCGCGCATGCGATCAAGCCGCACCTGCCGGCGGCCCTGGCCCAGCATGTGCATTACTGAAACACAGAATTCAAGTATTTTAAATCGGCAGTACCTGTTCTAGGAGCGCACCATGTGTGGCATCGTCGGCGTCGTCTCGCATAATCCCGTCAATCAGCTTTTATATGATGCTTTGCTGCTGTTGCAGCATCGCGGTCAAGATGCGGCGGGCATTGCAACCAATCACAGCAGCATGTTTTCCATGCACAAGGCTAACGGCCTGGTGCGTGACGTTTTCCGCACGCGCAATATGCGCTCCCTGCAGGGCAACACGGGCATCGGCCACGTGCGCTACCCGACGGCGGGCTCCTCGTCCGAGGAGGAGGCGCAGCCGTTTTACGTGAACGCGCCGTTTGGCATCACGCTCGCGCACAACGGCAACTTGACCAACTGGGAACAGTTGAAAGTCGAGATGTTCAAGAACGACCGCCGCCATATCAACACCGATTCCGATTCCGAAGTGCTGCTCAATGTGCTCGCGCATGAGATCCAGGAAGCGACGACCGGTTATTCGCTCGATCCGGAAGCGGTGTTCAAGGCCGTGGCCGTGCTGCACCGGCGCGTGCGCGGCGCGTATGCGGCGGTGGCGCAGATCGCCGGCCATGGCTTGCTGGCGTTTCGCGATCCCTTCGGTATCCGTCCGCTATGCCTGGGCGTGAACGACACCGAGCAGGGCGCCGAATATCTGGTGGCGTCCGAATCGGTGGCGCTCGAAGGCATGGGTTTCCGCTTCGTGCGCGACATCGCGCCGGGCGAGGCGATTTTCATCGACGCCGACGGCAAGCTGCATGAAAAGCAGTGCGCGGATAATCCCACGCTCAATCCCTGCGCGTTTGAATACGTGTATCTGGCGCGTCCCGATTCGATTATCGATGGCGCCTCGGTGTATGCCACCCGCTTGAAGATGGGCGAGTATTTGGCCGACAAGATCCGCACGCAAATGACGACTGGCGAAATCGACGTCGTCATGCCGATTCCCGATTCTTCGCGTCCGGCCGCGATCCAGCTCGCGCTCAAGCTGGGCGTGGAGTATCGCGAAGGCTTCATCAAGAACCGTTATATCGGCCGCACCTTCATCATGCCGGGGCAGGCGGCGCGCAAGAAGTCGGTGCGCCAGAAACTCAATGCGATCGGCTCCGAATTCAAGGGCAAGAACGTGCTGCTGGTGGACGACTCGATCGTGCGCGGCACCACCAGCCGCGAAATCGTGCAGATGGCGCGCGAGGCCGGTGCGCGCAAGGTGATTTTCGCCTCGGCCGCGCCGCCGGTGCTGTTCCCCAATGTGTATGGCATCGATATGCCGACGCGCGACGAGTTGATCGCGTATGGCCGCAGCTGCGAGGAAGTGTGCCGCGAAATCACGGCCGATGCGCTGGTGTACCAGGAAGTGGACGCGCTCAAGCGCTCCATTTCGGACGTCAATCCGGCGCTGCGTAATTTCGAGGCTTCGTGCTTCGACGGCGTGTACGTAACAGGTGATGTGACGCAGAGCTATCTGGACCGGCTTGAGTTCGCGCGCCACAATCCGAAGGCGGCCTTGGACGACCTGGCGCGCACCCATCTGAACTTGAACCCGGGCAGCGAGTAAGCGGCCAAGCGCATGGAAGAGAAGAAAAACTTCGGCTTCACCACCACGGTGTTGCACGGTGATCGCAGCAAGGCCATCGAGCATGGCTCGCTGCATAAGCCCGTGCATACCTCGGTGGCTTTCGGCTATGGCGACGCGCGCCAGCTGGCCGCCGTGTTCCAGGGGCGCGAGCCGGGGTTTCGCTACGGGCGCCAGGGCAATCCGACGGTGTCGGCGCTGGAAGAAAAAATCACCAAGATGGAAGACGGCGTGGCCACGCTGTGCTTTGCCACTGGCATGGGGGCGATCGGCGCCGTGTTCCAGGCATTGCTGCGCGCGGGCGACCATGTGGTGTCGTCGTCCTTCTTGTTTGGCAATACCAACAGCTTGTGGCAGACGGTGGCGGGGCAGGGCGTGGCGGTGGCGTTTGTCGATGCCACGGATGTCGCGCAGGTCGAGGCGGCCATCACGCCGGCGACCCGGCTGGTGTTTGTGGAAACGATCGCCAATCCGCGCACGCAGGTGGCGGACTTGGCGCGCATTGGGCGTTTGTGCCAGGCGCGCGGGATCTTGTTTGTTGTCGATAACACGATGACGACGCCCTACCTGTTCCGCCCGAAGGCGGTGGGGGCGGGGCTGGTGGTCAATGCCTTGACCAAATCGATTGGCGGGCATGGCAATGCGCTGGGCGGCAGCTTGACCGATACGGGCGCGTTCGACTGGAGCGGGTATCCGAACATCGCGCCCAATTACAAGCGCAATCCGGCCAGGCAGTGGGGCATCGCGCAGTTGCGCGCCAAAGGCTTGCGCGATTTCGGCGCGGCGTTGGGGCCGGAGGCGGCGCATCACATCGCGGTGGGCGCGGAAACTTTGGCGCTGCGCATGGAGCGCGCTTGCGCCAATGCGTTGGCGCTGGCGAACATGCTCGAGGCTGATCCGCGCGTGGCGGCGGTGCATTATCCGGGCTTGGCCTCGCATCCGCAGCACGCGATTGCGACGGATTTGTTCCGCTCGTATGGCTCCTTGCTCAGCTTTGAGCTGCGCGAGGGAATTGATTGCTTCGATTACCTCAACCGGCTCAAGATTGGCATACCGGCGAGCAACCTGGGCGACACGCGCACGCTGGTCATTCCGGTGGCGCATACGATTTTCTACGAGATGGGGGCGGAGCGGCGCGCCAGCATGGGCATCGCTGAATCCCTGATACGCGTATCGGTCGGCATTGAGGATACAGCCGATTTGTTGCATGACTTCGAGGCGGCGTTGCCTGCGGAGTAAGTGCTAGGTGGGGGCGGGTGTGTTTTTTTGGGTGCGCTAGATTTGTATAAGTCGTTGTTTTGTATGAAATTTCCACACTGTGCGGCGACAAAATTGAGCCGATTGTCGGTTTCAAAGGCGCCTTTTAGAGGGCTACTTTAAGTTAGCCATTCATGGACACAAGCCTGTACCTTTCAGAATTTTCGGTATCGAAGGAAATGGAGCGAGATCCTTTCTATGCCGAAGCCATTCAAGCAGTACTGGTGTTTTGTGAGCGACGTGGCATTGAATGCCAACGTAGCGCGGACTTCGTTGAGTACAACGAAATCGAACGGCGAATCGATGACGCTGATGTTTTTGTCGCATTGATAGATCTGTATTGGAATTCGTCAACTTGGAAAGGACATGAACTTTCATATTCCGGCGGCGGCCCAAGCATGGTTGGACGGGTGAACGGAAGTGGCCACGCCAAACGCATCGCGGTGCTCATTGACTCTGCTGAGTTGCCATCGTACTTATCTCGAGACCCAGTACAATTGCTGGTCGTTCGCGGCATACCCGAGCTCAACGAGGCTTTAAATCGAGTATTTCTTGGCTAACCTTGCGCTCGTGCGGACTGGCCGGATAAGGCGCAGGTACTTTTTAATTCGCTGGCGGCCAGCCGTACAGCTTGAACGTTAGCCAATCATACATATGACTCTTACTGAGACCATGCGCTTACGGTACAGCCTACCGTTATCGAGCACGATACCGATGGTTGTCGCGGCATTCGCAGTACCAGCAGTGCTCACTTACATAGCTTCAACAAACAGAAATTCTGTCCGATTGCTCGGCTTTCTGCATTTGTCGCAATCTCAAGCAAATACTTTTTTTTGGTCACTTGCATGCCTGTCTTTGGCGGCCGCTGGAGGCGCGCTCTGGTACGCAATACAGAATCATTGGGGACCCCGCTACGTCGAACTCGAATTGAGTGCAGTCATCATTCCCCGAGCGCTATCTCGCAGAACACTTAACATGCCATACACGGCCATTCGAAGCCTTAATCTTGTGCAGATTTCCGGGAAAACCATGCTTATCATTAAGTCCTCACTTGGTGAGTCACGTCTGTGGGCGAATGGGTTTGCAAGTGAAGCCGAGTTCACCACCTTCTGCCTGTCTCTTCGTGAGCGTGCCGGTGGCTAACAATTAATTCCAACGGACGCCTGCCGGCGCCGCTGAGTCCAACGTGTGTGCCGAGCATGGCACGGAACTATGTTGGTGCAAGTCCGGCAGCCAGGTATAAGCCGAAGGCTAGGGAAACGGCAAGGGCGTTACCGCGAGGTAGGGTCTGAAGGAAGCCGAACCCAAAGCTGCGGGGCGATGAACAAGAACCGGATAGTAGGCGTGGTGCATCTGGGGCAAGCGGGCACGTAACCGCGAAGCCCTCCATCTGCGAAAATGGATGCACTTTGTAAATTCGGCGCTCGCGCGGCGAAAGTGACGTGTCTTACCTAGGGGAATCTCTCGGGTGCGTCTGCCGTCCGGCAGGCGCTGAATGTCGGGCAACTGGCATTGACCGCCCAAGAGAAGTCAGCAGAAGGCATAGTAGGCACAAGGCAGGTGCCGAAGGCCTAAACAATGAAAGGCGAAGGACTGGCGTGAAGAGGGACGGAATTGCATCTGACAATCTGCGCGAGCAGACTGTCGCCCAGCCACAGGATGAATCTGTCGCTGGAGAGCGCCAAACCCCCGAGCATATTCAACCTGAATCGCTGATGGAGCGCGTTTTCGAACGCTCAAACCTGAAGCGCGCATTAAAACAAGTACGCCAAAACAAGGGTGCGCCTGTCAGCAGCTCGATTGCAAGCAATGGTGGTCTGCGCGCTTTCAGTTTTAGCGATCGTCGCGTACATAGCACTCACAAACACCAATGCATTGCGAATCGGCGGGTTCTTAACGCTTCCGCCCCGTCAGGCAAGCATTTTCTATTGGACGATCGCCACCCTTTGCGGACTTTCGACTATTATGTCTATCCGCTTAGCGCTTCAATCGTCAAAACAATCAGGGTTTGTGGAGTTTCGCGAGCAAACGGTGTCCCTGCCAAGAGCATCACTAAGTCAACAGATGATTGACGTTCCTTATGGCCATATTGGTAGCCTTCGGATAGTTGAAAATCCGGGATCGGAACGAATGCTCATGGTGACCACATCGCTTGGCAATTGCAGCTTGCTTTCCCTTGGTTTTGCCTCGCAGAGCGAGTTCGACAGGTTTTGCAAAACATTGCTGGAGCGGATCGATCGCTAACGCTGCGCTCATTTGGACTGGCCGGATGCGCTACCATTTTTTATCAATGCGCTGGCGGCCCGCCGCATAGCTTAACATTAGAACTCAAGGCCAATGTACCGTCTCGCATATCTGCTCTTGGTACTCTTTTCCGGCGTCTGTTTCGCTGCTCCGACCATTGTTGAGAGTCCGACCCCGATCGTATCGAAGGCCGACGCCTTGGGCGCGGACGTGGGGATTGAAACGCTTGGTGGTGTGTTCACTCCCGTGCTCGTTCGCGGCTGCAAAATCCCGTGCTCATCCACACAGGTCTTTTCAACAGCAGATGACCGTCAGTCTGAGATCAAGCTAATTCTATTTCGTGGCAACGCCAGGATGACAAAAAATACTCACCGCCTTGGCACCTTTGTGGTTCTTGGGGTTCCCCCTGAGCCTCGTGGCATGCCGCAGGTGGCGGTTACCTTTGCGGTCGAAGGTAGCCAAATATCGGTTAGCGCCGTCGATAAGAAGTCGAGCCGCGCCTTAGAGGTCAAGCGTCGTGAGTTCTAACATGGTGGTCGATCTCGCTCGCTTCGGTCGCTGGACGCTGCGCGATAAGGTTGCGCAACGCCGGTTACCTCATTTCGTTAGATTGCTTGGGAGAGTTTGATTGTCCTTCGACCAAAACCCATACGCCGCCGGCAGCGTAATAGCGCCACTGGAGCGAATTTCCGGAGAGCCAGCTTCGGCCACTCGCCGCTTTTGGACCTTCGTAGCCGACCTAGTCGCCATACGTATCGGGGTTCTGGCTGTGGAAATCGCGTACGGTGTGTACTATGGCTTGGAGGCCCTTAAATTGGTAAATGACGTCCAGTGGTGGGGCATCTATATAACTTTCTATGTCATCTACTACTTTGTACTTGAGCTCCTTTTCGGCAAGACGCTCGGAAAGGTTCTGACCGGCACGCGCGTTGTGACCCTTGGAGGACAAGCGCTATCTACGCCCACTGCGGTGCTACGTACGTTATGCCGCCTGCTTCCGCTCGAACCGATGTCTTTTTCATTGGGTGAGACTTGGTGGCATGACTCACTCAGTCGGACCCAGGTAGTGCGTACGCGCGGCGCAAGCTAACCATTCCTCCAATCCGACACCGCTTCAGGGTGTGGCTTATCTCAGGTGTTGGGTTTTAAAGGCGTTGCATGAGCATTACCCTCGACTACATCTCAATAAATCCGGTCTCGACTCAGATTGCAGTAAAGATTGTCGCGGAAGCGGCGCCTTTACCGACATCGTACGACTGGTGGGCGGAACCGCTCAACTTAGAGCAACGGGTTCCTGATAAGCGGCTTGAAGGATCGACCCGCGTACGATTGGGTGGTTACGGGCTCGTTGATGTTCCACCGGAAGAAGAAGCGCTCATGGTCTGCCGCGACACCAGTTTTGTTGTGGTCATGCTTGCAAAATGGTCAGCGAAACATAAGGTCTCATGGAGACTTAGTGAGCTTGGAACCGAGGTCGGAAGCATTGTTGACGGAAAACGATCTGCTACGCTCTCCAGCTATGTTTCTGGACTCTGTTCTCAACTCAAGTTACCTCTCTCCAAGGCGTCTGAAATATTAAAGAAGCACGAGGGGCGCAGAGATTAGCCATTTGCCCAACAATTATGTCGAATCGGCCCCCTGTGTCAAGAAAATTCGGCCCATATTAGTTTTGAAAGGTCAGCGCGATGGATGTGACGGTGAGAGAAGAAATTTTATCAATGAGCCGTCGCGCTCATGATTTGACTGAAGTGTCCTATCGGCAAAACCCGGCGCGACGCGGTGACCCGGACTGGACTGAAAAACAGAGAATGCTGCTGGCGGACATGGCACTTCATTTGTTGCAAACATCATTAAGAAGCGGTGAGCTGTCCGAGGAAGGCTTGAAGAGGAATCTGTTTTCGATCTTGACGATTTCCGATCAGTTTATTCCCGACTACGACTTGAAGACGGTCGCCGAGCGTTTGTACGAATCCAAGACGGGAGCACAATGCGCATGACGCTAAAACCGATGATCGTGGCGGCCTTTGCCATGGTGACGATGCAGAACACCCAAGCCCACAGCACCGATGGCCTGTGGTATGGCGTGGCCATGTCAATGTGCCTGGTTCAAGATGCGCAGTACGCGGCGCTTCCGATGGGGCAGGCATGGTCGAAGGAGGAAAGTGTCGTTCGATGGATCAATGAATTGACGCCTCAATTGCGAAGCTGCATCGTCAAAGTCAAACCGGTTCCCGCCGCGCTGTGCAAGGAACTGCTCTCGCCCCAGCCCAATGAACGCCCAGACAATGAGGCGATCGGAAAAATATATAAGAAATACGCCAAGGCCATCGACGGCATGGGCAATAAACTCGCCTGCAAATAAGGTGAATATGCCCGATCGGCGCGCGCCAGCGTGCAATAATGGACGCCCCCAACCAGGACGAGTGCAGCCATGAACGACAGTAGCGGAGGCGCCAGCATCGGCGCCATGCAGGCGCAACATCCCCAAACCTGGCGCGCCGTGATTTCCTCGTCCCTGGGCAACGCGCTCGAATGGTTCGACATCGTCGTCTACAGCGCCTTCGCCGTCACCATCGCCAAGCTGTTTTTTCCGGCGCAAGATCCAACCGTGTCGCTACTGCTCACCTTTGGCACCTTTGGCGTGGCTTTCTTCATGCGCCCGCTTGGCGCCCTGGTGATCGGCGCCTATGCCGACCGGGCAGGGCGCAAGCCGGCATTGACGCTATCGATCCTCTTGATGATGATCGGCACCTTGTTGATCGCCGTGATGCCCACCTACGCGTCGATCGGTGTGCTGGCGCCGTGCGGCATCGTGCTCGCCCGCATGATCCAGGGCTTTTCCGCTGGCGGCGAGTTCGGTAGCGCCACCGCCTTCCTGGTCGAACACGCGCCGCAGCGGCGCGGCTTTTTCGCCAGTTGGCAAATGGCTAGCCAGGGCTTGAGCCTGTTGCTGGCGGCGAGCTTCGGCGCGCTGCTGTCCTCCCAACTTTCCGTGGCCGAACTCGAAGGCTGGGGATGGCGCCTGCCTTTCCTGTTTGGATTGCTGATCGGGCCGGCCGGCTACTACATCCGCAGCCATTTGCAAGAGTCGCCCGAATTTTCCGCCGTGCTCGCCAGCGCCACGCCGCTGCGCGACCTGCTGGCCACGCGCAAGGAGCGCTTGCTGATTGGCGCTGGCAGCGTCGTGATGGCGACGGTGGCGATCTATCTGTTGCTGTACATGCCTACCTACGCCGTCAAGCAACTGGGCATGGACCCCACGCACGCCTTCGGCGCGACCATGCTGGCCGGCTTGATTCTGATGGCGTTCTCGACCGTCGTTGGACAGCTGTCGGACCGCTACGGCAGAACGCCATTCATGCTCGTGAGCAGCACGCTGTTCTTGCTGCTGGCCTATCCGCTGTTTTATTACCTGTCGCGCCATCCAGACTTCGCCCACATGCTGCTGGTGCAAGGCGTGATCGGCTTGCTGACCACAATGTATGTCGCGGCCATGCCGGCCTTGCTGTCCGATATCTTCGACGTGCGCCACCGCGGCACCGGCATGTCGCTCAGCTACAACCTGGCGGTGATGATCTTCGGCGGTTTCGCCGGCATGACCATCACCTGGTTGATCGCCGTCACCGGTGACAAGCTGGCGGTGACGTTTTATGTGATGGCGGGCGCGGCCATTAGCGCGCTGGCCACCTTGGCGGCACGCTATCGGCTCGGCTTGCGTTAAAAATCGCGCGAGAATTCAAGGCAACCGAGCAAAGCGCCGCGCAAGGCAGTGCTTTGCGGGCGCATAGCGCAAAGCGCTGCAGCAGCGCACTGCGTCAGCGCAGCCTAGTTCCAGGTGCGCATCAAGCCCACGGCCAAGCCTTCGAGCGCGAAACCATCTTCCGGACCGACCTGGATGACCTTGAAGTCTGGATTTTCCGGAAACAATTCGATCAAGCTGCCGGTTTTTTTGTAGCGCTTGACGGTGACATCGTCGCCAATGCGCGCCACCACGATTTGCCCATTTTTGGCGCTGTCGATTTTTTTCACCGCGAGCAAGTCGCCATCCATGATGCCGATATCGCGCATCGACTCGCCGCGCACCTTGAGCAGGTAGTCGGGCTTGCTGGAAAACATGGCCGGGTCGACGCTGTAGGTGGTCTCGACATGCTCGAGCGCCAGGATGGGCGAGCCGGCCGCCACCCGACCGACCAGCGGCAGCGCCATCATCAAGGACGGCGGCGGGGAGGGCAGGGTCGCTTCCAGGCTCGGCCCCGTCAAGCGGATGCCGCGCGAGGTGCCGGGTGAAATTTCAATCGCCCCCTTGCGGGCCAGCGCTTGCAAGTGCTCCTCGGCAGCGTTGGCCGATTTGAAGCCCAGCTCGTTGGCGATCTCGGCGCGGGTGGGCGGAAAGCCCGTGTTCTCGATCGCATCGCGAATCAGGTTGAGGATTTGTTCTTGGCGCGGGGTGAGCTTGATCATGACGGGGCAGCGCGAGCTGTTTGTATAAACAGACTGTATTTTTGTACAGTATTGCGCGCAACGCAAGCGGATTCTGGGGCAAGCGTGTCTTTTTTGCGCGATTTTCCATAGCGGCGGCGCGCCCTGCGCGGCCAAGGGCCATAGGGGGGCTGGCGCGGCGCGCTGGTTTCGGTATATAATTGCCGGCTTTCCCCTTCCCACACTCGTCTTGACGCCGAGGTGGGCTATTGTTTAAACGTCCTCAAGGAGTACTGCATGCGTCATTATGAAATCGTTTTTATCGTCCACCCGGACCAAAGCGAGCAAGTCCCGGCGATGATCGAGCGTTACAAGGCCAGCGTGACCACGCGCGGCGGCAACGTTCATCGCGTCGAAGACTGGGGCCGTCGTCAGATGGCTTACTCGATCCAGAAGCTGCCTAAGGCACACTACATCTGCATGAATATCGAATGCGACAGCGAAACGCTGAACGAAATCGAGACCGCATTCAAATTCAATGATGCCGTGCTGCGTCACCTCACCGTCAAGATGAAGAAAGCGGAAACCGCTCCTTCGCCGATGATGAAGTCGGTGCAACGCGAAGACGCAGCCAAGAGCCACCGCGCGGAAGCTCCGGCTCCCGCCGCCGCCGCAGCAGCGTAATTTTTGCTTTTCCAGTGAACGGCGCCTGAAACGCTACGGTGAATCAGCTCCAGTTCCAAGCCCAGATCATCGAGCGCGACGTATTGCGCTATACCCCGGCCGGCGTGCCGATCGTGTCCGCCACTTTGCTGCATAGTTCGCAGCAAATGGAAGCAGGGGGTGCCAGGCTGGTCGAATTTGAAATCGCGGCGTTTGCCGCTGGCGATATTTCAGGTCGATTCGCCCGGGCCGAATTGGGCGCGGTGCATCAGTTCACGGGATTCTTAGCGAAAAAGAACCGCAGCAGCAAAAGCCTGGTGTTTCACATCATTGATTTCAGCGCCGCCGCTTAAAACAAGCCAAGCGCATTTTTAGATACAGGAGCCTCAAATGGCATTCGGTAAAAAGTTCGACAAAAACAAGCTCAAGCTTAAAGAAAAACGCAAGCAACAGAATCCTTTGTTCAAGCGTAAGAAGTTCTGCCGCTTCACGGCAGCTAACGTGGAACAGGTCGACTACAAAGACGTCGACACGCTCAAGGATTTCGTCCAGGAAAACGGCAAGATCATGCCAGCACGCCTGACCGGCACCAAGGCGCACTATCAGCGTCAAGTGGACACCGCCATCAAGCGCGCACGCTACCTCGCGCTGCTGCCATACACCGATCTGCACCACGCTTAATTGACGGCGACGTCAATTAAACAAGTCAGAACATCCTGGAGAGAAATATGCAAATCATTCTGTTAGAAAAAGTCGTCAACGTTGGCAATCTCGGCGACGTCGTCAAAGTTAAAGACGGTTACGCACGTAACTTCCTGATCCCGCAACGCAAAGCCCGTCGTGCTACGACCGCGGCCGTGGCGGAATTCGAAGTCAAGCGCGCTGAACTGGAAAAAATCGCTGCCGAGCGCCTGGCCGCTTCGCAAGCCCAAGGCGAAAAGCTGGGCGGCATGACCATCTCGATCGCGCAAAAAGCGGGCGTCGATGGACGTCTGTTCGGTTCCGTGACCAACTTCGACATCGCTGAAGCGTTGACCAAGCAAGGTTTCGCTGTTGAAAAAGCGCAAATCCGCATGCCAACCGGCCCGCTGAAAGTCACCGGCGATCACGCCGTTGCCGTCGCGCTGCACACCGATGTGGTCGTCGAGATCACCATCGCCGTGGTGGGCGAAGCAGCTTAATCGCTGTTTTTCCGCCGCACGAGAAAAGCCGGGTTCGCCCGGCTTTTTTTATTCCTGATCGACTTTTCTTGATTGTTGTCGAACATCAAGATCGTCATGTCGCCATGCCACATGATGAGCCTTCCAACTGGCAGGATCATTAGGGGGAGTCTATGTCGAAAATGGTTTTTGATGGACAAAGCCATCAGCTTTCGCTAATCGATGAAAACGGTATGGTGTTGGGTAGCTGGGCGGCGTACAACAACGTCGACAGGCATGCCACGTTGACGCATGTGCCCAATCGAACATATCAGATTCTCGACCGAAGTATGCCGCGTCAGCACGCGGCTGACGCGAACGGTCCGTACGGTCTGCATGGCATTGTGCGATTCGAAATGCCTGGGCATCCGGGTATTGGTGTCCACTCAGGGCGCGCGAGCGCCGTCTATCGGCCTGGCCCCGAGCATCCGACCCAGGGATGTATTCGTACTTCGGACGATGCGATGGGCGTGATCGTGCAAACGATGCGCGCGGACCCCATTACCACAATTGAAGTCATAAATAACAATAGTGGGTCCGCGCATGCCGCGACCGTCAGAAATCGGAATAGTCCGCTTCATGGTCGCCATGGGTAGCGCAACGACGCGCATGATCGCGGGGAGTGTGGCACTGTTGGCTTTGAATATGCTTTTCCCCGCCATGGCGCAAGCCCAGAATTGTTCTTCGCGCGAGCAAGAAGCCGCGGACGCCATGCTTGACCACTTGGATAATTGGCAGGCACTGGCAGTCGCGCACAAAAATTATGGGCAGTGTGATGACGGCAGCATCGCGGAGGGCTATTCCGAAGCGGTGGCGCGCCTGCTTGTCGATCATTGGCATAGCGTGCCCACACTCGCCAATATGATTCGGACCGATCGCTCGTTCAAACGATTTGTACTTCACCATATCGACAGTACGCTCGACACGCGTGAGCTTGAGCGGATCATTGCGCTCGCGAGCGCCTCGTGTCCGCCGGGTTTGCAGTATTTATGCGGCGAATTGCGTGTCAGCGCCAAGCGTGCTTTGTCGGACCAGCAACGATCAAATCGTTGACCTGTCTTACGCCATCGGGTTATACACAACTGACATCGTTACCAGCGGCTCGTAGGCCGCGTAGCGTTTTAGCGGCCACATGAACCTCCTTCAAACCAAGCCAGATCGTCTTCACGCCCGGTTCGCCGTCGCTCTTGCGACCGATGAAACCGCCAAGGCGGGCGATCAGGCGGAGCACTTCGTTGAGCGTTGGTTTGGCCGGTTGTTTCATTTCCATCAGCAAGTATGCGCCTTGAATTTCGTCAGGGTCAAAGAACAAGGTGGCGTCAAGGTCGGGGCAGGTTCGCCCCAGCCGCATCAAGTGCGCAATGCGCCAGGCGACGACCATGAAGAGTGCGATCGCGCGCTCAAGGCGCTCAATCGTTCCCAACTGAAGCGCCTCGACCCGACACGCGTTCTTCAGGATGTTGAACAGCATTTCAATTTCCCAGCGCGCCCGGTACCAGTCGATCAGCTCGATTGCATCGTCCGCGCCGGCGACGAGGCGATTGGTCAGCAGGCGCCACTCGATGGGTTTGGTGCCGACCGGGGCGCCGACCTCGCGCGCGACGAGGCACGTCGCGGCGACTGTTTTGCCTTTGCCTGCTGGCAGCGCGACGCGTTCAACCCACAGTTGCTGTCGTACCGCGCGCGCTTTCACGCCGTGGCGCGATGCCATCGTAAACGCGATCTCGCCGATGCTCGCTCCGGCCGTCGTGTGCCGCCAGAGCTTTTCACCATCGGGCAAACAGCGATTATGACTGGCCCATATCAACCAGTCGGCCGGGGTGCCCAGCTCTTGGGCGCGCGCCATCAAGGGCATCAGGTCCGCCTCACGGTCGGCCACGTAGACCAGGCGCGTGGATGGCAATTCGGCCGCCATTTCTGCGATGCGTTCGTAACCTTCGGTCCAACGCAGGCTCTCCTTGGGACCGCCGCGCACACCGAATTTGTCCTTTTTCTCCCTCGCCCACATCCAGGCGTCGAGGACACCCAAGGGCTCGCGTTGTGGCGTCACCGCATAGGTCGGGTGAACGTACATGCCGCGCTGGGCTTCGTAGCTCAGCGGCCCAAGACCGATTGCGCCTTGCCCGTTGAAATCGAGTTCCGTGGTGTCTTGCAAGCACAGCACGACTGGCTGCGCCGCCATTCGCCCGCGTGTTTGTTGCCAGTGCGGCGCCAAGATATCGCGCCACTCCACACTGTCGTTATCGAAGAAGCGATATGCTCCCATGATCTCGCCCCAGCCCTTGCATGCCTTTGGCACGCTGGCCGTCGGGTCGGCTGCAAATCGTTCCATCAACGTCCTCGCTCGCTTGTCGAGGCGCGCATCGCCGAGATTGAGTTGGGCAAATTCTGTCGCCGCCCAGTGTGTCGTTTCGCTCGTCAATTCCGCACCTAAAAGACGAGAGTAAACGCGAAAATGGAAAAGTTTACAAGTGCTGCTGCAAGTCATTGAAAGTAAACGGGTTTCCTGCCGCTGGCCTGGTCAGCTGAGGAGATGTGTATAACCGGATGGTCTTACGCGCGGCGCGCTGACCGCCCTGCAATCGGATTTCGTTTGAAAAGAGTCTAAGCTTGGATCGACGAAATGGAATGTGGCCGAGTTTAGACTTTCATCATTCGAATTTCGACCAATTTAGACTTTCATCACCGATTTCTAGACCCGTTTCGAATGAGGCCTACGGGTTTTAGAACGGTTTAGACGCAGGCCGCCCGAAATAGACTGATTTAGACTGGCGATGATCTCGCGCGCCCCCGGACCGAGGAGGCGCTTTACGATGGTAATGCCCGCCGACAGCCATTTCCGCGCCATTCACGCCGAGTAAAAAATTACCCTAAAGAAAACAAATATTGTCGAATAGATCAAATATAAATTGTCCAGATAGGCGAATACTGGTAAGCTTCGCCTGCCTTAAAAAGTTGTTATCAATGAATTCAATATTTATATTTTTGTTCCAATATTGACCAAGGGATTCTAAGTACATGACTTCTCGCTTGCGCCTTTCCTCCTTTCCCCGAGCCCCGCTGACTTTCCGTTCGCGTGTGCGCTCGCCGGCTGCGCAATGCCATTCCCGGTCAATGTCCGTACCGCTTTCTCGCCGCTGATTTTCTCCTAGCGGAAATTCGTTTTTCACATATCACGCGATCGCGTGTGACGAGTCGGTGTGCGTTTCGCACGCCTTCCCAGTTCGCGCGAGCACTTCATCTACCCGGCGTCGCAGGCGGCGCATTCATGGAAATTTACAATGACTATCTATAACGGCGGCAATGGTAACGACAAGTTCACGGGTTCGACGGGCAATGATGCGCTCGCTGGCGGTAACGGCAACGACACCCTGGACGGCGCGGCCGGCAACGATAGCCTCGATGGCGGCAACGGCGACGATATCCTCATTGGCGGCCTGGGCAACGACAGCCTGGACGGCGGCAATGGCGACGACGTCCTGAGCGGCGGTATTGGCCGCGACATCCTCACCGGCGGACGTGGCAACGACGTGTTCGTCATCAGCGCCGCCGCCGATTCGAGCGCGCAAGAGATGGACACCATCACCGACTTTGGCAGCGGCGCCGACAAGATCGACCTGACCGCCTTGCTGGGACCAGCCGTCGACTTGATCTGGTCGGGCAAGACGGCCGCCGCCAACAGTGTCTGGTTCGCCCAGTCGAACGGCGACACCTATGTGTACGCGGACGTCGACGGCAACGGCACGCCCGACATGACGGTGAAGCTGAGCGGTCTGCACAACCTGACCATGGCTGACTTCCTGGGCGTGCGCGCCGCCGGCGCTGCTGTCTCCGTGACGATCGACGCGGCCATCGGCACCGACACCGGCGCCACCCCGAGCATCAGCAGCGGCCAAGCCACGCGCGATGCCACCTTGTCCCTCACCGGCACGGCCAGCGCCGGCAGCACGGTCGCCATCTTCGACGGCGCCACCAAACTCGGCACCGCTACCTTAAACGGCGGCAACTGGAGCTTCGTCACGCCGGTCCTGGCCGACGCCACCCACAGCTTTACCGCGCAAGTGAGCAACGCCGCCGGCGTGCTCACTTCCACCTTGCCGATCACGGCGACGGTGGACACGGCGGTGAGCCCGTTCACGCTGGGCGGCAGCATCGGCACCGACAGCGGCGCCACGCCCGCCATCGGCGACGGCGGCATCACGCGCGACGCCACTTTGCAACTGTCCGGCACGGCCGAAGCCAACAGCACGGTCGAGATTTTCGATGGCGCCACCAGCCTGGGCCAAGCGAGCGTGAATGGCGGCGCATGGACCTTGACCACCAGCGCGCTGGCCGACGGCGTGCACAGCCTGACGGCCAAGATCACCGACGCGGTCGGCAACAGCGTCACCAGCGCCGCGTTGACGGCCAGCGTCGACAGTGCCACCTTCGCCACCATCGCACCGGCCATGGCCACCGACGGCGGCGCGACGCCGAATATCCTCGACGGCGGCACCAGCCGCGACGCCACGCTGGCCTTGTCGGGCACGACCGAAGCGGGCAACACGGTCGAAGTGTTCGACGGCCAGATCAAGCTGGGCAACGCCACCGTGGTGGACGGGGCCTGGAGCTTCACCACCCCGGTGCTGGCCGACGGCAGCCACGCGCTGTTCGCCAAGGCCACCGACGCCGCTGGCAACAGCGCGAGCACGGCGACGCTGAGCGCGCACATCGACAGCGTCGTCGATAGCGCCGCGATCGGCGCCGCCATCGGCACCGACAGCGGCATCACGGCCAGCATCGCCAGCGGCGGCGCCACGCGCGACGCCACCCTGGCACTGCGCGGCAGCGCCGAAGCGGGCAGCACCGTCATGCTGTTCGATGGCGATCACGCCATCGGCGCGGCCACCCTGGTTGGCAGTGACTGGAGCATGACGACGCCAGTGCTGGCGGACGGCCAGCACGCCTTCACGGTGCAGGTGACCGACGCGGCCGGCAACACGCGCACCTCGGACGCAGCCTTCGCCACCATCGACACGCTCGCGCCAAGCCCGGCCACGCTTGACGCCGTGCTTGGCACCGATAGCGGCAGCAGCGCCACCGTCAGCGACGGCGGCCACACGCGCGACGCCACCTTGCTCCTGTCGGGCAGCGTGGAAGCGGGCAGCACCGTGGAAGTGTTCGACGGCGCCGTCAGCCTGGGCCACGCCAGCGTCAGCGGCACCGGCTGGAGTTTCGCCACCGCCGCCTTGAGCGACGCCACCCACGCCTTCACGGCCAAGCTGGTCGACGCGGTGGGCAATGCGACGAGCACGGCGGCCGTCGCGGTGACGGTCGATACCCGTGTCGATCCGGCCGCCATCGACAGCGTGATCGGCACCGACGCCGGCAGCAGCGCCACCATCGCCAGCGGCGGCGCCACGCGCGACGCCACCCTGGCCTTGCACGGCAGCGCCGAAGCGGGCAGCACGGTCGAGATTTTCGACGGCGCGACCAGCCTGGGCCAGGCCGAGCTGTTCGGCACCGACTGGACCTTCGCCACCGCGGCGCTGGTCGACGGCGCCCACAGCTTGACGGCGCGCGTGCGCGACGCCGTCGGCAACGTGGCCGACAGCGCGGCCGTAACGGCCAGCGTGGACACGCAAGTCAGTCTGGCCACGATCAACCCGACGCTCGCCAGCGATACCGGCCTGACGGCCAGCATCACCGACGGCGCCACCACGCGCGACGCCACGCTGGGCGTATCCGGCCAGGCGGAAGCGGGCAGCACGGTCGAGATCCTCGACGGCGCCCAAGTCATCGGCCACGCCAGCTTGAGCGGCACCAGCTGGAACTTCACCACTGCCGTCCTGGACGACGGCGCGCACAGCATTTCCGCGCGCATCAGCGACGCCGTTGGCAACGTCCTTGCCACGGACAGCATCAGGGCCACGGTCGATACCGTTGTCGGCATGGCCAGCCTGGACGCGGCGATCGCCACCGACACCGGCGCCACAGCGACCGTGGGCGAGGGCGGTGTGACGCGCGACACCACCTTGGGCTTGTCCGGCGACGCCGAGGCGGGCAGCACGGTGGAGCTGTTCGACGGCGCCACCAGCCTGGGCATGGCCAGCGTGGCCGGCAGCGCATGGAGCATGGTCACACCCGTGCTGGCCGATGGACAGCATGCCTTCTCCGCCCGCATCACCGACGCGGCCGGTAACACGCGCAACAGCGACGTCGTGCGCGTGGCCACCGACACCGCCGTCAGCGTGGCGAGCATCGATGCGCAGATCGGCACCGACGGCGGCGCCACTGCCCATATCGCCAGCGGCGGCGCCACGCGCGACGCCACCCTGGCCCTGAGCGGTTCGGCCGAGGCGGGCAGCACGGTCGAAGTATTCGACGGCGCCACCGACCTGGGCGCGGCCTCCCTCAGCGGCGGCACCTGGTCCTTCACCACGCCAACGCTGGTCGACGCCCAGCATCGCTTCAGCGTGCGCGTGAGCGACGCCGCCGGCAATGTCGCCAGCAGCGGCAGCGTCCTCGCCACCATCGACACGGTGGTGCAAGCGGCGCTGGACGCGTCGATCGGCACCGACAGCGGCCTGGTGGAGCACATCGGCAACGGCGGCGGCACGCGCGACAACACGCTGGCGCTGTCGGGCAGCGCGGAAGCGGGCAGCACGGTGGAAGTGTTCGACGGCCAAACCAGCTTGGGCATGGCCGCCGTGGTCGATGGCGCGTGGAGTTTTGTCACGCCCGCCCTGGGCGACGCCGTGCACAGCCTGTCGGCCAAGGTGCTCGACGCGGTGGGCAATGTGGCGCAGCTCGCGCCGCTCGCGGCCACCGTCGACACCATCGTCACGCTGGCGACCCTGAACAACACCGTGGTCACCGACAGCGGCATCGCCGCGCAGATCGCCGACGGCGGCGCCACGCGCGACGCCACGCTGGGCCTGTCCGGCCAAGCCGAAGCGGGCAGCACCGTGGAAGTGTTCGACGGCGCCACCAGCCTCGGCCAAGCCACGGTCAGCGGCACCAGCTGGACCTTGAGCACGCCGGCGCTGGCCGACGGCGTGCACGCCTTGCACGCGATGGTCACCGACGCCGTCGGCAACAGCGCCAGCACGGCCACCGTCCATGCCAGCGTCGACACGCTCGTCAGCACGGCCACCATCAACGGCAGCATCGGCACCGACAACGGTACCGTCGCCACCATCGGCGCCGGCGGCGTCACGCGCGACACCACCCTGGCCTTGAGCGGCACGGCCGAAGTGGGCGCCAGCGTGGCCATCTACGACGGCGCCACCAAACTGGGCGACGCCACGGTGGGTGGAAGCGACTGGACCTTCACCAGCGCGGTCCTGGCCGACGGCATCCACAAGCTGAGCGCGCAAGTGAGCGACGCGGTCGGCAATACGGCCCAGACTGCGCCGATCGCCGCGCGCGTCGATACCCAGGTCGAGCTGGCCAGCATTGACGCGGCCATCGGCACCGACACCGGCCTGGCCGCGCAAATCCATGACGGCCAAGCCACGCGCGACGCCACCCTGGCTTTGTCCGGCAGCGCCGAGGCGGGCAGCACGGTGGCTATTTTCGACGGCAGCACGCAAGTCGGCGCGGCCCTTGTCAGCGGCAGCGCCTGGCAATTCACCAGCGCCACCCTGGGCGACGGCGAGCACCACTTGAGCGCGCGCGTCACCGACGCCGCCGGCAATGTGCGCGACAGCGCCGCCGTCAGCGCCACCGTCGACACGGCCGTTAGCGCCGCCGCCATCAACGACATGATCGGCACCGACACCGGCCTGGCCTTCAGCATCGGCGCCGGCGGCTTGACGCGCGACACCACGCTGGCCTTGACGGGCGTGGCCGAGATGGGCAGCACGGTCGAACTGTTCGACGGCAGCACCGACCTGGGCGCGGCCAGCGTCGACGGCGGCATCTGGAATATCGTCACGCCAGTGCTGGCCGACGGCGCGCACAACTTCTCGGCGCGCGTGACGGACGCGGTGGGCAATGTGCGCTCCAGCGCCGCCGTCACCGCGACGGTCGACGCCACGGCGCCACAGGCGAGCATCGCCACGCTCATCGGCACCGACAGCGGTGTCACGCCAAGCATCGCCAGCGGCGGCGCCACGCGCGACACCACCTTGGACCTGCACGGCACGCTTGAGGCGGGCAGCAGCGTGAGCATTTTCGATGGCGCACAAAGCCTCGGTGCGGCCAGCATGAGCGGCTCGGACTGGAGCTTCACCAGCGCGGGCTTGAGCGACGGCCTGCACACCCTGACGGCGCACGTGAGCGACGCCGCCGGCAACGTCACCATTACCTCCGCCGTGACGGCCACGGTCGACACGGCGGCCCCGCTGGCCACCATCGATGGCCTCATCGGCACCAACGGCGGCGCCACGCCAAGCATTCCCACCGGCGGCCAGACGCGCGACAACACCTTGTTCCTGAGTGGCAGCGCCACTCCGGGCAGCACAGTTGAAGTGTTCGACGGCGCCACCAAGCTGGGCAACGCCACCTTGAGCGGCAGCGCCTGGACCTACACCAGCGCCGCCCTGAGCGACGGCCAACACAACCTGTCCGCGCACGTCACTTCCCTGGCCGGCAACAGCGCCACCAGCGCGGCCGTAGGCGCGACCATCGACACGGTGATCACGCCGCTGTCGATCAACAGCAGCATTGGCACCGATGCCGGCGCGGCGGCCCAGATCGCCAGCGGCGGCACCACGCGCGACGCCACCCTGGCCCTGTCCGGCACGGCCGAGGCGGGCAGCACGGTCGAGATTTTCGACGGCGCGACCAAGCTGGGCAACGCCACCTTGAGCGGCACCGACTGGACCTACGTGACGGCCAGCCTGGCTGACGGCGTGCACGCCTTGACGGCCAAAGTGAGCGATCAGGTTGGTAACGTCGCCAGCAGCGCGGCCGCCAACGCCACCATCGACACGGTGGTGGCGCCGGCGACCATCAGCGCCACCATCGGCACCAGCAGCGGCGCCACCGCCACCATCGTCGACGGCGGCGCAACCCGCGACGCCACACTGGACCTGTCCGGCACGGTCGAGGCGGGCGGCAGCGTGACGATCTTCGACGGCGCCACCAGCCTGGGCAATGCAACGGTGTCGGGCAGCAGCTGGAGCTTCGCGACGGCGGCCCTGGCCGACGGCGTGCATAACTTCTCCGCGCAAATGAACGATGCGGCCGGCAACACGGTCCACACGGCGGCCGTGGCCGCGACGGTCGACACGGCGGTCACGCCAGTGACGATCAGCACCTCGATCGGCACCGATAGTGGCGCGCTGGGCCATATCAACAGCGGCGAGGCCACGCGCGACGCCACGCTGGCCTTGACGGGCACGGCTGAAGCGGGCAGCAGCGTTGAAATCTACGACGGCGCCACCAAGCTGGGCAACGCCACCTTGAACGCCACCGCTTGGTCCTTCACCACGCCAACGCTGGCGGACGGCGCGCACGCCTTGACGGCCAAGCTGACGGATGCCGTTGGCAACGTCGCCACCAGCGCCGCCGTCAATGCCAGCATCGACACGCTGGTCAATCCGGCCACCATCAGCGCCACCATCGGCACCAACACGGGCGCCACCAGCACCATCGGCGCCGGCGCCACCACGCGCGACGCCACGCTGGACTTGTCCGGCGGCGCCGAAGCGGGCAGCAGCGTGACCGTGTTCGACGGCGCCATCAGCCTGGGCAACGCCACCGTCTCGGGCACCAGCTGGAGCTTCACCAGCGCGGCGCTGCCAGACGGTGCGCACAACTTCAGCGCACGGGTGACCGATGCGATGGGCAATGTGGCCAACACGGCCTCTGTGGCCGCGACGATCGACACGCTCGTCTCGCCCTTGACCTTTAGCGCCACCATCGGCACCAACACGGGCGCGACCAGCCAGATCAGCAGCGGCGGCGTGACCCGCGACACCAGCCTGGCCTTGTCGGGCACGGTCGAGGCGGGCAGCAGCGTGGAGATCTACGATGGCGCGACCAAGCTGGGCAACGCCAGCGTGAGCGGCAGCGCCTGGAGCTACACCACGCAAACCCTGGCTGATGGGCCGCATGCCTTGACCGCCAAGGCCAGCGATGCCGTTGGCAACAGCGCCACCAGCGCGAGCGTCAACGCCACCATCGACACGCTCGCGACCCCGGCCACGATCAGCAGCACCATCGGCACCAACAGCGGCTTGACCAGCACCATCAACGCCGGCGCCGCCACGCGCGACACCACGCTGGACTTGTCCGGCACGGCCGAAGCGGGCAGCAGCGTGGAAATCTACGACGGCGTCACCAAGCTGGGCAACGCCACCTTGAGCGGCAGCGCCTGGTCCTACGCCAGCGCGACCTTGGCCGACGGAGCGCACAGCTTGTCGGCGCGCGTGACCGACGTCGCCGGCAACACCGCCACCACGGCGGGCGTGGCCGTGAACATCGACTCGGCGGTCTCGCCCATCTCGATCAGCACCACGATCGGCACCAACACGGGGGCGGCCACCCAGATCATCAGCGGCGGCGTGACCCGTGACGCCACCCTGGCCTTGTCCGGCACGGCCGAAGCGGGCAGCGCCGTGGAAATCTACGATGGCATCACCAAACTGGGCAATGCCACCCTGAGCGGCACCGCCTGGACCTACACCACGCCTAGCCTGGTCGATGGCCCGCACGGCTTGATTGCCAAGGTGACTGACGTGGTTGGCAATGTCGCCAGCGCCGCCGTCACGGCCACGGTCGACACTGTGGCCAGCCCGGCCACCATCAGCGGCACCATCGGCACCAATAGCGGCGCGACCACCACCATCAACGCCGGCGCTGCCACCCGCGACGCCACCCTGGCCTTGTCCGGCAGCGCCGAAGCGGGCAGCACGGTGACCATTTTCGATGGCGCCACCAGCCTGGGCAACGCGACGCTTTCCGGCAGCAGCTGGAGCTTCACCAGCGCGGCCTTGGTCGACGGCGCGCACAGCTTCACCGCCCGCGTGGTCGACGCGGCCGGTAACAGCGCCACCAGCGCGGCCGTGGCGGCGACGGTTGACACGGTGGTCTCGCCAGTGACGATCAGCAGCACCATAGGCACCGACAGCGGCGGTGCCAGCCAGATCAGCAGCGGCGGCGCCACGCGCGACACCACCCTGGCCTTGAGCGGCACGGCGGAAGCGGGCAGCGGCGTCGAGATCTACGACGGCGCCACCAAGCTGGGCAACGCCACCTTGAGCGGCAGCGCCTGGACCTACACCACGCCAACGCTGCTCGATGGCGCGCACGCCTTCACGGCCAAGGTGATCGACCTGGTTGGCAACGTCGCCAGCAGCGCCGCCGTCAGCGCCAGTGTCGACACGGCGGCCAGCCCGGCCACCATCAGCGCCACCATCGGCACCAATAGCGGCGCCACCAGCACCATCGGCAGCGGCGCCGCCACCCGCGACGCCACCCTGGACTTGTCCGGCAGCGCTGAAGCGGGTAGCACGGTCACCATTTTCGACGGCGCCACCAGCCTTGGTAACGCGACCTTGTCGGGCACCAGCTGGAGCTACACCACGCCGACGCTGAGCAACGGCGCGCACAGCTTGAGCGCCCGTGTGACCGACGCGCTCGGCAATGTGGCCACTACGGCGGCAGTGGCCGCCACGGTCGACACGGTGGTCTCGCCCTTGACCATCAGCGGCACGATCGGCACCGACAGCGGCGCCGCGGGCCAGATCAGCAGCGGCGGCAGCACGCGCGACGCCACCCTGGCCCTGTCCGGCACGGCCGAGGCGGGCAGCGGCGTCGACATCTACGACGGCGCCACCAAACTGGGCAGCGCCACCCTGAGCGGCAGCAGCTGGACCTACACCACGCCGGCGCTGGGCGATGGCACGCACAGCTTGACGGCCAAGGCGACCGACCTGGTTGGCAATGTGCTCGCCAGCGCGGCTATCAGCGCCACTGTCGACACGGTGGTCAGCCCGGCGACGCTCAGCGCCACCATTGGCACCGATGGCGGAGCGGCCAGCACCATCAATGCCGGCGGCAGCACCCGCGACAGCACGCTGGACTTGTCCGGCACGGCTGAAGCGGGCAGCGTTGTCACGATCTTCGACGGCGCCACCAGCTTGGGCAACGCCACGCTCTCGGGCACCAACTGGAGCTTCACCAGCGCGGCGCTGCAAGATGGCGCGCACAGCTTCACCGCCCGCCTGACCGACGCGCTCGGCAACGTCCTCACCACGGGCGCGGTGGGCGCGACCATCGATACGGTGGCGCCAGCGGCGAGCATCAGCAGCAGCATCGCCACCGACAGCGGCCTGGTCGGCCAGATCAGCAGCGGCGGCGCCACCCGCGACGCCACGCTGGGCTTGAGCGGCACGGCCGAAGCGGGCAGCAGCGTGACCGTGTTTGATGGCGCAACCAGCCTGGGCGCGGCCAGCTTGAGCGGCACCGCCTGGTCGTTCACCAGCGCGGCGCTGGGCAACGGCGCGCACAATTTGTCGGCCCGCGTGGTCGATGCGGCCGGTAACAGCAGCAGCACCGGCACCGTCACGGCCACGGTCGACACGGTGGTCTCGCCCGTCACCACCAGCAGCAGCATCGGCACCGACACGGGAGCGGCGAGCCAGATCAGCAGCGGCGGCGTGACGCGCGACCGCACCCTGGCCTTGTCCGGCACGGCCGAGGCGGGCAGCACGGTCGAGATCTACGAAGGCGGCACCAAGCTGGGCAACGCCAGCTTGAGCGGCACCTCCTGGACCTACCTGAGCGGCAGCCTGGCCGACGGCACGCACGCCTTGACCGCGGCTGTGACTGACGCGGTCGGCAACTTCGCCACCGCCGCGGCGGTGACGGCGACGGTTGACACCGTGGCCAGCCCGGCCACGATCAGCAACACGATCGGCACCAACAGCGGCGCCAGCTCGACCATCACGGGTGGGCAAGCCACGCGCGACGCCACCCTGGCCTTGTCCGGCACGGCCGAGGCGGGCAGCACCGTCACCATCTTCGACGGCGCCAGCAGCCTGGGCAACGCCGCGCTCTCGGGCACGGCCTGGACCTACATCACCGCCGGCATGGGCGATGGCAGCCATAGCTTCAGCGCGCACATCGTCGACGCGGCCGGCAACACGGCCAACTCGGCTTCGGTGGGCGCCACCGTCGACACGGCGGCCCCGGCCGTCACGATGGCCACCACCATCGTCACCAACAGCGGCAGCCAATCGTCGATCTCGAGCGGCGGCAGCACCAGCGACACCACGCTGGGCCTGTCGGGAACGGCCGAGGCGGGCAGCGTGGTGGAGATCTACGATGGCGCCAGCAAGCTGGGCAACGCCTCGCTCAGCGGCGGCAGCTGGAGCTACACCACGCCGGCGCTGTCCGAGACGCTGCACACGCTGACGGCGCGCGCCACCGATGCGGTGGGCAATATGGGCGCTTCCGCTGCGGTGACGGCGACCATCAGCAGCGCGCCACCGGTGGTGACGATCAGCGGCACCATCGGCACCAACACGGGCGCCACCAGCAGCATCGGCGACAATGGCCTGACCCGCGACAACACCCTGGCCTTGAGCGGCACGGCCGAAGCGGGTGGCACCGTCACCATTTACGACGGCGCCAACGCGCTCGGCCAAGCGAGCTTGTCCGGCACGTCCTGGAGCTACACCACGCCGGCCCTGGCCGACGGCGCCCACACCCTGAGCGCCAAGATCGTCAACGCGGCGTCGGCCACCAACACCTCGTCGGCGCTGCACGCGAACATCGACACCGTGATTGGCACGCCGACCATTAGCAGCACGATCGGCACCAACACCGGCTTGACCTCGACCATCGGCAGCGGCGGCGCCACGCGCGACGCCACGCTGGCGCTGTCGGGAACGACGGAGGCGGGCGCGACGGTCACGATCTACGATGGCGCCACCGCCCTGGGCAACGCCAGCGTGTCCGGCACCAGCTGGAGCTTCACCACCTCGACGCTGGCCGACGCCACCCACAGCTTCACGGCGCGCGCCGCCGACGCGGCCGGCAACGCGGCCACCAGCTCGGCAGTGACGGCGCGCACCGACACCATCGTCCCGATCATTTTCCAGGATCCGCACGACAACGCCACATCGACCACCTTCAACTGGGGCTTCACCACCTTCATTCCGGAAGTGGTCAGGCTGGGGACGGGTAACATCACGATCAGCAATGGCGCGGGCGACGTGCACGTCATTTCCGTGACGGACGTGACGCAGGTGTCGTTCTACGCGATCGACATCGGCTACCGTCTGGAGTTCGCACTGCACACCGGTTCGCTGCTGCCGTTCACGCATTACTTCATCCAGATGTCGGCGGGCATCGTCATCGACTCGGTGGGCAACAGCTTCGCGGGCATTAACAACACCACGACCTGGGACTTCACCACCGGCGACGGGCACATCCCCAATCCGAACGGCGCGCGTCCGGTCCGCCAATTCGACGACAATGCGCTGATTCACGACGCCGACACCGCCAACGGCGCCGACCATGCCGGCGCGACGGGCGGTTTCCACGCGCACGAGGGCGCTGCGGAGATCGGCTTCATCGGCGTGCCGATGCACGTGGCGGCGCTGTAATGGCCGGGACGGGGTAGCCCAGCTGCTTTCCCGTCATGATTGCAATTAGCGCAAAAAAGCCGGGTTCGCCCGGCTTTTTTGCGCGCCCCCGCCGTGGCAGGCCCGCCGCGCCCGGCGGCGCCGTCGCATTTGCGCCGCCAGCGCGCCGATTCTTTCTGGCCGCTGACACAAGCGGGTATAATGCGGCCCCATGAACGCCCCTTCTGATCCACAAGTCGATTCACTGCGCATTCCGCCCCATTCGATCGAAGCCGAGCAGTCGGTGATCGGTGGTTTGCTGCGCGATAACGCCGCGTGGGACCGCATCGCCGACTTCATGCACGCGGACGACTTTTACCGCTACGACCACCGCATCATCTTCGAGCAATTGGTCAAGCTGATCAACGCGGCCAAGCCGGCCGACGTGATCACCGTCTACGAGGCACTGTCCCTGCTGGGCAAGGCGAACGACGTGGGTGGCTTACCCTACCTGAACGCGATGGCGCAAAACACGCCGTCGGCGGCGAATATCCGGCGTTACGCCGAGATCGTGCGCGACCGCGGCGTGCTCAGGAAATTGATCACGGTGGCCGATGAAATCTCGGGCAACGCCTTCTCGCCGCAGGGCAAGGAAGTCAAGCAAATGCTCGACGAGGCCGAATCGAAGATCTTCGCCATCGCCGAAGAAGGCGCGCGCGGGGCCCAGGGCTGGGTCGCGGTCCAGCCCTTGCTCACCCAAGTGGTCGAGCGCATTGACGAACTGTATAGCCGCGACAACCAGAGCGAAATCACGGGCGTGCCCACCGGCTTCATCGACCTCGACCGCATGACCTCGGGCTTGCAGCCGGGCGACCTGGTGATCGTGGCGGGGCGCCCTTCGATGGGCAAGACGGCGTTCTCGGTCAACATCGGCGAGAACGTGGCGATCGACTCGGGCTTGCCGGTGGCCGTGTTCTCGATGGAGATGGGCGGCACCCAGCTGGCCATGCGTATGCTCGGCTCGGTCGGCCAGCTCGACCAGCACCGCCTGCGCACCGGCAAACTGAATGACGAAGACTGGCCGCGCCTGACCCACGCCATCCAAAAGATGAACGACGCCCAGCTCTACATCGACGAGACGCCAGCCTTGAACTCGATCGAGCTGCGCGCGCGTGCGCGCCGCTTGTCGCGCCAGTGCGGCAAGCTCGGCTTGATCATCGTCGACTACCTGCAGCTGATGACGGCCAACACCCCGGGCGACAACCGCGCTTCCGAGATTTCCGAGATTTCGCGCGGCTTGAAGGGCTTGGCCAAGGAGCTGCACTGCCCCGTGATCGCGCTCTCGCAGCTGAACCGCTCGCTCGAGCAGCGCCCCAATAAACGTCCCATCATGTCCGACTTGCGCGAGTCGGGCGCTATCGAGCAGGACGCGGACGTCATCATTTTCCTGTACCGCGACGAGGTCTACAACGCCGATTCGCCCGACAAGGGCACGGCCGAGATCATCATCGGCAAGCAGCGTAACGGTCCGATCGGCGCGGTGCGCCTGACCTGGATCGGGCAGTACACCAAGTTTGGCAATTACAGCGGTAACCTCGCCACCTACCAGGGCGACTAAACCGCGCCGGCCGCCATGAGCGGCCACAATGCAACACCACCCATAGAAAAAACGGAGAAATCATGTTTGGACGCCTGATGCCCACCGAGGGCAAATTTTTCGAGCTGTTTAACCAGCACGCCGATTTGTGCGTGAAGGGGGCCAAGGAAATGGTCGGCCTGATGACCAATTTCGACGACCTGGAAAACCGCACGCACGCGATCGAGGGCATCGAAAAGCAGGCTGACAAGATCACCTACGCCACCGTCGACCTGCTGCACAAGACCTTCATCACGCCGCTCGACCGCGACGACATCCACAAGCTCATCACGCGCATGGACGACATCCTGGACTTGATGGAAGACGCGGCCCAAACCGTCTCGCTGTACGACTTGAAAGCCGTCACGCCGGAAGCCAAACGCCTGGCCGAATTGTGCCTGGCCTGCTGCGAGAAGGTCCAGCAAGCGGTGGCGCTGCTGTCGAACATGGACAATTCGCGCGCCATCGTCGCCATCTGCGAAGAGATCGACCGCCTCGAGTCGGACGCCGACCATGTGATGCGCGCGGCCATGTCCAAATTGTTCCGCGACGAGCCGGACGTGCGCAACCTGATCAAACTGAAGGCGATCTACGAGATCCTGGAAACCGTTACCGACCGCTGCGAGGATGTTGCCAACATCATCGAAGGCATCATCGTCGAAAACGCGTAAGCGCGAGGAATCATGCATACCATAGAAATGAGCATTCTCATGCTCGGCCTGCTGGTGGCGATGGCGCTGGTGTTCGACTTCATGAACGGCTTCCACGATGCCGCCAATGCGATCGCCACCGTGGTCTCGACCGGCGTTTTGAAACCGCAAACGGCGGTGGCAATGGCGGCCTTGTTCAACTTCGTGGCTTACTGGGTGATCGGCCTGGGCGTGGCCGCCACCGTCGGCAAAGGCACGATCGACCCGCACGTGGTGGACCAATATGTGATTTTCGGGGCCCTGGTGGGGGCCATCAGCTGGAACCTGATCACCTGGTACTACGGCATTCCCTCGTCGTCCTCGCACGCCCTTATCGGCGGCTTGGTGGGCGCGGCCGTGGCCAAGGCCGGCACCAGCGCGCTCGTTGGCGACGGCTTGCTCAAGACGGTCAAATGGATCGTGCTCTCGCCCTTGCTCGGCTTCGTGCTCGGTTCGATCATCATGCTGCTGGTGTCGTGGATTTTCGTGCGCTCGACTCCGCGCGGCGTCGACAAATGGTTCCGCCGCCTGCAACTGGCCTCGGCCGCCAGCTACAGCCTGGCGCACGGCGGCAACGACGCGCAAAAGACCATCGGCATCATCTGGATGCTATTGATCGCGGCGGGGCAGGTGACCAGCGCCGACAAGGCGCCGCCGCACTGGGTCGTGATTTGCTGCTACACCGCGATCTCGGCCGGCACCCTGTTCGGCGGCTGGCGCATCGTCAAGACCATGGGCCAGAAGATCACCAAGCTCAAACCGGTGGGCGGCTTTTGCGCCGAGACGGGAGGGGCCATCACCCTGCTCATCGCCAGCGGCTTCGGCGTGCCGGTGTCGACGACGCACACCATCACCGGCGCCATCGTCGGTGTGGGCTCGGCGCAAAAGATGTCGGCGGTGCGCTGGGGTGTGGCCGGCAATATCGTGTGGGCCTGGGTCTTCACGATTCCGGCCTCGGCCTTCATCTCGGCCATCGCCTGGTACCTGGCGCAGCGCTTCATGTAAGCGCGCCAGGCCCGCGCAGCGACGGCGGGACAAAAGACGGAGGGGACAGACCCCTGTTTTGAGGAAATGCTCGCATTTCCTCAAAACAGGGGTCTGTCCCCTCCGTCTTTTGTCCCGCCGTCGCTAATGCGGCGCTACTTGATGCAGACGGCGCGCACGCACTTGATGTCGGTGATCCCGGAGAGTACCTTCTCGATGCCATCCATCTTCAGCGTCAGCATGCCGTCCTCGAGCGCGGCGGCCAGCAGTTGCGCCACCCGCGCGTGCTCCTGCAGCAGCTTCTTGACCTTGTCGGTGCCGATCATCAGCTCGTGCAAGCCCACCCGTCCGCGATAGCCCTTGTTGCAAGCCTCGCAGCCGACCGCCTTGTACATCGTGAACTGGCCCTTGGCGTCGCCGTAGCGCTGCTTCCAGCCGGCCAGCACGCGGGCGCGCTCGCCGTCCGGGTCGCTCTTGAAAGCCTCGGTGTTGAGCAGTTCCTCGCAAAACTCGGCCAGCAGCAGCTTGATTTCCTCGTCGTTCGGGTGGTAGAGCTTCTTGCAGTTGCCGCACAGGCGCTTGGCCAGGCGCTGCGCCAGAATGCCCAGCAGGGCGTCGGCGAAGTTGAAGGGGTCCATGCCCATGTCGAGCAGGCGCACGATCGATTCGGGCGCGCTATTGGTGTGCAAGGTGGCGAACACCAGGTGACCGGTGAGGGAGGCCTCGATGCCCATGCCCACCGTTTCCTTGTCGCGCATCTCGCCGACCATGATGATGTCCGGGTCGGCGCGCAGGAAGGCGCGCATCACGGTCGCAAAATCGAGCCCGGCCTTGCGGTTGACCTGCACCTGGCGCAAGCCTTTTTGCGTGATCTCGACCGGGTCTTCGGCGGTCCAGATCTTGGTCTCGGGCGTGTTCAGGTAGTTCAGCACCGAGTGCAAGGTGGTGGTCTTGCCCGAACCGGTCGGGCCGCACACGAAGAACAGGCCGTAGGGTTTTTCGATGGCGCCGCGCAATCGCTCGAGGTTAAACGGCAGCACCCCGAGCTTGTCGAGCGGGATCGGCTCGCCCGCGGCCAGGATCCGCATCACGATGTCTTCGACCCCGCCGGTCGACGGGATGGTCGCCACCCGCAGCTCGATGTCGAGCGGGCCGTATTTTTTGAACTTGATCTTGCCGTCCTGCGGCTTGCGCCGCTCCGAGATGTCGAGGTCGCACATGATCTTCACGCGCGCGACCAGCGCGCTGCGGTAGGACGAGGGGATCTCGATGTAGGGCACCAGGGTGCCGTCCTTGCGGAATCGAATGCCGGTCTTGCCCTTGCCGGGCAAGGGTTCGATATGGATGTCGGAGACGCCCTGGTTGTAGGCGTCGACGATGATCTTGTTGAGCAGCTTGACCAATTCGTTCTCGACCGCCTCGGACAGGTCGACCGGGCCGTCGCTCTCCTCGGCGTCGTCGTCCATCCCCGAGAGCAGTTCGCCCACCGAGCCGCCTTCGGACTGCACGCCCCAGAACTGCTCGGCCGTGGCCTTGAATTCGCGTCGCGTGGTGACGCGAAAGCTCACTTTGAACTTGGGGAAGATCTGGCCGACGATGCGGCTCGCGTGTACGCGCTCGGGGTCGATCGCCATCACGATCAAGCCTTCACGCCCTTCCTCCAGCGGCAGCCACAGGTTTTCCTCGACATACTGGAGTTTGAGGTTCTTGAGCAGCTCGGTCGGCTTGAGGCGGTCGGGCTTGAACGGCTCGTAGGGCACCATGAAAAACTTCGACAGCGCCAAGCCCAGCGCGGCCGGTTTGACCTGGAATTCGTCGATCAAGACATCCTCGACTTCCATGTCCTTCTTGCGCGCCGCGCGCGCGGCCAGTTCCAGCTCGGCGGCGGACAATACCGCGTCCGACACCAGCGCGTCGAATTTGGTGCGCACCATCTGGGGCGGCTTCAAGCGCTGGCTGAAGGCCACCGACAGGGTCTCGCACAATTCCTTGACGCCTTCCGCAGCCACGCCCGAGAACGGCCCGCCGGAGCGGTTGTTGATGAACTGGACCACGCCGAGCAGCTCGTTGGACTGCACCGTCAACAGGGGCGCGACCAGCATCTCGCGCGTGCGGTAGCCGGTGCGCTGGTCCACCCCGCGCTGGAAGTGCAGCTGCGGCGAGAGCGCCTTCAATTCGGCTTCGTCGTACACGTCGGCGATATTGATGGTCTTGCGCGCCAGCGCCACGAAGCCGGCAATCGAGGTGGGTGCGATCGGCAAGCGCAAGTCCTTGAACGAGGTCAGGCCGGTCTTGACCTTGGCCACCAGGTGGTCTTGCTCGGGATTGGTCGCGTACAGGGTGAAGCGGTCGCAATCGAACAGGTCGCAAAACTCCATGCCCAGGTCGAGCATGATTTCATCAAGATTGTTCGTCGCGTGGATCTTGGTGGTGACCGCCTGTAGCTTCTTGAAGAAGTCCAGGCGCAGGATGGTGTCGTTCTGGCTTTCGGCTTCGCTCATGCGTGATTCTCTTGGCTCATTCGAGTTCCACTTCCAGGCCTTCGTAGGCCAGGAATACTTTCAAGTCCTTGGGCAGGGGCGCGTGGCGCTCGAGCACTTGCTCGAACACCGCTTCGAGCTCGTCGTCGCTGCGGGTCGGTTCGTGATGGGTGCAGTACAGTGCCTTGGCGCCGACCCGGATCGCCGTCTCGAGGGCGGCGTCGAAAGTGCCGTGGCCCCAGCCCTGCTTGGCCGGATATTCCTCGCGCGTGTAGGAGCAGTCAACAATCAGGGCGTCGACCCCCCGCATGCGGTTGTCAATGGCCGCCTGGCGCGCCTCGATATGCTGCTGGTAGGGCGCATGCTGCGCATCGCCCACCGGGTACAGATTGTAGAAGGGCTCATGGTCGCCCGTGAAGAACACCGACTTGCCGTTGCAGCTGATGCGGTAGCCCAGGTTCGTTACCGGATGGTTCATCACCACATTGTCGACAACGGCGTCGCCCACGCTGATGGGCTCGTCGATGGTGAGGGTTTGGTATTCGATCGTCGCGTCCATCTGCGCCTCGCCCACCGGGAAGTAGCTGTTTTGCAGCTGTACCCCCATCACGTGTTCGATGCCATTGCCGGTGACGCGGTCGTAGGCGCCGTGCAGGCGCACCCGGCTGCCGCGGATGAACAGCGGCGTGAAGAAGGGCAGGCCGTGGATGTGGTCCCAGTGGCTGTGGGTGATGAAGATATTGGCCGAAACAGGCAGGCGCGTGAGCAGGTTTTGCGCCAGCGCGAAAATGCCGGTGCCGCCGTCGAGCACGATCAAGGTGCCGTCGTCGGTGACGACCTCGATGCAGGTGGTGTTGCCGCCGTAGCGCGCGGTGCGCAGTCCCGGCGACGGAATCGAGCCGCGCACCCCCCAGAATCTGAATTTCATTAGCTGTCCCCCTAGCCGCAGCAATCGAGTTTTTTGCCAAATGCCGCGCCGCCTTGGCGATATGTTCCGCCTTGCCCGTCCGCCCGGCTCGCGCCGGAAACGCGCCGCCCACGGCCAAGCCGCGCGCTGGCGCCATTGCATGTAGGGACGATAATAGCCGGTTTGCGCTCCCCTGGCGCTAAATTTTGTATTTTCGGCAGCGTCGGCGGCGCCCGGCGTCGCGCCCTTGCCAACTATTTGCGCGCACGATCATGCGCCCATGTACAGCGGCGCGCACTGGCGTTACACTTCGAGTAATTAATTGCTGGCAACGCCAGGGGATGACCATGCATTCGCTCACTAGTGAACAGATCGCGCAGCGGCTCGACCAGCTGACGGAGCTGAGCGTGGCCCTGGGGCATAGTCCCGACACCGCGTCCTTGCTCGACCGCATTTTGACGGTGGCCAAGAACCTCACCAACGCCGACGGCGGCACCTTGTACCGTCCCAGCGACGACCGCCAAAGCTTGCGCTTTTCAATTTCCATCAACCAGACCCTGGGCATTTACCAGGGCGGCTTGAGCGGGGTGGCGATCGACTTGCCGGGTGTGCCCTTGTTCGACGCGCAAGGCAACGAGAACCTGGCCTCGGTGGCCGCCTTCGCCGCCAATTGCCGCCAGTCCGTCAATATCGAGGATGTGTACAAGGCTGACGTGTTCAATTTTTCGGGCATGCGCCAGTTCGACCAAAGCTTTGGCTACCATTCGCAATCGTTCTTGACGGTGCCGATGAGCGACCATGAGGGCGAATTGGTCGGGGTGTTGCAACTGATTAACGCGAAAGACCCGGACACGGGCGCCATCCGGCCCTTCTCGCAGACCGACCAGCGCTTCATCGAGGCCCTGGCGGCGCAGGCGGCGATGGCCATTACCAACCAGCTCTTGATCGTGCAGTTGGAAGAGCTGCTTGAAGCGCTGGTGAACCTGATCAATATCGGGATCGACGAAAAATCACCCTACACGGGGCGCCATTGCCAGTTCGTGCCGGAATTGACGATGATGCTGGCCGAGGCCGCCCACAATACGGCCAGCGGGCCCTTGACCGAGTTCCGTTTGAGCGAGGGCGACCGCAAGGAATTGTGGCTGGCCGGCTTGCTGCACGATTGCGGCAAGATCACCACGCCGGTGCATGTGGTGGACAAGGCGACCAAGCTGGAAACCATTTACGACCGCATCCACATGGTCGACACCCGCTTCGAGGTGCTGCTGCGCGACGCCGAGATTCGCGCCTTGAAGGCCGCGCGCGAACCGGGCGCGGACGGCGCGGCCATCGACGCGGCGCTGGCGGGCGAGCTGGCCGGCTTGCGCGCGGACCGCGACTTCCTGCGCCACGCCAATGTGGGCGGGGAGGGCATGAGCGCGGACGAGCAAGAGCGGGTGCGCGCGATCGCGCGTTACCGCTGGGTTGGCATGGACGGGGTCGAGTGCGACTTCCTGACCGAGGAAGAGACGGCCAACCTGACCATCAAGTTCGGCACCTTGACCGATGTCGAGCGCAAGATCATCAACAACCACATCGTCGTCACCTTGCGCATGCTCGAGTCGCTGCCCTGGCCCAAGCACTTGAAGAACGTGCCGGAGTACGCGGGCGGGCACCACGAGCGCATGGATGGCAAGGGTTATCCGCGCGGCTTGACGCGCGATCAAATGTCGATCCAGGCGCGCATCATGGCCATCGCCGACATCTTCGAAGCCTTGACGGCGCGCGACCGTCCCTACAAAAAGGGCAAGACCTTGTCGGAGTCGCTGCGCATCCTGGGCAACTTCCGCTTGAACGGGCATATCGATCCGGACTTGTTCGACATCTTCATCCGCGACAAGGTCTACCAGAAGTTCGCGGAAAAAAACATGGACGCGCGCCAGATCGACGCCATCGACGAGTCGCAGATTCCCGGCTACGTGCCTTAAGCGCTAGCGCGCGAGCCTTTCCGGAGAACCTGTGCGCCTGTTGCCGACCAAGTGGAAAAAAACTCTCAAGAAATACGGCGTGCAATGGGGCGTGGGCGCGGCGCTGACCCTGGCCGCCGTGCTCAATCTGATGGGCTACCTGGAGTCCGAATCGATCGTTCGGATGGACACATTCTTCGCCGGCTGGCGCATGCGCGTCGAGAAGCCCGTGCTCGACCGGCGCATCGTGATCGTCAACATCGATGAAAAAAGTCTCGCCGAGGTCGGGCGCTTTCCATGGGGGCGCAACGTTGTCGCCAAGCTCGTCACGCAACTGACCGACCACTACAAGGTCGGCGCCGTCGGCATGGACGTGCTGTTCGCCGAACCAGACAAGTCGTCCGGCTTCGAGGTGCTTGAAGACCTCGCCTACAAGGAATTGAACGACATCCCGCGTCTGAAGGACGAGCTCATTGCCTTGAAGCCTTCGATGGACTATGACGCTTTGCTGGCCGCGGCCATCAAGGGCAAACCTGTCGTGCTCGGCTATGAAGTGTCGGACAAGGCGAAGACGGGCGCCCTGCCCAAGCCGGAATTCACGCTCGACGATTTGAATGGACGCGAGCTGGTCGCAACGGCGCCGACGGGCTACCAGGCGAACCTGTCCCAACTGCAGAAGGCGGCGCGCGGCGCCGGCATTTTCAGCGCCTCGGTCGATCCGGACGGGACGCTGCGCTCGTCGGCTTTTTTGATGCGCCTTGGCAATGGCTTCTACCCCTCGCTCTCGCTAGCGACTGTCGCCGCGTTTTATAAGGCGAAGGCGATCAAGCCGTATTACACCGCGACCGTCGACACGATGACCGAACGCGAGAAGGAGAACGGCGGTATCGAAAAGATTGTCATGTTCAAGGAAAACGGTCTGATGGTTCCGATCCCGGTCGGCTACGGTTTGACGACGACCATACAATTTCGCGGCACCGGCGGGCCGCATGGCGGGGCCTTTCCCTATGTGTCGGCGGTGGATGTTTTGAAAGGCAAGGTGCCCGAATCCGTGCTCGATGGCACGATTGTGCTCATCGGCACGACCGTCGCTGGCCTGAATGATTTGCGCGCCACCCCGGTCAACGCAGAATATCCTGGGGTCGAGGTGCATGCCAACCTGGTCAAGTCTATTCTCGACAATCGCTTCAAGTCGCGCCCCGATTATGCCGAAGGATGGGAGGCGGTACAGACCGTGATCGTTGGTGTACTCCTGTGTTTCGGGCTGCCGGTGCTCACGCCGCTGCGCTCGATCGTTTTGGCTTTGTGCGCGGCGGGAGGCGTGACCTGGTTCAATTATCATGCTTACAGCGTGCGGGACTGGTCGCTGAATATGGCCGTGATGCTGTTGTTGACCCTGGTCCTATTCATTTTTAACATGGCCTACGGCTACCTGTTCGAGTCCCGCAAAGGCCGCGCCCTGGTCTCGCGCTTCGGCGAATACGTAGCTCCCGAACTGGTGGCCGAGATGGCCGAAGATCCGGACAAGTACACCATGGACGGCGAAGACCGGGTGCTGTCGGTGCTGTTCGTGGACGTGCGCGGCTTCACCACCATTTCCGAAATGCTCGCGCCGAAGGCCCTGCGCGAATACATCAACCTGTACTTGACGGCGATGTCGGAAGACATCCGCGACAAATACCAGGGCACCCTCGACAAGTACATCGGCGACGCCGTGATGGCCTTCTGGGGCGCGCCGGTGGCCTTCCCCGACCACGCGCGGCGCGCCGTCGCCACCGCCCTGGCCATGCAGCACAGCGCCGTGCGCCTGAACGCGGATTTCGTCGCGCGCGGCTGGCCGCCCTTGAAGATTGGCATCGGCATCAACACCGGCTTGATGCGGGTGGGCGACATGGGCTCGAAGATCCGGCGCGCCTACACTGTGATGGGCGACGCCGTGAACGTCGCTTCGCGCCTGGAAGGCTTGACCAAGGTATATGGCGTGGGTTTGGCGGTGGGCGAGGGTACGCGCGCGGCCGCCCCCGAATTCGCCTACCGCGAACTGGACCTGGTGCGGGTCAAGGGCAAGCACGAGCCCGTCGCCATCTTCGAGCCGCTTGGCTTGCCATCCGAACTGGATGCGGCCACCCTGGCCGAACTTGAGCGCTGGCATGCGGCCCTGGCCATGGTGCGCGCCCAGCAATGGGACGCGGCCGAGGCGGCCATTGTTGCATTGCAGCAAGAGCAGCCCGAGTGCGGCCTGTACCGCCTGTTCGCCGCCAATATCGCGCGCCACCGCGCCCATCCGCCCGGCCCCGAGTGGGATGGCGTGACCAATTACGACAGCAAGTGAGCGCTGTTTCGTTGTACACAATTTAAGTGGGTCTGGCACCGCGCCCGCCAGCCATATTTACATTGTGTTATTGACGCCACAATGGCCACGGCACCCGGCCGTTCGCCTCGGACAAATGGCCTAGGCCATAAGAATTTTCTCACTAGCAAGCCAATCCCATTTACACTCGCCCCTATATGCGCTCTGCTGTCGCGGCCGCTTTTTCGCCTGGGCGCACGCAAACGGACCGCCGAATCAACTCACTATCGAGCCAAACTATGACCTTTAGCTTCGCGCGCCTGTTTTCCGCGTCCGCGCTTGCCCTCGCCACCGCCAGCGCGTGGGCGGCCCCAGCCGATGGCGCCGTGCGTTTCGATATCGGGCGCTTCGCCGTGAGCGGCAACACCTTGCTCGCGCAAGGCGCGATCGACGCGGCGCTCGCCCCCTTCCTTGGCAAGCAGCGCGATTTCGGCGACGTCCAGCGCGCCCTCGAGGCGCTCGAGGCGGTCTATCACGAGCGCGGCTACAACGTGGTGCAGGTCGAATTGCCCGAGCAGGAATTGAACGGCGGCGTCGTCACCTTGAAGGTCATCGAAATCAAGATCGGACGTGTGAAGGTGACGGGCAATACCGTGTTCGACGAAGCGAACGTGCGGCGCAGCCTGCCCGCCCTGCGCGAAGGCAAAGGCCCGAACCTGAAAGACATCTCGGCTGGCCTGAAGCTGGCCAATGAGAATCCGGCCAAGAAAGTGACGATGAAGATGCAAGGCGGCGAGCGCGACGACGAGGTCGACGTCAAGCTCGAAGTCGTCGACCAGAAAGCCTGGACCGCCTCGCTCAATCTCGACAATACCGGATCGACCGCCACCGGCAAGACCCATGCAGGCGTGGTGCTGCAACACGCCAATCTATTGGGGCGCGACGATGTGGCCAGCATGCAGTATTCGACGACGGTGGAAAAGCCGAGCCAGGTCAGCGTGTGGGGCGCCGGCTACCACCTTCCCCTGTACGCGCTGAACGACTCGCTCGACCTGTACGCGAGCTATTCGGACGTCGATTCGGGCACCATCAGCGCCGGTTTGCTCAACCTGGCCGTGAGCGGCAAGGGCACCGTGTTCGGCTTGCGCTACAACCGCTCGCTGACGCGCGCCGAGGGCTACGAGCCGCGCCTCGTGTTCGGTCTCGAAAGCAAGGCGTTCAAGAATTCGGTGCTGTTCGCCGGCAGCGATATCGGCAACGACATCACGGTCCACCCCCTTTCGATCGGCTACCTGGGCAGCTGGAGCGGGGCGCAACGCGAGTCGAACCTGTCGCTCACGCTGCTGCACAACCTGCCCGGTGGCAAGAACGGCAAGAGCGCCGACTTCGCCGCCGCGCGCAAAGGCGCGCCGGCCGGCTTTAGCGCGCTGCGCTTTGCCGGCACCGTCGCGCGCAGCTTGGCGCGCGACTGGCAAAGCCGCGTGATCGTCAGCGGCCAGTATTCGCCCAAGCCCTTGATTCCCGGCGAGCAGTTCGGCGCCGGCGGCAGTTCCTCGGTGCGTGGTTTCGACGAGCGCGTGGTGTCGAACGATTCTGGCGTGCTGGGTAACTTTGAACTGTACACGCCCACCTTGTGCGCGGCGCTGACGGGTTGGCAATGCAGGGCGCTCGGTTTCGTCGATGGCGCCTATGTCAGCCGCAACGAGCCTTTGCCCGGCGAAATGAGTTCGGCCACGCTCGCCAGCGTCGGCCTGGGCTTGCGCCTATTGAAATCGACCAACGTCAATGTGCAGCTCGACTACGGCCACGTTGTCCATAGCGGCAGCAGCGGCGCCACCGACAAGAATAAATTGCATGTCCGCGCGACTTTGGCGTACTGAGCCAGTCGCTGAGATAGAGGAAGCCATGATGAATAAAACGATGCCAACCGCGAACCATCCCTTGCGCCGCAAGCTCTTGCCGGTGCTGCTGCTGGCCGCCTTCAGCGCGGCCGAGGCCAATCCGAATGCGCCGGTGGTGGTCAACGGCAGCGCCACCTTCAACCAGCAGGGCAATGTGTTCTCGATCACGAACACGCCCAACACCATCATCAACTGGCAAAGCTTCAATATCAACGAAGGCGAGATCACCCGCTTCATCCAGCAAAACGCGGACAGTTCCGTGCTCAACCGGATCTTGGGGCAAGATCCCAGTAAGATCCTGGGCGCCCTGCAGTCGAACGGCCATGTGTTTCTGATCAATCCGAACGGCATTTTGTTCGGGCGCGATTCGCGCGTCGATGTCGGCGGCCTGGTGGCCTCGACCCTGAACCTGTCGAACGGCGACTTCCTGGCCGGGCGCAAGAACTTCGCGGCCGGCCCTGTCGCCGGCAATATCAGCAATGCCGGCGCGATCAATAGCGCCGCTGGCAGCCATGTGTTCTTGATCGCCTCGAATGTGGAAAACAGCGGCGTCATCACCTCGCCCCAGGGGCAGGTGATCCTGGCCGCCGGGCACACGGTGCAACTGGTCGATTCGCGCGACCCGAACATGCACGTGGTCGTCTCCGCGCCAGACAGCGCGGCCTTGAACCTGGGCCACGTGATCGCGCAAGGCGGCAAGATCGGCATTTATGGCGCGCTCGTCACCCAGCGCGGGCGCGTTAGCGCCGATAGCGCCGTGGTGGGCGAGAACGGCAAGATCGTGTTCAAGGCCAGCCGCGATACCATGCTCGAGCAGGGCAGCGTGACCAGCGCCACCGGCGCGGGCACCGGTGGCGAGGTGCAGGTGCTGGGTGAGCGCGTGGCGCTGGCGGGCAATGCCAGCATTGACGCGAGCGGCCAGTTGGGCGGCGGCACGGTGCTCGTTGGTGGCGATTACCAGGGCAAGAATGGCGCCGTGCACAACGCGCAAATGAGCGTGCTCGATCGCGATGCCAGCATCAAGGTCGACGCGCTCGCCAGCGGCAATGGCGGCAAGGCCATCGTGTGGGCCGACGACACCAGCCTGGTCTATGGCAGCATCAGCGCGCGCGGCGGCCTCGCCGGCGGCGATGGCGGCACGGTCGAAACCTCGGGCAAGAAAACCCTGTCGATGATCGGCGCGCGGGTCGACGCCGGCGCGGCCAAGGGACGCGCGGGCAGCTGGCTGCTCGATCCATACAACGTCAACATCACCACCGGCACCACCGGCGGCGCCTTCGCCGGCGGCGGCACCAGTATCTTCACGCCGACGGCAGTCAGTTCGACGGCCGACGCCACGACCATCGTCGGTGCCTTGAATGGCGGCACCAACGTGAACATCACGACGACCGGCGCCGGCGCGCAGGCTGGTGATATCACTGTCAGCTCGGCATTGAGCTGGAATACCTATCCCTCCATTTTGTCGCTGGTCGCCGATGGCGCCATCGCAATCAACAATACCGTCACGAGCACGGGCGGCGGCACCCTCAAGCTCAATAGCGGCGCCAGCATCACGCAAACGGCGGCGATCACGGTGCCGAACGTGTCGGCCGTCGCCGCCGGCGCCGTCACCTTGACCAATACGGGCAACAATATCGGCACCATCGCCGGCTCGGCCGCCGGCGGCACGGGCTTTCAGTTTGTCACCTCGACCGATACGGCGACGGGCACCGTCGGTGGCGTGGTCGGCGTCTCGACGACCAATAACAAGGCCATCAGTCTCACTTCCAGTACGGGCGTCATGACCGTCGGTGACGCCGTTTCTGGCGGCGGCGCGATCGCGCTGTCGGGCGACTCCGTGATGGTATCCGGTGGCAATGTGACTTCGACCGGCGGTAACGTCAGCTTGACCGCCACGGGTAGCAATGTAGTGACGAGCAGCGTGTCTGTTGACGGCGGCGATGTGACCGCCAGCGGCGCCAATGGCACCATCACCCTCGATTCGGATAAATCCACCGTCGATGTGTTCTCCGGCAGCACGGTGACGGCGAGCCAGTTGATCGTCAAATCGAATAAGGGCGCCTCCGGCGACTTGATACACGTCGGCGCGCTCAATGTCCACAACAAGAACAGCGGCGACATCACCTTCAACAATACCGGACAAGACTTGACGCTCAATGCCGTCACCGGCAATAGCAGCGCCTTGATCCAAGATGGCACTGGCAATATCACGGTCACCACCGATAGCGCCCACGCACTGACCGTCAGTGCTGCGGTCGCGACGGTGGGGGGCGACATCTCCCTGAGCTCCGGCACGGCAACGGCGGTCGGCGCGAATATCTCCGGTGCCAATATTACGCTCGAGGCCGGGACCGGTGGTGTCAGCGGCGGCATCGCCGTCAATGCGGGCACGCTCAGCGCCACCACGGCGCTTAAACTGCTGGCCGACAAGGGGGATTTGACGCAATCGGCGACAACGTCGAGCTTGAGCGCTTCCACCCTGTATGCGGAAGCGACCCTCGGCTTGGTGGACTTGAGTGGCGTCAACACCGGCGCCACGACCGTGAGCGGCTACGCCGGCACCGGCATGTTCCGCTATTCGCAAGCCAATTCCTTCACCATCGACGATGTCTCGGGCAACTACAAGGGCATCGTCACCAACGGGCAAGCGATTTCGCTTGCCAGTCTGGCCGGCGACATCACGCTCACCGACACCACCAACGGCATTTGCGCCAATGGTCCGGTTACCATGCCCTCGGCATGTTCGACCAGCAGCGGTGCCAACGCCAGCGTCAACCTTTACGCGGGCGGCGCCATCGTCAGCGGCAACGTCGGCGCCCTGGTCACCGGCTCCGCGCTGAACATCTTCTCGGCCACGGGCATCGGCGCCACCTCGTCCTTGCACACCCAGGTCGACACGGTGGGCTTTCACGACACCACCTCCGGCAACATCAACATCGTCAATTACAGCTCCACGGTGCGCCCGCTCAGCCTCGATGGCCTCGATAACCGCGGTTCGGGCAGCGTCGTCATCAACAATCGCGGGAATGTGACGGTGGACAACAACCTGGCCTATTCGGAAGGGGGCGGCCTGACCCTGTCGAGCTCGGGCGGGAATGTCAGCGTCGTCAGCGGCGCCATCAACACCATCAACGGCGGGCCTATCAATCTGTACGCGAACGGTGCCATCAGCATCGCCCGCGCCGTCGCCAGCGATGGCGGTCCGGTGGCGTTGAGCGCGACCAATGGCGCGATATCGCAAAGCGCCGCCATTTCGGGTGACAAGTTGATCGCGGCGGCGCCTAACAGCACCGTCACGCTGACGGCGGCCAACGATGTCGCGACCCTGGCGGGCGTCTCCAGTGGCGCCTTCCAGTTCACCAACAGCGGCGCCTTCAACGTCGACTTCATCAATATTGGGGACGGCTTTCACGGGGTCCTGAGTACGGGCGCGGGAGCGATCACGCTTACGACTACGGCCGGCGGCATCAATATTGTCGACGCCAACACCGGCGTGAAGTCGACCGGCGGCAGCGTCCAGTTGAGCGCGACCGGCACCGGTGGCAGCGTCACCAATTCGAACGGCAGCAATGGCGTAACAGCGTCCTCGCTCAAGATTTCCGCCGCCACGGGCATTTATGGCAGCTCGGCCGCCAATCCCTTCGTGGCGAACGTCGCTTCGGTCAATCTGGGCAACAGTGGCTCCGGGGCCATCAACTTCTCGAGCCCGCAGAACTTGACGATTGCCGACATCGGCAGCGCCGGTTATGGCGCGCGCCAGCTGTTTGCCTCCCAGCCGATCACGATCAGCGCCAGCGCGACCAAGACCTTGACCGTCGGCGCCGCGGTGCAGAGCAGCCTGGGCGCGGTGACGCTGGCCGGGCCGGCTGGCGTGACGCTTAGCGGCCAAGGTTCGGTCGCCAGTGCCGGCGGCGCGGTGGCCATCAGCGCCAGCGAGGGCGGCGCCACGCTCACCACGGCAGCGCTGGGCAATACGATCAACAGCGCCAATGGCCCGGTGGCGCTGACGGCCGATCACATGGATTTGACCGGTACCATCAACGCCGGCATCGCCCCGGTCGTGCTGGCGCCAAGTACGCAACCGACTGACGTCATCGTTGGCGCCAACGCGACCGGCACCGTCAACGGCGCGCTCAGCCTGAGCGATGTCGAACTGCGCAAGATCACCGCCGGCAGCTTGGAAATCGACGCCAGCGTCGGGGCCGGCCTGAGCGTCAACGGCGCGCTCGACTTGCTCAGCGGAGGAACGCTGGCTGGACCGCTCGTGCTAAACGGCCCGACCGGCGTCACCGTCAGTGCTGCCCTGTCGGCGCCGCAGCTCATGCTGGGCACAAGCGGCGGCGACATCACCAACAGCGCCGCCATCCAAACGGCGAGCGTGGGCGGCACCGTTGCCATCAATGCCGCCACCGGCATGTTTACGAACAACAGCACGATCAGCGCGAACGGTCCGATCACGATCATCGCCAACAAGATGAGCTTGAACGGTGCGGGCACCCAGATCACCTCGACGGCCAGCTTGGTGGCACTTGCGCCTTTCACCGGCAGCAAGACGATCTCCTTGGGGGCGGGCGCGGCCGACACCAACGGTACCCTAGGTTTGACCGACGCCGAACTGAAGACCATCAATCCGGGCGGCGAATTGCTGATTGGCGCGGGCGCGGCCCAAACCGGCGCCATCAGCGTCGACGGCGCGCTCAACCTGGCCAGTTCCGGACTGACCAGTTCCGACACCCTCAGGCTGTGGGCGAACAGCGCCAATCCGATGGCGCTCAATGGCGCCGTGACCGTGCCGGGCACACTGGTGTTGATGAACGGCGCCGGCGCGGTGACGCAGACGGCCCAGCTCAGCGCAAACGCATTGAAAGTGGCCGGCGGCAGCGTCGTGCTCGGCTCGTCCAATTCCGTGGGAACCTTGGCCGGCCTGTCCAATGGCGCCTTCACGTTCCGCTCGAACGCCACCACCGACCTGGCGATCGGCAGCGTCGATTCCACGTCCGGTATCACCAGCAATGGCGGCGGCGCCATCACGCTCACCACGAATGGGCGCATCACCCAAGACAATAGCAACCGCATTTATTCGCTGGGCGGCAGTTTGGTCCTGGAAACGGGCGGGGCGGTCGCGCTGGCCAATCCGACCAACGTGTTTGGCCATCTGGCCGCTAGCCTGAACCAGGGCGGCAGCAATCGCGGCGCCTCGACCATCGTCGATGCCGGCAGCATGTCGGTGGAACAGTTGAGCGGCAATCTGGGCTCGGTCAATGGCATCGATAGCAATGCCTACGACTTGCAGCTGGTCGCCGGCAACGGCGCCACTGCGGGAGGCATCACCACGATTGCCCCCATCACCGTCGGTAGCGCGAAGCTGACGCTGGCCGCCGACATGATGAGCTTTGGCGCCGCCGGCACCGTGACCGCCGCCACCGCGCTGATGGCGCCCACCAGCAGCAGCGGGCGCGCCATCACCATCGGCGCGGCCAGCTGCGACGCGGCCGAACCAAGCTGCCTGCTGATCAACCATCTCGATCGCGTGCACGCCACCAATATCGGCATCGGTACCCGCTACGACGCCCTGCACACCGATGCCTTGCCGCTTGCCGGCCACATCTACGTGGGCGGCATCACCAATGGCGGCGGCACCAGCACCACCGACCGCTATTCCGGCACCACCTTGATCGGGCTCGGTTCGGGTTCGGGCATCACGCAGACGGGACAGATCATCGTCAACCAGCTGGGCATCAGCGCCGGCGGCCCCGTCGTGCTCACCAATGGCGCCAATTCGATCGCCCAGTTCGCGGCCGAAACGAATAACGCCAGCCTCTCCCTGACCGACGCGCGCGCGCTCGACGTGACGGCCTTGACTATCGCCGGCGGCAACCTGGCCAATAGCAACCAGATCAGCCTGGCCGGCATCAATAGCCACGGCGGCAACGTCACCTTGCACACGGGCGCTGGCTCGACCGATAAATTGTCCATCCTGTCGAAGATCGATGCCGGCAGTGGCAGCGTGAACCTCGCTTCCACCGGCGCGATCTATGGCGGCACCGGCGTGCTCGACGTCGTCGCCGGCGTCGCCGATTTGAGCGCGGCCGGCCTTTCGCCGGACGCCGGCACGCTCGCCATCGATGGCGTGTCAGGCTTGCTCACGCAAGTGCCGCGCATTCATACCGTGCAAGCGACGGCGGGCAGCATCAAGCTGCGCAGCCAGGGCGGGCTGACGCTGGGACCCGCGGCGCCGGCCAACGAGACCGACGTGCAAGGGGTGGGCAGCATCGATATCGCCACCCCCCCCGGTTACGCCCTCACGCTCAACGGCAACGTGAGCGCCGCCGGCGCCTACGTCAGCTTGAGTGGCCCGGCTGGCGTGGCCATCAATGGCAGGATCGACGCCGCCGGCGGCAAGGTCGCGCTGCTGGCAACGACTGGCAATATCAGCCAAAGCGCGAGCACTTCGCCCAGCGCGGCGATCGTCGCCGACGCGCTGGCGGCGGTGGCCTCGGCCGGTTCTGTCACTTTGAACAACACTGGCAACGCCGTCTCGCACCTGGCCGGCCAAGCCAACGCCGGCACCGGTTTCACCTACATCGGCAGTTCCGGTTTCGATGTGGCCAGCGTCGCGCTCGGCAACACCTACCATGGCGTGGTGGCCAACAACGGCGCGCCCGTCACGCTCACCGCCAACGCGGGCGGCATCGACGTCACCGACAACCAGGCCGGCGCGGGCTTGCGCACGAGCGGAAATATCGTGCTGAACGCCGCCGCGGGCGCGGTGCGCAATTCCACCGGCACCGTCACCGGCGGCACGCTCAAGATCACGGCCAACAACGGCATCTATGGCACCACCCCGGCCGCGCCATTCCAGGCCTACGCCGGCTCCGTCAACCTCTCCAACAATGGCGTGGGCGCTATCAATTTCGCGGGCATGCAGTCGTTTTCCATCGATGCCATCAGTTCCTCGTATGGCGCGCGCCAAGCGAGCACGGGCGAGACGATCAGGATCGTGGCCGCGCCAACGTTCACCTTGGGCGTGAGCGCACCAATTTCGACCCAGAACGGGGCCATCACGCTGCTCGCCGACGACATGAATTTGCAAAGCACGGTCGCCAGCGGGAACGGCGCGAGCGGCTTGCAGCCGATCACGCTGGCACCGTCGTCGTCTGGCACGAATATCAATATCGGCGCGTTTGCGCTTGGCCACGTCGCCGGCACGCTGTCTTTGACAAACACGGAACTGGCGAACCTGAACGCCTCCATGCTCACCCTTGACGCCGGTAGCGGCGCGCTGGCGGTGAATGGTCCGGTCAACGTCGAGCCCACTCTGGGCGGTCCGCTCGCCGTGAATGCATCGGGCGGCATCACCGTCAATGGCACTTTGGCCGCGTCAAGCCTGTCGATGCAATCGAACGGCGCCGCCATCAGCATCAATGCGGGCGGCGGCGTCGGCGCTGTCGGGACGGGCGGAACGCTCGCCATCAATGCCGGCAGCGGCACCTTCACCAACAGCGGCAGCGCCAGCGCGCTTGGCCCGGTATCGATCGTGGCCAACGCGATGGCGCTGGGCGGCTCGTCCAACGCCATCAGCTCGACCCAGGACGCGGTCACGTTGTCGCCTTTCACGGCCAGCAACGCGATCGTGCTGGGAGCGGGCGCGGCGGACACGGCCGGTACCCTGGGCTTGACCGATGCCGAACTGAGAACGGTCAATCCCGCGACCACGCTGGTCATCGGCGGATCGAGCCAGAGCGGCGCAATCACGGTCGGCGGTGCGCTCGACTTGAGCACCGGCGGTTTGTCGAGCAGCGAGGTCTTCAAGCTCAACGCCGGCGCCGGCGCCAACGTGACGCTCAATGGCGCCTTGACCGCGCCGGGCACAGTCGTTATTAATAGCGGCGCTGGCGCCATCACGCAAAGCGCGGCGGGCGTCATCGGCGCGGCCAATCTCGCCGCCATTGGCGGCAGTGTCGTGCTCGACCAGCAAAATGGCGTGGGCAACATCGCCGGCGCCTCCGCCACCAACTTCGCCTTCCGCAGCAATAACGCGCAAGGCATCGTCCTGAGCACGGTCGACGGCAACAGCGGCATCAGCGCCGGCGTGGGCGGCACCATTTCGCTCAACTCGGCGGCCGGCATCAGCCAGGGCGGCGGCTTGAATCAACTGTTCGCCTCGAACGGCAATGTGGTGCTGGAAGCGGTCGGGCCGGCCGTGCTGGCCAACCCGGGCAATGTGTTCAGCAACTTGTCGGCGGCCTTGAACCAGGGGGGCGCAGGCGTCAAGGGCGCCTCCACCATCGTCGACTCGAGCGACTTGACGGTGCAGGCGCAAACGGGCATCAGCGGCGCGACCATCAATGGCATCGACAATAATGGCCAGGTGCTCAACCTGTCCGCCATCGGCTCGGCCGCTTCGCGCACGCTCACCAGCTTGGCGCCGGTGACGGTCGGCACTAGCCGCTTGAACCTGGTGGCCGACAATATATCGGTCGCGCCCGCCAGCACGCTGACGGCAGGCTCAGTGCTGCTGAGTCCAGCGACCAGCGCGCGCGCCATCACGGTGGGTGCGCCCGCTTGCGACAGTGGCGCGCCGAACTGCCTGCTGATCAATCACCTCGATCGCGTGCATGCGCCCACCATCGGTATCGGTAGCACCTATGCGGCCGGCGGGGCGGGACCGATCTTTGTCGCCGGCATTTCGAATACTCAAAGCGGGGCAGTGGCCGATCGCTGGAGCGGCACGACCCTGATCGGCCTGGGTTCGACCGGCGCGATCACGCAAAGCGCGCCGATCAATGTCAACGCACTGGGCGTGAGCGCCGGCGGCGCGGTGGTGCTCACCGATCCCGCGAACCAGGTTGGAACGCTCGCCGCTGAGACCAATGGCAGCGATTTCAGCTTTGCCAACGCACAGGCCTTGAGTGTGGGCACGCTGGGAGCGGCCAAGCTGCTGAGCGGCGCGTCGCCAGCCTTGTCGGGCATCACCACTAATGGCGGTAACGTCACGCTGGCGGTCAATGGCGCCCCTACCAACGAGCTGGAAATCCTGGCCGCGATCGACGTTGGCACAACGGCCAATGTGACGCTCAATTCGCATGGCGCAATCTATGGTGGTACCGGCGTGCTCGATATTCGCGCCGGCACCGCCGCACTGACGGGCAGCGGCCAATCGTCGCGCAATAGCAGCACCGGCGCCATCGACGGCGTGGATGGCTTGCACACCGAGGTAACGCGCATCAGTTCGCTCTCGGCGCCGGCGAGCGGGATCAATCTCGTCAACACCGGCGCGCTGACCCTGGGCCCGGTCATCGCGGCCGCCGTGACGGCCGTTAGCGCCAATGGCGTGGCGACCATCGCGGCGCACTCGCCGATCACCATCAATGGCGATATCAGCGCCGGTGGCGCCCTCACCTTGACAGCCGGCGCGGCGGCCTCGCCCGACAACGCCGACGTCGTGACCTTCAACCGTCCGGTGAGCAGCGGGGGCGCGATCACCGTCAACGCCAACCGGGTCGCCGGCGCCTTCGTGCCGGCCGGCGCCGGTGTCACCCTGAACCTGTCCGGCGGCACCATCACGTTCGAGCAATGCCTGGTCCATCCGACGCTCAGCGGTTGCGACGCCTTGTTGCCGTCGATGTCGCAATGCATCAACGATCCGACCGTGACAGGTTGCGACGCGCGCTTGCCGACCCTCGCGCAATGTATCGCCAACAAGAACCTGACAGGGTGCTCGGTGCGTTTGCCCACCTTCGATTCCTGTCTCGCCGATAAGACCCAGCCTGGCTGCGAGGTGCGCTTGCCAACGCTGACGCAATGTATCGCCGACAAGACCATCGCGGGTTGCGAAGTGCGCCTGCCGACCTTGAGCCAATGCGTGGCCTCGCCGACCATGGCCGGTTGCGAGGTGCGCCTGCCGACGCTGACCCAATGTATCGCCGACAAGACTCTGCCGGGCTGCGATGTGCGCCTGCCAACAATCGCGCAATGTACGGCCGATACGACCCTGCCGGGTTGCGACGCGCGCTTGCCAACGCTCAACCAATGTATCGCCACGCCGGCCCTGCCAGGTTGCGATGTGCGCCTGCCTAGCATCACGCAATGCGTCGCCTCGCCGACCTTGCCAGGTTGCGACGCGCGCCTGCCTTCGCTCAACCAGTGCATCGCCACGCCGACCCTGCCTGGTTGCGATGTGCGCCTGCCTAGCATCACGCAATGTATCGCCGCGCCGACCTTGCCAGGCTGCTCGGCGCGCTTCCCGGCAATCGGTCAATGTATCGCCGACAAGACCTTGCCTGGTTGCGATGTGGTTCTGCCGACGCTCAATCAATGTATCGCCACGCCGACCCTGACGGGCTGCGAGGCGCGCTTGCCGTCCATTACCCAATGTATCGCCGACAAGACCTTGCCCGGTTGCGGTGCGCGACTGCCCACCTTTGACCAATGCGTCGCCAACAAGGCCCTGCCAGGTTGCGATCAGTTGTTACCGACGCTAAACCAGTGCATCGCCAACAAGGCCTTGCCGGGTTGCGACGCGCGTCTGCCGACGCTCAACCAATGTATCGCCGACAAGACCTTGCCCGGTTGCGATGTGCGCCTGCCGACCATCACGCAGTGCATCGCCACGCCGACCTTGCCCGGTTGCGGTGTGCGTCTGCCGACGATCGATCAATGTGTCGCCGACAAGACGCGCGCCGGTTGCGATATCGTCCTGCCGACGACCAATCAGTGCATCGCGACCCCGACCTTGCCCGGTTGCGATGCGCGTCTGCCGACCATCACGCAGTGCGTCGCCGACAAAACCCAGCCTGGTTGCGACGTGCGCTTGCCGACGCTCACCCAATGCATCGCGACGCCAACGGCGCCCGGTTGCGAAGTGCGCCTGCCGACCTTCAACCAGTGCGTCGCCGACAAGACCCTGCCGGGTTGCGACACGCGCTTGCCGACGATCACGCAATGCGTCGCCGACAAGACCTTGCCCGGTTGCGACACGCGTTTGCCGACGCTCACGCAATGCGTCACCGACAAGACCTTGCCGGGCTGCGAGGCGCGCCTGCCGACGCTCACGCAATGCGTCGCCGACAAGACCTTGCCAGGTTGCGACACGCGTCTGCCGACGCTCACGCAATGTGTCACCGACAAGACCTTGCCGGGTTGCGAGGTGCGTCTGCCGACGATCAGTCAATGTATCGCCGACAAGACCCTGACCGGGTGCGATGCACGCCTGCCGACGCTCAACCAATGCGTCGCCGACCCAAGCTTGACCGGCTGCGACGCGCGCTTGCCGACGCTCACCCAGTGCGTCACCAACAAGACCTTGCCCGGTTGCGATGTGCGCCTGCCGACGCTGGACCAATGCGTGAGCACCCCGACCCTGCCGGGATGCTCGGCACGCCTGCCGAAGATTTCGGAATGCATCGCGGCACCGACGGCCCCGGGTTGTTCGGCGGTATTGCCTACCTTAAGGCAGTGCACGGATTCGCCGACATTGGACGGATGTTCCGTCATTCTGCCGCCGGTCAACGTTTGCCTTAGCAATCCGACGGCCGAAGGTTGCCAGGTCGTGTTGCCGCCGACGAATACGCAAAGCACGCTCTTCACACCGCTCAATCAGGCGCTCAATAACACTGTGAACATCATCAACACGGTCACGACGACGTCGAACGGTCATTCGCTTGTCATCGGTGGTGGCACAGGGCTATTGGTGACGGGGGGCGGTTCGTCCTCCACGTCGACATCCTCGACGTCGGGCACCACCGGTTCAGGCACAACTGGCGGTTCGAACAGCACGCCGGACACCTCGACTGGCAAAAAGAACGACAAGGCCGATGGCAAATCGTCGGTGAATGGTACGGATAAATCGACAGGAGCAAAGAACGATGAGCCAGTTAGAAAACTCTACTGCAATTAAGTCGCTGCTGTTCGCCGCCTTGCTGCTGGTGGCGAGCTTGAGCTGGGCCGGACAGGTGGCCGGCACGGTAACGCGCCTGTCCGGACCCTTGATGGCACAGAAGGCGGACGGCACGGCCAAGGCCTTGGCGATCAAGTCCGAAGTCGAGCAGGGCGACACCTTGGTCACGAAAAAGGACACCTATGCCCAGATCAAGTTCATCGACAATAGCGAAATCACTTTGAAGCCGAACACCACCTTCAAGGTGGAGAATTTCGCCTTCGACGCGGGCAAGCCGGAGGAAGACAACGCCGCCTTCAACCTGGTCAAGGGCGGCTTGCGCTCGGTGACGGGCTTGCTGGGCAAGCGCAACAAGGAAAAGTTCGCGCTCAAGACGCCGGGCGCGACCATCGGCATCCGCGGCACCACCTTCACCGTCGATTGGATCGAAGCGGGCGAGGAAGCGGTGGCGGCCATGCGTGCGTTCAACTTGGCCAGCATGGCCTCGCTAGACCAGGCGGCGATGCCGCTCCAGCCCTTGATCCTTGCACAAAATGGGCCAGGCGACGGGCCAAATCCAGGCATCGCCTTGGCGGCCGGCTTGTACGTGCATGTTATTGACGGCATTATCAATTTATCGAACCGGGGTGGCAGCCAGAGTTTCACCACTGGTCAATTCGGTTTCACCTCGAGCACCATTATTCCGCCAATTGTGGTGCCAAACAATCCTGGCATCCAGTTCCACCCCCCGGCGTCGTTTAGTTCGACCACCTTGCAAAATAACGGCACCAGTTCTGGGAACAAGTCAGGTACCGTCGATTGCGAGGTGCGCTGAGCGGCGCACCATTTGCGAGCGACGCAAAACCCGAGGCCAGCTACGGCACCTCGGGTTTTTTTTCGCGCCGGGAATGGACGAAAAAAAGCCCCTGGCCATGCGGGCAGGGGCTTTTCAAAGCGGCGGGCGGCGGACAGCTTACAGCACTTCGCTCGCGTGGTCGGCCAGGCGCGAGCGTTCGCCGCGCGCCAGTGTCACGTGGCCGCTATGCGACCAACCCTTGAAGCGGTCCACCACATAGGTCAAGCCGGAGGAACCCTCGGTCAGGTAAGGCGTGTCGATCTGCGCGATATTGCCCAGGCATAGGATCTTGGTGCCGGGGCCGGCGCGCGTGACGAGGGTCTTGATTTGCTTGGGCGTCAAGTTCTGGGCTTCGTCGATGATCAGGAATTTGTTGACGAAGGTGCGCCCGCGCATGAAGTTGAGCGACTTGATCTTGATGCGCGAGCGTATCAAGTCTTGGGTCGCGGCGCGGCCCCATTCGCCGCCGTCCGAATCGCTCTTGTTGAGCACTTCCAGGTTGTCGTCGAAGGCGCCCATCCATGGCGACATTTTCTCTTCCTCGGTGCCGGGCAGGAAACCGATGTCTTCGCCCACCGGTACCGTGACGCGGGTGACGATGATTTCGTTGTACAGCTTCGTTTCCAGCACCTGGGCCAAGCCAGCGGCCAGGGCCAGCAAGGTCTTGCCGGTGCCAGCCTGGCCGAGCAGGGTGACAAAGTCGCACTCGGGATTCATCAAGAGGTTGAGCGCGAAGTTTTGCTCGCGGTTGCGCGCCGTCACGCCCCAGACATTGTTCTTGCTGTGGCTAAAGTCGCGCAGGGTTTGCAGCACGGCCGTCTTGCCATTCAATTGCTTGACCTGGCCGTAGAAGGGCGCTTCGCCGTTCTTCGGTTCCAGGTAGACGAACTGGTTCACCAGCAGGGTCGGAATGGTGGGGCCGGTCACGCGGTAGTAGGTGGCCGACACGCCGTTCTTGTTTTCCTGCCAGGACTCCATGTCCTTGCCATTCTTGTTCCAGAAGTCGTCCGGCAACTGCACGATGCCCGAGTAGAGCAAGTCGCTGTCTTCGAGCACATGGTCGTTGAAATAATCCTCGGCCGGCAAGCCCAGCGCGCGCGCCTTGATGCGCATATTGATGTCTTTCGACACCAGCACGATGGCGCGGCCCGGCTGTTCCGATTCCAGATTGCGCACCACGCCCAGGATCTGGTTGTCGGCCTTGCCGATCGGCAGACCCTCGGGCAGGGTGGGGCCGCTTTGCAGGCGGGTCTGGAAGAACAGGCGGCCTTTCGCATCCTTGTTGCCCAGCTTGGACAGGGGGATGCCCTTGTCGATGGCGTCGTCGTCGATCGAGCCGACCAGCGCGTCAAGACTGCGCGAGACTTGGCGCGCGTTGCGCGCGACCTCGGACATGCCCTTCTTGTGGTCGTCCAGCTCTTCGAGCGTCATCATCGGCAGGTAGACGTCATGCTCCTCGAAGCGGAACAGGGACGAGGGATCATGCATCAGCACATTGGTGTCGAGCACGAACATCTTGGTCACGCCGGACTTGTCGGCGGCGCGGCTGGTCGAGGACTTGACGGGCGCATCCGACGGACGGTGGCGCACCGAGTGCAGCGCTTCGAGGTCGGCGTGCTGCTTTTCCTTGCCGCGGCCGGCCGGCTTGGCTGGCGCGGGCACAGCGGCGGGCGCCTTGGCCGGTGCGGCCTTGGCCTTACTGGTCTTGGCGACGACGGGAGCGGGCGCGGGCGCAAGGACAGGCGCGGGCGCTGGCACCGCCTTGAGCGTCTTGGCTGGCGAGGTGGCGCTCGGTTTGCTGCGCTCGGCCTTCGGATAGTCCTTGGCGAGCAGCAGGGCGGCGGGCTTGGTAGGGAGTTTTGGCAGAGGCATCAGGATCTCAATCTAAAAATGGCGGCACAGCATACCCTTGCGCGCGAGGCGGGCGGGAGCGGTGCTGCTGTGGTGGGCGAGGGATTGGGCGACAAAACTGCCCGCAGGCGCCGAAGTATCCGAATCGGAAAACGGCGCGCTGCTCGGAGAGAATGATGCGGCGCTGGTAAGACTCAAAATGGCTGGTTCAATCAAAGTGTGCAACGGGTTGATCGTACAGTGGAGCCGCGCACTTGTCAGGGAGATTCAATGCTGGCTTTGCAAAAACTCCAGCACTTCGTCCGCGTGAATCGCGACCTTCACGCCACGCCATTCTTTCACCACTTTACCGTTCGCGTCAATGATAAACGTACTGCGCTCGATACCACGCACTTGCTTACCATACATATTTTTCATCTTCATGACACCGAATTGCAGGCACAAGGTTTCGTCCGGGTCGGAGATCAGCTCGAACGGCAAGCCCAGCTTGGCTTTGAAATTTTCGTGCGAGCGCAGCGAATCGCGGCTGATGCCGTAGATTTGCGCATCCGCGCCCAGGATGGCCTCGTGCATGTCGCGAAAAGCCATGCTCTCGGTGGTGCAGCCGGGGGTGTTGTCTTTCGGGTAGAAATACAGCACCGTGTACTTGGCTTGGCGGCCCGACAGTTGGAAGGTTTGCTCGCCCGTCATCGGGGCGGAAAAATCGGCAAGTTGGGACAGGCTTTCGGCCACGGTAGTCTCCTGGACTTCAATTCACAGCTGTTTTCATGCCCTGCCAGCACATGCAGGGGAACGCGGCGCACCAGGTTTCTAGGCGGCGTTCTTGTCGATGATCAGTTCGCCAGCGCGGCCGGGCAGTTCGCCCCAGCTGATCGGATGCTCGGGCAGGGCCTGCTCCTTGACCTTGTCGTAGTACTGCCCCATCGAGGCCAGTGCATAACCCTGGGCTTTCCATCCGGCGAGCAACTGTTCGAAGATGGGGGCGAGTTTTTGTCCTTCAAGCTCGGCGTGCAAGGTATAGACATGGTCGCGCGTGGCGCCCTCGGTCAGGCCCAGCAAGTGCTGCGCGATGTTGGCGGTGGTGATGGTCACGCCGTCGATCTCGCGCCCCAGCAATTCGTCGAGCGTGGGCAAGGTGGTGGGCAATTGGAGGCAGGCGTGGCCGGCCACCTTGTGCGCGCCCGCTTGCGCGTCTTGCAGGGCGCCGTTTTCACGCAGCTGCGCGCGCCCGTCGGAGGCATAGCGGTAGCCGGCCTGCTCGTGCTCGGCGAAGGCGTGGCTGTTCATCTGCCAGCCGGCCGCGCCTATGGTGGGCGCGGCCACGCCGAAGATGTCGACGAAGCGGCGCGCCGCCTTGTGCATCAGCTTGCCCGTCCAGCGCGCGTCGCGCCGGCACACATTGTCTTGCCAGAGAGTGTGGTCCCAGGTGTGGATGCCGCACTCGAAACCGGCCGCGTGCACGCCGCGCAAAATGTCGGCGCAAGTCTTGCCGATGTCCGGCGCCGGCAGCAAGGTGCCGTACATCAAAGTCTTGACGCCGTAATGTTCGACCACGGAAGTGCGCGAGACCTTGCTGAAAAAGCCCGGACGAAATACGCGCCGCATGGCCCAGCCCGTATGGTCGGGGCCGAGCGCGAACAGGAAAGTCGCTTGCGCGCCATGCTTGGCCAGCATGCGCACCAGGTTCGGCACCCCCTCGCGGGTACCGCGATAGGTGTCGACGTCGATCTTAAGCGTGAGCAGCGGTCGGTCTGGGCGCACTCATCAATCCATCAAGGCTTGGGCTTCGGCCACCTGGCTGCGGTAGGCGTCGAAGATATTGCGCAGGGCGTCAGGCATGGTCGTGGTCGGCGCCCAGCCCAGCTCTTCGCAGGTATTGGTGATTTTCGGCACGCGGTTTTGCACGTCCTGGTAGCCGGTGCCGTAGTAGGCGCCGGAAGTGGTCTCGATCAGCTTGACCTGCTTGGCGCCTTCCGCGTATTCCGGATATTCGGTCGCCAGGTTCAGCATCATGCCGGCCAGTTCGCGGATCGAGAAGTTGTTGCTCGGGTTGCCGATGTTGTAGATCTTGCCGGTGGCGATGCCGTCCTTGTTGGCGATGATGCGCATCAGGGCGTCGATGCCGTCGTCGATGTAGGTGAAGGCGCGCTTCTGGGCGCCGCCGTCAACCAGCGAGATGTTCTCGCCGCGCACGATGTGGCCGAAGAACTGGGTCACCACGCGCGAGGAGCCTTCTTTTGGCGTGTGGATCGAATCGAGGCCGGCGCCGATCCAGTTAAATGGACGGAACAGGGTGAAGTTCAAGCCTTCCATGCCGTAGCCCCAGATCACGCGGTCCATCAATTGCTTCGCGCACGAGTAAATCCAGCGCGGCTTGTTGATCGGGCCGCAGACCAGCTCCGAATTCTCCGGGTCGAATTCCTCGTCGTGGCACATGCCATACACTTCCGAGGTCGACGGGAACACCAGGTGCTTGCCATATTTGTGGGCCGAACGCACCATCGGCAGGTTCGCCTCGAAGTCCAGTTCGAACACGCGCAGCGGCTGCTTGACATAGGTGGACGGGGTGGCGATGGCCACCAGCGGCAGGATCACGTCGCATTTCTTGACGTGGTACTCGACCCATTCCTTGTTGATCGTGATGTCGCCTTCGAAAAAGTGCATGCGCGACTTGTAGGCTTCGTTGCTGAGCAAGTCGCCGATGCGGTCCGATTGCATGTCCATGCCGTACACGTGCCAGTCGGTCGTCTCCAGGATGCGCTGGGACAGGTGGTGGCCGATGAAGCCGTTGACGCCGAGGATGAGGACTTTTTTCATGGGATGCTCTCTTTTCTGTATTCGATCAGACTTCTGTTGGTTCATCCAGCACTGGCCGCTTGCGCCAGGCGGGTTTGCAGCTGGGCGGGCGTGATCGGCACGCCGTCGGCCAGCAGGGAGGAAATCAATAGCATGCGGCCATCGCCGCAAACGCCAAAGATGCAATTATCCACTACTGCCAAGCCAGCTGGCAAACTTGTGGATTGCCGTTTACTTAATCTTGCTCGTTCAATGATGACGGTGGTCTCGCCCACCGTGGTGAAGGCGCCCGGGTAGGGCGGGGCCACGGCGCGGTGCAAGTTGTAGACGGCGGACGCCGGCTGCGACCAGTCGATGCGCCCGTCCTCGGGCTTGCGCCCGCCGAAATATCCGCCGCGCGTGAGGTCGTTGGGCTGGCGCGGGGCGCTGCCGTCTACCATGGCCGGCAATACGCGCCACAGGGTTTGCTCGGCCGCCACCGTCACCTTGCCGAACACTTCGAAGGCGCTGTCGTCGGGCAGGATGGGCACGGCCGTTTGCGCCACGATGGCGCCGGCGTCCGGCTTGACCGTCATCTCATGCAAGGTGGCGCCCGTTTGCGTGGCGCCGTGCAGCACCGCCCAGTTGACGGGCGCGCGTCCGCGAAACTCCGGCAGCAGCGAGCCATGCATATTGAAGGCGGGCGCCACTTCGAGCAAGGCTTGCGGCAGCATGTGGCGGTAGTAAAAGCTGAACATGAAGTCGGGCGCGGCCGCTTGCGCCATCGCCAGCAGTTCGGGCGATTTGGCGTCGGGCGGCGTGATGAAGGCGATGCCTTCGGCCTGGCACAGCGAGACGACGGACTCGAACCAGATGTTTTCCTGCGCGCTGTCCTCATGCGTGACGACCAGCGCCACGTCCACGCCGCCGGCCAGCAACACCTTCAGGCAGCGCACGCCCACGTTGTGGTAGGCGAACACCACGGCCCGTTTGGGCGCGCCGGCCGAGGGTGTGGCCGAGGTTGTGGTCGAGGCGGGCGAGACGGCCATCAGCGGCCCACCGAGCGTTTTTCGAGCGGCGAGCCCGAAGCCAGGTCGAGCGCGTGCTCGAGGGCGTCGCGTTCGAAGTGCTCGGGCTCGCCGACGTTTTGCTGCAAGATGGTCTGCACCACGTAGCGCGGGCGCGAGCGCACTTGCTGGAAGATGCGGCCCACGTATTCGCCCAGCAGGCCGATGCCGAACAGGATCACGCCCATGAAGAAGAAGGCGATCGCGAACAGGGTGAACAAGCCTTCCGCTTCCGCGCCCCACACGAAGCGGCGGAACAGCAGCACCATCACCAGCGCGCCCGACACCAGCGACATGGCCATGCCCAGCATCGAAAACATTTGCAGCGGCACCAGGGAAAAGCCGGTGACGAGGTCGAAGTTCAGGCGGATCAGGCTGTAGAGCGAATACTTCGATTCGCCGGCCGCGCGTTCCTCGTGCTCGACCGTGATTTCGGTCGGCTTGCGCGCGAAGGTGTAGGCCAGCGCGGGCACGAAGGTGTTCACCTCGGCGCACTGGTTGACCAGGTCGATCACATTGCGCCCATAGGCGCGCAGCATATTGCCCTGGTCCGAGATCTTGATGTTGGTGATGCGCTCGCGCAGGCGGTTCATCATCTTCGAGGCCAGGGTGCGCCAGGCCGAATCCTGGCGCTTGCGCCGGATCGAGCCCACGTAGTCGTAACCTTCGCGCATCTTGGCCACCAGGTGCTGGATTTCCTCCGGCGGGTTTTGAAGGTCGGCGTCGAGGGTGATGGTGATTTCGCCGCGGGTGGCGTTAAAGCCGGCCAGGATGGCCATGTGCTGGCCGTAGTTACCGTTAAAGATGACGACGCGCGTGACATCCGGGCGCGCGCGGAACTGCTCGGCCAGGATGGCGACCGAGCGGTCGCGGCTGCCGTCGTTGACGAAGATGATCTCGTAGCTCGTCTGCAGGGCGTCGAGCGCCGGGTACAGGCGTTCGAACAGGCTGGCCAGGCCCGCCTCTTCGTTGTAGATCGGGATGACGATCGACAGCTCGGGCTTGCTCATGGACGCCTTAGTTTGCATGGCGCTGCCCCAGCACGGCTTTGACGGCGGCCACGGCGCGCTCGACATCTTGCACCGTCATGGCCGCGAACATCGGCAGCGTCACGGTCAGGCGCCCGATTTTCTCGGACACGGGGAACATGCCTTCCTTGAAGCCGCGCTCGCGGTAAAGCGTGAACAGGTGGATCGGCGCGTAGTGGTAGCCGGTACCGACGTTGTGCTCGCGCTGCAGGCGCTCCATGAAGGTGGCGCGGGTGGCGGGGCCGTTGTCGGGCAGGATGATCTGGAACAGGTGCCAGTTCGAGGTGTCGAACGCTTGCAATGGCAGTTGGGCGCCGGTGTTCGTCTCGAACTCGGGGCCGAAGCACTTGAAGTAGTGCGTGGCGAGCGCCTTGCGGTGCGCGTTGACGGCGTCGATGGTCCTCAATTGGCCCAGGCCGATGGCGGCCGTGATGTCCGTCATATTGTATTTGCCGCCCAGGACATCGACGTCGATGCCATCGACGCCGCTGCGGGTGACGCCTTGCAGGCGGTATTTCTCGGCCAAGCGGGCCTCTTCCGCGTTGTTCAACACCAGGCAGCCGCCTTCGGCCGTCGTCAGGTTCTTGTTGGCCTGGAAGCTGAAGGAGACGAAGTCGCCGAAGGCGCCGATGCGCTGGCCTTTCCAGGTCGAGCCAAAGGCCTGGGCTGCGTCTTCGACCACGCGCAGATTGTGCTTTTTCGCGATCGCGTACAGGCGCTCCATGTCCACCGGCAGGCCCGACAAGTAGACGGGGATGATGGCGCGGGTGCGCGCCGTGATGGCAGCTTCCACCTTGTCGAGGTCGATGTTGCGGGTGACGGGATCGATGTCGGCGAACACCGGCGTGGCGCCCACTTCGATGATCACGTTGGCGGTGGCCACCCACGAGATTGGGGTGGTGATGACTTCATCGCCCGGCTTAACGCCGGCGATGCGCAGCGCGATCTCCATCGTGCAGGTGCCCGAGTTGAAGGTGCGCACAGGGCGCCCGCCGAAATACTCGGACAGCTGCGCCTCGAAAGCTTGCACCTTGGGGCCGCTGGTGATCCAGCCCGAACGCAGCACTTCGCCGACGGCGGCAATCGTCTCTTCGTCAATCGTGGGTTTGGAAAATGGCAGGAAGGGGAGGGTTGAAGTCATTGATGTCTCTTGTTCTGTGAATGCTGTACCCAAGGGGGCATATTCTATCAGTGTTGGTTCAGGATCTGGCCAACAGGGCCACGCCCAGCACGATCACGCCCAGGGCAAAGATGCGCTGCATCGACACCACCTCGCCCAGGAACATCCAGGCCAGGATGGTGGTGACGACGTAGCCGAGCGAAAGCATGGGGTAGGCCATCGTCACGTCCGCGCGCGACAGGCCGATCACCCACACCACCAGCGACACGGCGTAGCAGGTCAAGCCGGCCAGGATGGGCAGCTGGGTGGCGAGCTTGATGCCGGTGGCGAACCAGTTGTCCGCCGTGAGGTGGATCGCGCCCACCGCGTTGGTGCCCTGCTTGAGAAACAGCTGGGCAAAGGCGTTGAGCAGCACGCCGCTGATGATGAAGCCGAAGGTGGATAAATTCATGTTATTGGTTGGCCACCACGGTGCGGCGCGCATCTGAGGCCACAACGCGCATCGGCACGCCTTTCTGTTTGAGTTCCAAGTAGACGGTGCTGCTGACGATGGCCAGGTCGCGCACACCGGCAGCGGCGTCGCTGCGCCATTTGTCGATGAAGGCCGCTACCGTGGGAATCGCCAGCTCCGGTTGCTGTGTCAGGCCGAAGCTAAATTCGTCGGTGTAATTCACCAGCACCACGGTGCGGCGCAGATAGAAGGTCAGCGATTGCTCGTAGGTGCCGACCGAGTAGATGGTGGTGCCGGGCTTGAGCTCGGCCTGGATGGGCGCGAGCAGCGCCGTGGCGGCGCGCTGCTGGCCATAGGGTTCGAGGCCGACGAACACGAGTTCGGCGCTGATGAAGCCGGCCAAGGCCAGCGACAGCACCGTCAAGTCGCGCCGCAGATGGCGCGCGTGCAGCAGCGCGCTGCCCCCGCCAACCAGGGCCGCGAAGCCGGCCGCGATCACCCACGGCTGGCAAGCCTTGAGTAGTTCGCCTTCGCCGGTGTGGTGGCTCAGCTGCGGCATGAAGGGCACGAAGGCCAGCAAGGCCACGCCGGTCAAGGCCATCAGCACCGAGGCGAGCACGCGCGCGCCGCGCGGACCGGTTTCGAGGTATTCGGCGATCAGCAGCGCCAGGGCCGGGAAGATCGGCAGGATGTAGCCGGGCAGCTTGGAGTTTGATTTGCTGAAGAAGGCGAAGATGAACACGGCCCAGATCAGCAGCATCAGGCGCGGGCGGAAGCGGCTGTTCTCGCGCTTGCAGGCCTTGAGCAGGCTCTGGCCCAGCACGCCCAGCCAGGGCACGATGCCGATCGCCAGCAGCACGAAGAAGTAATACCAGGGACCTTCGCGGTGATGGGTCTTGAGCAGGTAGCGCTCGAAATTCTCGTGAATGAAGAAGAAATGCGGCTGCTCCGGATTCTTCAAGCCCACCAGCACGAACCAGGGTGTGGCGATGGCGAAGAACAGCAGCAAGCCTTTGCCCAGGTGTAGGCGGCCCCACAGCGCCCAGTCGCGCGTGAACACGGTGTAGAGCACCAGCACGGCGCCCGGCAAGATCATGCCGACCGGTCCCTTGGTGAGCACGGCGGCCGCCATGCCGGCCCAGCACACCAGCATCCAGTTGCGCTGCTCGCCCGCGCTGGCGCCGTCGCGCTGGGCCACCAGCAGGGCGCACAGGGAGATGGTCATCATGCCCGACAAGCTCATGTCGAGCGAGTCGAACTGGCCGCCCACCACCCAGTACAGGCAGGAGGCGAGCACCAGCGCCGCATAAAAGCCGACGCGTTCGTTAAAGACCTTGCGGCCCGCGTAACCGGTCAGCACCACGCTCGCCAGCGCGCACAGGCCGGTCCACAGGCGCGCCTGCCATTCGCCCAGGCCGAAGGCGGCGAAGGAGAGCGCGTTCATCCAGGTTTGCAGGGGCGGCTTTTCGAAGTACTTGATGCCGTTCAAGCGCGTGGTGACCCAGTCGTTTGAGGCGAGCATCTCGCGCGCCATCTCGGCGTAGCGGCCTTCGTCGGGTGGCAGCAGCACGCGGATGCCCAGCACGTAAAGCCAGGCGATCGCGAAAGCGATCAACAGGCCCCACACGAAGGGTTTGGACTTGTGCAGTTCGTTCATGCGCCGTCCCGCGCGCCGTCGATGAGCAGGGCCAACAAGGCCTTGCGCCCTTCGCCCATCAGGATGTTGTAGGTGCGGCAGGCGGCCTTGTTGTCCATGCACTCGACGCCGATGCGGCGCGCGGCCAGTGCGGCCACCAGGCGCGGATGGACGAAGCGCTGGCGTTCGCCGGTGCCGAGGATGACGACGTCCGGCAGTTCGGCCTCGATCAGGGCGAAATGCTCTTCCGTCAACGCGTCGAAGGCGGCGACCGGCCAGGCCAGCGGCGCGCGCTCGGGCAAGACGGTCAGGCTGAAGGCGAAGCGCTGGGCGTTGATTTCGACGCCGTGCTCGTCATAGCCGGTGACGGTCTGGAATTGGCGGGTGGTGCTGGGGTGAAGCTTCATAGGGCGGCGTGCTTGGGCGTGAGGGCGTTAGCATGCCATAAACGGCCCAAAAGCGCGAATTTCCGCGATAGTGGCGCCAAGCAGGACCATTGGAGCAGGTATTGCGGCCTGCGCCGGATGTTAGAAGGGCTCTGCGGTTGATTAAATCGGGCGCTTTCGGCAGAATGGGTATTTTCGCAGTGCAGCAAAGCGTTCAACGTTCAGGGAATTCATAGTGCGTCCGATTCAAAAATCAAACAAACTGGCCGATGTCTGCTACGACATCCGCGGCCCCGTGCTGGAAAAATCCAAGCAGATGGAGGACGAGGGGCACAAGATCATCAAGCTCAACATCGGCAATCTGGCCGTGTTCGGCTTCGATCCGCCCGACGAGATCGTGCACGACATGATCGTCAACCTGCACGGCGCGGCCGGCTACACCGACTCCAAAGGCATGTTCGCCCCGCGCAAGGCGGTGATGCACTACACCCAGGGCAAGCAGGTGGCCGGGGTCGGCATCGAGGACATTTACCTGGGCAATGGCGCCTCCGAGCTGATCGTCATGAGCATGAACGCGCTGCTCAACACGGGTGACGAAGTGCTGGTGCCGGCGCCGGACTATCCGCTGTGGACGGCGGCGGTGAGCCTGTCGGGTGGCAATCCCGTGCATTATGTGTGCGACGAGCAGGCCGGCTGGTACCCCGACATCGCCGATATGCGGCGCAAGATCACCTCCAACACCAAGGCGATCGTCGTCATCAACCCGAACAACCCGACCGGCGCGCTGTATCCGCGCGAAGTGTTGCTCGAGATCGTGGAGCTGGCGCGCCAGCACCAGTTGATCATCTTCGCTGACGAAATCTACGACAAGACCCTGTACGACGGCGAAGAGCACATCTCGCTCGCCTCCTTGGCCGACGACGTGCTGTTCATCACCATGAACGGCTTGTCCAAGAACTACCGCTCGTGCGGCTACCGCGCCGGCTGGATGGTGGTGTCGGGCGAGAAGCGCCACGCCAAGGATTACATCGAAGGCTTGAACATGCTCGCCTCGATGCGCTTGTGCGCCAACGCGCCGGGCCAGTTCGCGATCCAGACCGCGCTGGGCGGCTACCAGAGCATCGCCGACCTGGTCGGCCCCGGCGGGCGCCTGCTCAAGCAACGCGACCTGGCCCACAAGCTGCTCACCGATATCCCCGGGGTCACCTGCGTCAAGCCGAAAGCGGCGCTGTACATGTTCCCGCGCCTGGACCCGAAGATCTACCCGATCGCGGACGACCAGCAATTCGCCTACGAGCTGCTGGCCGAGGAAAAAGTGCTGATCGTGCAGGGCACCGGTTTCAACTGGATCGCGCCGGATCACTTCCGCGTGGTGTTCCTGCCCAATTCGGACGACTTGAGCGACGCGTTCGGACGCATCGCCCGCTTCCTCGACGGTTACCGCCGGCGCCACGGGCACGGCTGAAGCCGCCCGCGCCTCCATCACGAACCCAATCTGACACCATGAAATCAATCCGAGTTGGCCTTCTGGGCCTGGGCACCGTCGGTGCCGGCACCTTCAACGTTTTGCGCCGCAATCAGGAAGAGATCCGGCGCCGCGCCGGCCGCGGCATCGAGATCGTGATGGTCGCCGTGCGCAACGCCGAGCGCGCCCGCACCATCACCGCCGGCGCCATCGAGGTGGTGACGGACCCCTATCTGGTGGTCGACCATCCCGACATCGACATCGTCGTCGAACTGATCGGCGGCTACGACACGGCGCGCGAGCTGGTGCTCAAGGCCATCGCCAACGGCAAGCATGTCGTCACCGCCAACAAGGCCTTGCTGGCCGTGCACGGCAACGAGATCTTCGCCGCCGCCCAGGCCAAGGGCGTGATGGTCGCTTTCGAGGCGGCCGTGGCCGGCGGCATCCCCATCATCAAGGCGCTGCGCGAAGGCTTGACGGCCAACCGCATCGAGGGCGTGGCTGGCATCATCAACGGCACCACCAATTTCATCCTCTCCGAGATGCGCGACAAGGGCCTCGATTTCGACACCGTGCTCAAGCAGGCGCAGGCATTGGGTTACGCCGAGGCCGACCCGACCTTCGACATCGAAGGAGTGGACGCGGCCCACAAATGCACCATCATGTCGGCGATCGCCTTCGGCATTCCGGTCCAGTTCGACAAGGCCTACGTGGAAGGCATCAGCAAGCTGCAAGCCACCGATATCCGCTATGCCGAGCAGCTCGGCTACCGCATCAAGCTGTTGGGCATCACCAAGCGCGCCGTGGTCAACGGCGTCGAAGGCATCGAGCTGCGCGTGCATCCGACCCTGATCCCGTCCAAGCGCTTGATCGCCAACGTGGAAGGGGCGATGAACGCGGTGCTGGTGCAGGGCGACGCAGTCGGCGCCACGCTTTACTCTGGCAAGGGCGCGGGCGCCGAGCCGACCGCGTCCTCGGTGATCGCCGACCTGGTCGACATCACGCGCCTGGCCACGGCCGACCCGGAGCACCGCGTGCCGCACCTGGCCTTCCAGCCGAACCAGATGACCGACGTGGCCATCTTGCCGATGGCGGAAATCACCACCAGCTACTACCTGCGTGTGTATGTGAAGGACCAGCTGGGCGTGATGGCGGACTTGACGCGCATCCTGGCCGACGGCGCCATCTCGATCGACGCCGTGCTGCAAAAGGAACCGGCCGAGGGCGAAACGCGCACCGACATCATCATCTTGACGCATCAGACCCAGGAAAAAAATATCGACGCGGCGATCGCCAAGATGGCGGCGCTGTCGGCGGTGGTGGGCAGCGTGGTCAAGATCCGGCTCGAGAACTTGAGCTGAGCGGGCCGCGCGCATGAGCGAGGGACGTTCCTAGATGCTGCGCCTGCCGATGCGCTGGCGTTCGGCCAAGCAGGCGCGCGCCATCCTGGCCGGCCAGCTCAAGGATCGTTATCTGCTGCGCTTGCACACCTCGATGCTGTTCGGTTGGACCGTGGGCGTGGGCTATGTGAGCGCCAAACTCGCTTTCGCGGCCGGCTTGTATTCGCTCACCGCGCGCTACACCCTGACGGCGTGCGCGGCCTATCTGGCCTTCCTGTTGGGCATGCGGATCTGGCTGGCGCTGGTGGGAGCCATGAACGAGCGTAGCGACAGCGAGCTCAGTCCCCTTGACCTGGTCGATGGCGCCGACATCACGCTCGACGCGGTCGCGCTCACGGCGCGCGGCGTGAGCGCCGGCGTCGATGCGCTGGGCAACGCGGTGGGCGAAGGTGTCAGCGCGGTGGGCGAGGGTATTGGCGACGCGGTGGGTGAGGGCCTGGGCGCCGTGGCCGGTGAAGGCTGCCTGCCGGTTTTGCTGATCGGCTTGCTGGTGCTGGGCGGCGCGCTGCTCTTTGGCCTGCTGGGCCCGGAATTATTGATCGATATCGCCTTCGAAGCGCTGCTGGCGGGCAGCCTGGTGGGCGCGATGCGCATCGGGCGCGACCCCGACTGGCTCATGATGACGTTCCGCAAGACCATCTTGATCTTCCTCGCCGCGCTGGTGCTGATGCTCGCCTTTGGCTACTACGCGCACAAACACTATCCGGACGCGCGCACCACGCGCGAAGTGTTTCAGCAAATGCGCGGCTAGCGCCCTATTTTCGCAGTTGCCACCGCGACCGCACGTCAGCGTCGTTTCCGTATTCGCATGGCTTGACAATCATCAATATGGTAACCGCATCGCCCCCCTAAAGTTTCTGATACACACTCCTAATCGGCAGATGTTCGGCATTCACGATCGATGGCATCGGATTGACTGCGGATGAGCGGAGCTTGCCGGCATCAACTGCGCATCTTCAGCAAATGCGTCGTTTTAAATTGACTTTCCACGCAAAGACGGCCATGCCGATATCTCCATTCTGGTCAATTTGTTGCTGACGTCCGTGAATGAATCTAAGGAGCTCATGATGAGTAAATTCTTCCTCGCCGGCGTTAAGTTTTTTATGTGGTCGATTGGCGCTGTCGTCGCGATACCAGTCGCGGTGCTAATGCTGCTCAATGTCGGACGACCGACGTTGGAACATATTCCGATCGTCACTTGCACGGTAACTTGGCTCGATCCTGAGCTCAAGCAGGTGGCTGCCCCGTTTTCTGGATGTCCAAAGCATTTTGATGCTGTTCGTACTATGGGGAACGCCAAAATTGTTGAGATAGACAAGCGCGTATATTTCATGAGGGAAAAGAACGTCGACGATTTTGGGGATAATTGCATGATCGGCGCAGCATGCTTTCCACATTTGTCATGGCCCCATCGTTGGCAAACCTTAGAACTCATCGTGCTTCGCGGCCCTGTGAATTTTTCAAAATTGCGGGCATTCTTGGGCGGCGATTATCTAAGCGATGGCAAAGCGAAGTACTATCAGTGGCACCGCATTCAAGATGTTGATCCGCCATTGGATATGGCGCGGCTGGTCAGAGTGCCTGGTGGAACATATGTCACGGATGGTCACTGGGTTCTTGATGGTGAACAGTTGTTTCCAGTAGGAGCCGCCGGCTTTGAGCCCGCGAATGCCGCCGTGCAGGGGCATTGAAAACACGAGCCATTTTGGGGCGTTCATTGCCAAAACATTGTAAGTGTCGTTCGAGCGAAGCGTCCGATATGGGCGTCATTCGATTGAGGCTGGATTCATGCCGGCGCACGCCCCACCAAAATTCCACTCGTGAAGTCCGACGTTGAGCATTTGGACAGTAGAGCACGCGACGCGTCTGATAAGATCGTGGAGTGCGATCGCAGCGTAGGTGATTAAGGCGCGCTTAAGCGTCGCCCCCCATGATGATCTCGACGCTCGCCACATTCACCACCCAAAGGATGCGCAATGAAACATTGGATTCGTAATAACAAGGGCTTCCTGGCCTTCCTGTTCCTGTTCGGGATCTTCCGCACCGCCGTGGCCGACTGGAACCCGATTCCCTCTGGCTCCATGCATCCCAACCTGCTTGAAGGCGACGTGGTGTTCGTCAACCGCCTGGCCTTCAACTTGAAGGTGCCGCTCACCAACATCGTGCTCTCGCGCCTAGGCGAGCCGCAGCGCGGCGATGTCGTCACCTTTTTTTCGCCCACCGACGGCACGCGCCTGATCAAGCGTGTGATCGCGCTGCCGGGCGACGTGGTCGAGATGCGTAACGAACAGTTGGTCATCAACGGACGCGAAGCCCATTACGACACGCTCGACAGCGTGGTCGAGCCGACCGCCCATAGCGGCAATTTGCTGGCGCAGCGCTTCAACGAGACCCTGGGCGCCGAGCGCCACCGCATCCAGGTGCTGCCGATGCTCGAGGCGCGCCGCGATTTCGCGCCCACCACGGTGCCCAAGGACCACTTCATGATGCTTGGCGATAACCGCGACAATAGCGCCGATTCGCGCTACATCGGCTTCGTGCCGCGCGATTTGCTGATCGGGCGTGCCGTGCGCGTGCTGGTGTCGGCCGACATCGAGGGCAACTGGTCGCCGCGCACCGAACGCTTCGGCATGACGCTGCGCTGATCGGCTGGCTGGCGCGCCCTGAGGGTGGTATGCTAAGGGCGCCTGCCAGGGGCTGCTGAGCGTAATGCCGGCGCCGCCGCGGGCAATCCGTGACAGGGGAATATGGGCGTCGGTTTGAACGCGATACGGTATGGCTCGATGGCGGCGGCGCTGGTGCTGGCCCTGGCTGGCGCGCGCCCGGCGCAGGCGGCCGGCGCGGACAAGGCGCTGCCCGAGTCCATCAATGTCGGCATCTTTTCGGTCGCCCCCTTCGTCATCGGCGACGCCACCGGCCCGCACGGCTTGTTGATCGAGTTTTTCGACAAGGAAGTGGCGCCGCGCATGGGCGTGCGCTTCAATTGGACCATGCCCACCACGGTGGCGCGCCTCGAGCAAAACCTGATCCAGGGCTCGGTGAGCTTCACGCCTATCCTGGCGCGCACGCCGGCGCGCGAGGCTTCGCGCATTGTCTTCGCCGGCGATGCTTACGTGCGCTTCGAGCCTTGCGTGGTGGTGCTGCCCGATTACCCGGTCAATGCGATCAATACCCCGGCCGACCTGGCCGGCATGTCGATCGGCTGGGTCAAGTCCGGCGCGCTGCCCGAATTCATGCGCGACCCGTCGATCAAGCTCGACCTGCTCGCCTCGGTAGACTGGGAAAAAGCCAATCTGGACAAGCTGCGTTTCGGGCGCATCCAGGGCGCGTATTTTTCCGATCAATTCACGCCGCGCTTTTACGCGCTGCAGACCGGAATACGCTTGAAGGTGCTCATGCTGCCCACGCCGGGCGCGCAGCTGTACGGCGCGTTTTCACCGGAGGCGCCGGCGCTGCTGGTCGAGCGATATCAAAGCGCCGCGCGCGCCGCTTTTGCCAACGGACGCTGGGAAGCGTTCCTCAACAAGGCCTTGAACGTGCACGGGCATTGAGCCCGCCTCACGCGCGGTGCAGCCGTTCGGCCAGCGGAATGCAGGCGTAATTGAGCGGGCCGATGGCCATGTAGATCGGGCCGCTGACGGCTCCGGTGTCGCTGGTGAAGCAGACAATCATGATCGACACCAGTGCCACGCCGCCGGTCACGAGGTTGCGCAGCATCGAGGCCGTCAGCAAGACCAGGGCGCGCTCGTCAAGGCGCAGGGCGGCGCGCTGGCGCCGCGCGTGCAAGTGCATCAGCAGGAACACGGTGTTGACGGCCGCGATGCCCAGGCCGTAGATGATCATCAAGGTGCGCACTTCCGCCACCGATTGCAAGGCGCGCGGCGCTGACCAGATCCATTGGTCGAACAGCATCGTGAACAGGAACTTCATCGGGTACACGTACACCAGCACCGTAAATAGCAGCACCATGTTCAAGGTGACGGTGCGCGCGTCGGTGAGCGGGTAGTGGCGGAAAAAGCGCGCGTGCTCGACCCACACCAGCACCAGCAGGGCGAAGCACACACCGAAGGCGATCACGCCATGCATGGTCTCGAACAGTTCGTGGGCCGACTTGGGCACTTCGAGCGAGACCACCAGCAGCGTGACGGCGAACGCGAACACGGCGTCGCTGAAGTTCTCAATCCGGTGCAGCGCGAAGCCTTCGCGCCCTTTGCCTGCGTGTTCCGACATGGTTCCCCCTTTGCTTGCGATACTGTAGAAATGGCGCTGCTAGCGCGAAGTATATAAGCAGGCGTGGCTTTGGTAGAAAAATTCTTGCGGCCGCCGCCAGGCTAGGCCGGTGGCAGGGCGAGCGCGCCCCAGGCGGCCAGCGTGGCGCCGCGTTCCTCGATGCGCCATGGCCGGACGGTGCCGCGGCCGAGCGCGCGCACGCGCGCATCGAGCGCCGGCGCGCTTTGTCCGAGCAGGGCGGCGGCTGCGGCTAGCCATTGCGCCGGTGCCAGTGCCAAGCAGCGCCCGCAGTGGCGCCGCGCCGCCGCTTCCACAGCGCGCTGGAACAATTGGCCTTCGGCCGCATGGGCGCGGATGTGCGGGTTGCCGATCCTGGCCGGATCCTGGCCCATGCTGCCGGCGATGCCGGCCGCGTCGATGGCGTAGCCGGCCGCGCCGGCTTGCGCGGCCAGGTCGGCCACAGCTTCTTGCGTGATGCCTTCGACGGCGCGTTCGGCCGCTTGGGCCGCCGCCAGCGCCTGCGGCCAGGGCAGGTGCATCACCGCGTGGTAGGGCAGGGTCATGTGTGCCATGTCCGGACTGCACAGCGCCAGTTCGCGCCGCAGTACCACGCGCGGCGCCGCCAGCGGCCCGGCCAGGACGATGGCGATGGCGCGCCCCGTCTTGACGTAAAAGCCAACGCTGGCCGGCACGGGCGAGGGCGTAGCCATGGTCCGGCCTAGTCGCAGCCGGGGCGGGGCCGGGTGGCCGTTCCCCGCGCCAGCATGAGCCGCATCGCCGCCGCGCCCTGGCGTACCGCGCGCCGGGTCGAGGGCATTCGCTTGCCTTCCATCGCTCCCCCTTGGTCGATCGGCTGGTTTGAGCCTGGCTCGATTATACGGCGGGGTGGGTGCTGCGCGTCACGCCCTCTTGGTCTTGGCTTGCGAATTGATCTTGCTTGCGTTTGCTTGGCTTGTGTCTGCTTATTCGAGCGAGATCGTCATGCTGCGCGCGCCTTCCTCGCGCGCCTGCACGAAGCGCACGATTGATTCGACCGTCACGGTGTCGATCTGGCCGGCCATGCGGCGCGCGAACGGTTGGTCGTCGAAAGCGATATTCGCACGGAACAGGCGCGCGCCCAGGCGCGTCATGGCCGGAATGGCGAGCGTGATCGGACGGTAGCCGGCGCGCGCCAGCCAGGCCTGGGCTGCGCCGCGATCGCGCACGCGTGCGGTGTCGGCGCTAGCGGCGCTGGCGACGGCATAGGTTTCGAGCAGCCACTGGTTCGAATTCTGGTACTCGGTGGCGAACGGGTAGGCCAGCATGTTGTAGCGCTTCTGGTGCAGGGCGAGCGGCGCGCGCGAGGCGAGCATGGCGGCCAGGCGCGCCTGCATGGGGGCGCTTGGCACGAGGATCAGGCAATCGAAGGCGAACATATCGTCGAGGAAGAAATTGGCCAAGCCTTCGTTGTAGAGCGCCGACTCGGCGCTGCCGCATTCGTTCAGTTCATGCACCACCAGCCAGCGCCCGCGCGGGTGGTCGCGCCAGGCGTAGGCCATGTGCGAATAGCGCAGGCCGTATTTCGACAAGTCCTGCCCGACGCGCGCGATCAAGGCCACTTGCGCGCCCGAGTCGTCGAGCGCGGCGCGCGCCTGCGCGGCCATCAGCATCGCCTTGCCGAAGGTGGTCGGATCGATCGGCTTGTCTTCGCAGTTCGATCCGGCGCGCGCGCCGCCGGCGCCGCCGGCCAGCAGGCAAAACAGAGTGAGGCGGGCCAGCCAGGCGGCCGCGCTAATCACGCTCGACCCGCGAATGATGGACCAGGGACTTGCCGACCTCGTTGGGCACGAAAGCGATCACCTTGCCGGCGGCGATCAGCATATAGCCGCTGGCGATGGCGCTGACGTTAATGACGGTGCCGGCCGCGAGGGAAGCGTCGCGCGCGGCCCGTCCGCTCAGGCGGATGGTGGCGCTGCCGGCCTCGGAAGCGCCGGCGATGACGATCACGCTCGCTTCGCCCGACGCCTCCACGCTGCGCACGAGCAGGGCGCCGGACGCGGCCAGCGCTTCAAGCGAGCCACTCAACACCATGGTCGAGCCCTCGCCGATCAGTTGCGACGCTTTCGATAGTTGGGAGTCGCGCGACTGGGCCGGCAGGGCGGCGCAACACAGGGCGGCCAGCAGGACGGCGCAGGCGAGGGGCTGGGTGGACATGGTCTTTCCTTTGTTCTGGCGTGCCGGTCTGGCTCGCGCAGTATTGCGCGGCGCGCTGGCCGGACCAAGCGAATCCGCCACGGTAGCTTGGCAGGAGCGCGAAGGTGGCGCTATCCGATACCGTGTGGTGATGCGCTGAGGCAATTTCGACACATTCGATAAGGTTTTTGAAGAAAGGCGTTTGATGGGTGTCAATTCATACTAAGATTTACGCAGCCGCGAGCGCGGGCCGCGCCTTGCCTTGCGCGTCGTTTCGCACTTCGATACATCGTTTCGTGTCGCACACTAGCTCACCGGGAGATGTCATGAAAATCTTACGCACGTCCTTTTTCGGCCTGTTCGGCGCTGCCGTCGCGGCGGCCCTGCTGGCCATCCCCGCCGCGGCCTTGGCCGGCGCCAAGCCCGTCCCCAAGGACCCGGGTGACCTGGGCCCGCCGCAAGGCGCGCCGATCCAGGCGGTGTTGACCAGCCCGCCGATGGTGCCGCCGCCAGTTAACCGAAAGTATCCGGCCAAGGTGATTGTTAATCTGGAAGTGGTGGAAAAGGACATGCCTATTTCGGAAGGGGTCAGCTATACCTTCTGGACCTTCGGCGGCACCGTGCCGGGCAGCTTCATCCGGGTGCGCCAGGGCGACACGGTCGAGTTTCACTTGAAGAACCATCCGGCTAACAAGATGCCGCACAATATCGATTTGCATGGGGTGACCGGCCCTGGCGGCGGCGCGGCGTCGAGCTTCACGGCGCCGGGCCATGAATCCCAGTTCAGCTTCAAGGCCTTGAACGAAGGCATCTATGTCTATCATTGTGCGACCGCCCCTGTCGGTATGCACGTGGCGAATGGCATGTATGGCTTGATCCTGGTCGAGCCGCCCGGCGGCTTGCCGCCGGTGGATCACGAATACTATGTGATGCAGGGCGACTTCTACACCACGGGCAAATTCCGCGAAAAAGGGCAGCAGCCCTTTGATATGGAAAAGGCCATCGACGAGAAGCCGACCTATGTGCTGTTCAACGGCGCCGAGGGCGCGTTGACGGGCGAGAAGGCGCTCAAGGCCAAGACCAATGAAACAGTGCGCCTGTTCGTCGGCAATGGCGGCCCGAACCTGGTGTCGAGCTTCCATGTGATTGGGGCCATTTTCGACAAGGTGCGTTTCGAGGGCGGCAGCAATGTCCAGAACAATGTGCAGACGACCTTGATTCCCGCCGGCGGCGCCGCCGTGGTCGAATACAAGACCAAGGTGCCGGGCAGCTATGTGCTGGTTGACCATTCGATCTTCCGCGCCTTCAACAAGGGGGCGCTGGCGATCATGAAGGTGGAAGGGCCAGAAAACAAGCTGATCTATTCGGGCAAGGAAGTCGACTCGGTATATCTGGGCGACCGGGCCGCGCCGAATATGACGTCGGTGTCGACGGCGACGGCGGCGGCGGCCAGCGGTACCTTGACCTTGCAAGACCAGATCAACGCCGGCAAGTCGCTCTTTAACGGCACCTGTTCCGTTTGCCACCAGGCCAATGGCGCCGGCTTGCCGGGGGTGTTCCCGCCGCTGGCCAAGTCCGACTTCCTGAATGCCGATCCGAAGCGCGCGCTGGGCATCGTGCTGCATGGCTTGTCGGGGAAGGTGACGGTCAACGGGCAGCCGTATGAGTCGGTGATGCCGCCGATGAACCAGCTGAACGATGATGAGGTGGCCAATATCGTGACCTACGTGCTCAATAGCTGGGACAACAAGGGTGGGCAGATCCATGTGGGCGACGTGAAGGCGGTGCGGGCGATGCCGGCGGCGGCGCCTGGCGGCGGTCACTAGGCGGTGGCGCGGGCTAAGCTTAGCGCATGGCGCGGGCCGCTGGTGGCGCTGTGCTTGGTGGTAGTGAGCCTGGGCGCGCGCGCGCAGGCGGCGCCGTCCGCGCCGGCTACGGCGTCTACGCCGGCCACGCCGGCCACGCCGGGCACGCCGGGCACGCCGGGCACACCGGGCACACCGGGCACACCGGGCACACCGGGCACACCGGGCACGCCGGCCACGCCGGCCACGCCAGCCACGCCAGCCACGCCGGCCACGCCAGCGGTGCCGGCGGCATCATTCGCGCCGCCATCGGCTCCTGCGTACGTGGCTATCCCCGGTGGCTCCTTCATGAGCGTGCTCTCGGGCGGCAGCGCGGCCAATGTGGCGGTGCCGGTGGCGCCATTCGCGCTACGCGCCACACCGGTGACGGTGGCGCAGTTCGCCGCTTTCATCGAGACTCATCCGGAATGGCAGCGCGCGCAAGTGGCGCCCTTGTTCGCCGACTCCAGCTATTTGCAAGACTTTGAAGCGCAGGCGCATGCGGCGGACACGGCGCAGCAAGCCGTCACCAACGTCAGCTGGTTCGCAGCGCAAGCGTATTGCGAAAGCGAAGGAGCGCGCTTGCCGACCTGGTACGAATGGGAATATGTAGCAGCGTCCGACGCCAAGCGCTTGGATGCGCGCAAGGACCCGGCGTGGCGCGCCGCCATCCTGGCCTGGTATTCGCGCCCGGCCGGGGTGTCGCGTCCCGCCGTGGGGGGAGCTCCCAATGTGTATGGCGTGCGCGACATGCATGGCTTGATCTGGGAATGGGTCGACGACTTCAACGCCTTGCTGGTGAGCGCGGACAGCCGCAACCAGGGCGACCCGGAGAAGCTCCAGTATTGCGGCGCCGGCGCCATCAGCCTGCAAGACCGCGACAATTTTGCCATCTTGATGCGCATCGCCTTGCTGTCCGCGCTGGGCGGGCGCGACACCACCAGCACGCTGGGCTTTCGCTGTGCCCGGCCTTCGACCTTGGAGCAGAAATGAACAGTCTCGCCGATGTGCGCATGTGCAAGGGCCCGTTGCCGACGAGGCGGCGTCCAGTAGCAGCGAGGGCGCACACGTTTGTCACTGGCCTCGCGCGGAAGGTGGCAAGGGCAGTGGCAATGGCTGCGGCTCTGGCAGTCGCGGGGGCGGGGGCGGGGCTTGGCGCTGCCGCCGCCGCGCCTGCCGCAGCGGCTGCGAGCGCGGCGGCCCAGCCCGCCGTGGTGCTTGCCGCGACGCCCGCTGCGACGCCATTGCCGGGCGATTCGCTGTATCAGCTCAAAAGTGCCTTGACCGATCAGGACGGCCACGCCTTTGGCCTCGCTTCGCGGCGCGGGCACGCCGTGCTGGTGAGCATGTTCTACAACTCTTGCCAGTTCGTCTGCCCGATGTTGATTGATACCATGCGCATGACGGAGCAGCAATTGAGCGCCGACGAACGCGCGCAGCTATCGATGCTGCTCATCACCTTCGATCCGGCGCGCGATGACGTCAAGGCGCTGCGCACGGTGGCCAAGCAGCGCGAGCTCGACGTGGCGCACTGGACGCTGGCGCGCAGCGACGCGGCCAGCGTGCGCAAGATCGCCGCCACGCTGGGCATTCAATATCGTCTGCTGGGCAATGGCGAGTTCAACCATACGACAGTGCTGGTGCTGCTGGACCAGGACGGGCGCATCGCCGGGCGATCGACCAAGATGGGTACCGTCGACCCGGAGTTTCTCGCCCTGATCCACAAGACCATCGGCAAGCCGGCCTCCGCCAACTAGGCACAGCCCGGCGCCGCGACCAGGGCAGGCGCACACTGCGCGCCGCCGCCGGATCGCCGTATGCGTAGCGCCAGCAAAAACAGTCGCTCCCTGCTCCCTGAAAAGTATTAAGATTCGACACTGTCGAGTCCCGGAGAGCATTTCATGCCGCATGCCACTACACTTGTCGATGCATTGAAGCGCCTGCTCAAGGCGCATGCCATCACCTACGGCGACTTGGCCGGTCGCATCAATATGTCGGAGGCTAGCGTCAAACGTATGTTTTCGCAGAAAAATTTCACCTTGCAGCGGCTTGACGAGATCCTCACCGCCACCGGCATCGGCTTTGACGAGTTGAGCGCCGTCGCCAGCGAGGCGCCCACCCTGATCGCGCATCTGAGCCTGGCGCAAGAGCGGGAAATCATTGGCGACCCCAAGCTGCTGGTGGTGGCGGTGTCGGCCATGAACCACATTGGCTTTGACGACATCGTGCGCCTGTATTGCCTGAGCGAGGCGGAAGTGACGCGCTGCCTGCTGCGCCTGGACAAGCTCGGCTTTCTCGAGCTGCTGCCCAACAACCGGGTCAAGCTCTTGATCGCGCGCACCTTCAGTTGGATCGCGAACGGCCCCATCCAAACCTATTTCCGCGAGCAAGCGTTTGGGGATTACCTCAATTCGCGCTTCGATGGCGAGCATGAGGTGATGCGCCTGGTCAATGTGATGCTCTCGCGCCAGTCGTGCACGGCCTTGCTTGAGCGCCTCAAGCAAGTGGCGGTCGAATTTTCCCAGCAACACCAGCACGAAGCGAAGCTGCCTTTCGAGCAAAAGCACGCCATCAGTTTCATGGTGGCGGCGCGCCCGTGGGTGCCGCAAGCCTTCCAGGCCTTGCTGCGCGCGCCGGCCGAATGAGCTTGTTTATCGATGCGCCATTCTGTATGTTAGCAATCTGTTAGTCATCTCACCATCTAGCGAGCAACGCCCATGAGCCAATCGAGTCAGTTCTCCCTGTTGAAGCAGCGCCGTTTCGGGCCGTTTTTCTGGACCCAGTTTTTCGGGGCCTTCAATGACAACCTGTTCAAGACGGCCTTGCTGGTGATGCTGACCTACGACGCGGCCCATTGGAGCACCATGAGCGCGGCCAACTTGAACGTGCTGTTGCCGGCCCTGTTCATCTTGCCGTATGTGGTGTTTTCCGCCACCGCCGGCCAGTTGGCGGATAAATTTGAAAAAGCGGGCATGGCGCGCATGGTCAAGGTGCTGGAAATTGCCATCATGCTCGTCGCGGGCGCCGGCTGGCTCACCCAAACCCTGTGGCTGCTGGTGACGGCGCTGGTGGGCATGGGCGTGCATTCGACCCTGTTCGGTCCCATCAAGTACGCCTACTTGCCGCAGAACTTAAAGCCGGAGGAACTCGTCGGTGGCAATGGCGTGATCGAAATGGGTACCTTCGTTGGCATCTTGCTTGGCGAAATCCTGGGCGCCATGCTGGTGTCGCGGCCTAACGGTATTTACCTGGTTGCCGGCGGCACGCTGGCGGTGGCGGTGATCGGCCTGGTGGCCAGCTTGCGCATTCCCGTCTCGCCGGCGCCGGAACCGGAATTGAAGGTGAACTGGAATCCCTTCACCGAGTCGGTGCGCAATATCAAATTCTCCGCGCAAAACCGCACGGTCTTCCTTTCGCTGCTGGGCAATTCCTGGTTTTGGTTTTATGGCGCGATGATCCTGTCGCAATTTCCCGTCTACGCCAAAGACTATCTGCATGGCGACCACAGCGTGTTCGTGCTCTTGTTGACGGTGTTTTCTGTCGGCATCGGCACAGGCTCGCTGCTGTGCGAACGCTTGTCCGGGCACAAGGTGGAAATCGGCCTCGTGCCTTTCGGTTCGATCGGCTTGACCGTGTTCGGGGCGGACTTGTATTTTGCCAGCCTGGGCTACACGAATAGCGCGGCGGTGGACATCGGGCAGATCCTGCAGCTGGCGGGCATCGTGCGCATCCTGGCCGATATCGCGCTCTTGGGCATGTTTGGCGGATTTTTCATCGTGCCCTTGTTCGCGCTGATCCAGACGCGATGCGACCCCAAGCATATCTCACGCACCATCGCCGGCATGAATATCATGAACGCGCTGTTCATGGTGGCGTCGGCCGGCGTGGCGATGCTCTTGCTCCATTACGGCTTCACGATTCCGCAAATGTTCCTGGCCACGGCCTTGATGAACGCGGTGGTGTCGCTGTACATCTTCTCGCTGGTGCCGGAATTCCTGATGCGCTTCCTGGCGTGGATGCTGATCCACACCTTGCATCGCGTGAAGTGCGTCGACACCGACCGCATTCCCGACGAAGGACCGGCGGTGCTGGTGTGCAACCACGTGAGCTATGTGGACGCCATCGTGATCGGGGCGGCCAGCCCGCGTCCGATCCGTTTTGTGATGGATCACAATATCTTCAAGATGCCGCTATTGGGCTGGATCTTCCGCACCGCCAAGGCCATTCCAATCGCGCCGGCCAAGGAAGACCCGTGGCTGATGGAAAAAGCTTACGTCGATATCGCGCAAGCCTTGCATGAAGGCGACCTGGTGTGCATTTTCCCGGAAGGACGCTTGACCCGCACAGGCGAGATGAACGAGTTTCGCGGTGGCATCGCCAAGATCATCGCGCGCAGCCAGGTGCCCGTCATTCCGATGGCGCTGCGCGGCTTGTGGGGCAGCTTGCTCACGCGCGATCCTGGCAATTTGTTTGAGCGCACCTTCACGCGCGGCCTGCGTTCGCGCTTGTCGCTGGCGGTGGGCGTGCCGGTGGAACCGCAGATGGCCACGCCCGAATACCTGCAGGAGCAAGTGCTGGCGCTGCGGGGCGACTGGAAATAAAATGTGCGCCGCGGCAAGCGCGGCGACATCGCCTGGGCGCTCACGCGCGGGAAACCCTAGCGTACGCCCCGTTTGCATGAATTAAATTAAGATGGCACGCACTGCAATAGTTGACGTGTAAGGGCTTGCCATCGCATGAACAGCCGTAAGCTGTCCCCGCCATGAACATCCGCGCCTACCTCGGCTTGATGGTGGCGGGGATATTCATTCCCGTCATCGTTTTGTCGACCGTCGCGTTCAGCTTGCTGCTCGACGCACAGCGTGATACCGCGCTCAAGGGCGTGCGTGAAACCGCCCGCACCGCCTTGGTCAGCATCGAGCGCGAGCTTTCCAACGCGCAGGCGGCGATGCGGGTGTTGGCCACCTCGCCGGATCTGGCGAGCGGCGATATCGCCACTTTTTACCAACAGGCGCGCCACGCCGACAAGGAGGGCGTGCGCTGGACGGCCTTGCTCGACGAGAATGGCCAGCAGTTGATGAACACGGCGCTGCCATTCGGCGCGCCAATGTGGGAGGAGGGCGCGGCCGAGCGCGTGAATAAGGCTTTGCTCGCCGGACGCGCGCAAGTATCGAACGTGATTCGCGGAACACCCGCGCAGGGCTTGCTGGTCGTCGTAGACCTGCCCATCAGCACGCCCTTTGGCCAACGCTACGTGCTTGCGCAAGGCATCCGCGTCGAACAATTTCAGCAAGTGTTGGGGCAGATTAAAACGGCGCCGGGCTGGCTGGCCGGCGTGTTCGACCGCAATGGCATCGCGATTGCGCGCAAGGCCGGTGTGGACGAGGGCGCCGAGCCGCGCGCGGATCTGCGCGAGGCGATCCGCAACAAGACGGCGGGTGTGATCCACAACGCCAGCGACAAGCAGGTCAAGCTGTACACGGTGCTCGAGCGCTCCGAATTGGCCGGCTGGACCGTGGCGCTGGGCGTGCCGGAAGCGCAAATCGAGGCGGCGGCGCGTGCTGCGCTGACGGTATCGCTGTTCGGTTTGCTTGCCGCGCTGGCGTGCGCGGCGGTTGCGGCGCTGGTGTGCGCGCGTCGCCTGTCGCGTTCGGTGGGGGAGGCGGCGCGCGCGGCCACGGCCTTGGCGCGGGGCGAGGCGCTGCCCCCCGCCGCCGGCTCGGGCGTGCGGGAAGTCGACGAGGTGCACGTGGCCATCACGGCGGCGGCCACCGTCATCAGCGCAGAAAAGCAGTCGCGCCAATTGGCCGAGACCGAGCGCGAGCAGCTGTTTGCGCTCGAGCATGCGGCGCGCACGCTGGCGGAGCGGCAAAACCGGGAAAAGGATGTCTTCCTCGCCATGCTGGGCCATGAATTGCGCAATCCCTTGTCGGCCATCGTCAACGCCGCCAATGTGGCGGGAATGCAAGACGTGCCGGCCGAGGTGGCGCAGCGCGCGCACGCCATCATCGCGCGCCAAAGCCGCCACCTGAGCCGCATCGTGGACGACTTGCTCGACGTCGGCCGTGTGCATTCGGGGAAGATATTGCTGGAGCGGCAGCCCTTGCGCCTTGATCACTTGCTCAGCGCCACGTTGGCGACCTTGCGCGAGACGGGCAGGCTGGCGCAGCATGCCGTGAGCGTGAGCTGCGAAGCGGCCTGGGTGATGGCGGACGCGACCCGGCTCGAGCAGATTCTTTCCAATTTGCTCGACAATGCGCTCAAGTACACGCCCCCTGGCGGGGCGATTGCGGTGGCGCTGCGGGTGGACGGCACACAGCTGAGCCTGAGCGTGAGCGATACGGGCGTGGGCATCGCTCCCGAGTTGATGCCCTATGTGTTTGACTTATTCGTGCAGGGAACGCCCGCGCTGGACCGGCCCCTGGGCGGATTGGGCGTGGGGCTGGCGCTGGTGCGGCAGTTGGCGCACATGCATGGCGGCAGCGTGAGCGTGCACAGCGAGGGCGTGGGCAAGGGCAGCCGCTTCGAGTTGCGCTTGCCGGCGCTGGAGAACCCGGTGCTGGAGCCGGCCGCGCCGGCGCGGGTGCGCGCGACGCGCCAATGCGTGCTGCTGATTGAAGACAATGACGACGGGCGCGACACCATGGCGATGATGCTCGCTTCGCAGGATTACCGCGTGATCGCGGCCGCGGAGGGCAAGGAGGGTTTGCGGCTGGCGGCGCAGGAAGCGCCCGATATTGCCTTGATCGATATTGGTTTGCCGGGCATTGACGGTTACGAGGTGGCGCGCCGCCTGCGTGCGCACGCGCGCACCGGCGACATGCGCTTGATCGCCTTGACCGGCTACGGGCAGGAGGAGGATCAGCGCCGGGCGCTCGCGGCCGGTTTTGACGTGCATCTGGTCAAGCCGGTGGAGCTTGAGCGCTTGATCGCGGCACTGGAGGCGTCGACCGAGGAGGGAGCGTCGGCTTGAGCTGGCACAAGGCGAGTGAGGCTTTCGGCCAGGAGCGCGCGAAAAGGACTGCCAAAACCGTGGGAGCGTCTGCTATAATCCGCATCGCGTCGGGGCGTAGCGCAGCCTGGTAGCGTACTTGCATGGGGTGCAAGGGGTCGGAAGTTCGAATCTTCTCGCCCCGACCAATAGAATCAAAGACTTAGGCCAGCCTTGTGCTGGCCTTTTTCTCGTCCATTGATTTTTACCGCTACTTTTATTCCTGCGGATTCCAACCCAGGGACTCTTGACACAAAATCGAATCGAACGCAAAGCCAGTAACATAGCTAACCCGCATGGTCGGGGTTGGCGCACGGTCCGAGGTATTTAATCGAACTGAAGAAGTGTCGCCGAATCAGCATGATGGTTCTGATAGCTTATCAAGGCGGGCCGCTATGTTTGCGTCGCTTTTTTGGAAGTAAGTCTGATTGGCGCTCTAGTCTATGCGCTTGCGCAGCTTAAGTTCCTAGTCCAGTCGCCACTAAACCATTCGACCGACGGCAAGCGACCAAGACGAGACGGTCGATGATGCAATATTCTGACGGGAAGAAGATATGAGAAGGTTAAAATTGAAAGTTGCAGCAAGCTTGTTGTTGGCGGGAGTGTCAGTGTGTGGGGGCCTGAGCCATGCCGGAACCGCAGATGGAATGGAGGCTCAACTTGCTGGGGCATGGCAGGAGGGGTTGGTACAGAAAGTCAGAAGCATGTCGCCAATTCAGCAGCAAATGTATGTTGGAAACGTCATGGTCTTCAACGTTGACCATCATTTCCTCATGTATCCAAAATGTGGGCCAGAGGCAGCCGCATATAAGGCTAAGAATCTGGTTGCCGTGAGTGGAGAATGGAGTATTTCTGGCGATGGTGTGTTGCATCTTATAGTACAGCAGGCTGGTAAACGCGCTGATCAAGCTATCCCAGTGACAGTAGACGGTGATGAGATGGTATTTGGCAAGGGAGCGCCGAAACCTTCGGTATTTGGAAAATACGAGGGCCCCTTGCCACCTCAATGTCCATCTAAATAAGATGCGGGACTGACGCGGTTGGCCGACGGCACATGGCGCTACACGCCTGCGTCCGACTTCTTCGGCACTGACACGTTGCGCTCTAGCTGAGCGACGGTCATCTGGCGTCGAGCGAGGTCAAGCTCAGCCTCTCCATCGTGGCTGTGACCGACGCGCCAAGCTCGGTCGATCAGAGGGCGGTACTCGACGAAGATGACATCGTCATACTGCAGCCCCTTGTCAAGCTACGATGCGCGAGGCAAGCCAGTTCGACAAGGGCCTGCCGTGAACAGCGCCTTGTAGCTAGCGTAAAAAAAATTAGATGACCGCTGGCAATTTTGTAATTATCGGTGCTAGACTTAAAAAATAGAATTACAAAAATCATGGTGTTTACGGGGGCGTCATGAAGACAAATTTTGTATATCAAGCAAGAGTTACTTTCGCTTTCGTCGTGTCCGGTCTCCTCTTTGGCTGTGGCGGCGGCGAGGATCGCACTGTCATCAATAATGTTACGGTTCCACCAGTCGTCACGAATACGGTAGTGGCGACAATGAACGCAGGTGTCAACCCTGCGGGTCTTGCGATTACACCGGATAATCGATTCGCCTATGTCGCCAATAACAATAATTACGGCATCTCCGGCGCCAATACCGTCAGCGTCATCAACCTGAGCAAGGGCACACTGGAAACGACGATCCGGTGTGACTGCTTTCATGAACCCTATACGGTGGCGATCAACAGCGCCGGCACCAAAGCCTATGTCACGAACAGCAACGCGTCCACCATCAGCATTATCGATATTGCGACCAATACCGTAGCAAAGACTGTCGGCGGCTTTGACGGCCCTTCTGGCTTCGCGATTGCGCCCGATGGCAAGACCGCTTACGTGAATAATTACGGCGGACCCGGTGGCGTACAAAGCGGCAATGGCAAGACCGTCAATGTGTACGATATCGCGACCGATACCATCGTCGGCGCCCCTATCCAGGTCGGCCTGGCGCCCGCCGCCGTGGTGATGTCCCCTGCGGGTGACTTTGTTTACACGATCAATTACACGGATGGCAATCCCGGTACAGGGTCCATTACCAAGATCAACACCAAGACGAATCAGGTGGTCGGCTCGGCGATTACCGGTTTTTCCGGCCCCTTTGCCATCGCACTGACACCGAACGGCAAGTTCGCCTATGTCACTAATTTTGGCAGCAATAATTTCTCACCGATCGGCACCACGGTCAGTGTCGTCGACCTGGACCGCAGCGTCATTTCGGCGACCATCAATCTCGGCGTTCAGCCCTCAGGCATCGCCATTACACCTGACGGCAAATATGCCTATGTGTCGAACTACAACACCTTGTATGCCGGTTCGAACTACACAAATCTGACTGCGGGCCAGGGCACGGTCAATGTCATCGACACGGCGACCAATACGGTCATTGCGCCGACGATTGTCGTCGGACAGTCCCCGGCAAATATTGCAATTTCCTCTGACGGCAAATTCGCCTACGTTTCGAATTACACATCCGGAACCATCAGCGTGATCGCATTGCACTAAACCTGGATGGAATCGTGCCTGGCAGGGTAGGGCATACGATCGCAGCACGCGCACATAGCTTGGATTTGCCTACTCTGACAACATGAAATCGGGTAGCCGTTCCTCATACCAATGGGGCGACGGTTTGGGATTGTTTTTCACAAGTTGAACAATAATCAGAATGCGCCAATATCATCAACAAGGCGGCATCGGCATTGCGCCGTTTGCCAGAACATCATTCGTTCGCGGTGCGCCCGCTGTCCTGTTTTTTATAGGCTTCCATGTCGCGCCCTGCTACGCCGAATCGCTGACCCTTCTCGATGCCATTCGCTTAAACCTGCGTAACAACGCGGACATTCAATTGCAGGAAAAGCAGGTCGACAGCAGCGCCGCCGTGCTCCAGCAAGCAAGCGGCCAATTCGATACGGTGATCAGCCTGAAAGGCGGACGTAACGTCGACAACAGTCCGGTCAGCCAATACGACGCGACGCAATATGCCACTGTTGCACCAAACCTGACTCAGATCAAAAGCAATACGAATACCTATCTCACGGAAGCGGACGTGCCTCTGCGAAATGGCATGGTGGTGTCCTCGAATATCGGCGTGACGACCAATTACGGCACGGTTACCGATTTGCAGCGTCAAGCCCCGCAAAACGCCGGCACCGTCAATTTCAGCATTCGTGTCCCGCTGGCGAAAGGGCGGGGTGATATCGCGGCATCGGGCGAAGTCGCGGCCGGCCACGAACTCGAGGCAGCGCAAAAAACGCTGCGTTTCACCATTTCACAGGGCGTACTCAATACCTTGTCGTCCTATTGGACCGTACAGGCCAATGAAAAAAATCTGCAGATTGCGCGCGCGTCGGAAGCGGGCATACGCCAGATGCTTGAAGAAAATCGCAAACTGGTCGCTGCCGACGAAATGGCTGCCGCCGATATCCATCTGTTGCGCGCCAATCTGCTGGAAAAGACGGCCAATCGCATCGCTGCAGAACAGTCACTGCTCGAAGCCAAGCAGCGGCTGGGTATGTTGCTCGGCATGGGGCAAAGCCAACTGGCCTCGATGGCGGTGGAGCCCGAGTTCATCGCCGCCTTGAACGATGCCAGCCGCCTCAAAAGCGAACTTGCGCGCCTGATCGATACGGCCATGCAGGCCCGCCCGGATTTGCTGGCGGCGCGCTTGCATCAAAAGTCCGCCAAGATCATGACGGAGCAAACCCGTGATGCGCTCAAGCCGCAGATCGACCTGGTCTTGAATGCGGGCTACGCGGGATTGTCGGAAGGTGGCTCCGCCTACGATGGCTTGACGCGCAATCGCGCAAAACCGAATATCGGCGCCACCATTTCGTATCAATGGCCGGTAAAAAATAACGTAGCCCAGGGCCGCTACAAGCAGCAAATCGCGTCTTATGAATCGGCGACCATCCAGATCGGCGAGCTCGAGCGCAGCATTTCCTTTTCTGTGGAAGCCGCATTGGCCAACGTCGTCAGCCTGTCCAGACAGTTGCAGGAATCGCAGGAAGTGGCCGACTTGTATCAGGTCGTGGCAAAGAACGAACTGCTGAAGTACCGGCTGGGCAGTTCCACCATGCTCAACGTCTTGTCGGCCAATGATCACCTGCTCAGCGCGCGCCAGAACCGCATTTCCAGCCTGTTCAATTTACTCAACGCGCAAGCCCAGCTCAAGCATCAGACCATGTCCCTGTTTGCGGGCGACGGGCAAGGGCAGCTCATCAATATTGAGAGGCTATTGAGTATTCCTTAATTTGAAACCCTGCGGTTTCCGTGACCTTACTATGTGATGCAAAGGCAAAGCCATGCTAGATAGTAGTCAGATTTTTCGCAAAGTATCGCTCGAGCGCCTATCGTCGCCCGAGCAACTCGATACCCTGATGCGCGTCATTTCGCCGCGCGCCTGGATTGCCTTGTCGGCCATATCGGGATTACTCGTGATCGCGATCGGCTGGGGTATCTTCGGCAGCGTGCCGACCAAGGTCGATGGTGCCTGCATTTTGATGCGACCTGGCGGCGTTAGCGAAATCACGACGGCCGGTGGTGGGCGCGTCACCGATATCGCCGTCAGTGTGGGCGATCTCGTCAAGGAAGGCCAGATGATCGCCCGCATCGAGCGGCTCGATCTGATGGAGCAAATCAAGGGCACGCAAGCCAAGCAGCGCGAATTGAAGGCGCAGGAGGCAAAGCTCAAGTCACTCGACGCCATGAGCACGCGCCAGCAAGCGGCCTATTTTGCCGAGACCGAACGCAACTTGAATAGCCATATCAAGAGCGGGCAGGAACGCGTGCAGGTATTGGAGAAAAAGATCGCGGTGCAAGGCGCGCTGCTCGAGCAGGGGCTGATCACCCAGCAGGCATTGCTTGCCACAAGAATGGATTTTGCCTCCGCTAAACAGGATGTCGACAACACCCGCAACGAAGTGCTGAAACTGGCGATGAGCCGCACCGATTCACAAAAGCAGATCCAGAACGAACTGACGTCGATTCGCGCCCAAGTCAGCGAAGCGGATCTGAACCTGAGCGCGCAGATCCGCAATATGGACGAGATGGCGCGGATCTACAGCCCGTATGACGGCCGGGTCCTGGAAATCCAGGCTGCCTTAAATTCGCTGACCGGCGCCGGCACGCCCATTCTCACCATCGAGCAAAACGGCAAGAGCGTCAATGCACTGGAAACGCGCATCTATATTTCTCCCTTTAACGGCAAGAAGGTCAAGACCAATATGACGGTGCAGATTTCGCCGTCGACCGTCAAGCGCGAGGAATACGGCGTCATGCTCGCCAATGTCAGAACGGTTGCCCGCTTCCCCTCCACCTCGCAAGGCATGATGCGGGTGCTGAACAATGCGGGCTTGGTGAAGGAACTGAGTTCGCAAAATCCGCCGATCGAAGTTGTGGCTGATCTCATTCCCAGCGCCACGACCGTCAGCGGTTATGCCTGGTCCTCGCCCAAGGGGCCTGACGTGAGCATCGAAAGCGGCACGCTATGCAATGCCACGGTGACCGTCGAGACGCAAAGGCCGATCAGCCTGGTCATTCCCATGCTGCGCGCCAAACTCGGAATTTAACGCATGGACGATGCCAAGAAACCCGAGCAGCCGGCCAGTCGTCGCGTCAAGACCCCGACCGTCCTGCAAATGGAAGCGGTCGAGTGTGGCGCCGCGGCCTTGTCCATCGTGATGGGCTACTACGGCAAATACGTTCCGCTCGAAACCTTGCGCGAAGCGTGCGGCGTCTCGCGTGACGGCAGCAAGGCAAGCCGCGTGGCGCAGGCGGCGCGTAGCTACGGCTTTGCAGCGCAAGGCTATCGCAAGGAGCCGGAAGAGCTGAGACAGATGCAGCTGCCGCTGATCGTGTTCTGGAATTTCAATCACTTTCTGGTCGTCGAGGGATTCGAGCATGGCCTCGTCTATTTGAACGATCCCGCCAGCGGTCCGCGCACCGTCACGGCCGAAGAATTCGACCTCTCATTTACCGGTGTCGTGCTCGAGATAAAACCCGGCGCCGAGTTCAAAGCCAGCGGCAAGCCGCACAGCATGTTGTCGGGCTTGCGCTCGCGCCTGCCTTTGACCGAACCGGCGTTCCGCTATTTGATCCTGACCGGGCTCGCGCTGGTGGTGCCCGGCCTCTTGATCCCCGCGTTTTCCAAGATCTTTATCGATTCCTACCTGGTCAGCCGGATGGAGAGCTGGGTCAAGCCGCTCTTGATCGGCATGGTTTGCACGATGCTCTTGAACGGCGCCCTGACCTGGATGCAGGGCTACTACCTGACGCGCTTCCACGTCAAGCTCGCCATGTCGACGTCCAGCAAATTCCTCTGGCACGTCTTGCGATTGCCAGTGATTTTCTATTCGCAGCGCTCGGCCGGCGACATCAGCGCGCGCGTGGCCATTAACAATCGTGTCGCCACCTTGTTGACGAGCGACCTGATCGCCAGCTTGCTGAGCGTGGTGATGATCGTGTTTTACGCGATCTTGATGTGTTCTTACGACGTGGTGTTGACCCTGGTCGGCATTGGCGTCGCGGTGTTGAACGTGCTGTACCTGCGGCGCATTTCGCGGCGGCGCAAGGACGCCAGCTTGAGACTTGGCAACGATAGCGGCAAATTGCTGGGCGTGTCGATGGCCGGTTTGCAGCTGATGGAAACGCTCAAAGCCTCGGGCATGGAATCGGACTTCTTCGCCAAGTGGTCGGGCTATCAGACCAAGGTCATGAATGGCGAACAGCAAATGGGTTCCCTGGGCGTGCTGATGGGCGCCGTGCCGCCGCTGCTGAGCGCGCTTAATGGTGTCGTCATCCTCTCGCTGGGCGGTCTGCGCGTGATGGAAGGCGATTTGACCATGGGCATGCTGGTTGCCTTTCAAAGCCTGATGCACAGCTTTATCGGGCCCATCAATCACCTCGTGTCGATGGGCTCGAAGTTGCAAGAGATGGAAGGCGATATGAATCGCCTCGACGACGTCCTCAATTATCCGACCGATCCCACTTTGGACAATGCCAGCAAGGCGGGCGACGCCCATGCCGAGATGCTGCACGGCCATATCGAACTACGCAACGTCACCTTCGGCTACAGCAAACTGGACGATCCCTTGATCGAAGATTTCAGTCTGGTCCTGCGCCCCGGCGAGCGTGTCGCCCTGGTGGGTTCGTCCGGCTGCGGCAAGTCGACCATCTCCAAGCTGGTCATGGGCCTGTACCAACCCTGGTCCGGCGAAATTCTGTTTGACGGCAAGCCGCGCACTGAGCATCAGCGCGCCACCTTGATCAATTCGATCGCCATGGTGAGCCAGGAGATTTCCCTTTATGAAGGCACAGTCCAGGACAATATGACCATGTGGGATGCGACGATTCCCGAGGCCCAGTATGTGCAGGCGGCAAAGGACGCATGTATTCACGACGCCTGCTCGGCACGCCAAGGCGGCTACCAGAGCGCAGTGCAGGAAGGGGGGGGCAACTTCAGCGGCGGCCAGAAGCAGCGCATCGAAATCGCCCGCGCGCTGGCCATCAATCCGCGCATCCTGGTGCTCGACGAAGCGACCAGCGCGCTCGATCCCCTGACAGAAATGCAGATTGACGACAATTTGCGGCGCCGCGGCTGCACTTGCCTGATCGTGGCGCATCGCCTCAGTACGATACGCGATTGTGACGAAATTATCGTGCTCGACAAGGGCAAGGTCGTGCAACGGGGCACCCATGAAGAGATGCGCTCGGTCGACGGCTTGTATGCAACCCTGATGCAGTCGGCCTAGGAAGGTCGCCACCATGAACGAGAACGCGCTGACGCAATTGTTTGATACCAAAGGCCTGCCCTGCGAAGCGCGCACGGGCAGTCCGATCCTGCTGCGCGGCAGCGAGCATGTCTGGTTGGTCCATAGCGGCAAGGTCGATATCTTCCTTAGCCGGATTCGTGACGGGATAGTCGACAGCGCCCTGTTCCGACTGTTTCGGGTCGAATGCGGCGAGATTCTGTGCGGGCTGCCGGAGCTGGACGCGACGGCGGGCTGGGCGCTAGTGGCCACCGGCGTGGCGGGCAATCGGCTGCTGCGCCTCGATCGCGCCGAGCTGGAGGCGGCGGGAGCGCAGAGCGCCTTGCGCGGGCCGCTCGCCGCGCGCATGGATGCGTGGGTCGAGCAACTGGCCTCACCACTGGCCGCAAGCGCCCCCGGCAAATACGCGGCAATTGAAGCGCCCGCTGACAGTGCTGCGCGTGATCTGGTCCTCGAACAAGATGAAGTCCACCTGGCCAACACGGCGACGCTGTGGGTGCAGCCACGCTCTGGAAGCGTGCAGTGGATGGGCAATGCCGAGGGGCCGACCGGACCGGACGTTGGGCCATTTCCCTTGCCGCGTCAATGCTGGTTCCAGGTGGGCGCAGCGGGTAGCGTACGGATTCAAACTGGCTACGATGCCTTGTCCGAAGCGCCGTATTGGACCGGTCTGGATCGGTTTCACGCGTCCATCCTGGCGCAATTGATCGCTCGCGCGCAAGCCAGCGCTAGCTTTGAACAGCAAAGGCTCAAACAAAAGAGCGCCAACGAAACCGACAATATTCGCCAAGCCATGGCCAGGCTGTCCGCCGTGATCGAGGCCGATGAGGAGGGAATGGCGTCGCCCGATCAGCGCCGCAATCCGGTCCTCGCCGCCTGCAAGATCATTGGCGCGGTCATCGGCATAAACTTTGTCGCGCCGGTGGCCGAGTCGAATCCGGATGCCCCACCAATGGATCTGGTTGCCAGGATCGTTGAAGCGACGCGCGTGCGCCATCGCCGCGTGGCGCTCAAGGGCGAGTGGTGGACCGAGGATCACGGTCATTTGCTCGGGTTTTCGGACTCCGGCAAGAACCCGGTGGCGATCATCCGGCAAGGCAATGCCTATCTGATGCACGATATCGCATCGGGCCAGGTGAGGGATGTGAGCGCAAACGTCGCGGCCGGCCTGGAGCCCTTTGCATTTACCTTCTATCGCTCTTTCGGCAGCGCCAAAGTGAGCGTGGCGGCGATGCTGAAACTGGGCGCCATTGGCAATGTGCGTGATTACACCATGGTGCTGCTGATGGGGATCGCCATTGGCATCCTTGGCCTGGTCACGCCGATGGCGACGGGTATGCTGTTCGACACGGTGATTCCGGGCGCGGAGCGCGGCCAGCTCGCTCAGCTCACGCTCGCCTTGCTCGCTGGCGCATTCGCCACCTCGATGTTCCAGATTACGCGCGGCTTTGCCATGGTCCGGGCCGAGGGGAAAATGGATTCGTCGGTGCAGTCGGCCGTGTGGGATCGGCTGCTGAGCCTGCCGATGCCCTTCTTTCGAGACTATTCGGCCGGCGATCTGGCCAATCGCGCGATGGGTATCAACGCCATCCGCTCTGTCCTGTCCGGCAGCACGCTGCCAACCCTGCTCTCGGCACTGTTTGCAAGCTTTAATCTTTTCCTGCTGTTCTATTACAACCTCAAGCTGGCCTTGCTGGCGATCGTCCTGGTCGTCTTCGCCATGCTTGTCAGCCTGGGGTTCGGCCTGCTCAGTGTGCGTCATTCGCGCAAGCTGACCGCACTCGAGGGGCGCATTTCTGGCCTGGTATTTCAATTGCTCGGTGGCGTAGCCAAGCTGCGCACCACCGGATCGGAATCGCGCGCCATCTATAACTGGGCCATGCTCTACGGTGAGCAACAGGAGCATCAGTTCAAGGTTTCGATGGTGGGAAACCTCATTGCCACCTTCAATGCGGTCTATCCCTTGTTGACGAATGTCGTGATTTATTTTGTGGTGGCGACCTACCTCACCAAGGATCCGAGCTTTAGCACCGGCACCTTCCTGGCATTTAATTCGGCCTTCGGCGGCTTTATGGGCGCGATGCTGTCGGTCACCTCGGTACTCAACAGCATGCTCAGGATTGTCCCGGTTTATGAGCGTGCCAAGCCGATTTTGCAAGCGGAGCCGGAAACCTCGGATAGCAAAGTCTACCCGGGAAAACTGCAAGGTGCGATCGAAGTCAGTCGCCTGAGCTTCAGTTATAGCGCCGATGGTCCGCTGATTCTCGATGACGTATCGCTCAAGATCGAAGCGGGGGAATTTGTCGCGCTAGTGGGATCTTCCGGTTCAGGCAAGTCGACCCTGCTGCGCTTGCTTTTGGGCTTCGAGGTGCCGGGCGCGGGCGCCATTTACTACGACCAGCAAGATATGGCGCGGGTCGATCTGCCTGCGCTGCGCCGCCAGCTGGGGGTGGTATTGCAAAACGGGCAGCTGCTGTCGGGCGATATATTTTCCAATATCGTCGGCGCCTCCGCCACGCTCACCATCGATGACGCCTGGGACGCCGCGACCCAGGCCGATATCGCCGACGATATTCGCGCTATGCCGATGGGTATGCACACCGTTGTCAGCGATGGCGGCGGCACCCTGTCGGGCGGTCAGCGGCAGCGCCTGCTGATCGCGCGCGCCATCGTCAATCGCCCCCGCATCCTGTTCTTCGACGAAGCGACCAGCGCGCTCGATAACCGGGCGCAGGCCATGGTCAGCGAAAGTCTGGACAAGCTCTCCGCCACCCGCATCGTGATCGCGCATCGGCTCTCCACGATCGTCAACGCCGACCGCATCGTGGTGCTCGACCATGGCCGACTGGTGCAGATGGGACGGTACGAGGAATTGGTCAATCAGCCCGGTTTGTTCGCAGACCTGGCCAAGCGGCAAATTGTCTAGCGTATTCGGAGACTTCAGTGAAACCATGGCCATTAATCTTCGCTGTCCCGCTGCTGCTAAGCGCGTGCTCGAAATGGGGCGATCCGAAAGCCGAGCGGGCCGAACGCGCTGCCAAAGCCAGCGGCAATATCCAGATTGGCGCTGTCTGGCCATGGCAGGCCGAAAACCGGGATGCCTGGCAAGGCATCGAATTGGCCGTCGCGGAGATCAATGCCAAGGGGGGCGTGTTGAACCGTCAATTGCAGATCGTGAAAAAGGACGATGAAGCATCCCTGGCCAGGGGGCGCCTGGTGGCCCAGGAATTTGCCGACAATATGGATCTGGTCGCGGTCATCGGCCACCTGGACTCCTTTATCGCCGCACCTGCATCGGCGATCTACCATGACGCCGGTCTGCTCTATATGACCCCAGGCGCGACGACGTCCGAGATCAATCGCCATGGCTACAGGCTCACCTTTCGTGCCATCCCCACCGATACCAGCATCGGACGGCGCATGGCCGAAGCGATGGCGGAAAAAGGCGAGCGCCGGGTGGCCATCCTGTATGCCAAAGACGATGACAGCCAAGACATCGCCAATGCCTTCGAACAAAGGGCGCGGGAATTGGGCCTGGGCATTGCCGATCGTCGCTCCTTCAATCGCGGCAGCCGGGAATTTGGCGTCATCCTCGATACCTGGAAGTCGCTGTATGAATTCGATGCCATGTTGATTGCCGGCTCCGAGCAGGATATTGGCCGCATTCTCAGCCAGGCGCGCCAGCTCAATGTAAACAAACACGTTTTCATTGGCCGCGAAATGGAAGCCAAAATACTTCAGGAGCTGGCCGGACCCGGCGCCGAAGGCGTGTTTATGCCGAATTTCGTTGGCGCTGAAAAAAATGGCGAGCGGTACAAGAAATTTGTTGAACTGTTCGAAAGGAGATATGGGCGGAGAGTGATTAGTGGTTACGCTGTTGAATCGTATGACGCGGTGCATCTGCTGGCGCAGGCCATGACGCGGGCTAACAGCACGGTGCCGGAAAACGTCGCCGTTTCACTGCGCAGCACAAAGAAACAGCAGGGCGCGGCCGGTGAATATACGTTTGATGAAACAGGGAATATCCCCGGGAAAAAGATATGGATTCAGCAATATCTGAATGGTGGTTTGGTGTTTGTTAATTAACTAAAAGGAGATATCATGTCAGCAGATACTTTGCAGAAGTTTTACGCCACGGCGTTCAAAGAACGCTCATTAGGCGAAGCTATCCAGGCCGCCGGCACATTGAAGCAGGATGACTTCCACAAGATTATTGTCGAACTCGGTCGCGCCCATGGGTGCAATTTCACGGGAAAGGAGGTGGACACCTTCCTTGGAGAGAAAACGGCCGCCGCCAAAGCCGGTCAATTGGACGATCAAATGCTCGAGCTGGTTTCGGGCGGAAAAGGCGCTATGGATGTGGTTTCCGATATCAGTACTATGGGCCTCAGTGCTGTCGCGCGCGCCATAGGCGTTTAATCATCTTTCGACCTAGTGATCGCGCTGCCCAGCTGCCAATCACCCCGTCGCGCGAATAAATAGCAGGAGAAATCATGGCCGCAGATAGCTTGTGAAATCCGTATGATTAGGCATCCAAGGTGTGGTCGCCGGGTGCAGCCATCCAGGCATGCGAACGCAATAAGGTATTGCCAGTGCAAGGCGGTAAGCAAAACTTCATTGAAGTGTTTTTACGTGGTACCCAGGCGTAGCGCTGCCCTGCTACACGAATCCCGACTAGGGACTTGATACAAGGAGAAATCATGTCAACAGATGCCCTGCAAAAATTTTATTCGAAGGCGTTCAAGGAACGCGCTCTCGGTGATGCGATTTCGGCCGCTGGTACCGCCAGCGTCGATAATTTCCATAAAATTCTCGTTGAGCTTGGCCGGGCACATGGCTGCGCCTTTACCGCCAAAGAAGCCGATGACTTTCTGAAGGAGAAAAGTGCCGCGGCCAAGGCTGGCCAATTGGATGACCAGATGCTCGAGATGGTGTCGGGCGGAAAAGGTTCGGCGGGAACTGTGGTCTCCTCGATTTTGACCGCTTTGCCGCTTCTTGCTGTGATTGCGTAAATCTGCGTCGCGTTCGACGTGCTGTCAGCGTGGATTGCAAACTTGGCGAAGCCGATCTCTCGGGATCGGCTTCGCGCAGGAACGTCAGCGCAATGAACGACCTCCTGAAGGTGAAACCCGCGCCAGCGCTAGCAAGACTGTAGACGATTAGATGCTCGAACTCGTCGCGGGCGGAAACATGTCCTCAAGCGAGCTCGCCAATTGGACCATCAGGGCCGCGTGGATCGCGATGGGTTTGCCATCGCAGCGCATGGACGCGCGCGGCGAAATCCGCCATTGCGGAAGTTGAAAGATGATTGCCCCTTATGCCACCTGGTCAAACACGCCATCCAACGAACGCCCAACCATCCATCGAGCCTGCTGCGCCACGCGCGCCAGGCACCGCCACTGAGCCGATCGCCATCATTGGCATCGGCTGCCGCTTCCCCGGCGGCGCCCATAATCCAGAGCAATTCTGGGACCTGCTGACGGAGCGCCGCGATGCCCTTGGCGCGATCCCGGCCGAGCGTTGGGATCTGCGCCGGTTTTTCGACCCGCATCCCGGCGTGACCGGCAAGACCCAGGTGCGCGAAGCGGGCTTTCTGCAGCAGTCCCTCACCCAGTTCGACCCCGCCCCGTTCGGCATCGCGCCGCGCGAGGCCGAGGGGCTCGATCCGCAGCAGCGCTTGCTGCTCGAAGTGGCCTGGGAAGCGCTCGAAGATGCCGGACAGGACCTGAGCGCCTTGCGTGGCTCATCGACCGGCGTCTTCATGGGCGGCTTTTGCCTGGACAATCTGCTGATCCGGCTCAGCCCGCTCAACCGCGACCAGATCGACCAGCACACCGCGGCCAGTTCCACCATGACGATGCTGTCGAATCGCCTGTCCTATATTTTCGATCTGCGCGGACCGAGCATCAGCATCGACACCGCCTGTTCTTCCTCGCTCGCTGCCCTGCATTTCGCTTGCCAGAGTCTGTCGAGCGGCGCCTGTGACATGGCCCTCGCCGGCGGTGTGAATATCATGCTGGTGCCAGAATTTTTTCTGACGCTCAGCCATGCGCGCATGCTCTCGCCGCTTGGGCGCTCGATGGCCTTCGACGAGCGCGCGGCCGGCTATGCGCGCGGCGAGGGCGCCGGCATTGTCGTGCTCAAACCTTTGTCGCGCGCGCTGGCGGACGGGGATACGGTGCGCGCGCTGATACGCGCGAGCGGTGTCAACCAGGACGGCCGCACCCAGGGCATCACGCTCCCCAATGCCGATGCCCAGCAAGCCCTGATGCGCGACGTGTATCGGCGCGCCGGGGTGCGGCCCGGCGAAGTTTCCTATATCGAAGCGCATGGCACCGGCACGCGCGCAGGCGACAAAGCCGAACTCGAATCGATCGGCCGCGTGATGTCCGAGGGGCGGGCCAGCGGTGAGCGCTGTCTCGTCGGCGCGGTCAAAAGCAATATCGGTCATCTTGAAGCGGCGTCCGGCATGGCTGGATTGATCAAGGCCGTACTGGTGCTGGAACACCGCAGCGTGCCGCCGAATCTGCACCTGCAGGTGCCTAATCCGGATATTCCCTGGCAGGACCTGTGCTTGCGTTTGCCGGACGAGATGACGCCACTGCTCAGTCAGGCGGAAGGTTCCGCCCAGCCCTACGCCGCGGTGAATTCTTTCGGATATGGCGGAACGAATGTGCATGTCTTGCTGCAGGCCAGTGACGATGCGAATGAGTGCAGCGTGTCCCCGGACCCTGCCGTGCCCACCGGCATTGATGCACCCGTCAATGTTGACGCTGAGCGCTGCTGGCTACTGCCCTTGTCCGCATGCGATGCCGACGCCCTGAAGGCGACTGCGGCGGCCTATGCACAGCGACTGCGATCGCCCGGCGTATCGGTAGGCGATGTCGTGCGTGGCGCGGCCACCCGGCGCACCCATTTGCCGCAGCGCCTGGCATTGGTGGGGCAAAACGCGGCCAGTCTGGCAGAGGCGCTTGAGCAATGCGCGCAGGGCGACTTCAACGGCGCGCAGTGCTGGCGTGGTGAGGCGCAGCAGCACGCCAAGGGACCGGTTTTCGTGTATAGCGGAATGGGCCCGCAATGGTGGGGGATGGGGCGCCAGCTCATGGAAACGGAACCGGTCTTTCGCGCCGCCATTGACGAAGTCGATGCGCTGTTCTTCGCCCAGGCCGGCTGGTCCTTGCGCGATGCGATCGGGATGAATCAAGAGCAAAGCCGGATCAGCGAAACCCAGGTCGCGCAGCCGGCCAATTTCGCACTCCAGGTCGCTTTGACACGCCTGCTGGCGCATTGGGGTGTGCGCCCATCGGCCGTTGTCGGTCACAGCATTGGCGAGGTCGCCGCCGCATGGAGCTGCGGTGCGCTCAGTCTGGCCGATGCGGTGGCAGTCGCCCATTACCGCAGCCGCTACCAGCAGACGCTGGCGAGCGCGGGCGGCGGCATGCTCGCCGTGGGGCTGAACCAGGAAGGCGCGAGCAATCTCTTGCGCGACTTTCCGCGCGTGGCGATCGCCGCCATGAATGCCGCCCGCAGCCTGACCCTGTCCGGACCGCTCGCGGACCTCGAAGCCATCGCCCTCGAACTCGATCGCTATGAAGTCTTCCAGCGCTTGCTGCAAGTGGAAATTGCGTATCACAGTCCTTTTATGGACGCCATCCGGGAACCCTTGATTGCGGCGCTGGCGACGCTGACACCGCAGGCGCCCGCCATTCCATGGTACTCAAGCGTGACGGCCCAGGCGCAGACGGCAGCGGCCGACGCGCACTACTGGTGGCGCAATGTACGCGAGCCTGTGCGCTTCCAGGAGAGCGTCGAAAAGCTGGCCGAGGCGGGATATCAGGATTACCTGGAAGTCGGACCGCATCCGGTACTGCAGTCGTCCCTGCGTGAAATCCTGGTCCGTCATGCCAACTGCTCGAGCGCGTCCACCTTGCATCGGCAACAAGCTGAGGCCGCCGCGATGCGCGGCGCGGCGGCGGCTTTGCATGTCCGAGGCCATGCCTTGCATTGGGACGCACTGAGCGCACCGGGCAAACCAGTCAAATTGCCGACCTATCCCTGGCAAAGACAGGAATACTGGAAAGAATCGCGCCGCTCGCGCGAGGACAAGCAGGGGCGTCCCGGCCCTGCCTGCTTGTGGCAAACTTTGGCATCGCCCTTGCCGGCGTGGCAGGTGGACATCAATGCCAATTTTTTTCCCTGGCTAAATGACCATCGGGTTGGCGGGCGTATCGTGTTTCCGGGCGCCGCTTATGTCGCGGCCGGCCTGGCGCTGCAACAGCAAGCCCACCCCGATACGGTCTGCGCGATCGAAAACCTGGTGTTGCACGACATGCTCTCCATCGAGCCCGGGCAGCCGCGCTATCTCGTTTCGATGCTGACTGAAAACGCCGGCGGGTTCAAGATTTTCAGCCATTGCGGCGAAGCGGACGACGGCGCCTGGCGCCTGCACGCGCACGGCAGTTTTCAACTCGGCACAATGGCTGGCGCCTCCCTGGTTGACATGAACGCGCTGCGCGAACGCTGCACCGTCAGCGTCGACGCCGATACTTACTATCGCGACCTGGCGCGGATGGGGCTCGAGTATGGCCCGACCTTCCGCCGCATCGCATCATTGACGGTGGGAGCGGCAGAAGTACTGATCGCGCTTAATGATGCACATGGGTCTGTGACGAATGATCCACTGCCGCCCACAACGCTCGATGCGCTGTTTCAAGGACTCTTTGCGGCAATGCCAAGCGCGCTGGCGCAACGCGCCATGGTGCCGGTCTCGATCAAACGCCTCACGCTGCATGCGCCACTCGATGGGCCGCTGTTTGCGCATCTGATGTTGGAACATCACAGCGCCGACGAGGTGAGGGCGAAGCTGCGTCTGCTCAGCCCAGAAGGCAAAGTCATGGCGTCCATTGATGGCGTGCGCTGCAAGGCCATATCGCGCTCCACGCCGCTCATCGATCCCACATGGTTTCATGAACTGAGCTGGAAGGCCTTGGCGCCCGCTGCGCCTGCGCCGATTCCACAGGCCCAGCAACGCGGGTGGCTCGTGCTGGGCCACGGGGAGCTCGCGCAGGCGCTGGCGGATCAAATTGAGCTGGATGGGCTGCCTGTGCTGAATCTGCCCTTGCCGGAAGACGAGCAGCTGGCGCCCCTGCGCGCTCGGATGAGCGAGGCATGCAGGCAGTTCCTGGGTTTGCTGCCGGCCGACTTCAATTGGCAAATACTGCTACTACTTGATGAAGCAAATTCAAGTTCGAATGCGCACTATCGCACTGCGCTACGGCACACAAATGCGGTGTTGGCGATGGCCCAGGCCATTGCCGCCCAGGCCGATGTGGCGAGGCCGCCGCCGGTGCTGTGCCTGCTGACGCGCAGGGCGCAATGCGTCGACGCACAGGATAATTCCGACAATCCGGGCGGCGCCGCATCCTGGGGGCTTGGGCGGGTCATCGTCAATGAAATGCCAGAGCTGATCTGTCGTTCCATGGACCTCGGGTCGGATTCCCCGGAAGCGGAAGCCGGCCTGATTTATCAGCATCTTTCAAGTGCTCCCGTGGTGGACGAATGCGCTGTGCGCCAAGGACAGATCGTGCAATTGGCGCTGTCGCGGTGTGACGAAACCCGGGTTCAGCTTAAGCCGGCACTGCGCACGCTTGCAGCGGCCTCGCCTTTGCTATTGAACGGACGGCGCCCCGAGATCGATTTGCCGTTCTGGCGCGAAGGACCGGCACCGGTGCGCGAACCCGGCCAGGTACTGGTGGAAGTCGATTCCTGGATACCGACGCCGGATTCAAAGGCGAGCAAGGATGCGCCATCGGCGCTTGAATGGCATGGCCGGATCGTCAATGGGGCCGGGATGCATGAGGACGGGGGCAGGGTGTGGGGTGTCGACACGCTGGTTGCAGCGCGGACAATCGCCACCCAAATTCTGGTCGACCACCGATCAATCCATGCTGTGAAAGCTAGCGCGCTGCCCGGTGCAGTGCTGCCGATTCTGCACGCCTGGCATGCCTTGGTCTTGCACGGACGTTTAACTGAAGGGCAAACCGTGCTACTACACGGTGCAGCCAACGAGGCAAGTATCGTCTGGGCTCAGGTGGCCCGGCATCTCGGCGCACGCTTGTTGGTGAGCCTTGCGCATGACCAGCTCGGCGCACCCTGGGTCGAAGAGTTGGGCGCGGTCGATGTGCTTGATGCGTCCGCCCTCGACTATGGCCGGCAGCTGCTCGAGCGATCCGGCGCAACGATCGATCTCGCGCTCGTTCTGACCGGCACCGGCGCGGCAGGCTTGGTGGAAGCCCTGGCAGAGGGCCCGAGGAACAGCGGTAGCGCTTGCGTACTCATCGCCGAAGAGCGCCTGTCCGACGGCATGAGTAGCGCTCTGCTGGAGGCGGGCGTGCCACTGCTGCCGTGCAATCTGGCGCATTTTCTGCGTGCGCCGGAATCGCTCATGCATGCTCTTGCTTGGCTCGATACGCTTCCGACTGGCGCCTGGCATGCCTGGAGCCGCGTGCCGGCCATACCCTTGAGCGAACTGGACTCTGCGCTCCGGCTTGCGCGCGCCGGACAGTTGGTGCGGCTGACGCGCTCGCTCAATGAATCGATTCCCGCGCTTCCCGCCGATCGAAGCTATTGCGGCTTGCGCCGCCAGGCGAGCTACCTCATTACGGGCGGCACTTCCGGTTTTGGCCTGGCCCTGGCTGAATGGCTCGCAAATCAAGGGGTTGCCCACATTGTGCTGGCCAGCCGTCGCGGCAAAGTTGCTCCTTCGGATCAAGCGCGGCTCGATCGGCTCAGCGAACAATGCCGGGTCTCCCTATCGTCCACGGATGTCAGCGAAGCTGCGGCCGTATCGGCCCTCTTGTCCGACTTGGCTGCCGACACCTTGCCCTTGCGCGGCGTCTTCCACTGCGCGATGACGCTTTCCGATGGATGGATCAATACTGTCACTGGCGAGGACGTCGATCGCGTGCTGGCGCCCAAAGTTGCGGGGGCGCTTCATCTGCATCACGGCACACGTGAACTTGACCTCGATTGCTTCGTGCTTTTTTCATCCGTGTCGGCACTGATCGGCAATCCAGGACAGGCGTGCTATGCGGCAGCCAATGCCTGCCTCGACGCAATTGCCCACTGGCGCCACGGTCTTGGCTTGCCGGCCCTGAGCGTCAACTGGGGCGCCATTGCCGACGTCGGCGTGGCCGCCCGCGACGAACGACTCTTGGAACATTTGCGTCAGGCCGGCATGCACAGCCTGAACTCTTCCGCCGCGCTCGCAGCCCTCGGTGCCTTGCTGTTAAATGGAAGCACGCAAGCCGGCGTATTTAGCATGGACTGGGCAAGCTGGAAGAGCTACGCACCGGTGTGTCCGCCGCGCTTGGTCGGGCTTTTACCATCCGATCAAGCCGAGCATTCAAGCCAGCTGGACGGACTGCTCCGACAATTGGCAAATGTGGAACCGGAAGCACGCGTCGAGCTCCTGAGCATGGCATTGCGGCGCCAACTGGCGCTCATCTTGCGCGCCAAGGAAAGCCAGATATCGGTAACACAGGCGGTGCGCGATCTCGGCCTCGATTCCTTGCTGACGCTGGAGTGGGTTCTTTCCATCAACCAGGAATGGGGGCTCAATATTTCTGGCGTAGAACTCATCAACGCCGCCAACTTGACCGAGCTGGCAGGCAAACTGCACGACCGCCTCCTTAAATGAGCATCGCATTTCAGCCTATGCTGTCCGTCAGCGCATTGGCGCTCTCTGGAATGACGTTCCCGAAGTACCGTCATCTCCTGTCTCTATCGGACCCGAGAGTGGCAGGGGTCGTGGCATTGCAGGACGGCATGCCGGTCGCCCTTGCCCTCGCGGCGATTCAGAAGGACACAGCAACGCTTTTGTCCTTGTATGTCTCGGAAGATCATCGGCGCCAAGGTACCGGCGCCGCCACGCTCACTGCGCTCGAGGCCGAGGTGGCGGGCCGCGGATGCGGCGGGATCGAGACTGTCTGGATGAGCGCGCCGATCGAGGTCAATGCGTTTGCTTTCGTGCTTCAACGATTGCATTGGTCGTCGCCGCAAGCAAGGATGCATGTCTACCGCGCCACTTGCGACAGTCTCGCAAGCGTTGGCTGGATTCGACGATTTGCCGACTTACCTTTTGGACATAGCATTGTTCCATGGCAGTTGGTGACGCCGGCGCAACTGACCAGGCTAAAGCAGGCCATTCGTTTCGAAAGTTGGATTCCAGCTGACCTGGATCCCTTTGCATTTGCCGGCGATGGATTTGACGGCGCTCCTTCGGAGCCGGCCCTCAATCTTGCCTGTATCGCCAACGATGAGGTGGTTGGCTGGAATCTGGCGCACCGAATCGATGCCGCCTGTGTGCGCGTTAGCTGCACGTATGTGCGCCCCGCGCTCCAGGCACAGCTCTTAATGCTGGCCATGTGGCGGGATTTTTTTGAGCGCCTTTCGCTCACCGCGTATCAGCAGGTTTCATGGGCTGTGTCGGTTGAACGTGAAGCGATGATACGGTTCAATGAAAAGTTCATGTTGCCTTATACATCTGCATCCCTGACCAGTTGGGGGAGCAATAAATCACTGGTCCTTGGCGCCTAGGGAGCCCTTTTTTCGGCCATTGATTTTTGCCCCTACTGATCCCAGTTCAATACCGGTAGCAGTGCGCCTGCTGGCTGTCGCTGCGCATGAACGGCGTGGTCAATACAATCAACCGGGATTTCTGGCATTGAATGAGCACGTCGGTATAACCTTCCACGCTGCGCTCGACTATCCCCTTATGCGCGGCCTGCTCAATCGCGCGCGCCAGGGCCGATTCATGAAACGGTTCGCGCGGCCCGGACGCTGACGTGGCCGATGCGGCGTTTGCACCCATGACGCGCTGGCGCTCCCTGGCTTGGTCCAGCAAAGTCTGGGCAAAGCTGACGGAGACGGCAATGCGAGGCGCGGCAGCACCTCCCTGGATGCTCTCGGCCGCGTGGGCACTCATCGGCACCAGGCACATAAGGACCAGCCAGACCAATATCTTCATGATTTCAAAATTTGCCATGGGGCTTATTCATCGAGGCCCGATCTTATCGCGATTCTACTTGATGTCTACACAGACAATGGCCACGCTTTCTTACGAAATGGGGTCCAAGGGACGATTGCCTACGCCGCTCCCAGCAAGATGGCAGCATTACCTTGAATGCGCCGCTCCATCACCTCAACCATATCGCCGGGCAGGGAATCGCGGATCAGGTCGAAAGTCGCCACGACTCGCTTGACCAGACCATCCAGATAGTCCTCCGCCGCATCCATTTTTTGAAATCCGAATCGACGGTGATCGGTCAGGATTGCGGCCCTGGAAATGTCGCGCCGACCTCGGCTTAACTGCAACTGCAGGGTCGTCGGCGTCTCGATCGTATTGGGCACCACGTCAAATGCCGGGGAAAGCCGCCAAGCCGCGTCCCGCTCGCGGTATATCACGGCGTGATTGCGGCAATGGTCGTCGTCATTGCCGACCATTGCGTTAAATACCATGCGCCCAAACAGCTCCTTCCAATCTTCTACCGGGGCCCCAACGCGCCGCATTTCCTCAGCTAATCGTGGATAGCTTGCGCCTGTGCTGTCCGCTGCGGTGGCGGGTGGAGACTGCACTTGCAAGAGCGTGGCGCCGCTTGCGGTCATGAAGCGCTGCGCTCCTTCCCGATCGAATCGGCGCACCAGCACAAGCCCGCGTCCCTCGCCGGTGAGGCGATACCGCGCTTCCGCGAAGTTCAGTCCTGCTTCGGCTCCCCAGCGTTGCGTCGCCGCTTCAAGGCGCGCGATATCGGTCACGTCGGTGTGAATCGTGGGTTTCGCAAGCCAGAAAGTATCGCCATCGCGGACGGTGAGTTTTGGACGAACACCACCCATGCTCGCCGTCGCAAACAGACGGCGCCGGATATTGGCGTTGGTCGTCGCTTGATGGTTCGCGATCGCCAGCAACTCCTTGATGAGAGCGTCAAGCGTTTCGATACGTGGCGCGGAAATGCCGGCAATGTTGGGCTTCTTGCCTGGGCCGATGGCGAGTGCTCCCCAGCGGTCGGCGTTTCCGGAACGCAGAAGATACTGAAAGGGTGCGGCGTGTTCACCGACGCCCGATTCGCGCCGAATCAATGCCTGGCCCCAGGCATCGGGACTGGCGTCGCGCAGGATGTCATGGAGCCCGCAGTAGCGGGGAGCGATCCACTGCATGTCCTTCACCAGCGGCAGGTTGACGGGATCGATCGACCATTGCGCACCGCTGTCGATGTAGCTCGGCGCGTATCTGAATTTGCCAACGCCATCATGGCCAAGCGAATACCGGCCTACAAGTACCCACTTCGCGTTATCGGGCCGTTGCAAGTAGACGTACAGGGTGTGGACGGGACGCTCAGAAGTAGTCATTGTCGTCGTCCTTTGGCGCCCGTGCCCGCGCGCTGTCATTGGCCATCAGCCAAAGTGCCGGATTGGGTTGCGCGGCGATCGCGTCTAACACGCCAAGGATGTGCAGTGCGGACAAGTAATAGGCAGCGCCGATCGACGGCTCACCCAGTTCAAGCCGGCGCAGCGTAGGATGCGAAATGCCCAGGCGCCGGCAGAGGTCGACAGCAAGGATGCCCTGGGCGACTCGCTGTTTCCTGATGCACAAACCCCACTCCTTGAGTCGATCGCATACCAGGCTAGGAAAGTCGGCTTCCTCGATGCGTTTGCGGCCCATGGCGAGTCCTGATTGTCTTAAATACTCTTTATATTAGTGGTATTAATCGAAAAAGTAAATGCACTAATGTTGTGTATGCATGAAAATATTATTTCATTTAAGGTGATTAATATAAAGAATATGTTCGCCTTTGTTTGTGAACGCAGGCATCGAAATGTGGCGGGCTCATAAGCACAAGTTCTCGAATCGCCCTGTGCGGACCCACATGCCGGGTAGCGCGGCATTGGGGCTGTCAGTCATACTGCCCGCCCCAATGCCGATTTCAATTGATTTTGCGCCGCCAACGGTGAGTGTCGCTACTTAGCCAGTGGCCCCTCCGACAATTTCGCCGTGCAAATGACTGGGCACTGTCTGCCCGCGTCGCTCGTCCCACTGCATGCTCCGCCAGGACCGGCGTAACAAGCGCCACCTGGTCCAGCGTAGGCAGCCCCACCTGGTCCCGCATAGGCGGCCCCACCCGGCCCCGCATAGGCAGCCCCACCTGGAGCGGCGTCCCTTGGGCCGCCCGGACCGGCATACCGGGGACCACCTGGTCCCGCATACATCGGGCCACCAGGTCCGGCGTAGCAATCGCCGCCCGGGGCGCTTGAGCACGTATCGCGCGCCGCCGCGGCCGTTGTCGTTTTCACCGGTGTGTTCGCGCATCCCGAAACAGCGATGACGAAAAGTATGGCTGCTGACAAGTTAAGTATTTTCACGGGATTCCTGATGTTTAAGTTGGGAAAGCCAAAGCTGGCATGGCAAGAATAGACCAATGGTGCGGCCAGCATCGAGGAGAAGGCGTGGAGTTGCCAAAAGCGCCGATTTAGAAGGGAAAATCGGGGATGAGCGGGAGCTAAGTTGGATGACGATGCTTGCGGAAGGCGCGCCAAATCGCCAAGTCGTATGAAATTTTGAGAACGCCGCAGGCGACCAGCGGGGCGGCAAGCAGGCCGGCGGCGAAGAGCGCGCCGCCAATGCTCGGGGCGGCCGCCGATGCCAAGCTCTTTGGCACCAGGGTGAAGCTCGCCGCAGCGGCGCGCTCGGCGGGCGTCACCACGGACATCACGAATGCGCTGCGCGCCGGGACATCCATTTGGGAAAGCAGGGAACGGGCGATCAGCAAGGCTAGCGCCACCTGGAGGTTGGGAACGAAGGCCGCCGCGATCAAGAACACGCTGGCCGGGATGTGCGTGAACACCATGGTGTTGAGCAGACCAATGCGCTTGGCAAGTCGCGGCGCCGCCAGTTGCGACATGGCCGCGCATAGGCCGGACCAGAAAAAGAATTGGCCTGCCGAGGCAATCGACATGTCAAATCGTTGGAACAGCCACAGGGCGAGTAGGGCGTTGACTACCAGACCGCCGGCAAACGAGTCCACCGAGAACAGCATCGCCAGCCGGATCACGGTGGGACGGGAGGGGCCGAGCGGCGCCGATGGCTTATGCACTTCCTCATGCGGCTTGGGCAAGCGCAGGTAAAGCAAGCAGACCGCAAAACCGGTCAAGCCATAGAGCATGAACATGCCACGCAAGGCGTCCAGCGGCGCGATGCCCGTTGATGCGACGAGCAAGCCGGGCAGGGCGGCGGCCAGCGCGCCAATGGCGGATAACAGCGAGCCCATGAGGCTATAGCGTGCGAACAGGGCTGTGCGCGCGTCGCCATCGGCGGCCTCGGCGATCCGCGCATGTTCCAAAGGGAGAAATACGCTCACGTCTCCCGAGCTCGGATTGAGCGTGCCGATGAAGGCGATGAGCAACAAGGGCCAGAACGTCGAGCTGGCCGCGAACGCGAAACCGGTGGCGGACATCAGCAGCGCCGCGCCCAGTAGCAGCCTTGCATGGTGGGCTCGGTGCCCCCAGGCGCCGATCGCCAGTGTGGCCAAGGCCGACCCAAGCAAGGTGGCGGTGGCGAGAAGGCCCACCTGCCAAGTACCGAATCCCAAGGCAATCAGGTAGGCCGGCAGCAGCACGGCGACGTAGCCGTCGGCGAAGGCACGTAGCGCCCTGGCCAGCAGCAGGGGACGGACTGCGGGCGACGCGCCCTCAGGGACAAGCCAACGATTCATTGCGCTCCACATGTTCTGCCCGGCTGCAACAATGCAGTGTTCGAGCAAGGGAAAACATTATTGCACGCGCTGCTAGCGCGATCGATGCGCCCGGGCCTGCGTGCCACCAAGGCGGTTTCGACAATCCAGACTATCATGGCATGCGCGAGGCCGATTGACGGTGCGTGCGCAGAGCCAAGGTGCCGATGCATCATGTGCTCGCCTTCCTTTTCCCAACCCATTTGGAGATCGTTATGACGTATATCGATGGATTTGTTGCCGCCGTGCCCAACGCGAACCGCGAAGCGTACAAGCAGCACGCCACCAAGATTGCCGGCATGTTCAAGGAATACGGCGCCTTGAAAGTCGTCGAAAACTGGGGCGATGATGTGCCCGAAGGTAAATTGACATCCTTTACCATGGCGGTGCAACGCAAGGATGACGAGTCGGTCGTCTTTTCATGGATCACCTGGCCATCGCGCGAAAAACGCGACGAAGCGTGGAAGTCGATCATGGCCGATCCAAGGATGCATCCCGAAAACGGTCCGACACCGCCCTTCGACGGCAAGCGCATGATTTACGGCGGTTTCGAAACGCTTCTGGAAGTGTGATCGCCTGCCGATCGAGATTGACCATGCCGGCGCGTCGCGTCGGCCCGGCATGGTGATCGAGAGGCGTGGGCCTGCTTCTCTTGATGCGCGTCCCCCCTAGTTCACAGAGCCGTGGCGCCTTGTTGCGGCGCCACCGGCTCGCCCTCCACCGAACGCCATTCGTTCGCGCGGACCGTCATTCAAGTCATTGAGACCGTCGTTGATCGCACCACGGTTGTAGCTGGCGTGGCGAACGGGCATCGTGTCGCACATGTTGAACAATCCATGAACTTGGAAAGGATATCGCCATGCCGAGCGAACACGCCCCAATCACGCCAAACGCAGCATCGACCCGCCGGCTACTTGCTTGCGCCGGCCTGCTGATCCTGGGCGTCGTTGGCGGCCTTGCCATCAGTGCGCCAGCGCGGACGGCCCGGGTGACGCGCGCCGAGCCAAGCGCCCCCGCTCTCAGCGTGCTCATCGAGACGAGTATGGCGGCCAGGGGCCGGGATGCGGCGCTGGCCCAGTACCAGGCCTTGCGCGCCTCAGGTTTCGCGGGCGTGGCCGAGAGCGAGTCAGACACGAATCGCCTCGGCTACCGCCTGCTTGGCAAGAAACGCACGCAAGACGCGATCGCCATCCTTGAATTGAACGCGCAAACCCACCCCGATTCGGCCAATGCCCATGACAGCCTGGGCGAAGCTTACGTGGCCGCGGGCGACACCGACAAGGCCATCGCCAGCTACCGGCGCGCGGCAAGCATTGCCCCCACGCTCAAGAGCGCGCGTGCCGAGTTGCATCGGCTGGCCGGCGATCCGGGCAAAACCTACCCGCCGCTGCTGCTGTTACATATCGGCGCGGGCATGCTGGGGCTGGGCGTGGGCGCCTTGGCGCTGGCGCTGCGCAAAGGGGCGCGTCAACACGCCATCGCAGGCAGCATCTTCGTCGCGGCCATGCTGGCCATGTCGGGCAGCGCGGCCCTGCGCGCCTATATCGATCCGAATGGCGACCCGGCGAATATCGCGATCGGCATCTTCACGTTTTACCTGGTCAGCACCGCATGGCTCGCCGCCAAGCGCCGCCAAGCCAGAATCGATGCGCTCGACTGGGGCGCTCTGCTGGTCGTGGCCATGACTGCTACCGGCCTGTTCCGCATCGCGATCGGCGACGGTCCGATGGCAATGCCGGCCGCGGCATTCGGCGCCATGGCGAGCATGGCCGCATTGCTCGATGTGCGCATGCTCATGCAAGGTGGTGTCGCCGGTGCGCACCGGATCGCGCGCCACCTGTGGCGCATGTGCCTGGCCTTGTTCATCGCCACCACCTCGTTCTTTCTAGGCCAGTCGCAGGCCTTCCCCTATGCCGTGCGCGCAAGCGGCGTGCTGACTTTGCCAGGCTTGTTGATCGCTGGCGCGCTTGTCTTTTGGCTGGTCCGAACCTTGTTCACGAAAAAAATCAAGCAGGCGCCAACAGCGCCTTAGCGTGAATCGGCTTGCACGACATCGCTCGGCCCTTACATCAGGCCCAAGGCTCGCGGCAGCCACAAGGACAAGCCCGGCCAATACGTGACGATCATTAAGAACACCAGCATCGTCAATAGCCACGGCAGCACCGCCACCGTCAGTTCCGAAATGCTCATCTTGGAAATGCCGCTCGCCACATACAGGTTCAAGCCCACCGGCGGATGGCACAAGCCGATTTCCATATTCGCGTCGATCATGATGCCAAAGTGGACTGCGTCGATGCCCAGGCGGATCGCCGTCGGATGCAGGATCGGCGCCATCACCAGGATGATCGAGGAAGGCTCCATCACGTTCCCCGCCAGCAGCAACAAGATATTGGTGAAGAACAGGAAGCCCGCCTGGCCCAAGTCCTTGGCCAGGATCCAGTCCGCCATCGCTTGCGGAATTTGCTCGTGCGCCATCAGGAAGGAAAACAGCACGGCATTGGTGATGATGTAGAGCAGCATCGCGCTCAGCGCGGCCGATTTCATCACCACGGCCGGGACGCGCTTGAGCGACAAATCCTTGTACACAAACACGGAAATGATGAAGGCGTACACGGCGCTCATCGCCGCCGCCTCGGTCGGTGTGAAGATGCCCTTGGCGATACCGCCGATGATGATCACCACCAGCATCAAGCCCCACACGCTTTCGCGGAAGGCCTTCCAGCGCTGGCCCCAGCTGGCCTTGCGCATGCGCGGGTAGTTGTTTTTCTTGGCCAGCACCCACGTCGTGCCGCATAGCATCACCGTTAGCAACATGCCGGGAAACAAACCGGCCAGGAAGAGGGCGCCGATCGAAGTGTTGGTCGAAATGGCGTAGATGACCTTGGGAATCGAAGGCAGCATCAAAATGCCGAGCGAGCCGGCCGTGATGATCACGCCGGCGCCAAAGCGCTTCGGGTAGCCTTGCTTGACCATCGCCGGCAGCACGATCGAGCCGATCGCCACCACCGTCGCCACGCTCGAGCCGCACACCAGCGCAAACATGGCGCAAGCGATGATGCCGGCCAGCGCCAGGCCGCCATGCCAATGCCCGATCAAGCTGGTGGCAAACGCAATCATGCGGCGCGCCACGCCGCCGTGGGTCAGGAAGTTGCCCGCCAAGATGAATAGCGGAATGGCCATGATCTCGAACTTTTCGATGCCACTAAATAGTTTGAGCGCGACCGCCTCGATCGGCACCTGGGTCAGCAAGTACATGAACATCAGCACCGTCAAGCCCAGCGCGATGGACACCGGGATGCCGGTGAGCATGAGCGCGATCAAGAGCGCGAACACCACGCCGACCTTGCCGCCGATGACGCAGATGGCCACCAGGATCGCGCCGATCCCGATCAGCCAGGTCGCGGCCCGCTTTTTCGACATCACGCCCGTGGGCGTCAGCGCCGCGCTCATACCCCGTCTCCTTGCTTGCTTGGCATGGCCGCGAACAGTTCATCGTCCTCGTCCATATCGAGTCCCTCGACATGGGTGTCATCATGCTTGGGCATCTCGCCCGTGCGCAGGAAAACCAGGCTGACCTGGATGAAACGGAAGCACATCAAATACGAACCCATCGGCACCACGGAGTACACGAACCAGGTCGGCCACTCCAGATCCGGCGTGGTGGGGCCCTCCGGAACGCCATCCACGTTCAGCCCCAAGAGGTGGAACACGGCGTAGTGCATGCCGTTTTCCCAAATGAAGCGCGCGCCAAAGGTGCCGATGATGCCGGTGAAAAGCATGCCGCAAGTGAGGGCGATCAAGGTCGCCGTCCTGCGCCAGTCGTCGGGCAGGCGGCACACCAGCACGTCCACGCCCACGTGCACGCCCTTGCGCACCCCGTAGGCGGCGCCGAACTTGGCCATCCACACGAACATGATGATGGCCAATTCCTGGGTCCAACCCACATGCAGGGAAAGCAACCAGTCTTGTAAATACGGAATGGGAAAGTTGGTGCCGTATCGGTGCACCACGGACAAAAAAATCAGCAAGGTGGCACCCGCCATCAAAATGGTAATGATCCATTCTTCCAAATGGTTCAACATTCTTGCTATCATCCGCCTGCCTTTCATCGTTCGGAAACGTCGCCACTGCTACGGAGTTTGCTTCATCGTGGCTGGCGTGGCAATAGGGAATCTTACGGAGGCGACCCGGCCTTCTACACCACAGGGGAGTACCACTCGCTATGCAGAGCTTGCTGCGCCTATCACATTGGCTCGACCGCCTATCCTATCGAAGCGGCCAAGTGGCCAATTTGATGATACTGGCTTCGTGCATCATCAGTGCCAGTAATGCCTTGGTGCGCTACGGTTTCGACTGGAGCGCCAACTGGCTGCTGGAAATCCAGTGGTATCTGTTCGCCGCCGCCGTCATGCTGGGCGCGAGCTATACCTTCGAGCGCAATGAACATGTGCGGGTCGACTTGATCTACGGCCATGTGTCCGAGCGCGCCAAATTGTGGATCGACGTGTTCGGCATCATCTTCTTCCTGCTGCCGCCATGCATCCTGTTCGCCTGGTTGTCCTGGGATTCCCTGTTCATGCCCGCATGGGACGTGTTGGAGCAATCGAGCAATGCCGGCGGCTTGCCGCGCTATCCCGTCAAGATCGTCGTTCCCCTCGGCTTTGCCCTCTTGATCCTGCAAGGCGTGTCGGAACTGATCAAACGCATCGCCGCGCTGGCCGGCATCGCCCATCTCGAAAGCAAGTACGAAAGGCCAATTCAATGATTCCTTTGGAGTATATGCCGCTGCTGATGTTCGGCGGCTTGGTCATTTTTATGCTGATCGGATTTCCCGTTGCCTTTTCCTTGATGGCGATCGGCTTGTTCTTTGGCGCCATTTCTATCATGAACGGCTTTTTCGGAGTGTCGTTCCTGCAAGCGGTGCCGGCCAGGATATTTGGCAGCGTCCTGTCGAATGACTTATTGCTCGCCATCCCCTTCTTCACCTTCATGGGGGCGGTGCTGGAAAAGTGCCGGCTGGCCGAGGATATGCTCGACTCGATGGGGCAGTTGTTCGGCCGCATACGTGGCGGGCTCGGGTATTCGGTGATCATCGTCGGCTTCGTGCTGGGCGCGATCACAGGCACGGTCGCGGCGCAAGTGATCGCGATGGCCATGATTTCCCTGCCGGTCATGATGCGCTACGGTTACCACATGCGCTACGCCACTGGCGTGCTGGCCGCCTCGGGCACCATTACGCAACTGGTGCCGCCCTCGCTGGTGCTGGTGGTGCTGGCCGACCAATTGAAAACGCCCACCGCCAGCGCCGACGTTGGCAGCATGTACCTGGGCGCCTGGATTCCCTCGCTGGTGCAGATCGCCTTGTTTGCCTTGTACACCTTCGTGCTCTCGCGCCTGCGTCCGGACTGGTTGCCGGCCGCCCCGCGCGATGAAAAGACGCTCGAAGGCTGGGCTTTGTGGAATAAATGCCTGCGCGGCATCATCCCGGCCGCCGTGCTGATCTTCATGGTCCTGGGCACGATGATGCTCGGTATCGCCACCCCGACCGAGTCGGGCGCGATGGGGGCGCTGGGCGCCGTCATCCTGGCCGTGATCCGGCGTCCGGAGTTTAGCAAACGCGACCGCATCGTGCTGGGCATCGGCTTGGCGGCGATGCTGATCGCCGCCCTCATTTCCTGCTTCTTCTATAGCTCGGAGACGGGCTTGACGAGCGCGGCCAAGCCGGTGGTGCGCGCCACCTTGGCCGTGCTGTTCGTGACGGTGGCCATTTTGCTGGCGCGCGCCTGGCATATCGCGCCGCTGCGCGAATTGATCACGCTCGGTTACCAGTCGACCATGCGTTTGACGGCAATGGTGGTGTTTATCCTGATCGGCTCGACCTGTTTCTCGGTCGTGTTCCAGGGCGTCGATGGCGGGCGCTGGGTCGAGCACTTGTTCACCGGCATACCCGGTGGCTGGGTTGGCTTTCTGCTGGTGGTCAATCTGTTCGTGTTCTTCCTGGCGTTTTTCCTCGACTTCTTCGAGATCGCGTTTATTGTGGTGCCGATGCTCGCGCCGGTGGCGCAAAAAATCCTGGCGCCTCAGCTCGAGGGCATCATGGGTAGCCCGGAGGCGGCGGCGTCGGCGGCCTTGGTGTGGTTCGGCGTCATGCTGTGCGTGAATTTGCAAACTTCGTTCATGCATCCGCCGTTTGGCTTCGCGCTGTTTTACTTGCGTGGGGTGGCGCCGAAAGAGGTCAAGAGTTCCGATATTTACTGGGGCGCCTTGCCGTGGGTGGGTTTGCAAGTGGTGATGGTCTTGCTGGTGGCGTTGCTGCCGCAGACGGTGACGGTGTTTCTCGAGCGCGCCAAGGGCGGGCCGAGCGGGGCGGACACGGGGCTGGTTATCGAGCGCGCGGCCGGCTCGGATAAGAAGGCGTCCGCGCCGGAGCCGCAGGAGCTGCATTTCTCGGAGCCGGAGCCGGAGGCGCCGAAGAAGTAGACGGAGCGTCAACCCCTGACGACTCCTCAGCCGCCACATCGCAGGGGTCAGAGTAATTTTCGCTGCGCGAAAAAAAAGGCTCGGCGCCCCCCTCGACCCCAGCTCGGAGATTTATCCCCCGGCTCGGGGGCTCAGCAGCGTTCGGTTAGCGTTGCCAGTACGGCCGCCAATTCCACCGGTTCCACCGGCTTGCTCAAGTGCGCCTTGTAGCCGGCGCGTAAGCTGCGCACGCGGTCTTCGGCCCGTGCGAACGCCGTCACCGCGACGGCCGGCGCGCGCTGCTCCATTTCCCGCAAGCTGCGGATGAAGTCGTAGCCATCCTGCCCCGGCATGCCGATATCGCACAAGATCACGTCCGGCGCGAATTGCCCGATGCAGGCGAGCGCCTCGGCCGCCGACGCGGCCGTCATGGTCGTCGCATGCTGATGGTCGAGCATCACCCGCACCACTTCGCGCGCATCCTCTTCGTCGTCGATGATCAAGACGCGCAAATTGCGCAAGTCCGGCATCGTGTCGACCTTCGGGTGGCGCGGCTCGGCCGCGCGCGCGTGCGGCGGACGCACGGCGCCCAGCTCGATCGCCTGGCAAGGCAGGGCCAGCACGAAGCTGCTGCCCTGGCCGGCCCCCGCGCTCTGCACGCTCACCGTCCCGCCATGCAATTCGATCAGGTTCTTGACGATCGCCAAGCCCACACCCAGACCGCCGTGGCGCCGGCGCGTCGACGAATCGGCTTGCCGGAAACGCTCGAACACGAAGGGTAGAAAGGCGGCGTCGATGCCTTCGCCGCTGTCGGACACGCGCAGCTCGACCGTCGTGTCCACGCGCGCCAGCGACAAGGTGATGCTGCCGCCTTGCGGGGTGAACTTGATGGCGTTGGTCAACAGGTTCCACAGCACCTGCTGCATGCGCGCGGGGTCGGCCACGATGCTGCTCGCGTTCGGATCGAGATCGGTCTGGAAGGTGATGTTCTTGGCGTCGGCCGTCGGCGCGATCGAGGCGATGCCGGCGCTGATCATGGCGCCCAGGTCCACGCCTTGCAAGTCGAGCTTGATCTTGCCCGACACAATGGCCGACAGGTCGAGCAAGTCTTCGATCAAGCGGGTTTGGATCCGCACATTGCGATCGATCACCTCGATCCCCTTGCTGACCATTTTCGCATCGTCGCTATGGCTGTTAAGTAACTGTGTCCAGCCGAAAATGGAATTGAGGGGCGTGCGCAATTCGTGCGATAAGGTCAGCAGGAATTCATCCTTCATACAATTGACGCGCTCGGCTTCTTCACGCGCGCTGCGTTCCTTGACCAGCATTTCGCCCACCGCCTGCTGGGCCAGCAACATCTCGCAGGTACGCTCAGCCACGCGCCGCTCCAGACTTTCGTTCAAGCTGACCAGGTCCGCCTCAACCTGTTTGCGCTGCTCGATTTCGCGCTCGCGCTCACGCACGAGGGCGTTCAACTGGGTCGCGCTGGGGATGCGCAAGGCTTTCGGAATCAGCGGCCACAGCAAGATGGCGGTGATGATCGAGACCAGCGCGGTCACCGCTTTCAAGGCGGCGTCGAGCCAGTAGTTGGGGTGCCAGATGGTCCAGATCGCCATCAAGTGGGTGGTGCCGCAAGCGAAAATGAACAGCGAGAACAGGATGAAGATCCACGAGAACTGCAAGTCGCTGCGCCGGCGCACGAAATACAGCATGGCCAGGGGAATCGAGTAATAGGCCAGGCCGATCAGGGTATCGGCCACCACATAGGTCCATAGCAGCTCAGGTGTCCACAGGTAACAGTGCCCGTGGGGCATGAAGCCTTCGCTGCTGAACAGCCCCGACAAGGATTCCGGCATGATGCCCCCAGATCGACATGGTCATGGGGCTCAAGTATAAACACAGGCGTGTGTTCCCAGCGTACATGTTTCAAATTATCGATGTTTTCGTGCCAAGCTTGCATCGCCTGCGCGGCGCCACTGTTGCGCGGCGCGCAGCTGCGCATGCCTCCAATGATGCGGCGCTCATCAAGGCGCGGGCACCGGCTCGTCAACGGCGCTGACCGCGCGCAGGTGCAGGGCGGCGCGCCGACGCGGCGCGCGCGCGTTCAAGCTCGCGCCCATCAGCAGGAACACCATCAGCGCGTAGAACAGGCTGCCCTTGAGCGACCAAAACATGACTTCGCTCAAACCGAAACTGGCGTAGGCCAGCACCAGCAGCAATCCGGCCAGTGCGGGGCCGCGGCTGCCGTCGGGCGCCGCCGCCAGCTGGCGCGCGAAAAAGCGCAGCGGGAGCAACAGCGTTGCCAGCCACGCGGCCAGGCCGGGCAAGCCGCGCGTGACCAGCACTTGCAGTGCGTCGTTGTGCAGGTGCGGCGCTTCCGGCGCGGCAAACACGGCCTGGCCAAGCCGACCTTGTTCCACCCAGCGGTGCATTTGCGCCTTGTACTGGGCGGTGGACTGGCCGCGCCAGGGGTGCTGGCGCGCAAGCATCAGCCCGGCCTTCCATAATTCCAGGCGGATGCTCAGCGAGGTGGCCGTGCCGTCGCCGCCGAGATAGCGGCTGATATCGGCCGCGCCGTCGCTCAGTCGTTGCCGCACGCCCGTCTGCGGCGCCAGCCAGCACGCGCTCAGCAGCAGCAGGGTCGATGCGAACGCGAGTTTGCCCAGCCGGCCGCGGCTGACCTTGCACAGTGCGGCGGTGGCGAGCACGAGGATGATCCAGCCACCACGGCTGCCGCTGAGCAAGGAAGCGGCCATGCCCGCCAGCGCGCCGCCCAGCGCCAGCGAAGCGCGCGGCAAGGAGCGCGCGTCGACCAGCGCGGCCATCGACAGCAACGCCAGGCAAGCCGCGAAATTGCCGAAGGTGATGGGATTGAGCACGCCGCCGGGGCGCTCGAGGCCGACGCCCCAGCGTTGCCATGCGGCCAGCGCGGCACCCGCCAAGGCCGCCACGCTCGCGCCCCGCCACAGCCATTGCCATTGGCGCGCGGGACATGCCACTTGCACAAGCAACATGGCGCTCACTGCCAGCAACATGCGCAGGGGCTTTTCCAGCGCGGACGCCAGCGCGGACGGCTCGAGCGCGAGGGCGCGCGCAGCCTCGAGCGCGAGCAAGGTGGCAAAGGCGAACAGCACGGGGCGCGTCGCGCGCCAGTGCCGACGCAGCATGGACCAGCCATCGCGCAGCAGCGCCAGTTGCGCCAGAACAAAGAGCATCGCGCACAGGCCGACACCGGCGGCGCTCACCAAGCTAAGCAGCGGGAAAAGGAAGACCAGGACGGCGGCCCATGCCCGCCGGCGCTGTGACGTCGCTGCCAAGGTTTGCATTCGCATCCTCACAGCCTAGGCGCGCCAGCGCGGCGCGCGCTGTCGCACATCATGCGTTCGACGTGCCGGCGCGAGCGCTACGCGCTGGCGCGGGCGTGCGCGGGCGTGCACGATGGGGCGCCCGCCCGCCCGCCCGCCCGCGCTGGCGCGCTAGCCGTTCAAGGCGCGCAGCAAACCGCTGCCGTCGGGCGAACCCCAGCCGGTGCAGGCATCCCACCCGGGCCTGGCCTGGTAGGCGCCGATATCGCCCGACACAATGTCGTGGAAAGCCTGGGCATCGGCGCCGATTCCGTACAACATGGGGTTGAGGAAGCCCATTGAATGGCCGGCTTTCTGGTTCATCAGCGCGATCAAGCCAGCCCACAGGGGCGCCACCGCGCTGGTGCCGCCGACCACGATGTCGCGCCCATCGACCCGCACCTGGTAGCCGGTGGCGGGGTCGGCGTCGGCCGCGACGTCGGGCAAACCACGTCCAACGCGCGCGCCCGGATTGACCGAGGGCGGGACACCGGCGCCTTGCTGATACGGCGGCAAGGCGAAAAAGTCGCTGACCCCGCCGCCGCTGGCGCTGCGCAGCGGATCGTTGTTCCACACCGTTTCGCTGGCGATGTGCGCGCCGCTGGCGGTCAAGCTGGTGCCGCCGCAGGCGAGCACGTAGGGGCTCGAGGCGGGGAAGTCGGCGTGCGCCAAGCCGTCCGGCGTGCCGCGGTCGGGATCCTCGTCACCCGAACCAGCGTCGCCGGCGGCGCAACACACCGACACGCCCAGCGCCGCCGCGCTTTGGAAGGCCTGGTCGAAGTTGCGCAGCGCCTGGGCGCTCCAATTTTTTTCCGCCGCGCCCCAGCTGATGGAGATGACGGAAGGCTTGTTGACGCTGTCGTGGATGGCCATCGTGATGGCGTCGAGAAAGCCCTTGTCCGTGTTGGGCGCGAAATAGACGGCGATCAAGGCTTTGGGCGCGACCCCGGCCGAGACCTCGATATCGAGCATCACTTCCGGATCGGCGCTATTGATATTGCTGGGACGGTTCTTGGCGCCATCGACCGAGATGGTCTTGATGGTCGGGGCTTGCACCTTGATGCGCTTGAAATAATTATTGATGTCGGCCGTGCGGTAGCCGCCACCGAGCTCGATGATGGCGATGCATTGGCCACTGCCATCAAGCGGTGCGGGAAAGTCGTACAGGGTCGCCAGTTGCGGCGGCGTGAACGAGGTGCCGGCCGCGTGTGCGTGTGCGTGCCCGTGCCCGTGCCCGTTAGCGCCATTGGAGGCGGCGTGGATGCGGAAATGCGGCAGCGCCACCGGCGCGTCGGCGATGCCGAACACGCCTTCGACGATGCCGGCCAGCTCGGCCGGCACCGTCAGCGCGCCGCTGTGCACGCGCGAGACGCCATCCTTGTGCTCGGCTTGCTCGATGGCGACCCCGAAGGCAGCCTCGAATTGGGCCGTGGTGCCGGACAAAAACACGCTGCGCCGCGCCACGCTCGTCTCTAACACGATCAAGCCGTAGTGGCGCGCGAACGCTTCGACCTTGCCCAGCTCGGCCGGGTTAGCGCCATAGGCGGCCGCGTATTGCTCGCGTGACAGGTGGGCTCGCTGCTTGCCGTTGCCGGCCAGGGCGGCCGGGGGCGCCAGTTCGGCGCGCCGGCGCACCCGCACCGTCACTTCGAAGCGTTCATCGGGATGGGCGGCGCCAAGCACGCGTGCGCCGGCGGCCAAGGGTACTTCGCTGCCGGGGAGCGCAGTGCGGGGGGAAGTTTGGGGCATGATCGGAGTCTCCTGTGGTGGGCATCTCCGCATTCTTGAACGGAACAATTGGCCCCGCCGTGAGCTGACGCAAGCTTACGCAATTTCCTCAATGCAGCGCCGGCCGCGCCCAGCCACGGTGCACAAGCTGCGCCCGGTGTGCGCCTGGTAGTGGCGGCTTTCGACGGTGTCGACGAAGCGCCAGTCGCAGCGCACCTCGGCCGCCGTGGCGGTGATGAGCATGTAGCCGCGCTGGCTCGTTTGCGCGTAGTACAGTGGCGCGATCAATTGCTCCATCATGCGCGCCACCTGCTCCGGATCCTCTTGCGGGTGGGCGCATTCGAGGCCGGGCGAGGACACCGAGGGGGCGGCGAATTCAACGCCGACCTGGCGCCGTTCGCGGTCGTGCAAGTCGCTGGCCCAGGCGTTGTGGGTGTCGCCGGCCAGCACCACCAGGTTTTTGTCGTGCCGGCGCATGATGTCGAACAGGCGTTCGCGCTCGCTCTGGTAACCATCCCACGAGTCCAGATAGCAGGGCAGGGTGGGCGCGGCCAGCAGCGCCGCTTGCTGGGCGTCGATGCAGCTGGGGTCGGCGCAAGCCTTTTCCTTGAGGGCGACGAAATCGGCGCAGCTCATCTGGCCTTGCGCCACCGGCAGCGGATACTCCATGCGCGCCATCAGCACCTGTTGGCCGACGATCTGCCAGGCCGCGCGCGAACGGGCCACGCTTTGTTCGAGCCAAGCCATTTGCTGCGCGCCCATCATCTGGCGGCGCGGCGAGCTGACGTCGGCGCGAAAGCGCTGCGCGTCGAATTGCTGGTCGGCCGTCATGTAGGACGACATCTCCACTTGCTGGTCGCGCCCGGTGATGCGGGTGTCGAGCATATGCAGCGACACCAATTTGCCGAAGTCGAAGCTGCGGTAGATGATTTCCGGATGGGCCGGATCGGGCGCGCGGATCGGCATCCATTCGTGGTAGGCGCGGATGGCGGCGGCCTTGCGCAGGGCGAACGGGCCTTGCTCGCTGGGTGTGTGATCGGCGGCGCCGTCGCGCCAGGCGTCGTCGGCGAATTCATGGTCGTCCCACACGGTGATGAAAGGCATGGCCGCGTGCAGCGCTTGCAGGTCGGCGTCGCCGCGATACTGCGCGTAGCGGCGCCGGTAGTCGCTTAGCACCAGCAACAGGTTGGGCGGATCGGAAATACGTCCCAGGGCCTTGGCCTTGCCGCAGGCGTAGCCGTCTTTTTCGTACTCGTAGATGTAGTCGCCGATGTGCAGGGCGCAATCGAGATGGTCCTGGCGGGCCGCGTCGGCGTACACGTTGAAGTAGCCGGCCGGGTAGTTCGAGCAGCAAAACACCGCCAGCCTCACTTGCTTGACGTCGGCCGGTGGCAGCGTCTTGGTGCGTCCCACCGGCGACTGCGTGCCGCCGCTGCTGAATCGGTAATAGTAGACCTGGCCCGGGCGCAAGCCGGTGGCGTCGACCTTCACCGTGTAGTCTTGCTGCGGCCCGGCCAGCGTGCTGCCGCCGCTGACCACACGCTGCATGTGCGGGTCGAGTGCCACCTGCCATTCGATGGCGATGTCGCGCTCTTCGTCCGGATCGCGCGGGGTGGCGCGGGTCCAGAGGATGACGCGGTCGGCCAAGGGGTCGCCGCTAGCCACGCCGTGCGCGAAGGAAAAGTGCAGTGGCAAGCCGTCGAGCGTGCTGGCGGTGCGGCAGGCAGCGATGCCGATGCCGGTTGCCGCCAGCGCGCTCGAGCTGCAGAGCTGACGGATAAAACGGCGGCGCGGTGCTGACTGCATGGCTGGCCTCTTCAACGTGCGTTGTCGATGGGCGGCAGCTTACTGGCGCTTCATGACGCAGGCGTGACATGGACGAACAGCAAGCGCGCAGGCCAAGCGCGCCGCGCCACCCAGGGACGCGCTCTCACCGTATCTCGCACCATATGCTGGTCAGACCGGCTCGGCGCCGAAATGGTTCGGCTGGCGCGTCGCGTGCGCGCGAGGGCTGGCGCTGGGTCCTGGCTGCCTTGACCGCGCGCCCAATTGTGCGATACTTGATTGCACACATTTCGAGCTTCGCAGCGTTCATCATGAACCAGGCTTTGCCACGCGTTCTGTGTTTGCTATTTGGCCTCGCCGCCGGGGCAGCGAGCGCGCGCGCCGCAGCCGCCTGGCGTGTACACGGTGCCGGTGGCGCCTTGGACCTTTCCCGACCAGCCCAGCCGCGGCGTGGCCTCGGAATACTTGCGCTATCTGTTCGACGCGGCCGCGGTCCCGGCGACGCTGGGCAGCTGGCCCTACGCGCGCGCGATCAACGGCTTGCGCGACGGCAGCAACACGGCCGCCATGCTGATTCCGGACGCCGAGCGCGATGGTTTTGCCGTGCGCCTGTGCCAGGTGACGACGATTCGTTCCGGGCTGCTTTACAAGAAGGCGCGCTTTCCGGCTTTGCGCATCGAGGCGCTGGGCGCCTTGAGCGTGGGTATGCAGCACGGCACCCACGCGCTCGACAAGCTCGACGGCATCGCCGGCATGCGCCCGCATCTGATCGAATCGGTCGAGCAGGGCTTGAAAATGCTCGAACTTGACCGCCTCGATGCCACCTTCCTCTCCAGTCCCGGCAGCGCCAGCGTGGTGCGCGCCAGCGGCCTGGTGGCCGAGCAATACGGCTGGCTGGAGATCGACGCCGCGCCGGTGGTGATCTACATTTCGCGCAAGGCGGAGCTGGCGCGCGATGGGGCGGCGATGCAGCGCCTGAAGGACGTATGCCTGGGCAGCGGCAAGCCGGTGATGGACGAATTGATGCGCAAGTATCGCTAGTGTTTTTTCAGCTGGCGGGCCAGGTGCGCGGGAATTTTTCCATCGACCAGGCGAATGCTCAGCAGTGGATCGGGATACACCTTGCCGTCGCGCCGCTGGCCAAAAATCAGCCATTCCTCTCCAGGCGAGGCGGAGAAATCGAACACGCCGGCGCAATCGGTGTCGCGATCCATGCCGGTACTGCCAATTAAGACCAGGCTCGATTCCTCATTCTTGCCGAACCATTGGCTCACGCGCAGCGTCGACGCGGAAGTCGTGACGCCGTGATCGACGCCAATTACCCTGCTCGCCACAATGGTGCCGCGCAAGGCGACGTGGTTCGGGATCTTGTTGCCAACGTAATCCGCGAGCGGCGCCATCGCCGGCTTGCATGCGAGAGCTGGAAGGGGCGCGCTGCACAATGCGGCGAGCAGCAGGGCGGCGGGCGATGTGGTTTTGATTTTCATGGGCGAGGGCGATATGGCTGGCCCCAGCATAGTCGATTTGCGCGCCGAGCGCAGCACGCGCCTACACCGACCGGACCAGCTGCATCGGCGCTGGGGGCGCGCTCCCCGCCTGCGCATGCGCATGCGCGGGCGAGAGCCCGCGCGTGCGGCAATGGGCGCGATACTGCATCGGGCTCATGCCCGTGTGGGCCTTGAACTGGCGCGTGAAGGCGCTGTGGTCGGTATAGCCGCAAGCGTAGGCGATCTGCGCGATATTTGTCTGGCCATCGGCCTCGAGCAAGACCAGGGCCGCATTCAGGCGCGACTGCAGCAGCAGCTGGCGCGGCGTGAAATGGAAGACGCGCTGGAACAGGCGCTCGACGCGCGAGAGCGACAGACCCGCGTCCTGCGCCAGTTCGAGCATGCACAGCGGGCGCTGGTAGTGGGCGCGGATATGCTCGGCGATGCCGGCGATCTTGCGGTAGACCGGATGTTCGTCGTCCGGCAAGCCCAGGTCTTGCGAGGTGCCGGCCAGGCCGATGATGTGGCCGTGCGCGTCGCGCAGCGCCGTTTTGTGGGTCAGGCACCAGCCGCGGCTGCGCGTGGGGTAGACATGCAACTCGAGATGCTTGCGGATCGCCACGCCGGTGTCGATGACGTCGCGGTCTTGCGCCATATACGATTGGGCCAGACGCGCCGGAAACACTTCAAGCGCGGTCTTGCCGAGGATGTCGGCCTTGCTGCGCAAGCCGCAACGGCGCACCATGGTGTGGTTGATGCTGGAGTAGCGGCCTTCGCGGTCCTTGATGAAGAAGGCGACGTCGCTCAAGGTATCGAACAAGTATTCCATCGCCGCCAGGTCCACGCTGCGCGCGCCGTCGCGGCCGGGCAGCGCTTCAATCATCGATCCCATGTCTATCACCCGCTCGCATTCCAGTGTGGTCCGATCATACTGGTGGCGCGCGCGTCTGTCTTGTCGCCGGTGGTGGCGCGCGATGCGCAAATCGGCACAATCGGCGCGCCCGCCACAGCGTCGGTGCCAGGGCGCCCCTCGTCTGCGCCGACTATGCTGATTTCGAACTGCGGCGGGCGGGCGGCGTGCAAGACCGGGCGCGCCGATCGGACTATTCTGGAGCCATTGAAAACTGACCGGCAGTGCCGGAGAAAGCTAGGTCCCCCATGTGGCAAGGTGTGATTCCCGCTGTGACAAGCAAGTTCCAGGAAAACGGCGCGCTCGACTTCGCGGAGATGGAGCGCTGCTTCGGCTTGATGATTGATGCCGGTTGCGACGGCTTGATCGCCTGCGGCTCGCTCGGCGAGGGCCCGATGCTCTCGCACGAAGAGCGGCTGTCCGTGCTGCGCCTTTGCAAACAGGTGGGCGGCACGCGCCCGGCCCTGTTGACGGTGGCCGAAGCGGCCACGCGCGACGCCTGCGCCCTGGCCGAAAAAGCCGCGCGCGCCGGCGCCGACGGCTTGATGGTGGTGCCCAGCACCATCTACCACAGCAACCACCGCGAAACGGTGGCCACGCTGCGCGCCATCGCGGCGGCGGGCGACCTGCCGATCATGATCTATTCGAACCGCCTCGCCTACCGCGTCGACGTCAGCACCGACATGCTCGAGGAGCTGGCCGACGACGCGCGCTTCGTCGCCGTCAAGGAGTCCTCGGACGATATCCGGCGCAGCACCGAAATCATCAACCGCCTGGGCCAGCGCTACGCCTTGTTCACGGGCGTGGACAATCTGGCCTTCGAGGCGCTGGCGGTGGGCGCGGTGGGCTGGGTCGCCGGGCTGGTGGTGGCGTTCCCGCGCGAGACTGTCGCCATCTATCGCCTGATGCGCGCCGGCCGCCAGCGCGAGGCGCTCGACATCTACCGCTGGTTCCGCCCCTTGCTCGACCTGGACGTATCGACCTACCTGGTGCAGAACATCAAACTGGCCGAGGCGCTGGCGATCGGCTCGACCGAGCATGTGCGCGCGCCGCGCCTGCCGCTCGATGGCGAGCAGCGCCAGCGGGTGGAAAAGGTGGTGCGCGCGGCGCTCGAAACGCGGCCGACCCTGCCCCATGTCGGCTAATATCCCTAGACATGGCACGCCCGACGTGCTGGTCATTGGCGCGGGCATCGTCGGCGCCGCCTGCGCGTTGACGCTGCAGCGCGAGGGCTTGCGGGTGGCGTTGCTCGACGCCGGCACTCCCGGCGCCGGCGTAACGGCGGCCGGCATGGGCCACCTGGTGGCGCTGGACGACTGCGACGACGAGCTGGCGCTTTGCCTGCTGTCGCTGCGCCTGTGGCAGCAGTACCTGGACGCGCATCCCGGCGTGGGCGAGGTCAGTCATTGCGGCACCTTGTGGGTGGCCGAGGACGAGGAGCAGTTGGCGCAGGCGCGCTTGCGCGCCGAGCGCCTGTGCCGGCGCGGCTGGGACGCCGTTGAGCTGGATCCGGCGCGCCTGGCGCAGTGCGAGCCGGCCCTGCGGCGCGGCCTGTGCGGCGCCGTGCGGGTGGCCGCCGACAGCGTGGTGTACCCGCCGGCGATCGCGCTGTTCATGGCCAATCAGTTGATCGGCCTGGGCGGCAGCCTGCACCTGGGCCAGCGCGTGGTGGCGCTGGAGACGGGCGCGGTCACGCTCGATACCGGCCGGCGCATCCAGGCCGGGCAGATCGTGGTGGCCGCCGGCGCCGAGGTGGGCGCGCTGCTGGACGACATGCCGGTGGCCGGTCGCAAGGGGCATCTGGCGATCACGGACCGCTATCCGGGACGGCTGCGCCACCAGGTGGTGAGCATGGCCTATGGCCAGGGCCCGGGGGCGGGCGGCGGCCACGCCGCGCTGACGGTGGCAGCCAATGTGCAGCCGCGTCCGACCGGGCAATGGCTGGTCGGTTCGTCGCGCCAGGATGGGCAGGCCGACACCAGCGTCGACATGGGGGCGCTCGGCCAGGTGCTGCGCGCGGCGATCACGCTGCTGCCTTGCCTGTCCGAGATGCGCGTTGTGCGCGCCTGGACCGGCATGCGCCCGGCCACGCCCGATGGCAAGCCGCTGATCGGCGCCCATCCCACGCGCCCGGGCATCTGGCTCGCCGCCGGCCACGAAGGGCTGGGCGTGACGACGGCGCCTGGCACCGCGCGCCTGCTGGCCGACCAGATGCTGGGGCGCGCCAGCGAGATCGATGCGGCGCCGTATGCGCCAGCGCGCTTCGCGCCGCAGCCGAGCGTGGCCTATGCGTGATGACGATGCGTGGTGACGATGAGTGACGATGAGTGACGATGATGAGTGACGACCATGCGTGACGAGCTCAAGGCGCGGCAGTTGCCGACGCTGACGGTGCAGATCGACGGTGCGCCTGTGGCGCTGCCGCATGCGATGACGGTGCTGGCCGCGCTGATGGTGGCCGCCCGCCTGTGCACGCGGCGTGGGATGGACGGTGCGCCGCGCTTCGCCTTGTGCGGCATCGGGCTGTGCCAGGAGTGCCGGGTGAGCATCGACGGCCAGGCGCAGCGCCTGGCATGCCAGACCTTTTGCCGCGACGGCATGCGCATCGTCACCGCCATGGACGAGCGGCCATGACGGCGGCGCTGACGAATATGGTGGTCAATGCGGCGGTGCATCCGGCGGTGAATCCGGCGCAGCACGTGGCGGCCCGTGAGACAGCCGAGCTGCTGGTGCTCGGCGCCGGCCCGGCCGGCCTGGCGGCGGCCGAGGCGGCCAGCGCGCACGGCTTGCAGGTGACATTGATCGACGAGAATTTCGAGCCCGGCGGCCAGATTTGGCGCGGCGGGCCATCCCAGTGGCGCGATCGCAGCGCGCACGTGCTATGGCGCGCGCTGCGTGGGCGCCCCGGTTTCCGGTTCATTGGCGGGGCGCGCCTGGTCGCTTGTGTGGCGCCAAACGTGGTGCTGCTCGAAACGCCCGAGGGCGCGCGCCAGCTGGCGTGGCAGCGCATGGTGTTGTGTAGCGGTGCGCGTGAACTGCTGTTGCCGTTTCCCGGCTGGACCCTGCCCGGCGTGAGCGGCGCGGGCGGCCTGCAGGCGATGATCAAGGGCGGCATGCCGGTGGCGGGCCAGCGGGTGGTGGTGGGCGGCAGCGGCCCCTTGCTGCTGGCGGTGGCCGACACGGCGCGGCGCCACGGCGCACAGGTGCTGGCGATCGCCGAGCATCAGCCGACACGCGCGCTGGCGCGCTTTGGCGCGGCGCTGGCGCTGCGTCATCCGGCCAAACTGGCGCAAGCGCTGCGCCTGCGCGCCGCGCTGGCCGGCGTGCCCTATCTGAGCGGGGCGGTGGTGACGCAGGCGCATGGCGCCGAGCGCCTGCGCGCCGTCACCCTGCGCCAGGGGACGCGCGAGCGCCGCATCGAATGCGACTTGTTCGCCTGCGGCTTTGGCCTGGTACCGAACACGGAGCTGGCCAGCTTGCTCGGCTGCGCCATCGCGGCGGGCCGGGTGCAGGTCGATGCGCAGCAGCGCAGCAGCCGCGCCGACGTGTGGGCCGCCGGCGAGGCGGGCGGCATCGGCGGCGTGGGACAGGCGCTGGCCCAGGGCCGGATGGCCGGACTGGCCGCCGCCGGCCACGTTTTCACGGCGCGCGAGCGGCGCCAACTGGGCAAGGCGCTGACCGAGGCGCGCGCTTTTGGTACACTGCTCGCTGGCAGCTTCGCGCCATTGCCGGCGTTGCGCGAGATTTGCCGCCCCTCGACCCTGGTTTGCCGCTGCGAGGACGTGAGCGCGGCCCAACTGGCTGTGCATGCGGATTGGCGCAGCGCGAAGCTGCACACGCGCGCCGGCATGGGGCCATGCCAGGGGCGGGTATGCGCATCGGCCTGTGAATTCCTGTTCGGCTGGCAGGCGCCCCTTGCGGTGCGCCAGCCTATTTTTCCAACGTCAGCGGCAACGCTGGCCGGCGCCGCGCCAGTGGCGGGCGCCGACTCTGCAAAGGGATAGCTTAATGAAGCAACTGTATATCGATGGACGCTGGATTGACGGCGCCGCCACCACCACCACGCGCAGCCCGTCGGACCGCAGCGAAGTCGTCGGCGAATACGCCAGCGCCGGCGCCGCCGAGGCGGAGCTGGCGATCGGCGCCGCCCACGCGGCCGCCAAGAGCTGGGGCTTGTCCGGCGTGCAGCAGCGCGCCGACGCGCTCGACGCCATCGGTAGCGAAATCATCGCCCGCAAGGACGAGCTGGGCCGCCTGCTGGCGCGCGAGGAAGGCAAGACCTTGCCCGAGGCGATAGGCGAGGCCGCGCGCGCCGGCGCCATTTTCAAATTTTTCGCCCAGGAAGCGCTGCGCGTACGCGGCGACCATCTGGCCTCGGTACGTCCGAACATTGATGTCGATGTCACGCGCGAGTCGGTGGGCGTGGTCGGCATCATCGCGCCGTGGAATTTCCCGATCGCCATTCCAGCCTGGAAGGTGGCGCCGGCCTTAGCCTATGGCAATTGCGTGGTGCTGAAACCGGCCGATCTGGTGCCCGGTTGCGGCTGGGCGCTGGCCGAGATCATCAGCCGCTCCGGCTTGCCGCCTGGGGTGTTCAACCTGGCGATGGGGCCGGGCCGGGTGGTGGGCGAGGCGATGATCAACGATGCGCGCGTGAACGCGATCAGCTTCACCGGCTCGTCCGGTACGGGCGAACGGGTGCTGGCCGCTTGCGCGCGCCGGCGCGCCAAGGTGCAACTGGAGATGGGCGGCAAGAACCCGCTGGTGGTGCTGGCCGACGCCGACCTGGACGTGGCCGTCAACGCCGCCATCCAGGGCTCGTATTTTTCGACCGGACAGCGTTGCACGGCCTCGTCGCGTCTGATCGTCGAGGAAAAAATCTACGGCGCTTTCGTCGACGCGATGGCCAACAAGCTGGGCCAGTTGAAGGTGGGCCACGCGCTCGAGGCGGGCATCGATATCGGCCCCGTGGTCGATAGTTCGCAGCTCGAGCAAGACATGCGCTACATCGAAATGGGCAAGGCCGAGGGCGCGCGCCTGGTGTGCGGCGGCGAGCGCCTGGCGCGCGCCACCGAGGGCTACTTCCTGAGCCCGGCGCTGTTCGCCGATTGCGACCCGGCCATGCGCCACACGCGCGAGGAAATCTTCGGGCCGGTGGCCTCGGTGATCGCGGCGCGCAACTACGAGCACGCGCTCGAGCTGGCCAATGACACGGAGTTCGGTTTGACGGCCGGCATCTGCACCACCTCGCTCAAGCACGCGACCCATTTCAAGCGCAATGCCAAGGCGGGCATGGTGATGGTGAACTTGCCGACGGCCGGGGTCGATTACCACGTGCCTTTCGGCGGCACCAAGGGCTCGAGCTACGGCGCGCGCGAGCAAGGCAGCGCGGCTGTCGAGTTCTTCACCACCGTCAAGACCAGCTACACCAATAGCTGATACTGCGGCTGACGTCGCGGCTGACGTCGCGGCTGACGTCGCGGCTGACGTCGCGGCGGACTGCGCTGCCCCGGTGGCGCTCAATAGCGGTAGGCGCGCCCGTCGACGACGCGCACCCGGTCGCCCACGCGCAAGTCGGCCACGCTGTCTTGCGTGACGTTGCGGTAGTCGCCGTTGTCGAGCCGGATGCTGACCTGGTAGACGTCGCGCGTGGCGCCGCGGTTCGCTTCGACCTGGTTGCCGATCAAGGCGCCTCCGGCCGCGCCGGCCACCGTGGCCGCCGTGCGTCCGCTGCCGCTGCCGACCTGGTTGCCGGCCAGCGCACCGAGCACGCCGCCAACGACGGCGCCACCACCGGTGGTGCCATTGGCGCGCGTGAGCTCGATGGCGTCGATGCGCCCATATTCAGTGATGGCCGACGCGCTCGCGCCGTAGCTGCTGCTGTAGGCGGACGAAGGCGATGGGGCGCTGCTGGCGCAGCCGGCCAGGACGGCGGCCGTGCCCAGCACGAGTGCCAGTTTGCTGTGTGCTGCATTCATGATTTTCTCCTGACAAGATATCGACAAAATACGCGACCAGCATGGGCGCGCCGCCCTGCGCGGTCTGTGCGCGCACGTACGCAGGCCGCCTTGGCATTGCATGCAATATTTATCGAAGGTACGTCAGCGAACGGAAGGGTTGCAATTTTCGACGTACAACGGCAAGGCATCGACGCGACCGCCAGTGCGGCGCGTCCGTCCTGGCGCAGGCTTGGACGGCCATCAGCGGGAATGCCAATTCGAGGAGTTCATCATGAAAATGCCAAAACGTATCAGCGTCACCCTGTTGTGCAGCATGCTTGCGCTACCCATTGTCGCGCTCGAAGGTTGCGCGTCGACCCCGACCCGGGAAGGCACCGGCGAATACCTGGACGACACCGTGCTGACGGGGAAAGTGAAGGCTTCGCTGTTTAACGAGGCGTCCATCAAGTCGAGCGAAATCAATGTCGAAACCTTCAAGGGCGATGTGCAGTTGTCGGGCTTCGTCAGCTCGCCCGACGAAGCGCAGCGCGCGGTGGCGGTGGCGCGTTCCGTCAATGGCGTCAAGTCGGTGCGCAACGACATGATCGTCAAGTAGTCGCAATGCAAAAGGGGCGGCGGGCACCAGCCCACCGCCCCCCCAAGCCGGCGCGCGCTTAGGGAACGCGCCGCTCGACCGTCACCTGCTCGACTTCCACGCGCCGGTTCGGCTCCAGGCACTTGATCAATTCGCTGCGTTTGTGATTGGTGCAAGTGGCCACCGGATTGGCTTCGCCCTTGCCTTGTGCGCTCAGGCGCGTTGGCGCCACCCCTTTCACCACCAGGTAGTCGCGCACCGCATTGGCGCGCCGCTCCGACAGCTTCAAGTTGTAGGCGTTCGATCCGAGGCGGTCGGCGTAGCCGCTGATGACGATATGGTTGACGCTGCTGTCTGCATTGAGCGCGCTGGCGATCTCGTCGAGCCGGGGCTGCGGCGTGCTTAGCGTGGCGCTGTCGAAGGCGAACAATTCGGTGGCCGACAGCGTGATTTTTTCAAAGCGCGGCGCCGGTGGTGGCGGGGGCGGCGGCGGTGCCACCGGCATGGGCGCTGGCGGCGGTGGCGGCGCCACCACCGGTTCGGCGACCGGCGCGGGCGGGCGCGCCGGCTTGTCGAAGGCGTAGTTGAAGGCCAGGCTCAGGTATTTGTTATCGCTGCGGCTAAAACCGAACAGCTGCTCGTCGCGCAAGCGCCCGCGCACGGTGCGCCAATCGACTTGCATGCTCCATTGATCGTTCAATCCCATTTGCAGTCCCAGTCCGGCCGACAGATAGGGCGAGGTCTTGGTGACGTTGCGCAGCGTCGTTTCGACATTGTCGCGCTCGGCGCCGGCCCCGATCAGCAGAAACGGGCGCACGTTCGAGCGCGAAAACAGCAGCAAGCCATCGACGCCGAGCGTGGTTTGGCTGTATTGCTGGCCACGGTCCTTGGCGCGCGCATAGCTGGGGCCGAACTGCAAGTCCCACATCGGCGAGACCGGCTTGCCAAAGCGCAGGGCGCCGCCCCAGTCGCGCTTGTCGACGCCGAAGCTTGGGTCCGGCTGGATGCCCAGCAGGGCCGGCTGGACATACCAGGAGGGATTGAGCTCATCGGCGTGGCCAGTGGCGCAGGCCATCAGGAGCAGGGCGGGAAGGGCACGTGTGTAAATGCGTCGTTGTGTAATCACTGGAGACTCCCATTGGGCGCGCCGTCGGCGGACTGAACCGCGTGATCGGCGCTGATGAACATTGCGCATGCAATGCGAGAGCCAGAGGATAGGAGTGAGGCGGTGGGCCGGTCCGTGCGATTGCGCACAGATGCGCCCGCTTTGTCGGATTAGCGCAACGCCCGCCTTGAGCGTTCTCAGAGTTTGGTTTCGAGGTAGGTGTACAGGTAGTTCGAGCCGCCGTTGATATTGCCCAGCAATTGGGAATAGCCGAAGATGCCCGAGCGGTGCGACACGCCGATGCCCAGATAGCTTTCCTTGAGTTTCTTCACGCCCAGCAGATCGCCCACGCTGACGTCGAGCGAGGGATCGAGGTAGTTGAGCAGCTTGGACGTTTCGCGCCCGCGCCGCGCCTGGTCGCGCTCCTCGGTCAGGGGCACGCGCTGGGCCAGCGCGAAGCCGGCCGCCATGCCGATCCGGGTGCGCACGCGCGCGCTCCACGGGAAGCCATAGTAATAGGCTTTGATGCTCGCGTTCAGTTGCCAGGCGTCCGGTTGCACGCCGCGCTCGTCATGGCGCAGCAAGCCGGCGTAGGCGACGAAGTCGAGCGGCCAATTGTTGACACGCTCGACCAGGGGGCGGCCCAGGTCGAAGCCCCAGATGCGGGTGTCGTCCTCGCTGCGGGTGGAGCCGCAGCGCAAGCTCACCACGGGCAGGAAATTGCATTCGGTGGCGCGCCCGCCGTAGATCTTCAAGTGCAGCGGCAAGCCCGGCTCGGAATAGGCTTTGTGGCTGCCGAAATCGTAGGCCGCGCCCACCAGCACGGTCGGTTGCGCCTTGTCCTCGACGATCGGGCTGTGGCGCACATGGCTGTCGATGAAATTGACGTCGATCCCGCCCAACAGGCGCCAGCGCTGCGTCATTTCGTAATACGCGTACAGGCCGAGCGCCCAGTCGGTGCCGGCGCCGGGCATATAGGCGGGGCGGGCGGCGCTGGCCTCGGCCAGCGGCACGCCGTAGTAATAGTTGTTCAAATTGGCGCTGCGGTGCGACACCTTCACGCTCGGGCGCAGATGGAAGCGCCCCGACGCCCAGTCCACGTTGTAGCCCAGGCGCGTCTCGGTGCCGTGGCTGGTGTTGTTGGCGTCGTGCAGCACTTCGGCGTCGACGCTGCCCCAGGGCGCGCGCGCGCGGTAGCCCAGGCCGTAGTCGACCGTCGGCTTGCGCCGCGCCATGCCGTCGAGGATGGCGGGGGGCTGCTCGAAGGGGTGGCCTTCGTAGCGGTAATCGAGGAAGGTGTCGAAGCCGTAGCCCGTTTCATTGCTCAGTTTAATGCCGATGCGGGTGGCGTGCAGGAACACGCGCTTGCCCTCGTACATGTACACGGGCACCAAGTCGTAGCCCACGTGGGCGCCCTTGTACGGCGTGTAGGTGCTGCGCTGGATGGCGCCCAGGCCGGCGCTGCCGGGAATGGCCAGCAAGTCGATCAAGACATCGGAGGTGGCGCGGGCGGCCAGCGGCAGCAACAGCAGCAGCAAGGGGAGGGCGCGCAGCGGCAGGCGGGAACGGGGACGGGGACGGGGACGGGGTGAGGGCATGAAAACTGGCAGTTATTGCAATGACGAAAGTCTACCCGATCGCGGGCAATCGTGCGCGCCCGCGTGCGCCTTGCGCCCAAGCAGACATGGGGCGGCGCGGGAGGGAAATGTGCGCCAAATGTTCGTTGGCGCACAGACCAAAAGCGCGCGTTGAAGCAATCTGGTCCCTGACGGCGCGGAACTGGCGTGGCTGCGGACGGTCCAACGACTTTTCGCCATTTCCATCCCATGAATCGTTTATTGGAGTACAACATGCACGCAACGACATATCATTATCCCGAAATGCAGGCGGACATGAACTCGCTGCAGTCCGAACGCCGTGTTCCGCCGCGCGCCACCCCCAGCCGCGAGAATGGCGCCGCCACCCTGATCGAGCGCGCCGCGCCGCAGCCGGCCGAGCGCGCCCCCATCTCGATGGCACCGATCGAGCGGGTGCGCTCCACCTCGGCCACCCAGCGCCGCATCGAAAACATGCAAAAGCTCGTTGGCGAGTTGGCCCAGCACGAAATGCTGGCCGACGAAATCGCCTGGTTCCTCAAATTTTCGCCTTCCGGCGCGCGCAAATACATCCGCGACTTGCGCGATGCCGGCGTGATCGAGCTGGCGCGCTATATCGAAGGCACGGCCACCTATCTGGGCAAGGCCGTGTACCAGATTTCGCCCGATCCGGAGCGGGTCAAGGCCTTTCTGTCGGCCATCGTCCAGCCCAAGCGTGAGGGTGTTCCGCCACGCAAGGAGCGGCCGGGCTTGCGCGACCAGAACCTGGCCGGCACGGGCCGCCATTTCCATATCCTGGCCGACGATACCCACTACGCGATCCGCATGAACCGCGCACCGGTCGCGCGCGATCCGCTGGTGGCGGCCTTGTTCGGCGCCGCGCCGACGGGCGGCAAAGAGCCGGCCTGAGGCCGGGCGGCACGGACACCCGCCTGTGCGGGGGTGCTTCCTGTGAATGGAATAATATCGCCAGTATGTGGTGAATTATTCCGATTAATGGCGGGCAGCCTATGCGCCCGCCATGCCCGTCGCAGCGACATGCCCGTCGCAGCGGCATGCCCGTCGCAGCGACATGCCCGTCGCAGCGGCATACCCGTCGCAGCGACATGCCTGCGGCGGCCCAAGCCTCGCTCTGTTGTCTTTTTGCCGCATCGGCATTCTTCCAATTGAAATGCGCTGCGCCAGCCCCACTTGGTCTGCAAAGGCGAGCATCCGCGATGCCGCGCCGCTTATCAAAGGGGATACTGTGTCAGAAATCAATTCATGGAGCGGGCCCTGCGCCGCCCCTGGCGCGCCAGGCCTTGGCCGCGCCGCAAGCATGCGGGCGCGCTGATGGCCGGCCTACTCGCCATCGCCGTGTGTGGCGCCCTGTTCTCGCTGGCCTGGCTGCTGCCGCGCTGGCGCTTGCGGCGCGCGCTGGCGCGTCCGCTGCCGCCGGCGTTTCTCGCCATCCTCGAGCGCAACGTCACCGTCTACGCCGGCATGCCGGCGCCCCTGCAAGCGCAATTGCAGCAATTGCTCAAACAATTCCTGCACCAGAAAAAATTCGTCGGCTGCGAAGGCTTGGACATCAGCGACGAGATGCGCGTGACCATCGCCGCCCAGGCTTGCCTGTTGCTGCTCAACCGCCATACGCGCGTCTATCCCGGCTTGCACATGGTGCTGGTCTATCCGACCGCCTTCCTGGTGCCGCGCGCCGAGGTCGACGCCGCCGGCATCGTCACCCCGGTCGAGCGCGGCCTGCTGGGCGAATCCTGGAGCGACGGGCGCGTCATCCTGGCCTGGGACCATGTGCGGCGCGGCGGACGTGAACCGCCCGAGGGCCAGAACGTCGTGCTGCACGAATTCGCCCACCAGCTCGACAGCGAGTCCGGCAGCAACAATGGCGCGCCCTTCCTGGGCAAGGCCGACCATTACCGGCGCTGGTCGGCCGTGCTCTCGCGCGACTTCGCCCAACTGCGCGCGGACGCCTTCGAGGCCCAGCCCGGCGTGCTCGACCATTACGGAGCGAGCAGCCCGGCCGAGTTCTTCGCCGTCGCCACCGAAACGTTTTTCGAAAACCCGTATGCGCTGGCGGACCAACACGCCGAGCTGTACGAGCAATTCCTCCAGTATTACCGGGTCGACCCGCGCCAATGGATGGCGCCGCCGCCAGCGCCGGCGCCCACGCCAAGCTACGCCATGTCCTCGGCCTACTGGTAAGGGCGGGCGCGCGCACGGCATGCAAATGAACGTGTCGTAATTGTGAAATCGTGGATAATGGGAATAAACATTCTTCCCCCTTATCGACGACATGCCCAGTGATTTCGCGCACCGCCAGCCCGGCATTTCCGACCCCTCCGATGCGCGCGCGCGCAGCGCATCCGATGCCCCCGCGCCACCCGGACAAAGCCAGCAATACCTGGCCCGCCAAGCGCCGTGCGCGCAGGGGGGCGCGTTGGCGGCGCGCAGCCCGCGACGCCCGGGCTCGGTCGAAAGCATGCAACTGGCCCAGCAACAATTACTGCACGATGAGATGCGCGTGAGCATGGGCCAGCTGGCGGCCGGCCTGGCCCATGAAATCAATGGCCCCATCGGTTTCATGCGCTCGAACCTGGGTTCCCTGCAAAGCTATGCGTCGACCCTGCTGGCCCTGGTCCAGGCGGACGAGCACGCCATCGCCAGCGAGGGCGCCCCGCCCGCCACCGTGGCCGCCTTCGCGCGCGCGCGCGCCCACGCCGATCTGGCCTTCGTGCGCCAGGACGTGGCCGCCCTGATCGCCGAATCGATGGCGGGCTTGACCCGCATCGCCGAACTGGTGCAGTCGCTGCGCGATTTCGCCCATGCTGGCGAACCCGACTGGCAAGTGGCCGACCTGCATCGCGGCCTCGACAGCACGCTCGCATTGATCGGCAGTGAAATCCGCTACAAGGCCGTGGTCGAACGCTGCTATGGCCGGGTGCCCCCGTTTCCCTGCCTGGCCGCGCAATTGAACCACGTGTTCATGAACGTGCTGGCCAACGCCGCCTACGCCATCGTCGAGCGCGGTGTGATCACGATCCGCACCGGCAGCGACGCCGGCTGGGCCTGGGTGGAAATCGCCGACACCGGTTGCGGCATCGCGCCCGAGAATCTGGCGCGCATCTTTTACCCCTTTTTCACCACCAAACCGGCCGGCAGCGGCACCGGCCTGGGGCTGTCCCTGTCCTACGGCATTGTCAACCAGCACGGCGGGCGCATCGATGTCGCCTCCACGCTGGGGCAGGGTAGCCGCTTCACGATCCGCCTGCCGCTCGAGCGACGCGCCCATGCGCGTGCAAACCATTGATTTGCATCAGGATTATCACAATAAATCGAGAAAATTCTCTCCAAGTTTCACTCTGTTGTTTTGAAATCGGCTTTGCCACTAAGATTGATAGTCAAGAAAATTTCGATGCTATAGTTGATTTAAATCATCATTCGGGACTTGCCGCAGGCTCGCCCGAGGATGCGTGCGGCCCGCGAAGCCCAGCTCGCGCGTCTGCGATCCGCGAGTAGGTGTTTTTCACGTGATTGGACGTCAAGTGATGCGTATCTCCGAACCTGCCCCGATGCCCGCCGCGCCGCCACTGTGGCAGCGCCTGCTGTTTCCCCTTCTCTGCACGGGTGGCGCCGCCCTGGCCCTGGTCGAGCGCGCCGGCCCCTGGCAATGGGCCGCCGTTGGCGCCGTCGCCGCCTTCTCCCTATTGGCCGCGTGGCGCGCCCAGGCGCTGCGCCACGACAGCGCGGCCGTGCAAGACGCGCAAACGAGCGCGGCCGAAGAACAATTGAACGCGCTGGCGCGCACCGTGATCCCGATCTGGCTGCGCCATGTCGGCACCGTCAAGAGCCAGACCGAGGGCGCCATTGGCGAACTGGTGCAAAGTTTTTCCTCGGTGGTCCAGCAATTCGAACAGGCCGGCTTTAGCGGCGTCACGCGGGTGTCGACCGGGAATCACGAAAACGTCACCATCAGCTTGTTGACCTTGTGCGAACGCGAGCTGGGGCCGGTGGTGGCCTCGCTCGAAAAAATCATCAGCAGCAAGGACGAGTTGCTGCGCGACGTGCGCGCGCTGGCCCAGGCCACCCACGAATTGACCGAGATGGCGGCCGAAGTCAGCGTGATCGCGGCCCAGACCAATTTGCTGGCGCTGAACGCGGCGATCGAAGCGGCGCGCGCCGGCGAGACCGGGCGCGGTTTCGCCGTGGTGGCCGGCGAAGTGCGCAAGCTGTCGCACCAATCGGCCGAAACGGGCAAGCGCATCAGCGAGCGCGTGGGCCAGATCAGCGACATCATGAAGCAAACCCTGGCCGCCGCCTCGGTCGCGGCCGAGCACGACAAAAAAGCCATCACCGTCTCGGGCAGCGTGGTGCAGGACGTGCTGGGCCATGTGCACGAGTTGGGCAGCTCGGCCGAGCATATGCGCGAGCAGGGCAGCGTGATCCGCAAGGAAGTGGAAAACCTGCTGGTGTCGCTGCAATTCCAGGACCGGGTCAGCCAGATCCTCGACGTCGTCGATGGCGATATGCGCCGCTTCGAGCGCGGCGTGATCAGTGGTCAGCTGCCCAGCGCGCAGCAATGGCTGGCCGAGTTGAACAAGCATTACACGATGGACGAGGAACGCGACAACCAAGCCCGGTCGGCGTCGCGCGCGCTCGCGCCACCCAAGGCGCGCACGGGCGCGGCCAAGGCCAAGGCCAAGGCGGCACCGGCGGCGCCGGCGGCGACCGATGAAGTCACTTTTTTCTAGCGGGGGTCCCAGATGGCAAAAACGATTTTGATCGTCGACGATTCGGCGTCGGTGCGCCAGGTGGTGGGCATCGCCTTGCGCGGCGCCGGCTACGAAGTGTTCGAAGGTTGCGACGGCAAGGATGCCCTGTCCAAGCTCACCGGACGCAAGGTGCACTTGATCATCAGCGACGTCAATATGCCGAATATGGATGGCATCAGCTTTGTGCGGGCGGTCAAGCAACTGCCGATGTACAAGTTCACGCCCATCATCATGCTCACCACCGAGTCGCAGGATGAAAAAAAGCGCGAAGGCCAGGCGGCCGGCGCCAAGGCCTGGGTGGTCAAGCCTTTCAAGCCCGAGCAATTGCTGGGCGCCGTGGAAAAGCTGATCCTGCCCTGATTGCACGCGCCATGTTTTGCCCGCACCAACGCCCACCCGTCAGAGGAGAGTAGCGCCATGTCCAGTCCGAACGCGATCTTGCATATCGAAGGCGAGATGACGATCTACCAGGCGGGGGAGCAGCGCGCCAACATCCTGGGCGCGCTCGAGCAAAGCGCGCGCCTGGAATTGAACTTGGCCGGCGTGACCGAACTCGACACCGCCGGCGTGCAAGTGCTGCTGCTGGCCAAGAAGGCGGCGCTGGCGGACGGGCGCCAGCTCGAGCTGGTCGCGCACAGTCCGGCCGTGCTCGACGTGTTCGAGCTGCTGCACCTGTCGGCCTTCTTCGGCGACCCGATGGTGATCGCGCCCCGGCCCACCTAGCGAATTAGCATCGAGTCGGCCGCCCGCGGGCGGCATCTTCACAGCAGCGCATTCAAGCCGTACGCAGCACAGGCCGCGCCATCGCCGCGGCATCCCATTGCACACACCAGGAGTGGCCCATGGACATGGATCAGGCACTGCAGACCTTCATTCTCGAATGCCACGAGCTGTCGGAGGAGATGGAAAACGCCTTGCTATGCGTCGAGCAGCAAGCGGCCGACAGTCCCGAACGGGGCGAAACCATCAACGCCATCTTCCGCGCCGCCCACACCATCAAGGGCTCGGCCGGCTTGTTCGGCCTGGACCAGATCGTCGCCTTCACCCATGTCGTCGAGAGCGTGCTCGACGAGGTGCGGGCCGACAAGATCGCGATCGACGAACAATTGGTGGTGTTGCTGCTCTCTTGCGTCGACCATATCGGCAAGCTCGTTGGCGCGGTGGAAGCGGGCTTGCCGGAAGCGGACGCGGACACGGTGGCCGACGGCGCGCCCCTGCTCGAGATGCTGCGGCGCTACCTGGCGCCGGGCGCGGCCGGCGCGCTGGCGCACGCGGGCGCGCCCGTCGAGCGCATCGCCAGCGCCGGCAGCGAGGCCGACGTCTGGCACATCTCCTTGCGCTTCGGGGCCGACGTGCTGCGCAACGGCATGGACCCGCTCTCGTTCTTGCGCTACCTGGGACGCCTGGGGCGCATCGCCGGCATCGTCACCGTGCACGACGCGATGCCGGCGGCGCCCCAGATGGACGCCGAAACCTGCTATTTGGGCTTCGAGATCGCGCTCGTCTCCGGCGCCGACAAGGCCGCCATCGAGAACGTGTTCGAATTCGTGCGCGACGATTGCACCTTGCGCATCCTGGCGCCGCACAGCCGCATCAGTGAATACCTGCGCCTGATCCAGGAAATGCCGGCCGAAGCCACCCGCCTGGGCGACATGCTGGTCGCCTGCGGCACCATCACGCGCGCCGAATTATCGAACGCGCTGGCGGCCCAGGGCGCTCAAGCGCAAGAGTTGCCGCTCGGCGCCATCCTGGTCGAGCAAGGCACGGTCGAGCGCGTGGTGGTGGACGCCGCCCTGGCCAAGCAAAAACAGGTGGTCGAGCAAAAGGCGGCCGAGAGCCGCTCGATCCGCATCGACGCCGACAAGCTCGACCACTTGATCAACCTGGTGGGCGAATTGATCATCGCCGGCGCTTCCGTGTCCTTGATCGCGCGCCGCGCGCAAAACGCGGAATTGGCCGAATCGACTTCCACCTTGTCGAGCCTGGTGGAAGAGGTGCGCGACTCGACCCTGCAACTGCGCATGGTGAAGATCGGCGCCACCTTCAACCGCTTCCAGCGCGTGGTGCACGACGTGGCGCGCGAGATCGGCAAGGATATCCGCCTCGTGGTGTCGGGCGAGGACACTGAACTCGACAAAACCGTGGTCGAGAAGATCGCCGACCCGCTCACCCATTTGATCCGCAATGCGCTCGACCATGGCATCGAGCCAGCCGAGCAGCGCGCCGCGCGCGGCAAGCCCTTGCAAGGCAGCGTGCGCTTGAACGCCTTCCATGACGCCGGCAGTATCGTGATCGAAGTGTCGGACGATGGCGGCGGCTTGAAGCGCGACAAGATCCTGGCCAAGGCGATCGAGCGCGGCCTGGTCGAGCCGGGGCGCGTGCTGTCCGAGCGCGAAGTGTATGGCTTGATCTTCGAGCCGGGTTTTTCCACGGCCGAGGCGGTGACCAATCTGTCCGGGCGCGGCGTGGGCATGGACGTGGTCAAGCGCAACATCACGGCCTTGCGCGGCAGCGTCGAGGTCGACAGCCGCGAAGGTGTGGGCACCACGGTGTCGGTGCGCTTGCCGCTCACCCTGGCCATCATCGAAGGCTTCCTGGTCGAGGTGGGGCCGGCCGTATATGTGATTCCGCTCGAGATGATCGAGGAATGCGTGGAGTTTTCCGCCGACGCCGGCCACGACTACACCAGCTTGCGCGGCCACTTGCTGCCCTTCATACGCCTGCGCGACTTGTTCGGGGTGGAGGGGCAAGCCACACGGCGTGAAAACATCGTGGTGGTGCGTCATGGCACGCGCAAGGTGGGGCTGGTGGTCGACACCTTGCTGGGCGAATTCCAGACCGTGATCAAGCCGCTGGCCAAGATGTTCAACCGGGTCGCTTGCATCAGCGGCTCGACCATCCTTGGCAGCGGCGAACTGGCCTTGATCATCGACGTGGGCGCCCTGCTCAAGAATGTGGACGGGCGGCCGCCCCAGCAGCTGGCCGCTTGAGCTGTGGCAGCGGCGCCATGGCGCCGGCAATGACAGGTGCGAAACTGAAACGGAGACCAGAATGTTGAAATCGATGCGTATCGGCACCTTGCTCGGTGCCACCTTTGGCGTGCTGCTGCTCTTGATGGTGGCCATCATCGTGCTTGGCGTGAGTAATCTAGCGGCCTTGAACGACAACGTCGACAAGATCGTCAAGCACGACGCCGTCAAGGTCGACCTCGCTTACCAGGTCGTCGACCTGGCCGACGACAATGCCAAGTGCAATATGGAATTGTTCCTCACCAGGGACAAGGAAAAGGCGAACGCCTTGCTGGCACGGATCGAGGGCAATAAGAAAGGCATCACCAGCCGCCTCGAGCAGATCGAGGCCTTGCTCTACACCAGCGAGGGCAAGGCCAAGCTGGCCCATATCCGCGAAGCGCGCGCCCCGTATGTGGCGTCTTTCACGCGCGCCAACAAGCTCTTGCTCGACGAAGGCAAGCGCGAGGAGGGCGTCGCGCTGTTCGAACGCGAGACGCTGCCCGCCTTGCAAGCGTTTTTGGGCGCGCTCGATGAATTGGTGCAGTTCCAGACCAAGCTGCTGGCGCAGACGGGCGAAGATTCGCAAGCCCACTACCAGAACGCGCGCAGCGTGTCGATCGCGCTCGGTGTGCTGGCCATCGTGGTCGGCGCCGCGCTGGCCACCTGGATCACGCGCCGCCTGCTGACGCAGCTGGGGGGCGAACCGGCCTACGCGGCCCAGGTCGCGCGCGAAGTGGCCGCCGGCAACCTCGCGATCGAAGTGAGCTTGCGCCCGAACGACCAGGACAGCTTGCTATTCGCCCTGCGCAATATGGTGCTGCGCCTGCGCCATGTGATCGATGGCCAGCGCCGCGCCGTCGAGGCGGCCAATCAGGGCAGCTTCGACGCGCGCATCGCCAGCGATGACTTGCAAGGGTTTCAAAAGGAAATGGCGGAAGGCTTGAACACGCTCATGGGCACCACCGGCGCCGCCCTCGACGACGTGATGCTGGTGATGGGCGCCATGTCGGCGGGCGACTTGACGCGCTCGATCGACAAGGAGTACGCGGGCGCTTTCGGCAAGCTCAAGGACTACACCAACAACACGGTGACGCGCCTGTCGCAGGTGGTGGCCGAGGTCAACGGCGGCGCCGAGGCGCTCGCCTCGGCTTCCGAGGAAGTGAGCGCGACCGCGCAAGCGCTCTCGCAAGCGGCCTCCGAGCAGGCGGCCGGGGTCGAGCAAACCAGCGCCTCGGTCGAGCAGATGACGGCCTCGATTTCGCAAAACACGGAAAACGCCAAGGTCACCGACGGCATGGCCGCCAAGGCCGCGCAAGAGGCGGGCGAGGGCGGCGACGCGGTGCGCTCGACGGTGGCGGCGATGAAGCAGATCGCCAAGAAGATCGGCATCATCGACGACATCGCCTACCAGACCAATCTGTTGGCGCTGAACGCGGCCATCGAAGCGGCGCGCGCGGGCGAACACGGCAAGGGTTTCGCGGTGGTGGCGGCCGAGGTGCGCAAGCTGGCCGAGCGCAGCCAGGTGGCGGCCCAGGAAATTGGCGAAGTGGCCAGCAATAGCGTGGAGCTGGCCGAAAAGGCGGGCAATCTGCTCGACGCGATGGTCCCCTCGATCAGGAAAACCTCCGACCTGGTGCAGGAAATCACGGCCGCTTCCGAGGAGCAAAGTTCGGGCGTGGGCCAGATCAACGCGGCCATCGGCCAACTGTCCCAGACCACCCAGCAAAACGCCAGCAGTTCCGAGGAGCTCGCCGCCACCGCCGAGGAAATGAGCGGCCAGGCCGAGCAATTGCAAAACACGATGAGCTTTTTCAAGACCAGCGCCATGGCCGAGAGCCGGCGCGTGATCAGCCACGCGCGCCAGAATGGCTTGCCCAAGGCGGCCAAGAGCGCCGGCGGCCATGGCGGCGGCAATCCGGGGCGGCGCCTGGCCCATCTGGCCGACCAGCCTGACGAACAAAGCTTCACCAAATTTTGAGGTGCCCGGCACCTTCGCCGCGCAGGGATTTCATGCCGCGGGCCTAGAGGCCCCGGCAACACCGCCGTCCAGGCAATGAGGAGCAAGCACGATGAGCCGCTTTTTGAACCGTCTATTGTTGTGGAAAAAATTCGCCATACTTGGCTTGCTGGGCCTGGCCTTGGTGGGGGTGCCGTCCTTCCTGTACGTGCGCGACTCGTACAAGAACCTGGACGCGGCGCGTCTGGAAACGCGCGGCACGGTGCCGGCCAAGGCGCTGCTGCGCGTGCTGCAGCTGACCCAGCAGGACCGCGGCCTGGCCGCCCTGGTGCTGGGCGGGCGCGACGAGAAAAAGGATGATCTCTTGCTCAAGCAGCAGGAAGCCGAGCGCGCCTACCAGGGCGCGGCCAAGCTGCTCAAGGATAGCGTGACGGATCCGGCCGTGCTGGCCGCCTGGGACGAGACGGCCGCGAACTGGAAAGCCTTGAGTGCGCAAGTGGCCGCGCGCGGCATCGACGGGCGCGCCAGCACCGCCGGGCACACCGCCTTGATCGCGCGCCTGATGGGCGTGATCGACATGGTGGCCGACCATTTCGCGCTCACCCTCGACCCCGACGTCGACAGCTACTACCTGGTCTTTGGCACGCTCTACCACTTGCCCGGCTTGACCGAAGACCTGGGCCGTCTGCGCGCGCGCGGCGCCAATTTCCTGACCACCCAGAAAATGGCGCCGGAAGAGCGCCAAGGCATGGCCAGCCTGCTCGAACGCGCCGGTGAACACCACGCCAGCATGGCGGCGGCCTTCGCCAAGGCGGCCGCGGCCAACCCCGACTTGAAGGACAAGCTGGCCAAGATCGCCGACGATAGCCTGGGCGAGGCGAAGCGCGCGATGCTGTTGGCCGAGACCGAATTGATCAAGGCCGACAAGCCGGGCTACTCGGCTTCCGATTATGTGGGCCAATTCACCAAGGCGATCGACAACCAGTTCAAGCTGCTTGACGTGGCGATGGGCGAACTCGACACCTTGCTGCTCGAGCGCGCCAATCGCTTGACGCGCGCCATGTACACCTTGCTCGCGCTGGTGCTGGCGCTATCCTTGTTCGCGGCCTGGATCGGTTACCTGATCACGGTGTCGATCACGCGCCCCTTGCAAGATACGGTGCGCTCGGCCAACGCGATCGCGCGCGGCGACTTGTCGGGCAGTATAGAGGCCGGGCGCAGCGACGAGATCGGCCAGGTGCTGGCGGCCATCGGCCAAATGTCGGGCAAGCTCAAAAGCAGTATCGACGACGTCGGGCGCGTGATGGGCGCGATGGCCGAGGGCGACTTGAACCAGACCATCGAGCAGCCCTATGAAGGGGTGTTCGCCGACTTGAAGGAATCGACCAACCGCACCGTCGCCAAGCTGCGCGTGGTGGTGGCGGAAGTGAACGCGGCGGTCGAGGCGATGGCGTCGGCCTCCAACCAGGTCAGCGCCACTGCCCAGAGCTTGTCGCAAGCGGCTTCCGAGCAGGCCGCCGGGGCCGAGGAAACCTCGGCCGCGATCGAGCAGATGACGGCCTCGATCGGGCAAAACACGGAAAACGCGCGCGTCACCGATGGCATCGCCAGCGGCGCGGCGCAGGAAGCGAACGAGAGCGGGGTCGCCGTCAAGTCGACGGTGGCGGCCATGAAGCAGATCGCCAAGAAGATCGGCATCATCGACGACATCGCCTACCAGACCAATCTCTTGGCCTTGAACGCGGCCATCGAAGCGGCGCGCGCGGGCGAGCACGGCAAGGGCTTCGCGGTGGTGGCGAGCGAGGTGCGCAAGCTGGCCGAGCGCAGCCAGGTGGCGGCGCAGGAAATCGGCCAGGTGGCCAGCGACAGCGTAGTGCTGGCCGAAAACGCCGGCAACTTGCTCGAGCAAATGCTGCCGAAAATTAGAAAGACTTCGGACCTGGTGCAGGAAATCACGGCCGCCTCCGAGGAGCAGACCGCCGGCGTGGGCCAGATCAACGCGGCCATCGGCCAGTTGTCGCACACCACCCAGCATAACGCCTCTTCCGCCGAGCAACTGGCCGCCACCGCCGAGGAAATGAGCGGCCAGGCCGAGGCCTTGCAAAAAGCGATGTCCTTCTTCGCGCGCGTGGGCGTGGCGGTGTCGGCGGCGGCGCTGCAAAATGGCAGCCCCGGCGCGTCCCCAGCGGCCACCCAGCTCGCGTCCCTGCCCAAGCGGGTGGCGCCGCGCGCGCGCGCGTTCGGCGCGCCGGCCTTGGCGGCGGCCGCGCCCGATGGCGCTCTGTTCACTAAATTCTAAGGCGGGAGGAAATATGAACAAGCTGCTGCCCGTTCAGCGTCATATCGAAGCGCAACTCGAAGCGGCGCGCCAAGGCGGCGCGCAGGGACAATACCTGACGCTCTTGATCGGCGCCGAGCTGTGCGCCGTCTCAGTTCTGGTGATTAAGGAAATCATCGAGTACGCCGGCGTGACGGTGGTGCCGATGATGCCCGCTTATGTGCGCGGCATTATCAATCTGCGCGGTGCGGTGGTGCCGGTGATCGATCCGCTGGCGCGCTTCGGGCGCGGCCAAGCGGCCTTGACGCGCAAGACTTGCATCGTGATCGTCGAGACGCCCGGCGGGCCGGACGACGAGCCGGGCGTGACCCTGGTGCGCGGCCTGGTGGTCGACGCCGTGAACGCGGTGATGGAAATCGATGGCGCCGACATCGAACCGGCGCCAGCCTTCGGCGCGCGCATCCGGCACGATTTCATCGCCGGCATGGCCAGGATGAAGGGGCGCCAGGAAGGGCAGTTCGTGATGCTGCTGGCGCTCGACAAGGTGCTCGAGGTGGACGAACAGGAAGCGGCGCAGAGCGCGCCGGCCCTGCTCGCTTAAGACTGCCGATTTTGACAAGGAGTGTGGGATGAGTCTGATTCATGCCGATGCAAACGCGCAAGGCCAAGCCAGCGGCGCCGAGGCCGGCGCGGCCGAATACCTGACCTTCATGCTGGGCGGCGAGATGTTCGCCATCGCGATTTTGTGTATCAAGGAAATCATCGAATATTGCGAGCCCGACACGGTGCCCTTGATGCCGCCGGCCATCCGCGGCGTGATCAATCTGCGCGGGGCGGCGGTGCCGGTGCTGGACTTGTCGGTGCGCTTCGGGCGCGGCCCCTCCACGCTCACGCGCCGCTCCTGCATCGTGATCCTGGAATTGGATGGCGAGCAGCAAGTGATCGGGGTATTGGTCGACGCCGTCAACGCCGTGCTCGAGATCGACGCGGCCGACATCGAGCCGGCGCCCGCCTTCGGCGCCGTCAACGCCGACTTCCTGGCCGGCATGGGCAAGTTGAAAGGGCGCTTCGAAGGGCGCTTCGTGCTTTTGCTCAACGCCAAGCGGGTGTTTTCGCGCGCCGACATCGGCGCCGCCATGCGCGCGGCCGGGCAAGATGTGGCGCCGCAGGACGTGCCACAGCAAGAGGCGCGGCAAGACGCGCAACAGGACCGGACGCAACAGGAAGCGGCGGCATGAGGACGATGGCGCCATGCAAGGCGGCGCCATGAGCGCGCTCGTACCCCTGTCGGACCAAGAGTTCGGCCAATTCCAGCGCTTCATTTTCGAGGCGGCCGGCATCACCATGGGGCAGTCGAAAAAAGCGCTGGTGGGCGGGCGCCTGGCCAAGCGCCTGGCCCAGCACCAGTTGGGCAATTACGGCGATTACCTGCGCCTGCTCAAAAGCGGCCAGGCCGACGCCGAAATGCAGATCGCGATCGACCTGTTGACCACCAATGAAACCTATTTTTTCCGCGAGCCCAAGCATTTCGCCTTCTTGCGCGAGCAGGCGCTGGCCGCGCGCGGGCGCGCCGCCCCGTTCCGGGTCTGGAGCGCGGCCAGTTCTTCCGGCGAGGAAGCCTATAGCGCGGCGATGGTGCTGGCCGATTGCCTCGAGCAGGCGCCGTGGGAAGTGCTGGGCTCGGACATCAGCACACGCGTGCTGGCGCGCGCGCGCGCCGGCCACTACGCGCTCGAGCGCACCGAAAACATCCCGAAGGATTATCTGCGCCGTTTTTGCCTGAAGGGCGTCGACAGCGAGGCCGGCACCATGCTGGTCGAACGGACTTTGCGCCAGCGCGTACAATTTAGCCATGCCAACCTGAACGAGACACTGCCGCAACTGGGCCAATTCGACGTGATCTTCCTGCGCAATGTGATGATTTATTTCAGCGGCGACACCAAGCGCCAAGTGGTGGCGCGCGTGCTGGGCCAGCTCAAGCCGGGCGGCCACTTGCTGGTCGGGCATTCCGAGACCCTCAACGATATCTCGAGCGCGGTGCGGGCCCTGGCCCCGGCCATTTACCGCAAGGAATGACATGCAAAAGGCCGCGCTCATCACCGATATCTTCCTCGATCCGGGCGCGTATTTTGTGGGCGAAGGCTTGTTCCGGATCCGCACCTTGCTCGGCTCTTGCGTCTCGATCACGCTGTGGCATCCGGCGCGCCGGATCGGCGCGATGTCGCATTTCCTGCTGGCGCGGCGCGGCGGCGCGCCCGCGGCGCGCCATGCCGAAGGCGGGCCCGACGCGCGCTACGGCGAGGACGCGCTCGGCTTGATGATCGATGAAATCGCCGCGGCCGGGGTCGCGCCCACCGAATGCCAGGCCAAGATCTTTGGCGGGGGTAATATGTTCCCGGACTTCGGGCGGCGCGCGCATGCCCTGGTGGGCACGCAAAACGGGGTGGCGGCCAAGGAATGGCTGCGCGAGCACCGCATCGCAGTGGTGTCGGAAAACCTGTACGGGACCGGCCACCGCCAAGTGATCTTCGAGGTCGAGACGGGCGATGTGTGGGTGCGCCAAGCCTCGCTGGGCGACATGACGGTGGCACGCCACCATTCGAAGGAAATGCATGGCAAACATTAAAGTCATGGTGGTCGATGATTCGGCCGTGGTGCGTCAGGTGATGTCGAGCCTGCTGCAAGCGGCGCCCGGCATCGAAGTGCTGCACGCGGTGGCCGACCCGGTGTTGGCGATCGCGCGCATGAAGCTGCAGTGGCCCGACGTGATCGTGCTTGATGTGGAAATGCCGCGCATGGATGGCATCACGTTCTTGAAAATGATCATGGGCGAGCGCCCGACCCCGGTCGTGATTTGCTCGACCCTGACCGAAAAAGGCGCGCAGACCACCATGGACGCGCTTGGCGCCGGCGCCTTCGCCGTCATCACCAAGCCCAAACTGGGCTTGAAACAATTTCTGGAAGATAGCAGCGACGACCTGGTGCAAACGGTGCGGGCGGCGGCCCAGGCCAATCTTGCCCAGTTGGCGCGGCGGGCGGCGCCGGCCGCGCCCTTGAAGCCGGTGGCCAAGTTCACGGCCGACGTGATCCTGGCGCCCTCGGAGGCGGGCGCGATGGCGCGCACCACCGAAAACGTGGTGGCCATCGGCACTTCGACCGGCGGCACCCAGGCCCTCGAGATGGTGCTCACCAGCTTGCCGCGGGTGTGTCCGGGCATTGTGATCGTCCAGCACATGCCGGAAAAATTCACCGCCGCTTTCGCCGAGCGCTTGAATGGCTTGAGCCAGATCGAGATCAAGGAGGCCCAGCAGAACGACCGGGTGCTGCCCGGGCGCGCCCTGATCGCACCGGGCGGGCGCCATTTGCTGTTGCGGCGCAACGGCGCCCAGTATTTCGTGGAGGTGGTGGACGGCCCGCCCGTGAACCGGCACCGGCCCTCGGTCGATGTGCTGTTCCGCTCGGTGGCCAAGTGCGCCGGCGCCAACGCCCTGGGCGTGATCATGACGGGCATGGGCGACGACGGGGCGGCCGGCTTGCTCGAGATGCGGCGCGCCGGCGCGCGCACCGTGGCCCAGGATGAGGCTTCGTGCGTGGTGTATGGCATGCCCAAGGAAGCGGTCAAGCGCGGCGCGGTGGAGAAGAGCGTGCCACTCGAGGCGATCGGGCGCGAAATCTTGCAGCAACTTGCATGAATCAATATTGAAATCATAATTAAGTAATGCTGAAAAGCAACAGTCCGATGCGCGCCGATTGTGGTGGCGGCCGCGGCGGCGGATAATGAACAGCGGCTTCCACTTTTGTGAGGAATGCAACGATGAATGACTCGGCCCTGAGAGCGCATACCGGAGCGCCCCTGCGCATCCTGGTGCTCGACGACGACGTCTTCATTCTCGAGATGTTGCGCGACATGTTGTCGGGACTGGGCCGCTTCGATATCACGGTCGAGACCGACGGCAAGCGCGCCTTGCACGCGCTGTGCGGCGCGCAAGGGCCGGACTTGCTCATTTGCGATTTGGCCATGCCCGACATGGACGGGGTTGAATTCCTGCGTTTCGCCGCCGCCACCGCCTTCCAGGGCAGCGTGCTGCTCCATTCCGGCATGGACGCGGCGGTGCGCAAGGCGGCTGAGCGCCTGGCCAGCGCGCACGGTCTGCACATCTTGGGCGCCTATCCGAAGATCATTGACAGCGCCAGCCTGGGCGAGGCGCTTGGACGCCTCGAACACCACGGGCGCAGCGGGCCGGCCCTGACCCCGGTCGATTGCCTGTCCATCGACGCGCTGCGCGAAGGCTTGGCCAACGATCGGGTCGAAGTGTATTTCCAGCCCAAGGTGTCGGTGAGCGAGCGCAGCATGGTGGGGGTGGAATGCCTGGCGCGCTGGCGCGATCCCGAGCGCGGCATCTTGCCGCCGGCCGCCTTCGTGCACTTGATCGAGCAGCACCAGTTGATCGATGAATTCACCTTGCTGGTGTTGCGCAAGGGCGCGCGGCAGCTGGGCCAGTGGCTGGCCGCCGGGCACGACTTCAAGATGGCCGTCAACGTGTCGATGGACAATTTGAACCGCCTGGACTTGCCCGAGATTTTCCACCGCATCGTGCAGGACGCCGGCGTGCCGCCCTCGAAGATCGTGTTCGAGATGACCGAGACGCGCTTGATGGACAATCTGACGGTCAGCCTGGAAATCTTGACGCGCCTGCGCTTGAAGGGTTTCGGCTTGTCGATCGACGATTTCGGCACCGGTTTTTCGACCATGGAAAACCTCAAGCGCCTGCCATTTAACGAGCTCAAGATCGATCGCGCCTTCGTCGACGGCGCCAGCGCCGACGTGATGGCGCGCACCATCCTGGAGTCGTCTGTGCGCCTGGGCAAGGTGTTCCACCTGACCTTGGTGGCCGAGGGCGTCGAGACCGAGGCCGACTGGAATTTGATCGCCGGCTCGGGCTGCGACCAGGTGCAGGGATATTACGTGGCCCGCCCCATGCCGGCCGCCGATTTGATCGCCTGGAAAATCGAATGGGAAGCGGCCGGGCGCGCCATGCCCCTGTTGACGGCGGCCAGCGAACGCTAGCGAGAAATTTTTTTAAACGAGGAAACTATGACCCCAGTCCCCAATGCCAGCCTGAACGTCTTGATGGTCGACGATGACAGCTTCATGCTCGACTTCGTCGCCAGCCTGTTGCAGGACTTGGGCGTGCAACACATCGCGCGCGCCAAGGATGGCCAGGCCGGGATCGCCGCCTACGACCGCGCCGGCGTCAAGCCGCACTTGATCCTGTGCGATTTGCACATGCCGGGCCAGGATGGCTTCCAGTTCATGCGCATGCTGGGCGAGCGCCGTTATAGCGGCGGCATCGCGCTCATTTCTGGCCAGGAAAACCGGATCTTGCATTCGGCCGAATTGATGGCCCAATTCCACCAGCTCCACATCCTGGGCGCGCTGTCCAAGCCGGTCAGCAGCGAAGAGCTGGAAAAAGCCATCAAGAAACTATGGATGAGCAAGGAAGCGGTGGCCATGCTGGCGGCCGCCGGACAGTAGGACGGCCGATACAAGACGATACACTTTGCAACACCGTTGGCGGGCCAGGGCGCGTAAAATAACCTAGTCGAAACCCGTATCTGGTCTTGGTCTTGTCCGGGCCGGGCGGGTTGGACTGGCGTTCGCCCCTGCCATCGCTGTCGAATCCGGGGCCCAGTTCTTGGGGCAAGATGGCCGAACCCGCATTCCAATTCGTGCAGTTGCAAGCGATACGCGACAGGGCGCTGATCCAGTCGTTTCATCGCGAAGCGCTCTGGCCGGTGCCGGCGCAAGGTTCGCCCGAGTTGGCTGAACACCAGGCGCAGGTGCGCTGGGTGTGCGTCGAGCGCGCCGGTGTACCCATTGGCATCGCCCGCCTCGAATTGGCGCCGCCCGAATTTTGTTACGTCGCCCATTTCCTGGTTCGTCCCCGCTGGCAAAGGCGCGGTGTCGGCAGCTGGCTGCTGCGCGCCATCGAAGCGTATTGCCGCACCCTGGGCATCATGCGCCTGTCCCTGCAAGCGACGCAGGGCAGCCAGTCGTTCTACGAATCGATGTATTTCCGCCCAGATCCTCTGGTGCCGCAATTCCTGAAGAAGGAAATCAGTCCCTTGCAAAAGAAGGCCTTTCTCGGCCGTCCTTGAGTGTGCCGGCGCCGCTCGGCATGCAGCGTCGCGCGCCGCCGTCAAGCGCAAGGGGCGCGCGCGTGGACGCGCTACAACAGCCGAGCGCGCTTTTGCGCTCCCCCGGCCCGCCCCTGCGGCGCGCGCCCCATGGCGCCGGCGTCCCCGCATAATTTTGCCGTCCGAAGCGATTTTTTTCGGTATGATAGGTCAACGCATGAAGGGATTCCACGGGGGTACACGTCTGGCCGCGCAAGTGCAGGGTGCTTATATCGGGAGGCACATCGATGACACAGGCTTGGGTAGTTTTGACCAGTGCGGACGGGCGCGACATTGCCGCACCGACGGAAAAGCAATTGGCGGCGGAAATTGCCGGCGTCTACGCCAGTCCCCCCGAGGCCGACGAGCCGGCCAGCGCGGCCTTGCGCTTCGGCTACGACGATGGCTTGATGTATGTCGTCGAAGTGTGCAGCGGCGGCGCCGTGCGCTTCGAGGAATGGTCGGACCGCGATTGCGAAATCGCGCTGGCGGCGCCGCGCGAAATGACGGTCAGCCAAGCCGACGCCTTGCAGCTGTGGCGCTGGCTGGCGCAACGCCAGGTGGCCAAGATCCGCGAGCAGGCCTGGCAATAGCGGGCCGCTAGCGTAGCGAACTGCCCAGGCCTTGTAGCGGCCCCAGTGGGTGGTGTTCCTGTTCCGTTTCCTCGATATGGGGCTTGCCGCTCCACGATTTGTAGATCACCACGCCCTGGCTGATCAAGACCAGCGCGTCAAATTGCCAGCCCTTCACGTGGGTGACGCGCCGAAAATTGAGGAAGTCCGTCCAAAAGCCGCCCACCCGTTCGCGCTCTTCCAGTTGTTGCTCGACCCGGTAGGCGAAACAGGCTTCGCGCGTGGCCACGCATTGCTTGAGCGCGGGTTCGAGCGCGCTGCCTTCGAACTGCACCATCGCCTGCAAGCGGCGCAGCAAGTCCATATGGCTGAGGATGGCGACATTGGGCGTGCGCTGCGGATCGATGCCCAAGCCCTTCAGTTGCGCCAGCGTCGTCTTGTGGGGGGTGATGCGCGCGAACGCCGCCTCCGCGTCGTCGTAGCTCTTCCATGGTGCGGGCGTGGCCTTGTTCGAATCGGGCAGCAGGCTGGTGCAAGCGCACAGCGATAGCGCGGCGCACAGCATGGCCAGGTGGACGCGGGCGCGCGCGCCGATGGTGGCGCATCGGTGCGCGCAGTAGCGCGCGCAATACCGGGCGCAATAACGGTCGTAATGCGGGGCGCGCTGCAGATCCATGGCGATACTCCGGAACAAATGTTACGCCTCAGTATAGGCGTCTGGCCATTGCGCTTCGGTACGCTGGCTCACTTTGATGCAAATCAATGGAGCATGAATGCCGGCACCTTCGACCCGTGTCGCGCCGGCGCCGGCCCGGTCCACGCTACGCGCTGCGCGCCACGCTGGTGTTGATGTGCGTCACATCCAACCCCCGGCCGCGCCTTGAGCGCGCGCAAGGCAGCCGTGCTTACGCGCTCCTAGACTTGTCCCTCGTGCCGCCACGGCGGACCAACCAGGACAACAGGAAAGAGCATGGACAAGACAAAAAAAGTGGCCTTGATTACCGGAGGCATGGGGGGCTTGGGAACGGCGCTGTGCCAGCGTTTGCAGCGCGATGGTTTTCGCGTCGCCACCACCTATTCGCCGGGCAATGCGAATGCGCATGGCTGGCTGGCGGCCCAGCGCGACGAGGGTTTCCAGTTTTCCGCCTACCAGGTCGACGTGGCCGATTACGGCGCCTGCGAATGGATGGTGCAAAAGGTGCTGGCCGAGCAGGGCCGCATCGACGTGCTGGTCAATAACGCCGGCCTCACGCGCGACCAAAGCTTGCGCAAGATGGCGCACGACGATTGGAACGCCGTCATGCGCACCAATCTGGACAGTGTTTTCAATATGAGCAAGCCGGTGCTCGAAGCGATGCTGGCGCAAAAGTGGGGGCGCATCGTGAACATCTCGTCCGTGAACGGGCAAAAAGGCGCGTTCGGGCAAGCCAACTACGCCGCCGCCAAGGCCGGCATGCATGGTTTTACCAAGGCGCTGGCGCTGGAAGTGGCGCGCCACGGCATCACCGTCAACACCGTCTCGCCCGGCTACTTGCGCACCCAGATGGTGATGAAGGTGCCGGCCGAGATCATGGAGTCGAAGATCTTGCCGCAAATACCACTCGGGCGCCTGGGCGAGCCGGCCGAGGTGGCCGCGCTGGTGGCTTACCTGGCGTCGGAGGAAGCGGGCTTCGTCACCGGGGCCAATCTGGCCATCAATGGCGGCCAACACATGAGTTAGAACTTAGCGTTTTTCAGCGCGCGTCTGGCACACGATGCACAGACGCGCTTCGGGCCGCGCTTGCAGGCGCGAAAATCCGATGTCTCCGCCGCATTGCTCGCACAAGCCATAGCTGCCATCGTCAAAGCGGGCCAGCGCGTGCTTGATGGTGAGCATTTGCTCCGCGTTGTGACCCGCCGCTTCCAGGGCGAGGTCCTTGAGCAGGCGTACGGTCGCCTTGTCGGCGGGGGAGGTTTCGATTTCGTTGGCTGGCAAGGCGTGCGCGCCCGCGTCGGCGCCGCCCTGGGTGTCCTGGGCGGCGCGGCGCTGTTCGAGCATGCGCTTGAGCAGCGCGAGCTCGCCGGGGTCCAGTAGTTTCATGCTAGCCTCGGGGCCCGCCTCACGCGCGCGGCAATTCGCAAATGACCATCCAGGACACGCCGAATTTATCGGTCAGCATGCCGAAGCGGCTGGCGAAGAAATTCGTTTCCAGCGCGATGGTGACGGTGCCGCCGTCGGACAGGGCGCGGAACACGCGCTCGGCATCGTCCGGCGTGGCCACGCCAAGCGAGAGCGAGCAAGCCTTCATGCCCTCGAAGGGGACGCCGTGCATGCCGTCCGAGCCCATCAGCACTTCGCCGTCGATCGACAGCGAGCCGTGCATGATTTTGTCAAGCCATTCGGGCGGCGCGTGCTGCTCGGCCGGGCTGCCGCGAAACGGCAGCAGCATGATGTCTTTGGCGCCCAAGTGTTGACGGTAAAATTCGAACGCTTGCGCGCACTTGCCGCCGAACTGGATATACGGATTCACTTTCATGTCGCGCTCCTGCTGGGAACGCCCGCGCGCATGCGCCGGCTCGCCATCAGTGTAGCGCGATCGGGCCGGCGGCACGGGTGCGCGCACCCACTGTGGCGCGCGGCAACAAACGATGACCGAGCGCAGCAGACGCCGGCGGCCCGGCGGCGCGCGGCGCGCGCCTATCCATTCACGGGCCGCCTACGCGCGCCTCGAACGCATCGGGCGGCGGCGCCGGGCTGTGCGCCGCCAGCGCTGCGCTCTGGTGCCTGAGGTTTTCCAGCGCCAGCAGCAGCGCGCCCGGTTCGCCCGCCGCCGCCGCCCCGGCCAGCATCAGCATGGCCGACACCACGCCGGCCGCGTCGCCCAGCATGGCGATGTGGCGGATTTGCTCGCTGGCCACGGCGGTGAGGGCGATCACGTGTTGCTGCGAGGGGCCCAGCCCTTGCACGGTGTGGGCCGCGGCGTCGGCGTACAAGCCATCGGCGCGCTGGCGCAGCGTGGCTTCTTCTTCGAACATGGCGCGCGCCAACTCGAGCGTGATGCCGGGCGTCTCGCCCGGGCCCGAGCGGATCGCCTTGAGCACGCGCGCGTGCAATTGGTCGGCGCACGCGCTCAGCTGGTCGGCCAGTTGCTCGACCTGCGCGCTGGCGGACAGGGCGGAGCCGGCCTCGCCTGGCGTGGCGGGGGGCACCGGCGCGGCGCTCGCGGCTTGCTGCGGCTTCGATGGCATGACAGCTCCTTCAAGTGGCGTTGTTGTGCAAGGCTTCGCGGATCAGGCGCAAGTCGCGCCCGTAGTCGCGCAGCATCTTGCGCGCCTCCTCGCCCGACAGCGCGCGCAGGTTTTCGCGCAGCTTCTGGTGGCCCAGCGCCACCTTGGTCAAGCCTTGCGCGGCCAGCTCGTGGCGCCGGTCGATCAGCTTGTATTCGCTGACCTTGCTCTGGTAATGCACGCGCGCCAGCGTGGCGAGCATTTTGTCTTGCTTGTTGGTGAAGGGGATTTCCACCTCGAACAGGCCGAGGATGGTTTTCTTTTCGTTGGCGTGGGTCTTGGCGTAGTAGCGCAGCAGGTTGATCATGGCGTCGATCAGGGTTTGCAGGTCGGCGTCGCCATCGCGCACCATCGATTCGACCGAGCGCCCCTGGAAATCCGAGGCGATCACGCGCGTGAGCAGGCGCGTCAAGCCCGTGTAGGCGAGCACGTGGCGCGGCTCGATGCCGATCTCGGGATTGGCGCGCAGGCCGATCCCCAGTTCGTCGATGCGCGGGGCCAGGTCGTAGCGATTTTCGCCCGCCAGCATGCCCAGCGTTTGCATATACAGCACCACGCTGCGCTGGATGTTGACGAAGTCCTCGACCACGGCGCGCCGCTTGGCGTCGTTTTCCTTGGCCAGCTTGTCGGCCGCCGCCGGCAGGTAGACTTGCTCGCGGCTGTAGGTGTCGCGAAAGCGGGTCGACAGTTCGGCGTAGCCGGCCAGTTGGGTCGATTCGGCGGCGAAGTCGCGCACCTCTTGCAGGCTCACTGTGTTACCGGTGCTGGCGCAAGCGGCCAGCAGCAGGGCGCCGGCCAGCGCGGCAAACATGCGACGTGCGGTCATGGGTCCTTTCTCGGCGCGATAAGGCGGGCCGGACAGGACTATTCTTGCGCCGCTAGCGGGGCGCCATTTTGCTGCTTATCAAGCTAGCGAACCTTGGCCAAGTCGAAATTCGGATTTTCGATGACGCCGAACACATTGCCGAACGGGTCCTTGACGGTGGCGACCTTGATGCCGGCGCCCACATCCTTGGCGGCCAGGTCGAGCGTGGCGCCCAGGCCGAGCAGGCGTTCGACTTCGGCTTCGATGTCGTGGGTGCCCCAGTAGGCGGTGCCGCCGGCGTTGCCCGGCACGCCGCCCGGAACCAGGCCCAGCTCGAAGCCGCCCACGTCGAAGCCGACGTAAAAACTTTCAACGAAATACGGCGCCAAGTCGAGTACTTGGCGGTACCAGGCGCTCGCCTCGCTCAAGTTGAAGACGGGATAGACGACGGTGCGCAAGCCTTGGATCATGATGCTCTCCGTTTGAGTTGGATATTAGTCTAAACGCATAGTGTACTGCGCCAGCCCAGTCCGGCGACAGTGCCGGCGCGCGGATGGTATTCGCAACCGATCCAGCCGGCGTAGCCCAAGGTGTCGAGCAGGGCGAACAGATAGCGGTAATTGATCTCGCCTGTGCCCGGTTCATGGCGGCCGGGGGTGTCGGCCAGTTGCATGTGGCCGATGCGTGCCAGGTTGGCGCTGATGGTGTTGGCCAGCTCGCCTTCCATGCGCTGCATATGATAGATGTCGTATTGCAGGAACAAATTGTCGCAGCCGCACTCGGCGATGATGGATAGCGCTTGCGCGCTCGTTTGCAGGAAGTAGCCGGGCATATCGTAGCGGTTGAGCGGCTCGATCAAGAGGCGCAAGCCGTGCGCCTGCAAGTGCGCGGCGGCGAATTTGAGGTTCGCGATATAGGTGGCGCGGGCCAGCTGCGGGTCCAGGCCGGGGGCCACGCTGCCGGCCATGCAATGCAACTGCGGCGTGCCCAGCACGCGCGCGTAGTCGATGGCCAGGGCCACGCTGTCCTGGAATTGCCCGATCCGGCGCGGATCGCAAGCCAGGCCGCGCTCGCCAGCGGCCCAGTCGCCGGCCGGCAAGTTGTGCAGCACCATGCTCAAGCGCTGGCGCGCCAGTTGCTCGGCGATGCGCTCGGCCTCATGCGCGTAGGGAAACAGGAATTCGACACCATCGAAGCCGTTGGCGCGCGCCGCGCCAAAGCGCTCGAGGAAATCGACTTCGGTAAACAACATGCTGAGGTTGGCGGCGAATTTTGGCATGGCAAGGTTCGAGTCCATCGGAGGGCGCCCCATCGTGTGCCACCGATGCGACGATGGGTGATAAATGCATGGCGCGCCTTGTTGTATGGCGTATGATCGTGTTGTTAAAGCAATATGAGGCAGCGATGGATCAAGCCAGCATTGTCATGTGCGTCGATGACGACACCACCGTATTGAACGCCCTGCGCAGCCTGTTGGTCAAGCACTTGGGGCCGCGTCATGTCGTCGAGAGCGCCACCAGCGGGGCCGAGGCGCTGGAAATCCATGCGGAATTGCGCGAGCAAGGCAAGGAGTTGAGCGTCGTCATTTCCGATTACATCATGCCGGGCATGCGCGGCGATGAATTGCTGGTGCAATTGCACGAGCTCAGCGCCAACACCGTGAACATCATGTTGACCGGGCAGAGCGACCTGGAAGGCGTCAAGCGCGCCATCAACGGGGCCAATCTGTACCGCTTCCTTGAAAAGCCCTTCAACAATGCCGATATCGTGCTGACCGCCCGTTCCGCCGCGCACGCCTATGCGCAGGGGCGTGAATTGGCGCGCCAACATGCCCAGCTTCAGCACATCAATGAAAACCTGGAAGGCCTGGTGCAGCAGCGCACGGCCGAACTGGCGGCCAAGAATGATGAGGTGGTGCACGGCGCGCTCAAGGATGGCTTGACTGGTTTGCCCAACCGGCAAGGGCTGGGCGAGGCGCTGGGCGCCGCGTGCGCGCGCGCGGCGGGCGAGGGCGCCGGTTTCGCGGTGCTGCTGCTCGACATCGACAACTTCAAACAGATTAATGGCACGCATGGCCACCCGGTCGGCGACCAGGTGCTGGTCGATCTGGCCGGCATCTTGTCCCAGAATCTGGGCGCGGCCGACGTGCTGGGGCGCTGGGGCGACGAAGAGTTCTTGATCGTCATGCCCGGCGCCGGCGCGGACGGCGCGCGCACGGCGGCCAACACCTTGCGCGCATGCCTGGCGCGCCAAAGTTTGCCGGTGGTGGGCAAGATGACAGCCTGTTTCGGCAGCGCGCTGTGGCGCGGCGGCGATATCGTGCCCGCCTTGATCGCGCGCGCCGATGCCGCCTTGGGCCGCGCCAAGACCGGCGGGCGCGACCGTATCGAACACGGGCAGTAATTTCACGCGACGGTCCAATGATGGAGGCATCATGAAGAACGTACTACGCAACATCTTGGCCGTGCTGCTTGGGCTGGTACTCGGAAGTTGCGTGAACATGGGTTTGATCATCCTGGGCAGCAAATTGATCGCGCCGCCGCTGGGGGCCGACACCACGACCATGGCTGGCTTGAAGGCGTCGATCCATTTGTTCACGCCCTTGCATTTCTTGTTTCCCTTCTTGGCGCATGCCCTGGGTACCTTGGCCGGTGCGGCGCTCGCTGCCACCGTGGCGGCGACGCGTCGCACGGCGCTCGCCTATGTCATCGGCTGCGCGTTTTTCGCCGGTGGCTTGATCAACTGCTTCATGCTGCCGGCGCCGCCGTGGTTCATCGCGCTCGATCTGGCGCTGGCATACTTTCCGATGGCTTGGCTGGGGCGCAAACTGAGCGCGGCATGATGGCGTGGGCGCCGCCCGGCCGCGCTCACGGGGCCGGCGCTGGCGCGGCGCCGTCGCGCATGCGGCGCATGGGCGTGAGCGCGAACGCCAGCGCCGCCATCACGATCAGGAAAGCGCCGCTGCCCACGAACAGGGTGCCCAGCGGCACAAACTGCATCAGATAGCCCGCGCTGGCGGCCGACAGCGGCGCCACGCCCATGAAGATGAACATGAAAATGCTCATCGCCCGCCCCAGCATGGCTGGCGGCACGCGCCCCTGCACCCAGCTAAACACCGCCACTTGCATGAAGCCGCCCAGCGCGCCCATCACCAGCATCAGCAGCGCGCCCTGCCAGGCGGCGTGGATGAAGCCGAACGGCATGAGCAAGGCGCCCACGATGGCATCGATGGCCAGGATGGTGCTGCCCAGGGTGCCGCCGATGCGCGCCTTGCCCTTGACGCCAGAGACGATCATGCCGAGCAAGGTGCCGCTGCCGTGCGCGCCCATCAGCAGGCCAAGGGCGCCGGCGCCGCTCAAGCGCGTATCGGCCAGCACCGGCAAGGCCACCTGGAAGGCGCCGCCCACGAATAGCATCACCAGGGCCCAGTAGCCGAAACAGGTGCGCATGTCGCGGTCCTGCCACACCATCGCCAAGCCTTCGCCCACCGCGCTGAACAAACCTTGCGGCGCCGGGCGCGGCGCGTCCTGGCGCACTTGCACGCGCGCCAGCGTCCAGCTGGAAAACAGATAGGTGAAGCTGTCAAAAGCGAAGGCCAGGCCGATGCCGCGCGCGTCCCCCATCTGGCCGGCGCCGTCGCCGCCGAGCGCGATCAGCAAGCCCGCCAGCACGGGGCCGGCCAGCATGGTCAGCTGGCGCAAGCCCATCATCATGCTGTTGGCCGCTTGCATGTGTTGGGGCGCGACCACGGAGGGCATGATGGCGCTGCCGGAGGGAATGCTGAAGGCCGAGGCCAGGCCGATCGCCAGCGCCAGCGCGTACACCAGGGCCGGCGTGGCTTGGCCGCTCAGCACCAGGGCGGCGAGCGCGCCCAGCAGGACGGTGTTCGCGTACTTGGTGAGCATCAAGACGCGCTTGGGGGAATAGCGGTCGACAATGGCGCCGCCGAGCAGGATGAAGATGGCGCGCGGCACCCCCATCAGGGCGATGACCAGGCCCAGGTGCAAACTGTCGCCCGTCATCTTGAGCATCAGCCAGGGCAGGGCGATGAGGGTGAATTGGTCGCCCAGCATCGAGGTGATGCCGCCCACGAGCAGCCAGCGGAAATTCGGTTCGCGCAACATGGCGGCGCGGTCGTTCGGTGTGTTTTCCATCGCGGAGTTCCGGTTGTTGTCAGAGGCGCCATCTTGTGGCCTGACGCGGCGTCAGGGTCAAGCGCGGCGCGCTGTTTTAGTGATTGCTCAAATTGATGCCGGCGATCTGGCCCAGCACGGCGCCCAGCGCCGCCAATTGCTCGGGCGCGGCGCCGGCCAGCAATTCGTCGCAGATCATGCGCGCGCTCGCCTCGGCGTTGGCCAGCAGCGCGATACCGGCCGCGCTGATGACGGCATAGCCGACACGGGCGTCGCGTGGGTCCGGCTGGCGCGCGACCAGGCCGATTTTTTCCAGCGGCAGCAAGGTGCGGGTGACGCCGGACGCGGTCAAGCCCAGGCGTTCGGCCAGGTCGACCCGGCGCAGGCGCGCGCCGGGGGCGCGTCCCAGGTGGTAAAGCAGCTGGAAGTCGCTAAAGCTGATGCCGTGCAAATTGCCCAGGGTATTGTCCAGGCGCCGCAGCATGGTCGCTTGCGCGCGCGCCAGGCGCAGACAGAAATCGAGGGTGGCGCTATTGTCGTCAGTGGACATGGTTGCTTAATCCTTGTTATATGCTTGAGTACTCAAGTATATGGCAAACAAGCGGGGCGCGCTAGCATTTTTTCTCCCCAATGAAAACAGCCACCGCGAAGGTGGCTGTTTTCATTGCTGGCTTGGGGGGGCTTAGCGCCCGCGTCCGCCCGAGCGGTGCGGCGACGAGGGGCGAGCGCCGCCACCACCGCCACCGCCACCGCCACCGCCACCGCTGCGTGCGCCACCGGCCGCGCCGCCGGCGCTGCGCGGTTTGGCCGTGCCGCGGCCGGCGCCAACCTTGACCACCTGGCCGCCACCGGAGGAGCGGCGACCGCCGTGCCCTGGGGCACCGCTGCGCAGCTGGATCGGTTGCGCGCGCGCGGTCGGATCGGGCTCGAAGCCGGGAACGAGCACGCGTGGCAGGTTTTGCTTGATCAGCTTTTCGATATCCTTGAGCATGTCGTGCTCGTCCACGCACACCAGCGACACCGCTTCACCGCTGGCGCCGGCGCGGCCGGTGCGGCCGATGCGGTGCACATAGTCTTCCGGGATGTTCGGCAAATCATAGTTGACGACGTGCGGCAATTGGTCGATGTCGATGCCGCGCGCGGCGATATCGGTGGCCACCAGCACTTGCAGGGCGCCGTCCTTGAATTCGGACAGGGCCTTGGTGCGGGCCGACTGGCTCTTGTTGCCGTGGATCGCCATCGCGCCGATGCCGTCGGCGCCCAGTTGCTCGACGAGCTTGTTGGCGCCGTGCTTGGTGCGGGTAAATACCAGCACCTGGTTCCATTTGTTGGCCTTGATCAGGTAAGACAGCATCGGGTGCTTCTTGTCGCGGTCGACCGGGTGGATTTTTTGCACGATGACATCGACGGTGGCGTTGCGGCGCGCCACTTCGATCATCGCCGGCTTGTTGAGCAAGCCATCGGCCAGGGCCTTGATCTCGTCGGAGAAGGTGGCCGAGAACAGCAAGTTCTGGCGCTGCTTGGGCAGCACGGCCAGCACTTTCTTGATGTCATGGATGAAACCCATGTCGAGCATGCGGTCCGCTTCGTCGAGGATCAGGATCTCGACCTTCGACAGGTCGACGGTGCGCTGTCCCACATGGTCAAGCAGGCGGCCCGGGGTGGCGACCAGGATGTCCACGCCGTGCTTGAGCAGCTTGATTTGCGGATTGATGCCGACGCCGCCGAAGATCACGGCCGAGTTCAATTGGGTGTACTTGCCGTACACGCGCACCGATTCCTCGACCTGGGCCGCCAGTTCGCGGGTGGGGGTGAGGATCAGGCAGCGCACGGCGCGCGCGGCGCTCTTGCTGGCGAGGGTGGCGCCGACCTTGTCGGTGGACAGGCGGTGCAAGATAGGCAAGGTGAAGCCGGCGGTCTTGCCGGTACCGGTCTGGGCGCCCGCGAGCAGGTCGCCGCCAGCCATCACGGCGGGAATCGCCTGGTTCTGGATGGGGGTCGGAACGGTATAGCCGTGTTCGGTCACGGCACGCACAATCGCGTCGGACAGGCCGAGTTTGGAAAAGGACATGTTAGCTTTATGGTGGAGATCGGCCTGTCGCCAAGAAAAGGCGCCAGTCGCAGGGCAATCGGGATTAGTGATAGGGCGGCAAGGGCACTGGATTCGTACCGCCAAGGGGCCAGTATAACAGAAAACTTAGTTACACAGCGGTAATGGGCTGCTGCGCGCTTAGTGGCCTTGCATCGGTTCGAGGTCAAAGCGCCGCTCTGGCGCGCGCGGCAGACCGAGCTGGCGCACCAGGCCGCACCGCTCCAGCGCGCGCAGCGCGATCCATCCGGTGTCGAGCTGGCCCGCTTCGATGCCGATCCGGGCCGATTCTGGAAACGCGTGGTGGTTGTTGTGCCAGCATTCGCCATGGGTGAGGAAGGCCCAGCGTTCCAGATTCGAGGCCTGGACGGCCGCGCCCTTGACCGACCAGCGGCCCGGGCCGGGATTGTGCGCGAAATAGGTGACGATCCAGTGGCTGGCCACGCTCACGCACACGCGCACCGGCACGCCCCATACAGCCCAGCTGGCCCCGCCCAAGGCGTACAGGGCGGCGCCCAGCGCGAGCTGGTGCAGCGGCCAGCTCGCCTGCATGAAGCGGTACCAGGGATCGTTGGCGAACTCCGGCTCGATCACGAAGCGCGGGGCCCTGGCGAAGCGGAAGGTGCAGTGGAGTTGCCAGAAGGCGTCGAGCCACAAGCCGCGCCGGTGCGCGAAGAAGTCGTGGCAGGACGGTTCGCGTTGGGCCCAATCGCGCACGTCGTGGATGCGCAAGATGCCGAAGGGGCCGGCCATCCCCACCAGCACGCCCAGCCAGACCAGGAAGCGCTCGAGCGGCTTGGCGCATTCGTAGGATTTGTGGATCAGGCGCCGGTGCATGCCCAGCGAGTGGCCGAACAGCAGGGTGACATAACTGAGGGCGAGGCAAACGAGCAAGCCGCTCCAGCTAAAGTAGAGGGGGCCGAGAACCAGCGCGGCGACGATCATTGCCGTGTTCCACAGCGACTTGAATGGCGCCCATGCGACGACGCCGTCGCTGGCGCTGGCGCCGTCGGGGACGATCCGCCAAACCTCCTTGCGCATGCCCGTCCCCGTAAAGGTGGCTTAGGCGAAAGCGGCCAGCAGCGGCACCATCTGGCCGAAGATTTTCGGGCTGGCGGCGATGATGTCGCCCTTGTGCAGGTAGTCCGATTCGCCGGAGAATTCGCCCACGATGCCGCCCGCTTCCGTCACCAGCAGCGCGCCGGCGGCGATGTCCCAGGCTTTCAAGCCCTTGCCGTAGTAGCCGTCCAGGCGTCCGGCGGCCAGGTTGGCCAGGTCGAGCGCGGCGGCGCCGGCGCAGCGCAAGCCGCGGCAGCGTTCGGCCATGGTCTTGTACATGGCCAGGTATTCGTCGAGGTTGCGCGCGTTGCCATTGGCCACCAGGGCGACGCCGATGCGGTCGATCTTGGTGACGCGGATGCGCTTGTCGTTGAGGTAGGCGCCGGCGCCCTTGGTGGCGGTGAACAAGTCGTTGCGCACCGGGTCGTACACCACCGCCTGCGTGGTCACGCCGCGCTGCTGCAGCGCGATCGAGACGCAGTATTGGGGATAGCCGTGGATGAAATTGGTGGTGCCGTCGATGGGGTCGATAATCCAGACGTATTCGCTCGTGTCGTTCAGATTGGCGGAGGGGCCGGACTCTTCGGCCAGCACCGCGTGGTCGGGATAAGCCTTCTTCAAGGTCTCGACAATGGCCGCCTCGACCGCCTGGTCGACATCGGTGGTGAAGTCATTGTGTTGTTTTTCAGTAACAACGATGCGGTCGATGTCGAACGATGCGCGGTTGATCACGGCGGCGCCGCGGCGGGCGGCTTTGATCGCCGTATTGAGCATTGGGTGCATAGGGGCTTTCCGTAAAAATGAACGCTGCCGCCCACGGCAAGCCTGCGGCCACCATGATCGGCAAGGAAATACATGAATGAATTAAAGAGCAATGCGGCATCCAAGCTGGGGGCGACCGGTTAAAATCGGCCACCTTGATCTCGTCGATACCGCGCGATAGCGCTATTTTAAATGAAGCTGCCCCAAACCGACACGTCTGTTTTTAGCCGCCTGCGCGTGGTGCTGGTCGAAACTAGCCGCGCCGGCAATATCGGCGCGGTGGCGCGCGCCATGAAAACCATGGGTTTTGGCGAGCTGGTGCTGGTCAATCCGCGCTTTCCCGACGCCTTGCAAGACCCGGAGGCGATCGCTTTTGCCAGCGGTGCGCAAGACATCCTGGCCGGCGCGCGCATCGTCGGCTCGATGGCCGAGGCGCTTGATGGCTGCAATTTCGCCGCCGCCGTCTCGGCGCGCTTGCGCGAATTCTCGCCGCCCGTGATCGGGCCGCGCGCTTTTGCCGAGCAAGTCAACGCGCAAGTCGATCTCAAGCCCGCCCTCATTTTCGGCAACGAGCGCTTTGGCTTGCCCAACGACGTCGTCGAGGCTTGCAATGTGCTCATCAATATCCCGGCCAACCCCGACTATTCATCGCTGAACCTGGCGCAGGCGGCCCAGGTGCTGGTCTACGAATGCCGGGTGGCGGCGCTGGGCGAGGGCCGGGCCGCCGGCCCCGTCGGTTTTCATGGCGACGCGGCCAGCGTGGCCCAGATTGAAGGCATGTACGCGCACCTGGAACAGGCGCTGGTGGCGGTCGGCTTCCTGGACGCGGCCAATCCCAAGAAGCTGATGCCGCGCTTGAAGCGCTTGTTTGCGCGCGCCGGCCTCGAGACCGAAGAGGTCAACATCTTGCGCGGCATCGCGCGCCAGATCATGAAGGAGCGCCCCTAGCGCGGCGCCTTCGCTGCCCGTTTCAGGATGCCCGAATAAAACGCCAGCGGCGGCGCCTCGCAGGTCTCGGTGCGCTGCGGGCGTTGCAAGCTCGGGCGCATCACATAGCATTCGTCGAACACCGAGCAATAGCAGGCCGACACCGCGATCTCGTCCATGTGTTCGTGCAAGCTAGTCCAGGCGGGATTATCTTTCTCCTGGGCCCAGGTCAACACCCGTAGGGACGAGCCCGCCGGCACCAGGGAGCCGCTCAGGTTGCCACTGAAATGCATGTGATAGGTGTGCGATTTCCCGCAACAGGCGCTCAGCAAGTCCTCGATATCGCCCATCGCGCGCTCCTTGTACGACAGGCTCACCCACTCGATGCGCGCCGGGCCCACGCCGGTGTTGTGCAATTGAACATCGATGGTGCCATTGAGCCCATCGTCGGGGCGGCTCAGATCGATATTCGAGCGCTGAACTTCGATATTCGGATAGCTGTTCGAGGCGACCAGCTTTTCCATCGTGTGCGCCGAATGGATGCCCAGGTAGAGCGACACGATCGACACCACGAAGGCGCTCAGCGCCAGGGAAATGTCGAGCCAGCGCATGCCCGTGCCATGCCCGTGGTGATGTTGGTGCGGTCCTTCGATTTCCACATTGCCTCCCGTCGATAGTGGCTGTTCACGGCGGCCAGCAGTGCCGCGCGGGTGGCAATTGTATCAATCAAGCAAGGTGTTGGCGCAAAATAATGCGCCCATGGCTTCATGGGAGGTCGAAGGGGCGGGCGCGCCCGTCAAAGATATTTTCCAGCACGGCGCGCTCGCGCGCCACGATGGTCGCCACAAACAGCTGGGCATCGCGCATGGCCTTGAAGGTGCTGAAGCCGCGCTCGAGGAATTGCTGCAGCTGGCCCAGCCCCGCCATGCGGGCCGGCGCGCGCATGATCTTCAAGGTGGTGGCGAGAAACGGGATGCACACGAGCTTGCACAAAGCGTCGCCCAGCGCCTGCACCAGAGCGAGCTGGCGCAAGCGATCGGTGCGCGTGGTGACGGTGCGGTAAGCGCGCGCGTATTGCTCCTCGCTGAAGTCGGGCCCGAGCGCGCGCGCCATATCGGAGTCGAGCCGCTCGGACAGGGCGTCGAGCACGATCGCCTCGGTGATCGCGTGCAGGGCATCGTAGTTGAGCATGCGCTGCATGGTGGGGATGATGCGCTCGAGGTCGGCGTCGCGCTGCGACAGGTCGTGCGCGCCGTACAGCTCTTCGAGGAAGAACAGGGCGGCGCCGTGGGTGTCGGGGGCCCCCAGCAAATCGGCGTGGGTGCGCGCCAGGCGGTCCGACTGGTATTGCTTCAAGCCGGTGCGCGCGGCCAGCATGGTCGCGTCCATCTTGGCGGCGCGCCGCTCGCTGGCCACGCCATCGAGTTCCTGCACCAGCTTTTCAATTAATTCGACTTTTCCCATACCGATTTTTTACCAGAAACGAGTAGACCCGGGGCTCTATATTGCGCCGCTTGCCCAGCGGCGCGATTGGCGTACACTGGGCGGACCGTAAAACAATAGGAAACCGGGGACATGGCGTTCAAGCGACGATCCTTTCTCAAAGTCGGCGCGCTCGGCGCGCTGGCGCTGGCCGTGGGCGGCGGCCTGTACCGCGTGGTGCGCGGCCCGGCCCCGCTGGGGCGCTTCGCGCTCGACGGCGAGGCGCGCGCCGCCATCGACGCGATGGTGCCGGCCATGCTGGCGGGCGCCTTGCCGGCCGCGCCGCAGGAACGCGCCGCCGCCATCGCCGCCACCACGCAGCGCGTGCACCAGGCCATCCTGGGCTTGCCGCTGACGGCGCAAAAAGAAGTGCAGGATTTGTTCGCCCTGTTGGCCCTGGGGCCGGCGCGCCGTTTCCTGGCCGGCGTGCCCGAGGGCTGGGCCGCCGCCACCCCGGAGCAACTGGCGGCCTTCCTGCAAGGCTGGCGCATGCACCGCCTCGAGATGCTGCAGACGGCTTACCACGCGCTGCACGACTTGATCATCGGCTCCTGGTACGCCGATCCGGTGAGCTGGGAGGCGATCGGCTACCCCGGCCCGCTCAAGGCCTTGAGCTAGGAGGCTCGCCATGACCGAAACCACCACCCCCGCGACGCCGAACGGCGCCCTTGTCCCCGACCCGATCGAAGCTGGCCTGGCCGCCGGCTGGAACGTGATCGACTGCGCCAGCGTCGAGGCCGACCGCACTTTCGAGGCCGACGTCGTGATCGTCGGCAGCGGCGCCGGCGGCGGCGTCACGGCCGAGATCCTGGCGCTGTCGGGCTTGAAAGTCTTGATCGTGGAGGAGGGCGCGCTCAAGTCCTCCAAGGACTTCAAGATGCGCGAGGCCGACGCCTATCCCGCCCTGTACCAGGAATCGGCGGCGCGCAAGACGCGCGATAAAGCCATCAACATCCTGCAGGGACGCACGGTGGGCGGCTCGACCACGGTCAATTGGACCTCGAGCTTTCGCACCCCCACGCCCACGCTCGAGTTCTGGCAAAAGCACTTCGCCTTGAAGGATTACGCGCCCGATGCGCTGGCGCCGTACTTCCTGATGATGGAAGAGCGCTTGAACGTGAGCACCTGGATGACTCCGCCCAACGAGAACAACAATCTGCTCAAGGTCGGCGCGGGGCGCCTGGGGATTCCGGCCGCAGCGATCTCGCGCAATGTGCGCGGCTGCTGGAACCTGGGCTACTGCGGCATGGGCTGCCCCACCAACGCCAAGCAGTCGATGCTCATCACCACCATTCCGTCCGCGCTCGCGCATGGGGCGGGCCTGCTCACGCACGCGCGCGCCGAGCATTTCACCTTCCGCGGCGACGCCGTCGAGTCGCTCGTGTGCAGCGCGCTCGACGCCACCGGCCTCTCGCCCAAGGGGCCCAGGTTGACGCTGCGGGCGCGTCACTTCGTGGTGGCCGGCGGCGCCATCAATTCGCCCGGCCTGCTGCTGCGCTCACGCGCGCCCGATCCGCGCGGCTTGCTGGGCAAGCGCACCTTCCTGCATCCGACCGTGATCTCGGCGGCCATCCACGAACAGCGCGTGGACGGCTATGCCGGCGCGCCGCAGACCATCTACACCGACCATTTCCTCGACACCCAGCCGATCGACGGCGCGGTTGGCTACAAGATCGAGGCGCCGCCCCTGCACCCGCTGCTGCTCTCGACGACCATGGCCGGCTTCGGCCAGGCCCACACCGACACCATGCGCCAGTTCCCGCACGTGCACGCCTTGCTGGCGCTGCTGCGCGACGGCTTCCATCCGGATTCGCCGGGCGGCTCGGTGGGACTGAACGACTACGGCGGCGCGGTGCTCGACTACCCGATTCCCTCGGTCGTGTGGGACGGCGCCAAGCGCGCCCTGTTGACGATGGCCGAGATCCAGTTCGCCGCCGGCGCCAAGTCGGTGCAGCCGGTGCACGAGCTGGCCGAGAACTACACCAGCTGGGCCGCGGCGCGTAAAGGCATCGAGGCGCTGCCGTTCAAGGCGCACCTGGCACGCGTGGTGTCGGCCCACGTGATGGGCGGCTGCGCGATGTCGGACGACGAGCGCCTGGGGGTGACCGATGGGCATGGGCGCTACCGCGGCTTGAACAACCTGTCGGTGCACGACGGCTCGCTGTTCCCCACCTCGATCGGCGCCAATCCGCAGCTGTCGATCTACGGCATCACGGCGCGCCTGGCGAGTGGCTTGGCGCAGGCGCTGACGGGCCGCCCGGCGGCGCGTCCGCGCGCCTGAGGCGAGCATGAGCGCGCGCTTGCTGCGCCTGGCCCTGCTGGCGCAAGCGCTGCTGTGCCTATTGGTGGCCTACGCGGCCATGCATGCCTTTGGCGTGGCCTCCGGATGGCTGGCGCTGGCCATCGGCGCGGCCGTGGTGCTGCTGGCGCGCCTGGCCATCACGGCCAATAATTTCGCCAGTAGCGCGCGCCACAGCAGCGCCACCCCGGCGCCGCACCAGCTTGGCGCGCGCGCGGGCGCGCGCCTGTTCATCGAAGAATTCATCGCCACGCTCAGCTTCTCGTCCTGGAACATGGCGCGCGCGCGCCCTGGCCAGCGCATCCACGCGGGCAGCGCCGCCTTGCCGGTGCTGCTGGTGCACGGCTATGGCTGCAACGGCGGCTATTGGGACTTGCTGCGCCCGCGCCTGGACGCGGCGCGCATCAGCCACGCCTGGATCGATCTCGAGCCTCTGCTGGCGGACATCGACAGCTACGTGCCGGCCCTGGCCGGCGCGGTCGACGCGCTGTGCCGCGCCAGCGGCGCGGGCGCGGTGATCATCGTCTCGCACAGCATGGGCGGGCTGGCCGCGCGCGCCTACCTGCGCCAGTGCGGCGGCGCCGACGCGGCGCGGGTGGCGCACCTGATCACGCTGGGCACGCCGCATCACGGTACTTGCCTGGCCAAGCAGGCCCCTGGCCAGAATGCGCTGCAGATGCGCTGGAGCGGGGCGCCCGGGCAGGAGCCGGCCCAGGTCCAGACCCAGGCGCGCGCCGACACCTGGCTGGGCGCGCTGGCCGCCTCCGAGAGCGCGCACACGCGCGCGCGCATCACCTCGATTTTTTCACACCACGACAACATCGTGGCGCCGCAAACCTCGGCCCGGCTGCCCGGCGCCAGCAATATCGAACTCGGTGGCGTGGGCCATGTCGCCCTCGGGCGCAACGCGCGTGTGCTCGCTTGCGTGATGGCGCACATCGCGGCGGTGCCGGCGCCGTTCGTGGCAAGCGAAACAACTTCGTCCGCGCGCCGCCACGGCTAGCCGGCGGGCGCATGGATATGGCATGGACATGGTAGCCGTCTGTCGGTAGACTCGGTAGGCAGGCGAGCAGTGCGCGCGCCGCCCTGGTGATTTTTCGAGAGAATCCTCGGCGCCAGGCCGCCAGCAAAAGGCCCAACGATGTCGATCGATTTCGCTACGCTGATTCTGAACGAAACTCCCGACGCCGTCATCGTCACGAGCGCGCACGGCGATGTGCTGTGCTGGAGCGAGGGGGCGCAAGCCGTGTTCGGCTACACCGAGGGCGAGGCGCGCGGCCAACTCCTGGCCGACCTGATCAATCCACCCGGCGCGCCCGGCCACGGCAGCGCCGTCGCGCCATGCGGCGCCAGCTACGAAGCGGTGCGCCGCGCCAAGGACGGCAGCCTGATTCATATCGAAGGCTTGCGCAAAGCCGTGCGCGACGGCCAGAGCGACCTTATCCTGTGGAGCAAACGGGACGTCACCGAGCGCAAGGTGCGGCGCCAGGGCGCGCTGTTCGAGGCGCGCTTTCGCGACCTGCTCGGCATGACGCCGGACGCCACCTTGGTGGCGGACGCGGCCGGGCGCGTGGTGCTGGCCAATGCGCGCGCCGAACGGTTGTTTGGCGGCGCGCCCGGCGCGCTGCGCGGCATGGCCTTGGCGGCCTTGCTGCCGGGGGCGCATGGCGTGGCGCGTGCGGGTGCGCAGAGTGGCGAACGGCTGCGCGCGCAGGCGCGCCGCTGCGACGGCGCACTGTTCATGGCCGACTTGGTCGCGCACACGGTCGAGGGCGCCGAGGGGGCGCTGCAGGTGTGCGCCGTGCGCAGCGAGGCGATGCATGGCGCGACGCCTAGCGCGACGCATAGTGCGATCCCGGCGCCGGGCCCGGCCGCGACCGCGACCCGCGGCGGCGAACCCCAAGCGGCGCGCGCGCGCGCCACCGACACCATCGCGCACCAATTGCGCACGCCGCTCAACGCCATCCTCGGTTTCACTGGCACCCTGCTCATGCGCCTGCCCGGTCCCCTCAACGCCGACCAGGAACGCCAGCTCAAGACCATCGAGCGCAGCGCGCGCCAGGTGCTGGCGCTGGCCGACGCCTTGTTCGAGCTGCGCCAGCTCGACGCGGGGGCGTGCGAACTCAATCCGGAAGCGCTGGTGTGCCAGGACTTGATCGGCGATATCGGCGCGGCCTTCCTGCCGCAGTTGCGCAGCAAGGGCTTGCAGCTGATCCTCGATTGTCCCGCCGAGCCCATCACGATCACGGTCGACCATGGCGCGCTGCGCCAGCTGCTGGTGCGCCTGGTCGGCAACGCCATCAAGTTCACCGCGGCCGGGCAAGTGCGCCTGACGCTGGCGCAGTGCGCGCTCGAAGACGAGGCGGGCGTTGCCTTCCGGGTCAGCGACACCGGCATCGGCATCGATGCGGCCAGGCTCGATGCGCTGTTCGACGCCGTCGCGCCGAGCGCCGACGGGGCCGGCCTGGGCCTGCACGTGAGTAAAAAACTCGCCACCCTATTACGTGGCAAAATCGAATGCGCGAGCCAGCCCGGTGCCGGCAGCGTCTTCACCCTGGTGCTGCCGGCGGCGTGCACGGTCTAACGAAGCGCTACTACAAGACGGAGTCAACGTGTCATCCCGCATCCTGATAATCGAAGACAACGCCGCCACCGGCGAGCTGATGACGTATCTGTTGAACGCCCACGGCTACGCCGCCAGCACCGCGCCCGACGGCGCCAGCGGCCTGGAGGCGGCGCGCGCTGCGACGCCCGATCTGATCCTGTGCGAGCTGCGCGCGCCGGTGCTCGATGCGCGCGCGCTGCTGGCCGCGCTGCGCGCCGACGCGGCCCTGCGCGCGGTGCCGCTGGTGGCCATCACCGCGCTGGCCTCGGCGCCCGAGCACGAGGCGCTGCTGGCCGACGGCTTCGACGGCTATATCGACATGCCGATCGCGGCCGACACCTTCGCCCAGCAAGTGGCGGCCTTCCTGCCCGGCGCGGCGAACGGCGCACCCGCCGCTGCGGGCGCGCGTGCCACCATCCTGATCGTGGACGACCATGTCTTGAACCGCGAATTCCTGTCGACCTTGCTCGGCTATGGCGGGCACCGCCTGGTGGAGGCGGCCAACGGCGTCGAAGCGCTCGAGGTGGTGCGGCGCGAACGCCCCGACCTGGTCATCTCCGACATCTTGATGCCGAATATGGACGGGCACGAATTCGTCACCCGCCTGCGCGCCGACCCCGCCACCGCCGCCATGCCCGTCATCTTCTACACCGCCACCTACCGCGAGCGCGAAGCGAACCAGATGGCGCAGGACTGCGGGGTGCGCTGGGTGCTGCCCAAGCCGTCCGATCCGGAGCTGATCCTGCGCACCGTGCACGAGGCGCTGGGCATGGGCGCGCCGGCCGCGCGCCCGCTCGACGCGGCCCATGGCGGCGGCACGCCGCGCGCCTTCGCCATCGACAGCCAGGTGGCCGAATACCTGGTCGAAGTGGGTTCAAGCAGCGAACGCCTGACGCGCCTGGCGCACGCCGAGGAAACGCCCGAGTCGGTGCGCGACATGTCCCTGATGACCGAGCGCCTGGCCAGTTCGCTATCGAGCCTGCAGGCGGTGAGCTTGCGCTTGACGGCCTTGATCGAGCTGGGCATCGAGCTGGGCGCCGAGCGCGACCCGGTGGCATTGCTGGAGATCGGCTGCCGTGTGGCGCAAAACATTTGCGTCTCCAAGTACGCGTGCATCGGCGTGCTCGAGGAGGGTTCCGAAAAACTGAACTACTTCGCCGCCTGCGGCGACAATGGCGAGGCGCGCCTGGTGGCGCAAGTGCCGCGCATCGGCGCGCTGGGCAAGCTGCTGGGCGATCGCCACCCGCTGCGGCTGGCCGAACTGGGGGGCGATCCGCAGGCGCTGGGGCTGCCGCACGGGCATCCGCCGATCCACTCCTTCCTGGGCGTGCCGATCGCCTCGCGCGAACGCGTGCACGGCTGGCTGTACCTGGTCGACAAGCTCGGCGCCCCGGAGTTTTCCGAAGTCGACGAACGGGTCGCCGTCACCGTCAGCGCGCAAATCGCGGCGGCCTACGAAAACCTGCTGCTGTACGAGGAAATCAAACGCCACCACGCCCAGCTCACGGCCGACATGACGGCGCGCATCCGCCTGGACGAAGACTTGCGGCGCTTTCGCACCGCCATGGACGCCACCGCCGACGCCATTTTCCTGATCGACCGGGCCGGCATGCGCTTCGTCGACGTCAACGTCACCGCTTGCCGCATGCTCGGTTACGAGCGCGAACACTTCCTCGATGTCGGCAAGGACGGCGCGGATGGTGCGGATGGTGCGGATGGTGCGCACAGCGCCGTTGGTGCAGACGGCGCCGGCGCCGAGGGCGCGCTGCGCTTGCAAGACCTGTACGCCAAGCTGCTGGCGGGCGACCAGTCCGGCGCGATGGCCGAGCTGCTATTGCAGCGCCGCGATGGCAGCTCGCTGTCGGTCGAGGTGCAGCGGCGCACGCTGCGCTCGGGCGCGAGCTGGATCCTGGTGGCGGTGGCGCGCGACATCACCGAGCGCAAGGAAGCCGAGCAGCGCTTGCTCAAGCTGGCCCACTTCGACACCCTGACCGGCTTGCCCAACCGCGGCCAGTTCTACGACGCGCTCACCCACGCGCTCAAGCAGGCGCGCGAACATGACTGGGCGGTCGGCGTGCTGTTCCTCGACATCGACCGCTTCAAGACGGTCAACGACACGCTCGGCCACACCATCGGCGACGAATTGCTGCGCCAGTTCGCCAGCCGCCTGGTCGACAGCCTGCGCGTGCGCGACACCATCGGGCGTTTTGGCGGCGACGAGTTTGCCGCTATCTTGATGCTGCCGGAAGGGCCGCAAAACGCCATCGCCGTGGTCGACAAGATCCGCGACACCTTGCTGCGCCCGTTCGACCTGAAAGGGCACGAGGTGACCGTCACGGCCAGCATCGGCATCACGATCTTCCCGGACGACGCCCACGACGCCGACACCCTGATCCAGTTCGCCGACACCGCCATGTACCGCGCCAAGGAAGCCGGGCGCGACACCTTCCGCTTCTTCACCGCCGAGATGAACGCGCAATCGGTGGCGCGCCTGGAACTCGAGACGGCGCTGCGCCACGCCATCGAGAACGAGGAGTTCGTGTTGTACTTCCAGCCCAAGGTGCACATCGTGTCGGGCCACATCAGCGGGGCCGAAGCCCTGATCCGCTGGAAGCGTCCCGGCCACGGCATGGTCTCGCCAGCCCTGTTCGTGCCGATCCTCGAGGAGACCGGCTTGATCGTGCCGGTCGGGACCTGGGTGATCAACGAGGCCTGCCGCAAGATCAGCGAGTGGGGCAAGTCCAAGACCGGGCCGGTGCACCTGTCGGTGAACGTGTCGGGCATCCAGTTCTTTGTCGGCGGGCTCGAGGAGGTGGTGCTCAACGCGATCCGCGTGCACGCCATCGCGCCCGAACTGCTCGAGCTCGAGCTGACCGAAAGCTCGCTCATGTCGAACGCGGAAGAGACGATCGCGGTGCTGCGCAACTTGAAGGCGCTGGGGATCCAGATTTCGATCGACGACTTCGGCACCGGCTACTCGAGCCTGGCCTACCTCAAGCGCTTCCCGATCGACAAGCTCAAGATCGACATCGCCTTCGTGCGCGAGGTCACCAGCAATCCGGAGGACGCGGCCATCGTGCTGGCCATTATCAATATGGCGCACAGCCTCAAGCTGGGCGTGATCGCCGAGGGGGTCGAGCAAGACACCCAGCTGGCCTACCTGCGCCGGCACGGCTGCGACGAAATGCAGGGTTATTATTTCAGCCGTCCGCTGCCCGAAGGCGAGTTCGAGGCCATGCTGCGCGACGGGCGCTCGCTATCTCTCCCGCAGAGCGATGACGCCGACGAGCAGCGCACCTTGCTCATCGTCGACGATGACGCCTTCATGCTCGATGTGCTGTCGGACTTCCTGGCGCAGGATGGCTACCGGATCTTGACGGCGCAGACGGCGGCCGAGGGTTTCGACATCCTGGCACGCAACGCGGTGCAGGTGATCCTGTGCGACCAGTGCATGCCCCTGATGAGCGGCACCGAATTCATGGAGCGGGTCAAGAACCTGTGCCCGGACACCTTTCGCATCATGCTCTCGGCCTACGCGGACTTGACGCCCATCATGGCGGCGATTAACCATGGCGCGATCGACCGCTTCTACACCAAGCCGTGGAAGGGGGCGGTGCTGCGCGAGAACATCCGTGAAGGCTTCCGCCTGCATGGCTTGCTGCACGGGCCGCTCGCCACCGCGGTGGCCGCGTCGTAACAGCGTAAAGGGGACAGACCCAGCGTAAAGGGGACAGACCCCTGTTTTGAGGAAATGCAGGTATTTCCTCAAAACAGGGGTCTGTCCCCTTTACGCTGGGTCTGTCCCCTTTCCGGCTAGAGCAAGCCCTGCTTGGCCGCCTTGAGCACGGCGCGGGTGCGGTCGCGCACGCCAAGCTTGGCCAGCAGCTTCGAGACGTAGTTCTTCACCGTCCCCTCGGCCAGCGTGAGCATGTCGGCGATCTCGCGGTTGTTGAAACCGGCCGACATCAGGCGCAGCACGTCGAATTCGCGCCCCGTCAATTCGTCCGACTGCAAGTCGAAGTCCATCACGTCCTTGCGCTTCAAGCGCTGCGTGGTGTCTTCGTTGAGCACCGCGTACAGGAAGTTCTTGTCGTCGGCGGCGGCCCGGATCGCCGCTTCCAGGCGCTCGAGCGAGACATCCTTGAGCAGGAAGGCGCGCGCCCCCAGGCTCAAGCCTTCATACACGACTTCCTCGTCGTCGAAGGTGGTGAGCAAAATCGTGGGCGGCATCACGTGCGGCGGCTCGCCCAGCACGCGTAGCACATCGAGCCCGTTACGCCCCGGCATGCGCACGTCGAGCAGCAGCACGTCCGGCGCCACCGGGATGATCTGGCGCAGCGCGTCGTCGCCATTGACCGCCTCGGCCACCACCCGGATGTCGGGCGAGAGATCGAGCAGGGCCTTGATCCCCTGGCGCACCAGGGTCTGGTCGTCGGCCACCAGCACCCGGATCATGCGGCACCGTAGGGCAGGATGGCGCGCACCCGGAAGCCCGCCTGCGGCGCGCTCCAGAAAAACACCTTGCCGCCGCGCGCCTCCACGCGCTCGCGCATGCCGGCCAAGCCGTGGCCCGGCTCGACCTTGGCGCGCCCGCAGCCATCGTCCTGCGCCTGCACCACCAGCATGCCGTCGGCCTCGTCGATGTCGATGCGCAGGGTGCGTGCGCGCGCGTGGCGCAAGGTGTTGGTGATCGCTTCCTGGACCACGCGCAGCACCACCAGGTTCAAGGCCGGGTCGTCCTGGCGCACCTGCGGCGCGAGCGTGATGGCGATGCCGGCCTCGCCCGTCTTTTGGGCCAGCGCGTCGAGCGCGGCGCCCAGGTCGTCGACCATGTCGGTGCGCATCTGGCCGCTCAGCGCGCGGATTTCGCGCAGCAGGGCCGCGCTGGTGGCGTGCGCCTTTTCCACATGCGGGGCGGCCGCGCCGGCGCCGCTGCGGCTAGCCGCCTCCAGTTGCAGGCTCAGCGCCGCCAGGCTGTGGCCGGCCGCGTCGTGCAGCTCGCGCGCGATGCGCACCCGTTCGGCGCGCGCGCTGGCGTGCGCCAGGCGCGAGCGCGACTGGCGCAGTTGGGCGTTCTCCAGCGCCAGGCGCTGTGCCAGTTGCTCGCCGCTGCGCGCGAGCTGGGCGCTCGCCAGCGCGAAGCCGTGCAGCGCCAGCGCGGCGCCGACCAAGGCCAGGGCGCCGGACCAGGGCAGGCGCGCCGCGTGCAGCAGCAGCGGCAGCGCTTGCACGGCGCCCCAGGCGGCGCCGATGCCAACGCCATAGGCCAGCGTCACTTGCCACAGCACCGGCAGGGCCAGCAGGTAGATCGCCTCGTGCGCGCCCGCGCCCAGCGCCAGCATGGTCAAGGCGCTTTGCAGGGCCAGCAGGGCCGCGCCGCGCTGGGGCGCGCGTTCGCTGCCGTCGCTGCTGAACCAGAACAACAGGGCGAACACAAAGAGCGCGCCCAAGCCCGCCAACAGGCGCGGCGCGCTCGCTGCGCCATCGCCGCACGCAATGCACACGGCGGCGCCGGCCAATACGCAATAGCCGCCGGCACGCAAGGGCTGGCGGTGGTGGGATTTGAAAAGCATGGAATGCCGAATGTTCGAGTGATGCGGGAAGTTTTGCGCTGGAAACTTATGCTCACGCTAATGTCCAGGCTGCATCGCATCTTCCGGTTTTTTGCGTCGCCGCGCAAGCCTTTCCGAACTGTTTCTTTGCGGCAGCCCTTTAACTACGGGCTCCCCGCGTTTTTCCTGGCCAAGAAAATTTGCCCGTTGAGAACTGTGACTTTCGGCACTGTTGTCGAATCGACTCGCCGTGACACACTGATCGCTCAGCAAAATTGCATCAAATGAATTCTTGGCGGCAAAACAAAAATGATAAAGACGGGCGACGCAATTGCATCAAAGCATGGCTTTCATTACTGCAAGGTAATGATGGTAGCGGCTTTCTGCGCGGCAACCTGTTGCGCGCATGCCGCATGGGCCCAATCGGCCGATGGCGCCGCGCTCGACGAATCGGGCGCCGTGCGCGAAAGCTACGGCGGCATCGTGATCAACCAGACCGTCACCGTGGGCGGCCAGGAATTCTACCGCCAGTTCATCGCCCTGTGGCGCGACAAACCGCTGGCCGAGCGCTACGCCATTTCCGTGCACGAGCGACCGTCGGCGCGCTGGGGCAGCCAGGTGTGGGTGGAGTTCGCGCAGCGCCGCATGTTCCAGGCGGCCTTGCCGTCGGCGCGCTGGGCCATCGGCCCGCTCAGCGAACGCGCCGCCGAGACCGCCTACCAGAACGTGGTCGACACCGATGTCCAGCGCTTGCTGTTCCATAACGACGATCTCGGACGCGATGAAATCTAGCGCCGCCTTCCCACCGCCTTTTCACTTCCACCGACCTTGATTTTTCCCGGATCCACCATGAATAATTTGTTTGTCCTGCGACGCGCGCTGCGCCTGCCCCTCTTGGGCGCCATGCTGTGTCTGCTCGCCGGCGCGCCCGCGCGTGCCACCGAACTGGTCTATACGCCACTGGGCGCCCAGTTCGGCGGCAATCCAAACGCGGCCGCTGTGATGCTCAGCCAGGCGCAAGCGACCAACAAGCACAAGGACGTCACGCCCGACACCAAGCAGACAGCCTTGCAGCAGTTTAACGAAGCCTTGTCGCGTTCGATCCTGGGCCAACTGGCCTCGGCCGCGACGTCGAGCATCATCGGCGCCAACGGCAAGCTCGTGCCTGGCACCCTGCAAACGGGTAACTTCACCATCACCATCGTCGACCTGGGCAACGGTTCGCTGCAAATCACCACCACCGACAAGGTCACCGGCGACAGCACGACCATCGTCGTCGGCCAAGGTTCGGTGGGGCCATGATGACGCTCTTTGGCCGCGCCGGCGCGCTGGCGCTGGCGGGGACGCTCACAGCTTGCGCCGTGCCCCATCCCGCCTCCGAGATCAGTAGCGGCGCCCAGCTCGCGCCGGCCACGCGCGTGAGCCACGATTTGCAGCACTTGCCCGAACCGAAAGGCAAGGTGGTGGTGGCCGTGTATGGCATGCGCGACCAGACCGGCCAGTACAAGCCGGCCCCGGACAGTTCTTTTTCCACCGCCGTCACCCAGGGAGCCGCTTCGCTCTTGATCAAGGCCTTGCGCGACTCGGGCTGGTTCATCCCGGTCGAACGCGAGAACTTGCAAGACTTGCTCACCGAACGCAAGATCGTGCGCGCACTCGAAGTGCCGGCGGAAAAAGGCGCGCCCGCTACCCAGGGCGTGGCCTTGCCAGCCCTGATGCCAGCCTCGATCCTGGTCGAGGGCGGGGTGATCGCGTATGAATCGAATGTGCGCACCGGCGGCGTCGGCGCGTCCTATCTGGGCATCGGCCTGTTCCAGCAATACCGGGTCGACCAGGTGACGGTCAACTTGCGCAGCGTCGATATCCGCAGCGGCCAGATCCTCAACAGCGTCTCGACCAGCAAGACCATTTATTCGTACGAGCTCAAGCCGAGCGTCTACAAATTCGTCGACTTCAAGGACTTGTTGCAAATTGAAGTTGGCCACACGCGCAACGAGCCGGCCCAGCTGTGCGTGCGCGAGGCGATCGAGGCGGCCGTCGTGCACCTGACCGTGCAAGGCATCCGCGAGCGCGCCTGGGCCCTCAAGAACGAGGCCGACATCAAGCATCCTTTGATCGCGTCGTATCTGCGCGAAAACGACGAATTGCGCGAGCGCGTGGACGAGCCGCCGCGCGCGATCGAGCGCAACACCGAGACGGGCGGGCCATGATGAGCGCGCGTAAAACCGTGCGGCGCGCCGCGCCGGCGCTGCTCGCTTGTCTGGGCTTGGCGGCGGCGCTCGCTTTGATCCCGGCGCGGGCGGGCGACTTGTCGGCCCGTTCCGATCTGGGACGCTCCGATTTCACTCCCCCCCATCAGGACGCTGCGGCGCATGCCATGGCCGCCGCCGGCGCGCGCGGCGCCGTGGCGGCGCGGCGCGAGCAAGGCCAGGTCGTGCTGAGCGCGCAAGGCGACGGCAACGCCGTGAACGCCTCGCAGAAGGGGCGCGACAACCAGGCCACGCTTGAGCAACTCGGCAGCGCCAACACGATCGACCTGTCGCAAAACGGCAATGGCAACGTGGTCTCGATTCTGGAGGCGGCCAGCAACGAGCGCGCCTCGGTCAAGCAGGCGGGCAATGGCAATACGGTCCAAATTGAATTGAACGGCAACAGCCGCTTCATTGTTGTTGAGCAGACTGGCAACAACCGCAACACCAAGGTCATCCTTCACTAGGGTGTCATTTCGTAACTCACTTTTCAGGAGCATCCCATGAAATTGAAATGTAGCGCCCTCGTTTTGGGACTAGGCCTCGCCTTCGGCACAGCGTCGGCGTTTGCCGACGCTGTGAATATCTCGCTGAGCCAGAACGGCGACGGCAACAGCGTCAGCGCCAGCCAAAGCGGCCAGGTGCAAGCCCAGATTTCGCAAAACGGCAGCGCCCACAGTGTCTTGCTGAGCCAGACTGGTTCGGCCAACAGCGTCGCCATCGATCAACACGGCCAAAATCAATCGGCCAGTGTCACCCAGGCCGATGGCAGCGCGCAAACGCTCAATATTTGGCAGGAAAACGGCGGCTACAACAGCGCTACCGTCTGGCAGCACGATAACAACCTGAGCTCGCTCTGGATGCACCAGGCCGGGTGGTCGAACGTCGCCTCCGTCATCCAGGGTGACACGGTGGGCGCCCACGTCTACATCGAACAGCAGGGCAACAACGGCAACGTCGGCGCCGTGCAAGCGCACAACACGAACAGTTCGATTCAGGTGACCCAGCGCTACACCGGCCAGAGCGCCACCATGAACCAGCAAGACGGCGCCAACAACACCATGAACGCCCTCCAGGATGGCGGCGACAATAACACGCTGAACATGTCGCAAACGAACACTACGAACAGCAACGCCTTTGTCGGCCAGAACGGCTATGGCAATTCGGCCGTGGTGCGGCAAGACATGGTTGACTCTTCCAGCGTAAACATCAGCCAGGAAGGTTCGCAAAACTACGCCGAGGGCAATCAGAGCAATGGTTCGGGCAATACCCTGAATATCGGACAAAGCAACGGCGGCTACAACCGCGCCGTGATCGGCCAAAACGGTAGCAGCAACTACGCGAACCTGTCCCAGTCGGGTTGGGGCAATAGCGCCAATATGAGCCAGTACGGCAATCTGCAAGTGGCGAACGTGGCGCAGGTGGGTAACAACAACGGCGTCAATCTGACGCAGCACTAAGTCTAGCTGGGCAGCTCAAGCAACACCAAAATCATCCCTCGCGGGGATGGCAATCCGTAATCTTAAAAATTGGAGAATCACATGAAATTGAAATTGACCGCACTCGCTTTGGGTCTGGGCCTGGCATTTGGCGCCGCACCGGCATTCGCCGACGGCTCCAACGCAAGCATCTCGCAAGCTTCCTCGTCCAACACCCTGGCCTTGGACCAGCAGGGCCCGAGCTCGATCGCCCTGACCCAGACCGGAGGTGACGGCAACGCCATCGACGCCCGCCAAAACGGCCAGGTGCGCGCTTCGATCACGCAAAACGGCAGCACCAATTCGTCTTCGCTGAACCAAAGCGGCAATACCAACGACGTCACGGTGCAGCAAACCGGCCAGAGCCAGCAGTCGTCGGTGACCCAGGTCAATGGCAGCAACCAGTCCGTCACGGTCTGGCAGGAAAGCGGCGGCAATAACGTCGGCAACGCTTTCCAAGCCGATGGCACGCTGAGCACGACTTACCTGCACCAGAGTGGCTGGGGCAATAGCGCCTACGCGACCCAGGTGCGCACCAATAGCACGGGCATCTACGTCAACCAGTTGGGCAACAACGCCGTCGCCAACATCACCCAGGCCGATAGCGCCAACAGCAGCATTTCGCTCAACCAAAGCTACACCGGCCAAAACGCCAATCTGAATCAGCAAAACAGCAGCAACGTCGCCATGTACGTCACCCAGGGCAATGGCGATAGCAATAGCGCTTATAGCGCTCAATCGAACAGCTCGAATAGCACGGGCTACATCACCCAGTCGGGCTACGGCAACAACGCCGTCATGCGCCAAGACATGGTTGATGCTTCGAGCGCGAGCATCAACCAGGATGGTTCGCAGAACTACGGCGAAATCAACCAGGCTCATGGTTCAGGCAATAGCGCCTCGCTGACGCAAAACAATGGCGGCAACAACCGCGGCGTCATCAACCAGGACGGCTATAACCACAACGCCAGCTTGCTGCAATCGGGCTGGGGCAACACCGCCTATCTGAACCAGGCAGGCGCCGGCCAGGTGGCGAACGTCGCTCAAGTGGGCAACAACAACAACGTCAATCTGGTGCAACACTAATCCAGGCCGCCTCGTACAGGCGGTTCGACGCGCGGGCAAAGGCAGGGGCGCCTCGCCCCTGCCTTTGTTTTTGCGCGCGCGGTCCGACAACAAACGCTGTGTGTTTTTTTATTCGTAGTAATCGGTTCAGGAGAAGGTAATGACATTGAAGTTTTCCGCGCTCGCGATTGGCCTTGGCCTCGCATTTTGCGCACCGGCCTACGCCGACAACGCCAACGCATCGATCAGCCAGGCGTCGTCGAACAACGCCGTCAGCCTGGACCAGCAAGGTGCCAGCACGATCACGCTAAACCAGACTGGCGGCGACGGCAATGGCGTGGACGCGCGCCAAATGGGCGCGGTGGCCGCGCGCATCGATCAAAATGGCAGCGCCAACCGCGCGTCGATGAACCAGGCCGGCGCCACTAACAGCCTGGCCATCACCCAAGTGGGCCAGAATCAGCAAACGACGCTCACGCAGGAAAATGGCAACAACCAGTGGCTCAATATCTGGCAAGAAAACGGTGGCAACAACACCGCGAACGCCTGGGAATTCGACGGCAACAGCAGCTGGACCAATCTGCACCAGGATGGCTGGTCGAATGGCGCATACGCGACCCAGGGGCGCAACAATAACTCGGTCATCTACGTCGATCAACGCGGCACCAGCAATACGGCCACGGTCGCGCAGTACGACGGCACCAACAACAGCATTTCCTTGTCGCAGTTCGGGAACGGCCACAACGCCACCGTGCTGCAGCAGGGCGGCGCCAACAACACGATCGGCTTGAGCCAGGACATGGGTGAGGGCAATGGCGCGTCCATGTGGCAGAACAATAGTACGAACACGGGCGTCATCGCGGTGCAGCACGGCAATGGCAATATGGTGCTCACGCGCCAGGACATGGTCGATGCCTCGTATGCAGGCGTGAACCAGGATGGCTCGCAGAACTACGGTGAAATCAACCAAGCCCATGGTTCGGGCAACAACGCCTCGCTGACGCAAAACAATGGTGGCAATAACCGCGGCGTCATCAGCCAGGACGGCTACAAGCACAACGCCACGATGACGCAATCGGGCTGGGGCAACACCGCGTATGTGAACCAGGCTGGCGCAGGCCAGGTGGCGAACGTGGGGCAGGTGGGCAATAGCAACTACGTCAACCTGGCGCAGCACTGATTGAGCTTGCCCCACCGGCGTCACAGGCGGGGCTGGAAAAGCAAGAGGGCCGAATCAGCCGCTGCGCCCCTCTTTTTTCGCCTGGCAAGCGCGCGTTTAGAAGTGCACGCCGCGCAGCAATTGCTGCATCGCGATCTGTTCGGACGACATTTGCGGTGCCTTCTTGCCATCCGTGCCCTTGGCCGCGTCCGAATCGGGGAACATGCGGAAGGTGGTGTTGAGCACGATCTGCGCCACGCGCGGCATCAAGGCATGCAGCACCTGGCCGAACACGCCAACCCGGGTGGCGATGCGCACCGGCTTGTAGACGATGGCTTCGGCGATCATGTCGGCCGCTTCCTCGGGCGCCAGGGTCGGCACGTTCTGATAGATCTTGGTCGGCGCGATCATGGGCGTGCGCACCAGCGGCATATTGATGGTCGTGAACTTGATGCCCACGTCCGACAATTCCGACGAGGCGCAGCGCGTCCACGCTTCTAACGCCGCTTTCGACGCCACATAGGCCGAGAAGCGCGGCGCGTTGGTCAGCACGCCGATCGAGGAGATGTTGATGATGTGGCCGCGTTTTTGCGCGATCATCTTCGGCAGCAAGCCCATGGTCAGGCGCAGGCAGCCGAAGTAATTGAGCTGCATGGTGCGCTCGAAGTCGTGGAAGCGGTCGTAGGACGCTTCGATGGCGCGCCGGATCGAGCGCCCCGCATTGTTGACCAGCACATCGACGCCGCCATGGTTGGCGATGAGCAGCTGCACGAAGCGGTCGCAGTCGGCCATGTCGGACACGTCGGCCGTGTAGCAGATCAAGTCGAAGCCGCGGTCGTTCACTTCCTTCTTGGCCTCGGCCAGCTTGTCTTCATCGCGCCCGCAAATGATGGTGATGGCGCCCGCCTCGGCGATCTTGTGCGCCGCCGCCAGGCCGATGCCGGACGAGCCGCCCGTGATCAAGACCACCTTGCCGGCCACCTGGCCGCGCAGGGTATGGTCGATGAACAAGTCCGGGTCCAGATGGCGCTCCCAGTAATCCCAGATCGGCGCGGCGTACGATTCGAGCGGCGGACAACTGATGCCGGTGCCCTTCAAGGCGGCCGTGGTTTCGCGGCTGTCGAAGCGGGTCGGGTAATTAACGAAGTTCATCACGTCGGCCGGCAAGCGCAAGTCCTTCATGATGGCGTCGCGCAGGCGCCGCACCGGCGTGAGCGACATGATGCCTTTCTTGACCGACTTGGGAATAAAGCCGAGCAAGGCCGCGTTGATGCGGATGCTCATGGTCGGCGCATGGGCGGCGCGGCAAAACACATTGAGCACTTCGCCCACCCGCATCGGCTCGTTGTCGGTCAAGTGGAAACATTTGCCGTTCATATTCGGCAGGTGCGCGATATGGTCCATCGCGTTGACCACGAAGTCCACCGGCACGATGTTGATGCGTCCGCCTTCCAGGCCCACCGTGGGCATCCATGGCGGCAGCAGCTTGCGGATGCGCTGGATCAGCTTGAAGAAGTAATAGGGGCCGTCGATCTTGTCCATCTCGCCCGTCTTGGAGTCGCCCACCACCATGCCGGGGCGGTACACGCGCCACGCGCCCTTCGTTTCCATGCGCACGATTTTCTCGGAGTCGTGCTTGGTGGCGAAGTAGGGATGGTCCAGCCCTTCGGCCTCGTCGAACATGTCTTCGCGGAAGATGCCCTCGAACATGCCGGCGGCCGCGATCGAGCTCACATGGTGCAGGCAGCCGGCGCCAATCGCGTTGGCCAACTCCACCGTGTTGCGGGTGCCGTCCACATTGACGGCCATCTGGTCTTCGGCGCTGGCGGCCATATCGTAGATGGCGGCCAGGTGGAAGAAATGGTCGACCGATTTCGCCAAGGTCTTGATGTCGTCCTTCGACACGCCCAGCTTGGGAGAGCGCAAATCGCCATACACGGGGATGGCGCGCGTCTTGCTCGCGCCCCAGTATTCGAGCAGGGCGGGCACTTTGTCGCGGCTGGCCTCGCGCATCAGGAAATAGACGGTACTGCCTTTACGTGACAACAGCTTTTTGACCAGCCGTTTTCCGATGAACCCGGTCGCACCCGTGACGAAGTACTGCATCTTGATCTCCCTTGAATGGTTGGCTGGTTGACCTTGTAATCATTACAGTTGATGCTCAGAATGGCAAGGACCTTCATGTGCGCTGTTGCAGATAGCGAGCATTAGAACGCGCACTCGCCTCCTTTAGAACCCGATCTCTAGATTTGCTCACTAGAATGACCGTGTTGAATCAAAGAATTCTTGATCTCGAGTCAAACCTCACTGGAGCTGATATGGTAAAGAAACTGAAAACACTGGCAAAAACCGAAGACAAACAATTGGCCAGCGCCGTACGCACCTCGGCACACCAGATCTGGCAAGCGGGCCTGGGCGCTTTTGCCAAGGCGCAGGAGGAGGGCGGTCGCGTGTTCACCAAGCTGGTCAAGGAAGGCACGGATCTGCAAAAACGCACCCGCATGATGGCCGAAGACAAGGTCTCGGAAGTGACGGGCACCGTCACCAAGGTCGCCGACGGCGTCTCCAAGCAAGCGTCCGGTTCCTGGGACAAGCTCGAGCAAGTGTTCGAAGAGCGCGTCTCGCGCGCCCTGGGCACCATCGGCGTGCCGACCCAGAAAGATATACAGACCTTGACGCGGCGCGTCGAGCAACTGGCCAAGGCCGTCGCTGAGCTGTCGGGCAAGAAAGTGCCGGCAGCGCCGAAAGCAGCCGCCAAAGCAGCCGCCAAGCCAGCCGCCAAGCCGGCCGCCAAGAAAGCCGCCGCCAAGCCAGCAGCCAAGAAAGCCGCCGCCAAGCCAGTAGCCAAGGCCGCCGCCAAGCCGGTCGCCAAGAAAGTAGCGGCCAAGAAGCCAGCCGCCGCGCCAGCAGCGGCCAAGCCGAAAGCGGCGCGCAAGCCAGCGGCCAAGAAAGTGGCCGTCGCCGCAGCAGCGCCGGCAGCCGTGGAAGCGGCGCCCGTGGCCGCCGCGGAGTAAGCCGAACCCACCGTTTCCCCCAGTCTTCACCCTGGTCCGTCCGCGGACCAGGTCTGGGGGAGCCGCGCCGGTGGCGTCCGAGGTGGGCGCCATTTTTTTTTGAGAAACGATACCGCCGATGAGCACTATTGCGTCACAACATAGCGCCAGCGCCAAGCCTTCCAAGGCGATCGCGCGCAAGGCTGGGCACAGCAAGGCCGGGCCCGCCCGTGCCAAGCCGCGCATCGGCTTCGCCCTGGCCGGCGGCGGTCCCTTGGCCGCCGTGTATGAAATCGGCGCCCTGGCCGCGCTGGAAGAGTCGATCGCCGGCCTGGACGCGAACGATGCCGACATCTATGTGGGCATCAGCGCCGGTGGCATCATCGCCTCCGGCCTGGCCAATGGCATCACGCCGCACCAGATGTGCCGCCGCTTCATCGAAAGCGACGCCCACAGCACACCTAATCCGGCCCTGTTCAAGCCCGAGATCCTGTTGCGCCCGGCCAGCGCCGAATTCAAGAAACGCTTGGCCAGCGTGCCCGGTTTGATCGTCGAATCGCTATTTCATTACGCACGCCACCGCAGCAGCTTGATGTCGTCCTTCGAGCGCATGAAGGAAGCGCTGCCGGCCGGCATCTTGTCGGGCGAAGGCATCCACCACTACCTCAAAGCGACTTTCGCCGGTGGCGGACGCAGCAACGACTTTCGCAAGCTGCGCCGCAAGCTGGTGATCGTGGCAACCGACCTCGACACGGGCGAGGCGGTGCGTTTTGGCGAACCAGGATGGGACAGCACGCCCATCTCGATCGCCGTGCAGGCTAGCGCCGCCGTGCCCGGCCTGTTCCCGCCGGTGCAGATCAAGGGCCGCTATTTTGTCGACGGTGCCTTGCGCAAGACCATGCACGCCTCGATCGCGCTCGAAGCCGGGGTCGAGATGCTGTTTTGCGTCAACCCCATCGTGCCCTACAACGCCAGCAATCACTACCCGCCGGGCAAGCTCGACAAGGGCGGCCTGTTCGACGTGCTTTCGCAAACGCTGCGCTCGATCTTGCATTCGCGCCTGGAGACGGGCCTGGCCAGTTACCAGATCAGCCACCCGCACGTCGACATCCTCTTGTGCCAGCCCAACCAGGACGACGCCGAACTGTTCTTCACGAATATCTTCAGCTATTCGAACCGGCGCCGCATGTGCGAGCAAGCCTACCAAAACACGCGCTTGATGCTGTGGGAGCGGCGCGAGGAAATCGGTCCCATGCTGGCGCGCCACGGCTTGCAGCTCAAGCTGTCGGTGCTGCGCGACACCAGCTTGAAACTGGTGCAAGAGCCACCCTCGCGCAAGGCGCTGGCGCGCCTGGGCCAAGCCCTCGACGAGCTCGACCGTTACTTGAAGGTGGCGCACTCGTAAAAAGCGCCGGCGGCGCGCGGGCGCCGCGCCGCCTTCCCTTACGCAAGCGCACATTTCAGTGTTATGCTTGCATCAGAAAAATCCGAGACCGCCCGCTATGCTACAAAAAGCACCTCGACGCACCCGTGAACGCATTCTGGAATTGTCGCTGCGGCTATTTAACGAGTTCGGCGAGCCGAATATCACCACCACGGTGATCGCGGAAGAGATGAACATCTCACCGGGCAATCTGTACTACCACTTCCGCAACAAGGACGACATCGTCAACTCCATCTTCGTGCAATTCGAAGCCGAGATCGAGCGCATCCTCACGGTGCCCAAGGGCCGGCGCTCGAATATGGAAGACGTGTGGCTGTACCTGCACTTGATGTTCGAATTGATTTGGCGTTACCGCTTTTTTTACCGCGACCTCAACGACCTGCTCTCGCGCAACCGCAAGCTCGAGCTGCACTTCAAGCTCATCCTGGCGCACAAGATCAAGGTGGCCAAGCAGCTGTGCGAAGACTTGCGCAGCGAAGGTTCGCTCGAAGCGTCCGACGCCGAGATCGGCGCCATGGCCACCAATATGGTGGTCGTGGCCACCTATTGGCTGTCCTACGAATACGTGCGCAATCCGCGCAAGTACAGCGAGCAGCAAGCGATGTCGGACGCGCTCGCGCGCGGCTGCTACCAGGTGCTCTCGCTGGTGGGGCCCTATCTGCGCGGCGACACCCACCTGCTGTTCCTGAAACTGTCCGAAGAATATCTCAAGCAACTCAAAGACCATTAACCGGGGAGACCGCCATGGCATGGACCAAATTTCCGTATTCCGACGACGCTTATGTGTACACCGCCGCAAGCGTGAAGAAGGCGTGGGCGCGCCTGCATGTGGGCGACGCCGAACCGTTCCCGAAGAACGCCGCCGTCGTCGAAGCCTGGATCGCCTTTCACGCCGGTGAATTCGAGAAAGCGGCCAAGCTGGGCCTGGACGCGGGCATGGACGGCTACGCGGTGGCGCACAAGGCCACCTGCATCTACGCCACCTACCTCGAGTCGAACGAGAAAAAGAAGATCGCGCTGTACGAGGAAGTGGCCGAGCGCTGCGAGCGCCAGCAAGCCGAGCAGCCCGACAACGCCGCCGGTTTCTATTGGCATGCGTACGCGCTGGGCCGCTACGCCCAGGGCATCTCGATCGTCAAGGCGCTGGCCCAGGGCATCGCGCCCAAGGTGCGTGCCAGCCTGGACCGCACCATCGCGCTCGCGCCCAAGCATTCGGACGCGCAGATCGCGCTCGGCGCCTTCCATAGCGAAATCATCGACAGCGTGGGCGCGATGATCGGCGGCTTGACTTATGGCGTCAAGAAGGACGAGGGCTACAAGGCGTTCAAGAAGGCGCTCGAGCTCAATCCCGACACCGCCATCGGACGCATCGAGTACGCCAACGCCTTGGTGACGCTCGACGGCAAGAAGAAGATGGACGAGGCCGTCGCCCTGTACGAAGCGGCCGCCGCCGTCGATCCGAAGGACGCGATGGAGCGCCTGGACGTGGAAGCGGCCAAGGAAGAGCTCGACGACGAATGAAAGCGATCGCCGTCTATTGCGGCGCCAATGCCGGCGCCTCGCCCGTGTATGCGGATGCGGCGCGCGCGCTCGGGCGCGCCCTGGCCGAGCGCAATATCGCGCTGGTCTACGGCGGCGGCAACGTCGGCTTGATGGGGGTGATCGCCGACGAGGTCTTGCGCCTGGGCGGCGAGGTGACGGGCGTGATACCGCAAGCGCTGCTCGAGCGCGAAGTGGGACACGCCACGCTCACGCGCCAGTTCGTGGTCAAGGATATGCACGAGCGCAAGGCGATGATGTCGGCCCTGTCCGACGCCTTCATTGCGCTGCCCGGCGGCATGGGCACGCTCGAGGAATTGTTCGAGATGCTGACCTGGTCGCAGCTGGGCATCCACGCCAAGCCGGTGGGGGTATTGAACGTGGCGGGATTTTACGACGGCTTGGTCGGCTTCATCGCGCACCAGCAGCGCGAAGGCTTCGTGCAGGCGCGCCACGCGGCCTTGATGATCGTCGAGACCGAGGTTGAGGCTTTGCTGCAGCGCTTGCACGGGCGTTAGAGCGCCCCGTTCAAGAGTCCTTGCGTTCGCAGGTGTTCAGGCCGAACGGCAGGTAGGCCGGGCAGAACTGGAACACGCCGGTGAACACGGCCACTGAGCCTATCCATCCCCACAGCCCGATATAGCCGAAAATCGTCGCCGTGATCAAGGCCAGGCCGATCACGATGCGGACCTGGCGGTCCAAGCTTCCCACATTCGTTTTCATGGTGCTCTCCCTAGTGATGGTGCGCGCCGCCAGCGCGAGCGCGTCCGATGGCGGCGATGGCGGCGAAGTCGTGCGCGCTCAAGTGCAGCGCCACCGCCAGCGCCAAGTCCATGGTCGCCAGATGCTCGCTGAACCAGTGGGCGAGCATCGTCAAGGTGGCGCGCCCGGCGCCCGGCTGCTGCGCGGCGTGCGCGCGCTCGGCATCGTGCAGCATGTCGAGCACGCGCCGGTGCTGGGCGTGGTGGGCGTCCAGGCCCGCGTAGCGCAAGTCTTGCATGAGGATTTCTTCTTGCGCGAAATGGCTCTCCATGCTTGCCGCGAGCGCGCGCAGCGCCGCGCCCTTGCCCTGCGCCGGCGCGCGCGCGGCGTCGCTTAGCGCTTGCAGCAGCTGCGCGTGCTCCTGGTCAATCGATGGCATGCCGAGCGCCATGTCCGCGCGCCAGATCAGGCTGGGCATGGCGTTCTCCGCGTCGCTCACAGGGCGGCGCCGGCGTCGGCGTGCTGGCGCTGTTCCAGGCGCATCTGGCAGGCCAGGCAAGTGCGCGCGGTCGGGCGCGCCAGCATGCGCGCCAGCGGGATCGCTTCGCCGCACTTGGCGCAGGTGCCGGCCAGGCCGGCTTCGAAATGGCGCAGCGCCGCGTCGACGTCGCGCAGCGCCACCAGTTCATAGTCGAGCAGGGCAAGGTCCAGACCCGCCTGCATGTCCGCTTCGACCCAATCGTCCGTCTCGGCCAAGTGGTTGGCCAGTGCCAGCTGGTCCGGATCGTCCGACGCGTGCAGGCGCTCGTGGATCTGGGCCATCACTTTGCTGCGGCGCGCACGCAGCTGCTCGGCCAGGGTGGCCAATTGCGCTGCTGTCAGGTGGCTCATGCTTTCTCCCAATGCAAAGTCGATGTCTTTGATGTCTATGTCTAGTCTCCCCGTCTGGGGGCGATATTTCTTTGACGTAGATCAATTTTTCAAATGAAGAAACTTTGGCATGCGCGCAGGCAGGCGTGTGGGGGGCGCGCCGCGCCGGTGTTATACTCTTAACTAGGAGAAACATTGAACCGCAGGGGGCAGGGTGGAGCAAACGTACAGGGTCGTCACGCAAGGCGTGAAAGAGGGATGTTCGAGGGACGAGGTGGAGATCGCTCTGGTGGCGCTGCTCAAGCGCAGCAAGGATGAGGTCGCGCCGCTGCTGCTCAAGCGCGGCATCTCGCTCAAGAAAGGGCTCGACTTCGCCGGCGCCACCAAATACAAGATCGCGCTTGAAAAGCGCGGCTGCCTGTGCGCGATCGAACCGGACCGTGTGAAAGCGGGGGCGCGCGCGGACAAGGCCGTGGTGCCCGATTCCCTGGCCCATTACGGGACCGTCTTGATCGCGGCATTGAAGGAAGCGGGCGATGAGCGCCCCTGGCGCCTGGACCAAGCGCAAGAGCGACTGCACACGGGCCAGAACGGCGACGCGGCGATGCCCAGCGACATCATCAACCTGGGCAATATGTACCGGATGTGGTTGCGCGAAGAGATAAGCGCGCGCGACGCCCACCTGAGCCGCACGGCGCGCAGCATGCAGCCGGTCAAGCCGGCGGCGAGCTTCGCCGGTGCGCACTCCCACCTGTTGCCGATCGTGCGCAACAGCGCCGACCGCGGCCAGGTACGCATCATGGGTGCGCCCGGCAGCGAGGTGCCCGTGTATCGCCCGCTCGTGCCCGGGCTCGACCTGTGCCTGGGCTACGATAGCGATGACAATATCTTGCGCCTGGGCGCGCACGATTTGAAAAAATGGGATTTGTCGGAAGACCAAGCCTTCAGCCTGGCGCTGGACAATTTGCGCGCCCAATCGGCCACGCCGATGCGCGATTGCGGGCATGGCTTGTTCGAGTCGGCCTGGAACGACGACTATAGCGCCTCGCGCCTGCTCTTGACCGAGCTGATGGTGCGCCAAGCGGGACCTGGCGCGCCCGTGGCCATGGTGCCGGGCAAGGACGTGCTGCTGCTCACTTGCGACAGCAACGATGTGGGCATGGCCTTGATGGTGCGGCGCGCCGAGACCATCATGGCCCAGCCGAACGCGCTGGCGCCCCTGATGCTGCGCCTGGAGGATGGGCAATGGCGCGACTTCGTGCCGCCGGCGCGTGCGATCAAGCTGAGCCATTTGCGCAAGCAATGGGAGGGCGAGCTGTATCAGCAGCAAAAGCAACTGATGGGAAAAAAGTACGCGGCCGCGGGCAAGCATATTTTCGTGTCCAGCTATATGGTGGGGGGCGGCGGCGACGACGCGCCCACGCGCAGCGCTTGCAGCTGGTCCAAGGGTGTGCTGTCGCTGCTGCCCAAGACCGATATCCTGTGCCTGGTCGACCCGCATAGCGATCAATCGCAGGCGGTGGTGGTCAATTGGGATGACGCGCTGCCCATCGTCGGCGGCTTGATGCACGCCACCCTGGACGAACCGCCGCGCTACAAGGTGACGCGCTTTCCGGACCCGCAGCAACTCGATTTGCTGCGCCAGGTGGCCGGGCGCGTGAGCGCGGCGGGCGCGCCGCCAGTGCCGGACGGCTCGCTGGGCACGCGCGCCGCGCAGGCGGTGCGGCGCCTGCTGCGGCGCTGACGGCGCCCGGCAGCGCACCCCGGACGTTGTTGCGCGAAACTAAAAGTTAGCGCCGCACGCTTATTTTCCCGCTTTTCGGTCCAAAATGGCAGGATCGCCGCGCCCCGCTGGTGCGGCAGGACGGATCGAAGGACTTGCCATGCGCCGCTGGATCGCCTTGGCCGCCGCGTTGCTCGTCTCGGCCAGCGCGTGCGCCGCCCCATTGAGGGTGTCGTTTAACACCGACAAGCCGCCATTCGCCTTCAAGGATGGCTCCGGCAAGGTCGTGGGCATCGAAGTGGACGTGATGCGCGAGGCGCTGGGCCGGCTTGGCCACAGCGTTGTGCCGGTACAAGGATCGAAGGCCCACTTGATTTTGATGCTCACGGCAGCTCAAGTCGAGGTGGCGGCCACGGTGCAGGGGCAGGACGGGGAGGGCGTCTACTATTCCGACCGCGCCATCGAATTTAGCAACGTCGCGGTCAGCCGCAAGAGCGAGGACGTGCACCTTGCCACCTTGGCCGACCTGGATAATTACCGCTTCGTCATCTGGCAGGGCGGCTGGGCCGACCTGGGCCCCGTCTTCAAGGCCAAATACCAGCCGGACGCGCAAGGGCGCTTTCCTCCCAATTACTATCAGAGCGGCACCCAGGACGTGCAGTCGCGCGTGTTCTGGGGCAAGCGGGTGCAAGTGATCGTGATCGACAAGACCATCTTCGAGTGGTACCGCAGCCGCCTGGGCGAGGGCTTGCGCGGCGACGAAGAGGTGGTGTACCACCCCATCTTCAAGGGGGTGACCGATTTTTCGGCCGCCTTCCGCGACCGCGCGCTACGCGACGCTTTCAATGGCGCGCTCAAGGCGATGCGCGCCGACGGTAGTTACCGGCGCATCCTCGAGCGCTACCGCTAACGGCCACCGTTTTTCAGGATGTGGGTCTGGCGCAGGCCTTCTCGAGCAGGGCATGCAGAGCCATTCCAGCGAGCATGGCCGGCACGAACAAGCCAGCCTGCGGCAAGCCGAATCCCAGGCCGACCAAGGCCGGTCCCGGGCAAATGCCGGCGATGCCCCAGCCGATGCCAAACATGGTCGAGCCGAACACCAGCTTGCGGTCGATGCGGGTCGCCGTAGGCAAGTGCAGGGGCGCGCCGCGCATGCCGCGCCCGCGCCGTTTGACCAAGACGAAGGCGGGCAAGCTTACGCCGATGGCGCCGGCCATGACCAGCAGCAAGGAGGGATCCCAGGCGCCGGCCACATCGAGAAAGGCGAGCACCTTGGCCGGATCGGCCAAGCCGCACACGATCAATCCCAGTCCGAACAGCAAACCGCAGCACAGCGAGGCGAACAGGAGCATGGCCAATCCTCAGGCCAGGTGGTGCAGCGCGAACACGGTAGCGCCGCCCGCTGCAATAAAGATCGCTGTCGCCGCGGCCGAGCGGGCCGACAGGCGCGACAAGCCGCAAATGCCATGGCCGCTGGTGCAGCCCGCGCCGTAGCGGGTGCCCAGCCCGACCAGCACACCGGCCAGCAGCAGGGCGCCGCTGCCGCTGGCGATGTGCGGCGCGCCGTTGGGCTTGGCCAGCAGGTAGAGTTGCGGCGCGCCAAGCAAGCCGAGCACGAAGGCGATGCGCCATCCGATGTCGCCCGCGCGCGGCGTCAGCAAGCCGCCCACGATGCCGCTGACCCCGGCCACCCGGCCGTTGATCAGCACGAACAGGGCGACCGCGCACCCGATCATGACGCCGCCAAGCAAGGCGGACCAAGGTGTGAACGCGTTCCATGCGATATGCATCTTCATTCCTCTGAAAAAGTGTGGCAGCGCCAGCGCCCCGATTGTACGCCAGCTTGGGAGCGCGGCGGCCGGCGGCCAGCTCTTGGCCGCTTGCGACTATCGGTTAGAATGCTGGCGTTTCGCCATGTCCCTCCACTCTTGATGGTCCGCCTCCCATGCGCTTGCTTACTCCCTTGTTTCTTGTCCTGTCCATCGCCAGCCTGGGCAGCTCAGCCCAAACGGCGGAAATGTCCGTCGCTGCCAATCGCCTGCAGCCCTTGGCGGCGCTGCCCTACACGCCAAGCCTGGATGTGAGCGCGATGGACAGAAGCGCCGACCCGTGCGCGGACTTTTACCAGTTCGCCTGCGGTGGCTGGATGAAAAACAATCCGATTCCGCCAGACCAGGCGCATTGGAACGTGTACGTCAAGCTCGAGGAAGACAATCAGCGCTTCCTGTGGGGCATCCTGGAGAGTCTGGCCAAGGCCGATGGTCCGCGCAACGCTGCGCAACAGAAGGCGGGTGATTACTTCGCCGCCTGCATGGACAAGGCGGGCATCGAGGGGCGCGGCTTGACGCCCGTGCACAAGATGTATGACAGCATCGCGCTGATGAAGTCGAAAAGCGAATTGCCGCGCCTGTTGGCCCAGTTGCACTTGGCCATAGCCGACAACGGCCTGTTCTTTTCCTTCGGCGCCAGCCAAGACTTTGGCGACGCGACCCAGGTGATCGCCTTCGCCGGCGCCGGCGGCCTGGGCTTGCCGGACCGCGACTACTACAGCAAGGATGACGAGCGCACCAAAGCCTTGCGCGCGGACTACGTGGCGCACGTGACGCGCATGTTCGCGCTGCTGGGCGAGTCACCGCAAGCTGCGGCCCAATCGGCCGCCACGGTGTTGCGCATGGAAACGGCGCTGGCGCGCTCGGCCCTGACCCAGGTGGAAAAACGCGACCCCTACAAGTTGTTCCACAAGGTCGACGCCAAGGGCTTGGCCGCGCTCACTCCGGGCTTTTCGTGGAAGGCCTATCTGAAGACGGCCGGCCTGGAGCGCCTGGACAGCTTTAACGTGAGCGAGCCGGCGTTTTACCGCGCCTTCGACAAGCTCTTGCGCGAGTCCAGCATGGACGACTTGAAGACTTACTTGCGCTGGCACGTCACGACCCCGAATGCGCAATACCTGACGGCCGCCTTGGCCAATGAGGACTTTGCCTTCTTCAGCCACACTCTGCATGGCGTGCCGGAACAGCCGCCGCGCTGGAAACAATGCGTGACCCTGGTCGACCGCCAGTTGGGCGAGGCGCTGGGACAGGAATTCGTCAGCCGCGCCTTCAGTGCGCAACTGAAGGACAAGGCCTTGCATATGACTTTGCAGGTGGAGGCGGCGATGAAGGAAGACATCGCCCAGCTCAGCTGGATGAGCGCCGAGACCAAGGCGCGCGCGCAGGAAAAGCTGGCGGCGATCCGCAACAAGATCGGCTATCCGGACAAGTGGCGCGATTACAGCGCCTACGAGGTGCGGCGCGACGACTTCGCCGGCAACGTCACGCGCGGCAATCTGTTCGAGGCGCGCCGCCAACTGGCCAAGATCGGCAAGCCGCTCGACCGCAATGAATGGGGCATGACGCCGCCTAGCGTCAACGCCTACTACAGCTCGCAGATGGCCGATATCAATTTCCCGGCCGGCGTGCTGCAGCCGCCCCTGTATGACGGCAAGATGGACGACGCACCCAACTACGGCAACACGGGCGGCACCATCGGCCACGAGCTCACCCACGCCTTCGACGATGAAGGACGCCAGTTCGACGGCAAGGGCAACTTGAAGGATTGGTGGAGCAAGGATGACGCGAACGCGTTTGCCGAGCGCGCCCAGTGCATCGTCGACCAGTATGCCCAATACACGATTGTCGACGACATCAAGATCAATAGTCGTCTCACGCTGGGCGAGGACGTGGCCGACCTGGGCGGCTTGATCCTGGGATGGATGGCGTGGAAGGCGGAAATCGCGCACGTGCCGGCCTTGCCGCATGATGGCTACACGCCGGAGCAGCGCTTTTTCATCGGTTACGCGCAGTGGGCTTGCGGCAATGACCGGCCCGAGCATTTGCGCGTGTCGGCCGTCGTCAATCCCCATTCGCCGGGCAAGTACCGGGTCAATGGCTTGCTGGTGAATATGCCGGAATTCGAGCAGGCCTTCGCTTGCAAGAAGGGTCAGCCGATGGTGCGCGAGCAGCGCTGCCGGGTCTGGTGATGCGCGCTAGAGCTCGCTGCGCTTAGTCGCCATTGATCGATGGGCAATGAGCAATGAGCGGCTGCCCGCCCGAGAATTTCAGGGTAAACGGCGCGGCATCCGCTCAGTCCGATGTTGAGGATTAGGCTGCGCGAAGTGCCGCGAGTGATTCTGGTGTCGCTTTCAAGGTTTGCATGTCGGTGGCAAGGCTACTCACTGGCTCATCTCCGTGGTCTGGACATTTACCACCCGCCATACGCCCGATTCATTGAAGTAGGTATCGGTGTATCGGTAATGCGTTGTGAACGGCTTGCCGCTGTATGTGCCGCGCAGGTTTGTCGTACCAGTAATGAGCGCGACGGCACCATAAAAGCGAATGACGACGTCTTCCGGTTCGTACGGAAAGATGACGAGCTTCTCCGAGGTGATCCCGGACAAAAACTGCGCCTTGTTCGACAAATTGCCCCGACTATCAATCTGTTGAAATGATTCTGCCATGTTTTGGGAAATGGCCGCCACGTCCTTGCGGACGATGGCGCGGTCCCACGCGTCGGCTTGTTGCCGCAGTTGCGCCGCAGCGTCCGATGTCACAGTGGGTGACGTTGCGCAGCCGCTTAGGAAGGCCACGAACCCGAGGGCCTGGATGAGGAATCGCTTGCTTGCGCGCATATCTACTTTCTCTATTTTAAACGTCGATTCAAGCCGCTCGCGGCCGTGGAATGAGGTGCCCGGTGTGTGCGCAGCGGCGCTGCCAGGCGAGTTGAAAATCAGAGCTCAGCGGGGTCAAAGCCATAGAGCCATGAATTGAGTAGCCCGTCCGAGCTTTCAATTCCTGTGGCATCCATGATTTGCTCCAGATAGCCACAGAAGCGCTCCCGTTCTTCCGTGTCTGACTGTTCGAATTTCGCAAGTGCGATCTGGAATTCCGACATAACAAAACTCTTGCGCGAGTCGGGCTTCAAGCCGGAAAGCAGTCGATCAAGCAAGGCATTGATTTGATGCTCGGCGTCGGCGCGAAGTGCCTCGCTTGGCGCGCCGGGGTAGAAGTCCTCGGCCGTGAATTTTTTCTCACCGCGCAGCGTAAGTAGCTCAGCGCGTGCAGACTCGTTGAATATGACTACAGGATCTTGCATGTTCCCTCAATTGCAGAATTGAGCGGCGGGCCGCCCGCAACTTTCCAATAAACCGCGCCGCTTCCGGCCAGTTTGACTCAAGTGCCAGCTTAGGGGAATTCAAAGAAGAGCGAAAGTATTTTAACGGCAGCCATGTAAATTTCAATGGCGGCAGATATGAATGGTGGGGTGTGCATGTGATTGGCACAAACCCATGTGTTTGCGACAATTCGCGATAGCGCAACTGGCTAAACATTCCGGCACCTCTAGCGAAAGCGGCGCCAGCCGGCCTTGAATGCGGTGCACCCAAGCGGGAAAAAAAAGCAAGTTCCAACTATTCCGCCGATGACCCTGCCCCAAATGTAGGAGGGGCCCGTAGTAAGTACATCGGACAAGCTTAATGCGACGCCAATGAGCGAAAAAGCGGACGATACGACGAGCAAGGCACCTAGTGCAAGGAGAAACGCTCCGGTCACTCTATTCATAGTTTTGTTCGGTCGATCGTTTGGGTAGCCGCCGACTTGCGGCGGGAGCTTGCGACGCGGACGGACACCGTAAGGCGCCCGAGTTGACTGAAATGTTAAGTCTCACTGCCGTCCCTTTTCGCTTTCAAGTACCTCAGCGGACTGTACTTCTTGGTCCGACAATTCGCGCCCAATCCAAAGCACCACGTCGGCCGCACCTGCACCCAAGGCCATCTCTCGAAACGCGCGGCGCTCGACCTGGGTAAAACCGCCCGCGGGCGTACCCATTGGGTGCATGACGATCCTGGGGGCTGGTGCGAACCAGGACTTGCCGGGAAGGCGGCGAAGAAAAGCCTTGAGCAATTGTTCGCCAACGGTGAAGTCGCCAAGGAGGGTGCGAGGATGATCGAAGGGGTTGACCAGTTCAGCTGGCCGAGCGGCCGCAGCCTCGCGCGCCTCCGTTCCCACAGCAAGAATGACCTTTTTATTGCCCGAGCTGCCGATCGCAACTTCCGGCACTTCGGCGATCTCTGTTCCTGTTTTCACGTTTCTGACAGTGAGCCGTTGCGGGGAGACTTTGACATACAGCAGGGGAGAAAATGTCGATATCATCAAATAGGTACTCGGTGTGGCTTAATGTTTAAGGTAACTGGCGGCCAGACCGCGCAGCGTTGATGGAGTCAAATTGACTGAAGCGTCAGCCATTGTAATTGCCTGAAACAGGCGGTCCTGTGCGGGCTTTAGTAAGTTCTGTTTCGATTTCATAAGGGACGCTGCGTTCCAAGTGCCTGACTAATTTCCTGAGTTAGCCAAGCAACATCGTTTCTGGCAAACCACTTCCCAGCGCGAACTATACCTATGCCTGCAGCGAACATGCCGGCACCGAACAAGGGAAACCAAATATCACCGGGTGATTGTGTGAGGACAATAGCAGTGGCTATTAATGTCCAAAATGCGATAAACCCAAACCAGATGGACATGACGACGCGTGTGAATACTGAAAACTTGAACGCCCCATCAAGAACGGTGCCGGTTTCGGTGGCGGAAAAAGAGCCATAGAAGAAGGGCTTCCAGGCGTTCCCGACGAGAGGAATCACGCGTTGAATGCGAACCTTCTTCGCCGTAACGGTTCCAAGCGCGCACTGCCCGGAAAACGCATTCAGGACCGAAGGCTTTACGACAGACGAAAGACGGGTGATTGATTCTTGGATGGAATATGGACTCGCAAACCGAATAGGGATTGAGCCGTAGAGAAGCTGAAAGAACCAACGGATCATAGTTTATTTTACCCAAGGTGAACGATCAGCCACGTCTGCAGGCGTCGGCTGGATCGGACGGCTAGCTGGCGCTGCGCTATGCATGTTCGCCGATTGGAAGCGCTTCGAGTCTTGAAACCAAGGCTAGAAACTGAGGAATTTGTGCGCCAAACACGCGCCGCCTGGCACTCCCGTATTCTCCGCAAGGCATGACATCTTCGCCTCCAATCGATTTGCATGTCGAGCCAAGGGCAGCCGCGAGCTTCGAAACGAGCTCTTGTCGCGAAAGCGGTGTTCCCATCAATGGCAGACCGGACCGATCAATAAGCACAGCGAGATTTGAAAATAGGAAATCTCCAAACCAATGGCAATCGCGCGCGATGTCAGTGACGACTCCCAGTCGCTCCCCAATGTCGCTTGGCGTGTCGCCGTGCACAGCGACCAATACAAAACTTACTTTTTCGGCTCGGAATTCGTTCAACGGCAAACTAAACCCTGGTTTCTTCATCGCTTCGAGCAGTTCCGGTCGAACGAATTCCGAGAAGGCTTGATCGAATGCGTTTTTCGTTTTCATCCATCTAAACATTTCAGGTACTCGCTATCGTGGAGTTCATGTAAATGAAATGACGAACTGCGCCGCATCCGGCCAGTCCGCTTGAGTGCCGGAATAGGAATCTAAGTCGCGTCCGCGCTGATTTTTCCCTTATTTGGCGTAGCAGAGGGCGAATCTGATTGATAAGGATAAGGGCATGCTCCCAAGATATCTCGATTTCAATCCCGCTCTGGCGTTCGACCACGACCGGTTTCGCATACCCCAAGCGTTCGACCATCCCCGATGCTAGGGTACGACGAAGTAAGCGATAAAACAGCCAGTATTCTGAGCCATTTTCACCGAGAAACGACGCCGCGAGAGAACCTCCATCTCGAATCAATTCGACACTATTCACGACACTGATCGCCGGCAGCATTTTCAGGCCCCAGGTGAAACTTCAGCCATGCCAGCAGGTGCCGGCTGGAATGTATTGTTGGGAAAAACAAGTCGGTAAAGTGCCATTATTGCTTCACATTCGATTCCTTCGCCGCAAGGGCAATGTTTCCAAGTTCCCGTTGGGAACAGCCATCCTTATTCAAGCCGGGGAATTGGCCTGCCATAGCGCCGCACCACCAATATCGAGCTCGGTAAGGTATAGCCGCAAGTCAAATTCATACTGGTGATAATTCGGCTCCATATACGTGCACAGCTTGTAGAAAGCCTTGTCGTGCTGCTTTTCCTTCACATGAGCCAACTCATGCACGGCGATCATGCGCAAGAATTCAAGCGGCGCATCGCGGAAAATAGTGGCCACCCGGATCTCATGCTTGGACTTGAGCTTGCTGCCCTGCACGCGCGAGATCGTCGTGTGCAAACCCAGCGCGTGCTGGATCACCTGAATCTTGCTGTCAAACGCGACCTTGTTGATCGGCTCGGCATTGCGCAAGTGTTCGCTCTTCAAATCCTGAACGTAATCGTACAGCGCCTTGTCGGTGCGGATGCCGTGCGGCGCCGGGTAGCGCTGCTTCAATACTTCGCCCAGGCGCTTTTGCGCGATCAGTTCGGAAACTTGCGCGCGCGTCTGGTCGGAATAGGCACTCAGGTATTTCAAGGCTTGCATGGGGGGCGGACTTTGCTGCGGAGGTCGGCAATGTAGCATATTCAAGCCAAGGCGTCGCCATCCCGGTTAGAATAGCACCACGATGTTATTAAGCCATCAATCTTGCGTCACGCCGCGGCCAAGCAGGCCGTGCGCCACTCCGCTTCGCCCGTCCGCCCATTCCGTGGGATACTTCCGCCGCCGGGCCACTTTGAACCAGGGACATCCATGAAAAAATATATCGGTTTGCTGCTGTCGCTGCTCGTCATCGCCGGCGTTGCCGCTGGCGTCTACAAATCCTTCAACAGCAAAAAGGTGAGCGACCAGGCCGCCGCCATCGGTGTGCAGGGCGGCAAGGTCAAGCTGCTCGCCGGCAGCGCCAAGTTCGCCTTCCTGAACGATCCAGCCGTCGTGGCCTTGCTGGCCAAGCAGGGAATCACGCTCGAGTTGATCAAGTCCGGCGCCTTCGAGCAAGACAAGGCGCGCGCGCGCGAGCTTGACGCCGCCTGGCCGGCTGGCGCGAACGTGGCCGCCGACTGGCTCGGCGTCATGCCCGGCGCCACCAGCCATCCCGTGTTTTCAAGCCCCCTGGCCATCGCCAGCTGGAAGTCCTTGATGCCCGTGTTCGAAGCGAACGGCATCGCCAAGATGAGCGGCGCCGCGCATGGAGACTTTTATCTGGACAAGGCACTACCCCTGATGCTCGCTGCCACGCGCTGGAACCAGTTGAAGGGCAACACAGTCTTTAGCGTCAATAAGAGTTTCCTGGTCAATACGCCGGACTTGCGCAAGTCCAACACCGGCGCGCTCTACATCGCCGCTCTCGCTTACATTCAAAACGGTAACGAAGTGCCGCAGGAATTGACCAAGGCCGAAGCGACCGCCGAAGCCCTGGCCCCCTTGATCACGCGCCAGGGTTTTCAAGAGGCCACGCTGGCCGGCCCCTTCGAGGACTACATCGGCCAAGGCATGGGCAAGGCGCCGCTGGTACTGATTTACGAGAGCCAATTCCTTGACGCCAAGCGCAATGGCAAGCTGCGCGATCCGCATCTCTTGCTCTATCCCCAGCCCGGCCTGGTGCTCAAGCACATCCTGGTGGGCAAGACGGCGGCCGGCAAGAAGCTCGGCGAATTGCTCGCCACCGACCCGGACTTGCAGCGCATCGCGGCCCAATACGGTTTCCGAAGCAACGACCCGACTGTCTTTGCTGTCGAAACCAAAAAGCTGGGCCTGGACGCGCCCGAATTGCTGAACCTGGCCGAAGCGCCATCGACGACCATCCTCGAAGCCATGAACCAAACCATCATCCGCAAACTGGAAGGCAAATAATATGACCGATCAAGCATCCACCGGCCCTGTCGTGATCGCGCCCGACGCCGATTTTGTGCTGGCCCCGCCCGAGGTGGTGGCCGCCGTCCCGGCCAGCCGCGCGGCCGGCGCCGTCAAGCTGCCCGACGATATGAAGACCAAGGTCGAAACCCAGCTCGACACCTTCATGGCCAGCCTGATGCAGGGCGACCCGCATTCGGACGAGTTCAAGAGCAAGCTCGACGCCGCTTTCTCGCTGGGGCGCAAGGAGATCGCCGATTCGAGCACCCTGTCGAACCGCTTCACGCAAAAGAACTTTGTCGGCGCCGAGGATTCGCCCGCCTACAAAGCCATCTCCAATATGCGCTCCCTGTTCGACGAATTGAACCCGGCCAAGCAGGGCGACTTGTTCACGCCCACCCGCATCCTGGGCATACCGATTCCCTTCGGCGACAAGTTGGCGCGCTATCTGCGCCGCTACCAGTCTGCCCAGACCCAGCTCGCTTCCATGCAAGGCGACATGATCGCGGCCAAGGATGAAATCGCCAAGGACGTGGCCGAGATGGGCCTGGCGCGCCAGCAATTGTGGAGCGCGCTGGAAAAACTGGAAGGCGCGTCCTACTTCATCCGCGAGCTCGACGACAAACTGAGCGCGACCATCGCCACCCTCAAGCAAAGCGACCCGGACCGCGCGCGCGCCTTCGAGCAAGAAGTGCTGTACTACGTGCGTCAAAATCTGGGCGACGTGCAAGCGGCGCAAGCCTTGACCATCAATGCCTACAATGTGATGGGCGAATTGCGCAAGACCGGGCGCGAAACCATGAACGGTTGCGACCGCGTTTCGACCCTGGGCATGGCGGCGCTGTCGGTGGCGGTGACGTTGGCGCGCGCCACCGGCAACCAGATCGCCACCCAGCAAATGCTGTCGGGCTCCAAGCGCGAAATCGAAGAGTTGATCGGCGCGACCGGCGCCGCCCTCAACACCCACGTCGAGCTGACGGCCAAGTTCGCCAGCGAGCCGATCGTCGGCGTGCAAACCCTGCAAACCATGTTCGATCAAACCTTCGCGGCGATGGACAAGATGGAGCGTTACCGCTCCGACGCCCTGGGCACGATGGCGCAAAACAACCAGATGATGCGCGAGCAGCTGAGCAAGGCCAAAGAGCGCATCGTCAACGACCGCAAGGCCAGCGCCAGTGCGGTGGTGCCGCCCGTGCTGGACTTGTGATTGATCGAAACTGAACCCGGACTCCTCATGAAACGCATCGCACAACTTCTCGCCGCCATCGCCATCGCCGCGTTGGCACTGGCTGGCTGCAGCAAATCGAAAACCGAGGCGGGCGGCGCGCCTGCGGCCAACACCTTCCGCATCCTGGCCGGCTCCGAGCTCAAGGACGTGGCCGAGCTGGTGCAAGCCTACGGCAAGACCCAGGACATGAATGTGGTGTTCGACTATAGCGGCACGCTCGACGCGGTCGACCGGCTGGCCCAGCCTAACAATTACGACGCGGTGTGGATTTCGCACGGCAAGTATTTGCAACTGGTGCCCGAAGTCAAAAACAAGGTCAAGGCCTCGGAAAAGACCATGTATTCGCGCGTGGTGCTGGGCGTGAAGCCAAACGTGGCGCGCGCGCTGGGCTGGAAAAGCGGCAAGACTGGCTGGGCCGACGTGGTCGCTGCGGCCAAGGCGGGCAAGTTCCACTTCGCCATGACCAATCCGACCGGCTCGAACACGGGCTTCGTGGCGCTCGCCGGCCTGGCCGCGGAATTGTCGGGCAAGGGAGACGCGCTCGAAGAGCAGGACATACCCGGCGACAAACTCAAGGACATGTTCGCCGGGCAGGCGATGACGGCCGGCTCGTCCGGCGCGCTGGCCGATATGTTCATGGCCGACGCCAGCCGGGTCGACGGCATCATCAATTACGAGAGCGTGATCCGCAGCATGGCCGCCAAGGGCCAGCCGCTTGAGGTGATCATTCCGAAAGAAGGCGTGATCACGGCCGATTATCCCTTGATGTTGCTGGCCGCCTCCAAGCAGGGCGAGTTCTACGCCAAGCTGCTCGCCTACGTGCGCGCCGACGCCACCCAAAAGGTAATCGCCGCCAATACCTTCCGCTCGCCACTGGGCGGGACCGGCAGCGACGAGGTGGTCAATGAATTGCCTTTCCCCGCTTCGCTCAAGGTGGTCGACGCCATCCTCAAGGGTTTCCTCGACAGTTATTCGAAGCCCGCCAGTTCGTATTTCGTGCTCGACGTGTCCGGCTCCATGAAAGGCAATCGGCTTGCCAGCCTGAAGGAGGCGATGCTTGCGCTGAGCAATAGCGACGCTTCCGGTTCCGGCCGCTTTTCCACCTTCCGCGGACGCGAGCATATCGAAATGATGCCGTTTTCGAGCACCCCGCAAACGGCCGTCGCCTATGATTTGAGCGAAGACGCGGCCGCGAACCGGAAGATCCTCGATCGCCTATCGAGCGATATTTCAAGCTTGCATGCCGGCGGCGGGACCGCCATCTTCGATTCGATCGCCAGCGTGTATGGCCAGGCGCAACTGGTCAGCGCCTCGCACGAGCGCACGGTGTCGATCGTGCTGTTGACCGACGGCGTCAACACCGAGGGCATGGATCTGGCCGAGTTTAAATCCTGGCTGGAAAGGAAGGGCGGCCCCAAGGTGCCGGTGTTCGCGATCATCTTCGGCGACGCCGACCCGAGCCAGATGCAGGCGCTGGCCCAGAGCACAGGCGGACGCGTGTTCGACGCGCGCACGGTGCAATTGGCGCGCGTGATGAAAGATATCCGCACTTACCAGTGACGCTGGCTGCGTATTTATTCTAGGATTTTCATGGATCGCATTTCACGCTACCTGCTTTCGACCGGCAATATGCTCGGCAGTTGCGCCGCGCTGGCGGTGATCGGCTTGTACCTGCTGGGCGTGATCGACAGCGGCTGGCCCTTGCTGACGGCCGGCGCCTACTTTGCCGGTGCCTTGCCTTTCCTGTTCAAGGACAAGCCGGCCCACATGCCCGAAGGCTTGTCGACGGCCGACGCGTTGCTGTGGCTGCGCGAGTCCGTCATGCCGAAGTTGCCCGCCCAATCGAAGGCCGTGCTGGCCGATATCCTGCTGCGGGTCGATGGCTTGATGCCGCGCCTGAAGGAAATGGAAGGGCAGGGCTTGGTGGAGGCGACCAGCCGCGCCATGCTCAAGCAAACGGTGACGCGCCTGTTGCCGGACGCGGTGGAGAGCTATTTGCGTTTGCCGCCCACGTACGCGAAAGTGGCCACCCTGGGCGACGGCAAGACGGCGCAACAACTCTTGAACGAGCAGTTGGTGATGCTGCAAGACCATGTACGGGGCTTGGAAGAGAGCCTCTTGATGCCGGACGTAAACACCCTGTTGGCGAACGGGCGCTTCCTGCAAGAGAAGTTCCAGGCCGATAAGTCCTTGTTTCAATAGGCTTGTGGTTTCCGTGAGATCAAAACCATAAGTTTGTTTTGACTTTGATAAGATCTGCGGCGCATACTGAAAACGCTGGCATGGCGATACGCGCTATCCAGAATCCGGTATGCAAACTTCGCAAACAAGTCAAACGGGAATCCTCCATTCACCAGCGCTGCTGGCGTTCGCCGCCGCGCTGATCGTCGCGCTGGGCGCGGCCTTTGTCGACCACCGTGAAAACGCCGCCTTCGACTCGCAATTGCGCACCCATGTGCTCGAGCACTCGACGGCCCTCGCTTCCAAGCTCGACCAGCGCATCAATTTGTATATCGGGGCGCTGTACACGGCCGAGGCCATCGTCATCGCCCATCCGCACATGGATCGCGCTTCGTTTGAGACCATTACCAAGGTCGTCACCCAGCATTTACCTGGTTTCACCAGCATCCAGCTCGCCCCCGACGCCATCATCGCTTACGCCTATCCCCTCGAATGGGGCAAGAAAGTCACCGGCGTCAATCTGCGCAAGGATCTCTCGCCGGCGAATATCAAGGTCGTCGAGCAAACCATCGCGGACGGCAAATTACGCGTGGCGGGCCCGCGCGAACTGGTGCAAGGCAGCACCGGCATCATCGCCCGCAATCCGATTTACGTGGATGGCGCGTTCTGGGGGTTTGTCACCATCCTGGTCGATTTCCCGACATTTCTCGAAGCCTACCCGGAATTGAGCAATCATCAGGATATTGATTTTGCCTTGCGCGGCCAGGATGGCTTGGGCGCATTGGGCGCCGTGTTCTTGGGCGACCCGCATTTGTTTGACACGGCCGCCATCAAGAGTTTGATCCGGTTTCCGAATGGCGAATGGCAATTGGCGGCGCGTCCGAAAGGGGGCTGGGACCAGCCGCGCCCGAACGCCACCCTGTTCCGTTTGCTGTCGCTTTTGCTGATCGGCGCGGTTGGCGCCCTCGCGTACGCGGTCAAGGCGCGCGGCAACCGTATCTTGCACCTGGCCACGACCGACCCTTTGACGGGTATTTTCGCGCGCGGGCAATTCAATCGCTTGGCCAACACGGAAATCGAGCGCAGCAAGCGTCACCAAAGGCCGCTGGCCTTGCTGATGCTCGATATCGATCATTTCAAGAAGATCAACGACACCTATGGCCATGCGGCGGGCGATCTGGTGCTCAAGGCCGTCACCCATCGGGTCGCGCAATTGCTGCGCACGAGCGATGTGTTCGGGCGCATCGGCGGCGAGGAATTCGCGATCCTGGCGCCAGAGACCCAGCAAGAGCAAGCGCTGGTGCTGGCCGAGCGGGTGCGCCAGGGCGTGCTGTCCTTGTCGCTTGCGTACGGCCAGCACACCATCACCATTTCCACCAGCTGTGGCGTGGCCTTGATCGCGGTCGAGGCGAGCGACTTGGACACCTTGTTGCTATTGGCCGACCGCGCGCTGTACCATGCAAAAAACAATGGGCGCAATCAGGTTTGCGTGGCGCCGGCGGCGGAGCTTGACGCGGAAATGAACGAGGAGAACGCGCATCATGAATGAGCCGACATTGCTCGAGCGCGGAGCGCGCGAGAACTGGGCGCCGATCGCCAGGTTGGAAGTCGGCCCAATGCTTGGCGCCTTGCTGGCGCTGGTGAGCGCTTTGCTCATCGCCGTTCCACATCGAACGGTTGTCATTGATATAGGGATGGTGCGGGGATGTATCTTGCCCAACTTACGCGACATCCCACAAATTGTCGTACTGGAAGTCGATTTCGACGGCACCTTGTCATGGGATGGCGCGACTCTTCGCAAGCGCCAAGATTTGACAACTCGTCTCAAAGCCGTGGCTGCGCAGGAAAATCAGGCGGAATTGCACGTTCGCGCCAATCCGCTCGCCCCTTACCCTGCGGTGGCGGCAGTTCTTGCTGAGGCGCAAGATCACGGTTTGCAGAAAATTGGTTTGATCAATTAGTCGGACCTGTTCCACTTCCATCTGGTGGCACGCCGGGCGCATCGCCCGTGCCCCCCTGCAACGGCTTGAGCCGTCTGTCGTCGAAAATCCCGGATTTGCCGATCTCGCGCCGCGAAACGCGCCGTTTATCGCATGCCTTCGATACCTCATTATCGAAACGCTATAGTTTTGCCTACGAAATACCGCGGCCCGCACGGCGGTCCGTCATCACAACCCGATCAGGAGATCCGTACCCATGCTATCGATTAAGCAGTTGAACAAGACCTATGCGAATGGCGTCAAGGCGATCAACAATGTCAGTCTCGAGATTCCGAACGGCATGTTCGGCTTGCTCGGCCCGAACGGCGCCGGCAAATCGTCCTTGATGCGCACCATCGCCACCTTGCAAGACGCCGACAGCGGCAGCATCCATTTCAATGGCCTCGATGTGCTGGCCGACAAGGAAGCCTTGCGCCGCCAGTTGGGCTACCTGCCGCAGGATTTCGGCGTCTACCCGAAGGTGACGGCCGAGGTCTTGCTGAACCACTTCGCCGTGCTCAAGGGCTTGACCCATAGCGGCCAGCGCAAGGAAATGGTCGAAGCTTTGCTCCAGCAAACGAATCTGTGGGAAGCGCGCAAGCGCGCACTCGGCACTTTCTCGGGCGGCATGCGCCAGCGTTTTGGCATCGCCCAAGCCTTGCTGGGCGCGCCCAAACTGGTGATCGTCGATGAGCCGACCGCGGGCCTCGACCCGGACGAGCGCAACCGCTTCCTGAACTTGCTGGCCAAGATCGGCGAGCAAGTGGTGGTGATCCTGTCGACCCACATCGTCGAAGACGTCACCGACCTGTGCCCGCGCATGGCCATGATCGTCAAAGGGGAAGTGCTGGTGGCGGGCGAGCCGCAGGCGGCCATCGACACGCTCAAAAGCAAGATCTGGCGCCGCAGCATCGCCGCCGAAGCGCTGCCGCGCTACCAGGAACAGTTCAACGTCTTGTCGACGCGTTTGATGGCCGGCAAGCCGACCATCAATGTCTATGCCGACAGCCAACCGGAAGAAGGCTTCGTGATGGTCGAGCCGGACTTGGAAGACGTCTATTTCTTGCAGGTGCGCAAAGCCGGACGCGCGCCAACCGCAGCCGTGGTTTAAGGAGCGCACCATGTGGCTAGAATTTTTCAAGTTTGACCTGCGCTACCAGTTGCGCCAACCGCTGTTGTGGTTGTGTGGACTGGTGTTCGCCTTAATGGCCTGGGGCATCATGACCAGTGATGCCGTCATGATTGGCGGCGCGGTCGGTAACATCAATCGCAATGCGCCAGTCGTGATCGTGCAATTGATGAATGTGTTTTGCGTGTTCTCGATGTTCATCGCCACCATCTTCATTTCTGGCACCGTGCTGCGTGACACGGAGGTTGGCATTGCCGACATGTTGTTCGCCACTCCCATGCGCAAGCGCGATTATCTGATCGGGCGCTTCGCCGCTGGCTTGCTCGCCTGCCTGTGCATCATGCTGCTGGTGGCGCTGGGCATGATGATCGCACCCTACATGCCCTGGGTCGACGCCCAGCGGGTTGGCGCGTTTTCCCTCGCCCCATATGCATGGAGCTTCGCTGTTTTCATCATCCCCAACCTGATCTTCATCGGCGCTTTGCTCATGCTGCTGGCGGCGACGACGCGCTCGGTCATGCTGGTCTACGTCGGTGTCATCGGTTTTCTGGTGCTGCGCGGGGTTGCCGGCACTTTCACCCAGGACGTCAGCAACGAATGGATTGTCGCCCTGGTCGACCCATTTGGCGGGCGCGCCTTTGGCCGCATGGTGCGCTACTATTCCGCCGCCGAGTCCAATGCCGGCTTGCCGGCGCTCAAGGGCTTCTTGCTCGCGAACCGCGTGCTGTGGACAGGTATTGCGCTGGGTTTGCTAGGCGCGACCGTGGCATTGTTCAAACCGCAGCGCGCCGGCACCGCCGCCCGCGTCTTCGGCCGCGCCAGGCCACAGCGCGGTGGGGCGCCGCGCCCGCTAGGACAGCGGCTGTCGGCCATCGTCCCGCAATTTAGTCCGATCACACCATGGCTGCAATGCTGGCAAGTTTTGCGCTTCGATGCCATCGGCGTTTTCAAGAGCGTTCCCTTTCTGGTCCTGTTGTTGATCGGCGTGGTGATGCAAATGTTTGTATCTAGCCAGTCTGGAAACATGTACGGCACTGCCACGTATGCCGTCACGCACAATATGATCCAGAACATGCAGGGCTCGTTTGCGATCATGCTGATCATTATTTTGACCTTCTATGCCGGCGAATTGATTTTCAAGGAGCGGCAAGCGGGCTTGGGCGACGTCATCGATGCGATGCCCGCGCCCAATTGGGCGGCCATGGTGGCCAAATGCATGGCCCTGATCGGCGTAATCGCCGGTTTCCAATGCGCCGGCATCGTCGCGGCCGTCGTATTCCAGTTGATCAAAGGCGGAGCGCCGATCGAGCTGATGTTGTATGTCAAGGGCGTCGCCCTCGTTTCGGTGCAATACGCCCTGATGGCCATGTTTGCGCTGGCCATGCAGGTTTTCACTAACAATAAATTCATCGGCTACGGCGTCATGATCGCCATGCTGGTGGTGACGATGTTCGTGATGGGACCTTTGCACCTGACCCACAATCTGTACGCCTTCGGGTCGCTGCCAGGCACGCCGTATTCCGATATGAATGGCTATGGCCATTTCTTGCGCGGTTGGGCCTGGTTTGCGCTGTACTGGACGCTGTTCACGGTGGCCTTATTGCTTGTGGCCCAATCGTTTTGGGTGCGCGGTTTGTCGCTCGACTTGCGTTCGCGCGCGGCACTGGCGGCGCAGCGCTTGCGTGGTGCGACCGGTGTGGCGCTAGCCATGTGTCTGCTTGGCTTTGGCGCGAGCGGCGCATGGATTTTCTACAATACCAACGTCTTGAATCACTACGAGGCAGCCGATGTGGCGATGGACAAGCGCGCCAATTACGAGAGGCTGTATCGCAAATACAAGGACTTGCCGCTGCCGAAAATTACGCAAGTGCAGTCCTCGGTCGATATCTTTCCAGAGGAACTGCGCGTCGCCATCAAGGGGCATTACCTGCTGCAAAACAAGACCAAGGCGCCCATCGATACTTTGCGCATCCAGGAAGATACCGACGTCGAAACACGGTGGACCAACCTGCCGCAGCACAAGATCGTGGTCGATGACAAGACGCTCGGTTTTCGGGTCTTGACGCTGGCGGAGCCGCTCGCGCCTGGCGCCACGCTTGGACTGGACTTTGTCGTCGACGTGCGTAATCCCGGTTTCACCAATAGCGGAGCCCCGGGCCACGTGAACTACAACGGTACCTTCTTCACGAATCAATCGTTCTTCCCGCATTTCGGCTACAACCACCAGATTGAATTGAAAGATCGTAACGAGCGGCGCAAGCGTGGTCTGGGTGAGCCTGAGCGCATGGCGAAACTGGAAGACAGCAAGGCCTACGCAGACAACGTCATTTCGGGCGAAGCCGATTGGATCAAGTTCGACACCACCGTCTCCACCAGCGGCGACCAAATCGCGCTGGCGCCCGGTTACCTGGACGAGCACTGGGAGCAGGGCGGGCGCCGCTACTATCATTACGCGATGGACCAGCCGATGATGCCGTTTTTCGCCATCCTGTCGGCGCGCTGGGAGGTGAAGAAGGGGGACTGGCACGGCATGCCAATCGAAATCTACTACGATAAGAAGCATGCCTACAATGTCGACCGGATGATCGCCTCGACCAAGAAATCGCTCGATTATTACGGCGCGCAGTTCACACCTTACCAGCACAAGCAAGTGCGTATTCTTGAGTTTCCGAACTACCAGAGCTTTGCCCAGTCGTTCGCCAACACGATTCCGTATTCCGAGTCGATCGGCTTTATCGCCGACTTGCGCAAGGACGAAGACATCGATTACGTGTTCTACATCACCGCCCACGAGCTGGCCCACCAGTGGTGGGGCCATCAAGTCATCGGTGCAAAGGTGCAAGGCGCGACCGTGATGATGGAATCGCTGGCCCAGTATTCGGCCTTGATGGTGATGGAAAAGGAATATGGACGCGAAAAGATGCGCCGCTTCTTGCGCTTCGAGCTCGACGGCTATTTGCGCAACCGCGGCAGCGAGAGCGTCGCGGAATTGCCCTTGTCCCGTGTGGAAGGACAGCAGTACATCCACTACAACAAGGGCAGCATGATCTTCTACCGCTTGCGCGACGAGATTGGCGAAGCGGCGCTCAATAGCGCGCTCAAACGCTACCTGGAAGACAAGCGCTACCAGCAAGCGCCATACACGACGACGCTTGAATTGCTCGACTACATACGCGCCGTGACGCCAAAGGAAAAGCACGCCCTGATCGCCGACATGTTCGAGAAGATTGTTTTCTACGACAACCGGGTCACGGAAGCGACGACACACAAGCGCGCCGATGGCCAGTGGGATGTGACGATGACGCTGCACCTGGCCAAGGTCGAAGCGGACGGCAAGGGCAAGGAAACACCGCGTGTCTACGACGAGCCAGTGGAAATTGGCGTGTTCGCCCGTGCCGCTGGCGCCAAGGAAAAGGACGAGCGTGTGCTCTTGATTGACAAGCGCATGCTTCAAGGCAGCGACCCAACCGTCACCGTGACGGTGAAGGAGCAGCCTTTTGAAGTTGGCGTCGATCCCTACAATAAATTGATCGACCGCGTTTCCAGTGACAATCGCAAGCAAGTGAGCGTCAAGTAAGCGCCGAGTCAGCATCAAGTGAGCGACAGGTGAGCTGGCCGGTAAAGCCTAGCTTACCGACCGGCCCACCTTGTCAACAGCATTCACCTGGCGGCATAGCTACGGCCGCCAGGGACGTCCTTTGTGCAGGCGCCGCGCCAGTATGGCGCCCTCGCTCATTCATCCTCGTTTTTCCCTCCCTGCTTGCCGCCTTTTGATGCCTGCTCCGAGCCGCTGCTGCGCGCATTGTCGGATTCGGCGCGATGGGCCGCTTGCCGGCTTTCGCCGCCTTTGCGGCCGATATCGGCCATGTGTTCACGGTCGCGGCTGACGGCCTCGCCGCCTTTCTGGCCGGCGCGGCGCGCTTCCTCGGAATCGAATTCGTGGGCCGTGCCTTTTTGATGCGCGGCTTGCCCGCCCTTGCTGGCGATCTCGCGCTGCTGCTCTTCGTCCATGGCGGCGAAACCGCGCTTGGCGGGCGTTTTTTGCCCAGGCTTTTGATCGTCCTTTTGGCTGCTTGAACTTTCCCCTTTTTGCGCGCTGCCCGAGCCGCCCTGGCCCTTGCTGCCGCTACCTTGACTTGTCGCCATGATGATCTCCTTGTGTGCGTTGTGAATCGAGACTGCGAAGCCTGCCAGTGCTGGCACCGGCGCACACGCGGCGCGCATTGCTTCGCCGGGACTCCTGGTCATGAGCGCGCTTGGCGCCCCGCGATGCACCATGTGGGGCAGGGCGCGCTCGTCCTATTAGAGATAAGCTCAATTCGATAGTTCCTCGCGCCGTTTATTCGGGCGGGCGGGTGGGGGCGCGCCGGCCATTGATGCGTTCGTGCGGATCGATGACATGTGGCGGCGCCATCAGGTCTTCTTCCAGCTCCTCCTTGCGCGCTTGAAGCTTCTCGGCCAGGTCGCGCAGGTCGAGCCCGGACTTGCGCGCGGCCGGGAAGATGTCGTTCTCCTCGCGCTCGATATGGCGTTCGACTTCTTCGGTGAGCACGGCGACGGTGGCGTCGAAATGGTCGTCGCCCGGATACATCACCTCGAGCTGGCTGATGAGGTCCTTGGCGCCGGCATGTTCGACTTCCGCCTCGTCGATCAGCTCGTCGTTGTCGATGGCCGAACGCACGGCGGGATAGAACAGTTCATCCTCGAGCATGGCGTGCAAATTGAGCTCTTGGCAGATCTCCTCGCTCAGCTCAGCCTTGCGTGCGTCCTTGTCGTTGCTGCCCTTGAGGCTTTCGAATTCGCGGAACAATTGCTTGATTCGCTCATGGTCGGCTTTGAGTAGTTTGAGGACGTCTTGACGGGCGCCGGCCGGTGCGCCTTTCGCCGTGTCGGCGCGCGAGGGCGCGTTGTCGTCCTTCCGTTTGTTCGTTGCCATGGTCGCTCCTGAGTGTGTGTGTGCGTGGAATGCGGGCGACCGCGCACCGGGCGCCGTTGGCGTCCGATGCCGGTTCACCGTCGCGGCAAGATCAACTTAGCTGGCGCCTTGCTGGGCGCCGTTGCTGGCGCGCGGGGTGGGGCGGTTGATGCGCTCCATGGCGCTGCGCTGGCGTTCGCTGGCTTTTTCGGTTTCTTCCGACGCCTTGCGCACCAGTTCGTCTGCCATGGCGGCGGCCGTGCGGCTCGCCTCCGGGATGTGGGTTTCGGCTGTTTTGGTCAACTCGACCTGGGTGCCGGCCAGCACGCCCAGCAACTGCTGCTGGTAGTGGCGCCAGCGCTCGGCCACCGGCTGGACGTAGGACATGGCGGTGGTGGTGAACTCCACTGGATCGTGCGCCGACACCATCTGGCGGCCCGTGCCGATGCAATCCTCGATGATTTGCTGGGCCAGTTGGACGTTCAAGTCGCTGATCTTGCGTGCTGAATCGCACAGCTTGTTCGACAGTTCTGTGAGGAAACCCAACTGGGTTTCCATATGTGACTTCATGGCGGGGTTGGTGGCAAAAGATTGCATGTTGACCTCGAATTGTGATGGTTCATGTGGCACTACTTTTTTCAAGTAATGATGCTTGAGACAAGCATGGAGATAGACGCTTATATCTTGAGCAAGTTCCATGCAAAGTTCGCCACAATGCGCTTTCTCAATCGGGCTCAGCGATGCAGGGCGCCGCTACTGTCTGTGCTAGAGTTGCGGCATCGTGCGCTATGGTCAAGGCAAGGGTATGTCCGAATATCGGGGGGAATTGATGACTGTCGACGCGCTATTGCGCTTCGAGCGGCGTTGGAAGGTGATTTTTTTCTTGTTCGCGTGTCTGTTCGCGACAATGCTGGCTTTGTTGGTGTTCCGCTTGGTACGCGGGCCCATAGCCTTCGCCTGCGTCGCTGTCAGCGGCCTCGGGCTATATGGTGCAATTTTTTCCGCCGGCAAGCTGGGTGATCCAGATCGTGTCAAAGCGCTGGAGGATGGTTTGTCGGTCTTTGATCAGGCCGACAATCTCGGGGGCGATGGCGATGTTTGATTTTGTCTTCATCGATGATTGGCGCAAGGTGCCGGGCGCGACCTCGGCGCACCTTGCCGTTCCCGGCGACAGCGGGGTATTCCAGCCGGCTGCGCCGACGCCCATTTTGCACAGGGGCTTCCCGGTTTTGCGCGTGCCATTCGGGGCCCATGCTTTGACGTTTTGTTCGTGCGCGCACTTGGACCACAGCATCGAGGTGCTGTCGATGTCGCCGATGCCGACCTCGCGCCAATTGTCCGCCCGCATGGGGCCGCGTGCGCCGCTCAACTCGCTCTGGCTAAGCCGCTTTCCCAAGGACTTGAAAGCGCCAAGGCAGCGCCAGAAAGTGGTGCGCGTATTGCAGGAGGCGCGCGTATTCTTGAACGAACATTTTCCCACGCCAGCTTTCCAGCCCGGCGCTAAAATATAAGAAGCTAGCCCCAGCATCCGGTCCAACTTTATATGGAGTGCGCGATGAGTGCCTGGTCCGATTTCTTCAAGCCCCTCACCCTGGAGCGCCGGGACCGGCAATTGCTCATGCTGTGGATGGAACGCCAGATCGCCTTGCCGGATTTGCTGGCGCGCGCGCATTGCCACGACAGCGCCTACAATATGGCGCGCCGGATCATGGCTTGGGAAGGCGAGGATGACGCTGATGGCGCGTTCGCACCGCTGACGCCCGCGCGCCCACCGATGAGCGGCGGTGCGCGAGCAAGCCCGGAATAAGCCGGGGGCGCGAGTGCCTTACTGGTCCGCCACCTTCAACACCAGCTTGCCGAAGTTCTTCCCCTCGAACAGCATCAGCAGCGCTTGCGGAAAGGTCTCGAAACCCTCGACGACATCCTCGACGCTTTTGAAACTGCCTTCCTTCATCCACTTGGCCATGGCCGCCACGCCCAAATGGTAGCGCTCGGCATAATCGAACACCACGATGCCTTCCATGCGCGCGCGGTTCACCAACAGGGATAGGTAATTGGCCGGCCCCTTGACCGGCGCCGTGTTGTTGTATTGCGAGATCGCGCCGCAAATGACAATGCGCGCCTTCATATTGATGCGGGTGAGGACGGTGTCGAGAATATCGCCGCCCACGTTGTCGAAATAAACGTCGACGCCACCCGGACAATGCTCCTTGAGCCCATCTTTGACCGAGCCGTTCTTGTAATCGATGCAGGCGTCGAATCCCAGTTGATTGACGACGAAATCGCATTTATCCTTGCCGCCCGCGATGCCCACCACGCGGCAACCCAGATGCTTGGCCACTTGCCCGACCGTCATGCCGACTGCACCGGCCGCGCCCGACACCACCACCGTCTCGCCCGCCTTCGCTTGGCCTACCTCGAGCAAGCCGAAATAGCCCGTCATGCCCGGCATGCCCAGGGTATTGAGCCACGCCGTCAAGGGCGCCATATTCGGGTCGATCTTGAAGAAGCCGCCCGTCTTGTCCTTGGCCTTGCCGACCCAATAACGCTGCACCCCGATGCCGCCCGAAACCACATCGCCCAGCGCGAACTCGGGCGCTTTCGATGCCACCACCACGCCCACCCCGCCGGCGCGCATCACTTCGCCGATCGCCACCGGCCGGATATACGATTTACCCTCGTTCATCCAGCCGCGCATGGCCGGATCGAGCGACAAATACAAGGTCTTGACGACGATCTCGCCGTCGCCAATGTCGCGCACCACTTCGTCGACGCGCTGCCAATCGCTGTCCTTGGGCAGTCCGACCGGACGGGCGGCGAGGCGGAATTGTTGGTTCATCAAGGTGCTCTCTGGCATGGCGGAAATCCTCGGGTGGATGGGTGAGCAGATCAATATACCTGAAATTGCACGATCGTGCTTTTTTTGATGCGGAAGAATCGGCCAGCGCATGCGACAATACTGGCCGCATCCTGCGCCCCGGTTTTCGAATCTATCCCAGCTCATTATTTCAGCCATATGACGCATCCCGAATACATCCTGACCCTGTCCTGCCTGGACCAGCGCGGCATCGTGCATCGCGTGTCGGGCTTTTTGGCCGAGCACGGCTGCAATATCATCGATTCGGGCCAATTTGGCGACGCCGAATCGAAGCTGTTTTTCATGCGCACCCATTTTGCGCTGGAAGAGGGGGGCGTCAGCGAGGCGCTACTGCGCGCCGACTTTGCCGCCCTGTGCGCGCAAATGCAAATGAGCGGGCAATTGCACGACGCGCGCGCCAAGCCGCGCGTGATGCTGATGGTGTCGAAAATCGGCCACTGCCTCAACGATTTGCTGTTCCGTTACAAGAGTGGCTTGCTGCCGGTGGAAATTCCGGCCATCGTGTCGAACCACATGGATTTTTACCAGCTCGCCGCCAGCTACAACATCCCTTTCCACCATTTGCCGCTGGCGACCGGCGCGAGCGAGGCGGCCAAGCAGGCGCAGGAAGCGCGCGTGCTCGATTTGATGGCGACGCACCAAATCGACCTGGTGGTGCTGGCGCGCTATATGCAGATCCTCTCGCCCAATCTGTGCGAGGCGATGAAGGGCCGCGCCATCAATATCCACCATTCCTTCCTGCCCAGCTTCAAGGGCGCCAAGCCTTACGCGCAAGCGCACCACCGCGGCGTGAAGCTGATCGGCGCCACCGCCCACTTTGTCACGGGCGACCTGGATGAAGGTCCGATCATCGAGCAGGATGTCGAGCGCGTTGACCATGCGATGGACGCGGACACCTTGTCGGCCATCGGGCGCGACGTCGAATGCGTGGTGCTGGCGCGCGCCGTCAAATGGTTTGTCGAACACCGCATTTTGCAAAACGGCGACAAGACCGTCGTCTTTAAATAATTCATTTGAAAGCAGCACCGGCAATGGCCCTGAAAGCGACGATTTACAAAGCAGACCTGCAGATTGCGGACATGGACCGCAATTACTATCAAACCCATACGTTGACGATGGCGCGCCATCCGTCCGAAACGGACGAGCGCATGATGATCCGCTTGCTCGCGTTCGCGCTGCACGCGAGCGATTCGCTCAGTTTCACCAAAGGCTTGTTCGACGTCGACGAGCCGGACCTGTGGCAAAAGGATTTGACCGGCGCGATCGAGCTGTGGGTGGAAGTGGGCCAGCCGGACGACAAGCGCTTGATGAAAGCGTGCGGACGTTCCGAACAAGTGATCGTCTACTGCTACAGCGCCACCAGCCATATCTGGTACAAGCAGATCTCCAACAAGCTCGAGCGAGCCAAGAATCTGACGGTGATGAATATCCCGTCCGACGCCAGCGAGCAGTTGCAAAAACTGGCCAAGCGCAGCATGCAATTGCAATGCACGATACAGGACGGGCAGGTGTGGATCACCGATGGCGAAAGCACGGTGCAGATCGACCGCGAGCCATTCAAGGCCGAGCGCTAGGCCGGATAAGGGAGGGCGAATGAATCAGGGCGAACTGAAGGAGTTGGTCGAGGAAGTGCGCGATAGGGAGTTCGCCTGGAGGCGCCAAAGGTGGGTGCAACTCGTGCTTGGCGCGCTGTTTCTGCTTTACGGTTTTGCGACGATCTATTTTCGGCGCGCCTTGCCGCCCTTCCTGGATCCGGGTGAGCGCGTATTTTTCAGTGTCATCGGCGGCTACTTGATCGGGACGACCTGCCACCATTGGTCGGGCGGCATCGAGCTCGGCATGCTGAGCAAATTTAAGGCCCACTTCGAGGCAGCGGACGATCGTAAGGAATAAGGCGCCAAGCGGCGCCGACCGCCGGCAAAGGTCGTTTACAGCGCTTTGGCGTGCGCGGCCGCCTGCTGCGGCACATTGCGCCGCATCCAGCTGAGCATGTCGAGCCAGATGCGCTGCACTTCCGCCTCCGGCGGCATCAACTGCGAATTTGGCAATTCGATCGTGATGACGGGCACATGCTTGTACAAGCCGCTGTAATTGCCCAGCGAACCAGGATAGACTCCCACCCGGTTGTAAATCAGGCGTCCGAAGCGGGTGGGTGGGGTGGCGGGACCGTCGAAATCGAGCACGCCAAATGGTGCGTGCACCGAAATGATCACGTCCGGTTTGAATTTCTCGATCGCGTCGCTGACCCAGCAGCTTTCCGGTTCCGACAGCGGCGCGTTGCCGGGAAAACGGCGCGGGTCGCTATGGGTGGCCTTGGCCCAGTAGCGCGGCGCTTCTTTTTCCCATCCCGGGGTGGGGAAGTTGCGGTTCAAATCCACGCCCTTCGCGTTCACGCGCCGCGGTTTGGGCGCCAGCAGCCCGTCCGGATTGATCAAGGGCGCGACCTTCCATTCGAAATTCTGGGCCGCCGGCGTTTGCATTTTTTGCAGCCACTGGAAAACGATGCCCGAGGCCGTCAATTCGTCGCCGTGGATGCCGCCGATCAGCAGCACGCGCAGCGGCGCTTTTTTGTTGCCGACCTTGGACAAGGCACTCGCCGGCGGCACCACATGGCGTTCCAGAATGGGAAAGCCATTGCGCGAGAGCGCGCCGCTCGCTTGCAGGGAGGTGCCCTGGCAACTGGCTTGGGTGGTGCCGGGAATACGGCTGGCCAGGCTCTTGCACCATTCGGCTGGCGTGGTCGGTGGCGTGGCGGGAGCGGCGGACTTCGCCACCGCTGGCTTGGCCATCTTGGCCGGCTTGACGGCGCCGTGGCCGTGACTGGCGAAGGCGGGAAGGCTAATAGCGAGCGCCACAGTGGCCAGCGCGCGGCGCGGTGTGATGGGACAGGAAACGCGAAGGGATTGCCAATGCATGAACACGCGGCGCCGGAACGCACAGAGAAGCCACTGAAGCCTCAAGCTTAACCCATCGCCGGGCTGCACGGGCATAACGCATGATATGATTTCTCGCCGCAATACGATTTCATTAAGGGATTGACAATGGACCTGTCGCAAAAATCGGAACCGGTCATCCACGCCGCCGCCCGCTGGTTTTGGTGGATTGCTGGACTTTCGCTGATCAATACGGTGCTTTATTACAGCGGCAGCACCGCCAGTTTCGTGTTCGGACTGGCGATGACGAGCCTCGTCGGCGAAATTTTCAGCTACCAGCCAGTCATCGGCGGCGCCATCACGCTGCTGGTGATTGGATTTTATGTCGCGATCGGGAAACTGGCGCACGCCGGTAAAGCCTGGGCTTTCTATCTTGGCTTGGCCGTTTATGTGATCGACGCGCTCTTGTATGCCGGCGAAGGCATCTGGCTGGCCGTCGCCGTGCACGTGTACGCGGCATTTTTCATCGGCCGCGGTATCTTGCGCCTGCGCGAAGTGTTGGCCGCGCCAAGCGCCGCCCCCGAGCCGGCCGCACCCGAAGCGAGTCAATAAGTCCGCGCGTGGCGCGCGCCCCCGCAAGGCGTGGTCGCATGCCGGAAGACGGGTAAAATGGCATCAATTGACACTGCGGGTGTGTAATCGATGGACCATTTAACCAGTATGCGGGTGTTCGTACGCGTTGTCGAACGTGGCGGCCTGTCCGCCGCCGCGGTCGCCGAGCATATCTCCCCAACCATGGTCGGCAAGCACGTGCGCTATCTGGAAGAGCGCCTGGGTGTGCGCCTGCTCAACCGCACCACGCGTCGCCAGAGCTTGACCGAAATGGGGCAGGTCTACTACGAACGGTGCAAGCACGCGCTGGCCGAGGTGGAAGCGGCCGACAGTTGCGTGAGCAGCTTGCGCGAGGCGCCGCGTGGGGTGCTGCGGGTGGCCGCCGCCGTCTCCTTTGGCGTGCATTCGCTCACGCCGATGATCAACGCTTACCTCGCCGCCAATCCCGAGGTGCGCATCGAGCTCTCGCTGAGCGACCGCGTGGTCGACCTGATCGAGGACGGCATCGACTGCGCCATCCGCATCGGCAAGCTACCCGATTCGACCTTGATCGCCCGACCGCTCGCGCCCTACCGCATGGTGGTGTGCGCGGCGCCAGGCTACCTGGCGCGCTACGGCACGCCGCACACGCCGGAGCAGCTCAAGGAACATAACTGCCTGGGCTTCCTGAACATCTCCAGCCAACATCAGTGGTCCTTCGCCGACGGTGAGGCGGTGCGCAGCGTACCCGTGCGCGGCAATTTTTGCGTCAACAGCGGGCAGGCCTTGCGCATGGCGGCGCTGTCGGGCGTGGGCATCGCGCTCCAGCCCTGGCTGATGGCGCAGGAGGATATCGAGGCCGGGCGCCTGGTGTTGCTGCTGGCCGACCATCCCACCCCAACGAGCCCGCTGCACATCGTGTACCCGTTCACACGCCACATGACGCCCAAGTTGCGCACCTTCGTCGATTGCGTGCTGGCGCACTTCGGCAGCGCCGCGGCCGCTGCTGGCCAGGCACCCGCTTAGGCGGACAACGTATTCGGACAACGTATGCGGCCAACTCATGCGGCCAACTCATGCGGCCAGCGGCTGCGCCCGCGCGCCGGCCGGTGCCGCCGCCACCGCTTCGGTGAGCGTGGCGCCGAACAGCGTTTGCAGCAGGCGGTTGCGGCGGATGATCTCGAAGGCGCCGAAACTGATCGCCAGGGTGAGCACGACGAGCATCGGCCCCTCGAGCGCCGGCGCCAGCTTGGCCGGCTTGAGCGCATGGGCCAGCACGACGATCAAGCTCTGGTGCAGGATATACACGGGGAACACCGCCTGCGTCAGGTAGCGCCGCTTGGCGCTGTCAAATTGCAGGTGGCGGTGGGCGAAACCGCAGACGGCCGTGATGGCGCTCCATACCATCAGCGAATGGCACAGCGAATAGGCCAGGCGCCAGTAGGGCAGGTCGGCGGGCGGCACCAGCGCGTCCGGCCAGGCGATCACCACTTCAATGCCGCACCAGCCGAACGCCGCCAGGCCAAGGCCGAACCAGCGCGCCGCCTCCAGGCGGGCCCAGAACTGGCGCTCGCCGGCGAGCAGGGCACCGGCCAGGAACAGCAGGAAGTAGTGGGCGTGGTTGTGCCAGTCGTCGACCAGCGCGTGGGTGCTTGGAAAGCGATGGTTCAGGGCCACGCGCAGCGCCAGCAGCGCCGCCACCGGCAGCACGAACAGCTTCCAGCCATGCAGCAGCTGTCCCAGGCGCTGCGACAGTTTGTCCAAGCGCGCACCGCAGGCCAGTGCCAGCGCGGCCAGCGCGATGGTGTAGCACCACAGGTAGGCCACGAACCAAAGATGATTCCAGGTCGGCAGCGCCAGGCAGCCGTCCTTATTGCAAAAGCCATGATAGGCGCGCAGGTACTGCCCCATGAAGTCGAGGTAGCTGCCCTGGTAGGCGATTTTCTCGATTATTTCGAAGTAGGGCTGGGGCGGCACGATCACCAGCATGCCGAACACCAGCGGAATCAACAGGCGCGCGCTGCGGCGCCGCATGAAGGTGGTGGCGCCGAGCTTTTTGAGCATGAAGCGCGCGGCCACGCCCGACACCAGGAACAGCAGGCCCAGGCGCCAGGGTGAGGACAGCATCATCAAGGGTTCGAGGGCGCTGCTCGCGGCCGCGCTTTTCACGTGCCAGCCCCAGCTGACGTAGTACATGCCGACGTGGTACAGCACCAGCACGAAGAAGGCCAGGATGCGGACCCAGTCGAGGAAATACAGGCGCGTGCCGGGGGCGGCGCTGACGGTCGATGCTTGAAAGGTCGATGCTTGAAAGGTGGATGCTTGAAAGGTGGATGCTTGAAAGGTGGATGTTTGATTCACGGGTTCACTTTCGAACGATGTTGCGATGGGTGCCAGCGTAGCGCCCCCGCGCGCACCAAGCCAGCCGAATGGGGCGAGTCGGGATGCTGATGGGGCGAGTCGGACGCGCTACAGCCGCGCTTCGACCTCGGCCCGGAACTGGCGGCTGCAAGGCACGCTGGCGCCACCACGCAGATGCAGCTCGCAATCACCCTTGTCGAGCGCGACGATGCGCTCGATCCACCCCAGCTGCACGGCGGCGCGCCGGTGGCAGCGCGCGAAGGCGGGGCCAAGCTTTTCAAGCAGGCCGCTGAGGGTTTGGCGCATCAGCGTTTGGCCCTGCGCCGTGTGCAGGACGACGTAGTTGTCGGCCGTCTCGATCCATTGCAGATCCTCGAGCCGCACGATGCGGGTGGTGCCGCGCTCGCTCACCAGAAGTTGGCGCAAGGGCTGGCCGATCTCGGTGGCGGGCGCGCTGCCCGCCGGCGCGGCCGTGCCCAGGCGCGCGCGCAGGCGGCCGAGCGCGCGATGGAGCCGTTCCTGGTCGAAGGGCTTGAGCAGGTAGTCGATGGCGTTGGCGTCGAAGGCGCGGATCGCGTACTGGTCGTAGGCCGTCACGAACACCACCAGCGGCGCCGGCGCCGGCAGCGAGGCCGCCACTTCCAGGCCGCTCACTTCGGGCATGTGAATGTCGAGGAAGATGGCGTCCGGCCGCTCGGCCTCGATCATCTGCAGCGCTTCGATGCCGTCGCGCGCGTGCGCGATGGCTTTGACGTCCGCTTCCTGCTCGAGCATGCGCTGCAAGCGCTCGCGCGCCGGGCGCTCGTCGTCCACGATCAGCACGCGCATGGCAGCTCCAGTGTGGCCAATACGCCGGCCGGCGCGAGCTGGCTCAAGCTGAGGCTGGCGCGCTCGCCGTACAGCGCGGCCAGGCGCTGGCGCAGATTGCCCAGGCCAATGCCGGGCTTGGCGCCGGGGGCGAGCGTGCCGACGTCGTCGGATAGGTCGATGCATAGCTTGCCGTTGGCGCGCCGCGCGCGCAGCACGATGCGCGTGCTTTGCCGGCGCTGCTCGACGGTGTGCTTGAACACGTTCTCCAACAGTGGCTGCAAGCTCATGATGGGCACCATGCAAGCGAGGGTGTCGTCGGCGATTTGCCAGTCGATCTCGACGCGCTCGGCGAAGCGCTCGGCCATCACTTGCGCGTAGCCGCGCACGATGTGCAGCTCGGTCGCCAGCGGCGCTTCGAGCTGCTCGCTCGCGTCGAGCGTGGCGCGCAGCACTTCGGCCAGGCGGATCAGGGTGGCGTCGGCGCGCGCCAGGTCCGAATACATGAGCGAGGATACCGTGTTGAGCGCGTTGAACAGGAAGTGCGGCTGCATCTGCTGGGTCAGCCTTTGCAACTGGGCCTGGCGCAGCAAGCCGTTCGACTGCTCGGCGCGCAGCATCTGGGCCTGCAGCTCGTGGTAGGACAGCACGCCAAACACGATCACCACGTACATCAGGAAGAAAGGCGAGAGCTTGATGGCCTCGTAGACGAACACCTGCGTCCAAGGTTCGTGGCTGTAGCTCTGGCCCGCGAGCGCGTACGCGCCATGCCGGATCCCGAAGGTCAGGGGCACGAAAGCGATCCAATGCAGCGGCAGGCACAGCACCTGGCGCGAAAACCAGGCCAGCGGCGTGGCCAGCAGGCGGTCGAAGCGGCGCGTGAAGTGGCGCTGCGCGTACAGCAAACTACTGGCCACCAGCGCCGACGAGCCGGTCCACAGCAGCGGCTGCCATAATTGCCTGTGCCCGTTGCGCAGGTAGTCCTGGATTTCCACGGCCGCCATCATGGTCCAGAACAGTAGCCAGGCCAGGGCGAACACGAGTTTGGTGCGGGTCGAATACATGGAACCGGAAGGCGCGCGGGCCGATTGACGTAGCGCGCATGATTGCGCATTCCCTTGAAACTGTCAAAATTGGATGCGCGCGCCGGCGCCACAGGCGCGCATCTTCCACATGTCTTGAAGGGGCGGTATGACAGCGCAAGAGCAAACGGGCCAGGCGGACCAGGCACACCAGGCACACCAGGCACACCAGGCGGGTGAGGACGCTCCGGCCGATTTTCCCAGCCAGGCCCATTGGGCCCAGTGGCTGGCCGCGCACCACGCCAGTTCGCGCGGGATCTGGCTACGCATCGCCAAGCAGGGCGCGCCGCAGCCGTCCGTGTCGCATCCCCAAGCGCTGGAAGTGGCCCTGTGCTTCGGCTGGATCGATGGCCAGCGCAAGAGCCTGGACGCGCACTACTGGCTGCAACGCTTTACGCCGCGCGGCGCGCGCAGCATTTGGTCGAAGGTAAATCGCGAAAAAGCGCTCGCTTACATCGCCGCCGGCCGCATGCAGGCGTCCGGCCTGGCCGAGGTGGAGCGGGCGCAGCGCGACGGGCGTTGGGATGCCGCCTACGATCCGGGCAGCACGGCGCAGGTGGCGCCGGACTTGCAGCGCGCGCTGGACGACAATCCCGGTGCCGCCGCTTTTTTCGTCAAACTCGACGCGCGCAACCGCTACGCCGTGCTGTTCCGGATCCACACGGCGAAAAAACCCGAGACGCGCGCGCGCCGCATCGCCCAGTTCGTGGCCATGCTGGCGCGCGGCGACACACTGCATCCGGCGGCGCGCGCCCGGGCCTGAGGGAGGGCGCGGCAAGCAGGCGTTTTTAGCCGTTTTTTGCTATAGTGGCCACATTTTCACGACCCCTCGAAGGATCACGACATGCAAGGTGCAGGCGGAACAAGCGGTGGCAGCGGCCAGTTTTTTCTCGGCCTGGCGATGATGTGCGGCGGCTTTTATCTGCTGCTCAACGCGATCATGGTGACGTCTTCGTTCGGCTTCGGGATGCGCTTGTTCGGCATCGGCGGCGGCTACGGCGTCACCAGTGGCATGGTCATGCTGCCTTTGATTATTGGCGTGGGCATGGTGTTTTATAACAGCCGCAATTACCTGGGCTGGCTGCTCGCGCTCGGCTCGCTGGCGGCCCTGATCGCCGGCGTGATCGCCTCGGTGCAGTTCACGCTGCGCACCATGAACGCCTTCGAGCTGATCACCATTCTGGTGCTGGCCGTGGGCGGTCTGGGCTTGTTCCTGCGCTCGCTGCGCCCGAGTGGGCGCGCCGCCTGATCAATCGTCGTCGCCGTCGCCGCCATCGTCCTTGACCTTGTGCGCGCGCTCCTGGTCGAGCTTGGCCTTGAGGCCAGCCACGTCGCCCAGGAATTCGTCCACCTCGTGGTCGCGGCTCACCCGCACGGATGGCGGTAGCAGCACCGCCATGTAGGGATCGTCGGCCAGGTGGCCGCTGCGCTGGTCGTTGCCCATCAAGACCAGGCCCGAGGCTAGCGCCAGCAAGGCCATGCAGGCGGCGGCGAAGCGCTTGGGGTGGTGCGGCTTGACCATGCACAGGTGGTAGAACAGCATCGCGCACACGATCGCGATCACCGCGTGGCTGCCGTAGCGGCTGAGCGCCTCGAGCGAGAAGGCATACGCGCACAGGCTGCCCAGCGCCTTGACCACGCTAATGGCCGTCAAGCCGCAACCAAAGATGAACAAGTGGCGTCCCATGCGCGCGTGGCGACCGAACAAGCGGTTGGTGAAAGCCCACACGCCGCCCCACAACAGGCCCGCGCCGAGCCAGGTGGCCAGCGCCTGCACGTAGCGGATCGCCTGGAAGGGCTGGGTGTCGCCGATCCAGGTGGTGTCGAGCGCGAATAGCGCGATCAAGAGCAGGCCGGCCAGCGCCGGCAAGGCGCCTTCCCAGCCATGCATGGTGCGGTCGATCAGTTCGGGCGCCACCGGAAAATCAAAGGGGCGCACGCGCAGGCTGGTGTGGCCGATGCGTACCACCGTGTCGCCGCCCAGCACCAGCGCTGCGCGGCGCTTGCCGCGCTCGATCACGCCATTGCGGCTGCCCAGGTCGCGCATCACGATGCGGCCTTCGGCGTCGTGCTCGATGATGGCGTGGCGCGCCGCCGCGTGCGCGTCGTCGACGATGAAGTCGTTATCGTAGCCGCGGCCCAGGCGAATCGGCAGCGCTGCGCATTGATGCCGGTGCAGCACGTCGCCGTTGCGGGCCAGGACCTCGATGAAGTAGGGGCCGCTCATGGTTTGGCCCCCGCTTTGTCGGCGCGCCCGAGCGCGCCGAGGAAGGCGCGGCTGGCGCGCATGCCGTTCTCGAAACTTACGCCGGCCACGTCGAGCCGGCTTTGCAAGCTGGCGTGGGCGTCGTCGGTGCTGGCCGTGAGCAGGGTGAAGTTGTACAGGCCGGCGAACTTGCGGTAGGCGCGCACGCACATCACGGCGCGCAGCGGCAGGGTGCTGGTCTTGACGAATTGCTCGGTGCAGGCGGCCGCGGTCAGGCGGCTATTCTTGCTGCGCCCGAGGTTATCTGCCTTGAACTGGGTGCTCGCGAGCGCCGCGAAGCGCAGCGCGTCGAGCGAACTGGAACGCACGTACTGGTGTGTCATGGCCACATGCCCGGTCTGCTGGGAATCGGAGACGAAGATGGCCGATTCCATCGCGCAGTTCATGGTGTCGGCGGTGAAGGTCGATTCGGATTTCACGTTCGAGCGCCCCCAGCAGCGCACCTGGTCGGAGTCGCGCACCGGCACCAGGTAGGGGCCGATGGTCTTGATCGACAGCGGCGTGGCCAGCAGGCGGTCGACCATGCCGCTTTGGTGGGTCAGCAGTTGCTGCGCGATCAAAGGGTTGAAATCCTTGGGCGGCGGGGCTTGCGCGGCCACCTTGGCCAGCAAGTCCTGGGCGTAGCGCACCGGCACCAGGAAGCTGACCAGTTCGCCGTCGCGGCGCTTGGACACGTTCACGCCGGCCACCGCGCCATCGACCGTCACGCTGGGCCCGCCGCTCATGCCGGCGTTGATGGGGCCGGTGAACATCAGTTGGTCGTAGAAGCTGCGCGTGATGATGCCGTTGTAGGCGCCCTCCGAAATGGCGAAGCCCAGGTCCAAGGGATTGCCCAGCGAGTACAGGTATTGGCCTTGGGTGAGCTTGGCCAGATGCTCGGGGATGGTGAAAAAGCCGCTGCCGCTGCGGTTGATGCGCACCACCGCCAAGTCGTGCAGCACGTCCACGGCCAGCAATTCGACCGGGCCGCGCGCGCCGTCGGTGGCGACGAATTCGCCCACGTACACGTCCGGGTCGAGCGCCAGTTGCGACACCACGTGGTAGTTCGTCAGCACCAGGCGGCTGGTGCCGATCATGAAGCCGGAGCCAACCGAGGACTGGCTGCGCCCGTTCTTGAGCAGCATGCGAATTTGCAGCAGGTCGGCCTTGGCGGCCGAGTACAGTTTTTGCGCGCTCGACGAGGGCGGCGGCAGGCTCGCTTCCTCGTCGGCGGCGCCGCGCGCGGCTGACGCGGCCACCGGCGCGACGGGCTGGGCCGCCGCTGGCTGCTGCGCCGGCGCGGTGGCGGCGTGCGGCGCCGGTTTGGCTTGCGCCAGCGCGCCGGCCAGCAGCAGCGCCAGCGCGACACATTTCATGCTTGTTGAGAGTGGCAAGACGGCTTCCTTCGGCAGGTTCGCTTGTTAAGCCGCCAGCATACGCGATTTGGAGCGATCAGGGTTTGCCGTCTTTGTGGCCGGGGGCCGCCGGCGCCGTCATCATGTGGCCCATCTTCAAGGCTTTGGTGTCGAGATAGCTGTCGTTGTGGACGTTGCGGTTCACCAGCAGCGGCACGCGTTCGAGCACGGGCACGCCCATTTGCTCCAAGGCTTCGATCTTCAAGGGATTGTTCGTCATCAAGCGCAAGCTGGCGACGCCGAACTGTGCCAGCATGGGTTGGCACAAGCCGTAATTGCGGGCGTCGGCGTGAAAGCCCAGCTGCAAATTCGCTTCCACGGTGTCGGCGCCCGCCTCCTGCAGGCGGTAGGCGCGCATCTTGTTGAGCAAACCAATGCCGCGCCCTTCCTGGCGCAGGTACAGCAAGATGCCGCGCCCTTCCTGCGCGATGCGCTCAAGCGCGCCTTGCAGCTGGGCGCCGCAATCGCAGCGCTGGCTAAAGAGCACGTCGCCGGTCAGGCATTCGGAATGCACGCGCGCCAGCACCGGCGCGCCGTCGCCGATGTCGCCCAGCGTCATGGCCAGGTGTTCTTTGCCGGTGGCCGGTTCGACAAAGGCGTGCAAGGTGAATTGCGCCCACGGGGTTGGCAATTGGCAAGATGTGATGTAGTCCAGTTCGACCTGGACGGTGTCGGGGATGGCGGTGCTCATGGCGCTTATTCGTGTATGCAAGGCTGCTGCGGCCCGGTTTGCGGCTGCGCGCCCTTGGTGCGTGTGATCTGGTGGTGCGGGGAGGGGTGCTGGGCCTGCTCGCTGGCTACACCCGCAAGTGTAACGGAAAACAGGCCGGGCCGTGGCCCCGGGATGCGCCGCCGCCCCTGCCGGGGCCGGCCGGTGGGCACGGCCGCGACTCGAAAGTGACTTTTAGTTGTATGCAGAAAGGTAATAAAGAGGGTGCTTGAAGCGTCGCGGCGCGAATATCCGGGCGCCTGAACAGCCGCGTGGCCGACCGTCGCCAGAATGCAACAGCGCAGCGGGCCCGACAAATGGGGCTGATGCGCTGGCGAATGCGGTCAAGAGTGGCCCGCTTGCGGCGCGCCCGCTCTATCTTGTTACAGGGGAAACGCCGGCTCGGCGCCATCCTGGCGAAGCGGCGGCGCGCACCCTTCGCGTTTTCCTACAAAGCTCACCGGAAAGTGTTAGATTCATCTCGTGGGTGATTTTGCGCTTTGCTGCCGCGCACAACGTTGGCTTTTATAAAGATTTTGGGAGTAACATAGAGTCATCCCTCTCGGACAATCTGGCATAGACAATGAATACATCAAGCGCAGTGCCGCTCGTGTTCCTTCACGTGGTGGCCGATCGTAATGGCCAGCCGTCAGGGCTGCTTTTTGACATTGGCGAGGGCGACGCGAACGCCTTGCTCTCCCTGTTCGAGGAAGAGAACTTCACCGCCTTGCACACCCAGATTCCCTGCCTGTACCGACCGGGTATCGATCCGGCCTTGATCGCGGCCTTGCAGGAACTTGGCTGGAAGGAACTAGCGGCCGGCAGCCTGCACGTGGCCGACACCCAGTTCGACAAAGTCATGCCGCCGGCCGTGGCCTGGGTCACCGGCAACTGGTGCATGGCGCCGCCGGCCAAGGCGCTCGGACCCCAAGCGGCCTCGCGCGCGTTGGCCTTGCAGCTGGTGCAACAGGTGGCGGCTGACGCCGACACCCATGAAATCGAAGCCCTGCTGCGGCGCGATCCGACCCTGTCCTACCATTTGCTCAAACTGGTCAATTCCCTGGGCATGGGCACGGGGCGCAAGATCACCAGCTTTTCGCAAGCAATCCTGATCCTGGGACGCCAGCAATTGCGGCGCTGGCTCAATCTGATGCTGTTCGCCGCCAAGGAGGGCGACTTGCGCTCGGCCATGTTGCTGTCGCGGGTGGCGGTGCGCGCGCGCATGCTCGAACTGCTGGCCAAGGAACGTGGCCTGGACAAGAATACCCAGGAGCAGGGCTTCATGGCAGGCATGTTCTCGCTGCTGGGCATCCTGTTCGGCATGCCGCTGGCCGAGGTGCTCGCCCCGCTGGCCATCAGCGACACCGTGCAAAAGGCCCTGCTCGAGCATAAGGGCGACCTGGGCGCGCTTTTGCAGATGCTGGAAAACGCCGAGCAAGGCAATCTGGCCGGCTTGGCTGAACAACTGTCGGCCATGCAACTGGCACCCGAGGAATTCAATGCTGTGATGGTGGACGCGTATAACTGGATGCTCGGCGTGGTACGCGAGACTCAGGGCAACGCCAATGGCTGACTCGGCGCTAATCGAACGTTGCATGAGCCTGGCTCTGGAGGCGCGCACCTTGCAAGGTGCGGCCCTGGTGCAGACGCTCGAACGTCTCGACGCCACTTTGCTGGAATTGAAGGCGCTGCGCGACGCGCCGCCGGCCGACAAGCTGCGCCAGCAGCATGCCCACACGTTTGAACGCTCGCCAGAGCCGGTGATCGTGCTCGACCTGGCCGGCTACCTGACCGGCTGGAACAAGGGCGCCGAGCAATTGTTTGGCTACACGGCGGCCGAAGCGGTAGGCCAGCACGTTTTGTTCCTGTACGACCCGGACGACGATAGCAGCGACATCGCCGAATTGTTCATGGAAGAGGGCAGCGGCTTGGTGGAGGTGCGCCGGCGCAAAAAGAGCGGCAAAGTGGTGTGGCTGCGCATGGCCTTGTCGCTGATCCACGACGAGGCGGACGATCCGGCCGGCATGCTGGTGCATCTGTCCGAAATGCCCGAACACCTGTCGTCGGAAGACAAGATGCAGCTGCACGCGCGCATCATTGAAGACAGCGACCAGGGAGTCTTGATCACCGACGGGCGCGAGCGCATCGTCTCGATCAATAGCGCTTTTACGCGCATCACCGGCTATTCGCCGGCCGAGGCGATCGGCCAGACCCCGGACTTGTTGCGCTCGGGCGCGCACGACGCCCAGTTCCGCGCCAAGGTGCGCTCGGCCATGCAGGGGCACGGGCCGTGGCGCGGCGAGATCATCGGCAAGCGCAAGAATGGCGAATTGTTCCCGCAATCGGTGACGGTTTCCGTGGTGCGCGACGAAGCGGGCGAGATCACGCATACCTTCTCGCTATTTACCGACATTAGCGTGCATAAGGAGTCCGAAGCGCGCATGCAGCGCATGGCCAACTACGACGCGCTGACTGGCTTGCCCAACCGCTGCCTGCTCAATCAATTGGTGGACCAGGCTTTGACGGAGGCGCGCCGCAGCCAGCATTACGGGGCTTTGCTGGTCATAAACGTCAATCGCATCGCGACCATCAGCGACACGCTCGGGCACGACGTGGCCGGTGAAGTCATTTGCGAGATCGGGCGCCTGTTCCGCCAAGCGCTGCGCGACGCCGACGTGCTGGCCTACATCGACGGCAACAAATTCGCGGTGGCGCTGCTGCGCATTGAAAAGCGCGAACACGCCGGCATCGTGGCCAAGAAACTGCTCAGCACCTTGGCCACGCCCATATCGGTGGCCTCGCACCAGGTGCAGGTGAGCGCGAACATCGGCATCGCCGTGTATCCGGAAGACAGCCTCGACACGCCGTCCCTGATCCGCTTCGCCGACGTCGCCATGGCCAAGGCGGCGCACAATGACGACCACAGTTTCCTGTTCTATCGCGAAGAGATGGACCAGCGCGCCAAGGAGCACATGCGCCTCGAGAGCGAGTTGCGCCACGCCTTGGTCAATAACGAGCTCGAATTGCATTACCAGCCGAAGGTGAGCTTGCGCAGCGGGCGCATCGTGGGGGCGGAAGCCTTGATCCGCTGGCGCCATCCGGAGCGCGGCATGGTCTCGCCTGGCGTGTTCATTCCCCTGGCCGAGGAGACGGGTTTGATCCTCGACATCGGCACCTGGGTGCTGGAAGAGGCGGGGCGGCAAATCCGCGCCTGGAACGACGCGGGCTTGTCGATGCCGCCCATTGCCGTGAACTTGTCGGCGCGCCAGTTCGACCGCAAGCTGCCCGAGCGGGTGGCTGAATTGCTTGAGCGTTATCAGGTTTCGCCCGAGCAGATGATGCTTGAAATTACCGAGAGCTTGCTGGTGCGCGGCGCCGAAGCGGTGATCGAGATCATGAATGAATTGGTGGCGATGGGCCTGGCGCTGGCGCTGGACGACTTCGGTACCGGCTATTCGAGCCTGGCTTACTTGAAGAAGTTCCCGATCAGTACCTTGAAGATCGACCGGTCCTTCGTGATCGGCTTGCCGCATGAGGAAAACGATTGCGCCATCGCGCGCGCGATCGTCACGATGGCGCAGCAATTGCGCCAGGAAATCGTGGCCGAAGGGGTGGAGACACCCGAGCAGATGAACTTCCTGCGCGACCTCGGTTGCGACCAGTTGCAGGGATATTTGTTCAGCCAGGCGGTGGGCGCGGACGAATTCGCGCGCATGCAAACGGAAGGGCGGCGCCTGGCTGTCGGGCGCTAAGACGCTACCTACGCCCATCGCGGGCGCTGTTGGTGCGACACTTCAGTCCGCACAATTGATCAGCCACAAACGGTCCCGACGGGCCAAGCCTACGCTGCCAACTGTAAACAGGAGGCCGCCATGAACCCACGATCGACCGCGCACCCAGCGCTCCCGCAAACCCATCCTATGCGCGCCTCGGTGCTGCGCCGGCGCGAACGCGGCCGTACGCGTGCCAGCATGCTGTTCGGCGCCCTCATGGTGCTGGGCCTGGTGTGCAGCGCGGCCTTCCTGTCGTTTCGCACCCTGCGCGCGGCCGCCGCCGATCCGCCATCGCTGCCGCCGCCCGTGTCGCTGCGCAGCGTTCCCGTTCCCGCGCCGCCCGACGCCGTCATGCGCGAATACGTGCAAGACAAAGCGGCCTTGCTCGCGCTGGGCAAAGCCTTGTACTGGGACACGCGGGTGGGCAGCGACAATAAAACCGCCTGCGCCAGCTGCCACTTCCACGCCGGCGCCGACAATCGCATCCGCAACCAGATCGCGCCAGGCTTGCTGGCGGGGGACAAAACCTTCCAGCTTGGCGCCCCCAACAGCACACTCACGGCCGCGCAATTTCCGCTCACGCGGCACGCCGACATCAACGACGCCGGCACCCGCATCAGCGACATCAACGACATCGTCGGTTCGCAAGGCGTGTTCACCACCGTGTTTGCCAGCGTCGGCAAGGCCGGCAATCCCGACAATTGCACGGTCGTGTCCGATGCTGTTTCGCACGGCGGCTCCGGTTTCAACGTGCGCGGCGTCAACACGCGGCGGGTCGAACCGCGCAACGCGCCCACCGTCATTAACGCGATCTACAACTTTCGCAATTTTTGGGATGGGCGCGCCAATAGTTACTTCAACGGCGCCGACCCCTTCGGTTTGCGCAATGAAAACGCCGTGATCTGGAAAATGGAAGACGGCGTGGTGCGCGAAGTGAAGGCGGCCATGCCTTACGCGGCGCTGGCGTCGCTGTCGGACGGCCCTCCCCTGAGCGAAAACGAAATGAGCTGCCGCAACCGCAGCTTCCTCAAGCTGGCGCGCAAGCTGGGCGACCAGGCGCCGCTGGCGGACCAGACCATTGCGCCGACGGACAGCGTGCTGGGCGCCGCCGCCGTGTATTCGACCACCTACGCGCGCCTGATCCGCAAGGCCTTCCAGCCCGCCTACTGGCGTTATCCGCGCATGATCGACTTGCCAGGCGCGTACAGCGCCGCCATCGGCAGCATGGACTTGGCGCCGTCGCGCCGCAATGACCAGCTGCGCCGCCCGGGCGTCGACGAGCAAGTGACGCAACTGGAAGCGAACTTCTCGATGTTTTTCGGGATGGCCATGCAAACCTATCTGGCCAGCCTGGTGGCCGACGACACCCCCTACGACCGCTACGCCGCCGGCGACGTCAAAGCCCTGAGCGCGCAGCAAGTGCGCGGCTTTGAACTGTTCCGCGGCAGCGCCCAGTGCATGCATTGCCACGTTGGCGCGGAATTGACCAGTGCCGCGACCAATAATGTGCTGGGCGACGTGCGGCTCGATCAGCGCGAGGGTGCAAACCACGCAGTCTTCCATTACGATAATGGCTTCTTCAATACCGGGGTACGCCCCACCTCCGACGACCCTGGCGTTGGCGGCAACGACCCTTTCGGTTATCCGCTGTCGGAAACGCGCATAAGCCAAAAAGGCATGGCGCGCATGCTTGGCCCGGACTTCCATGAGCCGCCCGTCGATCCGGCCGCCTTGACGGCCGTCGACGGCGCTTTCAAAACACCGGGCCTGCGCAATGTGGAATTTACCGGGCCGTATTTCCACAATGGCGGCAAGGCCACCTTGATGCAGGTGGTCGACTTCTACAACCGCGGGGGCGACTTCGCCTTTGAGAACCAGCCGATACCCGACCCCGCCATCAAGACCTTGGGATTGAACGAGGACCAAAAACGCGATCTGGTCGCCTTCCTGCTTGCCTTGAGCGACGAGCGGGTCGCTTACCAACGGGCGCCCTTTGACCACCCGTCGATCTGCATTCCGCACGGTCATAAGTTCATTTCAGGTGAAACCATCGAGGCTGACAGTGCCGGCAATGCGGTCGACATCATGGAATGTCTGCCGGCGGTGGGCGCGGGCGGTACGGATCGGCGCCTGCATACTTTCCTAAAACTCAACCCCTACCAGCGCTAGGACGGGGTTGGACGGGAGACCGTCGTTCATTGTCGCCATGCTATGATTTGCTGACGCCGCACGCCGTGCGGCCAGCAATCATAGCGACAAGCATGACGGAACTGAGCCGACTCTTGCCATTGGGCCTTTCGACGGCGATGCGATCGGCCTGGCCATCGCCATCAACTGCCGCCTTGGCGCACCGGTGCGCGCGCGCTGGCGGATGCGGGCGGGCTCGATGAGCTTGCCGGAATTGTCGCCCTTCTTCCAGCGCTACATCGCGCTATGGAGCAGCGTTTGCCTGCTCGCCGTCGCGATTCTGGCATGGGAGCGCAAGCGCTTGCTGCCAGAATGGCGCGATTATGTCCGCTACCTGTGCGTTCCCTGGAAGTTATGGATCTTTGCGCCGGCCTTCCTGTTCGTCACCTTCGCCGGCCGCTATACCGACGACGAGACCTGGGATGTGGTCAGCGGCGCCGGCATGTCCATCCTCACCTATCTCACGGCGCCTTGGTCGATCGGACTGCTGTATCAAACGCTCTCGGGAAGCCGCCCGTGGCGCTACCTGCTGGTGGCGATCGCCTTGATCCTTTTTTCAAGCAGCTGGTTCTACGATGGCTATCTGCTGTGGCGCGACGGCGCCTACACCGTGCGCTGGTGGGCCAACCTGACGCTCTCGACGATCATCTATTTTGCCGCGGGCATATTATGGAATCTCGAAGCGGGCGAACCGCGCGACGAGCTTGGGCGGCGCGCCTATCAACTCGGGTTCTTGCGCGAGGATTGGCCCGCGCCGCCACGTGACCAGCGTTTTTGGCCGCTCGCGCTTGCCACGCTGCCCTTCATCCTGGTTGGCGCCTTCTTGCTGGTCGCCTGCGTCGGCTGGAGTCTCAGCGGTTTCGCGAGCTGATTGCCCGCATGCCGATGGGCATATAATGTGACGAGGACAATTCGATTTCCCCGATTCAGCCACGCGAAGGAGTAAGCGATGCCCTTGAACGAAGATATGAGCTGGGCCCAGGTGGGCGATATCTCGACCGGCCCGGGAAAAGTGCGCGACGCCTTCCAATTGATGTTCGGCGACCCGACCAAGGAACTACTCCCTGCCGGCATGTCGCTTTACAAGTTCAATGGCTACAGCACGCTGGGGCAGGGCATCATCACCGATGAGACCGATCTGTCACCGTGGTGGAGCGCGGTCCACAGTTTCAAGCACGATGCCGGCCTGTCGCAACGGCTCTCGATCGCGGAAAAAAACGGCGTGTCCTTCCGCGAATGGGGGCGCCTGACCTCGGTCATCAAGGAGAACTGGAATTCGCTCGACTGGCTGCTCACGATTGAGCTCAAGGTGCCCGTCTACGCGTGGTTCGGCGGCTTCAAGGGCATGGCCCGCATCGACGCCGGCGCCCAATCGAAGCGCAACAACGCGCTCGAAGGCAAGGGCGGCGGCAAGAATTTGCCCGGCGGCGGCACCCAGTTCTACATTCCTAATCTAAAAGTGGCCCACATCAGCGCGCATTCCTTCAAGCCGCTTTAAGCGTATCGACGCTGGCCCAGGCGTCGTCAATGCGCATGGGCGATCGCGCCTCGGGTGGGACATCCGCGCGACCCATTCCATCAATATGGAAGCGCGGTTGGCTCGCGCTCGACCGGAAATGCCTGGGGCGTGAACGGCGCGTCACAGATGCGCTAGAATTGCACGCGCCGTGATTGCCAAGCCAATCATGCATCCCCAAATCAAATACCTGAGAAAACGGATCTCCTATGTCGATCGCCATGAATCAACAATCGCTGGTCATGCTTGCCGCCTTGCCCCTGATCGCCTGGCGCATGTATTCGCGTTTGAAGCGCTTGATCGGTCGTCAAAAATCGGTCGCATGGCGCCATTGGCTGAGCGCGCTCATTTTTCCCGCGCTGATCGTGCTGCTGGGCTCGAGCGCCCTCTCTGATGCCATGGCGATGGGCGGCCTCGGCCTGGGCTTGGCTGTCGGTATCGGGCTGGCGGTGGCCGGCCTGCGCCTGACCAAGTTCGAAAACACGGCCGAAGGCTTGTTCTACACGCCGAACGCGCATATCGGTATCGCGCTGTCTCTGCTGTTCGCCGGCCGCGTGGTGTACCGCATGCTCCAAGTGTTTTCGGGCGACCTGGCCCAGCGCGGGTCGGACGCGAACTTCGCGCGCAGCCCCATCACGCTGCTCATTTTTGGCATGCTGGCCGCTTACTACGTCGCCTACGCCGTCGGCATTCTGCGCTGGCGTGGCCAGCAAGTGGCGCCGGCCCCGGCCCCGCTGTGACGCGCACCGTGGCGCGCCGCTGCCGTACCCACGCCGCGACGGCGCACCCGTATGCGCCGCGCCACCCGGGCGCCCGGCGCACCCGATGAAGCTGGCAGTGACAGCGCCAATGACCGTGCCAATGACAGAGCCAACGACCGCGCCAACGACCGCGCCAACGACCGCGCCAACGACCGCGCCAACGACCGAGCCAACAGCAGCGGCCCCTTTCGACGCGTTCGAGGTCGACTTCCACGGAACCATCCTCAAGGGCGACTGCCACGGCGCCGGCGCGGCGCGTCACGCGCTCTACCTGCATGGCGCGGGCACCAGTTCGCGCGCCGGCTACGCCATTCCGCGCCGGGCCTTGCTGGCACGCGGCGTGGCCACCACCGCCTTCGACTGCATCGGCCACGGCGCCACCGGCGGCGCGATGGCCGCCTCCTCGCTGGCGTGCCGCGGCCGCCAGGCCGACGCCGTCATCGCCGCGCGCGCGCTGTCCGAGCCTTTGACCGTCATCGGCAGCAGCATGGGTGCCTACGACGCCATCAAGTTGAGCGAGCGCCGCCGCGTCGACGCGCTGGTGTTGATCGTCCCCGGCGTCTACACGCCGCAAGCCTACGAGGTGCCCTTCGGCCCGCAGTTCTCGAGCGTGATCCGGCGCGAGCGCAGCTGGGTCGACAGCGACGCCTGGGCCATCCTGGGAAATTTTACGGGCGCCTTGCTGGTGATCGCCGCCGAGAACGATGCCGTCATCCCGCTCGAGATCCCAGAGCGCCTGGTCGCGGCGGCGGGCAGGGCCCGTTCGCGCCACCTGCACGTGGTGCCCGGCACCGCGCACAACTACCTGTTCGCCCATATGCAAGCGACGCCACCACTGCTCGAGCAGACCATGGACTTGATCCTCGCCTGCATCGGCTAACTGGCGCGCCTGGCGCCAATCGACCACGCGGCGCCAATTTCGCGTACAGTAAACGACTGGCCTAATTATTAAGCTTTCGACCAACCCCACCACGCCGATCCTACCATGTCCATCAAGCCAAAATCGTCATTGCGCAGTGCCGCCGCCTTCATCTGGGGCATGGTCGACGCGACCCGCCGCGCCACCTTCAACGTCCTGTTCCTGCTGGTGCTGATCGTTTTCGTGATCGCGCTCTCGAGCGGCGGCGTCAAGCCACTCAATGAAAAGACGGCGCTGATACTCGAGCTCAAAGGCGAGCTGGTCGAACAACACAGCGGCAACGTGCGCGACGCGCTGGCGGCCAGCGTGCGCGGCGGAGACGGGCGCCGCTCGGTGCAGCTGCGCGACGTGCTCACGGTGCTCGACGCGGCCGCCAAGGACAAGAAGATCGGCAGCGTAGTGGTGCTGCTCGATGAGCTCAACGGAGCTGGCATGCCGATACTGCGCGAGGTGGGCGCAGCGCTCGACCGCGTCAAGGCGGCCGGCAAACGTGTTGTGGCGTGGGGCGGCAGCTACGACCAGCGCCAGTACCTGATCGCCGTGCACGCGGACGAGGTCTACCTCCACCCCATGGGTTCGGTCTACCTGAAGGGCATCGGCCAGTACCGCAACTACTATCGTGACGCGCTCGACAAGCTGGGCGTGACGGTCAATTTGATGCGCGTCGGTACCTACAAGAGCTTCGCCGAACCCTACATCGGCAACGGCCCTTCGCAAGCGGCCACCGATGCCGACCAATTCCTGTACAACGCGATCTGGGCCAGCTACACGGGCGAAGTGGAAAAGCAGCGCAAGCTGCCAGCGGGCGCCGTGATGCGCGAAATCGACGACTTGCCCAAGCTGATGGATGATGCGGGCGGCGACCCGGCCAAGGTGGCGCTGGCGGCCAAGCTGGTCGACGGCCTCAAGACACGCGACGAGCTGCGCAAGCACATGGTCGCACTGGGCGCGCCCGACGCCGACAACAAGAGCTTCCGCCAGATCAGCTTTGACGACTACCAGGCGCGCCAGCATCCCAAGGTGTTTGGCGAGGCCATTGGCGTGGTGGTGGCCGAAGGCGAAATCGGCGACGGCAGCGCCGGCCCCGGCGCCATTGGCGGCGTCTCGACGGCCAACCTGATCCGGCGCGCGCGCGAAGACGCGCAAATCAAGGCCATCGTGCTGCGCGTCGATTCGCCTGGCGGAAGCCCCTACGGTTCGGAGCTGATCCGGCGCGAGCTGGAACTGGCGCGCCAGGCCGGCAAGCCGGTCGTGGTGTCGATGGGCAGCGTGGCCGCCTCGGGCGGTTACTGGATCTCGATGGCGGCCGACGAGGTGGTGGCCGATCCGACCACCATCACCGGCTCGATCGGCGTGTTCTCGCTGGTGCCGCGGGTCGACAAGGTCGTCGACAAGCTGGGCATCCATACCGCCGGCGTCACCACCAGCTGGCTGGCCGACGCGGGCAATCCGCTGCGTCCGCTCGACCCGCGCTACGGCCAGGTGATCCAGGCGAGCATCAACCACATCTACGACGAATTCACCAGCAAGGCGGCGGCCGCGCGCAAGCTCAAGCGCGAGGCGGTCGACGCCGTCGCCCAGGGCCGCGTATGGACCGGCGCGCAGGCGAAGGAGCGCGGCTTGATCGACACCGTCGGCAGCTACGGCGACGCGCTCGCCTCGGCGGCCAAACGCGCCAAGCTCGGCGCCGACTACCGCGTCAGCTATATCGAACACGAGGGTTCGCGCTTCGAGCGCCTGCTCGAACTGTTCGGCGCGTCCAGTGCCCAGGCGCTGGCCGTCCAGGTCAAGCTGGGTCTGGCGCCAACCGGGATGCCGGCGTCAAAGGCGCTCGAGGCGGCGCGCGAGATGAGCTGGCTGTCCGACCTGTCCGAGAACGGCAAACCGTTCGCGGCCATCACGCACTGCCTGTGCACCCTGCCTTAAAGCGCTGCGGGCGCCGCGCGCGGGCGCTGCCTGCGATATCGGCGCCCCGTTTGTAGCAACTTTGTAACGGCATGTAGGCCCGTTGCAGGTTCGCGCCAGCGCAGCGGCGCGCCGCGTTTCGCCCGCCACTGCGGGCTTCCTGTCAATACACTCATTTTTCCGGCGGCGGTCGCGCGGCGTCCGCGCGCCGTTTTTCGGCTGGCAGCGCCGGTTCCGGGAAATATGAAACCCCGCCCCTGCGTGCTACAGTAAGTCGCAAATTAGGGTACACCGCTTCGCGCAGCGCGAACACAAAGGACAAGCATGGAATCGAATCGACCAGCGCGCCGCAGCCGGCGCGCCAAGATCGTTGGCACCGCCATCGCATTAGCCGTCATGGGCGCGCTTTGCGCGCTCGCATGGCAGCTCACCCATCCGGGCGATGGCGCGCGCACTGGCGCGCCCGCTGCCGGCGGTCCCGGCGGCGCGGGTGGCCCCGGCGGTCCAGGCGGCCCGGGCGGCGGGCCAGGTGGCGGGCGCGGTGGACGCGGCGGCTTCGGCGGCGTGACCACGGTGGGCGTGGCCACGGCCGAGCGGGCCGACATCCCCGTTGTGATCGACGCGCTCGGCACCGTGATTGCCGCTTCCACCGCCACCGTGCGCGCGCAAGTGTCGGGCGTCTTGCAAAACGTGCGCTTCAAGGAGGGGCAGATGGTTAAGGCCGGTGATGTGCTCGCCACCATCGACCCGCGCTCCTTCGAACTGGCCTTGCTGCAGTCGAGCGGCCAGCGCCAGCGCGACGAAGCGCAGCTCGAAAGCGCGCGCGTGACGCTCGAGCGATTCCGCACCCTGCTTTCGCAAGACTCGATCGCGCGCCAGGAGGTGGACACCCAGGCGGCGCTGGTCAAACAGCTCGAAGGCACCGTCATGACGGACCGCGCCTCCGAAGGCATGGCCAAGCTTAACCTTAGCTATACCCAGGTCAAGGCGCCGATCTCCGGGCGCGTCGGCTTGCGCTCGGTCGACATCGGCAACCTCGTTGGCATGAACGACGCCAACGGCGTGGCCGTCATCACCCAGGTCGCGCCCATCGACGTCCAGTTCTCGGTGCCGCAAGACCAGGTGCAGGATCTGCAAGCGCGCATCGCCGAACCGGGCGCATTGCAGGCCACCGCCTTCGACCGCACGCGCAGCTACACGCTCGACAGCGGCAAGTTCGCCGCCCTCGACAATCAGGTTGACGTCCAGACCGGCACGGTGCGCGCCAAGGCCCGTTTCGCCAACGCGAAGCTGGCGCTGTTTCCTAGCCAGTTCGTCAATTTGCGCCTCGAGGTTCGCAACATCAAGGATGCGGTGGTGGTGCCGGTGACGGCGCTGCGCCATGGCGGGAGTGGCGATTTCGTGTATGTGCTCAATCCCGCCGAGCGCACGGTGGCGCTGCGTCCCGTCACGCGCGGCCAGGGCAGCGTAGACAAGATCGAGATCAAGAGCGGCTTGAAAGCGGGCGAGCAGGTGATCACGGAAGGCGCGGACCGCCTCAAGGATGGCGCCAAGGTGTCGCTGCCGGGCGATAAGCCCGCCGCTGGCGGCGGACGGCGCGGCGGCCGGGGCGGGGCGGACGGTGCCGGCCAGGGGCCTGGCGGTGCCGCCGGTGCTGCCGCCGGCGCGGCTGACGCCTCGGGCGAGCGCCGCCATCGGCGCGATGGTGCCTCTGGCGCCGCCGGCGCATCGGGTGACGGCGCGCCGCACGGCGAACGCGCTGCGGCGGACGCGGCGCCGGCGGCGGCTGTGCCTGGCGTGTCAGCGGGACCGGCATCGGCGAGCGCGGCGGCCTCTGGCGACGCCTCTTCCGCGCGTCAATGGCGCCATCGCGGTGAAGGCGGCGCCGCTGGTGACGCGGCGGCTTCGCATCCATGGCGCCAGCGCCCTGAGGGCGCCGCTGCCGAGGCCTCGGCGTCCGGCGGCGCGCGCGTGCGGCGCGAGCGTGCGCCTGAAGGGACGCAGCAATGAGTCCTTCGGGCCCGTTCATCGCGCGGCCGGTAGCGACCTCGCTGCTGATGCTGGCCATTGTGCTGGCGGGCTTGCTGGGATTTAAATTCCTGCCGCTGTCGGCGCTGCCGCAGGTGGACTTCCCCACCATTCAGGTGCAGACCCTGTACCCGGGTGCCAGTCCCGAGGTGATGGCGCGCACCGTCACGGCCCCGCTCGAGCGCCAGTTCGGACAAATGCCCGGTTTGCAGCGCATGGCATCGAACAGCGCGGCCGGCGTGTCGGTGGTGACCCTGCAGTTCACGCTTGGCCAGACCCTCGACGTGGCCGAGCAGCAGGTGCAGGCGGCCATCAACGCCGGCGCCTCGCTGCTGCCGGCGGACCTGCCGGCGCCGCCCGTCTACGCCAAGGTCAATCCGGCCGACGCGCCCGTCCTCACGCTGGCCATCACCTCGGACACGATGCCGCTGACCGAAGTGCAGAACATCGTCAACACGCGCCTCGCGCTCAAGATCAGCCAGGTGACAGGCGTGGGCCTGGTCACGCTGTCGGGCGGACAGCGCCCCGCCGTGCGCATCCAGGCCGACACCGGCGTGCTCGCTTCGCTCGGGCTGGGCCTGGACACGCTGCGCAGCGCCATCACGGCGGCCAACGCCAATAGCGCCAAGGGCTCCTTCGACGGACCCACGCGCGCCTACTCGATCAACGCCAACGACCAGTTGATGGCGGTCCCGGACTACAAGAACCTGATCATCGCCTACCGCAATGGCGCTCCGGTGCGCCTGTCGAACGTGGCGCAAGTGGTCGACAGCGCCGAAAACGTGCGCCTGGGCGCCTGGTCTGGCCTGAAGCCGGCGATCATCCTCAATGTGCAGCGCCAGCCGGGCGCGAACGTCATCGCCACGGTCGACGCCATCAAGGCGCGCCTGCCGGAATTGCAGGGCGGCCTGCCGGTCGCCATCCGGCTCGAGGTGCTGACCGACCGCACCACCGGCATCCGCGCCTCGGTCAAGCATGTCGAGATTGAACTGGTGCTGGCGGTGGTGCTGGTGGTGCTGGTTATTTTCGCCTTCCTGCACAGCGCGCGCGCCACCATCATCGCCAGCCTGGCCGTGCCCATTTCGCTGGTCGGCACCTTCGGCGCCATGTACCTGCTCGGCTATAGCCTGAACAACCTGTCGCTGATGGCCTTGACCATCGCCACCGGCTTCGTCGTCGACGACGCCATCGTCATGATCGAAAACATCGCCCGCTACATCGAGGAGGGCGAATCGCCCATGGATGCCGCCATCAAGGGCGCCACCCAGATCGGCTTCACCATCATCTCGCTGACGGTGTCGCTGATCGCGGTGCTGATCCC
>JAZKBP010000006.1:0-182078 GCA_040388555.1 Pseudomonadota bacterium
GGGGTGGGGGAATTTGACCCGGCCAGAGGTGGGGGATTTTGCCTGGCCAACGGGGGCAAATGACGATTTAGGTCGACATTCCGTAGCGTACGAGACATCAGCACTGAGCTGTGTCGAAGGTCAGGCATCATCGTCAAGCGGAAGTGCTGCGCGACATTCCTCCGTTTATTTCATTGACGCGCGATCGCCGCGCCATGTTCGCCTTTTTAAGCTACCCAGCTTGTTTGCCGCATGCTCCGCTATCCGCATTGATGCTCACGGCAACGTGCTCTTCTACCAAGCAAGGTACGAATACGACGAGGGAGAAATTCCCATTGGCGTGGTTCTGACCGAATTCAGAATTCGCGATGGGAGCTACGAACCGACCGGTCATACGACGACGACACGCTTTCTCGATGCCGAAAACGTATGGAGATTCACAATCCAATCTAGCAAATGAAATCGAATATTCGCGCGCCAGGTCATCCAGTCGCGTATGAGTCATGGCACCAGGTCGAAGGCGCCACCACATGCGTCCACGCGCGCCCAACTTGACTGCAATCAAGATGGCCGCGACAGCACTCACTAGAGTTGCCAATACACATTTGACTGCAGGAATTCCGGGAGGGACGTATGGATGGCAGCAGGCTGCTTGCGGATATGCGGAATTTGTCGGCGCTGACGGCTTATTCCCAGCACAAGCGCTTGCTGCGCATGGATTTTCCACGTGGCGACGGACCGGCCGGAACCGTCATGCTGGTCAATTCACTGCAAGCGCATGAAGCGGTGTCGCGCGACTTTCGCTTTGTGGTGGAAGTCGTTTCCGACGACGCTCACATCGAACTGACGGCCATGATGGGGCGCATGGTAACCATCTCCATGGTGCGCGAGGATGGGACGCTGCGTTATTTCAACGGCTACGTCACGCAGTTTGGGCTCATCAAGGCCGATGGCGGATTTGTGTTCTACCAGATGGTGCTCGAACCTTGGTTGAGCTTCACCAAGCTCCATTCCGATTGCGTGTCGTTTCATATGCGCAGCGTGATCGACATCACCGACGATACCTTCGCCAAGTATCGTCAGCGCGACTGGAACACGCGTCTGCGCGATGATGATCCCAAGCTTACTTGTGCCAACCAGTACAACGAAAGCGATTACAACCATCTGCACCGGCGCTGGGAAGCGCATGGCATCCACTATTGGTATGAGCACCGGGCCGATGGCCATACGCTGTGGCTCGGTGACGACAGTAGGTTGGCCGATGGCATCGACGGTGCCGGCGGTGTCGACGATCCGATGGAAATACCGTTTCGCAGCGAAGCCGGTTCGCTGGAGGACGATGGTATCCACCAATGGCAGGCGGTGCGCACGATCAGCTCGGGCAATCTGACCTTGACTAGTTTTGACTACAAGAATCCCGTTCCACAGCGGGTGAGCATGCGTTCCTTGATCGACCAGGGCGAGGTGTTCGGCCATGAGGTGCACGAAAACCTTGGCTCCTACGGCTTCAATGGTTCGCGCGACGGCGAGGAGAAGACGGAGCGCCTGCTTGAAGCTTGGGATGGCAAGGCGCAGTATTTCGAAGCCAAGGGTAATGACCGCTACACGCTGCCGGGTCGCAGTTTCAAGCTGGGCGGGCATTTCAGCGGCGACATTCGCGGACAGCCGTGGACGGAGGAGCCGCTTCCGGACGTGCGGGCTCGCCAATACCTGATTTTGTCGGTAGAACACAGCGCGAGCAATAACTACCATTGCGACACGGGTGCGCTCTCGCATTACGAGAACAAGCTCACCTGCATCCGCAAGACCGTGCGCTGGCGCCCTGGCCGCCATTTCAACAGCAAGCCCTGTCCCGATCCCGGCGTGCAAACCGCCATTGTGGTCGGCCCGCCCGGCGAGGATATCTATACCGACGAGCTGGGCCGGGTGAAGCTGCAGTTTCACTGGGACCGCATTGGCAAGTACGACGTGAGCAGCTCGCCCTGGATTCGGGTGATGATGCCGCTGGCGGGCACGAACATGGGGCAGATGACGATTCCGCGCGTGAAGCAGGAAGTGGCGGTGCAGTTCCTCGATGGCAATGTCGACCACCCCGTCATCACGGGCGGGGTCTACGACGGCCTGTTCATGCCGCCGTGGAATCTTCCCGGCCAACGGGCGCTGATGGGCTTGCGCAGCCGCGAATTGTCGATGGGCGGCAGTTCCGGCATGCGCGGCAACCATCTAATTCTCGACGACACGTCCGGCCGGATCCAGGCCCAGCTCAAGAGCGACCATCAGCATAGCCAGTTGTCGCTCGGGCATATCACACGGATCGAGGATACGTCCGGGCGCAAGGATGCGCGTGGCGAAGGCTGGGAGCTGGCGACCAATGCCTGGGGCGTGGCGCGCGCTGGGCGTGGCATGCTGATCACAACGGAGAGCCGGCCGAACGCGGCCTCGCACATCAAAAGCATGGATGAGACCGTACAGCGCCTTGCCATTGCGATGGAGCGACACAAGGAACGCGCCAATCTGGCACAACAGTTCGGCGCGCAAGAAGGTGGACAGCAAAGCGATGTGACTGCCGCAATCGTGGCGCAGAACATCGCGATCAAGGGAACGGGAGGCGACAGCGACGCCTTCCCTGAACTATCGGAGCCGCATCTGATATTGGCCAGCCCGGCCGGTATCGAAACCACGACAGCGCAATCAACCCACATCGCCAGCGCCGAACACACGGCCTTGACGACCGGGCGCAATCTATCGATCGCCTCCGGCGACAGCCTGTTCGCCAGCATCAGCCATACGTTCCGGTTATTCGTACACAAAGCCGGTATGAAGCTGGTCGCGGCGGCGGGCAAGGTGCGCGTGGAGGCGAAAACCGACGACATCGAAATCATCGCCGAAAAAGTGCTGCACCTTATAAGCCAATCGGACTGGGTGGATATCCGCGCCAGGAAAGGCATTCGCCTTCATGGATCAGATTCGATGGTTGAAATTAGCGACACCGTCCAATTCTTCACAAGGTCGCCAACGCTTTTTCACGGGAACCTTCAAACCTTGGCGCCACAGACCCGCCCGCAACAACACCAGGGGACGGCCACCCCGCCAACGCCAGAACAAGTGCACTACGCCCTGCAATCACACGCGACGGGTGGAATCGACTTCGCCAACGTTCCCTACACACTTTTCAAAGGAGGCGCCAAAGTCGAGGATGGCGTAACGGATGAATTTGGCCGCATCAAGATCGCACACGAAACGGGGACGCCGGAGTATTCGGTAAAACTGCCAAATGGCGAAGAGTTCAAATTGCAGGTTAGTTCACGTTTCCTCCCGAGCGAGCATCCTCAACACCACGAACAGTCGCTTTCCAATCAAGGCAATCGTGCACTTGCCGATTCCGCAATGAGCCGCCTGCATGAATAGTCCACGAAAAAAGGAGACCCGGCCATGTCCGATATAAAGCGCAAGGAAATCGCACACGTCGATGAGGTCACTCGAACCGCCAAGAGTTCGGTGCAATGGTTTCTAGAGGCTCGCAACAAGGATGGCAGCCATCCAATAACCCACAATAACAAATTGCGGATGTTTATTTGCGGCGAAGAGGCGTTCGCCGATATTGCCGACCAGATCAAGAGAGCAAAGGAAAGTATCGATATCTGCTGTTGGGGTTTTGATCCCGGCATGGAATTGGTGCGCAGGCGGGGAGTGGTGTGGCCGCGCGGCGAGACATATGGCGACTTGCTGATTGCAGCCGGCAAGCGCGGAGTCCGGGTGCGCTTGCTGGTGTGGTACGACTCTGTTGCCGCGAATTCACCAGGCAAGCTTAACCCTCGCAATATGCCAGGCCATACTCACGGTACGCATCCATGGATGTCGCGCGACGGCAGCAACACGGCGGACGTTCTTAGTGCCAAGAACAGTATCGACATACTGAACGCGGCAGTTAGAAAGAATAAGAAGCTCGATGCCTCGCCATTAAAGGCACGCGAAGAATACTGCAATACGTGGTACAAGCTCGCATTCGCGGGCCTACTTTCTCGCGTGCACATCCGGACTCGCTCCGGCAGCGCAGGCGACATCGAGCGGAGCCTTGCATCGGAAGAAATGCAACCTGAAGTGCTAAGCAAGCTCGAAGGTGAACGTGCCGGCATGGTGCATATAGGAACGCATCATCAGAAACCCATTTTGATTGATTTTTCCTTCGAGGGAGGAGGAAAATCTGTCGGCTATGTCATGGGACTCAATTCACTCACCGATTACTGGGACACTCGGGACCATAAGCTCGACGATCCAATGCGCGAGCAGCTCGAAACGGCTGAGGATTCCTTTCAGAGAATGAAGCCGTATCGGGACTATGCCTGCCGTATCGAGCGCGGCGCCGCGCTTATCGCGCTCCACAACAATTTCGTCAAAGCGTGGGACAGTTCGATCGATGACCGAACGAAGCAGGCGGAACAGGAGTGCACGAGCCAAACGCTGGAATGCCATAGTACGCCAAGCACGTATGCGCGAAAGGCCGAGCCGGGAGACTCCACCGTTCAGATCGTGCGAACCCAGCCGGAGGAAAACGACAAGACGATCAAGGAAGCGTATTACCAGGCGACCGACATGGCGACCTTGGCATCGCGCTATCTCTATATCGAGAACCAGTACTTTCAATATGAGGAATGGGCAAAGCGTTTGCTCAATGTGCGTGGCAAGGTCATCGCCGGCTGGAAGAAGGGATGCGCCACTTGCGGCAAGAGCAACGAGGACATGCCCATCATGCATGTATTCGTCGTCGTTCCGATGCCAGAACGTGAGCAGATGATTCCGCGCACATATGACACGCTGGCCACCCTCGGACAACAGAACACGATGGAGGGGCAAGTTAAACTTGTTGATACAGTCAATGAGACAGCTGCGCACCTAAAGAAACTTTCAATGCATCCCACCATGCTGCGTGAGCGCGGCAAGCCGCTACGCGCAAACTATGCGTTTCCGAAGGTGGTCGAACATGCAAACAATATCGCCAAACCTGATCCAAAGATCCTGGAGAGCCAGTTTGGATTGAAGGTATCCGTCGCAATGCTGAACACATGTGAGTTCGCTGACGGCGCTTGGCACTATCGCGAGATATACATCCATTCAAAATTGATGTTGGTCGATGACTGCTTCTTTACACTTGGCAGCGCAAATCTAAATCAGCGCAGCATGGCGGTGGACAGCGAGATCAATTTATTGACGGACGACCGCGCAATGGCGATGGAATTGCGCCAACAAATATGGTCGCAGCTCAGCGGTGGCTTGGCCACAGGCGGAGATGGAACACCTGCGGCAATTGCAGCCACGTTTTGGGATTGGAATGACACGATGAATGATAACAAGACAAAAAAGAACGCTAAGAAGCTCGATGTGGCACAAAAAAAATTAATAGGATTTCTACTCCCACTTAACGACACACGCAGTTCGACCGTGCGATTGGGATGAAATGCCAACACTACTGCCGACGAACTGCGACGCGCAACGTTCAATCATTGCGGCGTTACTCTGCATTCCATTAATCTCCTGCAAAGCGAAAATGGATCAAAAACTTGAATTTCCACGGGATCAGCAACTTCCTTTGTTTCAGCCCCACGCGACCGATTTTGCATGCGCAGTGGAGGCCATCAAATTACCGAATGTCGACGCCCAAGCTGAGGCATGGTTTCTTGAAGCGCGTGCGCTGGAAGATCCAAATTCCTATGTCGAGAAACCCGATTATGAAAAAATCATGCGCTTGACGCGACAAGCTGCCGATAGAAGACATTGGAAGGCCATGCTCAACCTTGCGAGTTTCTATATTGAGAGGCGCGACCCTCAGCGTGGCGCATTGGATGCGCTCCAATTGGTCGAGGATGCTATGCGTCTGGGAGTTCCTGCTGCCTATGATCGAATGGGCACATATTTCATGAATGGTACTGGCGTCAATGCCGACGCGACCCGTGCATATGCGTTCTGGCAGCAAGCTGCAAAGATGGGAAATCCGCATGCGATGGCCTTCTTGGCAGAAAAACTTAATGCAGCGCCTGAATGGGAAAAAGGTGGGCAATGGTCCAATATTCCATTGGCAATGAAGATGTTCGCGTGCGCAGCAAGTCAAGGATATGGCAACGCAGCACATGACCTACATTACCTTGTCAGATCGCCGAGTGACGTCACCGATAAGATAGACGCGCCGGAGACGGTGGAATCCAGGACCCGCGCGCTCAAAGTGCTGCACGAAGGAGTCAAGATCGGTTGTTTAAATTGCGCAAACAAACTATGGGTTGAATTTGGTCACCCCCACGATCTATCAAATATGCTGGCGCCGTTCATCGACAAGGCCAGATCCGAACGATACGCCGTTTTACGAAACGCACTTGGCTACAACAACTATCGCCGTTTTCCAAATCTTGACAGAATGGTGCCACTACCGCCAGCCAAGTTGCCGCCCTGGGATGGGACGCGCGAATCCCTACTCGCCGCAGTGATGAGTGTCAGTCCGGCGCCCACTCCACCAAAATCCAGCGCGGCATCGACAGCGAAAGGCCGCTACTTCCTCGACGCGGAGTATGCCTTGCGTCAAACATCAACGCAAAGCGCCGAACCGGCGGCCCCATTCGCCGGTTATTGGCAACCAACAAGTTCTGGCTTGTCGGAAAGCGCCAAACTCGAGGTGGCATCCACGCCGCCAGGCCTGTACAAAGCCGGCGAATCGTTTGATCGATTCCGAACCACGCCCGGCGAGGGCGTCGGGGCACTCAAGGGCGTTGTCTGGCAATTCTGGGAAGTCGTTCGCCACAACCATGGCGCAGTCGAACCCTTGGCACCCGCCGGCCTTACCAGCATCGTTCCACGCCCCAGTGTCGATATCGCGGTCCCGGGCAATCAACTCTGCCCGGCCGAAGGTGTCTGGCAACCCTGGTTGCCAGACACCCATCCCATGCACGGCGCAACCAACCAACACTGGCGGCAATCCTGGCTGCGCAAGGGGCAGGCATTCCCACAGCCAAAGGATGACTGGATGCTGGATTTACCTACGGCCGAGCTGACCTGGCACTTGATGGAAGCCGCAAAGTAATTGCCCACCTGAGCTCTTGCGCGACTCATCGAGAAACGCGTCAGGCGATCACGAAACCATTTATGAGACATTCAAGATGAAACACCAAGAACGCGGGGTGATCCGCTTGAACGACAGAACCGATCACGGCGGACACGTCACATCGGCATCTTCAGGAACGGTCGTCATGGGTTTGCCTGCGGCATTGATCGACGACATGACGTACTGTCCGCAATGTAAGGGAAACTTTGCGATCAGGCCGGATGGCACCGGCGCGCATCACATGGAGCGCGCATATGCCTACAACGACGACCTCACTGCTTGCGGCGCACGACTGATAAGTTCCGTGAAATTTCAGTCGGAGCGCGCTGATCCTCCACCAAAACCCGATTGATCGAATTTCCGCAGCACTCCCGCGCCAGCATGCGCGTCACGTAACTCCCAGCACGCATCCGATTTGCGAAGCCGCAATTCGGCGATGTTCCAGCAGTCAATAATGACCAATCCTAGATCTTGCCTGTGCCCGTCCCCCACCAAGGAGAACGACCATGACGCAACGATTCAAACCCAGTGTATGGGACCGACTGCTGGCCGCCGGAGATGGAAGCGCCGATGGCCCATTCACCTGGAGTCTCGATCAACTCAAGGATGCCGTCGCGCGCGATCTGGAAGACCTGCTCAACACCCGCTCGCACATGTCGCAGGAAGATCAGCTGCGCTTTCCCGCCGTCGCCGCTTCCATCTACAACTACGGCTTGATGGACTTCTCTTCAATGTGCCTGAACAGCGAAGAAGACCGCAATAAAATATGCGCCGCGGTCAAACTGGCCATCGAGCGCTTCGAACCCCGCCTGCACTGCGTCAGCGCCGAATTACGCGTGCATCGCGCACCGCTGAACCGCGTCGACTTCGTCATCTCCGCCATGCTCAAGTGCAGCTCCGAACCCGAGCCGGTATGCTTCGACGCCGTCATGCACCCATCCACCCAGCACTACTCGGTGCGCAAACTCAGCGAGCAGCCCACGGAAAGCGTGGCCTGAACCATGGATCGACTCCTCCCAAAGTTTCAAAGCGAACTGCTCACCATCAAGCGCCTCGCCCGCGAATTCTCCGAGCAATATCCCAGACTGGCCGGCAAGCTGCACATGTCCGGCGAAGTCTGCGAAGACCCCTTCGTCGAACATCTGATCCAATCGGCGGCCCTGGTCGCGGCCCGCATATCGCTGCGCCTTGACGACGACTACCCTCAATTTACCGAGGCTCTACTCGAAGCACTTTATCCGCACTATCTGCGCCCTTTCCCCTCGACCTCAATCGTGCACATGGATTGTTCCGCACCAATGAATAAAGAGGCGACATCGGCAGCGACAGTTGCACGCGGAACAATATTCGAGTCCGCGCCAGTGCAAGGTGTACGCTGCAAATTCAAGACCGTCTATGAAATGACGCTCGCGCCAATCGCCTTGTCGGCAGCGGCGTTCGATCCATTGATACGAGCGCCGGCCAATGTGCATTTGCCGCGCGGCGCAAGCTGCACACTGCGCATCACCATCGAGGCGAAAAACGCCACGGTTCCGCTATCGGCGCTGGGGCAAAAAAAACTGCGCGTATTTATCGACGGCGAATCCTCATTCTGCGCCGCGCTGCGCGACACACTCTTCATGCACTGCGCGCGCGCCTATGTCGAAATCACCGACGGCAACTGGAACGCGCTGCCGGAATTGCCAATTACTCCAGTTGGTTTTGCGGACGAAGACGCCCTCATTCCCTACGGCCCGCGCTCGCACCGCGCTTACCGCCTGCTGACCGAATATTTCGCTTTTCCCGAGAAATTCAATTTCTTCGATCTTGAGCTCGAAGCCATTCTGGCCAAGCTTCCCGCCGACTGCCGCCGTTTCACCTTGCACCTTGCGCTAACCGGCGTGCGGCCCGATTCCGGCACCGCGCGCATGCTGCGCACCGTCTCGGCCGACAATTTTCTGCTCGCCTGCACTCCCGTCGTCAACCTGTTCCAGCAGCCTGGCGTGCCGGTTTCCGTGTCGGGACTCGCGGCCGATTACACGATCCTTGCAGATTCCCGTCATGCGCGCGCCTACGAAATTCACTCCATCGATGCCGTCCACATGCTGCACCAACGCCCCCACGGGAACGCAAGGACCGAGTTTCGGCCCTTCTATTCACTGCGCCACGGCGAGGGCGAAGACAGACAAGGCCACTATTGGCTGATGCGGCACGACGACGCGATTGCGTCAGTGAGTCCCGGGCACGAGAAAAGAATCTCCCTGGTCGATACCAATGCCAACCCGATCGCCATCGAAACGAGCACGCTCTCGGTCGGGTTAACCTGCACCAATCGCGACCTTCCCGCCTCGCTCGATATCGGCCGTCAGGACGGCGATTTCATCGCCCTCCCCCTCACCTGCGGAAACCCGGTGCGATTCCTGCGACGCCCGACACCAAGCTACCGCTACGAATCCGGGCACGGCTTCCACTGGCGCCTTATCTCGCATTTGAACCTGAACCAGCACGCCATCTCCGACAATAATTTGGAAGCCTTCCGCGAAATGCTGACGCTAAACGACATCCAGCAATCGCCCGTCTCGCAGCGCCAAATCGCCGCCATCACCGGCATGGAAAGACTAAAAACCTCCGACTGGCAACGTGGGCCGCGCGGCACGTCCCTGGTCCACGGCATCGAGCTGCGCCTCACGCTGGACGAGGATGGATTCGTCGGCAGCGGCATGCATCTATTCGTACAAATCATCGACCAGTTTTTCGCCCTCTACGTCCAGCTGAGCAGCTTTGTCGAAGTGGTCGCGATCTCAAAGAAAACAGGGGAGGAAATCATTCGATGCAAACCACGCATTGGCAGCCTGAGCCCAGCGTAATTCAGCGCCTGATCGACGAGCCGCAACGCTTCCAATTTTTCCACGCGGTGCGCACGCTCGTTATTTTCGCGCGCAAAAACGGCATCGCCCACGACGAACTCTTCGCCCGCCTGCTGCGATTTCAAAATACCCTGCGGCTCGAATTCCCCGCCAGCCAAATCGAAGCGCTCACCGCGCACGGCGCATGCGAGGTGCGCACCGACACCATGCTGCACATTGCGCTGCGTGAGCATCCAAACTCGAAAATCAAGCTCACGAGCGCCTTCGCCGGCTTGCTCGGCACCTCCGGCACCCTGCCATTCCACTATTCCGAAACCATCGCAAGCCGATTGCCGCGCGGCCAGGCTGCGGCAATCCGCGCATTCATGGACTTGATCTCAAATCGCCTGATTGGCCTTTTCTATCAGGCGCTCGGAAAATATCGGCTCGAGCACAAACTCGATAGCCAAGGCGAAGATGGGCTATTGCCGATCCTCTTGGCGCTGGCCGGCATGTCCGGCGCTGGCGTTCCCGCCTTTTTCCGTCAACATGGTCGCGCTGCGATCAGCGACCATGTCGCCGCCTATTACGCGGCACTGATCAGGACGCGGCCGGTTTCGGCGCACGCGATCGAGCGCGTGCTATCGGACTATTTCGCCGTGCCCGTGGTGGTGGAAGAATTCGTCGGCAGCTGGGATGACATTCCAGAAAATCGCATCTGCGTCATACCCGGTCCGAATGCACGGCTTGGTTACGGCGCCACATTAGGCAAGCGGCTCTGGCGCTTCGACCGGCGTATCCGCCTGCATATCGGCCCGCTCGAGGCGGCCAACCTCGAGCGCCTGCTACCGCACGGCGACGGCGCCAAAGCCATCGAGGCGATGCTCGCCCTATTTGGCGTGGGCGATATGGATTTCGAAGCACGCCTTATACTCAGCCCCGCCTGCATCGAACCATTGCGCCTGACGAATGACGCGGCCGCGAGCCGCCGCCTTGGATGGACATCCTTCCTCACCACCCGGCCCGGCAAGGCACAAACGCCCGAGGTCAGATATATGCTGTGCCCACCGTAGCACCGGGCGCGGCCATGCCGGCATTCCGGCATGGCGACGCCGCCGCATGCCAATTCAGTCGCTCACCGCCAGCAATTCAAGCTTCAAATCCTTCAAATCGGCTGGCGCGTACAGCGCGATCGCCTGCGCCTTGAGCATATTCGGGTATAGATCGGCGCGATTTCGCAGCAGGAAGTAATAGGTATTGGGCCGCACCGGCACCGCCGTCGGCACCTGTGCCATATGGGCCAATTCCAGCCCGGACAGGGCCGACATGATCGCGCGCTCGACATCCTCCGGCGCGCCCACCTTGAAACGCAGCGGTACCATCGCCACCAATTCCAATGCCGGCATGTCGGCACTGACGGCGAGATAAAGCATCGTGCTGGCATTGACCCGTGCCGCTTCGAGCTTGCCGCTGTAACGCGTGGTTCGTTTCTCGTCCCGTGCCAGGGGAATCTTGAAGTATTTCGAAGAAATGACCGTATCGATTAGATCACGCACGATCGCGTCGAGTATCGCGAGCGACTCGCCCGGCCGCGCGTGCTCATACTTGGGAAAGTTGGCCAGGCTGTAGCGGCTCGAAAACGCCAGCAAGCTCGCCGCAATCTGGCGCAGCGCCTCAAACAGACTGCGCGGATGCAAATCCCCCGACTGCGCGAGGTCGGCCAGCAAGGCCGCACCCATATTGACGGAATTGAGCATCCAGAACGAAGCCATATCGCCGCTGTGGAACTCGAATACCTCGCTCCTTTGCTGGCGATGCCGGCTCTGCAACGCGTCGATTTTGGTCTGCAGTTTGCCCAGCAAGGTTTCTATCATGGCCGGCATGGCCGGCACCGCGCTTATCCTCACGCAAGGCGGCACGAAGGCCGGATCGATCTCGAAGCCGCCGCCGGCCATGCGCCGGATTTTGACGACCGGGAAATGTTCAAAGGCATCGAGCGGCACCGCGCCCGACAATAAATGCAAGGTCTTGGTCAGGAACGCGACATTGCTGCTGATCGACTCTGAATATAAATCCGGCGTTTCCTTGCGCGTTTCCGCATAGCGCGCATCGACGTTGTGCCCTTCGCCACCCGAAAAATTCGCGCCATACGGCTTGAGCTGTGGCAGCGCCGCATGGAACACGAACTCGCTGACATTGGCATCGAGCTGGCTCAAGTCGACCGCCAGCGGCAGCAAGTCAGCGGCCGGCGCGTCGTACACCTCGCCGTCGGCAAAGATGAGCGAGAGTTGATCGGCGCGCAGCGTATTGTTGGCCAAATCCTCGATCCGCCATGCGGCCGTGCGTATGCCCCACAGATTCGGATTGATGGCCCTGGCCATCTGCCGCAGACGCCCCTCGTGATAGCGGTCTTGCTGCTGGAATTGCTGCGGCCCCAGGCTCAAGCCTTCCGACCACAGCACCTTCAATGGCATCGTCATTGCGCCCTCCCTTCACGTTGATTCCCGGCCGCAAGGTCGACCGGTATGCCAGCATGAATTTGTGCGGATGGAAGGGCTTGATTTAGCGCACGGTTAGCGCATGATTAACCGATACGCATCGCGCGCAGACTTACCACATCAAGTCGTCAGGAATCTTGAACGCGGCGTAAGGATCATCCTCCTCCGGCGCGGCGCTGCTCTTGTTCACGCGCACGACAAGCGAGGCATCGCGCTCGGCGATCTTATCGGCGATCACGCGCGGCACCAATTCCGTGTTCTCGCCCAGGCGCACAATCACCAGGCGCCCGGCCATCAAATGCCCCTGAACGGCGGCCGACACATGGATACGCTCGATCTTGCTGCCGTGCGTGAAATTGTAGGCAACATCGCCCGCGCCCTTGTTTTGGCGGTTCACTTGCACCAATTGCGCGATCTGCGCCAGGATCGCCTTTTGGGTGGCGGCGGCATCGCGCAGGGCGTTCAGTTCGCGCGCGCGCTCGGCATTCTTGCGCTGCGTCTCGAGCGCGGCCAGGCGCGCCTCGTCAACCGTCTGGGTGCCCGTGCGGCGCTCGACCTTTTTTTGCTTGCTTTTGTCCTGGTTCGCCAGCTTGACTTTGGTCTTGTCGACCAAGCCGGCCTTCAAAAACTGATCTTGCAATGAGGCCATGGGTACTGCTCCGTGATTGAGAATAGGGGAATGGGCAGAAGCATAGCAAAAAAGCGGGGCGCGCCCCAAATGCGGCGCGTCGCGCGGCCCAAGTTTGATTGATTATCAATAAAACACTTTCTTGACTTGCCCCCGCCGCTGACCGATACTCTTTGCCCAACCGATTGCCCACTTCTCCCAGCGGCGATCGCCATCCCAAAGGAACGATCCATGAAACGTCTCATCCTCGGCAGCGCCATCCTGGCCGCGCTCGCCATCTTGCCGTGCGCCCAAGCGGCCGACAGTAACGCCCCCCACCCGCAATTTGGCAGCTGGGGCTACGACCTGGGCGCCGGCGACCCGGCCAGCAAGCCCGGCGACAATTTCTTCCGCTACGCTAACGGCAAGTGGTTCGACAGCACGCCGATCCCGTCGGACAAGGCCGCTTACTCGATGCGCATGAAAATGTCGGACCTGATCGAACAGCGCTTGCACGATTTGATGGAAACGGCCGCCCAGTCCAATAGCGCCGGCAACACGCTCGATGGCCAGATCGGCGCCTTTTACCTATCCTTCATGGACGAAGCGCGCATCGACAAGCTCGGCGCTGGCGCCATCGCCCAGCAATTGTCAGAAATCAAGCAAGCGAAGACGCGCGATCAATTGGCCGCCATGATGGGTCGCAATGGCTACGACTTCCAGCACAGCCTGTTTGGCTATTCGATCGACATCGACCTGAAAGATCCGAGCAAGTACGCGTTTTACCTGAGCCAATCCGGCCTGGGCTTGCCCGACCGCGACTATTACCTGCTGCCGAACTTCGCCAAGGAAAAAGCCGCCTACCAAGCCCACATCGCAACCATGCTCGGCTTGCTCAACTGGCCCAAGGCCGAAGCGAGCTCCAAGGCCGTGGTCGAGTTTGAAACAGCCGTCGCCAAGGCCAGCTGGAGCAAATCCCAGCAGCGCGATATGGTGTCCATCTACAACCCGATGTCGCTGGCCGAGCTGGAAAAGCTGGCGCCCGGCTTCGCCTGGAAGCCCTTCCTGCACAACGCCAAGATGGGCGACTTGAAGCGCGTGATCGTGGCCGAGAAAAGCGCCTTTCCGCAGTTGACCGCGGTCTACGGCAAGACTTCGGTCGACACCCTGCGCGCCTGGCACGCCTTCCACCTGGCCGATAACGCGGCGCCCTTCATGTCGAAAGCCTTCGACAGCGCCCACTTCGCGCTGCACAGCAAACTCTTGCAAGGCCAGCAGGAACAGCAAGCGCGCTGGAAACGGGCGATCGCCGCCGTCAGCGGCAATGGCGGCGACGAGCGCTTCGGCAGCATGGGCACGATGGGTTTTGGCGTGGGCCAGCTATACGCGGACAAATTCTTCCCGCCAGCGGTCAAGAGCCAGGTCGAAGCCATGGTCACCAATCTGAAGGACGCCTACCGCAAGCGCATCGAGCAACTCGACTGGATGGATACGAGCACCAAGCAAGAAGCGCTCAAGAAACTCGACACTTACACCATCAAGGTCGGCTACCCCGACCATGCGCGCGACTACCGCGCCCTGCGGGTGGACCGGCTTGACTTGATCGGCAACGTGCGGCGCGCCGCTGCGGCGGACTGGGCTTTCTACAGCGGCCGCTTCAACGGTCCGGTCGACAAGTCGGACTGGTCGATGACGCCGCAAACGAATAATGCCTACAACGGCTCGCTGCGCGACATCGTGTTCCCGGCCGGTATCTTGCAAGCGCCTATTTTCGACGTCAACGCGGACCCGGCCATCAATTACGGCGCCACCGGCGGCATCATCGGCCATGAGCTGACCCACGGCTTCGACGACCAGGGCCGCACCATCGACGCTTCCGGCGCCTTGCGCGACTGGTGGACCGCGAAAGACGCCGCCACCTTCGCCGCGCGCGCGGCCGTGCTCGGCGCGCAATACTCGAAGTTCGAGCCCGTGCCCGGCGCCAAGATCAACGGCGAGCTGACGATGGGCGAAAACATCGCCGACCTGGGCGGCCTGACCCTGGCGCTGGACGCCTACCGCGCCTCGCTCAAAGGCCAACCGGCACCGGTGCTCGATGGCTTGACGGGCGACCAGCGCGTCTTCCTCGGCTGGGCCCAGGCGTGGCGCGGCAAGGCCAACGACGCCTATGTGCGCAAGCAAGTGGTGAGCGATCCGCATTCGCCGCGCCAATTCCGCGTCGACGGTCCGGTGCGCAATATCGATGCGTGGTACGACGCGTTTGGCGTCAAGCCGGGCGACGCGCTGTATGTGGCGCCGGCGGACCGCGTTCGCATCTGGTAATCAAGGGCGCCAGTGGCCGGCACGCCTTGCGCGTGCGGCCTATCGATAGCGAGTGGCCGCCGCGCTTGATGCGCGCGGCCATGCCACACCAAGCTCGGGCGCGACGACGCATTGCCGTCGCCGCTCCGACGCACCTACCCCAACTCGAAGCTTGTCACGCCGAACTGCCGTTGAAGTTGCATGGCGGGCTGCGCGCCCGTGTACATGCGGGCCGTCTCGAAGCACGATTGCAGACCATGCCGCTGCGCCAAACCACATGCCGCCAGGTTCACCTCCGGCACGTCGAGGAACACAGGCACGCCCGTCGCGGCTCGCCCTTTCAGGCTGACAAACAGGGCATCCGCCAATTCCGCCGTGTCCGCACATAGCGGACCGATCTTGTATCCCTGCCTGCAGCGGCGCATCACGGCGTAGCCCGCCAAGCGCCCACCCACCATCGCGCCGACTGCAACACTGCCCGCTTGCTGGACCCAGCAGCGCAGAAAATCAGCTCGCTCGTCCGGAAACAAGGGCGCGTCGTATTGTCGCAGCGTCTCAAAATCCACCGACGATAGCGGCACGATGTGCGCCATGTCCACCGGCTGGCCGCTACCCGCCCCCGCGAAACGGATATTCCTATACGCCAGAGCAAAGCCCGACTTCGCATAATTGGCTTGCTGCGCCACCACGCCATCCAAGCCCACATTGCGCCCGGCTAGCTGGACCATGGCGGCGTCCCACAGCGCCTTGCCGTAGCCCATGCCGCGCCAAGCTGGTTTGACGATATAGCCGCCAATGAAGGCGAAGCCGGCGCCGTACTTGACGGCAAAGATGCTCGCCACCGCCTCGCCATCGACCAATCCCAGCAAGAACCCGGCGGGATCGGCCGCGTAAAAGCAGGCCGCGTCATGCAAGCCGGGATTCCAGCCTTCGGCCGCCGCCCAATCGAGCACCATGTCCAGTTCGGCCAGCGACATCTGCCGAATCGTCAATGGTTTGGCCTGCTTCATCACACCATCCTTACAGCCACTTCGCCAGCCAGCCATGCAACTCGCTGTAGAAGTAACGGCTGTTCTCTCCCTTGAGCACCCAGTGGTTTTCATCCGGGAACACGATCAGTTTGCTCGGCACGTTCAAGCGCTGCTGCGTCGCGAAATTCATCAAGGCATTGTTGATCGGCACACGATAATCGAGTTCGCCCACCGTGATAAGAATCGGCGTCTTGAAGCCCGTCCCTTTTTCGTGATTACCCGCTTGCATGATCGGACTTTGATCGCGCCACACCGGCAACGCGCCCCAGGCCGGTCCGCCATTGGTCACTTCGCGTCCGAACACGGAGTCGCTCGTGCCCCACTGCATCACCAAGTCCATCTCGCCGGCGTGCGAGACGATCGCCTTGTAGCGCGTCGTGGTCGCCTGCAACCAATTAGCCAAGTGGCCGCCATAGCTGGCGCCGGCCGCCGCCAAGCGCGTGCCATCGATGTAGCTGTATTTTTTGATCGCTTCGTCGACCGCTTGGTTCACATCGTCGCCCGGCCCCTTGAGCGGATCGAACTGGATGGCGCGCGCGAACCCTTCACCGTAACCGGTCGAGCCCTTGTAGTCGGTCAACAGCACCACATAGCCTGGCTTGGCCAGCAAGTGATAGTTCCAGCGCAGCACGAACTGGTCACGCCACATATTGGCCGCGCCGCCGTGGATCACGGAAAACAGCGGGTATTTCTTGTGCGGATCGAAACCGGCCGGCTTGACGATCATGCTGTGCACTTGGCGGCCATCGGGCGCCGTGAACCAGAAATGCTCGGGGGCCTGCCAATCGATGGCGGCCGCCTTTTCCACGTTGAAGGACGTCAAGCGACGCGGCGCGCCGTTGAGGGCATACACTTCTGGCGGATTGACGGACGATTCCCAAACGCCAACGAGCATCTTGCCGCCCGCGCTCAGCGAAGCGATAACGCCGTTGGCGGGCGAGGCTTCCTTGCGCACGTCGCCACCCTGCATATCCATCGAATGCAATTGCTCGAGGCCCGCATCCTCAAAGCTGAAATAAATGCGCTGCGCCCCGTCCGGCACGGCAAAGCGGCTGATCGAGCGGTCCAGCTTGGACGCCAGGATGGCCGGCGCCGCGCCCTCCTTGATCGGCCAGGCGAAACTGCCCAGGTGATTCAAGTCGTACACCTTGCCGCTGCTGTTGGCGCTCACGCCGCACAGCAAGGTCTTGCCGTCGGCCGTGAATTTTAATTGCGAATACGAGTTCGTGTCGCTGCTCAGTTGGCGCGGTTCGCCGCCGCCCGCGGGCACGGAAAACAATTGCGTGAGCACGGAGGCGCGCGCGGACTGATCGCGGTTGGTGGCGGCGCTAAATACAATGGCTTTGCCGTCCGGCGCCCACACGGCGTCGAGCGTCTGGCCGTCGTCGCTATGCTCGCCACCGAAGCCCGGCATCTGGGCCAGGCGCGTGCCGGCGAACAAGTCGCGCGTGCTGGCGCCGGCCTTGGCATCCATCACGAACAGGCGCACTTGCTTGTCGTCGAGCCACTTGTCGAAAAAGCGCGGGGGAAAGGTTTCGTAGGCGCGCGCGCTCGATTTCCTGTCCTTGCGCTCCTTGCTCGACTTCGCCACCGCCGCCTCGTCGGTGTTGCCGGGGAACACTTCACTGACGAACAGCAATTGGCTGCCATCCGGGCTCCACTTCGGCTGGCGCGCGCCCAGGCTGAGCGTAGTCCAGCGTTCTGCCTCGCCGCCATTGGCCAGGTTCAACACATAGATCTGGCCGACATCGTCGCCATCGCGCTTGGCCACGAAGGCTAGCCGCTTGCCGTCGGGCGACCAGGCGGCGCCGCTTTCGCTGCTTTTTGAAAACGTCAAACGGCGCGGTGCGTTCTCGTCAACCAGCGACTTGAGCCACAAATCGGACCACTGTTCCTTGCTGTCGTAGGCGGGGTCGGTGACGGAAAACACGGCCCACTTGCCGTCCGGACTGGCGACGGGCGCGCCCACGCGTTTCATCAGCCACACATCCTCGTGCGTGATCGCGTGCTTGGCGTTCGCCACCGCTTCGGCGTGGGCGCAGGAAAAGGTGGCGCCCAGCGCGAGCGCCAGGACGGCCGCGCGGCTCGTATGGGATAACTTAATCATGGGTATCGGCCATTGCTGTGAATGAATGAGCCTGCCAGTATTCGGGCATTAGCGCGGCTTGTCAAATGCCAAAAAATGGCCTGGGCAGACGGCGCCAGCGTGGATGGCATCAAATGCATGCCACGCCCACGCACCGCCCCGATCCGGCAGAAAAACATTGGCAATATACAACTTGCGAAGGGCGGATTTTGTGGCATATCATTAACTAGAAGGCAAGCCGCCCGCTGCTGCGGCGGCGCCTCCCGCGACAAACTAGCGACACCAGGCAAACAAGGGTGGATTAGTGATGGCTGCGACGTGATGGATGCGACCTTCAAGCGTTTCGCTTTCCCAGCGGCGATGGCGGCCGCGCTCGGCGCGCTGGCCGGCGGCGACGCTGTCGCCCAAAGCGGTGACGCTGCTGCCCAAAGCGCCGACGTCATCGTCGTCACCGGTTCGCGCATCGCGCGGCGCGACGCCGACGGCGTCGGCCCCATGCTCACCCTGACGCGCGAAGACATCCAGTTCAGCGCCCCCACCTCGGCCGGCGATCTCCTGCAAAGCTTGCCCAGCGTGGGGGTAAGCCTCAATTCAAATGGCACCCAGGGCACGGCCTTTGGCGCCAGTTCCATCAACCTGCGCTACCTGGGCAGCGCCGAGGGCAGCGGCAACCGCACCCTGGTGCTGGTGGACGGCCACCGCTGGGTCAACGCCACCGGCGGGCGCGGCTTTCGCGATTTCGTCGATCTCAACACCATTCCGCTGGCCCTGATCGACCACATCGAAGTGCTCAAGGATGGCGCCTCCGCCATCTACGGCGCCGACGCCATCGCCGGCGTCGTCAATATCCACACCAAATCCCGGCTCGAGGGCGTGGAAACGGATTGGCGGGTCGGCCAGAGCAGCCGCGGCGACAATCAAAACGTGAATGGCTTCGTCAACTGGGGCCGGCGCCTGGACGGCGTCACGCTGTTCTTGTCGGCCAGCTACAACGACAGCCAGCCCATCGACACGGCCGCGCGCGAACTCACCCGCACCGCGCTCGCGCCCCTGACGGCGGCGCCGACCAGCCCGCGCGGCTTGTACGTGCTGCCTGGCTTGTCCAACAACGCCTACTTCGGTACGCCGGCCGGCTTCGCCCAGAACGCGGCCAACGCCATCACGCGCAACACCGGTGCCGGCGCAGTCGGTCCGGGCGCGGCGGCCGACGACAGCTTCCATGTCGCGCGTTTGCCGGACGACTACTTCAACACCCAAGTACAAGGCATTTACGCCACCGGGCCCAGCCGGCGCGGCGCCTTGTTCGGCCGCGCCGCCTGGCAGTTGGGAGAACAGCTCGCGCTCAAGGCCGAAGCGCTGTACACCACGCGCAGCTCGAGCCAGCTGTTCGCCCCGTTTTCGCTCGACCTGCGCGGCAGCAATGGCTACGGCCTCGCCAAGGACCAGCTCTACAATCCCTTCGGCAGCGCCAATGTGCCGGCGGCGCAGGCGCTCGGTTTTTCCGGCGCCTCCCTGCGCATCCAACGGGTGCCGGTGGAAGTGGGCAATCGCGACAACCAACAACAGGTCGACACCGCGCGCCTCCTGCTTGGCCTGGACGGCCGGCTCGACTGGCTGGCCGAGTGGCGCTGGGACGCTACTTTTTCCTATGCGAGCAATCGCGCCACCTTCGACGCCTTCAACCAGGTGAACCTGGAGAAGGTGTACCGCGCACTTGGCCCGTCCGCCCAATGCGCCACTGGCTGCGTGCCGCTCGACATCTTCGGCCCCATCACGCCGGCCATGGCCGACTATATCCGCTACAACGCGCACGACTTCAACAGCAGCAGTCAGGCGGACTTGTCGCTCAACGCCACCAGCTCGCCGCTGGAATTGGCGGGCGGCCCGCTTGGCCTTGCCATCGGCTACGAATACCGCAAGGAATCTGCGCGCGACGATCCGGACGCCTTCGCCGCCAGCTTATCAACCGTGCTGCCGCTGGTGGCGGGCACGCCGCAAGCGCCCACCAGCGCGCAAAGCCGCGACCCCACGCGCGGCAGCTACGACTTGCATGAAGCCTACTTTGAATTGAACGCGCCGCTGCTGGCCGGCCAACACGGCGCGCCCGCCGTGCAAGTGGACGCCGCGCTGCGCTATTCGCGTTACTCCACCGTGGGCGGCAAACCCACCGCCAAGCTGGGCCTGCAGCTGCGGCCCAGCGCGTCCGTGCTGCTGCGCGGCACCTGGGCGCAAGGCTTTCGCGCCCCCTCGATCCTCGAGCTTTACCAGGGGCAGCGGCAAACGGACTTCCCGGCCGTCGACCCATGCAACGGTGGCGGCGCCAGCTTGCCCGGCTGCGCCGGCGTGCCGGCCAGCTACAATCAGAGCCAGTTCCACAGCGGCTTGATCCGTGGCCTCGTTTCCGGCAACCGAAATCTGAAGCCCGACAGCTCGGACAGCCTGAGCGTCGGCCTGTCCATCGCGCCACCCACGCTACCCGGCTTCACCCTCACGGCCGACAAATTCCAGATCACCATCCGCGATGCCATCGCAGCCCAGAGCGCCACCCAGATCCTGCAAGCGTGCGCCAACAGCGGCAACTTTTGCGAACTGCTGCACCGCGCCGTTTCCGGCGAAGTGCTGCAATTGACGCAGGCGGTGGTGAACCTGGCGCGCATCGAAGTGTCGGGCATCGACGCCACGCTGCGCTACCGGCGCAAGGCCGGCACCGGCAAGATCGATGGCGCGCTCGACCTGGCCTGGCTTCAATCCTACCGTTCAAGCGTGCCGCAGCCCGACGGCAGCGTGCTACTCGACGAGCGCGCCGGCAAGTCGGACCAGCCGCGCGCCACCTTTCCGCGCTTGAAGGCGCAAGCCTCGCTGCGCTACCTGGCGCCGGATTTCTCGCTCGGCTGGAAAGCGCGCTACATCGGCGCGAGCGCCGACATACCAAACAACGCCGTCAATGGTGGCAGCGTGGCGGCCATCGTGTACCAGGACGCTCAACTGGGATGGACTGTGCCGGGCGGAAAATTCACGCTGGCGATCGGCGTTGACAACCTGTTCGACAAACAGCCACCGGCCTCGGCGGCGAACAATCCGATCAACTTCGATATTTACAGCTACGATATCCGGGGCCGCTATATGTACGCCCGCCTGAGCAGCAAATTCTGATCTTGCCCGCGAAGCCGCTTATACTGAGCGCAATCGCCATCGGGCGATCCCCGATCTTGGACAAAACCGGATTCGATTCGAGTGACCAGTTCTCGCGCGCGCACCGTCTTGCTCATTGCCCAGCTCTGGCTGGGGCTGGCCCTGTGCGCGCCTGCCAGGGCCGCGCAAGAACTGGTGTTCGCCTTCAGCGAATTGGAACCCTGGAAAACGGTCGACGCGGCCAACAACTACGGCGGCGCCTACACCGAGATCGTGCGCGAACTGGCGCGCCGCCTGAACTTGCCACTGAAAATCGTGCCCTGTCCCTTGAAGCGCTGCCTCGTCATGCTCGAACACGGTGAAGCGGACATCGTCATCGGCATCCAGGATTCGGGCGAGCGCGCCCAGTACATCCAATTCCTGCACACGCCCTACCGCGAGCGTGGCTCGGACAAGGTGTTTTATGTGCGCAAGGGCATGGCCGCACGCATCCAAAAATTCGAGGACTTGCGTACCCTGCGCGTGGGCGTGAAAAACGGCGCCATGAATTTCGCCCGCTTCGAGGAAGCGAACGAACTGCTCAAGGTGGGCGCGCGCGACATCAACACCAACTTCCGCAAGCTGGTGCTTGGACGCCTGGACACGGTCATCGCCTCCGAAGACCAGGGCGAGGCGATCCTGTCGCAAATGCACTTGCGCGAGCAAGTGGAAAAAGCCATTTACCGCAGCTCGGAAACGGCGGTGCCGCGCGCCATCGGCATCAGCAAGAAATCGGCCCACCTGGCCGACATCAAGCGCTTCGAGGCGGCGATGGGCGACATGACGAAGGATGGGACCTTGCAGAAAATATATCGTCGCCACTATTTCGAGGCTTACCAAATCCCCCTCAATTCGGTCCCCGGCTTGTAAGTCCGCGCGCACGGCATATTGATTGACCGCATCAACTTTGGCTGCGATACTGGTATAAGAAGTGAGCTTCACTCCCTTGGAAGTAGGCAAAAAAATAATATGACGGACGTACGGGCAACGCTCGACACCGAGCGCAAGTTTTCGCTGAATTGGGGTTACCTCAACGCTATCGCCAGCGGCAAGTCGGCGATCGATCTGAGCGCGCTGGCGCTGCGCAATATGCGCGACGCGCGCGAGTTCGTGCGCGAGTACGGCTACGACCTGGACGAACCGGCCGCCTGCGAAATCGTGCGCCGCGCCCACCGCGAAGCGGTCGACTTCATCATCGCCTCCTTCCTCGAGCCCGAGCAAGCGGCCTTGATTCCGCACAGCGTGAGCCATCCGGAAGACCCGATCCAGTTGCTGGTGTACGCTTCCCAGCACGGCCAGCACGCCTGCGTACTGCGCATGTGGTCGTGCGCGGTGCTCAAGGTCATGCACGCCATCTTTTACCTCGACAACAACCTCGAGCTGCGCCACTTCAACACCATCCGCGAGCAAGTGTTCGCCACGCTTGACACCGTGATCCGCCAAGATGGCGATCAATATTTCCTCAGCGACGGGGAACTATGCCTGCCGCTGCTGCATTTCGAGCGCAAGCACAATAAGGGACGCAACAGCATCTTGCTCAAGCTCTTGCACAAAGCGTCCTACCTGGCGGTCGACATTTTCGACCACCTGGGCGTGCGCATGATTTTCGGCACCCGTTTCGAATGCCTGCTCGCGCTTGAAACGCTGCAGCGCGCCCACTTGCTGTCGATCACCAACATCGAACCCCAGCGCACGCGCAACACCTTGCTCGACCTGGACGCGGCCAAGCAAATTTTCAGCAAGTACCGCCACATGCTCGACCATAGCGGCGAATACCCGACGGCCTTGCTGCAAACGATGGACGAGGAATTGATGGCCATTTCGAATCCACAAACCCGCGCCGACAACGAGCACAGCGGCGCCGGTTTCAGCAGTATTCAGGTGACGGTGCGCAAGATGATCCACTTGCCGGCCGAACCGGACGCCCTCGCGGGCAGCCACCATGCCCACGATTCCGCCTTTTATTTCGACTACGAAATCCAGCTGATGGACAAGGAAAGCCACAGCCGCACCCTGACGGGACCGGCCAGCCACGAGGCTTACAAGCGGCGCCAGGTGGAATCGGCGCGCACCCGCGTGCTCGGGCGCGAACTGCTGACCTGGATGGCGGGCCGCGCCGACGCCAGCGCCGCGCCGCCGCCGGCCTGAGCCCCCGCTCACCGAGCGGTCCGTATCCCGCCCGGACAAAAGTTTGCGCTCTATAGCTCCGCATTTCCCAACCGCGCGGGAAAATATGAGATAGTCATCGCAGTTAGGAGCCTGCATGCGTCTCGTCCCGTCCGCCCTCATCGTCGCCGCCCTCGCCTGCCCGCTTGCGCACGCCGCAACGTCAGCGCCCCTGAGGCTTTGCTTCGAGGATGCGCCACAAGCGCCCTGGAGCATGCCCGACGGCAGCGGCTTGAATTTCGACTTGCTCAAGCGGGTCGAGAAACTAACGGGCGAACATTTCCTCATTGTGCCGCGCCCGTGGAAGCGTTGCATCGAAGAGACCCGCAATGGCGTGATGGACGGCATCGTCTCGGCCGCCGATTCGCCTGAGCGGCGCAGCTTCACTTTGCCGCCCATGCTGCCCTCGGGCGCGCCGGACAACGCCAAAGCCATCTACGAAGACCAAGCCATCGTGTACCTGCGCGTGGGCAGCGGCGCCGCCTGGGACGGCAAGACCTTCATCAATCCCGGGCGCGGCGTGTTGGCCCAGCGCGGCTACCTGTTGGTGGACGTGCTGCGCGCGCGTGGCGAACAGGTGCTCGATTCGATCAAGACGGGCGAGGAAGGCTTACGCATCCTGGCCGCCGGTGGCGCCGACGTGGCCGTGCTGCTGGGCCGTTCGGCCGAGGAGATGGCGCGCAAGGACCCGCGCTACCGCGAGCGCGTCGAGATGGCCAAGCTTCCCTTCTTCACTTTCTCATTCCACCTGTTGATCAACAAGAAAACCTATGAAGGCAATCCGAAGCGGATCGAAGCGATCTGGAACGCAATCCGCACCGTGCGCGAGAGCGCCGACTACCGCAAGCTCGAGAGCGTGGCGCAGCGCAATGCCAGCGGCTAGGGGCGCACGCAGCGCGCACGGGAACGCATGCCCATGAAGCAAAAGGCGCGCTGGGGCGCCAGGGCACTGGCCGGCAGCGTCGCCAGCCTGGCCGCGTGCTGCGCGCTATCTGCGCCGGCCGCGGCGGCCAGCGCGGGCTATACCGTGGCGATTTGCGAGGATGAAAACGAATGGCCGCCGTATTCGTATTTCCTGCGCCACGAGGGCAAGAAAACGGGACAAGTGACCGGATTCGCCGTCGATGTGATCGGCGACATCTTGAACCGGCACCAGATCGTCCACAGCATCACCATGATTCCATGGGCGCGCTGCCTGGCGGTGGCGCAGCTGGGCGAGCGTTTCCAGATGGTGCTCAACCTGTCGGCCAGTCCGGAGCGGCAAGCGGTCTTCCTGCTCTCGCGCCCCTACTACACGCTGGCGTCCTACTATTATTACTCGCGCCGCCACCACCCGAACGGCTTGAACGTCAAGACCGTGGCCGACTTGAAAAAATACCGGATCTGCGGCATATTCGGCTACAACTACGCCGCCTTCGGCTTCGCGCCGGGGGAAGTGGACGACGGCACCAAGGACTTCGGCGCCCTGATCGCGAAGTTACACATCGACCGCTGCAGCGCCTTCGTCGAGCATGAAAACGTGATGAAGGGATTCGCGCTGATCGGCAAGGATTACCTATCCGATCCCGACATCGGCAAGGCGCCGATACCGGGACGGCCGGCCGGCGCCTTCCGCTTCGGGGTCTCGCGCAAATTCGCGCACGCGCAAGAACTGCACGCGCTGATCGAAACGGAGCTGGCCCACATGGAAGAATCGGGCCGCCTGCGCGAGCTCTGGACCAAATACGATCGCTAGAAAAACCACAACGTAGCGAAACCGGGGTGAGGGGGGCGCCGAGCCATTTTTTTCGCCGGCTTGCTGGCGAAAATTTCTCTGACCCCGCTTTCGCGGCCCGCAGTCAGCGCCGCAAAAACACCGACCAGAAAACACCAGCGCCGCTTCAGCCATTCGCCAGCTTCCTCTCCACCACCCCATCAACACGCGTCATATGCAGCACCGCCTGTCGCACATCCGGCGGCAAGATCGCGCGCGCCTCGCTGGCCGCCGCATCAAGCCGCTCGTCAAAATGAATGCTCCCATCCTCCGCCACCTGCGCATACCCCGTCTTCTTCAAGGTATCGATAAAGGTCCGGAAAATCACCTTATCAAAAAACTCCGGGGCATTAAATTCACGCAGCAGCGAAAGTCGCTGCGCCTGCAAATGGCATTGCGATTCGAGTTCCGCCGGCGTCATGGTCCCCGACCCATGCTGGGTCAAAGTCGCCAAAGTTATAAAATAACGCATCAAGGTCGGCCGGATCGCCTGCCCCAGCAAGGACAATTGCGCATACTCGTCGCTATTTAACGCCGGCGCCGCATAGCTGTCCCCGATCTCGCTATGCTCGAGCCAGCCCAGCGCGGCCAGCGCCCCCAATTGCTGATCAATCGCCTCATTCAATTCACGCTCGCTCCAGCGCAAAAACAATTCCGCGCGCAAGAAGGGATAGACCGTATGCGCCAGCCGCAGCAATTGTGGCCTGCGCATGAGCGCATTGTGCGACACCAGAAAAGCGATCAAGGCTGGCAAGGCATACAGATGCAAAATATTATTGCGCGCATACGTCGACAGCACCGCATCGTCGGGATAGAAATGCAGAATATCGCCCAAGGGATGCGCTTGCCGCTGCAATAGCTTGAGCTGTTCGCAATAGGCAATCATGGCGGCGCCATCAAGCGCGCTCAACTGGGTGCGCGCCGAATACGGCAGCGCCAGCGCCAACTGCCGGCACGCGTCGAGCTGGCGTTCGAGCTGGCGCGCATCCATCGCGTGGCGCGGCGTGCCCAAGAGCACCAGACTGACCAGGTTGACGGGATTGATGACGGCGGCGCCATTGATATTGACGGCGATCTGGCGCATCAACTGCTCGACGCCGGCGACCACCCACGGCGGGCGCACGTCCGGCTCGTGCGGCGCGCTGCGCCAATCTGGATTGTGCGCGCCCAGGATATCGGCCAGCTTGATCGGCTCGCCAAAATTGACATGCACCTTGCCAAAGTTCTTCTTCAACTCGCGCACCGTCAACAGCAAGTCGAGCAGGGATTCCTTCTTCTTCGGGCGCCCCATCAACTCCCCCACATAGGTGCGCCCTTCAAACAGTTTTTCGTAACCGATATACACCGGCAAAAACACGATGGGCCGGCTGGCGTCGCGCAAATAGCTTTGCACCGTCATCCCCAGCATCCCGGGCATGGGCGCGAGCAAGCGTCCGGTGCGGCTGCGCCCCCCTTCGACGAAATACTCGATCGGATACCCCTTGGTGATCATCATGTGCAGGTATTCATTGAACACCGCCGCATACACCTTATTGCCCTTGAACGAACGGCGCAGAAAAAAGGCGCCGCCGCGCCGCAAGATGCCGCCCACCACCGGCAGATTCAAATTGGCGCCGGCGGCGATATGCGGCACCATCAAGCCGTGGCTGAACACCAGATACGACAGCAGCAAATAATCGATATGACTGCGGTGGCAAGGCAGATAAACAATTTCATGGTCAGATGCGACGCTGGTGACGGTGTCGAAATTGGACAGCTCGACCCCGTCGTACAAGCGGGTCCACAGCCAGGTCAGGAAACGCGAGGCGATCCGCACCAGCGGATAGGAATAATCGGCCGCGATTTCCATCGCATACCCATGCGCGACCTGCTGCGCCTTGAGCGCGGCCTTGGGCCCGCCGCCAGCCGCCTGCGCCTCGGCCTCGATGGCCGCCTGCACCGCGCCCGCTTCCATCAAGGCATTGATGCGGGTGCGCCGGTGCGACAAGTCCGGGCCGATGGTCATTTCGCGCTGGCGCCGGAAATGGCGGCGCAGCACACGCGCCACTTTGCGCAGCGCCAAGTCCGGGTCTTGCCGGTCCTCGATCAAGGCGTGCAACGACAGCGGCTCGCTAAAGCGCACCAGGGTCTGGCGTCCGTGCAGCAGCAGCGTGAACATTTGGCGCAAGCTGCCGCGCTTGGCCCAGCCGTCGGAAAACAGCAATTGCCAGAACGAGTCTTCCTTGTCCGGTGCCCGGCCCCACAATATGCTCACTGGCACCAGCTGGACGTCGAAAGCGGGATCCTGGCAAGCGCCTTCGACGAGCTTGCGCAGGAATTCAGACGGGGCCGGTTTTTTGGAACCGAACCACGGTTCCGGCCTTGAAGTGAAGAAGAAGGAGCGCGGCGCCCGTATCGCGCCGCCGGCGAAGGACTTGAGCGCGGGCGGCAAGCCCAGCGTTTCCGCCTCGCGCGACAAGACCAGCAAGTTCGACAGGAAGCGCCGCTGCAACACATAGATGACGGGTTTATCCGGCGTCAAGGCGAGCGCCGCCCCATCTTGCGGCAACACTTGGGTGCGCACCCAGCCATACATCAGCTTGCGCGCGGCATACAGAAGGGGTCGATCAATGCCGAGGTACTTGAGCATGGGCTTTCACTTGTCGAGTGCGGGCGTGTTTCAAGTTCTTCAAAAGTGTAACAGCGATGCTCGCTCAAGAGAGAAACTTTGGTGTTTTCATTTCCACAAACTCTTACGCCATCTCAACAGCGGCCCAAGCACGGAAATGATGGGCGCGCCGCCCATTGCCTGCGGCGCTAGCCGCACGCAAGGCAGCGCAAACCTTGTACGGCGATGCCATGCCCCTGAGCACGCTGGCAGGCGGCTACAGCGGAAAAACGCGCACCGCGGGATTTAACCGTCAGCTTGCGCTGGTCAGCGATTTCAGAATCGGCGCAGATGGCGCGTTTTCAGCGACCGCCGCCGATTGCGCCTTCGCCGGGACCAAGACCCAGCACGGCACGACCGGCATTTACGAGCCCCAGGGACGCACCAGCGACAGCAAGTGCAGCTGGTCCGGCCAACTGGTGGGCATCGTCACGCCGATAGCGGTCAATGAGGGCAAGGCGACACTCGGATTCCAACTCAACAGCCCCGACGCGACCCACACGGCCGTCTTCGTCGTTAGCAGGAATTAAGCTAACTGCGACGCCTTAGCGCGCAGCGCTACGGCGTCGCGTTCCAGCGCACGCGAAGGGCGTGCGCGCACCGGCTTAAGCGCGCGCGCGCTGGCGGGCTTTCGGCGCGAGCTTGGTCGCCTGCATTTCCTGATACAGCGCAAGGAACTCGCCGGTGAGCTTATGCCGGGCATCGAGGTGGACCATCGGCAAGCTGCGCTCATGCGATTCGCGGATGCGGATCGAGCTCGACAATTTGCTGGCGAACACGGGCAAGCCTTCCGCCACCAATTCGTCGACCAGGCGCTGCGGCAAACTGGCGCGCGCCTGGAACTGGTTGACGACGATGCCTTCGATTTCCAGGCCGGGATTATGGTCGGCCTTGATCTCGTCGACGTTATTGACCAGGGTATAGAGCGCCTGGCGCGAGAAATCGTCGCAATCGAAGGGAATCAAGCAGCGGTCGGCCGCGATCAAGGCCGATTGCGTGAAAAAGTTATAGGCCGGCGGCGTGTCGACGAAGATTTCGTCGAAATCCTTGGACAATTCGTCGAGCGTGTCGCGCAGCTTGTAGATCTTGTGGCGCGCTTCGAGTTTCGACTGCAAGTCGCCGATCTCCGGATGGCACACCATGATCGACAAATTCTCGAACGGGGTCGGATGCACGAAGCTGGCGGCCGGCTTGGGAAACACGGTGAAGGCGAGCATTTGCTCGAAATAGGCGGCCATGGTCGGCGCCAACTCGCCCGCGTCGCTGCCCAGCACATAGCGGCTCGAATTGCACTGCGGATCGATATCGATGAGCAAGGTGCGCTTGCCCTGCTGCGCGGCGATGGCGGCCAGGTTGACCGCGATGGTCGATTTTCCCACTCCACCCTTTTGATTGAAGATCACGCGTTTCATGTGCCGGCCCGGTAATTGATGTAGTCCCTGATTCTAGCAGAATGCTGCGCCGCAACAACAACATTCCAGACCTGAGTTAAACCTCTAGATTATTCGGGCACTTTGGAATTACTTCTCTAGTTTTTCCACGTAGTCTTGAAACACGTCAAGCGCACTTCAGCTAAATGACGTGTCGCCTTCAACCGATTTTTAATTATTTCAGGAGTTAATCATGACCTTCGCAAGCACCCTCGCCGCAAAATTGAACGACAACGAATTCGCCGGTGCCGTACGCGCTTCCGCCATCGAAGCACTGGGCAGCGCCCAAGTGAAACTGGCGCAAGCCCAAGAGCAAGGCCGCACCCGCCTGGCACAAGGCGTTCTGGTGAGCGCCGACGTGGCCGGCCAAGTGAGCCAGTACCTGTCCGACCTGGCAGTGAAAATCGCCCCTCCGGCACCAGTGAAGCGTCGCGCAGCGCCAAAAGCAGCTGCCAAGAAAGCCCCAGTGCGCGCTGCCCGCCGCACCAAGGCCGCCGCTTAAGTTCTGCTGTAAAACGGAGGGCTGCCCCCAGCTCCCCGTGATGGCGCGCACGCCGCGTCATCGACCTCGCAGTGTGTGCCCGCGTATGCCGCCCCCTCCGGTGTATGCGGGCATTTTTGCGTCTTTTTGTCGCATCGCAACAATCGCCCCGGCTGCACGCCGCATTTAAAAGCGGCTACCATGGCCACAACGGCAAAGTGGCGACACAGGACGATAAACCATGCAAAAAACGCCAGCACCCCAGACAGTGATGTTGCTCGGCGCCACAGGCGCGGTCGGCAGCGCCGTGCTCGCCCTGGCCCTGGCCGATGCGCGCGTGGCGCTCGTAGTGGCCCTGACACGCCGCCCACTGGCGCCGGCGCCCAAATTACAGAATATTGTTGTTGATTTTGAACAGTTGCCGGCGCAAGCGCCCTGGTGGCAGGTCGATGCTGTCATTTGCGCGCTCGGCACCACGCGCCGCATCGCCGGCTCGGACGCCCGTTTCGTCGCCATCGACCGCGACATGCCAGTGCGCGCGGCGCAACTGGCGCACGCCGGCGGCGCGCGCCGCTACGCCCTGGTGTCCTCGCTGGGCGCGCAAGCGCGCTCGCGCAATCTGTATCTGCGCACCAAGGGCGAGACCGAGGCGGCCATCGGCGCGCTCGGCTTTTCCGCCTTGACCATCGTGCGCCCCTCCCTGATCGATACCGAGCGCGCCGAGCGCCGCCCCTTTGAACACGTCAGCATGCAGCTCGCGCGCAGCTTGCGGCCCCTGATTCCGCGCCGCTGGCGCACCGTCACCCCGGCGGCGATCGCGGCTGCCCTGCTCGAGGGAGCCCTTGGCGGGCCGGCCGGCACGCGTATTATTGAGTCAGATCAACTTTAACGCACGGGGCGGGCCATGACGCAGACCTTCTTCCAAAACTTCATCCTGCTTCTGCTCGTCACCGATCCCTTCGGCAATGTGCCGCTATTCGTGAATCTGCTGGAAAAAGTGCCGAAGGCGCGGCGCTGGCGCGTGGTGGTGCGCGAATGCGCGATCGCCTTCGTAGTCTTGCTGCTGTTTATGTTCTTCGGGCGCCACTTCCTGGCCGCGATGCAGCTGTCGGAAATTTCGCTACGCATCGGCGGCAGCGTCATCCTGTTCCTGATCGCGCTGCGCATGGTGTTTCCGCAACCTGGCGGGGCGATGGGCGAGGAAGGCGGGCATGGCGAGCCCTTCATCGTGCCGCTCGCCATTCCCGCCCTGGCCGGACCGTCGGCGCTGGCCACGGTGTTGCTGTTTTCTTCGCGCCAGTTGAGCGACGCGATGGTGCATGTGGCAGCCTTGACCGCGGTGGGCTTGGTGTGGCTGGCCGTGTTCCTGTCGGCCGAACGCCTGCAGCGCGCGCTCGGCCCGCAAGTGATGACCGCGTTCGAGCGCCTGATGGGCTTGATCCTGACGGCGATGGCGGTCGAAATGCTACTGGCCGGCATCCGCGCCTTCCTCAAATCGGTGTGAGGGCGCCGCCAGCCACAGGCTGGCGGCCATCCCCCGCACGCCTTCATTCGCACACCCGCTGTGACTCACGGTTACAGACGCGCCCATCGCTTTAATATGCGAATTTGATATTCCTCAATATTTTGATCTAGCGCAATTTTTTTTTGATTCCATCCAATCATAGTGGGGGACCGAATCAAGAAAGCGAGTCCCCATGCGCATCCAATTCCTTGGCGCCACCGCCACCGTGACCGGGTCCAAATACCTGCTCACCAGCGGCACCGCCCAAATCCTGATCGACTGCGGCCTGTTCCAAGGCTACAAGCAGCTCCGCCTGCGCAACTGGGAAGACTTGCCCGTGCGCCCGCGCGACATCGACGCTGTCGTCCTGACCCATGCCCACCTCGACCATTGCGGCTATCTGCCGCTGCTGGTCAAGCATGGCTTTGGCGGCAAAATCTATTGCAGCGAGGCGAGCTTCGAGCTATGCAAGATCATCTTGCGCGACAGCGCCCACCTGCTCGAGGAAGAGGCGAACTACGCCAACCGCCACAATTATTCCAAGCACGCGCCGGCGTTGCCGCTGTACACGCAGGAAGACGCGGAACACGCGCTCAAATTCTTTTCACCGGTCAAATTCGCCAAGCGTTTCCAGGCTGCCGAAGGCATGACGGCCGAACTGCTACCGGCCGGCCACATCCTGGGCGCGGCCATCGTAGCGATCCACAGCGAAGGGCGCAGCATCACTTTCTCCGGCGACCTGGGACGCCCGCACGACTTGCTGATGGTCGCGCCAAGCCTGGTCGAGCAGAGCGACTACCTGGTGATCGAGTCGACCTACGGCAACCGCACCCACGAGCCGGCCGATCCGGCCGCCCAGCTCGGACGCATCATCCGCGACACCGCCAACCGCGGCGGCGTCACCATCATTCCCTCGTTCGCGGTGGGGCGCGCGCAAGAACTGCTGTACTACATCCACCTGCTCAAGCAGTCCGGCGACATACCGGCCGTGCTGCCGGTGTACCTGAACAGCCCGATGGCGGTCGACGCCACCGAGATCTACCACCGCCACCGCCAAGATCACCGCCTCAACCGCGAGCAGTGCGAAGCGATGTGCCATGCCGCGAAGGTCGTCAACAGCGTCGAAGAATCGATCGCCCTCAATGCGCGGCGCGTGCCGATGGTGATCATCGCCGCCAGCGGCATGGCCACCGGCGGGCGCGTGCTGCACCACTTGAAGGCCTTTGCCTCCGACCCGCACAACACCATCTTGTTCGCCGGCTACCAGGCCGGCGGCACGCGCGGCGCGGCGATGCTGGCGGGCGTCGACGAAATCAAGATCCACGGCGAGTTCATCCCCTTGCGCGCGCAAGTGGCGCAGATCGACAATCTGTCGGCCCACGCCGACGCCAACGAGATCCTGAGCTGGCTATCGCACTTCAAGACGCCGCCCAAGCGCACCTTCATCACCCACGGCGAGCCGGAAGCGGCCGACGCGCTGCGCAAGCGCATCGAGGCGCGCCTGGGCTGGAATTGCCGCGTGCCGTCCTACCTCGAACAGGCCGAACTGCCATGAGCGAGGATGGCATCGCGGCAGCGCCGCCACGCCATGGCGTGCCCATCAACGGCTTGCGCCTGCGCCGCATGGGCATCGACACCTACCAGGAGCCGGTGGTGTACATGCGCAGCGACTGCCATGTGTGCAAGTCGGAAGGCTTCGAGGCGCAATCGCGGGTGGAAGTGTGGCGCGGCCAGCGCCACATCATCGCCACCCTCAACGTGGTGCACACCACCATCCTCTCGCTGCACGACGTCGGCTTGTCCGAGGCGGCCTGGCGCGCGCTCGGCGGCGTTGACGGCGACCCGGTCGGCATCGCCCATCCGGTCCCGGTGCAGTCCTTCTCCGCGGTGCGCGCCAAGATCTACGGCCGCCCCTTCACGCCCGACGCCATCGAGGCGATGGTGCGCGACATCGTCGACGGGCGCTACTGCGACATCGAAATGGCGGCCCTGATCGCAGCCTGCTCGGGCGGGCGCATGGACGTGGCCGAAACCATCGCGCTCACGCGTTCGATGATCGGCGTCGGCCAGCGCCTGTCCTGGGACAGCGACACCGTCGCCGACAAGCATTGCGTGGGCGGCTTGCCGGGCAACCGCACCACGCTCTTGGTGGTGCCGATCGTGGCGGCCTGCGGCTTGTTGATCCCGAAGACGTCTTCGCGCGCCATCACCTCGCCCGCCGGCACCGCCGACACCATGGAAACGCTGGCCCCGGTGGCGCTGTCGATCGAGCAGATCCGGCGCGTGGTGGCGCGCGAGGGCGGCTGCATCGCCTGGGGCGGCGCCGTCAGCCTGAGCCCGGCCGACGACCTCTTGATCCGGGTCGAGCGCCCGCTCGGCCTCGACAGCGACGGCTTGCTGGTGGCCTCGGTCCTATCGAAGAAAATCGCGGCCGGCTCGACCCATGTGGTGATCGACATGCCGGTCGGGCGCACCGCCAAGATCCGCTCGCCCGAAGCGGCGGCGGCGCTGGGCGAGCGCTTGACAACGGTGGGCAGCGCGCTCGGCATCACGGTGCGCACCGTCGTCACGGACGGCAGCCAACCGGTCGGACGCGGCATCGGTCCGGCGCTCGAGGCGCGCGACGTGCTGGCGGTGCTGCAGGGCGCGCCGGACGCGCCGCAGGATTTGCGCGAACGCGCCCTTGCGCTGGCCGGCCACGTGCTCGAGTTGGGCGGCAAGGCAGCGTCCGGCGCCGGCCTCGCGCTGGCGCGCGCCACCCTTGACGGCGGCGCCGCCTGGGCCAAGTTCCAAGCCATCTGCGACGCCCAGGGCGGCATGCGCGCGCCGCCGACTGCCCCCTACACCCACGTGATCTGCTCGCCGCATCGCGGCCGCGTGGTCGCGGTCGACAACCGGCGCCTCGCTTCCATCGCCAAGCTGGCCGGCGCGCCGAAAGCGGCGGCGGCCGGCATCGTGTTCCACGCGCCGCTCGGCAGCATGCTCGAGGCGGGGCAGCCGAGCATGACGATCCACGCCGAGTCGCCGGGCGAGCTGGCCTACGCGCGCGCCTACGCCGAGGCGCAGGAAAACATCGTGGCTTTGCAGGAGTTGAACTGATGATACCGATCCTATTTGCCCTTCCCGGCAATGACGCCCTGGCCGAGCGCTTGGCGGGGGCCCTGCCCTGCGACCCGGGCAAGCTCGACATGCACCACTTCCCGGATGGCGAGTCGTGTCCGCGCCTGATCACGCCGGTGGCCGGGCGTGACGTGCTGATGCTGTGCGCGCTGGACCGGCCCGACGCCAAGCTCATGGGCCTGTACCTGGCCGCCTGCGTGGCACGCGAGCTAGGCGCGCGCAGCGTCGGCCTGGTCGTGCCCTACCTGCCGTATATGCGGCAAGACGCGCACTTTAGCTTCGGCGACGGCGTCACGTCCGCCCATTTCGCGCGCCTGGTCTCGAGCTGCTGCGATTTCCTGGTGACGGTCGATCCGCACCTGCACCGCCACCCCAGCCTGTCCGCCATTTACACCGTCCCCACCCGCGTGGTGCATGCGGCGCCCTTGATCGCGGCCTGGATCAGCGCCAACGTGGTGCGTCCGGTGCTGGTCGGCCCGGATGCCGAGAGCGCGCAATGGGTGGCCGAAGTGGCGGCCCTGGCCAAGTGCCCCTACACCATCCTCGAGAAAAAACGCAGCGGTGACCGTGCCGTCGAAGTGTCGGTGCCGGACGTCGCCAGTTGGGCCGGGCACACGCCGGTGCTGGTCGACGACATCGTCTCGACCGCGCGCACCATGGTCGCCGCCGCGATCCAGATCGAGGCGGCGCGCCTGCCCCCGCCCGTATGCATCGCCGTGCACGCGCTGTTCGCCGGCGACGCCTACGGGGCCCTGCACCACGCCGGGGTCGAGCGCATCGTCAGCTGTAACACAGTGCTCCATTCGACCAATGAAATCGACGTATGCGCGCCGATCGCCAAAGCCATCGTCGAGCTCTTGAACCAGCGTGGGGGATAAGAATGATCGCCAAGCTGCTGGCCGCATGCGCACCGGGCGACACACTGCTGCTGTCGTCGCACGACGCCAACGCTTGCGAACACACCCTTCCCGGCTTCGCCAGCGATTTCCTCAAGCGCCACCACGAGTCGAACCAGGGCTGGCTGCTGCAGGCCTTCGGTTTCATGGCGGTGCCGGCGATCGCCGTCGACGAGGATTTTTGCATCACCATCTGGAATAGCGGCGCCGTCGCCGTGTTCGGCTACAGCGCGCGCGAAGCGGTCGGGCGCCGCATCTTCGACCTGATCGTTCCGCGCGAGGCCTTGCCGCATGTGCTAGACATCGCACAGCGCCTGCGCCACGGCGATGTCGTGGCCCACAGCGTCAACCGCAACCTCACCAAGGATGGCCGCAGCATCGTCTGCGAATGGCACAACACCCCCTTGCTCACTAAGGAGGGCGAGTTCTTCGGCGTGCTGGCCCTGGTGCACGACATCACGGAGCGCCATAAGGCGGAAACCCAGCTCACCGACAGCCGCGAGCGCCTGCGCATGGCCACCAGCGCGGCCAATATGGGGGCCTGGAACTGGGACATCGCGAAAGCGCGCTTCTTCCTCTCCGACGGCATGGGCAAGATGTTCGGCCTGGCCGCCGGCGACGGCCCCGAGACTCCGACCGAGCTGCTCGCGCTGGTCCATCCGGACGACCGCCACGTACTGCTCAAGGCCTTCTCCGACGCCAGCGAACGCGGCCAGTCGTCCACCTTCGAATACCGGGTGATGTGGCCGGACGGTTCGATCCACTGGATTGAAACGCACAGCAACGTCATGTTCGACGAGTCCGGCAAGCCATCCTATGGCATGGGCGTGGCGCTCGACATCACCCAGCGCAAGCAGGACGCGGCGGCGATCGCGCGCGCCAGCCGCGCGCTGCAAACCCTGTCCGCGGTCAACCGCGAGCTGGTGCACGCGGTGAGCGAGCAGCAGCTGCTCGACGCCGTGTGCGCGGTGCTGGTCGAACAAGGCGGCTACCGGATGGCGGCGGTCGGCTACCCCGAGCAGGACGAATGCCAGACCCTGACACCGGTGGCCTGGGCCGGCACGGTGGCGGGCTATTTCAACGACGCCACCTTCGAAAGCTGGGGCGACAACCCAAACGGGCAAAAGCCCACCGCGCGCGCCATCCGCAGCGGCAAGATCGAAATCTGCCACGACATCGGCTCCGACGAACACTTCGCCAAATGGCGCACGGCAGCGCTCGAACGCAAGTACGCGTCGAACGCGGCCCTGCCCTTGTTCGACGGCGCGCGCGTGATCGGCGCCCTATCGATCTATTCGCAAGAGTCGGGCGCCTTCGACGAGGGCGAAGTCGACCTGCTGGACGAATTGGCTGGCGACCTGTCCTACGGCATCGCCACCTTGCGCATGCGCCTGCAGCACGAACAAACCATGAAGACGCACTTGCGCGACGCCCACCGCCTCAAGCGCAACCTGGAAGACAGCATCCAGGCGATCGCCGCCACGCTCGAGATGCGCGACCCCTACACCGCCGGCCACGAAAAGCGGGTGGCCAAGCTGGCCGTGGCGATCGCGCGCGAGATGAATCTGCCGAGCGACCAGATCGAAGGGCTGTACATGGCGGGCGTGGTGCACGACCTTGGCAAGATCCGGGTGCCGGCGGAAATCCTGTGCAAGCCCGGGCGCCTGGGCGCTATCGAATACGCGCTCATTTGCACCCATCCGCAGGTCGGCTACGACATCCTCAAGGACATCAAGTTTCCCTGGCCGATAGCGCAGATGGTGCTGCAGCATCACGAGCGGATCGACGGCAGCGGCTATCCGCAAGGTTTGCAAGGCGACGCGATCCTGCTCGAAGCGCGCATCCTGGCGGTGGCCGACGTGGTCGAGGCGATGGGATCGCACCGCCCCTACCGCGCCTCGGTGGGCATCGACAAGGCCCTGGCCGAAATCGAATCCGGGCGCGCCATCCGCTACGACGGCGCCGTCGTCGACGCCTGCCTGGCGCTGTTTCGCGAGCGCGGCTACGTGCTGCCCAGCGCCGACAAGTAGGCGCGCGCCACCGCTACAGCAGTTGCCCGGCCTTCAGGGGCAAGCCTTGCGGCGGCATCAAGGCGCCCCTTCCCAGCACTTTGGCATTGAAAAACGCGTGTACGCCACGGCGCAAGTCGTCGATGTGTTCGAACTCGAGGTAGGTGATATCGGCCAGGTCGTCCAACTCGCGCAGCAGGGTGGTCTTGATGGGCGCGTGCTTCCACACCAGGAACAGGATCGGCGCCTTAGTGCCGCGGAAGATGTGGTAGCCCAGCTCGAAGGCGCTGCTCTCGCTCATGCCGACCCGGATATTGATGAACACCTCGGCCTGTTCCAGCAAGCCCAGGCGATGTTCGCGGAAGTTCTTCGGCGTGAACGCTCGTCCGGTTTCGCTCTCGAATGACTTCTTGAATGTCTGCGCACTCTCGGCCTTGACGCCGGTGAGGTAGTCGAAGGTGTAGGGCGCGCCGTTGGCGCTGTCGATCAACAGCAAGATGTCGGCGATGAGGCGCTGCTGCTCCTGGTCCGATTCCGTGAACGGCTGACGGATGAAGACCTTGAGCGGCGCCCGGCCGATCTGGCGTTCGGCGCGCCGGCTGCGGCGCCGGTCCAGCACGATCGCGGCGGCCGCCAGATCGGCCGGTTGCGGCACCGCGCGTGCATGCGCCGGCACGGCAAGGGCGCGCACCGCGTGCTGCTCCTGCAGGCTGTACAAGGCGAAGCTGTCGCAGTGTGCGAGCGCTTCGATGGCGGCTTCGGCTCCGGCCATGGTCGTGTAGAAGGGAATACCGGCCTTGAGGGCGGCCACGCGCAAAGGGCGCGACGCCATGATGGCGCCGCGTTTTTCGTCGACTGTCAAAATCACCATGGCGAGCGTGCGCGCGGCCATCCGCTCGAGCACTTGCGCATCCTCGATCATCGTCACCGGTATTTCCGCCGCGTTGATGATGGTGGCCGTGATTGTGCTGGCGCAGAGAGAAAATCCGCGCGCGTGCAACTGGCGCGCCGCCGCCACCGCGCGCGCCTGGTCGCCGCGCTTGACGCGCAGGTACACCGTGCCGGCGCGCGGCAGGCGCACGCCCGCACCCAGCTGCGCCTTGTAGTACGCTTCGCCGAAGGTGCGGCCAACGCCCATTACCTCGCCGGTCGATTTCATCTCCGGCCCCAGCAAGGTGTCGACGCCCGGGAATTTCGCGAACGGGAACACCGCCTCCTTGACACTGAAGTAGCGCGGCTGGGCCGGCGCGCCGATGCCTTGCGCGTCGAGCGATTGGCCGGCCATGCAGCGCGCGCCGATCTTGGCCAGCGCCAGCCCGCTCGCCTTCGACACGAAGGGTACGGTGCGCGAGGCGCGCGGATTAACCTCCAACACGTAAATCACATCCTGCATGCGGCCGTCAACCTTGTGCTGCTGAATCGCGAACTGCACATTCATCAAGCCAACCACGTTCAGTCCATCGGCCATCAGCGCGGTTTGGCGCTCGAGTTCGCGCACCGTGTCGGCCGACAGCGAATACGGCGGCAGCGAGCAGGCCGAGTCGCCCGAATGCACGCCCGCCTGTTCCACATGCTCCATCACGCCGCCGATGAAGGTGCGGCTGCCGTCGCGCACGCAATCGACATCCACTTCGATGGCGTCGTTCAGGAAGCGGTCGAGCAAGACGGGCGACTCGTGCGAGACACTGACGGCCTCGCGCATGTAGCGCTCCAGTTCGACCGGCTCCTCCACGATTTCCATGGCCCGTCCGCCCAGCACGTAGGAGGGCCGCACCACCAGCGGATAACCGATCTCGGCGGCCAGGCGGCGCGCCTCCTCGGGAGTGCGCGCGCTGCGGTTTTCCGGCTGACGCAGGCCCAGCTTGCGCAGCAGCTGCTGGAAACGCTCGCGGTCCTCGGCCGCGTCGATCATGTCGGGCGCGGTGCCGATGACGGGCACGCCGGCCGCTGCCAGGGCCAGCGCCAGCTTGAGCGGGGTCTGGCCGCCGTACTGCACGATCACGCCAGCCGGCTTTTCCAGGTGCACGATCTCGAGCACGTCCTCGAGCGTCAGCGATTCGAAGTACAGGCGGTCGGAGGTGTCAAAATCGGTGGAGACGGTCTCCGGATTACAGTTGACCATGATGGTCTCGATGCCGTCTTCGCGCAGGGCCAGCGCCGCATGCACGCAGCAATAATCGAACTCGATGCCTTGGCCGATGCGGTTCGGGCCGCCGCCCAGCACCATGATCTTCTTGCGTCCGGACGGGCGCGCCTCGCATTCGCCGTCGTAGCTCGAGTACAGATAGGCGGTGTTACTGGAAAACTCGCCGCCGCAGGTGTCGACGCGCTTGTACACGGGCCGCACGCCGAGCGCATGGCGCTGCGCCCGCACCGCCGATTCGTCCACTTCCAGCAAAAACGCCAGCCGGCGGTCGCCAAAGCCCTGCTGCTTCAGGTCGAACAGGACATCGCGCCCGAGCGCGTCGAGCGATTGCTCCATCAGCCAGCTTTCGGTCTGCACCAGTTCGTGGATCTGGCGCAGGAACCAGGGATCGATGCCGGTGGCCGCCCGCACCTGTTCGACGCTGTAGTCTTGCGCGAACGCGTCGCCCACGTACCAGATGCGCTCCGGCCCCGGCGCGCGCAGCTCCTGATCGATCACGGCGTGGCCGCTGCGCCCACGGCGCAAGCCATCGACACCCACCTCCAGGCCGCGCAAGGCCTTTTGGAACGATTCCTGGAAGCTGCGTCCGATCGCCATCACCTCGCCCACCGACTTCATCTGGGTCGTCAGGTGCGCGTCGGCGCTCGGGAACTTCTCGAATGCGAAGCGCGGGATCTTGGTCACCACATAGTCGATCGCGGGCTCGAACGAGCACGGCGTGGCGCCGCCGGTGATTTCGTTGCGCAATTCGTCGAGCGTGTAGCCGACGGCCAGCTTGGCCGCCACCTTCGCGATCGGAAAGCCGGTCGCCTTCGAGGCCAGCGCCGACGAGCGCGACACGCGCGGATTCATCTCGATGACGATCATGCGTCCGTCGCACGGATTGATCGCGAACTGAACGTTCGAGCCGCCGGTGTCGACGCCAATCTCGCGCAGCACCGCCAGCGACGCGTTGCGCATGATCTGGTATTCGCGGTCGGTGAGGGTCTGGGCCGGCGCCACCGTGATCGAGTCACCGGTGTGCACGCCCATCGGGTCCAGGTTCTCGATCGAACACACGATGATGCAGTTGTCCTTCTTGTCGCGCACCACCTCCATCTCGAATTCCTTCCAGCCGATCAGGGATTCCTCGATCAGCAATTCGGACGTGGGCGAGAGCTCGAGCCCACGCGTGCAGATCGCGTGGAACTGTTCAGCGTCGTAGGCGATGCCGCCGCCGCTGCCGCCCATCGTGAAGGACGGCCGGATGACGACGGGGAAACCCAGTTCCTGCTGCTCGCGCCAAGCCTGGGCCAGCGTGTGCGCCACGCCAGAGCGCGCGCAAGCGAGGCCGATGCGCTGCATCGCGGCCTTGAACTGGGCGCGGTCCTCGGCCATGTCGATCGCCTGCGGCGTGGCGCCGATCAGCTCCACGCCATGCTCGGCCAGCACGCCGTGGCGGTGCAGCTCGAGCGCGCAGTTCAAGGCGGTCTGTCCACCCATGGTCGGCAGCAGCGCGTCCGGCCGTTCGCGCGCGATGATGTGCGCCACCACCTCCCAGGTGATCGGCTCGATGTAGGTGACGTCGGCCATGTCCGGGTCGGTCATGATGGTGGCCGGATTACTGTTGACCAGGATGACCTTGTAGCCTTCCTCGCGCAGGGCCTTGCAGGCCTGCGCGCCGGAATAATCGAATTCGCAGGCTTGCCCGATGACGATGGGGCCGGCGCCGATGATCAGGATGCTGTGCAGGTCAGAGCGTTTAGGCATGCTGGGCCTCCATCAAGGCGATGAAACGATCGAACAGGACGGCGATGTCGTGCGGACCGGGAGCCGCTTCCGGGTGGCCCTGGAAACAAAAGGCCGGCTTGTCGCGCCGCGCCAGGCCTTGCACCGAGCCGTCGAACAGGGACACGTGGGTGACGCGGCAGTTCTGCGGCAGCGTGGCTGCATCGACCGCGAAGCCATGGTTCTGCGAGGTGATCATCACCTGGCCGCTCTCGAGGTCCTGCACCGGGTGGTTGGCGCCGTGGTGGCCGAACTTCATCTTGACGGTGGCCGCGCCGCTGGCCAGCGCCATGATCTGGTGCCCCAGGCAGATGCCAAAGGTGGGGATGCCACGCTCGATCAATTCGCGGCTGGCGGCGATCGCGTAGTCGCACGGCGCCGGGTCACCCGGACCGTTCGACAGGAAGATGCCGTCGGGTGCGAGCGCGAGCGCCTGCGCCGCCGTGGCCTGGGCCGGCAGTACCGTGATGCGGCAACCGCGCTCGGCCAGCATGCGCAAGATATTGCGCTTGACGCCGAAGTCGAAGGCCACCACATGCCGGCGCGGGAAGTCGCAGCGCCCGAAGCCGGCCCCGAGTGCCCACTCACTCTCGTTCCAAGCGTAGGGCTCGCGCGTGCTGACGGTGCGCGCCAGGTCCATGCCGCCCAGTCCGGGGAAGACGCGCGCCAGCGCCAGCGCCTGTTCCGCCGCCTCGCTGCCGGTGACGATGGCGCCGCCCTGCGCGCCGCCCTCGCGCAAGATGCGGGTGAGCTTGCGGGTGTCGATGCCCGCGATGGCCACCACGTTCTGCGCGCGCAGCCAGCTCGCCAGCGTAGCGGTGGCGCGAAAGTTCGACGGCGCCAGCGGCAGGTTACGCACGATCAGGCCAGCGGCATGGGCGCGCTCCGACTCGCCATCCTCCTGGTTCACGCCAGTGTTGCCGATGTGCGGATAGGTGAGCGTGACGAGCTGGCGGCTGTAACTCGGATCGGTCAGGATCTCCTGGTAGCCGGTCATGGCGGTGTTGAACACAAGCTCGCCGCTGGTCTGGCCGGACGCGCCGATGGACAGGCCGTGGAACACGCTGCCGTCGGCCAGCGCCAGCACCGCCGGCGCGCAGGAATGGTGCAGGGGTGAAAACGGGATGCTCATCGTCTCTCCTTGGCTGTGCTGCGGACGGCGCACGGCAATGGCGCGGCCGGCCCGCGGTCTGATGAAAGGGCGTTGATAACAGAGCGGGTAGCGGCGCCGCTCACACGGCGCCAGCGCGGCGCGGCTGCGAAGCTAGGCGGCGCGCCGGATCTTCAAGGGCGCGGCTTTTTTCGATGGCAGCAGCGCGCGCACCGCGGCCTTAGGCTTGGGCACGGCCGCTGGTGGAGCGCCCCGTTCCTGCGCCTCGGACAGCTTGAACACGCTCACCAGTTCGACCAGGCTCTTGGACTGCTGTTCGAGCGCGTCGGCCGATGCCATCGCCTGTTCGACCAGGGCCGCGTTTTGCTGGGTGGCGTCGTCCATCAAGGTGATGGCGCTGTTGATCTGGTCGATGCCCTCGCTTTGCTCGCGGCTGGCCACCGTGATCTCGCCCATGATGTCGGTGACGCGCTTGACGCTGTCGACGATCTCTTCCATCGTCGCGCCGGCCTGGTCCACCAGGCGCGAACCGTGCGCCACTTTTTCCACCGAGTCGTCGATCAGGCTCTTGATTTCCTTGGCCGCGCCGGCCGAGCGCTGCGCCAGGTTGCGCACCTCGGCCGCCACCACCGCGAAGCCGCGTCCCTGCTCGCCCGCGCGCGCCGCCTCCACCGCCGCGTTCAGCGCCAGGATATTGGTCTGGAAGGCGATGCCGTCGATGACGCCGATGATGTCGACGATCTTGCGCGCCGAGTCGTTGATCGAGTGCATAGTCACCACCACTTGCGACACCACGGCGCCGCCCTTGCCCGCCACCGCGGCCGCCGACAGGGCCAGCTCGTTCGCTTGCACCGCGTGCTCGCCGTTCTGGCGCACCGTGCCGGTCAGCTGCTCCATCGAGGATGCCGTCTCCTCGAGCGAACTGGCTTGCTGTTCGGTGCGGCCCGACAGTTCCAGATTGCCCGAGGCGATCTGGCCGGACCCGGCGTGGATGGTGTCGGCCGCGCTGCGCACGTCGTGCACGATATGCGCCAGGCTCTTGTCCATGTCGCGCAACGCCTCGATCATCTGGCCGATTTCATTGTTCGAACTGGCGTCGATATGGCCGCTCAAATCGCCCTGGGCCACGCGCCGCGCGATGCCAATCGCCTGCGCCAGCGGCCCCATGATGCCACGCACCAGCACCACGCCCAGTGCCAGACTCAATAGTGCGGCGAGCAAGATGGCGCCCCCCATCACATAGCTGGTGGCGTTGATCTTGGTGTGCACGCCTTCGCCGTTGGTCTTGGCGCGCTGGGCCAGCAGCTCGGTGAGCGCCTTGAGGGAAGCATCCGAGATGCGGTAGCTCGGGTTGATGTTCTTGATCAGCGTCGCTTCGGCGTCGTCCCACTTCTCTTGCTCGATGGCGGCGCTGGCCGTGCCGATGTGGGTGGTGCCCAGGCTGGCGCTCTTGGCATACCACTCGTCGGCCAGCTCGCGCTCGGCCGCCGACTCGATGCCGGCATGGTAGTCGTTCCACAAGGTCTTGATCTCGGCGCTGGTGTCGCCGATGATTTTGTAATGCACCGTGAGCGGATGGTCGTGCAGCTTGGCCCATTCCATCACGGGATTGTGCTGCAGCGCCTGCAGGATCTGGCTGCGGTTCACTTCCATCTTGAAGCGGATGCGCTCGACCGAGGCGCTCACCCGCATGTCCTTGAGCGAGGTCTCTTGCAAAATGGCGGCCGTATTCTTGACGCTGAAAAAACCGAGCGCGCCCACCAGCAGCATCATCAACACCGACAGGCCCAAGGCGGCGATGATCAGCGTCTTGATCTTAATATTGTTAAGCATGGAAAGCTTCCTTTCAATGAATACGAATATCGTTCAAACCAGTTCACCTTAAGCACATGCCTTGCATCGGCCGCTGCTGCCAGCATACAGAAGCTGACGGCCAATTGTGAAATGCCAAGACTTATTTTCAGTTTCAGGCAACATTTACAACGCTAGCCGGAGGGCGGCGAAGCGCCGGCCAGCGCGTCACCGCCAGAGCGGCCCGCATAGTTGTCGCGCGGCACCCACGCGCGCACCACCACCTCCTGAAAAATAAATAATTTCCGTTCAAATACAATCAGTTACAATGTCACGAACGGGAATGCAGGATGATTTGCGCTGAACTCATTGTAGGCATAAAATTGCCGTATAGAATCATGTAATGCGCTTTATTTAATTTTGCCGCGCTCCTATGTGAGGCCAGAAAGGCGTCCACCGAATCCCAAATTTAGTTTTGAATTGTTACTTTCAGAGAGAATCGCGGTAGCTGGATTGACTAATAATTAAGGCGCTGCCAACCTTTCCTCACCTTTACACCGATACAGGAAGTCCATGCACGATCCGTCCTCACCTGCCGCCGTCGTCGAGCGTTATCTCGACGCATACAACCAGCACGACATCGACGCGCTGATCGCCCTGTACGCCGACGATGCCTGTCAATTCCTGTACCCGGCCCAATTACTGGCCCAGGGCACGCCAGCGATCCGCGAGCGCATGGCCCAGCGCTTCGCCGACCCGGCCTTGCACGCGACGCTGTTGCAACGCACGGTCATGGGTTGCATCGTCGTCGACCACGAAGTGGTGCGCGCGAATTATCCGGAAGGCCTGGGCAGCGCCGAGGTAGTAGCCATTTACGAAGTGCGCGACGGCAAGATCCAGTCGGCGTCGGTCACCTACACGCCAGTGCGCCTCGATTAAGCCAGGGCGCGCTGGCCGCGTGCGGTGGCGGCGGTGGCGATGCCGGCGCGGCCATGGCGGGCGCGCGTCTGGGCGGCGCGGCCCAACCGGCGTTGGCGTTGGCGATGAGCCTGGTCAGCGCCAGCGCACAAGACCCGATCTACGTGCTCGCAGCCCCGGGCGACACGCAGCGCCTGTTCATTGTCGAACGTGCCGGCCGGGTGCGCATCGTGCAAAACGGCGCACTGTTGGCGACGCCATTCATCGACATCAGCGCCCGCACCAGCAGCGACGGTGAACGGGGCTTGCTGTCGCTGGCCTTTCATCCGCAATTCGCCGCCAACGGCTACCTGTTCCTTTGCTTTACCGACCTCGACGGCAATATCGCGCTCGAGCGCATGCACGCGCCCAGCGCCAGTGCGAATGCCGTCGAATACCCGCACGACGCGGCCGGCGCCAATGCTTGCGCCATCATCGGCGGCTATGTGTACCGCGGCAAGGCCATGCCGGGCTTGCGCGGACAGTATTTTTACTCGGACTATTGCAAGGCTTACCTGAAAAGCTTCACCTTTAGCGACGGCAAGGCCGGCACCCCGGTCAACTGGCCCATCCCCGCCATCGGCCGCGTGCTGTCCTTTGGCACCGACGCGCAAGGCGAGCTGTATATGGTGGCCACGACCGGCATCTATCGCGTTGTGCCGGGCTAAGACGCCGCCCGCCCTCCTCCTTTGCGCGCGCCGCGCCGGATGGCCCCGACCTTGGCGCCAGCGAAGCGGCTATCATGCTCCCAGCCTGCACGCCGTCTGCGAACAGCCCGTTCGCGAAATAATGGGAACTTTTGCCTTGTCTGGCGGGAATACCACAAAAGACATGACATGACGAATTCAGCCGACACCTCCGACACCGACTTGCTGCGCCAGATGCGCGCCGGGACCGCTGCGGCCTTCCAGGCCCTGTACCGGCGCCACCAAGGGCCGCTGTTTCGGTTCGCCTTGCTGCGCTGCGGTTCGCGCGACACGGCCGCCGATGTGGTGCAAGAGGTGTTCATGGCTTTGATCAGCGGGCAACTCAAGTTCGACCCACTGCGGGGGCAGTTGCAACATTTCCTGTTCGGCGTGGCGCGCAATGTCTTGCTCAAGCACGAGGCACCGCGCCTGCGCCTGCTTGGCTTGGCGCCGACGGGCGAGGCGGACGAGGACGACACCGGCTCCGATGGCGAAATCGCCAGCGAGGAGGCCGAACCGCTCGAACGCCTGCTCAGTGGCGAAATGGCCGAGCAAGTACGGCAAGCGCTGGCGCGGCTGGCGCCGCACTACCGGGATGTCTTGATCCTTTATGAAATGCACGAATTGTCTTATTTGGAAATCGCTGAAATTTGCCAGGTCGAAATCGGCACCGTGCGTTCGCGCCTGTCGCGCGGGCGCGCCGCGCTGGCCCGGCGGCTGGACCCGCAGCGCGACGGCGGCGCGCCCGCGGCTGCGTGCGCGGGCAACACGAAGAGGCAGACCCTATGAATGACGAACAAATGGATTCATGGCCGCTGCGCGGCGCCTTTGACGCCTTGCGTACCGAGACCGCGCAACTGGAAACGCCGCCCGGGCTGGAGCGGCAATTGATGTCGGCTTTCGCGCGCCAGCACCGCCCGGCGCCGTGGCATCAAGGACTGGCGCAGCGCTGGACGCGGCTGCCTTGGCGCGCTGCCGGTGGCGCGCTGGCGATCGCGCTGGCCGCGCTGGTGCTGGTGCCGCGCGCCGAGCAGCCGGGCGCGCCAGCGGCGCCCCAGGTGGCGCAAGAAGGCGCCTTTGTGGCTGTGGCCTCGCGCGAGCGCATCGAGCAAGAACCGTCGCCCCGCATGGTGCGCGCCGATGTGCCGCGCAGCGCGCTGGCCGCGCTGGGCGTGGCGGTGGCGCCGGAAGATGCGGGCGAGATGGTCCGCGCGGAAATGCTGGTGGGCGCCGATGGCAACACGCTGGCGCTGCGCTTTGTTGCCAGCGAATAGGCGGCACGCCCCAAGAATTCACGCAACACGCACGCAACACACTAACCACACTGAGGATATGATGAAATCACCAAGCCTGATCTACGCCGCCTTGCTGGCCAGCGCCTGCTGCCCCGCCCTCGCCGCCGAGCCCGACAACGAAGGGCCACAGATCGAACGCATCATCGTCACCCATGGCGGCGACGGCGCGGACATGATCGACGGCGCCAAATTGCAAGGCGGCGAGCGTGCCAGCAGCAAGCGCATCGTGATTGGCGACGCCACCCGCCTGGCGGCCCTGGGCGACTTGCCGGAACTGGCCGCCCGCATGGCCACGGCCATGCCGCCGATGCACGGCAAGCCCGTCAAGAACGCCCCGTATTCGGTCGAAGTGATCTCGGAAAAACTGCAAACCCTGGCTGACGGCAATCAAATCACGCACACCAACAGCTCGATGAGCTATCGCGACAGCGCCGGACGCACGCGCCAGGAAGTGCGCGATGCCAAGGGTGAAGTGCGCCACGTCGTGATCGACGACAGCGTGGCCGGAGTGAACTATATGCTCGATCCGCGCGACAAGCGCGCCACCAAGCTCAAGCTCCAAATGCACTTGGGACGCGCAGGCGCGCAGGCGACGCCAGACAAGGACGGCGAGACGGCGCATGGCAAGGCCGAGCGCAGGATCATCCTGCTTGACTCGAACGCAGGCGAAGGCGACAAGGGCCACACCTTCATCGTCAAGCAGGTAGAGAAGCACATCGAGCATGGCGATGGCGACACGGGCAAGCTCGCGCAAGAGGATGTACAAATTCGCCTGGCCGACGGCGCCGCCGGGACTGACCTGGCAGCCCAATTGGGACCGATGATGGGTGCGTCCTTTGGCGACGTCAAATGGTCGTCCAAGCCTAGCCGCAAGGATTTGGGCAGCCGCGAGTTCGATGGCGTCAAGGCCGAGGGCAAGCTGCGCAGCTATGAGATTCCCGCTGGCGCGATTGGCAACAAGAACGCCATCGTGGTGTCCGACGAGACCTGGTTTGCGCCGGAGCTGCAAATTACCGTGTACTCCAAGCACAGCGACCCGCGCAGCGGCGAGACGGTGTACCGGCTCGCCGGCCTCAAACGCACAGAACCGGCCGCGGCCTTGTTCACGGTGCCCGCTGACTACACGGTCCGGGAGGTCGGTGGCGGCATGGCGAAGGTAATGGAGCGGCGCGAGCACGGCAAGGACGCCGCGCGCAATGCGGCCAAGGATGCGACGAAAGAAACGGCCAAAGAGGCGGGCAAATAGCGGGGAAATAAGCGGAAAAAAAGCGCCCCTTGCGCGTATCAGCGAACAGGGCCGCCAGCGGCGCTGGCGCGCGCGGCCGGCGCCCCGTATTTACCCTGGCTGCAGGGGCAAGACGGTGTGCTTGAACCAGTCGTCGATCATCTGCTTCTCGTAGCGCAGCGTTTCGTCGTTCGCGTAGTGGTTGGCGTGATTCATGTACGCCATATCCTTGATGGTCTCGTCGCCACTGCGCAGCAGCTTGCCGCCCTGTTCCAGACGCCAGCGCAAATGCATGACGGGCCAGTCCGCGCCACCGCGCAGGACGCGCAAGTCGGGCCTCATGCCGCTGGGGCGCGCGCGCCCCGCCAAGTCGATGTCGAGCACCTCGATGCTCAGCTCCTGGCCGGCCGGCAGGGTGCGCCCCAGCAAGGCGAAATGCTCGCTAAAGCGCCGGATCACTTCGTCGCGATCGAACGTTGTGAGCGGCACATCGGAGAATTTTTCAGGCTGCACATAGGTGACGGTCACGCCCGCCATGGCGGCGTTGGCCGACGCGGCCAGCAAGGCCGCCAGCGCCAGCTTCGTGGTGATTGATTTCATGGGAACTCCTTTGCGCGATCGGGCGTCCGGAGGGACGAATTGCTCTCAATATACGCCCCTACACCCTTGGTTAAGGTACAAGTTTGTATCGAATTGTTTTTTCTGTCCAGCGGCCCGATCCGGCCCTTGTCTTGACAGCAAAACTTTGTTGGCATGCGCCCCCCTCATTTTGTATTGCTTGTTGTTAATGAGCAGATGTCGGTCTACAATCGAAGCCTTGCGCCCCCGCAAATGGGGACGCCTCATGCCGGAACCCGACCATGTCTTTCTTGTCATCCACCACGCCCAAGTTAGCGCCTTGGAAGGTCTTGCTTGTCGACGATGAGCCCGACATCCACGACATCACCAAGATGACGCTCAACCGTTTCCGTCTGGACGGGCGCGCCTTGACATTCCTGCACGCTTACAGCGGCCTCGAAGCGAAGGAAGTGCTGGCGCGCGAGCACGATATCGCGCTGGTGTTTCTCGACGTGGTGATGGAAAAGGAAGACAGCGGCCTGGAAGTGGCGCGCTGGATGCGCGAAGAGCTGGACAATCAATTCACCCGCATCGTGCTGCGCACGGGGCAGCCGGGGCAGGCGCCGGAAGAACGCGTGATCGTCAATTACGACATCAACGATTACAAGGAAAAGACCGAGCTCGACCGCACCAAGCTATTCACCACCACCTTCGCGGCCTTGCGCGCCTACCGCGACATCATGAAGGTGGAAGAAGCGCGCCGGGTCCAGCTCAATTATCGCGAAGGCTTGGAGCGCGTGATCGCCGCCTCCGCCCATATTTTCCAGCAACGCAACTTGAAGGATTTCGCCAGCGGCTTGCTGCAGCAAGCGGTGGCGCTGCTGCGCCTGGAACAGAGCATCTTGCTGCGCTTGCGCGGCGCCAGCGTGATCGCGGGCGAACAAGAATACGAAGTGCTGGCCCAGATCGGCGAGCTCGAGGATGTCGAGGCGCTCGGCCCGGAATTACTTGCCCAGCTCGACCATGCGCGCAGCAACCGCATCTCGCATTTGCATGGCGACACCTATGTCGGCTATTTCCCCAACAGCAGCGGCAAGGCTTCGCTCTTGGTCTTGAAGGGCGTGCATGAAATTTCCGACATCGACGCCCAGTTGCTCGAAGTGTTTTGCTCGGGCGTGGCGATCGCCTTCGACAATATCCTGTTGACCCAGGAAATCACCGACACCCAGGCCGAGCTGATCCTGCGCCTGGGCGACGTGGTCGAATCGCGCTCGAACGAGGCGGGCAACCATGTGCGCCGCATGTCCGAAGTGTGCTATATGCTCGCTGGCGCCAGCGGCATGGACGAGGACGAGCGCGCCGTGCTCAAGCATGCCGCGCCGATGCACGACATCGGCAAGATCGCCACGCCGGACGCGGTTTTGCTCAAGCCGGGCCGTTTGAACGAGCCGGAATGGGAAGTGATGAAGTTGCACCCGAGCGTGGGCATGTCGATCCTGGACGGTTCGCAACGCCCGATCTTGAAGGCCGCCGCCGTGATCGCCCACCAACATCACGAGAAGTACGACGGCAGCGGCTATCCGCAAGGCTTGGCCGGCGAGAACATCCACCGCTACGCGCGCATCGTCGCGGTGGCCGACGTGTTCGACGCGCTCATGCACAAGCGTTGCTACAAGGATGCGTGGCCGGTGGAGGAAGTGCTGGCCCATATGCGCGAAGTGTCGGGCAGCCACCTCGATCCCGTGTACGTCGAGCTGCTGATCCAGAACATCGACGCCGCGCTCGAGATCAATAGCCGCTTCCCGGACTGAACGGGGCGCCCGCCGGCCTCAATCTTCGGCGTTGTCGTCGAGCTCGGCGCTCACCGCCTGCGCCTGCGCCGGCGCGGCGCCCGCGCCCACCCGCCGCTCGCGCGGAAAGCGCAAGTGGTAATGCAAGCCCTGGCCCGGCACGCTGTCGACTTTCACGCTGCCGCCCAGCGGCCCCGTCACCAGGTTGTACAGGATGTGCGCGCCCAAGCCGCTGCCGCCCTGGCCGCGCTTGGTGGTGAAGAAGGGGTCGAACAACTTGCCCAGCGTGTCGGCATCCATGCCCACGCCATTGTCGCTGTACTCCATCGCAATGTCCTCGCCCTCGGCCTTGACGGCGATCGCGATGCGGCCCTCGCCCTCATGCTCGAAGCCATGCACCAATGAATTGACGACCATATTGGTGACGATTTGCGAAATCGCGCCGGGAAAGCTTTCGAGCATGAGGGCCGGGTCGCAATCGAGCGCGATCTCGACCTTGCGGCCCTTGAGCTTGGGCTGCAGCGACAGCAACACTTCGTCCAGATAATGGCGCAGCTTGAAGCTGCGGATATCGTTGGAGGACTGGTCCACCGCCACTTGCTTGAAGCTGCGCACCAGCGCGGCGGCGCGCTGGGTGTTGGTGGTCATGATGCGCAGCGACTGGTCTATGATGTCGAGAAATTGCTGCAAGCTCTCTTCGGTCATCTCGCCGGCCGCCAATTCCTCGCGCGTGAGCTTGAGTTCCTGCACCAGGTGGCTGGTGGCGGTGACGCAGATGCCCAGCGGCGTGTTGATTTCATGCGCCACCCCGGCCACCAGGCGCCCCAGCGAAGCGAGCTTTTCCTGGCGCACCAATTCGGACTGCGCCTGTTGCAAGGCGGTCAGGGCCGAATTGAGGGCCGCGTTTTGCTTTTCCAGCCGCTCCTTGGCGCGCCGCATGGCGCGGTCGGCCTGCATGCGCGCAATCGCCACCGCCACGTGGCTGGCCATGAAGGCGAGCAAATCCAGGTCGGCCTGGGTGTAGACGATGGCCGGATCGTAGCTTTGCACGATGATCACGCCGTAGGGCTGCTCGTGCACCAGCATTGGCGCCCCCATCCAGCTGGCGATGTCGACATTGCCCAGCGGCTCGGTGATCTTGCCTTCGGCAAGCAGCTGGGCGTAGCTGCGCGCGTCGTGCAAGCTCGCTTGGCGGCTCTCAAGCACATACGAGCTCATCCCCACCCCGTAGCGAAAGCGCGTGACCGGCGCTTGCGCGTCTTTCTGGTCGACGAAATACGGGATGCTGATTTCCTTCGTTTCCGGGTGGTACAGAGCGACCAGGAAATTCTCGGCCACGATCAATTCGCTGATGATCTTGTGCAAATGCCCGGACAAGGCTTGCGCATCCACCGCCGAAGCCGACAGATTGGCGATTTCATACAGGGCGCGCTGCAGCTTTTCGGCGCGGACCCGCTCCGACACTTCATGCGCCAAGGAAGCGGTGCGCTCTTGCACGGCGCGCTCGAGGCGGTCCATGCTCTGGATGCCTTGCAGCGCGTTCGAGACGTGATTGGCGATCAAGTCGAACAAGGCTTGGTCTTCGTCGCTGTAGGTGTGTTCCTTGTCGTAGCTTTGGATCACGATGGCGCCCAGCGCCTGGTGTTGCTGGTCGAGTAGCGGGCAACCCATCCAGTGCTCGGCCGTGCTGCCGCGCCCCCAGGTGCTGCCGTCGTCCTTGCGCGCCAGGCGGTCGTCACCCTTCATGGTCAGGCGCTTGCGGTTCATGATGACCCAGGCCGTGGGCGACTGGTCGGGCGAAGCGAGGCGCACGTGTTCTTGCGGATCGTAAGGGTCGTCCACTTCGTCGACGAAATACACAAAGCGCACCGTGCCTTCCTCGCGGTCGCACAGGGCCACATAGAAGTTGGCGGCGTACATGATGCGCCCGAGCGCCAGATGCACCGCTTGCACGAAGGTGCCGATATCGCTGCAAGTGCTCGAGAGCTGCCCGATCTCGAGCAACATGGTTTGGACGGTTTCGAGGCGGGCGAGGCGGCTTTCCATCATTATCCCTTTGCTGGTGTGCAAGGGAAATACTAGCAGGAAAGACGATGATTGCGTGATGGAATGCCGCCGCGGGCGCCAACTAGCGCGCGGGGCAGGCGCCAAGGCGGAAATAGCCGGGCCGATCTTCTTGCACGCTACTATCGACGAACAGATTGAGCCAGCCCAAGGGATCGCCCGAACCCGTCGCGCACGCCTCGCCGAACAGGCAGGGCTGGGCGCGGCCGGCCAGCACGTGATTGACATTGCTGTCGCTAAAGCACGGTGGCGGCGCTGGCGGGGGCGCCGGCCCGATCCGAACCGGGTCCGACAGCACGGTGGCGCCGCGCCCGCCCCGCGCGAGGGCGACCTCGACTACGTAGGCGCCGTCTTGCGTCACCGAAAAGCGGTCGCTGTAGCGCCCGCCCGCGTCCGCCGCCACCGCCAGATGGCGCGCCAGCAGGCGATCGCTGCCGGCCTCGCGCAGCGCGATGTCGAGCCGCGGGGCGCGCTGCGCCGGCATGCCCGGCAGCACCGCGGCCGTACCGCTGACGTGCAGCGCGCGCGCGCCGGCCACGCTGGCCGCCACGCTCAGGCGCGGCGCCGGTCCCAGGCGCGCACGCAGATTATTGGCCACCAGCCAGCGCATCAAGTAGTCGGGATACGCGAGCCCTTGCCGCGATATCCACAAGCCGGGGGCCGGGTCCGCCGCGCCCGCGTCCATTGCCCCGTCCGATGCCCCATCGATCGCGCCGGCCGCTCCCGCCGTCCCGGCCGGCCAGGCATGGCCGACGCCGCGCACCACCAGCAAGGCCAGGCGCGCCTGCGCGCCGCGCGTGGCCACTTGCTCGCTCGCCCAGCCATCCTGCACGGCATGCGCCGGCCCCAGCGCGCCCGTGCCGTAGAGCTGTTGCAGGGCCGCCGCGTTGTCGCGGCTCCAACGCGCGCTGACCAGTGAAATTTGCCCGGCATGGGCCAGGCGCCCTTCACTCGACAGCAGAAAAAATGGATAACGCGCCGCGCCGCCATCCATGTCCATGTCGCCAAAGCCAACATTGGCCACCTGGCTCGACAGTGCCGGCAAGGCCGCGCCGGCCAGCTCCCGGCACTGCGCGACCGCTTGCGCGACGTTGGTGGAGGGAATCAGGTAAGCCTCGTTCAAGGCCAGGTCCTGGCTGCTGCCCACGGATGGGCCGGCCAGCGCCGCCACCCCGGCAAACAGGTCCGGCGCCTGGCATGCGAGCGCCAGCGCCAGCGCGCCGCCCGCCGACAAACCGGCCACATAGACATGGCGGGGATCGATGTCGAGCGCGGCGCGCCCCTTGAGCGTTTCGGCCAAGGCGATGATGTCGGCAAGATTGCCCTGGGCATCGAGCGCGCGGTCGTAATCCCAGCATTGGCCGGCCACGCTACCTTGCCAGACGCGCTGGCCGACGGCCGGCAGCGCCACCACCATGCCCAGCGCTTGCGCGCCCGCCTCGAATCCCCCGAATTGCTTGAGCTCGTCGATACCTTGCACGCAGCCGTGCAGCACGATCAGCAAGCCGCGCCGCCCGCCCGCCAGCGTGCTCGCCGGTGTGTAGATCCAGGTGCGGTGCGCGCGCACGGTGTCGGCCTGGGCGTTCCAGGCCGCCCGCGCAGGCAAGGTGGGCAGTAGCAACAGCGCCAGGGCGAACCAGGCAACTAGCTGCCAGCGGGCACCGGAGGGCGGCGCCGACGCCTTGAGGAGCCAGCCGCGGGCGCGGCCACGCACACATTGCAAATTCATGATCGAGGACCGGAACGAAGGCGCTGCGCTTTCCGGCGAGATTCGCCCGCGGGCGCGAGAGCGGGGCAAGGCGCTGGCGCCCTGCGGACGCGCTACGCGTCCAGCCTCATGGTAGGCAGCAGCGGCCCTGCCGGGTTTGCGCCAGCGCAAACGGCGCGCAGCGAGGGACGCGACGGGCATGCCCTGGGCTGCGTGCGCACGCCTATGGGTATCGGGACAGTTGGAAGGAGCCGGCGCGCTCAGAGCGCGCCAGCCCGCGCTTCAATTCGGCGTGCGGTAGCCGCTCTCGACCCAATCGGCCGCGCTGCCCGGCGAGAGCTTGAAACTGGCCGCCACCCGCACCTGCGCCAGCGCGTCACCGCCCGCGTCTAGCGCCGTGAGCAAGGCGTAGGGATGGTCTTCGTCCGGCACGATGTCGAGCGTGACCTTGATTTGCATCGCGTCCGTCGCCACCACCGTACTCTTGTGCAACATCGCATGCAATTGCTGCTGATGGCGCCGCAACACCTCGCTGGCGGTCTTGACCAGGGTGTGGAAAGCGGGCGCGTCGAGCGGCTTGGGGTTTTTCTTGTCGCGCCCCATGGTCCAGGGGCCGACCAGGGCTGGCTCCGGCTCCCCGTCCTTGATCATGGCGACAGCCCAGCCTTCGTCATCGTCGTTCTTGATCACTTGCGCGGTCCAGCCATTGCCCTGCCAGCGGCGCGCCTCTTGCACCAGCGGTGCGTCTGGCGTGTCGTCGGAAAATTCAGGAGTGGTGTGCAAAGGGGGGGTGGACGTCATCGCTGGCATTCATACGGGTGTCACCAGGATGGTGAAACATACCCGTATTGTAGACGATGCAAGAATAATCCGGCGCGCGGGTGGCCCCACGCCGTACCAGCATCACGCCATGCAACGATGCACGGCGGGATGGCGCGGTGGCATCACCGGCGGCCCCAGCGGGGTCACGCGCGGATCGATGGCAGGCTCCGGCATCCGGTAGCTGAAGGGATTGATGATAATCGGTGGAATGGTTGGCGGTGCCGACGGCGGACCTTTTTGCCCCCCACCGCTGCGTTCGTAGAATTGCATGTTACCCCCTGCGTAGGCATTCAGTATAGGCAATCAAATCATTTTTTCAAGCTTGACTTAGCCTGGACTTATCCAACACCTTCGTCGGCGCTTTTGCACGCCCAAGCCGTCAAAAATGCATTCTGTCGCAAGCTGCTGGCAGTGGCGCGCCGCGCTCGCTACAGTGCAAGCGTACCGGAACACAATCCCTGACACCACGAGGCCCCAAAATGAAAAAATTCTTGCTCCCAATCTTCCTGCTCCTGACCGCCATGTTCATCTGGGGCGCCTACCTGAGCCCGTCCGACATGCATGTCCAGTGGGATGGGCAGGACGTCGACGGCCCCTTCGGCGCCGTGCTCGGCGTGCTCGCTGGCGGCTTCGCCCTGTTCGTCGGCGCCATCGTGGTGGCCCTGGTGACCGTGATCCTGAGCGTGGTGCTGGCCGGGGTGGGCGTACTGGCCATCGTGGCGGTGGCGCTGGCCGCCGTGGTCGGGATGGCGGCCCTGTCGCCCCTGATGCTGCCCCTCTTGATCCCGGCCGGCATCATCTGGTTCATGGTCAAGCGTTCGCGCAAGAACCGCGCCCAAGCCGCGCTCCCCGCGCCGCAGCAAGGTTTGCCAGCCTGAGAGAGCCGACGCGCTTGCGTCGCGCACAAAAAAAACCGGCGCTTGCCGGTTTTTTATGCGCAAAAGGGACAGACCCCTGTTTAGAGGAAATGCCGTCATTTCCTCTAAACAGGGGTCTGTCCCTTTTGCTCTTTTGCTCTTTTGCTCAGGCGGCGCGCGTGTCGGGCAAGCCGACCCGGTTGCGCCCCGCTTCCTTGGCGCTGTACAGCGCCTTGTCGGCACGGATCAGGGCCGCGTCCGGGCTGGCGTCGCTGGCCAGGATGCTGGCGATGCCGATGCTGACGGTGACGCGGATCGAATGCCCGTCGATCGCCAGCGGCGTGTCGGCCACGCTCTGGCGCAGACGCTCGGCGTAGATGGCGGCCGCCTCGGCGCTGGCCCCTGGCAGCAAGACGGCGAATTCCTCGCCGCCGACCCGCCCCAGCTTGTCGATCTTGCGCTGGCTCGAACGCATCAAGCCAGCCATATGGCGCAGCACGGCGTCGCCGGTGGCGTGGCCGTAGTGGTCGTTGACATGCTTGAAGTGGTCGATGTCGAGCATCAACACCGCCGCGCTCTCGTCCATATTGCGCTGCAGGCGCGCCAGCTCGTCTTCCAGACGCGCCATGAATTCGCGCCGGTTCGGCAAGCCGGTCAGGAAGTCGGTGGTGGCGAGCATCAGCAGTTCGGCATCCATGCGCTTGCGCTCGGTGATGTCGAGCGTGGTGACAATCACGAAGTCGAGCGTGTAGGCGTGACCGGGCATGACCAGCAAGGTCAATTCATTCTGGCGCTCGACCCCGTCCAGGCGCACGAAACTGCTCTCGCAGGCGAAATGCACGACGCCCTCGGCCAGCGCCGCCACCGCGTCGGCGAAGCTGTTCATGGCCGCCGCATCGAAGTTTTGCGCCAGACTCAGTTGCGCCAAGTCTTTGTCGAGCGCGCCCACCTGGGCCAGGGCGGCGCTGTTCAAGTCGACGATGCGCACCAGCGAGGCGATGCGCCGCACCTGCTCCGGATGCGCTTTCAGGAAGGCGGCCAGGTCGGCCACGCCCTCGTCCTCGAGCAGCGACACCGCTTCGCGCACGGCCGACCAATCCTGCTCCCACAAGGCCACCGGCGCGTTGTCGTACAGGCTGCGGAAACGCTCCTCGCCGGCGCGCAGCGCCTGCGCCGCCTGCGACTGCTCGATCGCCACCCCGGCCAGTTGCGCGGACTGCTCGATGAGCACGATATTCGCCGCGCTCGGATGGGCCGGCTGGCCATGATAAATCGCGAACGTGCCCAAGAGGCGTCCGGCAGTGCTGCGGATCGGTTCGGACCAGCAGGCGCCCACCTCGGCCGCCCCCGCCACCACGCGCAGATCGCGCCAATAGGGATGGACGGCGATGTCGTCCACCACCACCCGCATGCATTCGAGCGCGGCCATCCCGCACGAGCCGGCGCCGTCCGCAATCGGCATGCCGTGCAAGGCTTCGCGCAGCGGCTCGGGCAGGCTGGGGGCGGCCGTCATCAAGAGGCGCCGTCCTTCGCCGTCGAGCATCATCACGCTGCACAGCATGCCCGGGTTGGTCGCCTCCACCCCCAGCACCACCGCCTCCAGGATCGCGTACAGCGGCGCGCTGCGCCCGAGCATCTCGAGCACGTGGCGGTGCGAGCGCTCGCGCTGCTCGACCTGCTTGCGCTCGGTGATGTCGCGGAACGACCACAGGCGCGCCTGGTCTTCGCCCAGCAGCACGGCGCGCGTGAATTGTTCGAAGAAGCGCCCATCCTTCAGGCGCAGCAAGTCGCGGTGCTCGTCCAGGTCGCGGTGCTGCAGGGTGCGGCTGTACAGGAAGGGCGCCGGATGCATCAACTGCTCCACCATGTGCTCGACCAGCCGTTCGTCGGCGCCGACCAGTTCGAGCGCCTCGGGCACGCTCCACAGCTCGCGAAAACGCTGGTTCAGCGCCAGCACCCCGTGTCCGCCATCGTCGACCAGGATGCCATCGATGGTCGAGTCCAGGATGCTGCGCAACATGGTCTGGGAGCGCTGGGCCGCGTCCGCCAGCGCCACCAGGCGCTGCTGCCCGGCTTCGAGTTCGGCGGTGAGCTGGCGCGCCGTGAACAGGGCCGCGCGCGCGGCCGCGCGACTACGCGCCAGCAGCCAGGTCAACAGCGTGAGCACCAGGGTGGCGGCCAGACCGGTGGCGGCGATCACGCCCGGCTTGACGGTGCTGAACTTGGCCACGAAGGCGGGACGGGCTTTGACCTCGACGGTCCAGCGGTGATTGGCCACCGTGATCGGCATCACGCGCTGCATCGCGCCGGGCGCGACCGCACCGGCCTGCCCGGACACCCGCGCCGCCTCGTGGGTGCCGTCGCCGTTGAAGATGCTCACCGCCAGTTCGTCCGGATGGGCGCCGCGCATGCCATCGATCAGGTCTTCCACATGGAACAGCATGAACACCCAGCCACTGACTTGGGCGCGCCGCTCGGCCACGCTGGCGTGGGGCGCGCCCTGGCGGTACAGCGGCAGCACCACCGCCACCCCGGTCTGGACCGCGCCCGGCGCGTCGCGCATCAAGATCAAAGGGTCCGACATGGCCGACTCGGCGCTGTCGGTGGCCTGGTCGATGGCGCGCCGGCGCGTGGCGTCGGCATACGGGTCGCGCCCGATCACGCGCCGGTTTTCCACGCTGTCCGGCTCGAGCATGGTCACCGGGGCGTACATGGCGCGCTCGCCCGGCGGACTGATGGCGTAGGCGCTACGCCCGGCCGCGCGCATGGCCGCCTCGTGGCGCGCGCGCGCGGGGCCATCGACCCGTTCCACATAGCCCACCCCGAGGATGCCGGGATAGTGGGCATTCACGTCTTGCGCGCCGACGTAGGAGGAAAATTCCTGGGGCGTGACTTCGGTGGAGGCGGCGAACAAGCCCTGCACCCCGCGCAAGGCTTGCACGTAGCCGCTCACGCGCTGGTCCAGATTGGCCATCAGCTCGCGCGCCCGGAAGTCGAATTCGGCTTGCACGTCCGCTTGCGCATCGGCGCGCGCGCTATGCCACAAGCCGTAGGTCAGCCCCAGGCCCAGGCACAGCACCAGCGCGGCCAGCGCGTGTGGTCCCAGCCATTCTGCGATGCGCTTGCCGGCTGGCCGGCTGGCAGGATTGTCATCCATGGCGATGCGTGGTCCCGAAAGGTTCGAAGGACAGCCACACTTCCAGTCGGCATAGGAAACCTGCCGCTGGGCTTCGGTCGTACATCGATAGTACGTTACCGGCGCTTTTGATGCAATCGAGTAATGTTTAGATGCCTTCGATCAGACGCATCGCGAACACGATGGGCAAGCCGGCCGCGATCACGCGGCGCGCCGCCGCGCCATTGTCATAGGGGACGCGGAAAAACGTCAGTTTGCGCTGCATGTCGTCGTACAGGGCGTAGCAGGCGGCCGGATTGCCGTCGCGCGGCTGGCCGCAGGCGCCGGGAATGGCCAGGTACTGGTGCTGGGGCGCGAGCGGGATGGCCACCGCCGGCAGCGGCTTGTGCCCGCCCATGCGCCCGTCGTCGGCGCGCCGGTACAGCGCCGGCGCGTGCACGTGGCCGGAAAACACCATGCGGTGGCGGGTGGCGGCGCGGATGCTGCGCTCGGCCTCGTCGGTGCCGGTCACGTATTCCCACGCGATCGGCTTGTGCGCGCTGGCGTGCACGAACAGGATGTTGCCGTGCTCTTGCACCAGCGGCAGATTGGCCAGGAAGCCAACCTGCTCGGCCGTGAGCTGGGAGCGCGTCCATTCGATCACTTCGCGCGCCTCCATGTGCATTTGCGGACGCGCCTCGCGGGTGGCGGCATAGTCGTGGTTGCCCTGCACGGCGAACGCGCCGCGCGCCACGTAGCTCATCACGGTATCGACCACCCAGCCGGGATCGGCGCCATAGCCGACGAAGTCGCCCGTGAAGGCGTAGCGGTCCGCCCCTTGCTGCTCGGCGTGCGCCAGGCAGGCGGTGAGCGCCTCGCGGTTGGCGTGCAGGTCGGTCAACAGGGCCAGGCGCATACCTTAGGCTCCCGCGCCGGAAAATTGGCGGTAGCCGCGCGCGCGCAATTCGCACGCCGGGCAAGTGCCGCAGCCATAGCCCCAGTCGTGCAGGGTGCCGCGCTGGCCCAGGTAGCAGGTGTGGGTGTCTTGGCGTATCAATTCGACCAGGGGCGCGCCGCCGCAGGCGTCGGCCAATTCCCAAGTCTGGGCCTTGTCGAGCCACATCAGCGGTGTCTCGAGCAAGATGCGGGTGTCCATCCCCAGGTTCAAGGCCACCTGCAAGGCTTTCATGCTGTCGTCGCGGCAGTCCGGGTAGCCCGAGAAATCGGTCTCGCACATGCCGCCAACGAGCACCCGCAAGCCGCGCCGGTAAGCCACGGTGGCGGCCACCGTCATGAACAGCAGATTGCGGCCCGGGACGAAGGTGTTGGGCAAGCCGTTTTCCTGCATCGCGATGTCGACCGTGCTGGTGAGGGCGGTGTCGGCGATGCGCGAAATCAGGCCCAGGTCGATCATGTGGTCCATTCCCAGGCGCGCGTCCCAGCCCGGCTCGAGCGCGCGCAAGCCGGCCAGCACGGCCGGGCGCACCGTCAGCTCGACCGCATGGCGCTGGCCATAGTCGAAGCCGATCGTCTCGACGCGGGCGTAGCGCTGCAGCGCCCAGGCCAGGCAAGTGGTGGAATCCTGGCCGCCGCTGAACAGGACCAGGGCGCCATCTGCGTGCTGCTTGTCTTTCATTGTCTGATCTTCATGTCAGGTAAAACCGGGGCTGCATATAAGCCCGTCAATCTTTGCGCTTCGCCATCGAATTCAGCAATCCGGTAAGATAGCGGCAGATACCGAAGCTCACCCCCATTGGCCACTGGCGCCATTTTCCCACGGAGCGACATGTTTCACGCACCACCTTGCGGCCGCGCGGCGCGCCCTGCACGAATTCTGGCACAACGGGCGCAGAAAGCAATTGCCGCAATGGCCGCACCGGTTTGCGCCGTCGCGGTGGGCGCGGCCACGGTCGCGTCGCCGGCGCAGGCGCAGGCACAGGCACAGGGCATCCACTATACAGTGAAAATCGAGGCGCCAGCGGCACTCGAACAGTTGCTCAGCGCCAACCTCGACTTGATGCGCTGGCGCGGCAACCCGCGCCTCGATTACGCCCAGCTGGCGCGCCTGGTGAAAAGCACGCCCGCGCAAGCGCGCCCCTTGATCGCCACCGAAGGCTATTACAGCCCACAGGTGAGCGCCGTCCTCGAGGGCGACCCGGCCGCGCCGCTGGTGCGGGTGACGGTCGAGCCGGGCCAAGCGGTGCGGGTCGTCGCGGTCGACATCGTGCTGCAAGGTGCGGCCGGCGCCAACGCCGCGCGCGAAAAGCCGGCGCTGCAGGCGCTCTGGCCGCTGGGCAGCGGGCGCGTGTTCCGCCAGGCCGACTGGGAGCAAGCCAAGCGCCTGCTGCTGCGCCGTCTGCTGCAAATGCGCTATCCGCGCGCCCGCATCGCCGCCTCCAGCGCCACGGTCGATCCGGACGCGCGCACCGCCACATTGCGTGTGGTGCTAGCGAGCGGCCCGGCCGTGCGCCTGGGCGAATTACGCATCGACGGCTTGCAGCGCTACCCGTCCCAGGTGATCACCAACCTGGCGCCGCCGCGCCCCGGCGACGACTACAGCGAAGCGGCGCTGCAAGCGTTCCAGGCGCGCCTGCAAGACACGGGCTACTTCAGCAACGTCGACGTCAGCGCCGACATGAGCGCCATCGTCGACGAGCAGATCAACGAATCGGAACAAACGCAGGAGGCACGGCAGGAACAGGAGCGCGCGCCTGGCCAGGCGGGCCAGACGCCAATGCCGACTGGCGCCGCGCCGCAGGAAGTGACACTGCCGCTGCTGGTGCATGTGAGCGAGAACAAACGCAAGAACGTGAGCGCCGGTGTCGGCTATTCGACCAACACCGGCAACCGCGCCCAGCTCAGCTTTGACGACTTGAGCGTCTTCGGTTTGCGTATGAAGAGCGCGCTCACGGTCGAAACCAAGAAGCAGAACGCGCACGTCGACTTTTACGTGCCCACCAACGCGGCCGCTTACAACGACAGCGTCGGCACCTCGTTCGAGCGCAACGACATCAACGGCGAAGTCACCAGCGTGTCGACGCTGGCGGCGCGGCGCGCCTGGGGCGACACGGCGCTCGAACGCAGCGTTGCGCTTGAATACCTGAACGAGCGCAAGAGCGTCACCGGCCAGCTGGCCAGCATCAGCCAGAGCTTGCCGCTGACGTACGCGATCACGCTGCGCCAGCTCGATTCGCAGCTCGCGCCCGCGCGCGGCTATGCCGTGAGCGCCCAGTTGGGCGGCGCCCTGCTGCCGGTGCTGACCGAGCAAGCCTTCGTGCGCGCCAGCGCGCGCCTGGTGCGCTACCAGCCGCTGGGCCCAAGCAACACGGTGATCTTGCGGGTGGAAGCGGGCGGCCTGGCCTCGCGCCAAAAGCCGGGGGTGCCGGCCACCTACCTGTTCCGCGCCGGCGGCGACCAGTCGGTGCGCGGCTATGGCTACCAGCAGCTCGGCGTGCAAGAGGGCAGCGCCATCGTCGGCGGGCGCTATCTGCTCGTCGGTAGCGCCGAACTGGATCACTGGTTCAAGCCCAATTGGGGCGGCGCCGTCTTCTACGACGCCGGCAACGCCGGCGACGTGTTCCGCGCGCTGGCGCCGAAATCCGGCTACGGCGTGGGCCTGCGCTGGCGCAGCCCGGTCGGGCCGATCAATGTCGATGCCGCCTATGGGCACGCGGTGCGCAAATACCGGCTGCACTTTTCACTTGGCTTGAACTTTTGATGGCCGCCCCAACCGCTCCCGCTTGCGCACCAGGACCTGCGCGCGCCGCGCGCCGCTGGCCGCGCCGTCTGCTTGGCACGCTGGTGGTGTTGGGCGCGCTGCTAGGCGGCGCCTGGTGGTGGCTAGGGCGCGAGGCGACGTTGCAAACGCTGGTCCAGAAACTGGCCGACCTGAGCGGCGGGCATGTCGATGTCGACGGCGTGTCCGGCTCGATGGTCGGTGCCATGCATTTCGGGCACATCGCCTACCGCGGACCGAGCCGCACGGTGACGCTGGAAAACGTCGAGGTGCGCTGGTCGCCGTGGCAGATACTTTCCTCCGGTATCGCGGTCAGCGAGCTGCGCGCCGATGTCCTGCACATCGCCGTCACCGGCCCCTCAGCGAGCGCGCCAGCCCTGCCGGAAACGCTGGCGCCGCCGTTTCGCATCACGCTCAGCCAAGCGAGCGTCAAACGTCTGACCATCAGCGCGGGCGGCGCTGACACCGTGATCGACAATCTGCGCTTCAAGCTGGCCGGCGACGACGCCAAGTGGGAACTGCGCGAGGCCAGCGCCACCACAGCGTGGGGATTGGCCAGCGCGCAGGCGCGCATTGGCAGCACCAGCCCTTTCAGCGTGGATGCGAGCGCCAGCTTGACCCTGGCGGGCAAGGCACCGGCGCAGCTGGCGGTGCGCGCCGGCGGCACGCTGGCGGCGCTGAGCGTGAGCGCGAGCGGCCACGCCGGCCCCGCCAAGGGAACGGCGGCGCTGGCGTTCACGCCATTCGAGGCAGTGCCGCTGCGCACGCTGGCGCTCCACGCCAGCGGCATCGACCCCAGCTACTACGGCGCGGCGCTGCCGCACGCCGATCTGGCGCTTGAGCTGTCGGCCAGCGTGGACGCGCGCGAGCACCTCGAAGGCAAGCTCGCGCTCAGCAACGCGGCCGGCGCCGGCACGCTCGACCAGCGGCGCTTGCCCCTGCGCGCTATTCACGCCGAGCTGTCCGGCGCGCTGAAGGCCTTGCAGCTCGCGCGTATCGAGGTCGACCTTGGCGCGGCGGGCAAGCTCGACGGCGGCGCCCAGCTCAGCAGCGACGCGCAAGAAGGCAGCCCATTGCGCGCCGAGCTGACGCTACGCACCGAGCGCATCGACCTCAAAGCGATCCACGCGCGCTTGCACAGCACCCGCATCGGCGGCGCGCTCAAGTTCGCCAGCATCGCCGGCAAGCACACGCTGGGCGTCGAACTCGCGCAAGACGGCTTGCGCATCGAGGCCCAAGCGGGCATTGGCGCCGGCCTGCTCACGCTCGAACGCGCGCGCCTGGCCAGCGGCGCGGCCAGCGCCCTGCTGCGCGGACAAATCGCGCTGGCGGCGCCGCACGCGTTCAAGGTCGAGGCCAGCACCGCTCACTTGAACCCGCAGGCGCTGGGCGACTATCCGCCGGCCGACATCAGCGCGCAATTGAACGCGCATGGCACGCTGGCGCCGGCCCTGCAGATGCAAGCCGATCTGACCGTCGCGCCGAGCACCTTCATGCGCCAGCCATTGTCGGGCAAAGGCAGTTTTCACGCCGACGTGCACCGGGTGAGCGCGGTGGCGGCCGCCTTCGCGTTCGGCCCCAACACAGTCGAACTGCACGGCGGCTTCGGCGGCGCCGGCGAGACCCTGGCCTGGCGCATCGACGCCCCGCAACTGGCGGCGCTCGACGCCGGGCTGGCCGGCAACGCACACGCGCGCGGCACCGTCAGCGGCAGCGTGGCGGCACCGCGCAGCAGTTTCGAACTCGACGCGGCGGGCCTGGGGTGGAAGGCGCCGGCGCGCAGCGGCGCTGATGGCGCCCTCCACGCCAGCGGCGAAGCCTGGCTCACGCCGCAGCGCGCGTTCGCCTTCAAACTAAGCGGCGGCGCGCTGCGCATCAATCCCGCCGCGTTCGGCGCGCCGCTGGCGGGCAGCGTCAACGCCGCCTTCGACGCCGATGGCCAAAGCGGCGCCGACTGGCATGGCGCCTTGACGCTGCAGCCGTCGACCCTGGCGGCGGCGCCGCTATCGGGCTACGCCAAGCTGTCCTACGGCGCCGCGCACACCGGCAAGGCGGACATCGATTTACATCTGGGCCAGAACAGCGTCAGCGCGCGCGGCGGCTTTGGCGCCGACAGCGAACGCCTCGATTGGCGCGTCGACGCCAATACGCTGGCGGCGCTGGGACCGCAGTTCGGCGGTACGCTACGCGGGAGCGGCAGTTTTTCCGGCACGTTTGAAACGCCCACGCTCAGCGGCACGCTCGATGCGCACGACCTGGCGCTGCATGCGCACCACGCCAGGACGCTGCGCGCGAACGTCAAACTGGGCGGCGGCCACGGCGGCGCCGACGCGCTGGTCACCGACATCGATATCGACGGCTACAGCGGCGTCTCCGGCGCGCTCGCCAGCGCGCACCTGCAAACACGCGGTACGCGCGCGGCCCACACCCTGCACGCGCAACTGCGCAACGACGACTACGACGCCGTGCTCGACGCCAGCGGAGCGTTCAAGGCCGACAGCTGGAGCGGCACCGTGGGCACGCTGCAAAACCGCGGGCGCCTGTATCCATTCACGCTGCAGTCGCCGCTGGCGCTGCGCCTGGCCGCCGCGTCCGGCGCCGGCCTGGCCGGTCTGGCGCGTCCGCAGCAGATCTCGTTGGGCGCCGCGAACATCAAACTGCCGGAAGGGACCGTCAAGCTGGCATCGTTCGACAAGAACGGCGCCCACTGGAACACGCGCGGCAGCGCCACCGGCGTGCCGCTGACCTACCTGGAACAGTTTTCGAGCGCGCTGCGCGATAGCGTGAGCGGCGACCTCACGCTCGGCGCCGGCTGGTCGATCGACTTGGACGCGCCGGCGGGTGGCGCCTCCACGCCCGCCGTCGCCGGCATGCTGCGCCTGGTGCGCGAGGGCGGCGACGTCGTCGTTGGCGCCGAAGTACCGGTGCCGCTCGGCCTGCGCCTGTTTGACGCGCGCGCCGAAGTGGTCGGCGGCGCGCTGCGCGTGCAGGTGGAGATGGATGGCAGCCGCGCCGGCCACGCGCACTTCGATGCCAACGCCAAGCTCGTCAACGGACATCTTGAAACGGGCAGCGCGCTGACCCTGAACGCGAGCGCCAACATGGCATCGGTGGCGTGGCTGGCGCCCTTGAGCGGCGAGCCGGGACTGGAACTCGACGGCGCGCTGCAACTGGTATTGAACGGCACCGGCACCTTCGGCGCACCGGTCCTGAACGGCAGCATGAATGGCGACCAGTTGGCGCTGCGCTGGACCGAACAAGGCGTCAAGCTGCGCAATGGCGTGCTGCGCGCGCAGTTGGCGGGCGACCAATTACTGCTGCAACGGCTGGCCTTCGACGGCCCGCAAGGCCATGCGCTGGCCGACGGCGCGGTGCGCTTCGCGGGCGGCGAGGCGAGCGCCCAATTCAAGCTCGGATTCGACAAGCTGGAAATCCTGGCGCGCCCGGACCGCACCCTGGTGGTGAGCGGGCAAAGCACCCTCACCCGCGACGCCAGTCGTTTCGCGCTCGAAGGCAAGCTGCTGGCCGAACGCGCGCTGTTCGAACTGGCGCCGCTCGACCGCCCGACCTTGAGCGACGACGTGATCGTGCTGAGCAAGGCCGGTGCGCCACTCAAGCCGGCGTCGAAGTCACGCCCGCTCACGGTCGACCTGGACATCGACCTGGGACCGCAATTCCAGCTCAAGGGCATGGGGCTGGACGCGCAGCTGGCCGGCACCCTGCACCTGCATGGCGCCGACCGCCGGCCGCCACGCGCCGTCGGCGGCATCCGTGTGGTGACCGGCACTTATGCCGCCTATGGCCAGCGCCTGCAGATCGAACGCGGCCAGCTCAACTTCAGCGGCGCGCTCGACAACCCGGCGCTCAACATCCTGGCGCTGCGCAAGCGGCCCGATGGCGAAGCGCTGTCGGAGACGAATGTGGAAGCGGGCGTCGAGGTGCGCGGCAGCGCGCTGGCGCCATCGGCCAAGCTGGTGTCGACGCCAGCGGTGCCCAACAGTGAAAAGCTGGCCTGGCTGGTGCTCGGGCACGGCATCGAGACGGCGGCCGGGCAGGAATTCGGCGTCTACAGCGCCGCCGTCGGCGCCCTGCTCGGCGCCGGCGGCAACGGCGTCCAGTCGCGCCTGGCCAGCACCATCGGCGTCGATGAACTGGGACTGGCGCAAGCGCGCGGTGTGGAAACGACGGTGGTCACGGTCGGCAAGCGCTTGTCGCAGCGCGCCTACCTGAGCTTCGAGCAAGGCGCCAGCAGCGCCACCAGCCTGGTCAAGCTGCGTTATCAGCTCAACCCGCGCGTGACCGTGCAATTGCAGACCGGCGCCAACAGCGCGCTCGACCTGCTCTATTCCTGGTCCTTCGATTAAGCGGGCTGCGCGCTTGGATTATGGTCCGGCACCGGGTCTTGCTGCGGCGATGGCAGCGGCGGGTGGTGCGGGTGCGGATTTGGAAACGGCTCGGGCGCGGGCTCTTCGATCGGCATTGGGTCCGGCGCGCGGTGCGCGTGAATGCGTGCGGCTTGCATGGTGTGGCCTCCTTGACGAGCTATCGAGCATACGCGCGTTCGGGCGAACCCGCTGGTGTAAAATTGCGCGGCCGGCCCGGCTGTGCAGCGGATTTGCGCGGACCGCCACGCTATCGGCGGCGCGCACCAGGCGCCGGTCCGGATCCGTTTGACAGCGGCGGGCACGCCGTGGATACTCGCGTGATCCGCTCCACGCTCTTGCAACATTGAACAAACCAGCTGCGTACACCATGTTACAACAGGTCCAATTCCCGATTCGCACGGAATGCCCGCCGGGCGCCTGCAACTGTGAGCGCGAGCGCGTGCTCTCGGATCCGCAAGCGGACGCGCGCGTGTTGCGCTTGACGCGAGAAGAAGAAAAGCGCTTGCTCGCACGCATCGAGGGCATCGCCAGCTTGGCTGAACTGAAGAAGATCCAGGAGCGCCTGCAAGCCCAGCTTGGCGTGGTGTTGCATATCGCGCCAGGCCCCAACGAAGTGCGCACCGTGCGCGGGCTGAACATCCAATTGTTCGAGCTGCCCGGCCTGTGCCGCAAGACGCGCCAGGCGGTGCCGGCGGCGGTACGCCGCTGCCTCGACAAGAACCCGGAAATCGTGTTCGCACTGCTGAACGAGCACGACCTGCTGGGTGGCGCTTAGCGCCACAGAGCTGGGGTCAGAGTAATTTTCGCTGCGCGAAAAAAACTTTGACCCCAACTCGGTGGCATTTACGGCTTGGCGTTCTTGACGTATTTGTCGAGCCAGGCATTGGTCTCATAGAGCATCTGCATGATCGATTCGCGCGCGCGGTAGGCGTGCGCTTCGTTCGGCAGCATCACCAGGCGCGCCGTCCCGCCCAGGCCTTTGACGGCCTGGAACATGCGCTCGCTCTGGATCGGGAAGGTGCCGGGGTTGTTGTCCTGCTCGCCGTGGATCATCAATAGCGCATCCTTGATCTGCTCCGCGCTATTAAACGGCGACATGGTCTGGTAGACCTCCTTGGCGCTCCAGAAAGCGCGCTCCTCGGACTGGAAGCCAAACGGCGTGAGCGTGCGGTTGTACGCACCGCTGCGCGCGATACCGGCGCGGAACAGGCGCGTGTGCGCCAGCAGATTGGCCGTCATGAAAGCGCCGTAGGAATGCCCGCCGATGGCGATGCGGTGGCGTTCGGCCACGCCGCGCCGCACCACTTCATCCACCGCCGCCTGCGCATCCATCACCAGTTGCGGAAGATAGGTGTCGTTCGGCTCCTTGCCGTCGACGCCCACGATCGGCATGCTCGGATTGTCCAATACCGCATACCCCATCGACAGGAAGGCTGCCGGTCCCCAATAACTGACGGCGTTGAACTGGTATGGCGAACCGGTGGTCTGGCTGGCCGCGCTGGCGCTGACGAATTCACGCGGATATGCCCACATCAGCAGCGGCAAGGGCCCGTCACGCTTGGCGTCGTAGGCTGGTGGCAGCAGCAAGGTCCCGGTCAGTTCCACGCCGTCGGCGCGCTTGTAGCGGATCTGCTCCTTTTGCACATCCTTGAGCTGCGGGGTCGGATGCGGGAAGTGCGTCAGCGCGCTCAATTGCGCGTCGCCCGATTTATTCAGGTCGCGCACATAGTAGTTGGGGCGCTCGGTGGGGGCCTCGCGCGTGGTCAGCACACGCGTCGCATCGTCGTTCAGCACCGCCACCACGTTCTCGAAATACGGCGCGGCGCTCTGGAACAGGCGCTGGCCTTTTTTCTCCAGCAGGCTATAGCGGTCAAGATGCGGCTGGTCGCCCTGCGGCGAGGCGCCGCGCGATTCGAGATAGATGCTGTCGTCGGCGCCAATTAACAGGCGCGCGTGGCCGGCGGCGTCAAGATGGGTGACGGCGGTGCCGGGCAGGCGATAGCGGTCTTCGGACGAATATGAAAATGCCAGCTCCGGCGCCGTCGCCGGCGCGTCCGGGTTGATGCGCCAACGCTTGACGGCGCGCGTCTTGATCGAGTGCTCGGTCAGCAGCGCCAAATCGCCGCGCCCCCACACGATGCCACCAAAGCGCGTACCCAGTTTGGCCAGCGCCACCGGTGCGGCTGCAAACGGCGCCGCCTGCATGAAGACCGTGTCGCGCACGGTGGCCGTCGTGGCGGGATCGCCCCCGTCCTGGGCCTCGGCCCACACCAGCGTGGCCGGCGCGTCGGCGCGCCAGCTCACATCGCGCACGCCGGTCGGCACCGCGTCGGCGCCCGGTGGCAAGCCCTCGCGCAGCGGCTGGCGCACCACCAGATGCAGCACGCGCCCGCTCAGGTCGCGCACCTCGACCCGGTGCGCGAAGCTCGATTCCGGCACCACGTACGAGAATGGCCGTTCGATCGACTGCGTGAGCAGATGCTTGCCGTCCGGTGCGATTGAAACGTGCGCGTACAGATCGGGAGTGCCGATCGGGCGCGCCTTGCCGGCCAGGTCCACCAGCGCCAGCTGCACCGTGGCGTAATGTTCGAACAGGGCCGCGTCGTCGGCGTTCTTCAACAGGTCTGGATAGGTGCGTAACTGACGCGCTCCAGCGCCCGGCTGGCTATCTTGCGCATTCGGGCCGCTGGGGACGAAGCTGCCGTGCGGCGCCTTGCCCAGCGCCGCAGGTTTGAGCTGCACCAGCAAGGCTTTCGAATCAGGCATCCAATGGAAGCCCGTGCCGTACACCGACGACAGCGGCTGTGCCAGCAGCCGGTGCGCGCTGCGCTTGGCCACGTCGACCAGCCACAGTTCGACGCCGCCGGCGCCCGTCTTGTCAGCGCTGGCGATGTGGCTGAACGCAAAGTAGCGCTGGTCCGGCGACCAGGCCGAATCGGCCAGGCGTAGCGCCGCCGGCAAGCCCGCCAGCTTGATCTCCTGAGCGCTACCGACGTCGAGCATGGCCAGAGCGGTGCCGAACGTGAAGCGGCTGTCCGAATAGGTGCGTGGATTGATGCGCAGTCCAGCGAGCTTCAGTTCCGGCTGCGCCACCTCGGCGATGCCTGGCAGGGAAGGCAACTGCACCATGGCCGCCAGATCGCGCTTGGGCGAGAGCAGCAGTTGCGGCGCGCGCGGCGCGTCGACGATCGCTTGCAGCGGCGCCGGCGGCAGCTCGTAGCCGGCCAATGCCGCGGGCGCGGCGGCAAGCAGCGCGAGCGCGATGGGAACGATGGCGAAATGTGGGCGCATGGCGGTCCTGAAGTGAAATGGATCTCGCATGGTGCGCAATCGCTGCCCGAATGTCAATTGCGACGGATCGCTGGTTTTTTTCGGTTCAGTGTAAGGAATGCCCGGCCGGCTCGACAGAACAATACTTTCGAGTGGCCACTCGCAGACATCACCCAACCCTTAACCTCACATCTGGAGCACAGCATGACCTTCCATTCATCCGCCTTTGGCCGCCAAACCCGTAACGTCTTTTGCATGACCGCCATCGCCCTCTCCCTCGCCGCCTGCGGCGGCTCGAACACCCCTGCCACGCAAGTGGCGCCGACGGTGGTGCAAGCGGCGCCGTTGGCTAACCAGCTGTACGCGCAGACCAATGAGACGGCTAACAGCATCGTCCATCTGGTGCGCGCCGCCGATGGCTCGATCAGCATCAAGAACCGCGCCGCGTCCGGCGGTACCGGTCTTGGCGGCGTCAAGCCCGGCGCCAGCGCCGCCGTGCCCAATTCGCTGGTGAGCCAGAACAGCGTCGTCATTAGCACCGACAAGACGCAGCTGTTTGCCGTCAACGCTGGCGACGCGTCGGTGTCGGTATTCTCGATCGACCAGGCCAGCGGCGACCTTACGCTTAAAAAGGTCACCAAGACACTCGGCGCCACGCCCACCAGCCTGGCGTATCGCAACGGTTTCTTGTACGTGATGTTCCAGTCGGGCGCCAACCAGGTGGGCGCCTATGCCGTGCAGGCCGATGGCGCGTTGGCTCAGCTTGGCCTGTACGCGCTGCCGCTGGCAGCCACGCCGACCCAGCTGGTGGTGTCGCCGGACGCGAACTTCATCGTCGTGAGCGACGGCACCAGCTCGAACGCGGTAGTGTCGTATCCGATGAACGCCAATGGTACGCTCGGCTCGCCCATCGCCAACACGGCCAGCATCAATACGCCTTTTGCCGGCGCGTTTTCCTCCCCCACCGTCTACCTGTCGAGCGACATCGCGGGCAAGGCGCTCGCCTCCTACACCTTCAGCAACGCCGGCGCGCTTAGCTTGATCGGCTCGGTTCCCAGCGGCGAAGGGGCGCCGTGCTGGCTGGTCGTCACGCCAAGTGGCAAATACGCCTATGTGGGCAATGGCGCCGGCACCATTTCGTCGTATGCGGTCGCTGCCAACGGCACCTTGTCGCTGCTGAATGCGAAGGCGGCGATTGAGGCGGGCGTGCTGCCCGGCGTGAACAGCGTCTCGGGCGACTCCTGGGTCAGCGCGGACGGCAAATTCCTGTATGCCGACTATCTGGGCGACGACAAGATTGTCGCGTATAGCATTGGCGCTGACGGCAGCATTGCGAAGATCAACGAGCAGGTGATTGGTACCGCGACCAAACTCAGCCTGCAAGGCCTGGTTGGTATCTGAGCTCGATGCGCGCGGGGCGCTCGCCGAATGGCTTACAATCTCGCCTTTAAAGCGAGCGAGCGCCCATGAACCTGTCGACCATTGCCCTTCTCCTGCTCACACCACTGCTGGTGTGGCGCTTGTACCTGCGCGTGAAGGGCATGATGGCGCGCCAGCGTTCGCTTGAATCGCGCCACTGGACGGGGATGATCGTCGCGCTCACCATCGTGATCGTGCTTGGCTCGGGCTTGGCCGGCACGCCGGAGGCGCTGGGCTGGTTCGCGCTGGGCAGCGCCGTTGGTGTCGGCTACGGCATCTGGGGGCTGCGCTTGACCCGCTTCGAAGATACGCCGAACGGCTACTTTTTCAAACCCAACGCCCGCCTGGGCACGGTGATGGCGATGGCGCTCGCGGCGCGCTTCATGTATCTGGCGGCGGAGACCTATGTCAATCAGGGCAGCGGTCTGCCGGCTCCCAAGTTCATGGATACCATGCTCACGCCGCTGGCGGTGAGCATGGTGGCGGCTTACTTTGGGACCTATTCGGCGGGATTGCTGCGCTGGCGGCGCAAGCTGCGTGCTGGTGAGCGGTCGTTCGATCTTTAGGCTTTTCACGCTGAGAGGCGTTGGCGACTTCGGCTCGCGAAAGCGGGGTCAGTGTAATTTTCGCCAAAAAGCGGCGAAAAAAAACACTGACCCCGGTTTCGCTGACGTCCGCACATAGCACCTTTTGCGACCTCGAAGAACGAAAATTCGTTGTCCTGTCTATGCCGCCTTGACGGGTGGCTCGGTGCGCCGCTGTAGCACGAAGATCGGCTGCGCCCACGGCATCTCCTTTTTCTTCTTGCTGGTGATGAGGGTCAGCTCGGACGGGTCGTAGACGTCGGTGTTGTGGGTCAGCGGCGTCGTCATCAGGTATTGCGCATCGGTGTTCTTGAGGAATTCGCCGACCAGCTGGATGTTGCGGATGTCCAGGTGGGCGAACGGTTCGTCGATGAATACGAAGCCGCCGGAGCCGTCTTCCGACTTGAGCAATCCGATCAACAGCACCAGCGACTTCATCACCTGCTGGCCGCCGGACGCTTCACCGTCGTTCATCCCAATCTGGTCCTTGCCGTCAAACTTGAAGCGCACGTGCAAGCCGGCCTGCGCCAATTGCACGTCGTCGTTCTCCAGCCGCACCGGGTCGGAATGGACGTCGATGCCGGCCAATTCGCCCAGCTCCTTGATGTTCTTGCTGTAGGTCTTGATCGTGTAGCGCAGGCGCTCGATGTAGGCGCCGCGCGCGTTGCCGGTGGCCTCGATGGCGCGGTTGTTCTGATAGCGCCGTTCGTCGGTCTCGCTTTGGCGCCCGTGCAGCTGCTCATTGAGGCGGTGGTGCTGGTCGATCACGGTGGCGTCGAGCTCCCAGTCCTCGCGCGCCAGGCTGTGCTGGAGCGATGATACGCGCAGGTCAACCTGGTGCGTATTCTGGTGCTCCGCCACCAGGGCCGCGCGGCGCGCCGGACGGCGCCAGCTGCGCGGCAGATGGCGCCAGTTGCGGCGCAGTTCGAGCAAGGCCTTGGCATGCTCGGCGCGCTGCTCGATCTGGCGCTTGTGGCCCAGGCGCAGGCCGGCCTCGGCCTCCGACAAGGCCATGCGTGCGTTTTGCCAGACGGTGTCGGCGCGGGTGCGCGTCACCGTGGCCGCTTTCGTCAGCGACTGCAATTCGCCCAGGCGCGATCCCACCTCCAGGCGCTCGGCCCGGAGCGGGGCGCTGCTACGCTGCGCTTCGTCGAATTCCTCGTGACGGGCCGTCAATTCCTTGGCCGCGTCCACGCCGGCGATGCGGGCCTTGAGCGCGCCCACTTCCGCAGCGAGCTTGCTGATGGCCAGGGTGAGCGTGTCTTCTTGTGCTTCGAGCGCCGGCAGCGAACGCTGCAGCGCTTCGAGGCGCTGGGTGCGGCCAGCCTGGCCGAAACGGTAGCGCGCCGCTTCGACGAACAGCGAGCGTCCGCCGCGCCGTTCGCGGTGGTAGGCGTCCGGCGTGATCCATTCCTCGTCCTTGCCCAGCTTGAAGCCGGCTTCCACCGAGTCGACCCGCTCGATGCGCGCGAGCTGCTCGATCAACCAGGACGGCGCCTCGCTCGAGAAGCGCACCACCGACAGCAAGCTGCCGTCTTTCGAGACCGGCGCTTTCACGCACTCGGGCACGATGAAGTGGCGATAGCGCTCCTGCTCGGCCAGGCGGTAAGCGGCCGGCGCATCCTTGGCGCGTTCGAGCAGCACCACCGAGGCGTATCCGCCGAGCACACCCTCAACCGCGCCCTGCCATTTGGCGTCCGTCACTTCCACGATATCGGACAGCATCGCGTGTGCGATGCCGGCGTCGCGCAGGGCGCGCCGCATGGCGCGCACATTGTCCGGCTCGAGCATCGCGGTCTTGCCTTCGAGCGCCGCGATAGTGGCTTGCTCGCCCGCGATGCGGGCCGCGACGGCGTCGCGCGCCTGCTTCTGGCGCGCCAGCTCGCCTTCCTTCTCGTCGAGCGCGATCGACACCTGCGCGATGTCCGCGCCCGAATCGGCCGCCAGCTTTTGCAGGCGCTCCTTCTGTTCGAGCAGACCCTCGAGCGGCTTGAGCTTGCCGTTAATTTGCGACAGGCGCGAAGCCAGCGCGCTGCCTTCCTGTTCGAGCAGCGTTTCCTGCTGCTGCGCTTCAGTCAAGGCCTTCGCTTGCGCGGCCAGCGCGCCGCGCTTTTCGCTCAGCTGCGAATCGAGCTGCGCCATTGGTTTGCGCGCCTCGCGCAGGCTGCGGCTGACGGCACCGGCCTTTTCGCGCGCCTCGTGATACTCAAGGCTGGGCAGCACTTCCTCGAGCAGGTTGCGACGCTCCTTGTGCAGGTCTTCCCACTGGTGGTAGTTGGCCACCCGCAGGCGCAAGCCTTCCAGATTGGTGCGCGACGCTTCGAGCTCGGACTCGAAGCGCTTCAATTCGGTTTCGGTGTCGCGCTGGTGGCGCTTGGCTTCATCGTAGGCGTCGAGCACTTCCTTGTCGCCGAAGACCTGGAACACCAGGTCGAGCAGCTGGCGCGGCGCGTATTCGCACAGCTTGTCGGTTTCGCCCTGCTCGAGCGCCAGCACCTTGGCCATGGCCGGCGACAAGCCGGCGTTGGCCAGGCGCTTGCGGTAGTTTTCCACGCCAAGCCAGTCGTTCGCCTCGGTCACGTCCTCGATTTCCACGCAGCCCGGACGCATCAGGTATTGGCGCTTCCAGTCGCCGCCGTTCTTTTGAATCTGGCAGAACAGCGTCACCTCGTCGTCGCTGAAAAAGCCGGAACTGCGGAAGGGACGGTTCGACAGCTGGCGACCGACAGCCTTGTTGTCGACCACGGCGCGCAGCCAGGCGGTCTGCTGGCCGGAGTGGCGCGCGTAGTGCTTGTAGGTGCGGCCCATCGAGCAGTCCAGGCCAAACAAGGTGCGCAGCGCGTCGAGCAGCGTGGTCTTGCCCGAGCCGTTTTGGCCGGCGATGGTGATGATCTTGGCGTCGAGCGGGATGTTCTTGATCCGCTGCCAGTAGTCCCAGTGGACCAGTTCGAGTGATTTGATGTGGAACATGGCTGGCCTTAGTGTGCGGCGTCGGGCGCGTCGGGCTGCGCGTCGTCAGTAGATGGTTCGGCGCCCTGCGCGGGCGAGTCTGCGACCGCGCCCGGTTCGGCCGCTGCCAGCTCGACCATGGCAGCCGGTTCGGCCAAGGCCGCTTCGTCCACTTGCGCGGGCGGCGGCGCGTCGTTGGCGCTGGCGACGGCGCGCGGCACCACCACGGTCAGCGGCGCGCGCTTGAACACGTCGGCCAGCGCACCGTTGATGATGCGCTCCTTGAGCATGTCGGTGTCCATCATCAGGTCCAGCAGTGGGCCTTCCAGGATCACATCGCCACGCCGCTCAATGAAGCCCAGCTTGGACAACACGCCCAGGTTCATGTCCATGCGCGTCTTCTTGCCCAGCTTGTCGCCAAAATCGGCCAGCAAGGCCGTGTACGAAATGCCGATCGAGGTGTCTTCCGCGCGTGGCATCGGCTTGTCCTTGTCGAACATGTCATCCTGGTTGTCGTTCGCGTTCTGGTGGGTCTCTTGCCGCTCGCGCTTGGGCAGGATGATCTGCGCCCACAGCACCACCAACAGCGCAACGCCGTCGCGCGTGAGGCCGAAGTTATTGTTTTGCCAGATGTCGCGCGCGCCGAAGATCTTTGGCTCGACCGCGCGGTGCAGCGCCAGCGTGACGTGGTCCGCGTACACATTGTCGAGCAGCTTGAGGCCGGACTCGAGCAGGCGCTTGTCGACCTCGGCGCGGAATAATTCGTCCGACAGCACGCGCTTGACCATCTTGTCATCGCGGCGCAGGGTTTGGTGCGTGAGCAGGCGCGCAATCAGGATTTGGGAGTCATCATTCATCGTGCGGGCCGTTTTCCAGATCAAGGGTGAGCGTGGCGACGGACATCGCCGCGATGTGCGGATCGTTCAATTCAACCATGGCATCAAGCGTGTCGAACACGATCGGCAAGCGCGCCAGCTGGGCGGTGGCGCCCTGCAGGCTGGCCTCGGCCGCGTCGCCCAGCAACGGCAGCAGCGAGGCGCGGTAGGAGGCGACGGCGAAGCTGGCCGGCAGCAGCGAATCCTCGATCGGCACCGATTTCGGGCCTTCCTCCGAAAAGCTGGGGAAGTTGCCCAGGTTGGCAAAATCGGACAGGCGCGCCAACCAGTCGTCCAGTTCGGCCTGAATGGCCGGCACGTCGTTCACCGCCAGCGGCGCGTCCTGGCCGGCCGGCAGGCCCTCGGCCACAGTGGTGGCGTTGCGCTCGGTGAGCAGCTCGGTTTCGGCCACGTCGATCATTTCGGCCGGCGTGCCAAACAGGGGCACCACCGGGCGGTCGATCGCGCCCACCGCCAGTTGCGACAAATCCTCGTGCGCCAGCAGCCAGCGCTTGACGTCGGTCGTCGACAGGCCCGACTGGCCCAGGTGCACACGCTGGCGTTCGATCTGGTTGAGCGCGCGCGAGAACATACCCTGCATATTCAATAGCGCGCTCTGGGCGCGCCCGATCGCCTGCGCCGCCTTGTGGGTGGCGGCGTCGGCGCGTTCATCGCTGGTGATGGCGCGCAGGATCAGCGAACCTTTTTCGACCCAGTCGCAAGCCATATGCCACTTGGCCTGCGAGGTGCGCAGGCGAAATTCGGAACCGGAGGCGATGGCATCGCGGAACTCCTCGGTCAGCTCGACCAGGCGTCCCAGCAGATGCTTGAGCTGGTCGACGGTGACGCCGCCGACCGCTTGCGCGCCCGCCACCTGCGAGAGCAAAAAGCCCATCTCCGCTTCGTCGTCGGCCTGGCCCATCGAGAGCAAGGTGTCGAGCGCGGAGAGCACATTGCGCGCCATCGGCGTGACCCGGTACACCGATTGCTGCGCGTCCCAGGCCAGCAACTGATGCGCGCGCAGACGTGTGAGCACCGTTTCGAGGCTTTCGGGCAGCAGGTAGGCCAGCTTGGTGTTGATGTCGGCGCGCGAGAACGAGGAGGTGCTCGTGTCCGCGGCCAGCTCGCGCAGCACCAAGAGGCGCACCAGCACGCCATCGAAGCCGCCATGGAACAGGGCGGTGAACGCCTGCAGCGTCGGCTGCGCGCGCTTGAGACTGAACACTTGCTCGATCTCGTCAGGCGCAATCCCGCTCTGGAAGTGCGAAGCGAGCGAGTCGAGTTCGCTCAAGCCATCGGTGATCGGGTCCGCGGCCAAAGCCGCGCCTGCCATTAAATCCATCGTCTGTTCCGGGTGCCAAATACGGTGCGCGCGCCGACGGGGGCCGGGCGCGCGCGCCGGCGCCTGCCTGGTTTTCCTGCCCGTCAACGCGTTCGCGGGGGCGTCAGTATAGCAGTTCGGGCTGCGCATTTCGCGCCGATGCGCGCCTTGGCGGGGCTGCGCACGATTGAAAAGTTGCCATAGAAAAACTAATCTTCGTCAGATAGAATTGCCACAGCATCCACTTTCTTTAAGGAAATTCATGCACCTACCCGCACTTCGCGCCCTGCCGCAAGGCAAGGCCCTCGCCTTCGCTTGTCTTTCCCTGTTCGCGCTGGCCGCCCCGGCCCAGACCGTGTCCGTGACCCAGACCAATGGCGACAAGTCCAAACTCTTGCAGCCGCAAGCCGCCCTGGCCTTCGGATTTGGCAATTCGAGCAACTTCGTGATCAATGTCGACGCCAGCATCAGCTACCAGACCATGGTCGGCTTCGGCGCCTCGCTGACCGATTCCTCGGCTTGGCTGATCTGGAACAAGCTCACGCCTGCCCAGCAAGCGGCGCTGATGCAAGATCTGTTCAACCCGGCCACGGGCATCGGCTTGTCGCTGCTACGCCAGCCGATGGGGGCGAGTGACTTTTCCGCCAGCGGCAATTACACCTACGACGACATGCCGTCCGGGAAAAAAGATGCCACGCTCAAGAATTTTTCGATTGCGCATGACAACGCCTATTTGATCCCCTTGCTCAAGACGGCAAGGAATAACAATCCCTCGCTCAGCATCATGGCCTTGCCGTGGAGCCCGCCGGCATGGATGAAAGTGAGTCCTCACTTAAACGGCGGCAGCCTCAATCCGGCCAATTTCCCGGCCCTGGCCAATTACTTCGTCAAGTTCTTGCAGGCTTACCGAACGGCCGGGGTGGCCGTTGACGCGATCGCCGTGCAAAACGAGCCGAACTATTCCACCGGCGCCTACCCGAGCATGGCGATGTCGGCGGCCGACCAAGCCAGCTTCATCGGCGGCTACCTGGGACCGGCCATGCGCGGCGCGGGCCTCAGCGCCAAGCTGATCGGTTACGAACACAATTGGGACGACATCGTCTATCCGGAAACGGTGCTGGCCAATAGCGTGGCCAATCCGTACATCGCGGCCACCGGCTTTCATTGCTATAAGGGGACGGTGGACAAGCAGTCGCTGGTCAAGCAAGCCTATCCGGCCAAGGACATTTGGTTCACCGAATGCACAGGCACGGCCGGCTCGGATTTCGGCAACGACTTGAAATGGAGTTCGAGCAATCTGCTGGTGGGCGCCACGCGCAACTGGTCCAGCACGGTGTCGCTGTGGAACCTGGCGCTGGACCAGAATTCAGGGCCGACCAATGGCGGCTTCGCCAATGGGCGCGGGGTGGTGACGATCAATACGCAAGCCTCGCCCGCCACCGTGGTGCGCAATGTCGAGTATTACATCCTGGCCCACCTGGCCAAGTTCGTGCGGCCCGGCGCGCTGCGCATCGATTCGAATTCCTTCGGTCCCGATAATGTTGAAAACGTGGCCTTCAAGAATCCGGATGGTTCACTGGTGCTGTTCGTGCTCAATGGCGCGTACGGCAGTAACACCTTCACCGTCAACTGGCGCGGCAGCAATTTCAACTACACCTTGCCGCCCGTGTCGGTGGCCACCTTCACCTGGCCAGCCACGCCCTGAGGCGGCGCTCAAGCCGCGTTGAGGCTTCTTACTTGCGCGCGACCTGGTCGAGCGTTTGCTCGACGAAGTCGCCATCGCTGTCGGCAAAGCGCAGGCGCAGCGGATACCAGTCGAAGGACGGGGCGAACCAGATGTCGAGCTGCTGGTCCGCCGAATCCGGCGGCGGCAAGCGCACCACGTGCACGCAGGCGATGTCGCCAAGCCGCGTGTGCAGGGTTTCCTGCTTGCCGACGCGGAAGGTCCAAGCCTCGGCGTCGCGTCGCCCTGCCACGAAAAACTTCCACTCCGAGCCGGGCGTGAATTTTTCCGGCGCCGCGCGCGCGATCGCGGCCAGCTGCCACGACACGCTGCTTCGGTCTTGCTCGCCGCCCAGGATCGGGTAGGCGAGCTTGGCGGCGCTAAAGCCGATGCTGCGCGCGGCGCGGTCGAAGGTGATCGTGTATGGGTCTTGGCGCAAGCGCTTTTCATTGAACTTCAAGGGGGCGATGCCGAAGGCGTCGACCACGCCCTCGCTGCGGTTCTCGACAATCTTGCCCAGGAAGGAAGCGCGCGTCTCGGCCAGCACGCTGTATTTGCCATCGGCGACTTGCCAGCGGATGGTGGCGTCGCCGCTGATGGAAAAACCCTTTTGGCGCGCCTTGATCGCGTAATGCAGTTCGGCCGGCGGCGGCAAACTGAAGGCGCGCTTGAGGGAAGGATGCTCGCCCGCGGGCTCGGCGGCAGCTTGGCAGGCGCCGGCCTGGGTCAAGCCCAAGGCCAGCAGGGCCGCGTAGCGCAAGAATGCTTGTGTCATGGTGCAGATCCCGCTTCGGAAAGTGCAATGCGGCTGACCGATTGCGTGGTGACGGCGCCGCTCGCCTCGGTATTGCGGATTTGAACTGGATACCAACCCTGCGCCGGCGCCAGCCAAATGTCGAGGCGCGAATTATAGCTGCCCGGCCGCGGCGGGCGCGACAAATGCCAAGTCTGCAGCTTACCCAGCTTGCTGTCGATCTCTTCCTGTCCGACCAGCACGAAGTGGAATACGTTCGCCTCCTTGTCCTCGCCGATCAGGATGTCGATGTCGGCCGCCAGCTGGGCCGGGTCGGCCCGTCCGATACCGGCCAGCTGGAACGGCAGGCTCGCCTTGTCCTGCGCACCCGCCAGCAAGGGGTAGCTGCGCTCGGAAGCGGAAAACGTGATGCGCCCATCCTGGCGGTTGAAGTGGGTCGCGGTGGCCGCGCGCCCGCGCCGCTGTTCGGTCGCCAGCAGCGGCGCGATGCCGTCAGCGTCGAAGCCCCCTTCGCTGGTGGAGGTGATCAGGTTCACGCGCGTGACGAGCAGGCTGATGCCGGCCGTCACCGTGATCTTGTAGGCGCCGCCAGCGCTTTGCCATTGCATCGCGCCCACGCCGTGCCATTGCGTGCCGTCCGCGTCGGCCCGTTCCACGTCCAGGGCCAGCTCGGCCGAGGGTGGCGCGCTGAACTTGAAGTGCGGCTTTTCGGCGGGCTCCGGCTGGGGCTTGTCAGAGGCAGGCACGGCAGGTATGGCGGCGGGCAGCGGCTCGGCTTGCGCAGCGGCGGGGGCGGCGTGCGCCGGCGATACGCTGGGCGCGGCGGCGGCGGCCTCAGTCGCAGGCGCGGGTGATGGTGCGACCTGCGCGCTTGGTGGCGCCGGCTCGGCGGCGGCCAGCTGCAGCGGCGGCGCACGTTTGCGCGGCGTCTTGGGATGCACAGCAACGGCGGGCGCCGGCGGCGCGGCCGCGGCCCGCCCGGCTTGGACCGCCGGCGCGGCAAGATGCAGTTGCACCACCATGGCCGGCGGCGGTGCTGGCGGCAAGCTCATGCTTTGCGCGCCCACATGGGCCCCCACCCAGCCGATCGCCGCGACATGCAGCAAGGCCGTGGCCGCGCACAATAGCGCGATGCGCAAAACGCGGCGGCGGCGAGCGAGATTCGGTGCTGTCATAGCATCAGTGTAACGTGCGGGCCGGCTTTGCGCCGACCGGGGCCGCGGCCGCCCTTCCGCTTCACCTTGCGCTTCACTATTAGCAAGATTCTTTGAACGCGATTTCATTATCTGCTACGCTTGAAGTCCCCCCCTTGGAGATGCGCCATGCTCAAACCTCAAATGCCCAATATTCCCGGTGTCGGTGTTGTGACGGATACGCTCGACTTCGTCAAAAACCTGTGGGGCAGCATGAGCGTACCGGGTGTGAACATCCCAGGCATGGCCGCCCCGACCCTCTCGATCGACGATCTGGACAAGAAGATCGCAGATTTGAAAGCGGTCGAGTCCTGGCTCAACGTCAACACGAGCATGTTGCGCGGGACCATACAGGCGCTCGAAGTGCAGCGCGGCACCATCGCCACGCTCAAGTCGATGGGCGCATCGCTGGCCGCGGCCGTCAAGCAGCCGGGGGCGAACGAAAAGACCGTCCTGGCGGCGGCGCCGTTCGCATCGGCCTTCTTTGTGCAACCGGAGGCGGCCGCGCCGGCCGCGGCCGCGCAAACGACAAGCCCACCAGCGGAAGCGGCGCGCAGCGCACCCGAGACCGCCGCCAAGCCTGCGGCCTCGAAAACCGCGACCGCGCCAAAAGCGACCCTGGCCGACGCCGCCACGGCCGCCGGCGCCATGGGCAATCCGAGCGCTTGGTGGAATTTGCTGCACGATCAATTCAAGCAGGCGGTCAGCACCGCCATGACGTCCGACACCCTGGCGGGTGCGAGCGCCATGGCGCAAGACGCGGCGGCCAAATTCGCGGCCGCCTCGGCGCGCCCGGCAGGCGAACTGGGCAAGGCGGTGGCCAAGACATTGACACCGGCGGCGGCCAAGAAACCGGCCGCCAAGTCCACTGTCAAACGCGCTGCCACCAAGGCCAAGCCGAAGGTGACAAAGCCCGCGTGAGGATGGAAGGCGATTCTGTGAAAACCTCGAAAGGATTTTCGCCAAGGAAGCTTCTGGAGCTGGACGAGGCGTTGGAAAAACACGTCTGGGACAAGCGCAACGAAGTCGAAGCTAGTGATCAGTGCATGTGTGCGACCTGCTAGCTCCGATTCCAACCTTCAGCCATCGAGACGTGGCAGGACGAGGCGTCCGCTGTTTGTCCGAATCCGGCGTGCCGCTTCGGTGGATCGGTTATTGGTTCTCTATCCGGACTAAACTTCGACGATGACGACTATTCAAAGTCAGATGCCTAATGCTGACATTCGTTTCAGCGTGCAATTTCCCGGTGCCGTGTCCAAGCGATCGCAAAATGTGAGTAGTTTTAAGTGGTTTCGGCAAATGCTAGCCTTGCCGAGCTGCAGGCGTGCGATCACCGCTGAAGTCACGGGATGACCAGCCGCTTGCAGTGACGGCAAGGGAACGCAAGCCCGAAAGGGCGTGGGGGTCAGGACAGGCGCTTGATGCGCACCGCGTCGATCAAGCCGTCGGCCTGGCGCTGCAAAGTCGAGATATGGACCAAGCCTTCTTCGGCCAATTGTTTGACTTGCTCATGCACGACCTGGAAACTCTCGACGGTGTCACCCTTGGCAGCTACCGGGCGTATCCAGGCCATGCTACCGACTTTCATTTTTTCGTACACTTCCTTGGCGTAATCCCGCATGGGCGTCCTTTGCTAGAGCGTTGAATGGATGGGCCGCGGGCCAGGCCGCGCGGCGATCGAGTTGGACAGTTTAGCACTGGTGCGACGGGAAACAAGGTTCCGGCGCAAAGCGCGTGCGCCTTAGGCGTCACCCTCGTTGCGCGCCGCCGCCCCCGGCGCCATCGAGGCGAGCTGCTCCATCAGCTGGGCGAAGCGCTGCTGCCCCGGCGAAACGGCGTCGACATGGAGCAACACTTCGGTGGCCTCGGCCGCCAGCGCCGGGTCGTAGCCGCGCGCCTGCAGGTGCGAAATGATGATTTGGGCGGCGTTGAACAAGATGCGCAGATTGTTCGGCAAGGCCTTGCGCGCGTGGCGCATCCATTCCACCGCTTCCTCGAGCTTGCCGGTCTTCCACAGCAGCACGCCCTGGTTCATCAAATCGCTCGCCTCCTTCTTCGAGGACATGATGAGCAAGCTGCCCTCGTCGCCCATGCGCGCCTTGTTGAAGATGCTCTGCACGTCGTCGAGCAAGCCGACATTGTCGTGGTTGTTCTTGGTGACGTAACACAGCAGGTCGACCGGCGCTTCCTTCACGCCCACGGCGAACAGCAGCGTGGCCATGTCCAGGCAGGTGGCCGTGTCCGGACGGTCGGTCGTGGTGGCGAGCATGGTTTCGAGCTCGTCGCCAGCCTTGCGCGCGTGGCGGTAGTCGCCGCTCTCGTGGTACACCAAGCCTTCCGTGATCTTGGCGCGCAAGCCCGTGACATTGGCGCTGAATTCTTTTTGCGCCGTCGCCAGCAGCAATAGCGCTTCCTTCGGCTCGTTCTTGATGCCATGCACGCGCGCCAGGCCGAAATACGCGTCGGGCGACTTCATCACCGAATGCTCGCCGATCGCTATGCATTTGCGGAAAGCCTTTTCCGCCATGCCCATATTGCCCAGCTTGAGGGAAATATCGCCCAGGCTGCGCTGGCGCGTGACTGAATTGGGCGACATCTTGGTGGCGCGCTCGAGCACGTTGCAAGCCTCGTCGGCCTGGCCCAGGCGCTGGTAGACGGTGGCCAACTGGTCGTAGGCATCGAGGTAGAAGCGGTTTTCGGCGATGACGGCCTGGAAAATCTGGCGCGCCGGCTCGTACTCGCCCTCGAGCATGCGGATCTTGGCCAAGCCCACCTTGGCCCAATTGTAATCGCGTTCCTCCAGGATGCGCTCGTACACGGCGCGCGCCTTGTCCGGCTCCCCCGCCTTGATCAACAATTGCGCCTTCATGCGCAGCAAATCGACCTCGTGGATCTTGTTGGCCGCGATCTGGGCGTCGCACAAGCGCGCCGCGCCCAGGTAATCTTTTTCCGAGTAGGCCAGGTCGATCTTGCGGAACACTTGCTTCTTGTGCCAGATGCGGTTCAAGCGCGTGAGCAGCACGCCTTCCGTGATCGGCTTGATCAAGTAGGCGTCCGGCTGGTGCTCGGCCGCCCCCATCACCGACTCCACGCTTTTCTCGGCCGACACCATGATGAACATCGCGCTGGGCATGATCAGGCTGCGCACGCGCGCCTCTTCCAGCACTTGCTGGCCGTTCTTGCCCTCGGCCAGGTTGTAGTCGCACAAGATCACGTCGTAGCGCGTCTTGGAAATCTGCACCATCGCCTCGCCACCGCTGGAAGCCTGGTCCACGTACTTGGCGCCCAGGCTGCGCAAGCTCTCGCGCAGCAACTGGCGGATGCCGACGAAATCGTCGACGATCAGGTAATGCTTGTCGGACCAGTTCACCCCTTGCAGCTTGGGCGTGGCGCGCGCGATCAAATCGTTCATCGGGCGCTCCTCATGGCAGGCGCAGCACGAAACAGCCGCCGCCGTATGCGCCGCCGTTTTCCAGGCGCAGCGATCCGCTGCGCGTGCGGTGGCGGTGCATCTTCGCCACCTCGCTGGAAAAATGCAGGCCCAGGCCGGTGCTGTTGGTCATGAAATTGACGCCGCCGCGCGCTCCGCTCATGGCCGAGGCGCCCGCCTCGAGCATGGCCCCCGGATAGCCGCGGCCATTGTCTTCGATCCGCACTTCCAGGTAGCCCTCGTTTTCAAAGATGGCCAGGCGGATGCGGTCGCCCGTGTAGCGGATCGCGTTGTTGATGGCGTTGCCGATCACGCCGATGATCAAGTCTTCGTCGAAGTGCCAGATCAGGTCGGGGTCGAATTCGGTCACCAGCTCGATGTTCTTCGACTGCAGCAGCACGCGGCTGGCGCCCGCCACCTGGTCGACCAGTTGCACCACTTCGTGCGGCGCGATGTCGGCCGGGTAGTCGGCGGTGCCGACCTGCTTGTACAGAGCCAGCAAATGGATCAGGTTATCGTTCAGGCGCTTGGTCTGGTACAGCATTTGCGCCATGTCGGGATAGGCCGACTCGGTCTTCGCGGAGGCGTCGGCGAGCAAGCCTTCGAGCGTGCCAGAAAGAACGCTGATCGAGTTCTTCATGTCGTGCACGGTCGATGCGAGGAACAGGAACAGGTCCGGCGAGTTCGATTGCTCGTCCATACGTGTACAGCCTCCACGTGGGCTTATGTTTGCAGCGCCCGGTATGTGATTGGCGGCCGCGCCCGTCCAGGCGGTAGCCGAGGTTGCTTTAAGTCAATTATATACACAGTCCGCCCCGCTGTGCATCAGCATACCTCAAAAACAATTGCCATTTGGCAAATGAAATGTTGTTTTGTTGGGGGATCGGTCAGCCGCGAAAATGCCGCGGTGGCGCGCCATGGTTCGCAGCGCGGCCGCTGCGGGCGCAGCACCTCATTGAGCGGCGCGCCGCAGCTGGGCGAGCAGGAAGCGCGCCGGGTCGAGGGCGGCCACCAAGTTCGCCTCCAGCGGCGCCACCTCGCCCGCGATCTGCGCGGCCAAGAGCTCGGCCGCCAGCGGCGCCCACACCAGGCCGCGCGAAGCCAGGCCAAGCAAGCCATACAGCCCGTCCTGGCGCGGCATTTCGCGTAGGCGCTCGACGCGCCCAGCACAATGCGCTTGCGCCAGCGCGCCCACCAGGGGCAAGCGGTCCGGCGCCACGCAGCGAAATCCCACGCGCCCGCGCAAGGGCGCGTCGCTGCCGGCGTTTGCATCGTGCAGCAGCGCGCGCAGTCCGGCCAGGTTCTCGTGCTGGCTGGCCGCCCGCAAGGCGCGGTCCGCATCCATGTCGTAGCTGGCCCCCACGCTGACGATGCCGCCCGCCGCCGGCGTCACGTAGACCGCGCCGCACAGCACGTGCGTCAAGGCCGGCGCATTGCGCGCATCCAGATAGGTGACTTGCCCGCGTACCGGGGCCAGCGGCAAAGCTCCCGCCTGCGGCAGCTCTAGCGCGCCGCAGCCGTTTGCCAGGATCAGCGTTGGCGCGCGCGCCAGCATGGCCCCGTCCGGCGCGTGCGCCTGCCATTGCCCGTGCTCGTGGCGCAGCGCTAGCGTGCCGGTGCCGTAACGCGGGGCCAGGCGCGCGCCGCAAGCGGCCAGCAGCGCCGCGCACACGCTGGCCGGATGCGCCCAGCCGCCGTGCGGGAACAGCCATGCGCCGCTGGCGGCCGGCACCTGCGCCAGGGCGCTTGCCGCTGGTGCTTCCAGCCATTGCGCGTGCTGGGGCCAGGGCGCGCGCGCGGCGATCTCGCGCTGCGCCTGCGCGTGCGCGGCGTCACGCGCCAGTTGCAGCACACCGCAGTGCGCGCCTTCGATGGCGGCGCCGATACCGCCCAGCCGCTCCCAGGTATGCAGCGCATAGAGAAAAGCGGCGCGCGTCAGGCGCACCGAAGGGTTGTCGCCGCGCGCCAGCAGTGGCATGAAGATGCCCGCGTGGTTGCCGGACGCCTCCTGCGCCGCTTGCGGGTGGCGCTCGAGCAGCGTGACCTGCCAGCCGCGCGCGCACAGGCGCTCGCAGATGGCCGCGCCGGCCAGGCCCGCGCCGAGCACGATGGCGCGCTGCTCCACGCCGCTCGCGCACCCGGCCGCCGGCCGATCAACCCGGCGATCCGCTGGCGCGTGCGGGCGCCGGCTGGCGAAGACGGCGCTGAGGTACGCACCGGGCCCCGCCGGCGCGAACGTGAAGCCGGCGGCGCCGAGGGCCGCGATCTGCTCCGCTTCCAAGTGGGCCGCGCCCAGCGTGGTTCCCGCTTCGCAGCGGCGCGCCAGCGCGCGCACCCAGGCGATGCCGGCTGGCATGCCGTCGAGCAGGCAAGTGTCGATGCTCGCGTCGAGCTGTGCCAGCGCCGCCGCGGGCGCCGCGCATAAGAGGTCGAGCGTGGTGTGCGGCGGCGCCGCCATGCGGTGAAAACCCGGCGGCAGTTGCGCCGCGCCGGGCTCGGCGCAGGCGATGTAATGCAGGTGGCGTGGGCGCTGCGGGTCGGCGCGCCAGGCTGCGAGCACGGCGCGGTGGCGCGCGCCATCGCCGAAGTCGGCATCGAAGATAACATGGCGCGCGCGCGCGCGCCATTGCGCCGCCAAGGCGTCCAGCGGCGCCATGGCTAGCGCCCGCAGCGGCGGAAGCAGGCTGGATCGTGGTCGTCAACCATGCCGATGCCCTGCATATACGCGTAGATGATGGTCGAGCCGACGAATTTGAAGCCACGCTTGGCGAGGTCTTTCGAAATGCGGTCCGACAGTTCCGTCTTGGCGGGGCGCTCGCCGTCCTTCCAGCGATTGACGATCGGGGTGCCGTCGACATAGCACCACAACAGGCTATCGAGCGTGCCGCCCTCGGCGCGCAAGGCCAGGTAGGCCTGCGCGTTGCTGATCGCGGCCGCCACCTTCAGGCGGTTGCGCACGATGCCGGGGTCGGCGAGCAGCTGCGCGACCTTGGCCGCGTCATAGCTGGCGATGCGCTGCGCGTCCCAGCCATCGAAGGCGAGCCGGTAGTTCTCGCGCTTGTTGAGAATGGTCTCCCAGCTCAAGCCCGCCTGCGCCCCCTCCAGGTTGAGCATCTCGAACAAGCGCGTCTCGTCGTGGCAAGGCACGCCCCATTCGTGGTCGTGATAGTCGAGGTAACGCGGATTGGCTGGATTGGCCCAGCGGCAGCGCATGGTCGTGATTGTGCTCATCTGCGCAGTATAGATCAGGCCATCAAGCGCGTCAGCACCGCCAAGCCATGCCGGATCTCGGCCGGCGCGATGGCGGCAAAACCGAGCAGCAGGCCGGGCGCGCTCGCGCATGCGGGGGGCGCCGCCGGGTCGGCGTAATGCGACAGTGCGCGCAGCTCGATGCCGTGCGCGCTCCCGGCTTTGACCAGCGCCGCCTCGCCGCGGCGGCGCCGGAAATGCACGCACAGGTCGAGCCCGGTGTCGGCCGGGCCGCATATCAAGTGCTCGCCCAGGCTGCGCTCGAGGCCGTCGATCAGCGTGGCGCGCCGCTCGGCATACGCTTCGCGCGTGCGCTTGATGTGGCGCCCAAAGTGGCCGGCCTCGATGAAAGCTGCCAGCGTCATCTGCGGCACGATCGCGCTGTGCCGGTCGATCGCCGCCTTGGCGCGCGCGAACGGCTCGGCCAGCGCCGGCGGCACCACCAGGTAGCCCAGGCGCAGGCCCGGGAACAGCACCTTCGACAGCGTGCCCACGTACAGCACGCTATCAAAGCGGTCCAGGCTTTGCAGCGACGCGAGCGGCGCGCCTGTGTAGCGGTACTCGCTGTCGTAATCGTCCTCCACCACCCAGGCCTGCTTGGCGGCGGCCCAAGCCAGCAGGTCAAGGCGGCGCTGCAAGCTCATCGTCATCCCCAGCGGCAGCTGGTGCGAGGGCGTGACCATCGCCAGTTTCGCGTGCGGGTAATGGGCGGCGCCGTATGCGACATCGATGCCTTGCGCGTCCAGCGGCACCGGGCACACTTGCGCGCCGCCCGCCAGCAAGGCCGCGCGCGCGCCCTGGTAACCGGGCGACTCGATCCAGGCCGCGTCACCCGGCGCCAGCAGCAGCGTCGCGATCAGGAACAGCGCTTGCTGCGAACCGGACGTGATGATGATCTGCTGCGCCGTGCAATTGACGCCGCGCGCCGCCTTCAGGTACACGCACAGCAGTTCGCGCAAGGGCTGGTAGCCGGCCGGATCGCCATAGCCCATCCGGTAATCCGGACGGCGCCAGTGGCGCGCTTCGAGCCGGCTCCACACGTCGAAGGGGAACAAGTCGATGCCGGGCATGCCGACGCGGAAGGCGCGCAGCGGCCCGTCGTGGTGGGTGGCGTTGCCCATCGCGCCGGCATGGGCCTGGCCGCGCTCGGATAGCGGGCGCAGCACGCCGCGCACGCGCGCCGCCTTGGCCGGCGCCGGCACATGCGCGCTCACGAAGGTGCCGCGCCCGACGCTGCCGCTCAGGTAACCCTCGGCGCTGAGCTGGTCGTAGGCGTTGAGCACCGTGTGGCGCGACACGCCAAACAGCGCGCACGATTGGCGCGTCGGCGGCAGCTGCATGCCAGGATCGATGGCGCCGCGCAGGATCGCATCCTTGATCTGAGCGTACAGCTGGCGAAACAGCGGCGTGGACGATGCCCGGTCGAGCGGCAGCGCCGCCAGCACTTCGGTGATGTGCATAAATTGGTATCTTAAAATTTCACTTAATTGGATATTTTACCTAACCATTGACGCGTCTACCATGGAACTCCCGAACACTTTGGAAGAAGCCATCATGGACACCGATATTCTCATCACCTCGACGCGCACAGTCACAGCGGAGCAGCTGGCCGGCGTGTTCGCGCGCTCCGGCATCAATCGTCGCGTGCACGACGCCCAGCGCATGCGCGCGATGGCCGAGAGCGCCGACATGCTCGTCACCGCCTGGAGTGGCGAGCAGCTGGTGGGCGTGGCGCGCTCGCTTACCGACTGGTGCGAGGTGTGCTATCTGGCGGACCTCGCCGTTGATGGCGCCTACCAAAAGACAGGCCTCGGACGGCGCCTGGTCGATGCCGTGCGCGCCATGCTGGCCGATGACGTGCGCCTGATCCTGCTGGCCGCGCCCAGCGCGATCGACTACTATCCGAAGATCGGCTTTCGCGCTCTCCCCAACGCCTACATCTGCGAGCGCGCCCAACCCTACCCCGTGCACCTGTTCGGCCAGGCGGCACCGCTTGGAGACGCACTTGGAGATGAGCATGCAGGAATTTAAAGCCAGCCTGGACTGGCAGCGCGGCGACCAGGATTTCGCCGGCCAGCGCTACAGCCGCGCGCACATCTGGGCCTTCGATGGCGGTCTGCGGGTGCCGGCGTCCTCCTCGCCGCTGTCGGTGCCGCTGCCGATGTCGGACCCGGGCGCGGTCGACCCGGAAGAAGCCCTGGTGGCCGCCGCCGCCAGCTGCCATATGCTGTTCTTCCTGTCGCTCGCGGCCCAGCAAGGCTTCATGGTCGACCGCTACAGCGACAGCGCGGTCGGCATCCTGGCGCTGGACGAGGACGGCCGCATGGCCATCACGCGCATCACCCTGCGCCCGGCCATCGTCTTTTCAGGCGAATGCCGGCCCGACGCGGCGCAACTCGATGAGCTGCACCACGCCGCCCACGAACGCTGCTACATCGCCAATTCCATCAAGGGCGAGATCGTCGTCGAAGGGAGCGCGTGAGCATGTACCTGCCATCCCATTTCGAGGAAAGCCGGATCGATGTGCTGCACGCGCTGATCGCACAGCACCCGCTGGGCGCGCTGGTCACGCACGGCGCAGACGGCCTGGGCGCCGAGCACATTCCATTTGAGGTCGCGCCGCCGACGCCAGAGGCGCCGTTCGGCATCCTGCGCGCCCATGTCGCACGCGCCAATCCTGTGTGGCGCCGCCACGGCGCGCCAACGCTGGTACTGTTCCAGGGTCCGTCGGCCTATGTGTCACCTTCGCTGTACGAGGAAAAGGCGATCAGCGGCAAGGTGGTCCCCACCTACAATTACGCGCTGGCGCACGCGCACGGCACGCTGCGCGCGGTGGACGACCCGGCCTGGCTGCTGGACCTGCTCGCGCGCCTCACCGGGCGCCACGAAGCGGGCCAGGTGGCGCCGTGGTCGGTGCGCGACGCGCCGCCCGAATACATCGACAAGATGCTGGCGGCGCTCGTCGGCATCGAGATCGTGATCGACAAACTGCAGGGGAAGTGGAAGCTGAGCCAGAACCGCTCGCCGCAGGACCGGCGCAACATCGCCGCGCATGGCGCCCCGGCCATGGCGGACCTGATGCGCGCCACGCTCGCCTAGGGCGCGCCGGTTCAGGCGGGCGTGACGGCCGGGAAGCAGAAGAACAGGCGCACGCCTTGCCCGGCGTCGCTCTCGAGGCGCAGGCGCCCCTTGAAAATCGCCTGCACCAGGTTGTGCACGATCGACAGGCCAAGTCCGGATCCACCCTGCCCCAGCTTGGTGGTGAAGAAAGGCTCGAAGACGCGCCGCTGCACCTCGGGCGTGATGCCGTGGCCGTCGTCGCTGTAATCGATCGACACCATGCCGTCCTCGATGCCGGCGTCGATCACCACCTGCCCGCCGCCCTTGCCATCGAAGCCGTGCATGATCGAGTTCATCACGATGTTGTTGATGATCTGTTCGAGGTGGCCGGGAAAGCTGTCCATCTCGATGCCGGCCGGGATCCGCACGTCGACCTTCACCTTGGCGCGCCGCGTGGTGGCGCTGAGCGCATTCAAGCTGTCTTGCACCGTGGTGCGCAGGTCGAAGCGGCGGCGGCGCTGACTGGCCTGGTCCACCGACACGCGCTTGAACGATTCGATCAAGTCGCTGGCGCGGTTCCCGTTGCGCACGATGATGCCGCTCGCATCCATGCATTCGGCGATGCCAGCCTTGAGCAGCGAGCGCGTAACAGCGCCTGAGACCAGCATCTGGTCGACTTCGCGCAAGCGGTCGACCAGCGCCGAGGCGGCCAGCACCATATTGCCGATCGGCGTATTCAATTCGTGCGACACCCCCGCCACCAGCACGCCCAGCGAGGCCAGTTTTTCCGATTCGATGATCTGCGCCATCGCCTGGCGCAGTTCGCGCGTGCCTTCCTCGACGCGCGTCTCGAGCTGCTCGTTCAATTCGTGCAGGGCCGCCTCGGCGCGCTTGCGCTCGGAGATGTCGACATGGGTGCAGATCATGCGCAGGGGCGCGCCGTTGGCGTCGCGGCTGACGATCTTGCCGTGGTCGAGCACCCACTTCCAGCTGCCGTCGCGCCCGCGCGCGCGGTGCTCGTTCTGGTAGCGCGTCATGTTACCGGCCAGATATTCGCGCATCGCCTGCATCACCGGGCCGCGGTCTTCCGGATGCACCAGGTCCAGGCCGGCGGCCACGGTGTCGTCGATCTCGTGGTCGGCGAAGCCGTGCATCGCCTTCCAGCAGGTCGAATAGACGACCTGGCCGGTGCGGATGTTCCAGTCCCACACGCCATAGCCGGCGCCCTCGAGCGCGAAATTCCAGCGCTCTTCCGATTCGCGCAAGGCAGCAGCGGCGCGCGCGTGGGCGCGCCGCTGCTGTGCGTCGTTGAGCTCGCGCCGCACCGCAAACGGCAGGCGCGCCAGATTGCCCTTCATGACGTAGTCGTGCACGCCGGTCTTCATCAGCTTGACCACCACTTCCTCGCCCAGGTTGGCCGAGACCACGATGAAGGGAATATCGGCCTGGGCCGCGCGCAGCACGTCGAGGGCAGCGCTGTAGGCGAAGGCGCGCAAGGTGTAGTCGGACAGGACGATGTCCCAACTGCGCTGGCCCAGGGCGGCGCGCATCTCGGCGGCGTTTTCGGCGCGCACGGCGACAACCTCGAACTCGGCGCGCCGCAGGCAATGCAAGATCAATTCCGCGTCGGCGTCGGAATCCTCGATCAGCAGGACCGCAAGTGGTGTCGCCATGAATGCAAACTCCGTGTGAACGCCCAGCGCGCACTGCAGCGTATGCCAAGATCATACCCCTGGCATGCCTGCCCGTGGTTGGCATGATTACAATGCCTGTTGCGAAACGATGGAAGTGTTGCAAATTTCTGAATGCGGCAGCGCGCCGGCGCACTTTGATCCGCCTCATGCCGCGCGGCCGCGCCCCGCCTACCATGGGCCACGATAGCCGCGGCGTGGGTCCGCGCCTGATGCCAAGGAGTCCACCATGCGACAGTTAAACGAGCCGTCAAACCAGCTAGCGCTGCGCCAGGTGCTGTCGCTGATGGACCAGGCGCAAGACTTGACCTTGGCCACCGTGCGCCCGGACGGCTTTCCGCAAGCGACCACGGTCAGTTTCGCGCATGATGGGCTCACCATTTTCGTGGGCGCCGGCATCGACAGCCAAAAAGCGCACAACATTCGGCAGAACAACAAGGTGTCCTTGACCATCAACGCCGCCTACCCGGATTGGCAGCACATCAAGGGCTTGTCGATGGGCGCGCTGGCCGAGATCGTCAGCACGCCCGCGCACATCGCGCAAGCCGCCGCCTGCATCATGAAACGTTTCCCGCAAATTAAGACGATGGCGGACGCCGGCCTGGACTTGCCCTGGGCCGGCGCCATCTTCCTGCGCATATCTCCGTGCGTCATCTCGCTGCTCGACTACGAACAAGGCTTCGGCCATACCGAGCTGTTCGCCGTCCATTGAGCATGGCAAAGCACCTCGTGCGCAGGAAACGCAATAGGTGCATAATTTCAAGCATTCCATCTGTCGAGGAATGCCTTGAAAAACAAACAGATCGCGGCACCGTGCTGGCGCGCCCTGGCCGCCGCGTGCGCGCTGGTGCTGAGCGCCTGCGGCGGTGGTGGCAGCAGCACGGTGCCCGTGCCCGTGCCGGTGCCGGTGCCGCCCGCGCTGGTCGACCAAGCCTACACCGACCCGCTCAGTTACTCGAACTCAGCTGACGCCGCGCTGGCCGCCGGCGACGAGCATGCGGCCTTGGTCCATCTGCAACAAACCCTTGACGGCCGGGCAATTTCCTACAGCGCCACCAGCGGCCACTTGACGGCCAGCGATGTGCGCAGCGGGCGGCCGAGCGCCTCCTTTTTTTACGTCGCCTACACGGGCGAGCAGCAAGACCCGGCCACGCGGGCGCTCACCTTTTTCTACAACGGCGGCCCCGGTTCGGCCTCACTGTGGCTGCACATGGGTTCCTTCGGACCGAAGCGCATGGTCACGAATATCCCATCGACCGTCATGCCCGCGCCGGCGCAACTGGTGGAGAACCCGGATAGCTTGCTCGACACCACCGACATGGTGTTCGTCGACGCCATCGGCACCGGCTATTCGCAAGCGATCGCGCCCAACACCAACGCCAGCTTCTGGGGCACGGACACGGACGCGGCCGCCTTTCGCGACTTCGTGCGCCGCTACATCGAAGTGAACCACCGCCAGCAATCACCCATCTATCTGTTCGGCGAATCCTACGGCGGCCCGCGCACGGCGGTGCTGGCCAACCTGCTGGAACTGGCCGGCGTGCGCCTGACCGGCCTGGTGCTGCAGTCGCCCATCCTCGACTACAACGCCAATTGCGGCATGTTCGGCCCCGATGAAAGCAGCTGCGAAGGCTATCTGCCGACCTACGCGGCGATCGGCGCCTACCATCAGCTGAGCCGTCCCGCGCCAACGGACCTGGGCGTCTTCATCGCGCAGGCGCGCGCCTTCAGCGCCGAGGCTTACCACGGCGCCGTGTCGGCCTACATCGCCAACAAGACCGCGCCGGCGCCGGCCGTGCTCACCCAGTTGGCGGCGTCGACCGGCATGCCGGAAGCGCGCTGGCGCCAGGACGTCGACTTGGGCCCCGGAACCTTCCAATTCCAGCTGCTGGCCGGGCAATTGATGGGGCGCTACGACGCGCGCGTGATCGCGCCCACCGGCAGCGCGCTGGCCCAGGGCGGCGATCCTTCGCTGGCGGTGATCAATGCCGCGTTCTCGAGCAGCGTGGCGCCCTATTTGAACAACAGCCTGAAGTACAGCGCGCGCAGCGATTACATCAGCTCGGCCAACAATATCGGCAGCTGGAAGTTCAGCCATGACGGCAAGGTCTTGCCTGACACCGTGCCGGACCTGGCCGCCGCCATCTTGCAAAACCCGGGGCTCAAGGTGTTGGCGATGAGCGGTTATTACGACTTGGCCACGCCCTTTTACCAGACCGAGCGCGACTTGGCGCGCCTGGGCGCGAACCCGAATATCCACATCAGGAACTACGCGAGCGGCCATATGGCGTATCTTGACAATCTGGTGCGCCCGGTCCAGAGGGTGGACTTGCGCAGCTTTTACGCCAACACGATGACGGGACCATGATGATGCCGATGACAGTGAGCCAAAGCGCGCGCCACTTAGGCCTGGCGCTATGCCTGCTCCTGCCCGCCTTGTGCACGTTGGCGGCCGGGCTTGAAGGCGCGGGCGCGCAGGCGGGCGTGTCGCAAGCGGACCCTTACGTGCCGCCAGCGCAGCGTCACGTTTCACGCGAAGCGCCGACGGCGGGAGCGGCCCTGCAAGGCCAGGCGCTGCAAAAACTCAAGCTGCACTTCGACGGCGCCGACCAGGACGCGGACGGCCACCTGACGCGCGCAGAAGCGAGCGCCGCCGGCCTCGGTTTCGTGTTGCGCCACTTCGAGCAGATCGACGCCAGCCACCGCGGCAAGATCAGTTTCGAGGAGCTCCAGCAATTCATGGCGGCCCAGCGCAAAGCCCGGCCGGCGCCATGACGGTGGACGGGCCGGCTTGATCAGTGGCCGCTGCCGGCGGCTTGCTCCAGGCCGCGCCGGTAAGCATCGACCAAGCCCTCGGCCTTCATCGCCTTGAGCGTGGCGGCCAGGCGCGGGGCCAGGCTGGCATGACTGCGCGGCAGGTAGGGGTAGATCGGCAAGGCGCCGATATCGCACAGCTTGCGCACATTGGTGATGCCGCTCGATTCAGGCGCCGTGAGCGCCTCGTTGAACACCAGGTCGGCCTCGCAATACACGTCGACCAGACCGGCGGAGAGGTTTTTCACGGCCAGGATCTCGGACGAGACGTCGGCAGCCGGGCTTGGCAAGGCGGCGTCGAGCTTGGTTTTACAAAACAACACGCCGCGCCGGTACTCGCCGCTGACGCCGGAGGTGCGCAATTGCTCGAGCGTGTCGATGCGCAAGCCGGCCTTGCCCGTGTAGAGGGCGAAGGTGAGGTCGAAAATGGCTTCCTCGACGCGCACCAGCGTGGGATGCTCGCGGCCGTAGTCGATGATGCGGCCGGCGTCGCCGATGCCTTGCGCGTCGGCCTGCGCGGCGCGCCGGGCGGAGGGAAAATATTCGATGCGGAAGGCTTGGCGCAGGCGCTTGAACGCTTCGCTATAAATGAGCATCGACCATCGGTTGCCGAACGATTTTGCGTCGCCCGACATGCTCAGCGTGAGCGGGGCCGGCGCGGCATCGGCCGCCAGCGCTGGTGACAGACCTGCGCCGAGCAGGATGGCGAGCATCGCGCACACGGCTGGGGCCCGCTTGCCATGCATCGGCGCCCCGCTCATCGAAACATACCGTTCCATTGCATCTCCCTCCATCCAAGACATGCGCGAGCGCGGCCGCCACGCGATCAGCTTCCTGCTTTGGGCTTGATGTATTCGTAGCGCTTGGTGGTCGTCATGTTGATGGCGTGGCCAGCCATGCTGGCATCGAACGTGGCCACATCGAGCGTTGGCAAGAGCGCGCCGTTCGCGACTTTCGAAAACTCGGTGCGCGATACCACGCTATTGATCTTCATGATCAGCTTCATCCTGAAACTCTCGCGCGTCTTCATTTCCAGCTGCTCGACCTGGCCATCGGCACCGACGCTCACCGTGCCGATGAATTTATCGGGGTCGACGCCATCCATCTCGGCGCTCGGCTTGAAACGAAAACTCCAGCGCCGCGCATTACCGGCGGGCTCGAGCGCGACCAAGGTCTTTTCGTCCAACATAGTTTGGATCGGCTGTTCAGGTGTCGCGTCCGCCTTGCGCTTGCGGAACTTCTCGAGCTCTTGCGCCGTCGGCGCACGCCCCTCGATGCTCTCGAGCGACCATGCCTGATCCTTCGGTGCTTCCGGGTTGTGCGTGCTCACCGTGATGGTCTTACCGTTCGTTTCCGTTACCCGGTAGTGCCAATTCGCGAGCACGTTCTTTTCTTGCGCGATCATGGCGTCGAGAGCCGGATGCGCCGCCGCGTAATTCGCCAGGGAACACAAGAAAACCAATCCATACCGTAGCCGCATGCCCATCCCCATTTGATTCGTATGGAGACATGATAAACGATACCGGCGCTCACCCATGAAAACGGTCTAAAGATTGAACTCGTCTCCAGGGATTAGACCGTCTTAGACCTGGACAGCCTCGTTTAGACGGAATTAGGCCCATGTTGATTTCGCGTGCCACCGCCGCCGTCGTCACCGCTCTCGCGCAGCGGCGCAAGGAAGGGGATTTGCATGACGATGCGCGCGCCTTGCCCCGGCGCGCTGTCGACGCTAACGCGCCCACCCAGCACGCCAGTGACGATGTTGTAGGTGATGTTCATGCCCAGTCCAGTGCCGCCCTGCCCCATCTTGGTGGTGAAGAAGGGATCGAACACGCGGTGCTTGACGTCGGCGCTCATGCCCGCGCCATTGTCGGCGAACACCAGCTCGATTTCCTTGGCGTCGATGGCGCGCGCGCTGAGCGTGAGCATGGGCGCCTCTGTGTGGTCGAAGGCATGCATGAGCGCATTGCTGATCAAATTGTTGATGACCTGCGACAGGCTGCCCGGGTAGGATTCCAAGTCCATCGCCTCGGGGATGGCGAGCGTGGTGGCGCAAGCGGCCTTGCGCAAGCGCGGCGCATGGGCCGCCAGCGTGTCGCGCACCACGGTCGCCAGATTGAAGGTGCGGCGCCGGTCGGTGGTCTGGTCGGCCGCCACCTGTTTGAACGAGGCGATCAAATGGGCCGCTTTTTCCAGCGAACCGGCGATGATTTTGGTGGCTGAACGGCTGTCGGTCAGGAAGGCAAGCAGTTCAGCGCGCTTAAGTGCACCCGAGACGGCCATTTGTTCGAACGATTGCGCTTCCTCGTTCAAGGTCGTGGCCGCCAGCAGACTGTTGCCGATCGGCGTATTCAATTCGTGCGCCACGCCCGCCACCAAGGAGCCGAGCGAGGCCATCTTTTCAGCGGAAATCAAATCGTTCTGGGTGCGCTTGAGCGTTTCGAGCGCCGTCGACAGTTCGCCGACGGCCTTTTCCAAATCGGCTGAGCGCTGTTGCACCCGCACTTCGAGCGAGGCATTCAAGTCCTCGAGGGCGAGCTTGGCGTCGTATTCCGCCGTCAAGTCAAGCAAGGCCCAAATGATGGCCGCCTCCCCGCCCAGGCTGAGCGAGGAGGACCACACCGCCATATAGCCGGTGCGTCCATTATGCAGGCGGGCGCGCGCGATCTCGCCGCTCACCACGCCGTGCGAGTGGAAAATGTCCCAGATGCGGGCGCGCTCGTCGGCCGACTCCCAAAAACCGATCTCCGCCGTGGTCTTGCCGAGTATGTCCTCTGGATCGAGTCCGAACACGCGGTTCAGCGCCAGATTGGTCAGCATGAGTTTCCCGACCTGGTCGGTCACGGTCAAGGGCACTGGCGCGGTATCGAACAGCACCTTGAAGCGCTCCTCCGATTCGGCCAATTGGCGCTCGGCCGTGTCGAGTGCCGCGATGCGTTCGCCCAGCGCCTTGCACAGTTTATTGAGCGAGCGCGAAAATATCTCAAGCTCGTCGCCCCCGCCTTCGGGCAGCAAGGTTGCGTAATCGCCGCGCGCGATTCCCTGCGACTGCATGGTGAGCGCGCGCAAGCGCCGCCCGATACCGACGGTGAACAAGTAAAACAGGATCAAGCCACATACAAAGCTGCCCACCGAGATGGCCGTGCCCTGCAATAGCACATCCCTTTTCGCCACCCGCAAATCGGCGGTCGACAAGCCGAAATACAGCGCGCCGGTGGCATAGTCCTTGAGCAGCAGCGGAGCGCGCGCGTGCAGGCTCTCGCCTTCCTGGAAGGTCTGCAATCCCTTGGCGTGCTGCGCGCCAGGACGTTTGAAACGGGCGGCGACGTCGCCTGGCACCTGGCCGATGCTCAGCAGCGGCTTTTCATCCTGGTCGAGCACCACGATGTAGCGCGCGAAACTGTCATCCGGGTCGGTCAGCATTTCGGACAAATAGGAACTCAATTCGCCGAGGCGGCCGCTGCTGGCGTAGCGGCTCATCGACAAATTGAGGGTGACCGCGTATTCGCGCGCCACCCGCATGGCATTGGTGTTGATGGCCGAATCCATCAAGCGCAGGGTGTTCCAGATGAGCAGCCCGACGACCAGAGCTTGAACGATTCCGCTCATGATCAAGAACTTAGCACGCAAGGACAAATTCACGATTGTTCTCCAGAGTGGAGCAACTCCACGGCACATCTGATCCTAACGAAAACGCGCGCATGCAATGGATGCGCGCGCACGGTGAATGCTGCCCGGGCCGGCAAGCCGGGGCCGGCTGGAAATGGTAGTGCGCAGGCCAGCGAAGGCGGGCGCGGCGACTGCGCGTGTGGATACAGGACGCGCGCTGGCGTCCGATGGGAATGCTGGCGCGCGCTCACCCGAGCGACACGGCAAGCAAGTCAAGGAGCCGCCGCGCGGCTGGCACGGCGGCTGTGTGCCAACTTAGGGCACCGTGAGGATGGCTTTGACACTGTCGTCCATTTCGGCCTTGTCGATGTAGCCGATCGCGTTGACATCGGCCGCCACCGCTTTCTTGACATTCGCGGACGATGTGAACTGCTTGGGCGCCAAGCCCTGGCCGGTGAAGACGATTTTCGACCAGATCGCCTTCATCTGGTCATTGTCCTTGCCCAGCACCTTGCGATAGAACTCTTCGCGGATCGGGCTGCCGTCGGCTTGCTCGATGGGTTTGAACAGCGCCGACTTTCCGACGAAAAATTGGGCGGCTTGCTCGCTGAACATGCGGGTGGCGGCGTTCTTCGGATTGACGATAACGGCGATCTCGGCCGAGGCGTAGCTCATCGAGACCGCGCCCAGCGATACGGCAATAAAGGCGTTTCGAAAGAGGTTGATCATGTCGCTCCCCTTAAAACACGAAATCGATGCCGAAGGCATAGACGTTGACTGGACCGGTGAAGCCGGGCTTGGCGTTGGCGAACAATCCCGCCCCCTCCCTAGGGCTGGCGCGATCAAGCTGGACTTTGAAATCCATCGAGTCCTTGAAATTCCAGCGCAGGCCGAGCGAATTGGTCGTCTGCAGCGGCGCATCCGCGATCAGGTTAGCCACGGCCGTCAATGGGGCCAGCGGGCCGGTGGTGGGCAGACCGGGCACTTGCCGGTTCTTGTCCTGGTCGACCGTCGAATGGACGAAGTAGGGCGTGAATTTTCCGAAGCGGTAGCCCGCCATCACGTACCACGAGGTGGTCGCGGGGATCGACAGCGTGGCCGAGCGGCGCACCGCATATTCCGACTGCGCGATCACGTTCTTCCACGCGACATTCACGCCCAGCGAAGTGAACGAGGCTTTTGCATGGTCCACCAGGAACAGCTTGCCTTGCTCGGGATAGCCGGCGCCCGCCAGGGTGTCGGCGAAGGCGGCGAAGGCGGGGAAGTCTTCGGCCGTCGCTTCGGTATCGATGCGGCCAAAGCGCGCCGTGATCGGACCATTTTCCAGCACCAGATTGAGCGCCGTCATCGACGTGAATCGTCCGCGCGGGCCGCCGACAATTGGCGCCGTGTGGGTGCCCACGCCAAATTGCGCGGTCAATGTGGTGTCGTCAAAACTATGCTTGTAGGTGGCGTCGACGCCATCGAGGCCGCCGATATTGACCTGCGCATACATCTCGACCGGGGGACGCAGCATCGTGTTGGAGTAACCGATGAAGCGGTAATCGGAAATCATATACACGGGGATGCCCATGCGCCCGACCCGGAACGCCAGTTCGTCGCTCGCCTTCCATTTCAGGAAAGCCCACTCCAAAATTGCGCGGTAATTATCGGTGGCTAGTTTGCGCACCACGCCCTGGCCGGTTACCGACAGGGTGTCGTTGAAAACAGCGGTCGATTGCATGCCGAAATTGGAATCGATCCCGCTGCGCCAAGTGCCGGATTTGGCGCCGGCGGCCTGGCTATTTTGGACAAATTCGCCCTGGTCCGTGTTGCTGCTGGTCAGGATAGCCGAGCCAAAACCGGAAACATAAAAATCCGGACCATCATCGCCAGCTTGGGCCGGAGCGGCGACCATTGCCGATGCCGTACATAAGAGAAGTGAAACGGTAGAACCGAACGATTTGCTCATCTTGTTCTCCAATTTTGCGTGCTTTGCGCAGATCGGCTCCATGCAAGATGCGGGCGAACCCATCCCAAATTATTGGTATTCGAGACGATGCGACCATCATTTACATGCGCGACGAATTGAGGTGGTACCGCGTAGAGAATGAACTTGGCGATCAGTTTTGTCTATCTGCTACTTGGTCAATTTGTTGTGAAAATGCCGAACGGGGCTTATGACGATGCCGTGCATCGCGCGCGCAGCAAACCCATCACGACGAGGTCGATATCCATCGGCCCGTCCTTTTGATATCCGCATGCAATTTGGCATTCAAACCGAATACATGAAGCGTATTAATTCAAATCAAATGATGACTTAATATAAATCTTGTGATTTAAATCTTTTGGCGCCATCATCACCACGCCTGAACTTTCCGAGAACCGCAATCATGAATTCTAAATTCCACACAAAGGCGACACCAAACGCATATCGCGCAGGACAACGCTCATGCATCACACGGCTCGCATCCCTAATGGGCGTGCTGATCTTTAGTCACGCGTGTTCGGCCAGCCCGATTCGCGGCGCATGGAAGCTGGAATATCGCTATCTGTTCGACATCCCTGTCCACGCCAAACTTGATTTCGACCGCAAGCTTGTCACGTTCTACAACGCAGGTCGCGAGGCACAGGTTCCGATCCATCCCGCTGACACAGCAAACGAATTCAAGATCGATCTCGGTTTTGGCGAGGCAAGTTATTTCATCAAACAAGATGGCACTGACATGTATTTATGTGGCAAAGCCACGCCCATTCATGACTGTCTAAAACTCGAAAAGGAGAAATAAATGAAAGTAATTGACCAAGCGTTGCTATCACTGGTATCTGGAGGTGCCGACATCGACGTGGACCTATTGGCTAGAACGGCTTGTACCACGATGGCGAACCAAGCGGCGAGCGCATGCAACGCGAACACGCTGTGCAGCTTCTATGCCGACCTGAATATCCTCAGCACCAATGTCTACAATTCGTGCGTCAAGGATGTCAAGGCGGCAGCGGCCCAACAAACACACAGCGTATCTGATTTGAGCTCCGGCGCCGGCTTTGATTGGGCCGGTCCCGATGCAGGCGATTCTAAGGTCGACGAGACCGCGAGCACGGAAAGCGCGCCTTGCTGATCTATACCTGCGCGCTTTTTTCCTGAGGGCGAAAGCTCCGTACAGAATGCTTCCGCCCTTCGTCTTCCCGCTCGCTGGAGCGGCGTGGCACGCACTCAGGCAAACTTCGAAAAGTCAGGCTTGCGCTTCTCGAAGAAAGCGGTGAACGCTTCCTTCGCTTCCGGCGCTTGCAGCATGGCGCCAAACAATTCGTTTTCGGCTGCCATGGTCGAAGTGATCGCCTCGGCTTTCGCGCGCTTCATCAAGGCCTTGGTGGCGCGGATCGAAGCGGCCGGCAGCGACACCAGCTTGGCCGCCTGGCGCGTGGCGAAAGGCAGCAATTCGTCAAGCGGCAAGACCTTCGACACCAAGCCCATTTGCAAGGCTTCCTGCGCCAGGAAAGCTTCACCCAGCAGCAGCTTCTCCGCCGCGCGCGGAAAGCCCGCCAACTGCGGGAACAGCATGCTTGAGGCGAACTCCGGGCACAGACCGAGCGGCGTGAACGGCATCGAGAACTTGGCGTTGTCGGCCGCGTACACCAGGTCGCAATGCATGAGCATGGTGGTGCCGATGCCCACCGCCGCACCGGCCACCGCCGCCACCACCGGCTTGCTGCAACCGTTCAATGCGCGCATGAACTGGAACACCGCGCGGTTTTCCGGCGGCACGCCCGGCACCGGCGCCGAATTCTTCAGGAAGTCGTCCAGGTCGTTGCCGGCCGTGAAAATTTCCGGCTTGCCGATGATCATGATCGCGCGCACCGCAGCATCCTGGTCGCCATCGATCAGCGCGTCGGCCATGGCCTGGTACATCACGGCCGTGATCGCGTTCTTGCGCTCGGGGCGGTTAAATTCGATAGTCAGGATGCCGTCGGCCTTGCTGCTCAAAATATCCAATCTCGTCTCCAAAAAGTGAAGGGCGCCAGAGGTATCCCCAGCGCCCTTGAATAGCGAATGTGCGAAATTCTAACCGATTCGGGTAGGCGGCTTATACCCGCTCGAAGATCCCCGCCGCGCCCATGCCGGCGCCCACGCACATCGTCACCATGCCGTACTTCAGATTGTTACGGCGCAGCGCGTGGATCACTGTCGCGGCGCGGATCGCACCGGTCGCGCCCAGCGGATGGCCGAGCGCGATCGCGCCGCCCATCGGGTTGACCTTGGCAGTATCCAGGCCCAGGTCGCCGATGACGGCCAGCGCTTGCGCCGCGAAGGCTTCGTTCAATTCGATCCAGTCGAGCTGGTCCTGGGTGATGCCGGCCGCCGCGCATGCCGCGGGGATGGCCACCTTGGGGCCGATGCCCATGATCTCGGGCGGCACGCCGCGCACGGCGAACGAAGAGAACTTGGCCAGCGGGGTCAAGTTATGCTCGCGCAGGATTTTTTCGCTCACCAAGAGCAGCGCGCCGGCGCCATCCGACATTTGCGAGCTGTTCGCCGCCGTCACCGAACCCTTGGCTGCGAACACGGGCTTCAACTTGGCGAGCGACTCGATGCTCGAATCGGCGCGCGCGCCTTCGTCGGTGTCGACGGTGCGCTTGTTGACGTCGATCTGGCCGGTGGCCAGGTTCGGCGTGCGGGTGATGATTTCCACAGAGGTGGTCTCGTCCTTGAAGAAGCCGGCCTGCTGGGCGGCGATGGCGCGGCGGTGCGACTCGACCGAGAACGCATCTTGCTGCTCGCGCGTGACCTTCCACTGCGTGGCCACCTTCTCGGCCGTCAAGCCCATGCCGTAGGCCAGGCCCACGTTCTCGTCGCTGAACATATTCATGTTCATCGATGGATGGAAGCCGCCCATCGGCACCATCGACATCGATTCGACGCCGCCGGCGATCATCACATCGCACTCGCCCACGCGGATGCGGTCGGCCGCCATCGCGATGGCCGTGATGCCGGACGCGCAGAAGCGGTTGACGGTGACACCGCCCACCGTGTGCGGCAAGCCCGCCATCACGACGGCGTTACGCGCCACGTTCAAGCCCTGCTCGCCCTCGGGGAAGGAGCAGCCGATGATGGCGTCGGTGATCAAGGCCGGGTCCAGGCCAGGCGCTTGCGCCATCACGCTCTGGAGCACCCGCACCAGGAGGTCGTCCGGGCGGGTGGACTTGAACATGCCGCGCGGCGCCTTGCCGATCGGGGTGCGGGTTGCGGCGACGATGTATGCGTCTTGAAGTTGTTTGCTCATATTGTTCTCTCAAATATTCGGTTGTATCGGAAATGGACTGACCTAGCGTTTTTCGGATAAATACCAGTCGACCTGTACCTGTGCCGCCAGCGTGCCCTCGCAGTCGAACACGTCGACTTCAACCGGGAACGCCACCTTGCCGTCTGCCTTTAACTGCGCCTTGAGCGCGTCGATATCGCCCGGCACGCGGCCATCGGCGCGCGTGGCGCCCTTGGCCACCTTCTGATACTGGATGCGCGACTCCTTGGCCACCGGCCGCAAGCCGAGGATCAAGTCCGCGAAGCCGCCCGCCATGGCCGCGCCGGATGCCGTTTCGGCCAGCGTGAACAAGGCGCCGGCGTGCGGCGTGCCCAGGTGGTTGGTGAGCTTCGCGTCAAACGGCATCGACACCTTGGAGGTGCCGGCGCCGATCTCGTCGATCGAAATGCCCAGCAGGCGCACGAATGGAAGCGTGTCCATCATTTGCTGCTTGATTCGTTCATACACCATGCTCGGCCTCACGCGCAGTAACAGTTTGAAAACCAGGGGCAGGATAGCCATCGATCGGTCCAGGGTTCGGTGTTATCCAGCCGGCTATCAGTTGCGCACCGGCTTACCGGTTTGCATCATGCCCATGATACGTTCCTGGGATTTCGGATGATTCAGCAGCTCGAGGAAGGCCTTGCGCTCCATGTCCAGGAACCACTGCTCGCTCACCAAGGAACCCTGGTCGACGTCGCCGCCGGTGACGATCTCGGCGATCATCTGGCCCAGCTTGTAGTCGTGCGCGGAGATGAAGCCGCCGTCGCGCATATTCACCAGCTGCGCCATGATGGTGGCCAGGCCGTAACGGCCGGTCACAGGCACCAGCTTCTTGAGCGGCGGACGGTAGCCGGCGTCGAACATGGCGCGCGCTTCCACCTTGGCCACGTGCAACAGCTCGTAAGGGTTGAAGACGATGATGTCGTCTTCTTTCAAGTAGCCCATCGCTTTGGCTTCGAGCGCGGACTTGGACACATTGGCCATGGCCGCATTGGTGAAGCCGCCCTTGAGGAATTGCAGGATGTCGTTGCCCTTGGCATCGTTGGCCGCGCGTACCGCCGCTTCCTTCAAGCCGCCGCCGGCCGGGATCAGGCCCACGCCCACTTCCACCAAGCCGATGTACGACTCGATCGAGGCGACACGGCGCGAGGTGTGCAACATCATTTCGCAACCACCGCCCAGGGCCAGGCCAGCGACCGCAGCCACCACCGGCACGTTCGAATACTTCATCGCCATGAAGGTGTCTTGCAGCAGCGCGATGCCAGGCTCCATCGCCTTGGCGCCGCCTTGCATGAACAGCGGCAGGGCCGACTGCAAATCCGCGCCGGCAGAGAAGGCGCCGCCGTCGGCCGCGTCCGCGTGCCACAGCACCAAGCCCTTGAAGTTCTTCTCGGCTTCGGCTTGCGCCATCTTCAAGCCGTTGATCACACCTTCGCCAATCACGTGCATCTTGGTCTTGAGCGAGATGATCAGGACGTCATCGTTCTGGTGCCAGATGCGTACCGAGTCATCCTCGTGCACCGTCACGCCGGCGGTTTTTCCGTCCGCGGCGCCGGCGCCCAGCACTGGCGCGCGGAAGGCTTGGCGCTCGTACACGGCCAAGGAGGAGCGTGGCACGAAGGCGTTCTTCGACGCCGAGTACGAGCCCTCGGCCGTATGCACGCCTTTATCAAGAACCGGACCTTCGAGCACCCAGCTTGGCAACGGCGCATTGCACAGCGCATTGCCGGCGGCGATGTCTTCATTGATCCAGGCGGCGATCTGCGACCAGCCCGATGCCTGCCAGGTTTCGAACGGACCGACGTTCCAGCCAAAGCCCCAGCGCATCGCGAAGTCGATGTCGCGCGCGTTGTCTGCGATCGAGCCGAGGTGCACCGCGATGTAGTGGAAAGCGTCGCGGAAGATCGCCCACAGGAACTGCGCCTGTGGATTGGTCGACTCGCGCAGGGTCTTCATTTTCTTGACCGGGTCTTTTTCCTTCATCATGCGGGCCACGATGTCGGCCGCCTTGGCGCCGCCGGCCACGTATTCACCGGTGGCGAAGTCGAGACGTTGAATGTCCTTGCCCACTTTTTTGTAGAAGCCAGCGCCCGTCTTTTGACCGAGCGCGCCAGCGGCCACCAGCTTGGCCAGCACTTCCGGCGTTTTGTAGACGGCAAAGAAGGGATCGTCCGCCAGATTGTCCTGCATGGTCTTGATCACATGGCCCATCGTATCGAGGCCGACCACGTCGGCGGTACGGAAGGTGCCGGACTTGGCGCGACCGAGCTTGGCGCCAGTCAGATCGTCGACCACGTCGACCGACAGGCCGAATTTTTCCGCTTCGTGAATGATGGCCAGCATGCCGAAAATACCGACGCGGTTGGCGATGAAGTTAGGCGTGTCCTTGGCGCGCACGACGCCCTTGCCCAGCGTGGTGGTGAGGAAGCCTTCGAGCTGGTCGACGATTTCGCCCTTGGTCGAAGCGGTCGGGATGATCTCCACCAGGTGCATGTAGCGTGGCGGGTTGAAGAAGTGGACGCCGCAAAAGCGCGCCTTCAGGTCGGCGTCGAAGCCATCCGACAGCGTGGTGATCGACAAGCCCGAGGTGTTCGAGGCGAAGATCGCGTTGGGCGCGATGTGCGGCGCGACCTTCTTGTACAGGTCGTGCTTCCAATCCATGCGTTCGGCGATCGCTTCGATGATCAGGTCGCACCCAAGCAGCAGCTCGAGGTTGTCCTCGTAGTTGGCCACTTCGATCAAGCCCGCGTCGTCCTTGTTACCAAGCGGCGCCGGGTTGAGCTTCTTGAGGTTCTCGATGGCGCGCAGCACGATGCCGTTCTTTGCGCCTTCCTTGGCCGGCAGGTCGAACAGCACCACCGGCACGCGCGCGTTGACGCAATGCGCCGCAATCTGCGCGCCCATCACGCCGGCACCCAGGACCGCTACTTTTTTTACGATGAAATTACTCATGGTTTTCCTCTGAATTCCTGTGGACGTTGTATCGCTCGAAAATCTCGCTTAGAACAAATCGGCATCAAGGGCCATCAGGCTTGCCGAGCCCGCGCGCGCTTGACGGATCAGCGTCGCGGTTTCCGGCTGCAGGCGCGCAAAGTAGAAACGCGCCGTCGCCAGTTTGGATTTGTAGAATGTGTCGCCCGAATCTTCCTTCGCCAGCGCGATCTTCGCCATCTGCGCGAAGAAGTAGCTGTACACCAGATGGCCAACGACACGCAAGTAAGGCACGGCGGCCGCGCCCACTTCGTCCGGATTCTGAAAGGCCTTCATGCCAATTTCCATGGTCAGCTTGGTGACCTTGTCGCCCAGCTCGCCCAGCGGCGTGATGAATTCGGACAGCGCCTCGTCGGTGCCGTTCTCTTCGACGAAGTTCTTGATCTTCTCGCCGAACTTGCGCAGCTTGGCGCCGTTGTCCTGCAAGATCTTGCGACCCAACAGATCAAGCGCCTGCACCGTGTTGGTGCCTTCGTAGATCAGGTTGATGCGCGCGTCGCGCACATACTGCTCCATGCCCCACTCGGAAATGTAGCCGTGGCCACCGAACACCTGCATCGCCTCGGAAGTGGCGATCCAGCCGTTGTCGGTGATGAAGGCCTTGATGATCGGGGTGAGCAGGGCCACTTCATCCATCGCCTCCTTGCGTACTTCTTCGTCCGGGTGGTGCAGTTCGCGGTCGATCTGCAGCGCCACGTAGGACGAGAAGGCGCGCGCGCCCTCGGCGTAGGCCTTGGCCGTCAACAGCATGCGGCGCACGTCGGGGTGGTGGATGATCTGGTCGGCCGGGCGATCCGGGTTCTTGGGGCCGGACAGGCTGCGCATCTGGATGCGGTCCTTGGCGTAGACCAGCGCGTTCTGGTAGGCGATCTCGGTCAGGCCGAGCGACTGCATGCCAACGCCCAGGCGGGCCGCGTTCATGAACACGAACATCGCGTTCAAGCCCTTGTTGGGCTGGCCGATGATCCAGCCGCGCGCGCCGTCCAGGTTCATCTGGCAGGTCGAGTTACCGTGGATGCCCATCTTCTCTTCGATCGCGCCGCAGCTAATGGCGTTGCGCTCGCCCAGGGTGCCGTCCGCGTTGGGCAGGAACTTGGGCACGATGAACAGGGAGATGCCTTTCGAGCCTTCCGGCGCGTCCGGGACCCTAGCGAGCACCAGGTGCACGATGTTGGCCGACATATCGTGTTCGCCAGCCGAGATGAAGATCTTGGAGCCGGTGATGAGCCAGGAGCCGTCCGCCTGCGGCAGCGCTTTCGAGCGCAGCATGCCCAGGTCGGTGCCGCAGTGCGATTCGGTCAGGCACATGGTGCCGGTCCATTCGCCCGAGGTCAGCTTGGGCAGGTAGACGTTCTTTTGCTCTTCGGTGCCGTGTTCTTGCAGGCACTCGTAGGCGCCGTGCGACAGGCCCGGATACATCGACCAAGCCTGGTTCGAGGAATTGAGCATCTCGTAGAAGGAATTGTTGAGCACGATCGGCAAGCCCTGGCCGCCGTATTCCGGCGAGCACGCCAGCGCGGCCCAGCCGCCGTCGACGTACTTCTTGTACGCTTCCTTGAAGCCTTTGGGCGTGGTGACGGACTTGGTGGCTGGATCGTAGTGGCAGCCTTCGCGGTCGCCCGAATGGTTCAGCGGGAACAGCACTTCCGAGGTGAACTTGGCGCCTTCTTCCAGCACCTGGTTGATGACGTCGGCGTCGACGTCCTCGAAGCGCGGCATCTGCTTCAGTTCATCCGTGACACCGAGGAACTCGTGCAGAATGAACTGCATATCCCGAATTGGCGCGACGTATTGACCCATGATATATCTCCTGACGAACGTGTTTTATGTGTGACTGATGCCCGGTGCGGGTGAACCAGCTTATTGCGATGTCTCGGCGCCTGCGCGCCGGGACGGGTTTTCGTAATTTTCGATCAAGCGCGCAAAGCCCAGCTTGGCGCGGTCCACACTGCCCGGCTGGCGCAGGAAACGGGCATCGTGGTGCAGGGCCAGGATCAGGCCGTACATCTCGTACACCATTTGCTGCGCGTCCGTGTCGGCCTTCAAGTCGCCGCTTTCAATCGCTTGCTGCACACAGCGCAGCAAAGCCCCTTGCCAGGCGCGCACCATCGACACCAATTCCTCGCGGATCAAGCCCGGACGGTCGTCGTACTCGACGGCGCCGCTGATGTAAATGCAGCCGGACGCGATTTCGACGGACACGCGCTTGATCCAGCGCGCGAACATCGCCTTCAAGCGTCCGATCCCGCGCGCTTCCTTGACGGACGGGAAAAACACTTCTTGCTCAAAACGGTGGTGGTAAAGCTTGAGCACTTCCATCTGCAAGTCTTCGCGCGAACCGAAGTGCGCGAATACGCCCGACTTACTCATGTTCATCTTGTCGGCCAAGAGACCGATGGTGAGTCCCTCGAGTCCGTCACGGCTGGCCAAGTCGAGCGCCACATCGAGAATGGCGGCCCGGGTCAGTTCGCCCTTGCGCATGAATTTGACTGAAGTGCTAATAAGATTTGCCCACAATAGGTTGAACAAGGATCGAACACGGCGGCGCTGCCCGAGGCGGCAAAAGCGGTGAAAAATTGCTCTGTGTGAAATGAAATCCGAACGCTCGTACTATTATCCAGTGGCGTTTAAAAGTCAAACGGGAACTTAGAAGTGATGTTCTATTGGTGCGACGCAGCATGCCCAGTTCAGTGGCGGGCTGTCCGCAGCGACGCGGCGGCAATTGCGTCCGCAGGAATTCGCGGCTAAGCCACGACGTCAATGGCGGGCCACGGGCGAATCTTGTCCAAGGTCAGGGAAAGGCGATCCTTGGTCACGGCGGCCTCGTAATCCAATTGCAGCCCGATCCAGAATCCGTCAGACATGCCGAAGAAGCGTGAAAGACGCAGGCCGGTATCAACGCTCACGCCGCGCATGCCAGCAACGATTTCGCCGATACGACGCTGAGGCACGGCGATTTCCTTAGCCAAGCGATACTGCGTGATTCCCATGGGCTTCAAGAACTCTTCAAGGAGAATTTCACCCGGATGGGGGTAAGGTATCTTGCGCATACGATTCTCGTTCAATGATAGTCAACGATTTCTACATCCATCGGCCCCGCAGCGCGCCAATGGAAACAAACCCGGAATTGATCATTAATGCGAATGCTGTGCTGTCCCATGCGCTTGCCCTTGAGTGCCTCGAGTCGGTTTCCTGGCGGCACGCGGAGGTCATCTAGGCGCGCGGCACGGTTCAGCATGGCCAGCTTTCGCATCGCCGCGGCTTCGATCGTGATGAAACGTTTTACCCTGTTTCCAAGAAACAGGCTCTCCGTATCAGCGCAGGCGAACGAAATAATCGGCATGCCCAATAATACCGCCAATCGATACTAACAACATCCGTTATTAGGTACCGTACTTGATCCAACCCAAGGCCACCAAGCTTTATGAAAGAAGAATCATGACGGATGGGATAAGGTATCTTGCGCATGCGTCAGGCCTCGACAGGGCACTCCCAACCATCGTATCGACCGCCATGACGGGCAGCCGCTTCGAACAAGGGTAGCGTCACGGCGTCAATCGTGCGGTAGGACGGTACATCGGCCCGCCACGCCTGCACGACATGGCGCAGCTCGCCTTCATCGCTGACCGATCTGGCGCGAAGCACAAAGCCACTGGCCACAATTTCCGCCAGATACGCGTCCGCCGCCGCTGGCTTGTCAAAATAGCTCCAGTGATCGATCTCGCGTTCGGCGACCAGTGCGTCGCCGCGCTGTTCGAGGGCTTGGCAAACCCGCCTGTTTTCAATGCGCTGGCGATCAATCTCCCCCGGCAGCAAGAAGTCAAAGTAGGTCGACCATTTGGCGTGTTCACGCGTGTCCGCCTCGTATTCGTAGTCGTCGAACACCGATAGCACGCGGGCGACCTTGCTTTGCCAGCTCTCAGGCGCCGACGTATAAAAATAGAAGTCGCGGCTGCCGCCAGATGTGTTGCGGCCGACATAGACGACGTTTTCTGCGCAGAGATTTGCCTGCATGGCCTTTTCAATTTTGAGGAGGGCGTCGAACTCTTCATGGCTTGAAAGCCCATCCGGTCTGGGCTGGTTCATGGCCAGGCTAACGTAAGCCATGTGCGACAGCGCGCGATGAGGCGCATCCGATTGCATGCCAAGATCAAGGAAGATGGAAGCAGGTTCACCATCAACCTGCAGTGCATAGAAGTCCCAGTTTTCGCTCATTTGAAAGCCCTTGCTATATGAAAGAAAAAATAGTCAGCAGCAGGCCAGCCATGTCACCCGCCCTGCCCCGCCTTGGCGATGGCGCGCCGGTCGCGCTTGGTGGGGCGGCCTTTGATGGTGCTGCCGGGCTCGGGATAGAGGCGGCGCGCTTCCTGGGTGTTTTCGCGCCGCGCCACGCTGGCCTCGGATTCCTGGTACAGGGCGCGCGCCACCGGGGCCGGGCCGCGCTGGTCGGAAATGGCCAGCACCTGCACTTCCCAGCGCTCCGCGCCGTTGTCGATGTCGAGCTTGTCGCCCTGCTTGACGCTGCGCGCCGGCTTGACGCGCTCGCCATCGACCCGCACCCGCCCCGTGTCGATGGCGTCCGTGGCCAGCGAGCGGGTCTTGAAAAAGCGCGCGGCCCATAGCCATTTGTCCAGGCGCACCCCGGCGCCGTCGGCAGAAGCTTTCATTCAAGCGTATCCAATGTCGAAAATGCGCATCGCGAAGCGGTAAAACAGATAGGCCAGCTCGTAGCCGGTGCGGCGCAGCCAGCCCGTGTTGGCGAAATCGTGCTGCTCGATCAGCACGCCATCGGCGATGCCGCGCTCGATGTGCGCGCGCAGGGTTTGCGCGAACACGGCATCCTTGACCACGATATTGGCTTCCTGGTTCAAGAACAGCGACAAACCGTCGCAATTGCTCGAGCCGACGGTGGCCCAGTCGTCGTCGATCACGGCCACCTTGCCGTGCAACTGGGTCTTGCGGTATTCGACCACCTTGATCCCGCTGGCCAGCAACTTGGGATAGAAGGAATGGGCGACCGCGTCTTGCATCCAGATTTCACCCACGCCGATCAAGAGCGTCACTTCCACCCCGCGCCCGGCCGCATGCGCGAGCGCCTCGCGCATCTTGCGTCCGGGCGCGAAGTAGGGATTGGCCAACAGCACGCTGCGCTTGGCGCGCCCCAGCGCTTGCAGGTAGGCGCGCTGGATGGTGCGCCGGTTGCGCAGATTGTCGCGCACCACGAAAGCGGCCATCACGGGCTTGTCGGCCACGATGGCGCCGCGCCGGCGCATCTCGCGGTACAGGCCGATGCGCTTGAACAGGTTCATCTTGCCCAGGCGGGCCCACTGCGCTTGCACCTCTTGTTCGATCCTGGCCACCAGCGGGCCGCGCACCCGCACCGCGAAATCCCAGCGCGGCGCCGGCAAGGTACGGCTGCTGTCGTAGTCGCACAGCATGTCGTCATTGACGTTGATGCCGCCGACAAAAGCGGTTTCGCGGTCGACCACGCAAATCTTGCGATGGGTGCGCGTGATGCCGCGCCGGAACCAGGGATTGAAGACGCGGTGCAGCACGCCCGCCGCTCTCAGTTGCTGGTCCATGTGCATCACGTGCGCATTGCCGGTGCCGAACCAGTCGGTGATCATGTGCACCACCACGCCGCGCCCGGCCGCGCGCATCAGGGCCGCCTGGACTGCGGCGCCGGTGGCGTCGTCGGCGAAAATGTAGGTTTCGAAAAAAATGGCGTAGCGCGCCGCGTCGATGGCGGCGATCAGGGCCGGAAAAAAGTCGGCTCCGCTGTGGAGCAATTTGACCTCGTTGTGCGCGACAAAGCTGATCGAACGCAGCAGCGCGTCTTGCTTGGTCTTGGGCTTGGCCGCGCGCGCGCGCCGGTTCGATTTCAATGTCTTGAATGGATTGCTCATGCCAAACTGAGCGTCGCAACGATGGGCGCGTGGTCCGACAGCGTGGCCCATTCGCTGCCGTGCAAGACCTGGGCCGATTCGGCCGTAAAGCCGCGCACGTAGATGCGGTCCAGGCGGAACCAGGGCAAGGCCGCCGGGAAGGTGCGCGCCGGCACCAGTTTTTGCTCGCGTCCGGCCAGGCTGCGCAAGCGGTCGCCCAGGCGCGAGCCGGAGCCGAGCTCGTCGAACACTTCGAACACGCCCAGCGCGCGCCGCAGTTTTTCGCTGAGCACATCGCGCCAGTCGTTGAAGTCGCCCGCGATGATGACGGGCTCGCCATTGGGCGCGGACGCCGTCACCGCCTCGATCAAGGCGTCGGCCTGGCGCGCGCGCCCGCCCTCGAACAAGCCCAGGTGCACGACATAGCAATGCACGGGGCAGCGCGGCGTTTCTATCACGCAGTGCAAGATGCCGCGCTGTTCGAATTGATGATCCGACACGTCGTGGTTGCGCGTGTCGGCGATCGGGAAAGTGCTCAGCAGGGCGTTGCCGTGGTGGCCGTGGTCGTACACGGCGTTCATGCCGTAGGCCGAATGGTGCGAGTCGCCGGCAAAGAACTTGTGCTGTTCCTGATCCGGCCAATGCAGGTGGCCGCGGCTTTCCTGGCCAAACTCGGCCAGGTGGCGGTCGTGCCGGCCCTGCACCTCCTGCAAGAACACCACGTTGGCGTCGAACAGGGCGATGGCGCGCTTGAGCGCGTGCACCCGCGGCACGCCGCGAATCGCGGATACGCCCTTGTGGATATTGTAGGTGGCGACGCGGAGTTTCATGGCTTCATTTTACCCCGGCTGCGCCCGTTGTCGGATTCCATCTGCGAGCTGTGGCGCGGATGCACGCGCAATGGACTATGTGCAAACCAATGCGCGCACGCCGCACGCTTGCTGTCGCAGGGCCTGAAACTGTTCCGATAGCGCCGTGTCGGCATCAAGAACTGCTAACATGCACGCACGAGGGGCGCCAGCGGGCATCGCCGGGAACCTTCAACTAGCGTATGCACAACGTCGTCCTCACCTACAACAAAGCGCTCGTCCGGCAAGCCGTGCTTAGCTTTTGGTGGCGCGTCGTCGGGCTGAAATTTTTCATCGCCTTGGCAATCCTCGCGACGAGTCTTGCCATGTTCATACGCGATGGCGACACGTCTTGGCGCGTCGGCGTGCTCGCAACCGTGCTTGGCATGGGCATTGTCTTCATTGTCGCGCTCTACCTCGTTCATTACCGAAATGCGCTGCAAAGGTTTATGGCGATGGGTAGTCCCCTAGCATCGCTGGACATTTCCGACGCGGCGTTTTCAGTGACATCGGGGGCGGGCTCGGCGACTATTCCCTGGTCCACCGTGACCGAGGTATGGCGCTTCAAATCACACTGGCTTTTGCTGCTTTCAAAGTCACAGTTCATGACGCTGCCGACGGCCGGCATGCCGCCGGACGCAGGGGCGTTTATCCTCGCCCGCGTTGCGGCTGCGGGAGGCAAGATCGCCTAACAATGCGCGCAAACAGCGAGACGGGACATCAGTCCTTGCCCCCAGAGATGGGACCTGTTTCACACTGCCCTCCACGACCACAAGAATTCGATACACGGCTGCGTAACTGAATGCCCAGTGCGATTTCACAGCACCCATGCCAACAGATTTGCAAATATGGGAACGAGCCCCAACCGTTCGTTCCGAGGCACTATGGCATTGTCGTCGGAACGGCCCGTGTAAAACTCGGCACCGCAAATTCCCCAGAAGATTGATGGCGCCACGCGCGCCCTGCGAAATACCCGACGCACCAGCATTGACATTTGCATTTAATGTAGCTACATTAAATTATGCTCATCGAGTTTGATTTGGACAAGGATGCGGCGAACCGTGCTAAACATGGGCTGCCGCTTTCCCTTGCCAGTGAACTCGATTGGGATACAGCCCTGATATGGATGGATCGCCGGTTTGAATATGGCGAGGAGCGCATGATTGCATTGGCCGCAAGGGGCGAGGTCCTGTACTACGTGGCGTTTGTTGAACGCGCTCAAGCGCGACGAATTATCAGCTTGCGCCGTGCAAATCGTCGTGAGGTAAGGCACTATGTCGAAAATTTCTAAGCGCCCCGCTATCCGCATGCCCACTGTCGAAGAGGACCAATTAATTACTGCGGCCGCAAGAAGCGATCCTGATGCCCAGCCACTAACACCAACACAACTGAAGGCGATGGTAGCGCTGACAAGCATTCGTGGCAGACCGAAGTCCGAGAATAAGAAACTGCTCGTGTCAGTGCGCTATAGCCCTGAGGTGATTAGCTACTTTAAGTCCACCGGTGAAGGCTGGCAGTCGCTCATGGATAGCGTGCTACGCAAGTACGTGGCGCGTCAATCGCGCGGCAGGTGAAGGTGGCGCTGCGCTTGCGCGGGCAATGTCAATCGGCGCGCAGGCGCGCGCTGACGAAGGCGGCGATGTCCGGCGGCAGGTGCTCGAGCGCTTCGGCGAGCACGGCGGCGACGTGGACGCGGTCGAATTGCGCGCGCGGCGCCAGCATCGGCGCGGCCTTGTAATGCAGGGCTTCGCCCGATTCGCCATCGTCGACCTGCATGTGGGTCAAGCCGACGTCGCGCTGCCAGGTGAGGGCTTGCTCGGCCCGCCCCTTGTCGTAGCAAAACTGGAAACCCTTGGGCTGGCCGTCTCCGTCGAACCAGACAATCAAGTCCATCGCGATGCTGGTGAACCAGCGGCGCGGCGATTCGCCGGGGATTTGGCGCGTCGACGGGATCTCTCGCAACATCACATCAGCCCCGCTCAGCGCACGTTGGCCTGCTGGGTTTTCGACGTTTCGGCGAAGGCCGCCAGGATGCCTTCGTTGTTCGCGCCCACGAAACGGCGGTAACCGACGTAGGTGAGCGGATAGCCGTTGCCGTCGAGCGCGTGGTAAGACAGCGCGCCCGCATCGGACGCCTCGACGTCGATATCCTCGAAGGGAATGCCATGCGCGCTCAGGAATTCGCGCTCGTCCTTGCAGTAGGCGCACCAGCTGGTGCCGTACAGGACGACGCGCGGGCGGTCTTGGGCGTCGAAGTGGCCATCCATCGCCATCCGTTCCGCGCGGCTGAGCGCGCTCTTGCCGTAGGTCTCGGCCAAGGCCGACTTGATGCGCTCCATGTCGTCGCCGCGCACGCTGGTTTGGCCGATCAGCGTGGTCGGGTAGACGGTGATGTCATATTTGTTGGGAATCGCTTCGTTGTGCTCGCCCACCACCGCCAGCTCTTCGAAAGGGATGCCGCGCTGCTTGAGCAGGTCGCGGATGCGCTCGCAGTGCTCGGCGCATTGGGGGCCGGTGGCCAGCAGCACCATCGCGTTGCCGCCGGCGTCGGCCAGCACCGGCGCGCGCGCGAACGGCGGCTTGTGGTACACGTATTGGTATGCCAGGCCCGCCATCACGGCCAGCACGATCAACAGTTTTTTCATCGTCATTCCAGGTGCCGCGGCAATTGCAGGATCGCTTCGGCGTTCGAAAAGGAAAAGCAGCGGTCGGCCGCTTCCAGGTAAGGGTACCACGCGTATTGCAGGTGCTCGCGCGGGCTGAGGGTGACGGTGATGTCGCGCGGCACGCAGACGCTGAAGACGTGCTCGGTGTTGTGGGTCACGCCAGGCGCGTAGCGGTGGCGCCAGACCGGGTAGATTTCGTACACGTTTTGCAGATGCCAGTCGCGCACGCGGATGCGCTCGCCGTCGGCGACGATGCCGGTTTCCTCGCACAGTTCGCGGGTGGCCGTCGCATCCAATTGTTCGTCCGGCGCGTCCAGGGAACCGGTGACCGATTGCCAGTAGCCGGAGCGGTCGGCGCGCTCGATCAGCAGCACCTCGAGCTCGCGCGTGTGGATGACGACCAGGACGGATTTCGGGATCTTGTAACTCATAACGCGTTTACATGCTCAACTGAGAAAGTCTTTTCATACACCGATCGAGGCTGGACGACTGGATTCGCGCCCTTTCAGGCGACCATTGTTCTCGCACGAATCGTACAATTTCTGACGAATACAGTGGCCCCTCCGTTGCAGCATGGTCCGTTACCGGAACAAGCGCTGCCGCCAGCGCCCTTTTGCGGGATGTTCGCGCCAAGTTGATCAGCGTGCGCTTCGGATCTGGCAATATATCGGGATCATGCGGAATTTTCGACTTGGGGACACCCAGAAAGGAAGCGATGGCATCCCGATCGGCGAGGACCCACGATTCGATTTCGTGCACGACGACGCGAAACACATGCATCGCGCTTGGTCTGGGCAACCAAGCACTGACCACCGACGGCGGGCACGATAGTCGTGTATCCATGAAGTCGACCAGGGTCAACAAACCGGCCTTTCCGCATGATAGGTCAAAGGCCCGCACCTTTTGCTCAATATAGGTCCACCCGCGCTTGCCATAAGTGGTTCCCGCTTCGTGGCCGCACGCGCAAAGCAAGCAAGTGGCCACTGCCTCGTCGACATATCCCTCCACAAGCAAATCGAGCACCATTAGAAGGCAAGCAACAACTGGGCGATATTTTTGGGCGCCGACTTTGGCAGGATCGCCTCGGCCACGGATAGACCATGTCTGATCATGTCTCTTTCTGATTCATCAGAATTCAACACGCGAGTCCCGTCCTTGCCAGGCTCCAAACGCAGCACTTCCTCGGCCGCGATCCCCTTGTCACCCAACAAGTCTTCCGAATGCGTACTGATTAAGACCTGCCGCTTAACACGACGCAAGCGATTGATGCGCTCTACCATTTGCGGCAATCGTGCGACTACTTCCCTGTGTAACGAAATTTCTGGCTCCTCCAACAGGAGCGGCCCCTCGCCCTCGAATAGACTCCAGAGCAGTCCAAGCAAACGCAAGGTTCCATCGGAAAGGTCTCTTTCATATTGCTTCGCATCGATTCTTCGCCAATGTTCGTAAGCAACGACAAGGTGAGGCGCGCCAATTTCATCCATTGTCACTTCGATCTTGGTCAACTGCGGAACCGCGACGCGCAAGGCTTGGCAAATTTTCTTCAAGCGCGAGTCGCGCGTGCGTGTCGGCGTGCGCCACAAGCGCATAAGAAAATCGCGACCAAACGGGTCGTCGACCACCGGGTTTGATGTGAATCCCTTAGGATCACGTACAACCTGTGGCAAGAGATTCTGATAAGACACACTGCGAAAGAATTCGGACAAGTGGCGAAACTTATGATTGGCGACCACTTGCTCCAAGGAGGTATAAAACAGGCGCTCAGGATCGGCGCGATCTTCCTCTCGCGGACGGCTTTCTACCACGATGCCATTCTTCGAAACGACTTCTTCCTCAATAATTGCGCGACTATTGTTATCCTGATTTATAACGAGGCGATATGTCCAGAGGTCCGCCTCGTCTTCGATGTCGAGCTCGATATCGATGCTTGAGTATTGCCGAGCGCTCAGGCAGCGCAAAACACCGAGTCCACCTCGATGGACCCGGACCGCCTTTTGCAAACCTTCGCCAGCAATGTCTCGCAAAAACCTGAACACATCCAGAAAATTTGACTTTCCCGACGCGTTTGGCCCAATCAAGAACGTCCTCGCACCAAGGTCGACGTCGACCTTATGAAAGTTTCTCCAATTCTGGAGCTTGACGTGTTTGATTTGCATTGTTGCGTTCTCAGCTAGGACATCGATCGATCGTACGGCATCCAGCGCGCCGCCACGGCATCCCATGTTACTAATATTGCGGGTATGCCGCCACAATAGCTCGCATTGTCGTGCGGGGCCAAGAATTTAAAAAGCACGGCGGTCCGTGCTTTTTCTGCTTACGCGACCTTGGGCTCGGCGGCGCGCAGGCGAATGTGCAATTCGCGCAGTTGCTTCTCGTCGACTTCGGATGGCGCCTGGGTCAGCAGGCACTGGGCGCGCTGGGTTTTCGGGAAGGCGATCACGTCGCGGATCGAGTCCGAACCGGTCATCATCGTCACGATGCGGTCCAGGCCGAAAGCCAGGCCGCCGTGCGGTGGCGCGCCGTATTGCAGCGCGTCGAGCAGGAAGCCGAACTTGATCTGCGCTTCTTCGGCGTCGATCTTGAGCGCGCGGAATACCTTGCTCTGCACCTCTTCGCGGTGGATACGGATCGAACCGCCGCCCAGTTCCCAGCCGTTCAAGACCATATCGTAGGCCTTGGACAGGCAAGCGCCTGGATTGGTTTCAAGCATGTCTTCGTGGCCATCCTTGGGCGCCGTGAACGGATGGTGGGTCGCGTTCCAACGGTCCGATTCCTCGTCGTAGTCGAACATCGGGAAGTCCACCACCCACAGCGGCGCCCACTTGTCTTCGAACAGGCCGGCCTTCTTGCCGAAGTCCGAATGGCCGATCTTCACGCGCAGCGCGCCGATGGCGTCGTTGACCACCTTGGCCTTGTCGGCACCGAAGAAAATCAAGTCGCCGTCTTGCGCGCCCGTTTGCTCGAGCACGGCGGCCAGGGCGGCGTCGTCCAGGTTCTTGACGATCGGCGATTGCAAGCCTTCACGGCCCTTGGCCTTCTCGTTGACCTTGATGTAGGCCAAGCCCTTGGCGCCGTAGATGGCCACGAACTGGGTGTAGGCGTCGATTTCCGAACGGGGCATGCTGCCGCCTTGCGGCACGCGCATACCGACCACTCGGCCACCGACCATATTGGCGGCGCCGTTGAAGACCTTGAATTCGACCGACTTCATCACTTCCGTCAAGTCGGTGAAGGCCAGCTTGACGCGCATGTCCGGCTTGTCCGAACCGTACAAGCCCATCGCGGTGGCGAAGTCCATCACCGGGAACGGGTTCGGCAGTTCGATATTCAAGGTGTTCTTGAACACGATGCGGATCATGTCTTCGAACAAGTCGCGGATCTCTTGCTCGGAGAGGAAGGAAGTCTCGCAGTCGATCTGGGTGAATTCCGGCTGGCGGTCGGCGCGCAAGTCTTCGTCGCGGAAGCACTTGGTGATCTGGTAGTAGCGGTCGAAGTTAGCCACCATCAAGAGCTGCTTGAACAGCTGGGGCGACTGCGGCAGCGCAAAGAAGCTGCCGGCGTTCACGCGCGAAGGCACCAGGTAGTCGCGCGCGCCTTCTGGGGTGGACTTGGTCAGCATCGGCGTTTCGATGTCGATGAAGCCGAGGTTGTCGAGGTACTTGCGCACTTCCATCGTCACCTTGTAGCGCAGGCGCAGATTGTTTTGCATCTGCGGACGACGCAGGTCGAGCACGCGGTGGGTCAGGCGGGTGGTCTCGGACAGATTGTCGTCATCCAGTTGGAACGGCACCGGCACCGAGGCGTTGAGCACTTCGACGTTGGAAGCGACCACTTCGACCTTGCCCGACTTGAGGTTGTTGTTGATGGTCGAATCGGTACGCGCCGTCACCACGCCCGTCACGCGCAGGCAAAACTCGTTGCGCACCGCTTCGGCCACCTTGAACATCTCGGCTTGCTCGGGATTGCAAACGATTTGCACCAAGCCTTCGCGGTCGCGCAGGTCGATGAAGATCAGGCTGCCGTGGTCGCGGCGGCGATGCACCCAGCCGCACAGGTTGACGGTTTGGCCCAGCAGTGCTTCAGTGGTGAGGCCGCAGTAGTGAGTACGCATGGAGGACATATTGTTTTCAGTCTAAGTTGGTTATTCAACGGCCGCGCCCGGGGGCACGGCTTGCATTCATTTACAGGGTTCGTCGTGCGCCGGCAGATGGTCCGGCGACACCACGCCCATCGAGACGATGTACTTCAGGGCCGCGTCCACCGTCATGTCGAGCTCGATCACGGCGCTGCGCTCGAGCATCAGGAAGTAACCGGAGGTCGGGTTCGGCGTGGTCGGCACGTACACGCTCACATAGTCGCCCACCAGATGGTGCTTGACGTCGCCGCCCGGCACCCCGGTCAGGAAGGCGATGGTCCAGCAGCCTTCGCGCGGATATTGCAACAGCACGGCCTTGCGGAAAGCGTTGCCGGACGAAGAAAACAGAGTGTCCGACACTTGCTTGACGCTCGCGTACAGGGAATTGACCACCGGGATGCGCTCAAGCAAGCGCTCCCAGGCCCGCACCACATAGTTGCCCACGAGGTTATTCGTCAGCAAGCCGGTCACGAACACGATCAGCACCGTGAGGATCGCGCCCAGGCCGGGGATGTCGAAGCCGATCAGCGTTTTCGGCTGCCAGCGCACCGGCACGATCAACAGCGACTGGTCCATGATTCCCAGGATCAGGTGCAGCACCCACGCCGTGATGGCGAGCGGTACCAATATCAGCAAGCCGGTAATGAAATATTTACGCATGGATCTCTCGGTGCTTCGCTAAGCGTTCGGGCCCCTGGCCTCAAGCCGGGCTGCTGGTGCCGGCGGGCGCGGCCGCCGGGGCAGGCGCGTCCTTGGCGGGCGCTGGCGCAGCCGATGCGGGCGCGGCGGCGTCGGCGGGGCCGCTGGCGGTGCCGGTCGACGGCGCGGTCCCGCCGCGGAAATCGGTGGCGTACCAGCCCGTGCCCTTGAGCTGGAAGCCCGCGGCAGTCACTTGCTTCTTGAAGCTGGGCTTGCCGCAGGACAGGCAGACAGTCAATACCGGGTCCGATATTTTTTGCAGCACATCCTTGGCGAAACCGCATTCATCGCAGCGGTAGGCGTAAATCGGCATTAATTACTCCGCAAAAATCATCAAAACCCTGAATTATAAAGCTTTTTTGCGGAAACATGCCATTTCCCGTTGGCGCACGGGCCGGCGGGCACTGCCCCGGCTATTTGACGCGCACGAAGCGCCATTCCTTGCTGCGCTCGACATCCCCGATGCGGCCCTCGATGCGCGCGATGATGACCTCGCTCGACTCGGCCGTGTAGATGATGCGCGCCGGGAAGCCGTGCGCGACGTTTTCGAACACCACGCTATTCTTGCCCACCAGCTTGGCGGGGAACTCCACCGGTGCTCGGCCGTTCGGGCTGCTGACGTAAATTAGCTGGCCGTCGCGCTCGATGATGCGCAGGAACTCGAATTCAATCGTGCGCCCCTCCTCGGTGGCGCGGTTAAGCGCGAACATGGTGCCGCCCTTGGGCGCGATCCAGTGCTCCTCGGTGTCGCGCTTGCCGTTTTGATGCTGCCAATGCCCTTCCATCCAGGCCAGCTGGGCGACCGTGTCGGCCGCGGCGGCGGCGGCGGCGCCCGCCAGCGCCATCGACATGGCCAGGGTGATTGCCGCGATTGTCTTGTTCATGTCTGCACCTCCAAGGTGTGGGCTGGCGGGAGCGCCGCGTGGGCGCCACTGCGCCCGGCCAGCTTGTTACGATACATGTCCTCGTCGGCGCGCGCCAGCAGCGTGTCCGCATCCATGCCCGGCTCGAACAGGGCGATGCCGATGCTCGCGCTCACGCTAGCGATGCGCGCATCGGGCATGGCCTGGCCCGGCGCGGCCATCGCCTGCGCGATATTGCCAGCGATGCGCGCGGCGTCGGCGGCGCTGGCCATGCTCTCGAGGATGATGGTGAATTCGTCGCCGCCCATCCTGGCCACGGTGTCGGTGGCGCGCACCGACGCCTCCAGGTGGCGCGCGAACCAGCACAGCACGGCGTCGCCGACGTGGTGGCCGAGCGTGTCGTTGATGGCCTTGAACTTGTTCAAGTCCAGGTACAGCAAGGCCAGCGGCGCGTTCGAGCGCCGTTCGCGCTTCAAGGCTTGGCGCAAGTGGTCGGCGAACAGCTGGCGGTTGGGCAAGCCGGTCAAGGGATCGTGACGCGCCTGGAACGCTTGCTCGCGGCGCGCGTCGTCGAGCGCGCGCACCAGCGGCTGCAAGCGCGAGCGCATCAAGGCGATGCTGCCGGCCAGCAGCAAGAGCAAGAAGGGCGCGGCGGTGAAAAATTGGCGCCGCACGGGCGCGTACAGCTCCCACATGTCCATCTTGCTCGTCATGCCCAGGCCGGTCGTGCCGATCGGCCCGATCGCCGCCATCACCTGCAATCCGCGCAAGTCGCTGGTGACGGAGGTCGCCGTTTCGCCGCGGATGGCGCGGATGGTCGGCAACAGTGCGCCCTTCATCATGGCGGGATAGATTCCAACGGCGGGGTGAGTGCGGTTTGGGAAGCACAGCATGCCATCGTCGCGGGACGCGCAGATGATCAAGTCGCCACTGCTGCCCAGCTTGAGCGCGTCGGCGTGCATCTGGGTCAGGTCCGGCAAGCGCTGCTCGGCTTCGATATAACCGAGCAAGCCATCCGCGTCCCACAAGGGCGAGCGCGTGTGGAGCACAAAACCGCTGTCCCACAGCAGATGGGCGCCACTTTGGCTGGCGATCGGAAAACGGGCCGTGGCGGCCGGTGCGAATTGACCGTCTGTCGCCATGGTCTGGCCAGTGGCGCTGACGAAGGCGAAGGCGGAGAAACCGTGGCCGGTGATTGAGGCGGCCGATGTGCGCAAGGGCGCGAGCGTGCTCATGTCCTGCGCTTGCTTGCGCCGCACGTAGGCGCGCACGAAGGCAAGCAAGGCCGGGCGCGTGCGCACCTGTTCGACTTGTTCGATCTGCAGGCGCAGCACGCTGTCGAACAGGATGCGCCGGTCCTTCGCCAGCACCTCCATTTGCGCGGCGATCGCGTCGACTTCCGAACTTTGCGACAGCCCGAACACGATCAAGGCCACGCCCACCACGATGACACTGAGCAGCGCGTCGGAGGTGCGCGCGATTTGGCGCACCGCCACCTGGGACGGGTCGACCCGGTTCCAGCTCGCGTCACGCCACACGCACCACAGGCCGCCGCCAGCCACGCACAGGGCGAAGGCCTCGCCGAAAGCCATGCGCGCGAACTGCGCGTCCACGTACAGGTAATCCATCGACATCACGTAGCCAAGCACACCGAAGGCGCCGGCCGCGCCGAGCAGGGCCGTGCCACTTTGAAGCAGGCGCGCGCCACGCGCCTGCAGCGGGCGCTCGGCCACGGCGAGCAAGGCCGCCAGCGCCAGCAGCGCGTACGTGGTCGAAGGCGGCAGCTTCCCCGTTTGCGGCAGCCAGGCAGGCGGGCCGGGCCAGAACGCAGGCACCACGAAGGCGATGGCGATGGCCAGATTGAGCGCGCCCAGCGTTGCGGCCAGCGCCAGGCGCAGCCGGCGCAGCGCGGGCGCGTCACCTCGGGCGTGCAGCAACAGGGCGGCGCCGGCGAGCGCGAACGAAAGCGCGGCGGCGCCGCTCATCGGCGACCAAACGTTTGCGCCCGCCGGCGGGGCCGGCCAGCCCAAGGCCTTGGCGAGCAAGGCTGTGCCGCCATGGATGAGCAAGACAGCGCCAAACCAGCGCGCATGCAAAGGGGTGATGAGTACGCCGGAAAGCAATTGCCGGAACGATGAGGCGCTTGTCTTCATGCTTCCCGTGCGGTGGATGAGGCGGCCGGCGCCGCTACAAGAGCGCGTCGATTTCGTGGCCGAGCTGGGCGACTGAATCGACGACGCGGTAAGCGCCTTCGAAGCGGTAATGCGCAGTCATGGCATTGCGTAAAATAATACACCGGATTCCGGCGGCCAAGGCCGCTTTCAAGCCGCGCGGCGAATCTTCCACCGCCAGGCAGCGCGCGCCCGCCACACCGAGCTTATCCAGCCCCAGCAGATAGGGCTCGGGGGAAGGCTTGCTGTTGACGTAGTCGCTGTCGGTGACGACAAAGCGCAGGTGCTGGCGCAGCCCGAGATGGCGGTGGATGATGCCGAAATGCTCGGCGCTGGCGCTGGTGACCACGCCCATCGGCAGGCGCGGCGCCAAGCGCGCCAGCAATGCGGGCATGCCCTCGATGGCCAGGTTTTCCTGGCGCGCCAGGTAGGCGCCGTAACGCGCGTTGCGCTCTGTGCGCAGCGCGTCGATCTGCCGCGCGCTCATGCCGCGCGCGGCCAGCACATGCCAGGCCCCGTGGTTTTCGAGCAAGAACCAATCGAAGAAATCTTGCTCGTTCAGTGTGACGCCGTGCTCGGCCAGGAAGTCGCGGTTGACCGCATAGAACAGGCGCTCGGTGTCGACCAGCACACCGTCGTTGTCCCACAAGATGGCGTCGATCACGGCGTCAAAGGCGGCGCCAGATTTGCCAGCGCTCCTTGCCGGCGAAGACGGCAATCGAGTCTGCGACCGGCTCGTCGACGACGCGCTCGAAGTGCGGCGCCAGCAAGCCTTCGAGCTCGGCCGCTGCGATGCCGAAGGGCGGGCCTTTGGGCGCGCTGTCGAAAAAGAAGAATCCGGCCAGCAAGGCGCCGGCTGGCAACAGCGCGGCCCAGCGCGCCGCCACCTGCGGCCACATCGCGCGCGGCAGCGCGCACAGGAAGGCGCGCTCGTAGATCAGGTCGAGCGGGGCCGCTGGCGCGTAGCTGAAAAAATCCGCTTGCACGATGCGCGCCGCATGCGGCCCGGCCACGGCGCGCGCGCGCAGGACGGCGGCGGCGGAGAAATCGATGGCTGTCGCATCCCAGCCGTGCTCGCGCAACAGCGCCAGTTCGTAGGCCGCGCCGCAGCCGGGAATGAGGGTGCTGAGCGTACGCCCACTCGCTTGCACGAAGTCTTGCAGCGCTTGGGGCGCCGCGCCCCGGTCCCAGGGCGTGAAGCCGCGTTCGAAGCGCTCGTCCCAGAACGCCGCCGACCTGGGGTCGCGCTGCGCGAACTCGACGCTAGAGGCCATGGCGCCAGCGCAGGTACAGCAAGGCGCCGGCGGCCGCGGCGATGATGGCGCCGGTGCCGCACACCACCACGGTCAGCAAGCGGTTGGTGCGCTGCTGCTGCTGCACCAGCTCGCGCAGCAATTCGGCCTCGGCCGCGCGCGGATCGGCCGCCAGCATGAGCGCGCGGTGCACCAGGCGCGGCAATTGCGGAATGATGTGGGTGAAACGCGGCGCTTCCGCCTTCAAGCGCTCGACCATGCCGGGCACGCCCACCTGCTCGGCCATCCAGCGCTCCAGGTAAGGCTTGGCCGTTTTCCACAAGTCCAGCTCCGGGTCCAGCTGGCGCCCCAAGCCTTCAATATTGAGCAAGGTCTTTTGCAGCAGCACCAGCTGCGGCTGCACTTCCACATTGAAGCGGCGCGAAGTCTGGAACAGGCGCAGCAGGATCTGGCCGAAGGAAATGTCCTTGAGCGGGCGGTCGAAGATCGGCTCGCAGCACGCGCGCACGGCCGCTTCCAGCTCGTCCACGCGGGTCTCGCGCGGCGCCCAGCCCGATTCGATATGCGCCTCGGCCACCCGCTTGTAGTCGCGCCGGAAAAAGGCGAGGAAGTTTTGCGACAGGTAATCCTTGTCGAAATCGTTGAGCGTGCCCACGATGCCGAAGTCGAGCGCGATATAGCGGCCGAAGGATTCGGGTGCGATCGACACCAGGATATTCCCGGGGTGCATATCGGCGTGGAAAAAACCGTCGCGGAACACTTGGGTGAAGAAAATCTCGACCCCGTCCGAGGACAGCTTCTTCAAGTCCACCCCTTCGGCGGCCAGGCGGTCGATCTGCGACACCGGCACCCCGTGCATGCGTTCCATCACGATTACGCTGCTCGAGCAATAGTCCCAAAACATCTCGGGCACCATCAGCAAGTCGGAATTGGCGAAGTTGCGGCGCAGCTGGCTGGCGTTGGCCGCCTCGCGCATCAAGTCCAGTTCATCGTGCAGGTATTTGTCGAACTCGGCCACTACTTCCTTGGGCTTCAAGCGCTTGCTCTCGGCCCAGATGCGTCCGATCAAGCCGGCCGCGATGTGCATCAGGGCCACGTCCTCGTCGATCGATTTGTGCATGCCCGGGCGCAGCACCTTGACCGCCACTTCGCGCCCGTTCTTGAGCGTGGCGAAGTGCACTTGCGCGATCGAGGCCGAAGCGATCGGCTCGCGCTCGAAGCTGCCGAACAGCTCGTCCGGGTGGGCGCGCAAGGACTTGGTGATCTGGGCGATGGCCAGCTCGGAGGAAAACGGCGGCACCCGGTCTTGCAGGCGCGCCAGCTCGTCAGCCAGATCGGGCGGCATCAAGTCGCGCCGGGTCGAGAGCACCTGGCCGAACTTGACGAAGATCGGGCCCAGCTCTTCCAAGGCCATGCGCAGGCGCACGCCGCGCGGGGCGGACAGGTCGCGCCAGAAAATCAGGGTGTCGATCAGCTTGGCCGTGCGCGGCACTTTCAAGCCGGCGATGGCGATCTCGTCGAGTCCGTACTTGATGGCGACCCGGAAGATTTTCAGCAGGCGCAGGAATTTCAATATCATCAATGATCCACGGTCGGGGTGCCGGGCGCCGCGCGCGCGGCCAGCTTTTGTTCCAGCTTGGCGATGCGCTTGGCGGCGCGCTCGACGTCGTCGCGCAAGCGGTTCACTTCGCTCGCGTAGTCCTCAAGCACGCTTGGCCGCACCAGCAGGGGCTGTTCTTCGAGGAAGAATTCGGCCAGGTTTTCAGCCAGCTTGTGGCCGCTGGCGCGCGTGCCGCCCAGCGCATCGCGGGTGCCGGCCACCAGGCGGCGCGCGGCGATGGCGCCGATCCACGGTTCGAGGTCGGCCTCGGCTTCCCAGCGCAGGCGGCGCGCCAGTTGCGACAAGGTGTTGGCGAAATCGGCGTCGCCTTCGATCTTCACATAGGAAAAGGCGCGTTCACGGTTTTGCGCGATCAGGGGCAGGTCGGCCAGCTTGAGGCGGATCGTGACGGCGGGCGCGGCCTCGCTGGCCGCCGTTCCCGCCTCGAACAGGCCGTCGCCACTGGCGCGCAGGCGCAAGGCCACGCTGCCGGCATCGATGCACGCCTCCTTGCCGGCGTGCTCGGCCAGCGCGGCGCGCGCCCACGCTTCCTGCGACAGCAAGTGGTTGATGGCCGCGATGGCGGGCGCGAACAATAGCGCGCCGGCCGCGTCGAAGGAAGGCGCTGGGATCATGGCGATGGACTGTGGTGGCCGGCGCGGGCCGGCCGGCCGGCGCACACGACGGGCATCGGCGCGGCGGCGCGGCGCTCGCGCGCGGCTGATGGATACGATGTCACGTCAGCTGTCAGGTCAGGATAATTGCTGGATGCCGGCCAGCAGCCAGCCGCGCCGCCCCGCCAGCGGGGTCGACATATTCCACACTTCGGCGAAGGGCGCCGCCTCCGCGCCTGGCGCCGAACGCATCGAACCGCTGAACTTGACGCTGGCCAGGTATTCGTCGCCGATGATGTCGATGCCCAGCAGGTCGGCGTCGAGCTTGACGACGTCGGTGTGATCGCCGCTGGGCCCGCGCTCGCCGATCTGCGTTTTCAGTTCGGCAAACACGTCCGGTGTGGTGAATTCGGCCAGGTCTTGGACGTCGCCCTTGTCCCAGGCCGCCTGCATGCGCACGAAACTGGCCTTGGCTTGGCGCAGGAAAGTGGCGCTATCGAAGTCGGTCGGCACATTCCATGGCGCGCCGTGGCCGCTCGCCGAATTGGCGGACTGGAACACGCTCGGTTCGCCGCCCGGCGCGCCGGGAGGAAAGCCAAAGAACATGGGATCGACCGCCGGGGCTGGCTGAGCGGCCGGGCTCTTGCGGCGGAACAGGCGCACGATGACCAGCAGCAGCAAGGCCAGCAAGGTGATCATCAGCACCGTTGAGAGCACGCCGGCCAGCGCCGCGCCCATGCCGAAATGGGAGAACACGGCGGCCAGGCCGAAGCCGACCAGGGCGCCGCCAAGCACGCCTTTCCACATGCTCGGCTTGGGCGGCGCCGCGGGCACGGGTGCCGGCGCGGGCGCGCGCGCGGCCATGGGCGCGGCGGCCGGCGCGGCTGCGGGGGCTGCGACGGGGGCGGCGACGGGGGCGGCGACGGGCGCGGCGGCAGGGCTTGCCGCGGGCGCTGGCGCCGCGCTCGCCTGGCGCGCCACCGTCGGCGATTGGCGTCCGATCGAGCGCGATCCGCCCAGCGGCTTGGCGAGCGCCTCCTGCGTCATCGACACTGTCATCAGTGCCAGCATCGTTGCGGCCATCGATTTTTTCATTGTTTTTTCCTGTTCTGCGCGGCTCGAAACCGCGCCTACATCTTGATGCCGGTATGAAGGGCGGCCACGCCCGCCGTCAAATTGAAATACTCGACCCGCTCCAAGCCCGCCTGCTCCATCATGCCCTTGAGCGTTTCCTGGTCCGGATGCATGCGGATCGATTCGGCCAGGTAGCGGTAGCTGTCGGCGTCGCCCGCGATCTTCTGGCCCAGCCAGGGCAGCACGGAGAAGGAATACACATCGTAAGGCTTTTGCAGGGCCGGCGTGACTTTCGAAAATTCCAGCACCAGCAATTTGCCGCCGGGCTTGAGCACGCGCCGCATTTCGGCCAGCGCGCCATCCTTGTGCGTCATATTGCGCAGGCCGAAGGCGACGCTGACGCGGTCGAAATAATTGTCCGGGAATGGCAGCTGTTCCGCGTCGCACAGCAAGGTGGGGGTGAGCATGCCCTCGTTGAGCAAGCGGTCGCGCCCAACCCGCAGCATCGATTCGTTGATGTCGGTAAGCCACACTTCGCCGCTCGGTCCAGCCTGCTTGGCGAAGGCCTTGGCCAAGTCGCCCGTGCCGCCGGCGATGTCGAGCACCTTGAAGCCGGGACGCACCGCCGCGTTGGCGATGGTGAAGGTCTTCCACAGGCGGTGCAAGCCGGCCGACATCAAATCGTTCATCACGTCGTACTTGGCAGCGACGGAATGGAAAACCTTGGCCACTTCGTGGACTTTATCGTCCTCGGAAACCGTCTTGTAGCCGAAATGCGTAGTATTGGTCATGGTAGGGCGCCGCTTTGAACTGCCTGCATTATACAAGCGCGGCCCGCCCCCGCCCTTCTCATGTGGCGGGAATTGCCATGTGGCATACAAGAAACAGGGGATTTGACAAATCTTGGCGATCAAACGCGTTCAAGTGCGCTATATAGGCGAGGGATGCGATATGATCGGAAATCAACATGATGAAAAAGCTTTAGTTGCTTGCAAAATGACAATGAAAGTCCCGAAACGTGTAATCCAGCTCGCCGAGGAACGCGCCCTGACCGGGTTTTCGGCGCTGGCGCGTACCATGCTGGCGGACGCCGAAGACAGCCTGGTGGCGCCAAAACTGACGCGCTCGGCCGACGAAGAACGGCGCAATGGCGCGGCGCGCAATTTCCTGCGCCAGTTCGGCAAGGTGTTCGTGCGCCGCATCGAAGCGTTTTTCTCGAGCTATATGGACCGCGCCATGCACACCATGTACACGGACTTGCGCATGGAATTGCACAACATCACAGCCGACCATTTGTCGCTGATCGACGAAGAAACCATGGAGCGCCAGATCGACGTCGATCGCATGCTCAAGAAGATGCGCGACGCCGATTTGATGGACCTGGGCCGCATCAACCTGACCATCGCCCATCTGCACGGCACGCATGAGGTGCGCGAGCGCGAAAACCCCTTCCGTCCGTATTTGCTGGCGCGCTCGCTGTACGAGGTGCTCAATGAGATGGTCGACAATGAGGCGACCGCCGCCATCCTGTTCGAGCACCTGTCGGACTCCATGACGCGCCAGTTGCCGGCCTACTATGCGCAGATCCGCGAAGTGTTCGAGTCGCATGGCGTGCACACGCGCCTGAAGGCCAAACCCTCGGCGCTGACGCGCTCGCAAAAGGAATTGCAAAACTTCCAGTCGCGCATCATGCCCAGCCTGCACCGGATGCAGCAATACCAGGCGCCGCCGATGGAAACGGCGGCCAACACCATCATCCGCGACGAGCAGCGCGAAGCGTTCCAGGATTACGTCTGGCAGCTTTTCAACCAGCCCGGCCAAAAGGGCCCACTGGGCCAGCCGGCCCAGTCCGGTCCATCGAGCCAATCCGGTCCGGCTAGCCAGTTCGGTCCGGCCAGCCAGTTCGCGCCGGCCGGCCAATTCGGCACGGCCAGCCAGGCCGGGCCATCGAGCGAATTCGGTCCGTCGAGCGAGTTTGGTCCGTCGAGCGAGTTTGGCCCGGCCAGCCAGTTCGGCCTATCGAGCCAGTTCATGATGGACGAGCCGGTGGCGCCGCAGCGCAGCCCGGCCGCGCCTGGCATGCGCCTGCCCGACAGCCTCGACCTGCGCTTGAAACAATACCAGCAAAAAGCGCTGGGGCCGGTGACGCCGCCGAGCTGGGGCGACCCGGACCCGGTACTCAACCTGACTCAGCAGATCAGCAAGGAAGACGCGAGCAAGCACGAGCACTTCATGGTCGAAGTGATCGCGCTGATTTTCGAATACGTGCTGCAAGACGAACACTTGGCGCCGCTGATCAAGGCGCAAATAACGCGCCTGCACGTGCCCTTCTTGCGCGCGACCCTGCTGTCCCAGGAATTGCTGCATACGCCAGCGCACCCGGCGCGCCAGTTGCTCAATCGCCTAGGTTCGGTGGCTGTCGGCCTCAGTTCGGGTGCCACGCTCGACTTGCCGATCGAAGCTGAAGTGCAGCGCATCGTGGTCAAGATCCTCGAGCACTTCGATACCGACGTCGCTATCTTTGCCGAGTGCTTGACAGAATTCGACGCTTTTCTCGCACAACAATTCCGCGAAGACGATGTCGTCACGGCACGCTGCGGGGCGGCGGCCGACGAAGCCGAGCAAGAAAGCGCCGTCATGCAAAACACGGCCACCGCGCTGCACGAGGTGCTGCTGCCGCTCGAGCTTGACGAGCGTGTCACCGAATTCATCACCGAGACTTGGGTGCGGGTGCTTGCCTATCCGCGGTCGGCCAAGCCGGCGGCGGTGCCGGAGCGCTTGCACGATATCTTGCCGGAATTGCTGTGGAGCGTGCACGACAAGCACACGCAGCAAGACCGTAGCGCCTTGATCCGCCTGCTGCCCGACCTGGTGCGTCGCATCAAGCAAGGCTTGGACATGATCGGCCTGGAAAAAGACGCGGCGCGCGCGGCCCTCGACCAGTTGGTCGAAGTGCACACGATGGTGTTACGCGCGGTTGACAGCGGCGCGCCTGACACCAGCCTCGAGCACTTGCGCACCCATTGCGCCGCGCTCACGCTCGACGAGGGCGGCGAGGAATGGATTGACGACAAGCCGGTTGAAGTGGAAACCAAGGTGATCGAAGAAGCGCTGGCGCGGCGCGCCACTCCGGCCACCGTGCACGTGGAGGAAAGCGTGCCGGCGATGGCGTCGGCCGACCTCGATTGGCTGATGCAGCTGCAACTGGGCTGCTGCGTTGAAATCTGGGCCGACGAGAGCTTCGAGCTGGCGCGCCTGAACGCGATCAGCGCGCACGGTTCGCTCTACGTGTTCGTCCCCTATCCGCGCAGCAAGCCGGTGATTTATTCGCCGGGCCGCATGCTGCGCGCGCTGCGCGACGGCACCTTGCGCCCGCTCGAGGACGCGCCCCTGTTCGACCGCGCGGTCGAATCGGTGATGGCCGGCGCCGAGGCGCTGGGCAACCGCTCCTAGGCCGAGCAAAAGGTTAGTGGCGGTTGGCGCAGCCGCCCGCCGCTGGCGCTGCCGCCAAAGCGGCGCCGGGCTCGCGCCCGCTGTCGCCGGCAAAACCGGCATCGTGCAAGCGCTTCATGTAGACCTCCCATAGCGCTTGCTGGCGTTGGCCCAGCATGTGCAAATAGTCCCAGGAAAACAAACCCGTGTTGTGCCCGTCCGAGAAAGTCGGTTGCACCGCGTAATTGCCAACCGGCTCGAGCGCCGTGATGCCCACTTCGCGCTTGCCCATCTGGAGCACTTCCTGTCCCTGCCCGTGTCCGCGCACTTCGGCCGAGGGCGAATACACGCGCAGCAATTCGAAGGGCAGGGAATAACTGTTGCCATCGTCGAAAGCGATGTCGAGCACGCGCGACTTTTGATGCAAGGTCAAGGCGGTGGGATTGGCGGTTTTTTCGGGTGTCATGGCGTCAAGATAGTTGAGTACTCAAGGATCGCGTGATGGCGGCGGCCAGCGCCGGCAACAAGGCGCGACGCGCGGCCAGTTGCTCCGGGTCGCTGGCGCGCTGCGGCGGGCCCCACACGGGCGTGGGAAAGTGGGCGTCGTGCAAGTAGCGGGGAATCACATGCCAGTGCAGGTGCGGCGTCATATTGCCCAGGCTGGCCAGGTTGACCTTGTGTGGCACCATCACATCCAACACGGCGCGCTCGACTCGCCACACCACTTGCATCAGCGCCAGCCGATCGGCCTCGTCCAGCGCGCTCATCTCGCGCACGTGGGCGTTCCAGATGACGCGGCAAAAGCCGGGATAGTCCGGCTCGTCGACCAGCACCACCATCAAGCGCGCGTCGCGATACAAGGGTGTGCCGGCCGCTGCCAGCGCGCACAATTCGCAAGTGGGCTCCTTCATACCAGCACCCTTTCGATGCCGCCATTGTTGGCGCGCGCCACGTAGTCGGGCATCCACTGCTCGCCCAGCAAATGGCGCGCGATCTCGACGACGATGTAGTCGGCCGTGGTGCCGGCGTCGTCGTTGTAGCGCGACAAACCTTGCAGGCAAGACGGGCAGCTGGTCAAAATCTTGACGTCGCCCTTGAAGCCGTCCGCGCGCAACTTGTCCGCGCCACGGCTCATCTCGCCTTCCTTGCGGTAGCGCACCTGGGTCGAGATGTCCGGACGCGCCACGGCCAGGGTGCCGGACTCGCCGCAGCAACGGTCGTTCTTTTCGATCTTCACGGCGTCGACCGTGGAGACCAGGGCGTTGACGGTCTTGGTCGAATCCTGCAGCTTCATTGGATTGTGGCAAGGCTCGTGGTACATATAGCGCGTGCCGCTCACGCCTTCGAGCTTGACGCCTTTCTCGAGCAGGTATTCGTGGATATCCATGATGCGGCAGCCGGGGAAGATCTTGTCGAACTCATAGGTCGCCAATTGGTCGTAGCAAGTGCCGCACGATACCAGCACGGTCTTGATGTCGAGGTAATTGAGCGTGTTGGCCATGCGATGGAACAGCACGCGGTTATCCGTCATCATCTTCTCGGCCTTGTCGTACTCGCCGGCGCCGCGCTGCGGATAGCCGCAGCACAGGTAGCCCGGCGGCAGCACCGTCTGCACGCCCACTTCCCACAGCATCGCTTGCGTGGCCAAGCCCACTTGCGAGAACAGGCGCTCGGAGCCGCAGCCGGGGAAGTAAAACACGGCTTCCGTGTCGGCCGTCGTCAGCTTTGGATTGCGGATGATGGGGATGACCTTGTCATCCTCGATGTCGAGCAAGGCGCGCGCCGTTTTCTTGGGCAAGTTGCCCGGCATTTTCTTGTTGATGAAGTGGATCACCTGCGACTTGACGGCGGGCTTGCCGGTCGTGGGCGGCGGCGCCTTGGTCTGTTTTTTCGCCAGCTTGCGAAATAAATCGTGGCCCAGGCGCTGCGCCTTGTAGCCCCAGCCTATCATCACTTGGCGGGTGGCGTTGATGGTGGTCGGGTCGGTGGCGTTGAGGAAGAACATCGAGGCGGCGGTGCCGGGATTGAAGCTCTTCTTGTCCATCTTGCGCAGCAGGTTGCGCATATTCATCGACACGTCGCCGAAGTCGATATTCACCGGACAGGGCGTGACGCATTTGTGGCACACCGTGCAGTGGTCGGCCACGTCCTCGAATTCTTCCCAGTGCTTGATCGACACGCCGCGCCGGGTTTGCTCTTCGTACAGGAAGGCTTCCACCAGCGAGGAGGTGGCCAGGATCTTGTCGCGCGGCGAGTACAGCAGGTTGGCGCGCGGCACGTGGGTCGAGCACACAGGTTTGCACTTGCCGCAGCGCAGGCAATCCTTGACGCTGTTGGCGATATTCCCGATATCGCTTTGCTGCATGATCAAGGATTCGTGGCCCATCAAGCCGAACGATGGCGTGTAGGCGTTGCGCAAGTCCGCGCCCAGCTCGGGCAGGTTCAAGAGCTTGCCCTTGTTGAAGCGCCCTTCCGGGTCGACCCGCAATTTGTAGCCGCGGAACTCGCGGATTTCCTCCTCGGTCAGGAACTCGAGCTTGGTGATGCCGATGCCATGCTCACCCGAGATCACGCCGTCGAGCGAGCGCGCCAGCTTCATGATGCGCGCCACCGCGTGGTGCGCGTCTTGCAGCATCGCATAATTGTCCGAGTTGACGGGAATATTCGTGTGCACATTGCCGTCGCCGGCGTGCATGTGCAGCGCCACGAACACGCGGCTACGCAACACGCGCGCATGCATGGCCGTGCACTCGTCGACGATCAGCTTGAAGGCGGCGCCGTTGAAGATCTGGCGCAATTGCGCGCGCAGCTCTTGCTTCCACGAGATGCGTACGGTGCGGTCTTGCACCACGTCGAACAAGGTCGCTTGCGGCTGCGCGAGCAGACGGGCCGCGAAGGCGTCCGTCAAGTGCGCCAGGCCCAGGTCGAGCAATTTGCCTTGCACGGCCGCCAGCGGCTGGTCCAGCTCGGCCAACACGCAAGTCCAGCGCGCCTGCACGGCGGCCACCAGCGCTTCGGCTTGCTGCACCCGGTCTTCCAGGATCTCGGCCGCGCCGATGCCTTCGCCGGCAGCGTCGTCGCTCTTGCCCAGCGGCAGATTGCCGGCGGCGAAGAAGGCGCCCAATTCGCCCGCCAGTTGCAGCTTGTTCTTGATCGACAATTCGATATTGATGCGCTCGATGCCGTCCGTGTATTCGCCCATCCGGTTCAGGGGAATGACGACGTCTTCGTTGATCTTGAAGGCGTTGGTGTGCTTGGCGATGGCGGCCGTGCGCGCGCGGTCGAGCCAAAACTTCTTGCGCGCTTCCGGGCTCACGGCCACGAAGCCCTCGCCCACCCGCGTGTTGGCGATGCGCACCACTTCGGAGGCGGCGTGCGCCACCGCGTTTTCGTCGTCGCCCACGATGTCGCCGAACAAGGCCATCTTCGGCAACACGCCGCGCTTGGACTTGGTGGCGTAGCCGACCGCGCGCAGATAGCGCTCGTCCAGATGTTCAAGGCCAGCCAGGCGGATGCTGTCGAAGCCCGCGCCGCCCTTGGCCGGCAAGGCGTCGAGGTAACTCTTGATTTCGACGATGGACGGAATGGCGTCGCGCGCCTGGCCGAAAAACTCCAGGCACACCGTGCGCGTGTGCTTGGGCATCTTGTGCAGGATCCAGCGCGCCGAGGTGATCAAGCCGTCGCAGCCTTCCTTCTGGATGCCAGGCAAGCCGGACAGGAATTTATCCGTCACGTCCTTGCCCAAGCCTTCCTTGCGAAATTTTCGGCCCGCGATTTCCAGGATCTCCGTCTTGAACGGTTTCGAGCGCGGCGCGCCGCGCATGCCCGGATGGCTCCACTCGAGCTGGAAGCGCGCCAGCGGCGCGTCGTGGATCTTGCCCAGATTGTGGTCCAGGCGCGTCACTTCCAGCCAGTCGCCGTTCGGGTCGACCATGCGCCAGGACGCCAGATTGTCGAGCGCGGTGCCCCACAGCACGGCCTTCTTGCCGCCCGCGTTCATCGCCACATTGCCGCCGATGCAAGACGCCTCGGCCGAGGTGGGGTCGACGGCGAACACGAAGCCGGCCCGCTCGGCCGCGTCGGAGACGCGCTTGGTGACCACGCCGGCGCCCGAGGCGATGGTGGCGTACTCGCGCGTCAAGCCGGGCAAGGTCGTCATCTCGACCTCGCCCAGGTCGATCAATTTTTCCGTGTTGATGACGGCCGAGAGCTTGGTCAAGGGAATGGCGCCGCCCGTGTAGCCGGTGCCGCCGCCGCGCGGGATGATGGTCAAGCCCAGCTCGATGCAGCCCTTGACCAGGCCGGCCATTTCATCTTCCGTATCGGGGGTGAGCACGACGAAGGGGTATTCGACGCGCCAATCGGTGGCGTCGGTGACATGGGCCACGCGCGACAAGCCGTCGAACTTGATGTTGTGCTTTTCCGTGTAGCGGCCCAGCACGCGGGTGGCGCGCTTGCGCAAGTCCCAGGTTTGGCGGAACTCGGCGCCGAATTCCTCGACGGCGGCGCTGGCGGCCTTGAGCAGCAATTCCACATTGGCGCTGCGCGCGCGCGCCGCGTCGACGTCGCCGCCCTCGCCCCCCTCGACGTTTTGGCGCCGCTTGTCCACTTCGGCCAGGCGGTGGTGCAAGGCCGCGATCAGCTCGGCGCGCCGGCGTGGATTGTCGAGCATGTCGTCTTGCAGATAGGGATTGCGCCGCACCACCCAGATATCGCCCAGCACTTCGTACAGCATGCGCGCGGATCGGCCGGTCTGGCGCGAGCCGCGCAAATCGTCGAGCAGGGCCCAGGCTTGCTCGCCGAGCAGGCGGATCACGATTTCGCGGTCGGAAAACGAGGTGTAGTTGTAGGGGATTTCGCGCAGGCGGGTGGCGCCGGCACCGTTGGGCGTTTCCGCCATCAATGCCTGGATGTGTGCAGGGGCGTTCATGTAGAGGGAGGACTTTGTCGGCTGACCCAAAAACCCATTCTAGCGTATTGCGCTGCACAACGAGGGAACAGCCCTCGCTTTCAGAGGGGCAAGGGACGAGGGCGGCGCCGCTGGAATGACGGAATAGACCGCGATCTGCACAATTAAAATTTGGCAAAATTTAAATATAAGCTTGAAAAGTTTGCGCAAGCGCGATTCCACGATAGCTTGTGATGGGCGCGGACGCACGTGAATGGCCCACTTTGCCATGGGCTTAGAAATCCAGGGTATGCTCGATTTCGTTCTTGGGCAGGTATTTCGCGAAGATTTTGCGCAAGCTGCCGTCGTTTTTCATCTGCACGATCAAGGCTTGCCACTTCGCCACCTCGGCCTCGTTGAAGCGGTGCCGCCCCATCACCAGGCCGGCCTTGATGGGCGCCTCGCCCGGCGCCCAGTCGAGCACGGCGTATTGATCCTCCAGCTCGGCGCTGCTGAAATACCTGGGGTAGAACAGCGGGTGCGACAGCACGGCGCCCCAGCGCTGCTTCTTGAACTGGGCGATGACTTGGGCCAGGTCGGCCACCTCGCCCACCCGCCCCTGGGCCTTGAGCAGGGCCAGTTGGGCATCGTAAAAGTCGCTGTAGCGGAAACTGCGCACCACCCCGATCGACATCGACGGGTCGGCCATGAAGCCTTTCCAGTCTTTCAGCGCCAGCGCTTTTTTCTTGTCGAGGATGACCATATTCTTGGTCGTCATGTAGGTGATGAAGCGGGAATAGCGCTCGCGCTCGGGCGAGGCGATGCCCGACACGGTCATGTCGAGCTGGCCGCTTTCAAGCATGGTCCAGATCCGCACGCGCGGATAGACGGTGGTGACAAGGCGGCAGTGGCTGCGCTGCGCCAATTCCTCGATGACCTCATGGTCGATGCCGCGCCCGCTGGCCGGATCGTACAGCACGCCGCTATCGTACAAGCCCACCGTGATCGGGCCGGGGCAAGCGGGCAGTTCGGCGGCCGTGGCCGCCAAGGCGTGCAAGCTCCAAACGGCCGCCAGGCACGATGCCGCGGCGCGTAGCCGGTCTGTCATAGCGTCCCCTCGCGCACGCCGCAAGGGCGGGCATGCATACCCCATCTTAAGGAATGTTGGGCGTCAATGCAAACGTCCACCGTACTGAAATGTCGCATAATGCAACGATGCACACCCGCTTGCCTGAAATTTGCCCGCGACCGGGCCCACGCCAGCGCGCGCCCCGGCCGCGGGCGGCGCTGGCCATGTGCGCCCTGCTATGGGCGGCGCGGGCGGGGGCGGCCGAGCGCCTGCCCCAGCATCTGATATGCCATGGCGACGTGTACGCGCCGTATTTCATGCAGACGACGTCCGGCTTTTCCGGCATCGAGGTCGATGTGCTGAAGGCCGCGGCCGCGCGCATCGGCATCGCGCTCGAATTGAAGATGACGCCTTTCCGCCGCATCCAAACCGAACTCGAACGCAGCGACGGCACGGTCGACTGCGCGTTCGCGCTCAGCCACACAGCCAGGCGCGACGCATTCCTCGATTTCGGCGCGCAGCCGCTCGAAGTGACCGAATACACCTTGTTCGTGCGCACCGACGCCGGCATCGCCAGCCTGACCCACTTGCAGGGCAAGACCATCGGGGTGCGCGCCGGTTTCCGCTTGCCGCAGGCGCTGGCCGAGGGCGTGGACAAGCAAAGTTGGCGCGTGGCCGAAACGGGCAGCGACGTCGCCAATTTCCAAAAGCTGATGTTCAAGCGCGTCGACGCCGTGCTGGCCGACAAAAGCATCGGCTTGTACACGCAGCGCCAGTTGGGTTTCGCCGACATCGTGCCGATCGAGCCGCCGCTCACGCGCTTTCACACCTACCTGGTGTTCAAGAAGAGCGCGCATTCGCTGGCACTGGCGGGCGCCTTCGACCGCGCCTTCCTCGGCATGCGCCAGGACGGCACGATGGAACGCTTGCGCGCCCCTTACCTGCATCCCGCGCCGGCGCGCTGAAAGCGCCTTGCCCTCGCTCAGCCCAGCATGTGCGCGAGTTGTCGCCAAAAGCCGTCTGGCACATACAGCAGCAAGCTCGTCATGCAAAGGTAGCGCAGCAGCTTGCCCACCGCCATGTAGGCGAGGCTGGGCCAGAACGGCAGGCGCAGCCAGCCGGCCAGCGTACACAAAGGGTCGCCAATGCCGGGCATCCAGGCCAGCAGCATCGCTTTGGGCCCATAACGCCCCAGCCACCGGAACCAGCGCGTCTCGCGTTCGCGCGCGAAGCTTTCCTTGGCCTGCCGGCCGATCCAGTAGTCGAGCGCCCCGCCCAAGGTGTTGCCGAAGGTGGCCACCGCGATCACTGGCCAGAACATGGCGCCATTGGCCTTGATGGCCGCGAACACGGCCGGCTCCGAGCCCAGCGGGATCAGGGTGGCCGAGACGAAACTGACCACGAACACCGACAGCAAGCCGATTTTCGGCGCCGCCAACAGGTGCAAGAGCCAGGTGATGGCCGATTCAATCATGCGAAATGGAGCGCGCTTTGTCGTCGGGGAAAGGCGTCCATTATAATGAGTAAAACCCCAGCACGGACCCGGTCCGCCGCGCCGCCACCCGCGCGCGACGGATCGACTGCCAGCCTCGGTCATCCGCCCATGGCAATCACAGAGCAGTCTAGCGTCAAGCAGCATCGCGTTCCGGACTTTTCCGGCCAACACACCATCGTTTGCAGACTATGACTATCGACTATCTGAAGAAAATATTGACCGCGCGCGTCTACGACGTGGCCGAGGAAACCCCGCTCGAACTGGCGCCGACCCTGTCGCAGCGCTTCGAGAACCGCATTTATTTCAAGCGCGAAGACATGCAAGGGGTGTTCAGCTTTAAGATCCGCGGCGCCTACAACAAGATGGCCAACCTGTCGCCAGCCCAATTAAAACGCGGCGTCATTTGCGCTTCCGCCGGCAACCACGCGCAAGGGGTGGCACTGTCGGCCCAGCGCCTCGGTTGCCGCGCCGTCATCGTCATGCCCACCACCACGCCACAGGTGAAGATCGAGGCGGTGCGCGCGCATGGCGGGGCCGACGTCGAAATCGCGCTCCATGGTGATTCCTACACGGACGCCTACAACTACGCGCTGACGCTGGAAAAAGAGCAAAAGCTGACCTTCGTCCATCCCTTCGACGACCCGGACGTGATCGCCGGCGCCGGCACCGTGGGCATGGAAATCCTGCGCCAGCATTCGGGCCCGATCCACGCTATTTTCGTCGCCATCGGCGGGGGCGGCTTGATTGCCGGGGTGGCCGCCTACGTCAAGCAGATCCGCCCCGACATCAAGATCATCGGCGTGCAAACGCTCGATTCGGACGCGATGGCCAAGAGCTTGAAGGCGGGCGAGCGCGTCACCCTGACCGATGTCGGCTTGTTTTCGGACGGCACGGCGGTGCGCCTGGTGGGCGAGGAGACGTTCCGGCTGGCCCAGCAATTTGTCGATGAGGTGATCATCGTCGACACCGACGCCATCAGCGCCGCCATCAAGGATGTGTTCCAGGACACGCGCTCGATCCTGGAGCCGGCCGGCGCGCTGGCCATCGCCGGCGCCAAGGCCTATGTCGAGCGCTCCCAGCCGAGCCGCAATCCGGTGCGCGGCGAAACCTTGATCGCCATCGCCAGCGGCGCGAACATGAATTTCGACCGCTTGCGCTTCGTCGCCGAACGCGCCGAGCTGGGCGAATCGCGCGAAGCCGTGTTCGCCGTCACCATCCCCGAGCAGCGCGGCAGCTTCAAGCGCTTTTGCGGCCTGGTCGGACCGCGCAACGTCACCGAATTCAATTACCGCATCAGCGACGAGCAGCAAGCGCACGTGTTCGTGGGCGTGCAAATTTCCAACCGCGGCGAATCGAACACGCTGGCGCGCACCTTCGAGCAAAACGATTTCCGCACCCTCGACCTGACCCACGACGAACTGGCCAAGCTGCACATCCGCCACCTGGTGGGCGGCAAGAGCGCTCTCGCGCAAGACGAATTGCTGTACCGTTTCGAATTCCCGGAACGCCCGGGCGCCCTCATGCGCTTTCTCGACAGCATGGCGCCGAACTGGAATATCTCGCTCTTCCATTACCGCAACCAGGGCGGCGACGTCGGCCGCATCCTGGTGGGCTTGCAAGTGCCGCCCGACGAAATGGACGAGTTCCGCCGCTTCCTCACCACCCTGGGCTACCGCCATTGGGACGAGAGCGACAACCCGGTGTACAAGCTGTTCCTTGGCTAAGGCCGGGCGCTGGCACCGTCTTCACGCATGAATGGACTTGAATGAGCAATTCCCCCGACCTATCGCCGCTGGGCAAGACGGCCGCCTACATCACCGAGTACGCGCCGCACTTGCTGTTTCCGATTCCGCGCCAGGGCAAGCGCGACGAGTTGCAGGTGCAGGCCGGCGCCCTGCCCTTTTTTGGGGTGGACATCTGGAATGCCTACGAGCTGTCGTGGCTGAACCTGCGCGGCAAGCCGCAGGTGGCCATCGCTTGCATCACGGTGCCGGCCGACTCTCCGAATATCATCGAGTCCAAGTCCTTCAAGCTCTACCTCAATTCCTTCAACCAGACCCGGCTGGCCGACGGGGACGCGCTGCTGGCCCTGCTGCGCGCGGACTTGTCGGCCGGCTTCGGCGCGCCCGTCCACATCAAGCTCACTTTGCAGGAAGACTTTGGCAAGGTGCACATGGGTGAGCTGGACGGCTTGCTGCTGGACCGCCTTGACATCGAGGTGGACCGCTACGCACCCGCGCCCGAGCTGCTCGCCACGGTTGCCGATCCCACCCCGGTGGAGGAGACGCTGGTGTCGCACTTGCTCAAATCGAACTGCCTGGTGACGGGCCAGCCCGACTGGGCGAGCGTGCAAATCCATTACGTGGGCCCGCAAATCTTGCAAGAAGGCTTGCTCAAATACTTGATCGGATTTCGCGAGCACAACGAATTCCACGAGCAATGCGTCGAACGCATCTTCGTCGACATCTTGCGCCAATGCGCGCCGCAGCGCCTGGCCGTGTACGCGCGCTACACCCGGCGCGGCGGACTGGACATCAACCCTTGGCGCAGCAATTTCTCCGGCCCCCGTCCAGCCAATCTGCGCAATGCGCGCCAATAGGCTGCCAGCGCCGATCGGGCAATGCCCCCGTCGTCGCCGCCGCGCCGCCGCGTGGGCGCCAGCCCGCCATTGAGCCAGCGCAAATCGCGTCGTTTTAGCGCCCCGCCAAGATTGACGGACCACGCCCCCCGCGCCTAAGGTCCTTGCCACGCTGAGCCGTCCGGCCCGGCACGCTTGGGGGGGCGGCATGGCGGGGAGATGGCGGCAGCTGGCCAGGGCGATGCGCGCGAGCGCGCTCGCGCTCTGCTGCGCGCATTGCGCAGCGCAAACGGCGCCGGACTGGGCGGCGCCCCGTGGCGGCGCCGCCAATCCCGGTCCCGGCCCGTCAGCGCCGCTCGAGCCGCGCCAGCGCCTGGCCGCCATCGCGCGCGAGGGTGCATGGGACATCTACCTGTCGGGCTATGTTCACCACGGCCGCGGCACCTACAGCGCCGAACGCATCGCCCAGTTCAACGAAAAAAACGCCTGGGGCATCGGTATCGGCAAGACGCTGCGCCACGCCGGCGGCGACGAGGAAGCGCTGTACGCCTTTGGCTTGAACGATTCGCACTATCGAGCGCAATGGATGCTTGGCTACGCCTATCAAAAAGTGCGCCCCCTGGGCGGCGCGGGCTGGGAGGCGGGCATCGGCCTGACTCCACAGCTGATGAGCCGGCGCGATTATTTCGGCGGCCGCCCCTTTCCCATCCTGCTGCCGGTGGCGAGCCTGGGCAGGCGCGGCGCCCGCCTGATGCTCAGCTACGTGCCGCGCCTGTCCAAGAACCGTGGCAGCGGCGACGTGCTGTTTTTTTTCGCCCGCATCGAGCTGGACGCGCGTTCCGGCGCCGAGTGAAAAAATTACAACAAAATCATGCGCGCATTTTAAAAAGAAAGATTGCAATCGCCTCCGAATGGGCGCAAGAGAAAAGGCGGAAAATGCGCCAAATTGGCGTCAGGCGTGCGGAAAACACGATGTCCATCAAATTTTCCGTAAGCGAAATGCGTACTTTCTCCAATGAACATCGGAACCTTTTACAAATGTCACAGTTTCACGCATTCTCTTGCGCCATCACAATGCCAGGCCGATACTGAGAGTGTGAGAATTCATCACAGGGTCCGAAAACAAGCCTATAATTCCGGCTCGCAAGTCCCTTGAGCCGTGCCCATTTCACTCAGTGTTATGACCAACCTTAGCAAAATCTTATCGCCCGAGAACGTGTTGCTTGATCTCGAGGTCTCGAGCAAGAAACGCGCGTTCGAACAAGCTGGACTGATTTTCGAAAACAATTGCGGGATCGCCCGTTCGACCGTGTCGGACAATTTGTTCGCGCGCGAGCGCCTCGGCTCGACCGGGCTCGGGCATGGGGTGGCGGTGCCGCACGGACGCATCAAGGGTAGCAAGAGCTTGAAGGGGCCGCTGGCCGCCTTCGTGCGCCTGCGCGAGCCGATCGCCTTCGAGTCGCCCGATGGCGAACCGGTCAACCTGCTGTTCTTCCTGCTCATTCCAGACCATGTCACCCAACAGCATCTGGAAATCCTGTCGGAAATCGCCGAGATGTTTTCGGACGACGCCTTCCGGGCCGCCTTGATCGCCGATCCGGACGCCAAGTCGGTGCATGCGCGCATCGTGAATTGGCAACCCAGTTTGCAAGCCTTGGGTTAAACTCGACGTGCCGGGCCTGGTTTTGCCCCCACCCTTGATAAGACGCGTCCATGTTGCAAACTCCGCTGACCATTCAACGGCTGTACGATGACAACCGCGAAACCTTGCAGCTGGGCTGGTTTGCCGGCTTTCCCGGCGGCGAACGCCTGATCTCGGGCGACGTCGCCTCCGCCGCCGACCAGGTCGGCCACTTGAACCTGATCCACCCCGGCCGCATCCAAGTGTTCGGCCACCAGGAACTGATTTACTACCAGCGCTTGAAGACCGGTTCGCGCAGCCACGTCATTGGCGAGCTGATCGCCGGTGGACCGCCCGCCCTGATCATCGCGCAGGGGCTCGACACCCCGCCCGACATCCTCGCCATTTGCGACGAGCAAAACATTCCCTTGTTTTCGACGCCCTTGCCGGCGGCCCAGGTGATCGACTTCCTGCGCGTCTACCTGTCCAAGAAACTGGCCCAGCGCATCATCATGCACGGCGTGTTCATGGACGTGCTTGGCGTGGGTGTGTTGATCACGGGCGACTCCGGCCTGGGCAAGAGCGAGCTGGGCCTGGAATTGATTTCGCGCAGCCACGGCCTGGTGGCCGACGACGCCGTCGAATTCGCGCGCATCGCCCCCAATATGATCGAGGGGCGCTGCCCGGCCTTGCTGCAAAACCTGCTCGAGGTGCGTGGCCTGGGCTTGCTCGACATCAAAGCCATCTTTGGCGAGACGGCGGTGCGGCGCAAGATGCGCTTGAAGCTGATCGTGCACCTGGTGCGGCGCAGCGCGCTGGAGGAGGAAGTCGAACGCCTGCCCTTCCTGTTCCCCACCGAGGACGTGCTCGGCCTGCCGATCCGCAAAGTGGTCATTCCTGTTGCGGCCGGTCGCAACATCGCGGTGCTGCTGGAGGCGGCGGTGCGCAACACCATCCTCCAATTGCGCGGCATCGACACCTTGCAGGAATTCATGGAGCGGCAACGCCAGGCAATGAGCGGCGATTGAGTCCCCTCGGAAAGCCAATCAGGGCGTCGCTATGGGAGTTCGGCCATGCATGGCCGAACCGCTACACGGGCGCGCGGCATGCCGCACGAATTCCCCGCCCCGCCAACGCCAGGCCATGAGTGGCGACTAATACCGCCCCCCTCCATCGACGCGCCGCTGCGGTATGATCACACCTATGCGTATCGTACTTATCACAGGAATTTCCGGCTCCGGCAAATCGGTGGCACTCAATGTGCTCGAGGATTGCGGCTATTATTGCGTCGACAATCTGCCGCCCGCCCTACTGCCCAGCCTGGTCGCCACCCTGATCGGCGAAGGCTGCCAGGCGCTGGCGGTGGCGGTGGACGCGCGCAGCGCCACCTCGCTCGCCGCGCTACCGGCCGACATCAAGCGCTTCAAGGAAGAAGGCCACGACGTCAAGGTCATGTTCTTGACGGCCAACACCCATTCCCTGGTGGCGCGCTTTTCCGAAACGCGCCGCAGCCATCCGCTGTCGCACAATCTGCGCCCGGACGAAAACCCGGCGGCGCGCCGCACCCTGATCGAATGCATCGTCGAAGAGCGCGAACGGCTCTCACCGATCGAGCAACTGGGCCACGTGATCGACACGTCCGAACTGAGCGCCAACAAGCTGCGCGCCTGGATCAAGGAATTGGTGGAGATCGAGCGCGCGCCCCTGACCCTGTTTTTCGAATCCTTCGCCTTCAAGCTGGGGGTGCCGATGGACGCGGACTTCGTGTTCGACGTGCGCACCTTGCCCAACCCGTATTACGACATGGGGCTGCGCCCCTTGACGGGCATGGACGCGCCCGTGATCGCCTTCCTCGACGCCCAGCCCAGTGCGGCGGCGATGCTCGAGGATATCCGCGGCTTCCTTGAAAAATGGCTGCCCACCTTCAAGAGCGACAACCGCAGCTATTTGACGGTGGCGCTCGGCTGCACGGGCGGACAGCACCGCTCGGTCTACATGGCCGAGCGCCTGGCGGCCCACTTCAGCCCCACCGAACGGGTGGTGCTACGCCACCGCGAGCAAGCCTGAGCAATATAGTTTGACAGGGCGTCCGCGGCGCCGCGATACTGGAACGCGAGCGCCCGTGGCGGCGCTGCGTCAATGGAAGGCTGGTCGATGAAGCCTTATGCCGGTGTGCTCGCGCTCTTGCTATGCTTTCCTGCGGCGCAGGCCAGCGCCGGCCGCGTCACGCCCCATCTGGCGCCAGGCTATTGCGACCTCGACGACGACCTGGTGGCCGACGCACCACAAGACAAAGCGCAGTGGCTCGACCCGGAGCTCATCATGGTGGCCACCCACGACTTGCTGCAGCGGGCCGACCACGGCGCCTTCGTACGCCACCTCGAAAACGCGCTCAAGCGCAAAGTGCGCTATTTCGTGGCGCGCGACAACGTCGAAATGATGGCCGCCTTCAAGGCCAATCGCATCCACCTGCTCAATATCAACAGCGGGGCCGTGCCGCAAGCGGTGCGCTGCCACGGTTTCGTGCCACTGGTCCAGGGCGTCGATGCGGGCGGCAAGATCGCCGCCTACACGATGGAACTAGTGGTGCCGGCTGCCAGCGCCATCAAATCCGTGCCGCAACTCAAAGGCCACCGCATCACCTTCGTCGACGACAGCTCGGCGTCCGGCTACAAGGCTCCGCTGGCCATCTTGCGCGACGAATTCGGCCTGCTGCCAGGGCGCGACTTCCATTTCGATTTTTCTGGACGGCACGACAGTTCGCTCATGGGCGTGGCCGGCGGCGTCTACGAAGCGGCCGCCGTCGCCAGCGGGGCGCGCGAGGATTTGACGCGCGCCAAATTGCTCGACGCTATTGCGCTGCGCGTGCTCTACACCTCGCGCCCGATTCCCGTGCCGCCCTGGGGCGTGAGCAAGCGCCTGGCGCCGTCCTTGTCCAAGCGCATACAGCAAGCTTTGCTTTCCTATCATGGCGATGAAAGCGCTCAAGGGTCGGGCAAGCATTTTCGCGTCGCCAACTACCGGGACGATTGGGCGCTCGCGCGCGCGGTGTTCGGCGGCGCCGAGGCCGGCCGCGCATGTCCCTGAGACGCGCCGGATCAAAATACGTTGACATCGCGTCCATGGCGCCACGATACTGAACCATACGCGCCCGTGGCGGCGCTGCTTCAATGGAAGCTTTGCCCATGACACCCCATGCCGGTGCGCTCGCGCTGTTGCTGTGCTGCCTGACAAGCGCGGCCAGGGCCGGCTGCGACACGCCCCATCTGGCGAGCGGCTATTGCGACCAGGACGGCGATTTGGTGGCCGACGCGCCGTCCGACCCATCGCAGTGGCTGGACCCGGATGTCATCGTGGTGTCCACCTACGACTTGGTGCAAAGGGCGGACCGCGCCAGCGCCTTCGTGCGCTACCTCGAAAACGCGCTCAAGCGCAAAGTGCGCTATTTCGTGGTGCGCGACAACGCCGAGATGACGGCCGCATTCACGGCCAACCGCGTCCACCTGGCCAATTTCAACAGTGGCGCCGTGGTCCGGGCGGTGCGCTGCCACGGCTTCGTGCCGCTGGTCCAAATCGCCGACGCGGGCGGCAAGCTCGCCGGCTACACGATGGAACTGGTGGTACCGGCGGCCAGCCCCATCAAGTCAGTGCCGCAACTCAAAGGGCACCGCATCACCTTCGTCGACGCCACCTCGGCCTCCGGCTACAAGGCGCCGCTGTCGGTCTTGCGCGACGAATTTGGCATGCTGCCGGGACGCGACTTCAGTTTCGATCTCTCTGGACGCCACGACAGTTCGCTCATGGGGGTCGCTGGCGGCATCTACGAGGCGGCCGCCGTCGCCAGTGGGGCGCGCGAGGATTTGACGCGCGCCAAATTGCTCGACGCGGCGGCGCTGCGCGTGATCTACAGCTCGCGCCCGATTCCCCGTCCGCCCTGGGGCGTGAGCAACCGCCTGTCGCCAGCGCTGTCCAAACGCATACTGCAAGCGCTGCTGGCCTATCAGGACGACAAAGTGGTGCAAGGCGCAGGCAACCATTTTCGCGCCGCGCACTACAAGGACGACTGGGCGCCGGTGCGCGCGATGTTCGGCGACGGGACCGCGGAAAAATGCCAATGAAGCCCGTCGCCGGCGCGCTCGCGCTACTACTATGCGGCCTGAGCGACGCGGCCTGGGCCGGCTGCAACAGCCCCCACCTGGCACCCGGCTATTGCGACCAGGATGGCGACCTGGTGGCCGACCCGCCGCACGACAAGTCACAGTGGCTGGACCCCGAAGTGATCATGGTGGCCGACGTCACCACCTACGACTTGCTGCAGCGGGTGGACCGGTCCGGGCGCTTCGTGCACTATCTCGAGAACGCGCTCAAGCGCAAGGTGCGCTATTTCGTGGCGCGCGACAACGCTGAAATGACGGACGCCTTCAAGGCCAACCGCATCCATCTGGTCAATATCAACAGCGGCGGCGTGGCGCAAGCGGTGCGCTGCCACGGTTTCGTGCCGCTGGTGCAGATCACCGATGCGGGCGGCAAACTCGCCGGCTACACGATGGAACTGGTGGTGCCGGCGGCCAGCCCCATCAAATCGGTGCGCCAGCTAAAAGGGCATCGCATCACCTTCGTCGACGACACTTCCGCGTCCGGCTACAAGGCGCCGCTGGCCATCTTGCGCGAGCAATTCGGCATGCTGCCGGGACGCGACTTCCGCTTTGATTTTTCCGGACGCCACGACAGTTCGCTGATGGGGGTGGCCGGCGGCATCTACGAGGCGGCCGCCATCGCCAGCGGCGCGCGCGAGGATTTGGAGCATTCCAAGTTGCTCGACGCGGCGGCGCTGCGCGTGATCTACACCTCGCGCCCGTTTCCCCTGCCGCCCTGGGGCGTGAGCAACCGGCTGGCGCCAGCCCTGTCCAAGCGCCTGCTGCAAGCCCTGCTGGACTATCGCGGCGACGACGCCGTGCAAGGGCCGGGCAATCATTTCCGCGTCGCCAATTACAAGGACGACTGGGCGCCGGTGCGCGCGATGTTCGGCGCCGGCGAGGCCGGGACAAAATGCCAGTGACGCGCACCGCCATCACGCCAGCACCGCTGGCAGCAACGCTGGCAATTGCAGTGGCCTGCCTGGCGCCGCCGGCTGCGGCCCAATGCGGCGCGCCCTACCTGGCGCCGTCCTTTTGCGACGCCAACGGCGACATGCTGGCCGACGCGCCCCAGAACAAGCAACAATGGATCGATCCGGATCCGCTGGTGGTGGCCGACGTCGCCACCTCCTATATGCACACCCAGGCCGAACATGCGCAGCGCTTCGTGCGCCACCTGGAAAGCGCGCTCCATCGCAAGGTCAAGTATTTCGTCGCGCGCGATTACACCGACTTGCTCGCCGCTTACAAGGCGCAGCGCGTCCACCTGCTCACCATCAACGCCGGCGCGCTCGAACAAGCGGTCCGTTGCGACGGTTTCGTGCCGCTGGTCCAAGCGGTGGGCGAACAGGGCGAGGTGGTCGGCTACCAGATGGAATTTCTGGTGCCCAAGCGCAGCGCCATCACGGCGCTGGGCCAGCTCAAGGGGCACACGATCACCTTCGTCGACAAGCATTCCGCTTCCGGCTTCGTGCTGCCATACGCGATCCTGTCATCCCAATTTGGCATGCTGGCCGGGCGCGACTTCAAGGCCGATTACTCGGGCCGGCACGATATCTCCGTGATGGGCGTGGCCGGCGGCGCCTACGAGGCGGTGGCCATCAGCAGCATCGTGCGGCAAGACCTGTTGCGCGATAAATTATTCGACCCCGACAGCGTGCGCGTGATTTACACTTCCGGCATGATCCCCTATCCACCCTGGGGCGTGAGCCATCGCCTGCAACCGCAATTGGCGCAGCGCATCGCCCAGGCCATGGTCTCCTTCCCCGGCACCATCAGCGACCGGCGCGGCATGCGCTACCGGGCGGCCAATTACCGGGCCGACTGGGCGGCGATGCGCGCCCTGGGCGGCGCGCGCGAGGGGGCACCCAAATGCGACTGAGGACACGGCGCCAGCGTGGCGAGGACGGCGCCGCCATGCGCGCGCCGCACGCGCCGGCGCCCGCCCCGACGCTGGCCATGGACGCCGGCAAATACCGGCTGGGCTTGCGCGGGCGCCTGCTGCTGCTCGTCACCTTGATCCTGGGCTTGGCGACGAGCGCGACGATGGTTTTCCTGTTCGCCCTGAACTCGGTCGACCGCGCGCTCGACACCATCGTCGGCACCGACTTGCCGCGCCTTTCCCTGGCCGTGCAATTGTCTTCCCAGGTGCAAGCGGTGGTGGCCAGGGTGCCGGGCTTGAGCCGCTCGATCAGCGACGCCGCGCGCGAGAGCGGCTACGCGCGCATCGGCCTGGACCTGAGCGAATTGCAAAAGACGCTGGAGACGCTGCAACAGTCCGACGGCAAGGGGCCGAACGGCGCCATCATCACCGAGCTGAGCGGCCATGTGGAAGACATCCGCAGCAACGCGCGCCAACTCGACGCCATCGTCAGCCGCCGCTTCGCGCTCGAGCGCAAACTGACTCTGGCGCAAGCGCGCCTCGAAACGCTGCGCGCGGCCTTGCGCCGGCATATACAGACGGGAGGCGCGGGCGGCGCCTGGCAGCTCGACAGCTACGATATGATCATGGCGGCGGCCGGCAGCCAGAGCATGGCATCGCTCGAGCTGCAATCGAGTATCGACCAGATCGAGCACGCGGCGCAGGCCCTGGCGCGCGCCGGCGCGGCCCCGGCCGCGCTGCGCGCGGACCTCATCGACGCCACCTCCGGGCCCAACAGCCCGCCGCGCGTGCGCCTTGAATTGCTGCGCCTGGAATACCTGCAAGAGACGCGCCTGTCCGTCAATCAAGCTTTGTCCGACCGCTTCGTGAGTGCCGCGCGCCAGTTTGGCGCTGCCACCCAGTCCGACGTGAGCAACACCGCCGCCGCCCTGCGCGCCCAGTTGCGCAGCCAGAAATGGGGCTCGGTGCTGGTGCTGCTGGCGATCTTCGGCGGCACCGCGGTGCTGGCCACCTATGTCAGCTATTTCCTGGTGCGGCGCCTGCTGCGCATTGGCGACAATATCCGCGCCTACCTGAACGGCGAGCACCCGCCGCCGCTGGCGGCCATGGGCCAGGATGAAGTGGGCGACATCGCGGCGGCCCTTAATTTCTTCGTCAAGGCCATCGGTGAGCGCGAGCTGGCGCTGGGCGCCGCGCGCGACGCGGCCGAGGCGGCGCTGGGCGAATTGCGCGACGCGCAAGGGCACTTGATCCAGTCGGAGAAAATGGCTTCGCTGGGCCAACTGGTGGCCAACGTGGCGCACGAGATCAACACCCCGATCGGCGCCATCAAGTCCAGCGGCCAGAGCATCGCCGAAGAATTGACGCTGTCGCTGGCGCGCCTGCCGCCGCTGCTGCGCAGCCTCGATGAAGCGAGCTATGCCCTGTTCATCGGCTTGACCAGCCACGCCGACGGCGCCGAGGCGGTGCTGAGCACGCGCGACGAACGCAGCGCCACCCGCGCGCTGGCCCAGCAGCTCGCCGCCGAGGGCCTCGCCGAAGCCCAGGCCAAGGCGGCCATCATGGTCCAGTTGCGCGCCCACGGCGCTTGGCAAACCTACCGGCCGCTGCTGCTGCATCCGCAGTGCGACCCGATCCTGGAAGCGGCCTACGGCCTGCACACGCTCTCCTCCAATACGCGCAACATCAACACCGCGCTGGCGCGGGTGGAAAAAATCGTATTCGCGCTCAAGACTTTCTCGCGCGTTGGCAGCGGCGGCGAGCTGGTGCTGGCCGATTTGCGCGAAGGGATGGAAACGGTGTTGACGCTATACCAGAACCAGATCAAGCAGCATTGCACCCTGGTGCGCGAATACGCCGAGCTGCCCCCCATCCTGTGCCTGCCCGACGAACTGAACCAGGTCTGGACCAACCTGATCTACAACGCCCTGCAAGCGATGCAATTTGCCGGCACCCTCACCATCGGCTTGCACCGCGTCGACGACCATGCGGTGATGTCGGTCGGCGACAGCGGCGCCGGCATCGCGCCCGAGATCCGCGCGCGCATCTTCGACGCCTTCTTCACCACCAAGCCGATCGGCGAAGGAAGCGGCCTGGGGCTGGACATCGTCAAGAAGATCGTCGACAAGCACGGCGGCAAAATCGAAGTGCAATCCGAGGTGGGCGTGGGCACCACCTTCTCGGTCCACCTGCCCTACCGTCCGGACCAGCACTAGGAAACTAGGCGCCCAGGTAAGGCAAGCAGATGCGGAAGGTCGAGCCGCGTCCCGGCTCGCTGTCGAGTTCGATGCGGCCGCGGTGGCGTTCGACGATCTGCTTGACGATGTCCAGGCCCAGGCCACTGCCCTGGCCGGCCGGCTTGGTGGTGAAGAAGGCGTCGAAGATGCGTTCGCGGATCTCCGGCGCGATGCCGCAGCCGCTGTCGGCGATGCTGACCACGGCCTCGTCGCCGCGGCGCGCGATCGCCACCGCCAGCGTGCCCCCGTCCGGCATCGCTTGCAAGGCGTTGTGGATCAAGTTGGTCCAGACCTGGTTCAGTTCGTCAGGCAGGCAGGTGATGGGGGCGATCTCGTCGTAGTGTCGCACCAGCTCGGTATGCTGCTTGATCTGGTTCTGGTAGATCGTCAACACCGTCTCCAAGCCTTCGCGCAAATCGGCCTCCACCATTTCGCCGGCCTGGTCGTAGCGCGAAAAGGACTTGAGCGCGAACACGATCTTGGCCACCCGCTCGACCGCCGTGTTGATGTTCGCCGTGTTGCTGGTGATGATGCCGAAACTGTAGACGGTGTTGAGTATCATGGCGCGCTCGGGATGGCGCAACAGGGGCAGGAAGTCGTCGAGCTGGGCGTGCGCGCGCACCTGCACCAGGATGCTGGCTTTGTGGCGCGCATCCTCGATGCCCGCTAGTTCGAGCTGCTCGGTGACGGCGCGCGTGATGGCGCGCTCCTCGCGCGTGCTGAGGATGTCGCCGCCGCGGCAGGCGCAGCCGATCATGGCGACGAACAGGGCCGCGTGCTGCTGGTCGAGGATCTGGAACAGGCGCGGCAAGCCGTCAAGCGCGTGCTCGAGCGCGTCGGCGATGTTCTTGCCGCTCGACTTGACGGCGCCAATCGGAGTGTTGATCTCGTGCGCCACGCCGGCGATCAATTGTCCCAGCGCCGCCATTTTTTCCGACTGCACCAACTGGCTTTGGGTGGTGCGTAAATGGGCCAGGGTCGACTCGAGCGCTTCCTTGCTCGCTTGCAGCTGGTGCTGGGCCGCGCGCCGCGCGCTGATGTCATCGACGGCCCAGATGAATCCCAGGTCCGGATTGTCCGGGTCGATCGACTTGCCCTGGTCGTAGACCCAGATGGTGCTGCCGTCGCTGCGCCGCCATTCGAATTCGGCGCGGTAGGTCTGGCCGGCGCGCAGCAGCGCGTAGTCGGCCCCCATTTGCTCGAACTGGGCGCGCGAGCCATACAGCAGTTCGGTGCTCTGTCCGATCACCTCGTGCTCAAGGTAACCGAACATGTCGAGGAAGCGCTGGTTCACGCGCAGGAAGCGGCGCTCGGTATCGACCAGATAGATGCCCACCAGCGCGTTGTCGAGGATCGCTTGCTGCTCGATCATGGTTTGCTTGAGCACCGTTTCGGCCCGCTTGCGCTCGGTGATATCGTGCAGCAGCCACACCTCGCACTGGTCGTCGGCGTAGGCGGCGAATTCGACCACGCGCGGCGTGCCGCTCTTGTGCTCGATCCGCACCTCGAGCGGCGTCGGAAAGCCGGCCTCGCGGTCGGCCAGATAGAGCGCTTCCATCTCCCAGGCGCGCGCGCCGAAGGCGGTGTCGAACCAGCTTTTCAGGTTGGTGATGTCAGCGCGCGCGTAGCCGGTGATGGCCTCGGCGGCGGCGTTGAGCAAGGTGGCGCCATCCTCGATGTAGATGGCGCCGGCCGGCAAGTGCTCGACCAGGCGCCGCATGCGCGCCGCGTTTTGCTGGGCCGCCTCGGCCTGGCGCACGGCCGACAAGTCCTTGCCAATGCCGCGGTAGCCTTTGAACTGGCCGGCGTTGTCGAACACCGGCTCGCCCGACAAGGTCCCGCTGCGCAGGCGCCCGTCCGGATGCATGGCGCTCCAGGCCATGTCGTGGAAGGGCTGGCGCGCCGCGATGGCCGCTTCACAGGCGGCCCGGTGGGCGCTGGGCGCGAACTGCAAGGGCCCGCTGACGCCGCGCACGCTGCCGACCGGCTCCGGCTCGAAACCGGTGATGTCGCGGAAGCCCTGCGACACCGACACCATCCCCCCTTGGGCGTCGCGCTCCCAATACCAGTCGGACGAGAGGGCGGTCAAGCTGCGAAAGCGTTGCGCGCTTTCCTCGACCTGGCCAAACGCGCTTTGCAAGGCTTGGCGCGTGGTCTCCAGGCTGCGCCCCAGGGTGCCCAGCTCGTCGCTGCGGCGCCAGCTGAAGGGCGTTTCCAGCTCCACCCGCGCCAGCCTGGCCGAATCGCCCAGCAAGCGCTTGAGCGGTTGCACGAAGCGCAGGTTCAGGATCAACAGGATCAAGACCAGGCTAAAGACCAGCTGGGCGATGGCGGCGAAGGCGAAGCGCTTGATTTCGCGCGCCAGGCGCGCTTCCATCTGCTCACCGTCCATCTCCACGCGCAAGCTCGCGAACGGCACCGTGCCGCGCCGCATCGTCAGCTCGACCGCGTGCAGCGGCCCGCGCGCACCCAGCGCTCTGTGATACTCGGTGTTATCGGGAAAAGCCTCGAGGTCGATCGGCTTGACGACGATGGCCAGCACGCGCGGGTCGAGCGCGGCCGCGTGCAGCTGGGCCTGGACGCCCTGGTCGTCGAAGCTCCACAAGGGATCGGGCAAGCCGGTGGCGAGCATATTGGCCAGGCGCTGCGCGTCGCCATCGAGGTCGGCCAGCAGGACGACGCGCTGCTGGCGCATCGTCAGCCAGCCGCTCGCGATGGCCGGCAGCAGCAGGCCAAGCACGACGGCCAGCGCCAGCATCTGGCGCAAGGACAAGAGCTGACGCAGGCCGGCCAGCAGCGGCGCTGCGGGCGCAGCTGCGCCGGCCGCTCGCCCGGCGGCGCCAGGCGCATCGGCGGCACAGGCGCTGGACGGGGCGCCGTCCGCCAAGCCCGGCTCAGGGTTCGGCATGAACCCGGTTCCGGCCGCCCTGTTTGGCGCGCTGCAAAGCCAGTTCGGCGCGCGCCAGCATGCTCTGGCCGCTCTCGCCCGCGCGCATCGCGCTCACGCCCACGCTGGCCGTCGTGTGGCCCACGCCGTCGAAGCGGTGCGCCGCGACACCCGCGCGCAAGGCCTCGGCCAGCGCCTGCGCCGGCGCCAGCGCGCTGCCGGCGGCAAGCAGCAGGAATTGCTGTCCCTCCCAGCGCCCCAGCACGTCGCCGGCGCGCGCTTGCGCTGCCAGCAAGGCCGCCAGCGCCACCAGCACGGCGTCGCCCGCATGGTGGCCGAAGCGCTCGTTGACGCTCTTGAAATCGTCGACATCGAGCAGCAGCAGGGCGCAGTCGCCTTGCGCGCTGCGCTGCGCGAGCAAGTCCTCGAGGTGGGGGCGGTTGGACAAGCCGGTCAGCGGGTCGATCGCGTCCAGGCGCGCCAGCTCGGCCTCCATGCGCGCCAGCTCGGCGTCGCGCGCGCACACCTGGCGGTCCAGCTCCGCGTTCGCGCGCAGCAATTGCGCGCCCGTGCTGGCGCGCGCGCGTCCGTGCGCGTACGTCAGGCTGGCGTTGCGCGCGCTGTCGACGACGTCGATATTGTCGAAGGGTTTTTCGAGGAACTGGAACAGGTTCGCCTCGTTGTTGGCGCGCTTGATGCCGTCAAGCTCGCTCTGCCCGGTCAGCAAGATCTTGACCGTATTCGGGCTGGCCTGGTGCAAGCGCGCCAGCAATTCGTCGCCGCGGATGCCGGGCATGATGTAGTCGGAGATCACGACCGACAATTCATGCCCCTGCGCGCGCAACTCTTGCTCGATCTCGAGCGCCTCTTCGCCGCTCTCGGCGATTTCGACCACATGGCCCGGGCCCAGCGCCTGACTGAGCAAGGTGCGCAGCGCGTTCAAGACGGCCGCATCGTCGTCCACGCACAGCACGAAGCTGTCGCTCATGGCCGCCCCTCCCCGTTTGGCGCGCGCGCCCTCATGCGGCCGGCCGCACGAAACTGGCCAGGCCGGCGTGGATCGAGGCGATCAAGGCATCCGCGTTCCAGGGCTTGGCGATGAACTCGTACAAATTGGCTTGACTGCGCACGCGCGCGATCGCCTCCGGGTCGGCCTGGCCCGACAGCATCACCTTGATCACGTTGGGAAAGCGCTGGTGCGCCTCGATCAGGAATTCGTCGCCCTTCATGCCCGGCATCAGCCAATCGGAGATGATGAGCAAAGGCAGGTAGCCGTCGCCAACGAGCTCGTCGAGGATCTCGAGCGCTTCAGCCGCGCTCTCGGCCGCCTCGATCAGGTGGGCCCCGCCGAAGGCACGGCGCAGCTGGTCCTTCAAGGCGAGCAGGACGATGGCGTCGTCGTCAACGCACAGCAAGATGCCTTTGTTCATAGCGTGTCCCGAACGGTGAAACACCGACCGCCTCCAGCGCGCGGGCACCTTGGGCGCGGCGTCGATACATTAATACTAACAACTATCTGTTGCGCCACCAAGACAATTAGCGCCCCCATCGGCTGCCCTGGCCCAGCAGCCAGGCGACGTGCGCTCATGGATGCGCGCACTCGACCCGGTTGCGGCCGCCCTCCTTGGCCCGGTACAGGGCCGCGTCGGCGCGCGCCATCATGCCCTCGATGCTGTCGCCGGCGCGGAAGGCGGCCACGCCGAAACTGGCGCTCTTGCTGCCGACGACGGGGAAATCGTGCTCGGCCACAGCCTCGCGCAGCTTTTCGGCCAGCGCGCGCGCGCCCTCGCCGTCGGTGCCGCTGGCGACGACCAGGAATTCCTCGCCGCCCCAGCGCCCCACGATGTCGAGCTCGCGCGTGCAGCGGCGCAGCACTTGCGCCATCGCCATCAAGACCTGGTCGCCCACCTGGTGTCCGTGGGTGTCGTTGACCGACTTGAACTTGTCGATGTCGAGCAAGATCAAGGCGAAATCGCCGCCCAGCCGTTCGCAGCGCGCCGCCTCGTGCTCGAGCACTTGGTCGAGGCGCAAGCGGTTGAACAAGCCGGTCAAACGGTCGGTGATCGAGAGCGTTTGCAAGGCGCGGTTTTTTTCCTCCAGCTCGGCGGTGCGCTGGGCCACCAGCAATTCCAGGTTGGCGTTGATGTGCCGCAGTTGCTCGTTCTGATGCTCGAGTTCGCGCTCGGCGCGGTAGGCGCGGCTGGCCGTGCGCGCCGTCAGCACGATGTCGGCATTGTCGAAGGGCTTTTCCAGGAAGCGGTAGAGGTTGGCGCCATTGATGGCGCGCTTGACGCCTTCCAGGTCGCTTTGCCCGGTGAGCAAGATCTTGACCGTGTTCGGGCATAGTTCATGCAAACGCACCAGCAATTCGTCGCCGCGCATGCCGGGCATGATGTAGTCGCAAATGACGACGCTCGCTTCCTGCCCCCGTTCGCGCAATTCCTCGAAAAAGTCGAGCGCCTCGGCGCCGCTCTCGGCGATCTCGATCAAGTGGCCCTGGCCCAGTTGCTTGCTCAGCAGGGTGCGCAGCGCGTTCAAGACCGTCGTATCGTCGTCCACGCACAGGATTATGTCGTCCATGGCATCCCCTTTGCCCGCTGCGGCGAGCGCGCCCGCGTGCGCCTAGCCATTGACGCTGTCGAATCCGGCCAAGCCGCTATTGATACATCGGATCAAGGCCGCGTCATCCCAGGGTTTGGCCATGAACTCGTGCAAGTTCGCGTGGCGGCGCACGCGCTCGACCGCCGCCGCGTCGGCCTGGCCCGACAGCATCACCTTGACCACGCGGGGGAAGCGCTGGTGCGCTTCGATCAGGAATTCGTCCCCCATCATGCCCGGCATCAGCCAGTCGGAAATGATGACCAGGGGGGTGTAGCCATCGCCCACCAATTCGCCCAGCAATTCGAGCGCCTCGGTGGCGCTCTCGGCCGCTTCGATCAAGTGGGCGTCGCCATAGGCTTGGCGCAATTGATCTTTCAGGGCAAGCAAGACGATGATTTCATCGTCGACGCACAACAAGATGCCCTTTTCCACGTGATCCCCGCGCTCATTGCCTGCATGGGGCCGTGCGCCCCCGCCGCTTTGGCGAAGCGGAAACACGGGTCGGCGCGGGCCGATGATTCAATAATAACAATTTCCACAGAAAAATACCAATGGATTCAAGCTTGGGCGCCCCCCCCCTCACGGCAGTGTCAGCAGCACCTTCACGCTGGCATCGACGGAAGCCTTGTCGATGTAGGCGATGGCGCTCGGGTCGGCCGCCACCGCCTTCTTGACTTCGGCGTCGCTGGCATAGGCCTTGGGCGCCGTGCCTTTGGCCGAATACTCGAGCTTGGCCCAGATCGCCTCCACCTGGGGCAAGGTCTTGTTCGTCACCTTTTGGTAAAAATCGCGCCGGATCGGCGATTCCTTGCCCTGGTCGATGGGCGTGAACATATTCGATTTACCCAGGAAAAATTGGGCGGCCTGTTCGGAAAACATGCGGCTGGCCTGGTTGGCCGGATTGACGATCACGACGATTTCGGCGCGCGCCGGCAAGGCCAGTGCCGCCGACAGGATGGTCAGGGCGAGTGTCAGATTTCTCATCATCGTTCTCCTTGGCCTAGAACAGGCGGTCGTAAGACAGGCGCAACACGGTGGCATTGCCGCCGAAGTTGCTCGTCACGTCGGTGGCGCGGTCGACCTGGGCCTTGACGGCGCTCTTGGTGTCGAGGTCGTAGCGCAAGGTGAGCGAGGCGCGCCGGTACGATTGCGGCGCGTACAGATCGAGATTGTCGGTTTTCTCCTTGTAGTTGGCGAAGTTCAGGAAAGGAGTCCAATTGCCCCAATGGTAGCCGGCGCCAATGGTCCAGGCCGGCGCCGTCACGCGGTAGGGATCGGTGAAGTCGCGCGTGAGCTGGGTCAATTCGCTGAGCACGAACCATTCGTCCAGGTCCAGGTTGGCGGCGATGCCATAGGCGCGCAGCTTGGCGAAGGTGTCGACCTCGGCCCCCGGGTTGGTGGTGCTCACCTCGGCCTGCATGTAGACCGCGCGCACCGTCAAGGGCCCGTGGCTCACTTCAACGTCGCCGCCGATCAACTTATCCCACTTCACTTCGGTGCGCCCCTCGTAGTACAGGCGCTGGTAGAGCGAATCCTTGACCCGCTCCTTGCCCGCGAACATGCTCACGCTGATGTTCGCTTCGCCGATCGCGCCCTTGTAGCGCGCGCTGGCGCCGTTGTAATTGGTCGCTTCCCAACCGTACAGTTCGGGCGGCACCGTGATCCACGGGTAGGACACGCCGATGTCCTGGAAATCGGAATAGAAATACAGGGGAATGCGCTTGCGGCCGAGCTGGAATTCCCAGCTGCGGTTTGGGGTGTAGGCCGCGTAGGCCCACTGGATATTGGGTGTGCTGTCGCTGCCGCGCACCACCACCTGGCCCACCAGGTTCACTTGCGGGGTCGGGCTGTATTTGAGCTGCACGCCGGCGCGCGACTCGGGGGTGAAGGAGAAGCGCTGCTCGTAGACGCCGGCGTTGGCCCAGTCGGCCGTGTAGCAGGGGCAGTTGTGGCCATCGATCTGGGCCGGGCCGGAATAATCGTCGGGCAGCGCGGCGCTGATCAGGCGCCCACCCACCACCGACAGGAAGCCGCTCACCTTGAAATTGCTGGGCGCGTCCTCGGCCAGGGCCGGGATGGCCAGGCTGGCGCATGCCGCCATGACGGCGAACGCGAGGGCGCGCGCGGAAAATCGAAAGTCGACCATGTTCGTTTCCTTTTTTATAAAAAGCGATCCGAAAAACTGGGGAGGCGAAGCTTGCGATGCGGGATTTCCTTACGGAAAAGTATACGCTCGCTTTGACTTTCGGCAACAATCTGGCGGGGATTCTTGCCAGCTGTGGGCCAGAAACAACGGCCGGCGCGGCGCCGCCGCGGGCTGCCGATTGCGGGGGAGGCAGAGGTGGGGCCAGGATGAGGGGCCGGTGAGGGGGCGCGGCCGGGCCGGCGCCGCCCCCGCCCCGCCAGCCGCGGATTGACTGCCCCGGTATTACAGGTGGCGCAAGGGGTGGGCGTGGGCCGGCCACACGGGGGTGAAGAAACGCTCGACCATGTCCACGCTCACCTCGGCCAGGGTGGGCGGCGACCATTTGGGCGCGTTATCCTTGTCGATCACCAAAGCGCGCACGCCTTCGAGCACTTCGCCGTGCTCGAAATTGTGGCGCACCAGATTGCGTTCCATGCGCAGGCAATCGGCCACGCCGCAATCGGACCCGCGCTGCAGCAATTCGTGGGTCACGCACATCATCAAGGGCGAGCGCTGCGCCATCGCCGCGCGCGCCTTGTGCGCGAAGGCGTCGCCATCGCTGGCCAGGGACGCCATGATCGCCTCGACCGAGGATTGCCCGAAGTGGCCATCGAGGGAGCCCCGTTCGGCAGCCAGCGCGCCCGCGCCCGCCTGGCCCTGGAAGGGCGCGGCGAAGGCGGCGATGGCGTCGCGCAATTGCGCACCCGGGGTGGCTGCGATCAAATCCTGCAAGGCGGGCATCTGCGCCTGCGGCACGAACAAGTCGGCCAAGCCCACATACAAGGCGTCGGCCGCGCCGATGGTCAAGCCCGTCAAGCCCAGGTAGTAACCGGTCTTGCCGGGCGCGCGCGCCAGGAAGTAGCTGCCGCCCACGTCCGGGAACAGACCGATATTCACTTCCGGCATGGCCATGCGCGTGCCTTCGGTGACGATGCGCAAGCGGCAATCGGGTCCGCCCTGGGCGATGCCCATGCCCCCGCCCATCACGACGCCATCCATCAAGGCCAGGTAGAGCTTCGGGTAGAAATGGATCAAATGGTTGAGCGCGTATTCCTCGGTGAAGAAGTCTTCCAGCAAGGCGCTGCCGCCGGTCGGGGTGGCGTGCCCGCAATCGTGGAAAAAGCGGATGTCGCCGCCGGCGCAAAAGGCCTTGGCGCTGCTGCTCGTGATCACAACGGCATCGATGGCGGGGTCCTCGCGCCAATCGAGCAGGATTTGAGTGAGCGCGCGCACCATCTCGAGCGACAGGGAATTGAGCGCCTTCGGGCGGTCGAGGGTGATGGTGCCGGTGCGATTGGCGACGCTGGTGTGGACGAATTGGCTCATGGTTCGCTATGAAAAAGGACAGACTGGTATTTTATACCGCGCCGCGCCGCCCACCGACCTGAGAGTTCGACGCTCACTTTTTCGTGCACTCTACCCACGCGCCACTGACTAACTCAACACAGCTGGGTTGGCCCCCATGCCTGGTGTGAAGCTTTGCCCATGCGACACAACGCTCGCGTCTTTCAGGCGTTTTCCAGATATTCATCGCCCGCTCTGTACCGGCAAGGTCGAACTGTGCGTTCGCGGTCACATAATCGCCTTGTTCGCACGCATATTTTGCATAGTTATTTCGGGTAAAGTTATTCGGGTACCGAAGCAAGATCGCGTCGAACCCCAATTTCATGCGACTCCAATCAATTGGATCGTCACTCATGCGCAGAAATTGCAGGCGCGTGTACATTTCCTGGCCCATGCGCGCCTCGGTTGTCTTCACGGCCGATTCCACATAGGCATTGAACTGTTCGCGCGAGCCGAAATAGCGCGACGAATTAAAGGTTGCCGCCGTATAGTAGTAAATTAACTGGTCGGGAAAACGTGCGATCGCCTTGGCATACATGGCGTCGAATTTCTGCCTTGTCCATTCTTGCGCAAGTCCGATTTCGAGCGCCAGGCCATACCACTGTGGATCCTTCGACGCGACACCGGGCATCGCTTCGAGCAGCGCTAATGCCTTTGCAATTCGTTCCTTGTGCAATTGCCGTGCGGCGGCACTTACCCTGTCCGAGGCGTAGTAGCCGCGTGCGTATTGACCGTACCGCAGGAAAAAGGTTGCCTCGGCCAGTTTCGCCGTGATTGACGCTGGCGCCGCCATTTTCCACTTTGCGATTAAACGTGCCCGATTCTCCCATGCTGGGCTAGGTTCAGTGTGCATATCGCCATCGTTTTCATCGGCGCCCAGACTCTCATAAAATCGCGCTATTTTCTGCGCCCCATCCGTATCTCGTACGTTTCCCTGGCGGTAATGCTCGGCGAGTGCGTCGAGTTGCGTGAAATTGCCGTCTTGAAGCATGCAATCTGGTAATTGGAACGCGCCAGGCGCTGATCGAAACTCACAGGCGCATGCGCCTTCGAGCGAAAATAGCAGCAGCATAAGAGCCAAAATTTTCTTCAATTTGATTCCAATCGTTGATGGTTCGCGCGATATTGGCGCACTATTCATTATACCGATGAGTGTTATCTCATTTACATCCAAGCGACGTGGCATGCACCATCAAAAAAAGGCGTCCGTGGACGCCTTCGATTGGGGAGGGGGCGGCGGCTTAGGCAGCGGCGGCGACCTCATTTTCAGGCAAGTGCTTGATGGCCTGGTGGTTGTGGTCTTGCACTTTATCTTTGTGCTTCATGACCTGGCGGTCCAGTTTGTCGATCAAGACGTCGATCGCCGCGTACAGGTCTTGCGATGCGCTCTCGACATACACGGTCTTGCCGGACAGGCGCAAATTGATTTCAGCTTTCTGTCGTTTTTCTTTTTCCGTCAAATTATCCACAGTCAGGATGACAGCAATATCAATCACTTGATCGAAATGGCGCGTGATGCGTTCCAGTTTGCTTTCCACGTATTCGCGGATGGCTGGGGTCACTTCGAGATGATGTCCACTGATGGTGAGGTTCATACACACTCCTAAGATGATGAAGCAAGATGATGCTAGCAGTTCGTGCGCCACCCATTGCTTCCGGGCGGGCGGGAACTTCGGTAACTACAAGGATTTGCGTAGGCTGACGGGCGGTATTTTGAGCGCTTCCCGGTACTTGGCGACCGTGCGGCGCGCGATGACCATACCCTGCTCCCCCAGCATGTCCGCAATCTTACTGTCGGATAATGGATTTTTAGGGTCCTCTGCTCCTGTCAATTGCACGATAAGCGCCCGGATCGCCGTGGAGGATGCTTCCCCCCCCGCTTCGGTGGCGACGTGGCTGCCAAAGAAGTACTTCAACTCAAACATGCCATGCGGGGTCAGCATGTATTTTTGAGTTGTTACACGAGAAATAGTACTCTCGTGTAAACCAAGTGTATCAGCTATTTCGCGCAACACAAGGGGGCGCATGGCCACCGCCCCGTGCGAGAAGAAATTGCGCTGGCGCTCGACGATCGCCTGCGCCACCCGCAAGATGGTGTCGAAGCGCTGGCGCATATTCTTGATCAACCATTTCGCCTCTTGCAGCTGGGCCCCCATCGCGCCCTCGCCCTTGCCCTGCTTGAGCAAACTGGCGTACAGGCTGTTCACGCGCAGGCGCGGCATCACTTCATGGTTCAAGGTCACGGCCCAGCCGCTCTTGCTGCGGCGAACGATCACGTCGGGCACCACATAGTCCGACACGTCGCAGGCGAACACGGCGCCCGGATGCGGGTTGCACTGGCGGATCACCACCTGGGCTTCGCGCAAGTCCTCGTCGTCGCAGTCGAGCGCGCGGCGCAGCTTGTTGAAGTCGCGCTGGGCGAACCAGGCCAGGTGCTGCTCGACGATGGCCAGGGCCATGCGCCGTGTGACCATCGGTATCTGCGGCATGCGGCGGATTTGCAGGGCCAGGCATTCGGAGGCGCCGCGCGCGCCCACCCCGGCCGGATCGAAACTTTGCAGCATCGACAGCGCCGTCTTCAATTCGTCGAGCTCGATCTCGAGTTCGGGCGGCAGGCGCTCGAGGATTTCCTCCAGCGCCTCGCACAGGTAGCCGTTGTCGTCGAGGGCGTCGACGATCAATTCGACCAGGGCGCGGTCGCGCGCCTCGAGCACGGTGGTGCGCATTTGCTCGAGCAAGTGTTCGCGCAGGGTCGTCGCGCTCGCTTCGAGCTGGGGCCGGCTATCCTCGTCATCCTGGCCGCCCTTGCCGTGACCGCCCTCGCCGCCCCAGTCGCCGTCCGCCTCGCCACCCTCGGGACCGGCTTCGGCGCCGCCCTCGGCCAGTTCGCCCGCTTCCGCCGCGGCCGGCGGCGCCTCCGCCGTGGCGGCCTCGCCCGCGCCCTCGGCCGGCGCCGGGGCGCTGCTGATGGCGCCGTCGGCCAATAGGCGCACCGAGCGCTCGAGCGGATCGTCCAAGCGTTCGAGCAAGGGATTGTCCGACAGCAGCTGCTCCAACTCCTGGTGCAACTCGAGCGTCGACAATTGCAGCAGCCGGATCGACTGCTGCAATTGCGGCGTCAAAGCCAGGTGCTGCGAAGTGCGAAGTTGCAGGGATTGTTTCATTGCTTCTACATCCGGAAATGTTCGCCCAGATACACGCGCCGCACCGATTCATTGGCGATGATGTCGTCGGGCCGCCCCGACGCCAGCACCGCGCCCTGGTTGATGATATAGGCGCGGTCGCAAATGCCCAGCGTTTCGCGCACATTGTGGTCGGTAATCAAAACGCCAATGCCGCGCTCCTTGAGGAAACGCACGATGCGCTGGATTTCAATCACGGCGATCGGGTCGACCCCGGCGAAGGGTTCGTCAAGCAGCACGAAGCGCGGCATGGTCGCCAGCGCGCGCGCGATCTCGACGCGGCGGCGCTCGCCACCGGACAGCGACAGGGCCGGGCTCTCGCGCAGCTTTTCAATTTGCAGTTCGGCGAGCAGGGTGTCGAGGCGTTCGGTGATCTGGACCTTGCTCAGGGGCTTGCCATTGACGGTTTGCAATTCGAGCACGGCGCGGATGTTTTCCTCCACCGTCAGCTTGCGAAACACGGACGCTTCCTGCGGCAAGTAGGACAGGCCCATCACGGCGCGCCGGTGGATCGGCAAGCTCGAGATGTCGACGCCGCTGATGTCGATCGAACCGGCGTCCGACGGCACCAGGCCCACGATCATGTAAAAAGAGGTGGTCTTGCCGGCGCCGTTCGGGCCCAGCAGGCCGACCACTTCGCCGCATTCGACTTGCAGGGACACGTCGCGCACCACCATGCGCTTGCCATAGCTCTTTTGCAAGCCGCGCACGATCAAGGTGCTGCCGCAGTTTTGCTTTTGCATTATTGCTTTCCCGCCGCCGTGGCGCTGGCGCTGGACGGGTTCGGATGGCGCCCGCCGAAAATCATGGTGCCGCGCGCGCCGCCGGCCACGTCCTTGCCGCTCACGTCATTGCGCATGACGAAGCTTTCCTTGCGGCTGTCGTAGGCGATGTACACATGGTCGACTTCGCTCTCGAGGCGCGCGCCGTCGAGCTGGCGCACCTTGGCCCGGCCCACCAGGATCACGGTTTCGTTTTTCTGGTCGTATTCGATGCGCTCGGCCTGCCCCTCCACCCACAGGTTCGGTCCGCCATCACGCTTTTGGCGGAACGTGGCCAGCTTGCCCGGATCGGCCGTCAGCACCGCGTACTGGTAGCCTTCCGGGTCGGTCTTGACGGTGGCCTTGTCGGACTTGAGCAGCAAGCTGCCCTGGGTGAGCACCACGTCGCCCGTCACGATCTTGGTCAGATTGACCCCGTCGTAATCGAGCGCCTTGTAGCTCAGGGAGCCCGGCTTGCTGGCATCGGCCTTTTCCGCCCACGCCAGCGCCGCGCTGGCGCACAGCACGGTGCAAAGTAAGATTTTTTTCATCATGTCATCCTGTTCGGTCAATGCGCGGTCTGCGCGGGCTTGGGCGGATAGACGATCGTGCCCTCGCTGGAAAAATTAAGCGTGCGTTTGGCGTTGTCGGCATGCATGCCAGTGCCGCGGATGGCCGAGCTGCCCAGCATCATGTCGACGCGTTCGCGCGTTTCCATCCGGTCTTCGTCCGGCAGCAAGGTCAGCGCTTGGGTCTTGAGCGACATCGCCTCGGCGCCGGCCCCCCCCGCTTGTTCGATGTCGACCTCGCCTTGCAACTGCACGACGGCGTTGCCGTGGTCGAGGCGGGCGCGCTGGGCGCGCAGCGTCATCGGCGTCTGGCCGGGCGCCACGCTTTCCACGAAGGGTAGCTCGATGTCGGAACTGTCGTCCAGCGGCCGGTGCGTGAGCTTAGCTCCGGAAATAATATAGTGCGGCTTGCCGTCGGGCGTCATGTGCACGAAGCTGAATTTGTCGACGATGTAGTCCGGCTCGTTGCGGCGCGCGTCGGCCCGCACCTCGGCTTCGCCGTTGTGCATGATTTGCAGCAGCCAAAAGCTGCCCAGCGCGAACAGGCTGGCCGTGCCGATCACGGCCAGCAAGCGCCAGCGGTGGGCGGTGCGCTTATGCATGGCGACGCTCTCGACGCGGTTTCATGGTTTGTGTCTCAGGTGAGATACTCAATTGGAATACCCGGGTGACATGCAAAGGCCAGATGCTCAAGCCAGATCCTCAGGCCAGATACTGGGCCAGGGCCGCTTCGTAATTGCCCTGCGCGCGCAGCAGCAGGTCGCACACTTCACGCACCGCGCCGCGCCCGCCGCCGTTGCGGGTAAGGTAGTGGGCGTAGCTGCGCACGTCCGGGTGGCCACCCGGCACGGTGACGGCGAACCCCACCTGGCGCAGCAGCGGCAAGTCGATCACGTCGTCGCCGATGTAGCCGCACTGCTCGGCGACGACGCCGGTGGCCGCCAGCAGCTTGGCGAAAGCCACGCGCTTGTCGTGCAAGCCCTGGTAGACATGCATGATGCCCAGGTCGGCCGCGCGCCGCACCACCACCGGCGACTGGCGCGCGCTGATGATGGCGGTGGCCACGCCCGAGCGTTGCAGCATCTGGATGCCCAGGCCGTCGAGCACGTTGAACGTTTTCATCATCTCGCCGTCCGGGCCGTAATGCAGGCTGCCGTCGGTGAGCACACCATCGACGTCGAAGATCATCACTTTGACGCGCGCGGCCCGCTGCGCCTGGTTGTTATCGAGTTCTTGCATCAGATCACCTTGGCGCGCGTGAGGTCGTGGATGTGCAGGGCGCCGACCAGCTTGTCGTCCTGGTCGACCACCAGCATCTGGTTGATCCGGCATTGCTCCATGATGGATACGGCATCCACCGCCAGTTGCTCCGGATGGATGCGGCGCGGGTCGGCGTGCATCACGTCGCGGATGCCCAGCTTGGTGAAGTCCTGCACCCGCTCGATCAGGCGGCGCAAGTCGCCGTCGGTGAACACGCCCACCGGCCGGCCCTCGGCGTCGACGATGGCCGTCATGCCCATGCCCTTGCTGGTGATTTCCAGCAGCGCCTGCTGCAGGGTGGCCTCGAACGGCACGCGCGGCACGTCCGCGCCGCTGCGCATGACGTCGCGCACATGGGTCAAGAGACGCCGCCCGAGCGCGCCGCCCGGGTGCGAGCGCGCGAAGTCTTCCTCGCGAAAGCCGCGCGCGTCCAGCAAGGCCACCGCCAGCGCGTCGCCCAGCGCCAGCGTGACGGTGGTGCTGGCCGTGGGCGCCAGGTTCAGCGGGCAGGCTTCCTTTGCCACCGACACGTCCAGGTGCACGTCGGCCAGCTGCGCCAGGCTCGAACCCGGTTTGCCCGTCATCGCGATCAGGGGCGCGCCCATGCGCTTGACGATCGGCAAGATCGACATCAGTTCGGCCGTCTCGCCGGAATTGGAAATGGCGATGAAGGCGTCCTTGGCCGTGACCATGCCCAGGTCGCCGTGCGCGGCCTCGGCCGGATGCACGAACATGGCCGGGGTGCCGGTCGAGGCGAGGGTGGCGGCGATCTTGCGCGCGATGTGGCCGGATTTGCCGATGCCCGACACCACCACCCGCCCGCCGCAGCCGAGCAACAGGGCCACGGCGCGGCCCACGCTATCGTCGCTGGCCAGGCGCGCGTGCAGGGCGTGGATGGCCTCGGCCTCGATCTCGAGCGTCTCGCGCGCCATTTGCATGGCGCGCGCCGTGATGTTTGTGTCAAAAGCCTTCAGCATTGTTTTTTCATGGGTTACACTCATGCCAGAAGTATAAACGAATTGCGAAAGCAAAAAACTTGCCAACGCAAGAAAGCCCTATTCTACCCCCGTCGCGCTGCACTGCGGGCGGCGGGCGATGGCAGATCAAACCACGATGATTCGGGGCGACCTATGTTTTCAGGGCTGGAACTGACCCTACTTTTGCTGGGCAGCGCGGTGGCGGGCGTGGTGGCCTTCCGCTCGCTGCACTTGCCGCCCATGCTGGGCTACCTGGCCGTTGGCATCCTGATCGGCCCGCACGCGCTGGGCCTGGCCGTCAACAACGACGCCACCCACACGCTGGCCGAGTTCGGCGTGGTGTTTCTGATGTTCTCGATCGGGCTGGAGTTCTCGCTCACCCAATTGAAGGCCATGCGCCGCATCGTGTTCGTGCTCGGCCTGGCCCAGGTGGGCTTGACGATCGCCGCCACCATGCTGTTTTGCTGGCTGATCGCGCACCAGTTGGCGGGCGCCCTGCAACTGGGCTGGCAAGCCTCGTTCGCGCTGGGCGGGGCGCTGGCCATGTCGTCGACGGCGGTGGTGTCGAAGATGCTCACCGAGCGGCTCGAACTCGAGAGCGCGCAGGGACGCAAGATCATCGGCATCCTGCTATTCCAGGACTTGGCCGTGGTGCCGCTCTTGATCCTCATTCCCGCCCTGGGGCAAGACCCGGAGCACTTGATGGGCACGCTCGCGCTGGCGGCGGGCAAGGCCGTGGTAGTGCTGGTGCTGCTGCTATTCATCGGCCAAAAGCTCATGCGCAAGTGGTTCACCATCGTCGTCAAGCGCCGCTCGCAAGAACTGTTCATGCTCAACGTGCTGTTGATCACGCTGGGGGCGGCCTGGATCACCGAGCGCGCCGGCCTGTCGCTGGCGCTGGGCGCCTTCGTGGCCGGCATGCTCATTTCCGAAACCCAGTACAAGCACCATGTGGAGGAAGACATCAAGCCCTTCCGCGACGTGCTGCTGGGCCTGTTTTTCATCACCATCGGCATGCTGCTCAATGTGCGCATGGTGCTCGAGCACTGGTGGCTGGTGCTGGTGCTGGTGGCGGGCATCTTGCTGCTCAAGTTCGCCCTGATCGCGCTATTGACCAAGGTGTTCGGCGCCTCCGACGGGGTGGCCATGCGCACCGGCTTGGCGCTGGCCCAGGCCGGCGAATTCGGCTTCGTGCTGCTGAACCTGACGCAAGGGGCCAAGCTGCTCGACGCCAACGTGATCCAGCTGGTGCTGGCGGCGATGGTGCTGTCGATGCTGGCCGCGCCCTTCCTCATCGCCAAGTCGGACCAGATCGTGCTCAAGATCTCGTCCAACGAATGGATGATGCAGTCGCTGGCCCTGACCCAGATCGCCAGCCGCACCATGGCCACCCAAAAGCACGTGCTGATCGCCGGCTTCGGGCGCAGCGGGCAAAGCCTGGCCACCTTGCTTTCCGAGGAAAAAGTACCCTACCACGCGCTCGACCTTGATCCGGAGCGGGTGCAAGAGGCGCAATCGGCCGGCGCCCACGTTTCCTACGGCAACGCGGCACGCCGCGAAAGCCTGATCGCGGCCGGCATCTACCGCGCCAGCGCCCTCGTCATCACCTACGCCAGCACGCCCTCGGCGCTCAAAGTCTTGAGCCTGGTGCGCGAGATGGCGCCCACCTTGCCGGTGATCGTGCGCAGCCATGACGACACCGACCTCGACCTGCTCAAGCGCTCGGGCGCGGCCGAGGTGGTGCCTGAAGCGCTTGAGGGCAGCTTGATGCTCGCTTCGCATGCGCTGGTGATGCTGGGCGTGCCGCTGCGGCGCGTGGTGCACCGGGTGCAGATGGCGCGCGATGAGCGCTACGCCTCGCTGCGTGGTTACTTCCACGGCGCCTCCGACGTGTCCGACGACCCCGAACACCTGTACGTGCGCTTGCACTCGGTGACCTTGCCAGAGGGCGCGCGGGCGGTCGGGCGCGCGCTCGAGGCCTTCAATCTGGCCGAGGTGGGCGCCGAGGTCACCACCATCCGGCGCGGCAGCGGGCGGGTCGAGGTGACGCCGCACACCGAGCTCGAAGCGGGCGATGTGGTGGTGCTGCGCGGCTCGGCCGAAGCGGTCAGCCGCGCCGAAAGCCGGCTGCTGGGCTAGGCATGGACACCAACCCCTACGCCCCGCCCGGCGCGCGCCTGGACTTGCACGAGGGCGCGCACGGGGAGCCGGACGGCGACATTTCCGAGACCGAATTGATCGCCTTCGCCGGCGCCGGCCGCTATCCGCGCCTGCTGCAACGGCGCCTGTGCGGCGCCGCGCGGCTGGCCGGCTTCAATCTCTGGGCCGCCCTGTTCGGGATCCAGTGGTTCTTCTTCCGCAAACTGTATATGTTCGGCCTCGCTTCGCTGGTGCTCGAAACGCTGTCGGTGTTCGCCGTGCAGCTGGCCGTTGCGTACGGGAACCATCCCGGCCGGGTCGCCGGCCTGCTCGCCTTGGCGCTCGCACTGCGCGCGCTGATCGGCTTCATGGCCAATATCGCGCTGTGCCTGAAGGCGGACATGACGATCCGCCGGATCGACGCGCTTAACCTGGACAACGAGGAACACCTGCGCCAAATCGGCCAGGCCGGCGGCATCAGCATGCCCTCACTGCTGGGGATATATCTGGTGCTCGGCATCCTGAACCGCTGGCACTGAGCACTGGCACCGAGGCGCCAGGCCGGCGCCCCCCCTAGGCGCGCTCGAAACGCACCACCTGGTTGCGTCCGCCTTCCTTGGCCTGGTACAGAGCCGAGTCGGCCTGGGCCAGCAATTGCTGGGCCACCGTTTCGATCACGCTGTCGCGTTCGAAATCGTCGAGCACAGCCACCCCCAGCGACACCGTCACGGGAATGGCGCTGCCATCGGGCAGGGCGAAAGGCGTGCCGGCGATGCTGGCGCGGATGCGCCCGGCCACGTGCGCCGCGCTGTCGAGGTCGACGTCGATCAAGAGCACCACGAATTCCTCGCCGCCGAAGCGCGCCAGCGCGTCCGACAGGCGCAGCTCGGCCTTGATGCGGCTGGCCACTTCGCGCAAGACTTCGTCGCCGCCCTGGTGGCCGACGCTGTCGTTGACGCGCTTGAAATGGTCGATGTCGAGGTAGATGCAGGCGATGCGGTAGGACTGGCGGCGCGCGCGCGCGATTTCCTCGAGCAGGCGCCGATCGATGTAGCGCCGGTTGTAGACGCCGGTGAGCGAGTCGGTCAAGCCTATGTACTTGAGCATCTCGTTGCTGATCACGTTTTCGAGGCAGATCGCGATGATCGAGGCCATGTGCTCGACGAAGTCGGTACCCATGGCCGGCGTGAAGCGGGCCGCGTCCACCGAGCCCAGGTTCAGGCTGCCGATCAGGCGCCGGTTGCGCAGCAGCGGCACGCGCGCCACGCTTTGCAAGCCTTCTGGCGGCGCCGGGAACATGGCCGCGTGTGCGCGCGCATCGTAAGGGCCCAGCAGCGGCTTCGGTGGGGTGGCATTGAGCGCGCTGCGCGGCGCGAAGCCGAGCGCGCCATCGCTGTCGACGAAGATCAGGTGCGGGAACTCCTTGAAGTTCACGCCCAGCTGGTGCATCACGGTGTGGATGTCGGCGTCCTCGTCGAGCAGCGACAAGGTCACGATGTCGAGTTCGGAAATGACGGGCAAGGTGCGGAAAATGGTGCCCACCAGTTCGGGGAAGGTGCTCGCGCCCACGATTTCCAGGTCGAAGGCTTGGTGCCGGCACATGATGTCGTGGTTGCGTTCAGCTTGTTCGAGCAGGTAGGCCATGCGCGCGCGCAATTCGTCGTTTTCCGCCATCAAGTCGGCGGCGACCTGCGCCGCCTCAAGTTGCGATGTCACTGGCTCCTGCGTCATAAGACCCACACTCCTATCCTGCCTGCGAGGTATGCTCCGGCAATATTTGCCACATTACGCCAAAGCCCGTCGATTGCAAATGCAAATCCCGCAATTGTCGCATCAACCCTGCCAAAACGCCAATACAGGGCGCCTTCCGGTAAGCGGCCTGACTGCACTAATTAGTCAAAAGCCATGCCGGCGTGGCAGAATGGGGAGCGCCGTGCGGCAGGCTGGCCCGGCGCACCTTGACAATACGATGGATAGCGGATCGATGGCACTCCACAATAGCAGCGGACACAGCGGCGCGACGCGCCTGTGCGCCCTGCTATGCCTGGCATGGACGCTGGCCGCCGCGGCGAGCGCGCGCGCCGATCCCGTCGTCACCCTGAGCAACGGCGAATGGCCGCCGTATATGTCGGAACACGCGCGCCAACAGGGCGCGGTGTCGCAGATCGTGCGTGAAGCGTTCGCGCTCGAGGGCGTCAAGGTCAAGTACGTGTTCCGCCCATGGAAGCGGGCGATGGTCGAGGCCGAGCGCGGCGAGGTGGACGGCTCCGTGGTCTGGAGCACCGGCTCGGCCGGCTCGGCGCGCGAGCGCCTGTTCTACTTCAGTGACGTGGTGATCGAGAGTTCGACCGTGTTCTTCCACCTCAAGAGCACACGCTTTGACTGGAACAACTATGCCGACCTGGCGCAAGTGAGCATCGGCGGCACGGCCGGCTACGAATACCTGTTCGAGGGCGCGAACATCAAGATCGAGCGCGCCGCCAGTGACGACATCAATTTCCGCAAATTACTGGCCGGACGCTTCACGATCTTCCCGTCCGACTTGTACGGCGGCCAGGCCCTGCTCAAGGAACACTTCACGCCCGACGAGATCGCGCGCATCACCCACCATCCCAAGCCCTACGACGTGACCCGTTACCACTTGCTGATGGCGCGCAAGCTCAAAGCGAACGCGCATTACATCGAATTATTCAACCGCGGCTTGAAGCGCTTGCGCGAGAGCGGCAAGTACGGCGAGATCATCGGCGCGATGCAAAGGGGCGAGTATTGAGCCCTGGCGCGTGCCGCCGCACGCCCCCGCCGGCCGGCGCGCCACTGGCGTGGGCGCTGGCGCGCACCTTGGCATTGCTGGGCGCCTTATGGGGGGCGCCGGCCATGGCGCAACCGCGCGTCGTCACGCTCACCAGCGGCGAGTGGGCGCCCTACTTGTCCGAGCACGCGCCACACCAGGGCGTCGCCTCGCGCATCGTGAGCGAGGCGTTCGCGCTTGAAGGGGTAAGCGTGCGCTACCTGTTCCGGCCCTGGAAGCGCGCCTATGTCGAGGCCGAACAGGGCGAAGCGAACGGTTCGGTGATCTGGGGGCCGGGACCGGCCGGCAGTACGCGCGCGGACAGCTTTTACTACAGCGACAGCGTGATCGAGGGCAAGACCGTGTTCTTCCACCTGCGCAGCTTCGCCTTCGACTGGAACAGCTATGACGACTTGGCCGGCTTGAAGGTCGGCGGCACGGCCGGCTACGATTATCTGTTCGAAAGCGACGCCCGCATCAAGGTCGACCGCGCCGCCACCGACGAGGCCAGCTTTCGCAAGCTGCTGGGAGAGCGCTTCCAGATCCTCCCCTCCGATCTCTACAGCGGCCTGGCCTTGCTGGCGCGCCGCTTCAGTGCCGAGGAGCGCGCCCGCCTGAGCTACCACCGCAAGCCTTACTCGATCACGCAATACCACTTGATCCTGTCGCGCAAAGTGCCCGAGAACGCGCGCTTGCTGGTGTTGTTCAACCGCGGCTTGCAGCGCCTGCGCGCCAGCGGCAAGTACGCGCAATATCTGCGCGACCTGGACAATCCGGCTTACCGCTAGCTCCCAGGCGCGCAAGGGCGCCTAGAACGCGAGCGCCGCCTCGACCGGCTGGCCGACGAACAGGCGCGCGCCCTCGCCCTCGCCCACCAGGCAATTCATGCCGAAGCAGATGGCGTCGTCGAGCTGCGCCTTGCGCCGGTACGCTTGCAAGATGTCGAGCGGGTCGGGGCCGACGCAGCCGCTGGCCTGGTCGACCGAGGGAATGGGGCAGCGCGCGCAAGGCTTGACCGGCACGATGCGCGCCGCGCCGATGGCGAAGTGCTCGACGTAATCCTCCTCGAAGGCGGCGATGCCGTCGACGACGATATTCGGGCGGAAGCGGTTCATCGGCAAGGGCGCGCGCCCGGCGGCGGCCAGTTTTTCGTTCAGGTCGGCCAGCGAGGCGGCGCCGGCCAGCAGCAGCGGGAAGCCGTCGGCGAACATGGTCGGCGCGGCGCGCCCGCCGGTCCAGGTGGCGCTGGCCTGGCGCCGCGCGTCCGGATGGGAACGCACCAGGCGGCATGGCCGGCCGATCACTTGGCTGAACCACTGCGCGCTGGCGTCGCCCTCGTCGCTGGCGGGGACACTGTCGTCCCACACCCGCACGGTGCGGGTCGCCGATGGCTGCGGCGGCGCCGAGCGCAAGGCGATCGCCAGCGCAGGCATGCCCGGCGCGTCCACCTCGAGGGCGTGGGCCAGCAGGCGCGGCGTGATCAAGGCCATGCGCGGATGCTCGCGCTGGCTCAGAAATTGGCCATCGGCGTCGACCAGCATCCACTGGCGGTCGTGCACGCCGTCGACGCACAGGCCGGCACGCGTGAGCGTCGCTTCGCGCACGCCAATGCCGGCGCAGGATTTGATCGGGTACAGGGTCAGTTCGGAAACCGTGGGCATGGTGTGCGCTTGGCGAAAACGGAAGATGCACAGTATGCCAGCAAAGCGTTGGCGCTGAATCGGGCGCCCCTGCGTTTGGAAGCGCGCATCGTTATGGCGTTGTCGCCATCAAGACGGGGGATGCGGGTTCAGGGCGCGCGCCGCCGCAACATCAACAGGCACAGCACCAGCACGTTCAAGGCAAGGCAGAGCAAGACCAATGCGCTCATGGTCGACATGCGGTGATCGGCGTCGGCGGCGCCGCGTCGCATGTCCTCAAGTTGGGCATGAAGAGACTCCAGCGAGCTCGGATTGTATGGGCTGTCGCCGTCGAAGGCGAGACTGCGGCCATCGAAGGTGAGCTTAGCCAGGTGGTCTTTCGGAAGATTGAGCGATTGCTTGATGACGAAGGGCTGCGCCAAGCACAGCGAGTAAATCAACTCGACATCGAGCTTGCCTGCCGGCGCGGGAAATCGATAACCCACCGGACTGCCCTTGCGATCGGCGTCGATGAAATTCGCGCTTTCCCGCAGCAGCGTTTCGCCGTTGACTGCGACACTGACGCCGCAGTCGTGCGCACCCGATGGCGTCGTCGATGGTTGCGGCGTCTTGACAGTCAGGTCGATCCAGCCGTGATCGCGCGCCATCAGATGACTGATGCGCGCGTCTGATATTTCCGCCTTGCTGCACCCAGAGCACAGCACGAGCATGAACAGCGCCAGGAACTTTGTATGCATGACGATCTCGCCTATCCTGTTCAAACTGTCAGGACGCGCCATTGAAACTTAGACGTTGAACAGGAAGTTGAGCACGTCGCCATCCTTGACCACGTACTCCTTGCCCTCGGCGCGCATCTTGCCCGCTTCCTTGGCGCCGTTCTCGCCCTTGAAGGCGATGAAGTCGTCGTAGGCGATGGTTTGGGCGCGGATGAAGCCGCGTTCGAAGTCGGTGTGGATCACGCCGGCCGCTTGCGGCGCCGTGTCGCCCACGTGGATGGTCCAGGCCCGCACTTCCTTCACGCCGGCCGTGAAATACGTTTGCAGGCCCAGCAGCTTGTAGGCGGCGCGGATCAAGCGGTCCAGGCCCGGCTCTTGCATGCCCATATCGGCCAGGAAGGCGCATTTGTCGGCGTCGTCGAGGTCGGCGATTTCCGATTCGATGGAAGCGCAGATCGCCACCATCGGCGCGTTCTGCGCCTGCGCGTAGGCGGCCAGCTGGTCGAGCAGCGGGTTGTTGGTGAAGCCCGTGTCCGACACATTGGCCACATACATGGCCGGCTTGGCCGTGATCAGGCACAGCGGCTTGATCAAGAGCATTTCGTCGGCGTCCAGGCCCAGAGCGCGCACCGGCTTGGCATCGTTCAGGTGCGGCATCATGCGCTCGAGCAGGGCGACCAGCTTGGCCGCGTCCTTGTCGCCGGAGCGCGCTTTTTTGTTTTCGCGGTGGATCGCCTTGTCCACGGTGCCCATGTCGGCCAGGGCCAGCTCGGTCTGGATCACTTCGATGTCGTCGAGCGGGCTGATCTTGCCGGCCACGTGCACCACATTGTCGTCCTCGAAGCAGCGCACCACGTTGACGATGGCGTCCGTTTCGCGGATGTGCGACAGGAACTGATTGCCCAAGCCCTCGCCCTTGGAGGCGCCCGCCACCAGGCCGGCGATGTCGACGAATTCGACGATCGCATTGACCATGCGCTCGGGTTTGACGATCGCGGCCAGGCCGGCCATGCGCGGATCGGGCACTTCGACCACGCCCACGTTCGGCTCGATGGTGCAAAACGGATAGTTCTCGGCCGGGATGCCGGCCTTGGTCAAGGCGTTGAAGAGGGTGGACTTGCCGACGTTAGGCAGGCCGACGATGCCGCATTGTAGACTCATGGGAAACTTTCTAATTCGATTGAGAGGAGCGTTGCCGCGCAGCGCGCAAAAGCTTGGCCAGCCCGCGGGCCGATCCGTAACCCTCTATTGTAACCGCTGCCGCCGCCGATGGCCGCAAATGCGGCGGCGCCTGGCGCGATGTTGGGCGTCACAGGGGCGCCACACGCGCCAGCTCGGGGCGCTCGGCGAACGCGGCCAGTTCGTCGCGCAAGCGTTCGCCCTGCCCGATCGCGCGCCGCCAATTGGCCGCGCGCGCCGCGTGGTCGAGCCCGTAGTGCTTGAAGTCTTGCCGGTCGGGCAGCTTGGCGCGCGGGAGCGTGGCGAGGAAGGCGGCGCTGGGCGCGACGATCAAGACATTGTCGAGCCAATGGCCTTGCGGGCCGCGCGCGGCGCGGCGCCAGCGCAAGCCCTTGTCGAGCCAGCCGGGCACGATATGCTCGCCAAAATGCGGGTACAGCACCAATTCGCCCTCGGCCGCGCCATCCATGCGCGCGTAGGGCAAGGCCAGGTTGTAGTCGATCAGGCCGCCATCCCAGTACAGGCCGGGCGGCGCGCCATGCAGCGCGCGCACCGGATCCATCACCAGCGGCAGCGTGCCTGAGGCGAGCAGGGCCGCCGCCAGATTGGCCGTGTCGAGCGCCGCGAAATGGGTGGTGAAACGGTCGAAGCGCGCGCGCAGCCAGGGCGCCGGATCGCGCGCATCGCCAATCACCACGCGCTCGAGCAACTGGCCGAGCGCCGCGCGCGATCCCAAATTGAGCAAGCCGGCGGCGGCGAAACCGCCCAGCTGGGCGGCGCGCCCGGCGGGGGCGGCGAGCAGGCGCTTGCCGCGCACCGCCAGCACGTGCAGGCGATGCTGCGGATGAGCAATCACTTCATGCTCATGCCCTTGGATGAAGTCGGCCAATAGTTGCGCGCACACACGCTGCACTTCTTGCGGTCCCGGCTTGGCGCTATAGGTTTGATCGCAATACAGGCGGCCCAGGCGCGCGAGCGCGTCCGCCGGGTTGGCATGGCAAGCGGCCGCCAGGCGCCACGCCCCGATCGAGGAGCCGACCAGACTGCGCTGGCGCGGCGCGCCCGCCAACCAGGCGCCGAACAGCCATTGGTCGAGGTGCTGGAAGATCAAGCCCTTGGGTCCGCCGGCGGCGGCCGGCACCACGGCCACGTCGCGCGCGCGCAAGCCATGCCGGCGCAGATGGGCCAGCGCTAGCGGTCCGGCATGAAAGGTCAGAGCGTGGGTCAGAGCGTGCCTCGCGCGTGGAAATGGAAACAGCTTGGTTGGGATTATCGCGGCTGGGCCCGCCTGCGTCCAGCGGCGCACTGTTGCGCCGGCGCGGCGCTTGTGCCGGCGCAATATCGCACCGGTGCCGCCAGCTACCATGGCTTTCCACACTAGCCTTTTGTTCCGATGGGACAGCCGCCAGGAGTCATGATGCTTTCACGCCATGCGCCACCCTCGCCCTCCCGATGGCGCCCCATGAAATGTGCGCTGGCCGTGGCGGCAGCACTGGGCGGCGCGCTGGCCCCGGCTTGCGGCGCGGCCGACACCGGCACCGATCCGTCCCTGGTGATCGAGCAGTTCGTGCAGCATTTCCAGGTCAATCTTGACGGCAGCTACACCTTGACGGTCGACATCGCAAAAACCATCGCCCAGCCCGCCGCGCTGAACCTGCACGCACTGTCCTACATCAGCTACAACCGCGAACTCGACGAGGTGGCCGCCATCGAGGCCTACACCCAAAAGCCCGATGGCAGGCGCGTGCCGGTATTGGAGGGCATGATCAAGGACCAGCAAGAAGCATCCTCGATCGACGCGCCCATGTTCCAGGACACGCGCATGAAGGTCGTGGTTTTTCCGGACGTGCAAGTGGGCGACACCTTGGTCAACCACTACGTGCTCAAGCGCCACCGGGCGCTGTTTCCCGGCCACTTCGAAGACTTGTCCTCGTCCCAGTTTTTCGCCAACCGGCGCTATCAGCTGATCTACGACATGCCCGCGGAAATGCCGCTGTACGCGGACGCGGCCGGCTTTCGCGCGCTCGCCGTCGACAGCGCGCCGGGGCGCCGGCGCTACGCCTGGCAGTACGAGAGCGGCGAGAACGCGCGCATCGAAGCCGATTCGGTCAGCTACCTCGATTACGGCAAGCGCCTGGCGGTGTCGACCTTTCCCGACTACGCCGCGTTCGCGCGCGCCTACGCGCAAGGGGCGCGCGCCGCCGCCACGCCGGATGCGAGCGTGCAAGCGCTGGCCCTAGCCCTTACCCAAGGCGTGCGCGGCCCGCGCGCCCAAGCCTTGGCGCTGGCCAACTGGGTGCGCCAGAATATCCGCTACCTGGCCGTCTACGTGGGCGCGGGCGCCGTGGTGCCGCACCCGGCGGCAACGGTGCTGAAAAACCGCTACGGCGACTGCAAGGACCAGGCCAGCCTGCTCGAAGCGCTGCTGGCGGCGGTGGGCATCGACAGCAGCGCCGTGCTCGTCAACAGCGGCAACGCCTACCGTTTGCCGCGCGTGCCCACGCTGGGCGTATTCAACCACGTCCTCAGCTATGTGCCCAGGCTCGCGCTTTACCTCGACACCACCGCCAGCGCGGTCGCGCCCGGCTATTTGCCGGCTAGCGAACTGGACAAACCGGTGCTGCTCGTGACGAGCGGCGAGCTGGCGCGCACGCCTGCCTCGCAGCGGGAAAAATCAAGCACGGTGGCGCTGTTCCAGCTCGCCCTTGATGGCAGCGGCAGCTTCCACATCGCGCGCCGGGCCGAGGGCGCCGGGGCGGAAGGCTATCGCCAAGCCTTGCGCGCGAGCACCCCGAGCGCGCGCGCGCAATTCGCGCAGCGCGTGCTTCTGGCGATGGAAAAGAAGGGGCGCGGCGTATTACTGCCCGGCGCCCTCGATGACGACGGCGACAGCTTCGCGTTGCGCGTGGCCGGCAGCAGCGAGAACCTCGCCTCACTGCCGGGGCCGAGTGGCCTGGCCAGCAATGTCAGCTTTTGGGGAGGCTTGGGCGAGTGGGTGGCCGCCATGACGCAAGAACCACAGCGCCGGCAAGACTTTGTGTGCCCGGCCATCGACACGGAAGAAGAAACAGCCTTCCTGCTCGCGCGCGGGGTGCGCATCCTGGCGCTTCCCAGGCCGCTTGCCGTTGGCGACGCCGGCCTGGCCTACCGCGCCGCTTACACGCGCCAGGGCAATGCCATCGTCGTCAAGCGCAGCCTGCGCTTCGCGCCACAAGGCATGGTGTGCACGCCGGCCGACTTTCAGCGCCTCGCCCCCTTGCTCGAAGGCATGCAGCGCGATTTGCAAAGCCAGATCGTGATCGGCACCGGTACTGCCGTCAAATTGAGGCAAAAACCATCAAAGTCTGCGCATTCCTAGGCTATTCACGCCGTATGCAACTGCATCGTCGCGCTATCGAACTTGCCTTCGAAGACCAGCGGCAACACGCGCAAACTCTTCTCGATGGCTTCCTCGATCAGGATTTGTTCTTCCTTGCGCGGACGGTGCAGCACGAAGTCCGCCACCGCCTGCTGCGAATTGAGGCTGCGCGGATGGCCGATTCCCAGGCGCAAGCGCCAATAATCCTGGGTACCCAGGGCGGCCGTGATGTCCTTTAAACCGTTGTGGCCACCGGAGGAGCCACCTTTCTTCATCTTGACCTGACCTGGCGCAATATCGAGCTCGTCATGCACGACCAGCACTTCGTCCGGATTGATCTTGTAAAAGCGCGCCAGCGCCCCGACCGACTGGCCGGAACGGTTCATGAAGGTCAGCGGCTCGAGCAAGAACAAGTCCTGGCCGGCCACGCTGGTCTTGGCCATCAAGGCATTGAAGCGCGATTCGCGCTGCAGGCGGCAGCCGGGCAAGCTGTTGGCCAGATTGTCGACCAGCCAAAAGCCGGCATTGTGGCGGGTTTGTTCGTATTCGGGGCCGGGATTGCCGAGGCCGACGATCAGGCGTATGGGCATGGTTCGCTCGAGTTTGTTCTATGAATAAAACGTGATTGTCGCGCATTTGACGCGTAGATGCCATCTACAGGCGCGAACCCAGCGGCACCGGCAGGCGAAAAAAAACCCGCTGGCGGACACCGGCGGGTTTTCCAGAACAGGCGCCGCGGCGCCGGCTCGATTACTTCTTGGCAGGCTTGGCAGCTGGAGCCGCTTTTGCCGGTGCCGCGTCAGCAGCAGCAGCGGTCGCTTCAGCCGACACGTGGCCAGCCGGTACCGAAGCGGTAGCGATCGTCAGGTTCGAGCCGTGGGTAACAGCCGTCACGCCTTTTGGCAGGGCCAGGTCGGCGCTGTGGATCGAGTGGCCGACATCGATGTTGGCCAGGTCGACCGTCACGAACTCAGGCAGGTCGGCCGGCAGGCACGACACTTCCAGCTCGGACATCACGTGGCTGATGGTCGCGCCGTGCAGCTTGACTGCTGGCGACACGTCGGCGTTCACGAAGTGCAGCGCCACTTTCTTGTGGATCTTGTGGGTTGCGTCAACGCGCTGGAAGTCAGCGTGCAAGACCAGTTGCTTGTATGCGTGCATCTGGAAGTCGCGCAGCAGCACTTGCTGGCTCTTGCCATCGATTTCCATGTCGAGGATCGACGAGTGGAAAGTTTCTTTTTTCAGCGCGTGGAACAGGGCGTTGCCGTCCAGAGCGATCATGACGGGGGCTTCGGTGCCACCGTAGATGATGCCTGGGGTTTGGCCAGCATTACGCAGGCGGCGGCTCGCTCCGGTCCCCTGCAAATTGCGGTTAAATGCGATAACTTTCATGTAAAACTCCAAAAAATGCCGGGCTCGCGCCTTGCGTTGTGAGCCCCCCCGCGACCAGGGGCGCTCGAAATATGAGCAACATCGCTCATGAAACGGTAAAAGCAAAAAGCGGGGAGCGCGCCGCCTGCATCGAGCT
>JAZKBP010000006.1:182088-257538 GCA_040388555.1 Pseudomonadota bacterium
GGCGCGCTCCCCCCTTTTTGCCGTGTTATTGCTGTTCGACGTCTTTCAGTCGATGAACAAGGACATCACGGAATCGCCCTTGCTGATGCGTTTAAACGTTTCGGCCAGCAGCGGCGCGCACGTGAGCTGGCGGATCTTGCCGCAAGCCTGGCCGGCCGCGGACAGCGGAATGGTGTCCGTCACGACCAGTTCGTCGAGCGGCGAGGCGCTGATGCGGTCGATCGCGGGACCCGACAACACGGGATGGGTGCAATAGGCGACGACTTTCTTGGCGCCGCGCTCCTTGAGCACTTCAGCCGCCTTGGTCAAGGTGCCGGCGGTGTCGACCATATCGTCCATGATGACGCAATTGCGCCCTTCGACTTCGCCGATGATGTTCATCACTTCCGACACGTTCGCCTTCGGGCGGCGCTTGTCGATGATGGCCAGATCGCAACCGAGGCGCTTGGCCAGGGCGCGCGCGCGCACCACGCCGCCCACGTCGGGCGACACCACCAGCAAATCATCGTAGTTGCGTTTTTGCAAGTCACCGAGCAAGATGGGCGAAGCGTAGATATTGTCGACCGGGATATCGAAGAAACCCTGGATCTGGTCGGCGTGCAAGTCCATGATCAAGACGCGCTCGACGCCGGCTTCTTCCAGCATATTCGCCACCACCTTGGCGGAAATGGCCACGCGCGCCGAACGGGGGCGGCGATCCTGGCGCGCATACCCGAAATACGGGATGGCGGCGGTGATGCGGCCGGCCGAGGCGCGCTTGAGCGCGTCCACCATCAAGATGATTTCCATCAGATTGTCGTTGGTGGGGGCGCAAGTCGATTGCAAAACGAACACATCCTTGCCGCGGACGTTTTCGTTGATCTCGACCATCACTTCGCCGTCAGAGAATTTGGAAACGACGGCTTTGCCAAGTGGTATGCCGAGGTTTTTTGCGACTCCTTCTGCCAGCGCCGGGTTGGCGTTGCCGGTAAAAACCATCAGGTTTTCGTAAGCCATGGGAGTCCCAAGAGGTAAGCGTTGAAATCTTGAACAAAACGGCTGGTGCGCGAATGCGCGACCACCGGATTCGCCTGAAGGACGCGCTTGGCGCATCGACTTGAAAGGCAAATTGAATGGCAGGGGAACAAGGATTCGAACCTTGGTATGCTGGAATCAAAATCCAGTGCCTTAACCAGCTTGGCGATTCCCCTACGCAACTGACTACTTGCCGTGCATTTAACGTATTTTATCGTCAAACTTCACGTCAAGCCAAATTTTTCTAGCGATCCTTCGATCTACAACAGACCCGACAGAGGGTGCCGGGCCAGCGAGCGCGCTTTCCAGCCTGTCATGCCGCTTGGCATGGCCGCGAGCACCGCATCGGCCTCGCTTTCGCTGGAAAATGCGCAAAACACGCATGCTCCGGAGCCAGTCATCCTGGCCGGACCGTAACGTCCCAACCATGTGATCGCCTCGGCTACCGGCGGAAACAAGCGGGATGCAACGGCCTGTAAATCGTTCTTCCCAAACCAGCTCAAATCGCTTCGAGTCGCTAGGTGTCTGGAAAAGTCCGTTATTCTGACCGGTTTCGCGTCCCGTGTCAAATCCTCGGCGCAAAAAATTGCGGCGGTCGGTACCGCGACCCCGGGTTCGAGCACGACGAACCAGCAAACGGGCACGTCCACCGCCTGCAAGGCTTCACCCACGCCCTCGGCGAAGGCGCTCTGGCCGAACAGGAAAAACGGGATGTCCGCGCCCAGGGGCAAGCCCAGCGCCATCAAGTCGGCGCGCGTGAGCCCGGCCTGCCACAGATGGTTGAGCGCGATCAAGGTGGTGGCCGCGTCGGAGGAACCGCCGCCCAGTCCGCCCCCCATGGGCAAGCGCTTGTCGATGGCGATATCGACCCCGCGAGGCTGGCGACCGCTGCGCCGGCGCACTTCAGCTTGCAGCAGTTGGGCCGCGCGCACGATCAAGTCTTGCTGCTCCGGCACGCCCGGCACGTCCGTCACGCGCACGATGGACTCGTCTTCGCGCAAGCTAAAGTGCAAGGTGTCGCCATAGTCGAGCAGCTGGAACACCGTTTGCAGCAAGTGGTAGCCGTCGGCGCGCCGTCCGTTCACGTGCAGGAACAGATTGAGCTTGGCTGGCGCCGGGCAATCGCGCAAGCTGCTTGCGGCCATGGGCCTCACTCCTGGGGGTCGATCACGATGCGGATCGACATTTCCTCGGCCGCCACGGCCGTCACGCGCTCGGCGTCGATGCGTTTGGGGCGCGCCGGCACTGCCGCCTCGTCTTGCCAGGACACGAAACGCAAGCGCCAGCCGTCGCGCGTGATCACGCTGTCGCGCCGCGGCGAGGCCGCGAAAGGCTTACCGTCGGCATCGATGGCGCGCCCTTGCAGCCAGTCGCGTAAACCCGACACCGGCAGCGCCCAGCCGAGCGCCTGCGCGCTCAAGCTGTCGACGTCGTGCGCCGCGCGCGGCGCCTGGCCGGCTTGCTCGAGCACGGCCGCTTGCGGCGTGACGCTCAGGGTGGCGATGGTCTGGCCGGTCGGGGAGGCCAGGCCCACGTCGATCCGCCCTGGCTGCTGCGACCAGTTGAATTTGCCCGTCAGGCTGGCGGGGGCGCCGTCGCCATGCTGGTGGTAATTGACGCTCAAGCGTCCAGACAAGGCGATGCGCTCGCGGTAGGGCGCGAGCGCCGTGTCCGGCATCACGGTGGCGCAGCCGGCCAGCACGGCGGCGCACAGGGCGGCGCCGGCGGCGCGCCGCTGCAAGGTCGGGCGGGTCGATTCGGTCAAGCGGCGGGGCGGCAAGCGCTGGGGCATGGTGTTCCAGGAAGCGGATTACGGAGAGCGCATTGTCGCCGCGCCCGCCAGTTAGAGCAAGCGCGGGCAATCGATGGCAAGCGCGCACGTCGCGACGCAGCGCGCCGCTGTCACAGGCTCGAATTGAGGCGCGCCAAGGTGTCTTTCAAGGCATCGTTGTTCGGGTCCTTGCTGCGCGCCTCGCGCCACAGCTTGCGCGCCGCATCCTTCTGCCCTTTTTGCCACAGCACTTCGCCCAGGTGCACGGCGATTTCGGCGTCGCCGCGCAAGGCGTAGGCGCGCCGCAGGGCTTGCTCGGCCTGGTCGAGATGACCGAGGCGGTATTGCACCCAGCCCATGCTGTCCATGATGAAGGGATCGTCCGGCGCCATCTTCAAGGCCTTGTCGATCAGCTCAAACGCTTCGTTCAAGCGGATATTGCGCTCGGCCAGGGAATAACCGAGCGCGTTGTAGGCGTGCTGATTGTCCGGGGCATGCGCGATGACGGTGCGCAAGCTCGCCTCCATCACATCCAGGCGGCCCGTTTTTTCGGCCAGCAGCGCGTAGTCGTACAACAATTCGGGATTGCTGGGAAAACGCTTGGCGCCCGCCTCAAGCACACCGAAGGCATCGAGCGTGCGGTTGGCGTCGCGCAAAATTTGCGCTTGCGCCAGCAGCACCTGCACCTGTTCGCGCGGGGCGTCGGCGCGCAGCTCGGCCAGCAGCTTGGCCGCGCCATCCACGTCGCCTTGCTTGCCGATCAATTGGGCGCGCTTGAGCTGGGCTGCGAACCAGGATTGCGCGTCGCCGCTGTCAATTTTTTCCAGCCAAGCCAGGGCGGCGGCGCCATCGCCCCGCTCTTCGGCCAGTTGGGACAGGATCATCAACACTTTGGAGGGGTCGCGCTCCTCGTTGGGGTGACCGGCCAGCACGTCGATGAAGCGCACGAAGTATTTTTCGGCCGCCGCCGATTCACCCAGCTGCATCGACATGATGCCCAGCGCATACAAATTCGACAGATTGTCCGGCTGCGCCTTGTGCAGCAGCAGGAATTCGTCGCGCGCCTCCAGGTATTGCTTGCGCCCCACCAGCGCGCGCGCGTTGGCCGCGCGCACTTCGCGCGCCTGCGGATAGCGCTGCAGGAATTTGCCGAACAAGATGGCGACCGCGTCCTGGTCGCTCGTCACTTGCGCCAGCGTCAGCACCGCCAGTTCGGAATCCGGTTTGATCGCGATGGCCGCCTGGGCTTCACGCACCGCCACCTCGCCGTCGCCGCGCGCGAAGGCGGCGTGCGACAGGGCCAGGTGCGCCTCCGGCGTGGCCGCGTAGGGCGTGAGCAGGCGCGCCAGCATGGCGCCGGCACCAGCCTTGTCGCGCGCGCGCCCCAGGAATTGCTGAATCTGGAAAATAGTCACGCCCAGGCGTGGCGCGCTCGCCTGCGCCAGGCGCGCGCGGAAGATCGGCTCGGCTTCGCCGATATTGTCGGACAGGATAAGGAAGCCCAGATAGTATTGCGCGGCATCCTCGGAGTCGGGCGCCAGCTCGCGCCACAGGCGCACCGCCGCCAGCGCCTCGTCGGCCTGCTTGGCGGCCAGGGCCATTTCGGTGGCGCGGCGCGCCAGGCGCGGATCGCGCGTCTGCTGGGCCGCGCCCATCAGCGTCACGTAAGGGCCTTGCCAGTTGCCGCGCTTAAATTCCAGCTCGGCCTTGAGCAGGCGGAACAACAAGTCGCCGCTCAGCGCGACCTTGGGCAAACCGGCTTCCGGCTCCTCGCCCGCGCCCTCATCGGCGGCGGGCGGCGCCTCGGCCAAGGCTGGCGACGGCGCAGGCCTTGGCGCGTCCACCTGCGCCGCAACGCCGGGCGCCGCCACCGGTGCGGCGGACGCGGGAGACGCCGCCGACGCCGCCGGTGCGGCGGACGCGGGAGACGCCGCCGACGCCGCCGGCACCACCGCGGCGGGCGCGACTGCCCCGAACGAGCCGGACGCAAGCGGTGGCACGGGCGCGCATGCCGACAAAAGGGCTAACAGAGTTACAATGGCGAAAGCGTTTTTCAAGGGAGAATCCAGGACGATGCCGATGATTTCCGATTCTACGCCGAACACTGCCATTGCGTGCATCCGCGCCGGCGAATTTGCTGGCGCCGGCCAGCGCGCCGGGCGCGCCGCGGCCCGCTTTTAGGAAAAGACCCGATGCCCGAACTGCCCGAAGTCGAAGTCACGCGCCGCGGCGTGGCGCCCCATGTGGAGGGGCGCGTGGTTGAGCAGGTGCTGCTGCGCCGCGCCGGCTTGCGCTGGCCCTTCCCGGACCAGCTCGACAAAACGCTGGCGGGGCGGCGCGTCACCCACACCGGACGGCGCGGCAAATACCTGCTGATCGGCTTCGAGCACGGCACCTTGATCATCCACCTGGGCATGTCCGGCCACTTGCGGGTGCTGCCGCGTGGCACCACGGCGCTCAAGCACGACCACTTCGACTTGCTGCTGGGCGAAGGCGCGGGTGCGGGTGCGGGTGCGGGTGCGGGTGCGGGTGCGGGTGCGGACAAATCGGTACTGCGCCTGAGCGATCCGCGCCGCTTCGGCGCCGTGCTCTGGCACGCCAGCGAGGACGGCGAACTCGAGCAGCACATGCTGTTGCGCGGCCTGGGGGTCGAGCCATTGGGGGAGGACTTTTCCGGCGCACTGCTGTACAGTGAAAGCCGTAAGCGTAAGGCTGCCATCAAGCAAGTCTTGCTCGCTGGCGATATCGTCGTTGGCGTGGGCAATATCTACGCCTGCGAAAGCCTGTTCAAGGCCGGCATCAACCCGAAAACGCCGGCCGCGCGCATCGGCCGCGCCCGCTACGATAAGCTGGCGCAAGCGATCCGCGAAATCCTGGCCGCCGCCATCGTGCAAGGCGGCAGCACTTTGCGTGACTTTATTGGCGTCAATGGGCAATCTGGCTATTTCCAACAGACATATTTCGTCTATGATCGCAGTGGAGTACCTTGCCGTGTGTGCGGAGCCCCGGTGCGCAGGATAGCGCAGGGGCAGCGCTCGACTTTTTATTGTATTAATTGCCAAACTTGACGATGGAGCAAGGTTCGTCAGAAAGGGCGGGACCAGAGCTATGAGCATAATCGTGCAGGATTTCCAACACTACGGGGCGTGGCGCCAGAGCGTCGTGCTCGCGCTGCAGCGCTATCACGACTGGGTCAGCCAAACCGAATTGACCGATCCGGCGCTCGAGCAGCGCATGATGCGCGCGCTGGCGCGCCTGGCCGACGACAAGCTGTCGGTGGCCTTTGTCGCCGAATTCTCGCGCGGCAAATCCGAATTGATCAATGCGATTTTCTTCGCCGACTACGGCCAGCGCATCTTGCCCTCGGCGGCCGGACGCACCACCATGTGCCCGACCGAATTGATGTACGACCCGGCCTATCCGCCCTGCATCCGCCTGCTGCCGATCGAAACGCGCGCCTCCAACCTCTCGACCAGCGATTACCGCGACGATGACGCGGCCTGGACCGTGCTACCGCTGGCGCTCGACGCCGGCGACGAAATGCAGCAAACGTTCAAGCAAGTGTCGATGACCAAGCAAGTGAGCATCGCCGAGGCCAAGCGCTTCGGCCTGTATGACGAGAACGACCCGGACGTCGCGGCCACCCTCGACGACGAGGGCATGATTGAAATCTCGCTGTGGCGCCACGCCATCATCAACTTCCCCCATCCCTTGCTCGAGCAAGGCTTGGTGATCCTCGACACCCCGGGCTTGAACGCGATCGGCACCGAGCCCGAGCTGACCTTGAACTTGATTCCGAACGCGCACGCGGTGCTGTTCATCCTGGCCGCCGAGACCGGCGTGACCAAGAGCGACATCGAAATCTGGCGCAACCATATCGGCGGCGGACCGGGGCGCGTGGTGGTGCTCAACAAGATCGACGCCATGTGGGACGAACTCAAGAGCGAGAAGGAAAACCTGGCCGAGATCGAACGCCAGCAAACTTCCGTGGCCCACATGCTGGCCCTCGATCCGCGCCAGGTGTATCCGGTGTCGGCGCAAAAAGCGCTGGTGGCCAAGATCAACGGCGACGCCGAGCTGCTGGCCAAGAGCCGCCTGGCCGCGCTCGAAGGGGCCCTGTTCCACGAATTGATCCCGGCCAAGAAGGACATCATCCGCAAGCAATTGGCCGATGACTTGGGCGCGCTCTCCTCGGTGCAGCACGGCATGATCGGCTCGCGCTTGCGCGGGGTCGTCGAGCAGCTCCAGGAATTGAAGAGCTTGCGCGGCAAAAACCAAAGCGTGGTCGCGCACATGATGCGCCGCATCGACATCGAGAAGAAGGAATTCGACACCAGCCTGGTCAAGCTGTCGGGCACGCGCGCCGTGTATGCGCGCCTGTCAACCGAGCTCTACACCACGCTGGGCCTGGACACCTTGAAAGAGGAAATCGGGGCCGCGCGCGAATCGATGGAAAAGAGCCGCTTCGGCATGCGCGACGCCGTCAAGAATTTCTTTGACCGCATCAAGCTGAACCTGACCGAATCGGACGCGAAGATCGTCGAAATCAGTTCGATGATGGAGAGCATGTATCGCAAGTTTTCGAACGAGCATGGGCTCTCGCTCAACCTGCCGATGACCTTCTCGCTTGACAAGTACCGGGCCGACGTGGAAGCGGTGGAGACAGCCTACGCCACCCAGTTCAGCACCACCACCTTGCTCACCACCAGCCGCACCGTGCTGATGGAACGCTTCTTCGACACCATCGCCTCGCGCGTCAAGAAGAGCTTCCGGGCCGCCAATGGCGACGTCGAAGCCTGGCTCAAGGTGATCATGGCGCCGCTCGAAGGGCAGATCCGCGCCCACAAGGAGCAGCTCAAGCACCGCCTCGCCTCGATCCAGCGCATCCACGAGGCAACCGACAGCCTGGAGCAAAAAATCGAAGCCTTCGAGAACAGCCAGGCCGAGCTCGAAACCCTGAAGAGCCGCTTGAACGAGATGACGGGCGCGGTGTCGCTGGCCATGACGTCCGAACTGGTGTCGCTGGAAGCGGCGTGAGGCGTCCAAGCGGCGCAGCGGCGGCCGCGCCGCCGGCCGCGCGCCTTGCCGCGCAATTTGCCGACCCTGCCTTTTCAAGCGCCGTGATCGCCTGGCAACAGGCACACGGACGCCATGCCCTGCCCTGGCAAGGCACGCGCGACGCCTACCTGATCTGGCTGTCCGAAATCATGCTGCAGCAAACCCAGGTCAGCGCTGTCCTCGGCTATTACGCGCGCTTCCTGCAACGCTTTCCGACCTTGCGCGCGCTGGCCGACGCGCCGCTGGAAGATGTGATGGCGCAGTGGAGCGGCCTGGGCTACTACACACGGGCGCGCAATCTGCACCGCTGCGCCCAGCGCGTGGAGCAGGAATACGGCGGGGTGTTCCCGCGCGATCCGCGCCAGCTGGTTCAATTGCCCGGCATCGGCCGCTCGACCGCCGCCGCGATCGCCGCCTTTTCCAGCGGCGCGCGCGCCGCCATCCTGGACGGCAACGTCAAGCGCGTGTTCGCGCGCGTGTTCGGGATCGAGCAATTCCCCGGATCCAAGGCGGTCGAGGACGCCTTGTGGCAGCGCGCCGAAGCCTTGCTGCCCGAGCAAGGCATCGAAGCCTACACCCAGGGCTTGATGGACTTGGGCGCCACCTTGTGCACGCGCGGCAAGCCCGCTTGCGCGCGCTGCCCGCTGCGCGCGCGCTGCGTGGCCCTGGCCACCGACCGGGTGGCCGAGCTGCCGGTGCGCAAAGCCAAGAAGGCCATTCCCGAGCGCCACGCCACCCTGCTCGCCATCGTCGAGGGCGGCCAGGTGCTGCTCGAGCAGCGCCCGGCACCGGGCATCTGGGGCGGCTTGCTGTCGCTGCCGGAATTGGACGGCCACGCGCCCCAGCCGAGCACGGACGAGGGCGCCATCGACCTGGCGGTGGCGCGCTTCGGACAGATCGAGCAGGCGCAGGCGCTGCTGCCCGTGCTGCATGTGTTCACCCACTACCGCCTGCATATCGCGCCCTGGCACATCACGCTGGCGCAGCGCGCCATGCAAGCCGAACAGGGCACGCATCAATGGTGGGATCTGGCGCGCATCGACCAGGCGCCCTTGCCGGCGCCGGTCAAGAAGCTGCTCGCCACGCTCGCCTGAGCGCTACAACTCTTCGATGGAAAACAGGCGGCGGTGCTCGCGGATCGCGTAGCGGTCCGTCATGCCGGCGATGTAGTCGGCGATCTTGCGCGCCTGCGTGTCGGCCTCGCCCGCCTGCGCCAGGTAGTCCGGCGGCAGCAGCTTGGGGTCGGCCATGAAGGCGTCGAACAAGTCGACGATGATGCGGCGCGCCTTGGCCGTCATCCGGTTGACCTGGTAGTGGCGGTACAGGTTCTCGAACAGGAAGCGCTTCAATTGGCTCGCCTGCGCGCGCATTGGATCGGAGAACGCGATCAGCGGCGCGCCCGCGCGCACGTCCTCCACGTCCGCCGGCGCCGCGCTGGCGATGCGCTCGCCGGAGCTGGCGATCAAGTCAATCACCAGGGTGTTGATCATGCGGCGCAAGGTCTCGTAGATGGCGCGCCGCCCGCCCAGGCCGGGATAGGCCGCTTCCACCTCGCGCCGGTTGCGCGCGTAAAAATCGACTTGTTCGATCTGGGCCGTCGTGATCAAGCCCGAACGCAAGCCATCGTCGATATCGTGGTTGTTGTAGGCGATTTCGTCGGCCAGGTTGGCCAATTGGGCTTCCAGCGTGGGCTGGCGCTTGTCGATGAAGCGCTGCCCAAGTTCGCCCAGCGCGCGCGCGTTGGCCAGCGAACAGTGCTTGAGAATGCCTTCGCGCGTCTCGTACATCAGGTTCAAGCCGTCGAAGGCGCCGTACTGCTGTTCGAGCGTATCGACCACGCGCAGGCTTTGCAGATTGTGCTCGAAGCCGCCGTGTTCCTTCATGCACAGGTTGAGCGCGTCCTGGCCGGCATGGCCGAAGGGCGTGTGGCCCAGGTCGTGAGCCAGCGAGATCGCCTCGACCAGGTCTTCGTTCAAGCGCAGGTTGCGCGCCAGTGAGCGTCCGATCTGCGCCACCTCCAGGCTATGGGTCAGGCGGGTGCGGAACAGGTCGCCCTCATGGTTGAGGAAGACCTGGGTCTTGTACTCGAGGCGGCGGAAGGCGGTCGAATGGATGATGCGGTCGCGGTCGCGCTGGAATTGGCTGCGCGAGGTGGCCGCTTCCTCGGGATAGCGGCGCCCGGGGCCGCGTCCGGAATGGGCCGCGTAGGGGGCGAGCTGGTCGTCAAAGGCCATGGCGCGCTAGCTGGTGCAGGCGGCCAGCGTGGCGAGCAAGCTCGCGCGCGCCGCGCTGCTGATGCAAGGCGTGCCCAGCGGCTTGAGCAGAATGAACTTGATGTCGCCGCCTTCGTTTTTCTTGTCCACTTCCATCAGCTTGAGCCAGCGCTCGACACCCAGGTCGGGCGCGCGGGTGGGCAGGCCGGCCGCCGCCACCAGGGCGCGCACGCGCTGCGCACTGGCCGCGTCAAGCAGCCCCAAGCGCTGCGACAGATCGGCCGCCATCACCATGCCGCAACCGACCGCTTCGCCGTGCAGCCATTTGCCGTAGCCCATGCCCGCTTCGATCGCGTGGCCGAAAGTGTGGCCGAAGTTAAGGATGGCGCGCAAGCCGCCCTCGCGCTCGTCCTGGCGCACCACCTCGGCCTTGATTTCGCATGAGCGTTTAATGGCATAGGCGAGCGCGCCCTGTTCGCGCCGCAGCAGTTGGCCGATGTGGGCCTCGATCCAGTCGAAGAAGGGGGCATCGATGATGGCGCCGTGCTTGATCACCTCGGCCAGGCCGGCCGCCAGTTCGCGCGCCGGCAGGCTCGCCAGGGTGGAAGTGTCGGCCAGCACCGCGCGCGGCTGGTAGAAGGCGCCGATCATGTTCTTGCCCAAGGGGTGGTTCAAGCCGGTCTTGCCGCCCACCGAGGAATCGACCTGGGCCAAGAGCGTGGTGGGCACTTGCACGAAATCGATGCCGCGCATATAGCTGGCGGCGGCGAAGCCGGTCAAGTCGCCAATGACGCCGCCGCCCAGCGCCACCAGGGCGCTTTTGCGCTCGAAGCGGGCCGCCAGCAAGGCGTCGAAGATCTGCATCAGGCTATGCCAATTCTTGTGCTCTTCGCCGTCCGGCAGCACGATGCGCAGCACGCTGCGCCCGTCCGCCTCCAAGGCGCCCGCGACGCGCTCCATATAGAGCGGCGCGACGGTGGTGTTGCTGACGATCGCCACCTGGCGCGCGCCGATGTGGCGCGTGAGCAAGGCCGGGTCGGACAGCAGGTTGGGGCCGATCGCGATCGGATAGCTGCGCTCGCCCAGCTCGACGTTCAACACGGTATTTTCCGGTACAGGCATGGGGCTGTTCGTTTCCTCGCGCGCGGCGGCAGCGGCCGCGTCCAGGGCGGCCAGTTCGGTCAAGATGGTCTGGACCATCGATTGTACGTTGGGACGGCCCGTTTCGACCACCAGGTCCGCCACTTCGCGGTACAGCGGTTCGCGCTGGGCGCTCAATTCCTCCAGGCGGCGGCGCGGATCGGCCGTCTGCAGCAGGGGGCGGTTCTTGTCGTGCGAGGTGCGCACCAGGATAGAGCCGACCTGGGCGCGCAGGTAAATCACGGTGCCGCGCTCCTTGAGGCAGGCGCGGCTACCGGCGTCGAGGATGGCGCCGCCGCCGGTGGCGAGCACGATGCCTTGCTGGGATGTCAGTTCGCGGATCACTTCGGCTTCGCGCCGGCGGAAGCTTTGCTCGCCCTCGATTTCGAAGATCCAGGGGATCGAGGCGCCCGTGCGGGCCTCGATTTCGTGGTCCGAATCGATGAAGCGCAGACCCAGGCGGCGCGCCAGCAGGCGGCCAATCGTTGTCTTGCCCGCGCCCATCAAGCCTACGATGAATATGTTTTTTGCGGGAGAATCAGACACGGATTTTTCTTGCTGTGAAGAAGATGCGGGGAGGCGCCGCCTCCCCGCGAGGGGGCGCCTTTATGGGCAAGTCATTTGCGCCTTGAAGCCAAATGGCGTCACGGTGCCGCGTGGCGTCGTGACAGTGACGACGAAGCTGGCGTCGAGCGGGCCGGTACAGGTGGCCGACAGGGTGCTGCCGACCGACACATTATGGTAAGAACCCTGGTTGCCGCTGATGGTGTTGCCCGTGATATCGTCCGCCGAGCTCGAATGCGGGATGATGTTGGGCACCGTCTTGGGCGAGACGCCGATCGCGTTCGCATTGAACACGCTGACCATTTCAACCAGGCTGCCCGCTGGCATCGGATTGTTGTTGATGTCATTGATTTGCAACTGGAAGGTCAGCGACTTGCCGGCCGCGATAGGGCCCAGGTCGACCACGCCGCCAGGCGAGAGCGGCGTATCGGAGCCGTTCATGTAGACATTGTTGGCCACGCTGCCGCTGAAGAACAGGGCGATCTTGGAGAACAAGACCGAAGCGTTGTCCGGCGTGCTTGCGCACACGGTGGCCACGCCGATGCGGGTGGCGTCGTTGCTGCCGCCGCTGCGGCTGTTGCAAGGCGTGATGGGCGAATTGGGCAAGGGCAGGCGCGGCTGCTGGCTGCGGAAGTCGACCGAACAACCGCCATTGACCGTGTTGCAGGCGCCCTTGCTGGAGCTGCCCACCGCGCCCATATTGGTCTGGAAGGCCACCGGCGTGCCGTCGGCCACCGGATTGCCGAAGTTATCGGCCAATAAAATATTGATATTGGTCGCCGGCACGGTCGTGCCACTGTCGTAGGTCCAGCCCTCGAAGTTGGCGATGGTCGGGGTCAGCGACATCGCTTTCTGAACCGGCTGGCCAGTGGTGACGACGATCGAATCGGACAGGGTCGAGACCCCGCCGCCGAGCGAGGCGACGATGCGGAAGGTGGTCGGCGTGGTGCCGGAATTGACGGTCGTGATCACCTCGCCGTTTTGGTCGGTGCTGTCGCTGAGCTTATTGAGCGTCACGTCCACGTTCGAGGCCGTCTTCGAGAACGTCACCAGCTTGCCTGGAAGCGGGTTGTTGAAGATGTCGAAGACCTTGAACTTGAGGGTTGCCGTTTCGGTGCGGGTGATGCCGCCCTGGCCCTTGATCACGATCGATTTGTCGATAGGCACAGCCGAGACGAACTGGATCGAGGCGGCAGCCGGCACGCCAATGGCGATGGTGGCGCTGCTCGCGCGGCTGACCCCGTCGACGGAGGCGGTGATGACGTCGTTGTTGGCGCAGCCAAGGTCGCGGAACACGCCGGTGGCGGTGCCGCCGTTAGTCGGCACGATGGCCGCGAACGAAGCCTTGCCGGCCGCCACGCAAGCGGAGGTGAAATTGACGTTCATCTGCTGGTCGGCGTACTTGACGCCGGCCGAGAGCACGTCGATCGACACCACGCTCGAGCCATAGGCGGGGATGGTGGCGGGCGACAGGCGCACCGCGCTCAGGGTCAACTGGGCATCGCCAATGCTGTAATTGGCAATGGCCGGGGCCAGGCCGACGTTGTTCACCGAAGTGCCGGCGATCACGGTGCCGGCGCCGCTGGCGGCCAAGCTGGCCGGGCGCAAGGTGACGCTGGCGTAACCGTTGACGTCCGTCAAGGCCGAACCATTCGATGGCGAGAACAGGGCCAGCGTGCTATCGGTGGCGAACACCACGCGCGCGGCGGCCACGGGCAAGCCGCTGCCGTCGAGCACGCGCGCCTTGGCCGTCAAGGGCGCGGCGCTGGTGACCGAGGTGCTCGGCTGGCCGCTGGCATTGAAGAAGGCCAGCGTGATGTTGGCCGAGCGCACGGTCGACGCTTGCACCGTGAAGTTGACGCGGCTGGAGATATCCGAACCGCCGATCGAGGCCGAGGCGGTGAGCGTGCTGGCGCCGTTGGCGGCGTTGCTCTTGGCGCTCAGCAAAGCCGTGGCCACGCCATTCGCGTTCGTCAAGCTGGTGCCGTTGGTGGGCGAGAGAGCGATCAGGTTGTCGTCGCCGGTGAAGTTGACCAGCGCGTTCGCCACCGCATGGCCGGCAGCGTCGGTGACGACGGCGACGGCGGTGAGCGGCGAAGTGTTGCTCAGGGTATTGCTCGATTGGCCGCCGCTGTTGATCAAGCCGACCGAGATGTTCGCCTGCGGCGCCGCCACGGTGACGACATTGAAGTTGGCGCTGCCGGTCAGGGTGGCCGCGCCGATGGCCGCGCTCACGTTGAGGGCGGCCGCGCCGCTGGCGGTGCCGCTCGCTGGCACCAGGGTCATCGAGGCGATGCCGTTGGCGTCCGTCAAGCTGGTACCGGCGCTGGGCGAGAACACGGCCAGATCCTTGTTTGTCGTGAAGGTGACGAGCACGTTCGAGAGCGCGTGGCCATTGCCGTCGGTCAGGGCCACCTTGGCCGTGAGCAAGGAGGCATTGGTGGTGGTGTTGGCCGCCTGGCCGCTGGCGTTGACAAAGCCAATCGCCATGGTGGGCGAGTTACCGCCGGCGGTGCCGCTGACGGACCCCGGACTGCCGCCGCCGCCGCCGCAGGCGGCCAGCAGCATGGCGCAGGCCAGCAGCGCCAGCCAGTTGGAAAGGCGTTTCATCAGATCGCTTCGATTCGTCATCATTGGTCTACCCTGTGTTTCCGTACTCTTTGTGGTCAACGTGTTAGCTAGTTCACGCTTAGCGCGTGGACAGGCGGTCCGTCACGATCTTCGGCGTGATGAATATTAACAGCTCGGTCTTGTCATCCTTGCGCGACGTGCTCTGGAACAAGCGTCCGATGATCGGCAAGTCCCCCAGCAAAGGCACTTTGGTGACGGTGTTGCGCTCTTCCTGGGTGTAGATGCCGCCGAGCACGACGGTGCCGCCATTTTCCACCATCACTTGGCTCTTGACGTGCTTGTTATTGATGGCTAGGCCGGCGATCGTGTTTTCGCCCACGCTATCCTTGGTCACGTCCACTTCAAGCACGACGTTGCCGTCGGGGGTGATCTGGGGGGTCACTTCCAGCTTCAGGTTCGCCTTGCGGAAGCTGATGGTGGTGGAGGTGCCGCCGCTGGTCGTCACGGACGCCTGGTAAGGCAATTCCACGCCTTGTTCGATGATGGCGCTGACCTTGTCAGCCGTCACCACGCGCGGGCTGGAAATGATCTTGCCCTTGCCGTCGGCCTCGAGCGCCGACACTTCCAGGTTCAGGAAGCGGTTGGCGGCGGCCGAGAACAGGCTCACCGCCAGCGAACCGGCCGAGATGCCGCCAATGCCGGCCGCCGGCAAGTTGACCATGGTCGTATTGCTGTAGCCATCGCCCTTGTCCGGGGTTTGGCCGGTGACTTGGCCCACGCCGGTCAGGTTGCCGCCGAGCGAGACGCGGGTGTTGCCGTTGACTTGGTAGCCAGAGTCGCCGCCGCGCAAATTGCGCAAGTCGGCAAAGCCGAGCTTGGCGCCGAGGTTGCGGCTAAAGCCATCGTCGGCCTCCACGATGCGCGCCTCGATCAGCACCTGGCGCGACGGAATGTCGGTCTTCTGGATCAACTGGCGGATGCTCTCGACCTTCGAGGCGATGTCGGTGACGAACAACTGATTGGTGCGCGCGTCGATCACGGCGTTGCCACGCTTGGAGAGCATGCTTTTTTTGGTGTCGCTACCCTCGAGGCCGAACACGGACTTGAACGATTCGGCTTTCTGGTAATTGAGCTGGAACACTTCCGAGCGCAGCGGTTCGAGTTCGGCGATCTGGTTGCGCTGCTCGAGCTCGAGCCTTTCCTTGGTCAACAGCTCTTCGCGCGGCGCGATCCACACGACATTGCCGTTCTTGCGCATGTCGAGGTTTTTAGCATTCATGATGGCGTCGAGCGCCTGGTCCCACGGCACATCGCGCAGGCGCAAGGTGAGATTGCCGCTGACCGAATCGCTGGTGATGATGGACAAGCCGGAAATGTCGGCGATCGAGCGCAAGGCCGCGCGCACGTCGAGATTTTGGAAGTCAAAGCTGATCTTTTCGCCGCGGTAGCCTTGCGAGCCCTGGGTCAGCTTGTTCGGATCTTCCTTGATCGGACGAATATCGACCACCAGCTGGGTGTCGCTCTGGTACACGCTTTGCTCCCACAAGCCATGCGCGTCGATCGTCATGCGCACATTGTCGCCTTGGGACGCGGTGGTGATGAGGGTGACAGGGGTACCAAAGTCGGTGGTATCAAGGCGCCGCCGCAGCGTCTCGGGCATGCCCGTCTTGAAGAAGTCGACCACCACGCTGTTGCCGACCTGGCGCACATCGACCGCGACCTGGCTGCTTGGCAAGTCGACGATGATGCGCCCCTCGCCATTGCTGCCGCGTTTGAAATCGAGGTCGCGCAGCATCTGGCGCTGACCGGCGTTCTCGAGCGCCATCTTGGCCGGCGCGCTGGCCGCCACCGGCAAGCCGTTGGTGCCGACCCCTTGCGCCACGCCGCCGGAGCCCTCGATCGTCACCACCACGGCCTTGCCGTCGATGACGGTGGCGTAATTGCGCGGACGATTCATGTTCAAGACCAGGCGCGCGCGGTCGTCATCCTGCACCACGTTTACGCTGCGCAAGTCGCCGAGCTTCATCTCGAGCGCGTTCTTGCCAGTGCCGTTGCGGGTGGCGCCAAAATCGAGCGCGATGCGCGCGGGATTGGTCATCGAAAAGCCAACCGGCAAGGCCACCGGGGCCTCTTTCATCATGATGGTGACGATGACGTTCGAGCCTTGCTGATTGGCCGTGATCGTTTCGATGCTGTTGGCGGGCGCCTGTGCCTGCGCCGCTCCCATGCCCAGCGCCAGTGCCGCCGCGCCCAGGCCCAGTACCTTGACCAGCCAGCGGGCCGTTCCGGTCCCGCCATTTTTTATTAGTGCGATCATTACTTGGTCTCCTTACTTACCTGCAGCTCCAACTTCGACATGCGCTCGACCCAATCGCCGCCGGCATCCTGTACCACTTCCTTGATACTGATGGCGTCCTCGCCCACATTGGTGACGACGCCATAGTTTTGTCCCACCCGCTGCCCATTGACGATGGGGTAGACCTGCTTGTCAATTTGCAGCAAGGCGGTGTTGACCTTGTCCTTTTGAATGATGCCCACCATCTTCATGGTGTCCAGGGGGAAGGCTTCGAGCAATTCCTTGCGCCGGTTCGGGTCGGGCTTGAGCGGATTGTTCGACTGGTCGGCCAACTTGGCCAATTCGACCAGCAGCTTGTTGGGGTTGAATGGGTCGACCGACTCACGCACGGCGAACGCGTAGGGCACAAAAGCCTTTGGTTCGGGCAAGGGACGGATCGCGACCTTGGTGGTTTTGTCGACCTCGGCCATCCATTGCTTGACTTCCTTGATGTCGCCCTCGCCGCAGCCACCCAAGACCAGCGCCGCGCAGACTACGACCGGCGCGCCGAGCGCGCGGGTATTGCGTCGTGCCCTCATTTTTTGGTCTCCTTCTTATCCTTCTTGTTCTTCTCGGCCGTCTTGCGCTGGGCTTGCACTTCTTCCGGATCGAGGTAACGGAAGGTCTTGGCGACGGCCTCGAGCACGAGATTGCCATCCTTGGCGGTGCTCAAATTCATATTGTTGAGGGTGACGATGCGCTGCATATTGGCCATGTCGCCGGCGAAAGCGCCGATATCGTTGTAGCTGCCCACGATCTTGATATCGATCGGCTGCTCGGCGTAGTAATCGCGCACCACGGGCGTACCCGGCTTGAAGCTTTCAAAGGTCAAGCCGCGTCCGCCGCCGGCGGTGTTGATTTCCGACAACAGGGCGGCCATCTCCGCCTTGCTCGGCAATTGCTTCTCGAGCCGTCCGACATAGCGGTCGACCTGGATTTTTTGCTCGCGCAGGGCCGGCAAATTGATCGCCTGCCCCATCTTGACCTTGTATTCTTCCTTGAGCTTGAGCTCGGTGACAGCACCCTTGTCCTGATCCTCGAACTGGGCTTCCCAGTACGCGACATAGCCAAGGGCGACAACCGCGATGGACACGCCGAGCGCGCACGCCAGGCGCGGCGCGATCGGCCACAAGCCCGGATGCCGTCCTGCCAGGCCCTGGAACTGGGCGCCCAGCGATTGTCCCAGATTCTTGAAATCGATATTCATGTCATTTCCGTTCCTGGCTGCTGGCGGGGGCGCTCGCGGCAACGCTCGCCGGTTTCACGGCAGCCGCGCTCGCTGCCAGCGCCGGCTTGGGTGGCAGCGCGCCCGATGCCGAGCTCGACGCGCCAGCTTTGGCGCCAGCGCGCGCGCCCTTCGCGTCGTTGGCCGCTGCCGCCTCCTTGTCGCGCGGCCGCTTGATGCCAACCGTGACGCTGAAATCGAATACTTTCTTGCCGGTTTTGCTCTTGTCGAGGGTGCTGGCCTGGGTGCCCCCGAATTCGGGGCGCTCAAGCCAGGGCGAGCCGCTGGCCAGGTTGCGCAGCAGTTCGGCGACCCGCTCCTGCGATTGCGCGACCCCGGTGATGGCAACGCGTTGCCCATCTTGCTTGATCGAGCGCAGGTACACGCCGGCCGGCGTCTGCTTGACCAGCTCGTCCATCAGATATACCGGCTGGTTGCGATCGCCCTGCAAGTCCTCAACCGCTTGTTGGCGTGCCTTGAGGCCTTCGATTTCTTCCTTCAGGGTGGCGATTTCGGCGATCTTCTTGTCGAGCTCCCCGTTCGCTTGCTTGATCACTTGATTGCGCTCGTTCTGGATGGCGATGCGCGCGGCGTTGTAGCCGCCCACCATCAAGACGACGGTGGTGCCGACAGCCGCCGCCAGCGCCAGCAAGACCAGGAAAGCCGCCTTCTTTTGCTTGCGCCGCGCTTCGCGGTGGGGCAATAGGTTAATTCTTAGCATTAGCCGAACCTCCGCAAGGCCAGACCGCAGGCGACCAGGTAGGCCGGCGCATCGGTACGCAATTGCTGCTCACGCACCGAGGGCGCCAGTAGCATGCCCTTGAAGGGCGAAATGATGGCGCTCGAGATCTTGGTGCGGCTTGCCACCACCTCGAGCATGCCGGGAATGAGGGCGCAACCGCCCGCCAGGAACAGCTGGTCGACCCGCGTGTAGGGCGTCGAGGTATAAAAGAACTGGATCGCGCGCGTCACTTCGAGCGCCGCGTTTTCCAGGAAGGGCGCCAGCAAGTCGCTTTGATAATTCTCCGGCAGGTCGCCCGCCTTCTTCTTGGCGTCGGCCTCTTCAAACGAGAGCCCGTAGTTGCGCACGATGTCTTGCGTGAGTTGGTTGCCGCCGAAAGGCTGCTCGCGCTCGTAGATGGTCTCGCCATCGAGCAGCACGGAAATATGGGTGACCTGGGCGCCGATCTGGAACAGGGCCACGATTTGCTCGGAGGCGCCCTTGCCGGCCGCGCTGGTGACGCGGTGCAAGGCGGCGCGCGCGGCGTACGATTCGATATCCATCACTTCGGCCTTCAAGCCGGCCGCTTCGGCGATCGCGACGCGGTCCTCGACTTTTTCGCGGCGCGAGGCCGCCAGCATCACTTCGATGTCGTCCGGGGAATTGTCGGCCAAGCCCACCACGTCGAAATCGAGGCTGACCTCGTCGAGCGCGAAGGGGATGTACTGGGCCGCCTCGGATTCAACCTGCACCTCGAGCTCGTCCTCGGACAAGCCGGCCGGCAACACGATTTTTTTGGTGATCACGGAGGCCGGCGGCATGCCCAGCGCCACGCCTTTGACGCGGGTACCGCTTTTCTTCCACACCTTGCGCACCGCTTCGGACACCACTTCGATGTTCTCGATATTGCCATCGACGACGGCGCCGCGCGGCAAGGGTTCGGACGCGTAGCGCTCGAGGCGCAAATCGCCCTTGTTGACGATGGACAGTTCGACCAGGCGCACCGCGGACGTGCTGATATCGAGCCCGATCAGCGGCGTATTGGCACTGCCGAATAAGCTACTAAGATTAACCATCACATGCCCACTCCCTCAACTGCCAGAACATCATTGTCGTCAACCACCGGAAACCGGATCCGCGGCGCGCCTCGCGGCGCGTCCGCCTTGGGGAATTTGTTATAAAACCGCCATTTAGACCGCACTTATAAGACTCTACATTAAATCGTAGCAATAACTGAGAGGCGATGTAAAGGTATTTCTGATTCTCAACATTGCATCCGTAGTCTCTTATGCCACACTCTGGCGGCCCGTGTCGCCCGATATTGACGGCCAAAATGGCGCCGCGCTTGAATCGCACACGCGCCCGGCACCCTGCCCGGTGCCTTATAATGGCCCCGATCATACCAGTGAAAGAAGCGTGCGCATGACACCACAATCCCCGGCCGACACCCTCCCGCCGTCCGCCAAGCCGCCGCGCGGCCGGCTCGCGCAAGCCCTGCTGCTGTTTTGCGCCACCCTGGTCGGACTGGGCCTGGCCGCCCTGCTGCTGGTGGTGTTCGGCCTGGCGATGGCCTACCCGAACCTGCCCGAACTCGACACCCTGACCGATTACCGGCCCAAGATGCCACTGCGGGTGTTTTCCGCCGACAATGTCTTGATCGGCGAATTCGGCGAGGAGCGGCGCAACCTGGCGCGCATCAAGGATATTCCGGACGTGATGAAAAAAGCGGTGCTGGCGATCGAGGACGACCGCTTCTACGAGCACGGCGGGGTCGATTACATGGGCATCTTGCGCGCGGCCGTGCACAATGCCTCGGGCGGGGCCAAGCAGGGCGCCTCCACCATCACCCAGCAAGTGGCGCGCAATTTCTTCCTCTCATCCGAGCAAACCCTAAAGCGCAAGGCCTACGAAGTGCTGATGGCCTGGAAGATCGAGCAAAACCTGTCGAAGGACCAAATTCTCGAAGTGTATATGAACCAGATTTACCTGGGACAGCGTGCCTTCGGCTTTTCCTCGGCCGCGCAAATTTACTTCGGCAAGAACCTGAAAGACATCACGACGGCCGAGGCGGCCATGCTGGCGGGCTTGCCCAAGGCCCCGTCGGCCTACAATCCGGTGGTCAACCCCAAGCGCGCGCGCACGCGCCAGCAATACATCTTGCAGCGCATGCATGATTTAAGGTACATCACGGACGCCCAATACGAGACGGCCAAGAACGAGCAGCTCAAGATCAAGTCCGACAGCAGCGAATTTGGCATCCACGCCGAATATGTGGCGGAAATGGCACGCCAGCTGGTGTACGAGCAGTTCAAGGAAGACACCTACACGCGCGGCTTGAACGTCTACACCACCATCACCAAGGCCGACCAGGACGCGGCCTACCTGGCCCTGCGCCACGGCGTGATGGAGTATGAGAAGCGGCACTCCTACCGCGGTCCGGAAGCGTATATCGACATCCCGCAAGGCAAGGACGAGGCCGACGAGGCGATCGAGACCGAGCTGGCCGAACACGCCGACAGCGACGACATCATCGCCGCGATGGTGTTGCAGGCGAGCGCGCAAAAAGTGGTGGCCGTGACGGCCTCGGGCCAGGAAATCACCATCACCGGCCCGGGCCTGGTGTTCGCGCAGGGCTGGCTGTCGGACAAGGCCGCGCCCACCCGGCGCGTCAAGCGCGGCGCCGTGATCCGCGTGACCCAGGATGGCGGCACCACCTGGAGCATCACCCAGATGCCGGAGATCGAATCGGCCTTCGTGGCGGCCGACACCGGCGACGGCGCCATCCGCGCCCTGGTCGGCGGCTTCGACTACAACCGCAACAAGTTCAACCATGTCACCCAGGCTTGGCGCCAGCCGGGCTCCTCGTTCAAGCCCTTCATCTACTCAGCCTCGCTCGAGCGCGGCCTGTCGCCGGCCACCATCATCAACGATTCGCCTATTTCCTTCGACGCCGGCCAGACCGGCGGCCAGGCCTGGGAGCCGAAGAACTACGACGGCAAGTACGAAGGCCCGATGACGATGCGGCGCGGCTTGACCAAGTCGAAGAACATGATCTCGATCCGCATCCTCAACAAGATCGGCGCCAAGTACGGCCAGGAATACGCGATGCGCTTTGGCTTTGACGCCGACAAGAATCCGCCCTACCTGACCCTGGCGCTGGGCGCGGGCAATGTCACGCCACTGCAGATGGCCGGCGCCTACTCGGTGTTCGCCAACGGCGGCTACAAGGTCAACCCCTACTTGATCGCCAAGGTGACCGACACGACCGGCAAGGTCTTGTCGCAGGCGGCGCCCGACAAGGCCGGCGTGGAGGACAACCGCGTGATTGACGCGCGCAACGCCTACCTGATCGACAGCATGCTCAAGGACGTGGTGCGCTTTGGCACCGCCACCAAGGCGCTCTCGCTCAAGCGCAGCGATATCGCCGGCAAGACCGGCACCACCAACGATTCGATCGACGCCTGGTTCGCCGGCTACCAGCCGAAAGTGGTGGGGATCGCCTGGATCGGCTACGACCAGCCGCGCAATATGGGCAACAAGGAAACCGGCGGCGGGCTGGCCTTGCCGATCTGGATAGGCTATATGCAAAAAGCGCTCAAGGATGTGCCGATCGCCGAACGCGCGGTGCCCGAGGGCATGATCCAGGTGGGCGAGGAATACTATTACGTGGAGAATCCGCCCGGCAGTGGCGTGCAGAGCCTCGAGCCCGGCACCCATGTGTCGCCGACCGAGGAAAAGGCCAAGGATGCGGTCAAGAACGAGCTGTTCTAGGCCGGGGCGGCGCCGCGCCATGCGCCGCCAGGCGCCTCGTGCCTGAGTAAAACGGGCGGCGCCAGCGCGCCGACCCGGATCGCCTTACAATGAGACGCTCGTGCCGCCCTGCGCGCTTACCAGCTGCGACAGCGCGGCGAACAGTTCGGAACCGTCGCGCGTGTTGACCCATTGCGCGCCGACGCGCTTGTAGTGGAATCCACCCGATTTCGCCGCCACCCACAGTTCTTGCATCGGGGCTTGGCTGTTGACGATGATTTTCGAGCCATTGTCGACGAATTCGATGTCGAGCACATTGCCGCTGCGCGAGCATTCGACGTCGAGCAAGTCTTGGTCGGCCAGGCGGTCGAGCGCCCCTTCGATCTGGTCGAGGGCCGCTTCGGCCAGGTCCAGAAACTCGTTTTCGCTCATGCTACACTCCTTCGTCCCAGTCAAACTATGATTCTAAACGTGAACACCTCCCTAGCGCGCAATACCGGCATTGCCACCGTGGTCTTGGCATTGTCGGCCTGCCTGGCCGGCTGCGGCCAGCCGGGCGATCTGTACCTGCCCAAGGCGCCAGCCAAGCCGGGCGCGCAAGCCAAGAGCGCGCCTGCTTCCTCCGCGTTCTCCGCATTGCCAGTATCGGCGCCGGCGCCGGGCACGCCATGAGCGCGCCCGCCTTCGTCAGCCACGCCGGCGTGCTGCATGCCGAAGACGTGGCCCTGACCCGCGTGGCCGAGCAATACGGCACCCCCACCTACGTGTATTCGAAGGCGGCGCTGCTGCATAATTTCGCGGCCTACTTCGACGCCTGCGCCGGGCGCGACGCGCTGGTGTGCTACGCGATGAAAGCGAACTCGAACCTGGCCATCCTGGACTTGCTGGCGCGCCAAGGCGCCGGCTTCGACATCGTCTCCGGCGGCGAATTGCTGCGCGTGATTGCCGCTGGCGGCGATACGCGCAAGGTGATCTTCTCCGGCGTGGGCAAGAGTGTGGACGAAATGCGCCTGGCGCTGTCGCACGACATCCTGTGCTTCAATGTCGAGTCGATCCCAGAGCTGCACCGCCTCAACGAGGTGGCGGGGGCGCTAGGCAAGGTGGCGCGCGTGTCGCTACGCGTCAATCCAAACGTGGACGCCAAGACCCATCCCTACATCGCCACCGGATTGAAGGCCAATAAGTTCGGCGTCGCCTTCGACGACGCCCTGCCGGCCTACCGCGCGGCCGCCGCCTTGCCGCACCTGGACGTGGTGGGGATCGACTGCCATATCGGCTCGCAATTGCTGGACGACGCGCCCCTGCTCGAAGCGCTCGACAAGCTGATCGAGCTGATCGACGCGCTCGATGTCGAAGGCATTCATCTGCACCACCTGGACATGGGCGGGGGCATCGGCATCGCCTACGGCGAGGATGGCGAGAGCGCGCCGGTGGCGACAAGCGACTATCTGGCGCGCGTGTTCGCGCGCATCGACGCCTGGCGCGCCGAGCGGCACGCGGGCGCGCCGATCAAGGTCATTTTCGAGCCGGGCCGCTCGATCGTCGGCAACACCGGCGTGCTGCTAACGGCCATCGAGTTTCTCAAGCCGGGCGAGGAAAAGAACTTTTGCGTGGTGGACGCGGCCATGAACGACTTGATGCGCCCCGCCCTGTATCAAGCCTGGATGGACGTGCGGCCGGTGCTGCGGCGCGATGTGCCGATGGCCACCTACGATGTGGTGGGCCCGGTGTGCGAGTCGGGCGACTGGCTGGCGCGCGAGCGCGCCCTGGCGGTGCAGCCGGGCGACCTGCTGGCCATCATGCAGGCTGGCGCCTATGGCTTGACGATGGCGTCGAACTACAACACGCGCGGGCGCGCCGCCGAGGTGATGGTCGATGGCGGCACCTTGCACCTGATCCGGCGGCGCGAACAGGTGGCCGATTTGTTCGCGCTCGAGTCCACCATCGATTGACAAGCCGCGCGGGCGCCGCCGCCCGCCGCTTGGGCTGGCAGGCCAGGCGCAAATCCTAGGCCGCGCTCGCTGCCGCGGCGGCGGCCTTGTTGCGGCTCCACACCACCCGCATGCCCAGCAGCACGGCCACGATCAAGCCAAACAGGATGGGCTGGGTGAAGTTGTGTTTGCCTGCCTTCATCCACCAGAAATGCACGATGCCCAGCGGCGCGATCAGGTAGACCAGGCGATGCAGCCACTGCCAGCGCTTTCCCCCCAGGCGCTTGACCATGCCATTGGTGCTGGTCACGGCCAGCGGCACCAGCAACACGAAGGCGATGAAGCCGACCGTGATGAAAGGGCGCTTGAGCACATCCTTCCACATTTCAAACAAGTCGAAGAAATGGTCGAACCACAGGAAGGTCATGAAGTGGCAGAAGGCGTAGAAAAACGCAAACAGGCCCAGCATGCGGCGCAGGCGCACCAGCCAGTTCCACTTGAGCAGGCGGCGCAGGGGCGTGACCGCCAGCGTGATGCACAGGAAGTAGAGCACCCAGTCGCCGGTGCCGCGCGTGATGAATTCGAGCGGCTCGACCAAGCGCCCGGTGACGGTCAAGAACACCATGCGCGCCAAGGGCAGCAGCGCCAGCACGAAGATGCCCGCCTTGATGGCCAGCAGCTGGCGCGCGTTGGGATTGAAAACCATGGCCGCCCCCTCAGAAGAACTTTTTCAAGTCCATGCCGGCATACAGGGACGCGACTTCGTTGTAGCCGTTGAACATGAGGGTCTTGCGCTTTTTATTGAAGAAGCCGTCTTCGCCGACGCGGCGCTCGCTCGCCTGCGACCAGCGCGGGTGGTCCACGAGCGGATTGACGTTCGAGTAAAAGCCGTATTCGGACGGCGCGGCCACGTTCCAGGCGGTGCGCGGCTGCTCCTTGACGAAGCGGATCTTGACGATCGACTTGGCGGACTTGAAGCCATACTTCCAGGGCACCACCAGGCGCACGGGCGCGCCGTTCTGGTTCGGCAGGGTCTGGCCGTACATGCCCAGGGTCAGCAGGGTCAAGGGGTGGTTGGCCTCGTCGATGCGCAAGCCTTCCACGTAAGGCCAGTGCAGCACGCGCGTGTCGACGCCGGGCATTTGCTTGGGATCGGCCAGGCTGACGAATTCCACGTATTTGGCGTTGCTGGTCGGCTCGACCTTTTTGATCAGCTCCGCCATCGAATAGCCGATCCAGGGGATGACCATCGACCAGCCTTCGACGCAGCGCAAGCGGTACACGCGCTCTTCCAGCGGCGCGAGCTTGAGCAAGGCGTCGAGGTCGAGCGTCATCGGCTTCTTGACTTCGCCTTCGATGCTGACCGACCAGGGATGGGTTTTCAAGGTGTGGGCGTTCTCGGCGGGATCGGCCTTGTCGGTGCCAAATTCGTAGAAGTTGTTATAGGCGGTGGCGTCCTTGAACGGGGTCGGATTGTCCATCGCGGACAGGGCGCCGTTGCGGCGCGCCGCCAGCTTGGGGGCGGGGGCCTGGGCGAAGGCTTCGCGGTTCGCCATTTCCCACAAGGCGCTGCCGACGACGGCGCCGGCCGCGACCTGCTGGATGAATTTGCGGCGCGCCTCGAACAGTTCGCGCGGCGTGATTTCCGATGGTAAGGGCGCGTCGCCGCCGTAGGGTGTGGACTTGATCAACATGGACGTCTCCGGCAAGTGCAGATGGTGGACATGGAACTTGGTCTGTCCTTAGCGCCAAACCTTACACCATTACCGCCAAATTGGCAGGCTGACGCGAAATCGCCTATTCCGGCGCGTTTCCTGGATCGCTAGCCCTGCCCGCTGGCCCCGCTTGCAACGATCACGGCGCGTGTCGAGGCGGGGCCACCAGCCGAACACGGCAATGAACACAGCGGCTCTTATCGTGCGTGAACGTCATCTTCCTATAGAGCACTCCGCGCATCTCGATCATGAAGGGAACCTTGCCACAGCCGGGGCAACGCAGGGTTTTGCGGACGACCTTCAAGTCGTCGAACGCGGCGGCGAACAGCATGCCAGCGAAGATCAGTGATCCGTATAGTGGATGCAGTTTGGGCGCGGCGAGGGCGCCAAGGACCAGGACCGCGCCCAACAGCGCCAGCCTGAACAGGGTGCGGCGGCGCAGCAGCGCGTATTGCCGCTGCCGCTGGGCCCATGCCGCCACGATCGTCGTGTCCGCGCTATCGGACAAACCGGACAGCATTGCCGCAATATCGTGCCGCGCAGGGTCCCGACCCAGCGCTTGCTCAAGAATCGATCGCGCCTGCCCGACGTTGCCGGCGGCCAAATGCAGATGGGCCAGGTCGACGGGGTCGCTCATCGGCTCAAAGTTTGCCGTAGGAGTGCAAGCCGGACAGGAACATGTTCACGCCCAGGAATGCGAACGTCGTCACCAGCAAGCCCGACAAGGCCCACCACGAGGCGGCGCGCCCACGCAGGCCCGACATGAGTCGCATGTGCAGCCAGGCTGCGTAATTGAGCCACACAATCAAGGCCCATGTTTCCTTTGGATCCCACGACCAATAGCCGCCCCAAGCCTCGGCCGCCCATAGTGCGCCAAGAATAGTTGCAACCGTGAAGAAGGCAAAGCCGACAGAAATCGACTTGTACATCACATCGTCGAGGATTTCCACGCTCGGCAAGCGGTCGACGATTCGATTTCGCAACAGGTTCGTCACCGAAAACAAGATCACCAAGCCAACAGTGAATTGGCTCGCTTTGACCATGCCGGCCACAACGGCTTCGCCGCCGCCAGCCAGGAAGGTCAGCGCCCATGCGAGCGCCAGTATCACGCAGGGTGCGACAACGAGCGCCATCCAAAGCGTGCGTGGCTGTTCAAACTTCAACAGATATGCCCACGCGACCATGGCCGCCAGCGAAAACGTGCCGTAGCCGATGAAGTTGGCCGGCACGTGGATCTTCATCCACCAGCTTTGCAGCGCAGGCACCAGGGGTAAGATCTCGGCCGCGTCGCGCGTGACCGTGTACCACAGCAAAAAGCCCACGGCCGCCGAAATCACCAGCAACACGAAGGGGCCCAGCTGGCGCGTCTTGTAGTGCTGTTCGTAGTACAGGTAGAACATGGCCGTGATCATCGAAAACAGGATGAACACTTCGTACAGGTTCGACACCGGAATGTGGCCGATGTCCGCGCCCATCAAGTAGGACTCATACCAGCGCACCATCATGCCGGTCAAGCCCAGCACCACGGCGGCCCAGCACAGCACGGAGCCGACGGCCGAACCGAAGTCCGAACGGCTCACCAACCCCAGCCAATAAAAGGCGGTGGAAAACGCAAACAGCGCGCTCATCCACAAGATGGCCGATTGCGAGGACAGCATGTACTTGAGGAAGAACTTCTTGTTCGCCATGTCGAGCCCGCCGCTGTACATGGAGATGGCCCATAGCGACAAGGCCGCCACCACCAGCAACAGCGTGCGCACCGGCTTCCAGTGCCAACCCAGGGCGGCAAAAGTGGGGGCGGCCAGCAGCAAGATGGCTTTCTCGTACACGTCCATATTGGCGCCGTAGCGGTTCAGCGCGAACAGGCTGGCCGCGACCAGCAGCGCGCCATACAGCCAGTCGAGCACGCTCAAGCGCCGGAAGTAGCCTGGCGCCTGGGTGTAGGCTTGCGGCGCCGCCGCGGGTTGAGGGTGCATTGCGTCCATGTTTTTCTCCAGATGCCGTCAGCTTACGCCGATTGCGGCAAGGTGGTTTTCAGTTCATTGAATTCGCGCTCGAAGTCGAGCGTCTTGCGCTGGGTGCTCATCGCCATCAGGGCGTGGCTGCCGCCGTCAGGGGCGTCGCCCAGCCAGACCCAGACGCGCCGCTCGCGGATGTAGAACATCGAGAACACGCCCAGCACCAGCAGCAGGCAGCCCAGGTAGACCACGAATTTTCCCGGCGAGCGCGTCACCTGGAACACCGAAGCCTTGACCTGGGTGAAGTCGTCGAGCTGCAGATAGACCGGCGCGCCATAGAAAAAACTATCCGACAGCGTATTCGTCGCGTGAAGCAGGAAACGTCCATGGGCATCATCCTCGGCCACCGGCGCCAAGCCATCGTGCTCGCGCGCCGCTTGCCACAGCTCCCACATCGCGCCGCTCAGCATTTTCATGATGCCGGCGCCCAGGCGCTCCTGTTCGCTGGCCGGCAATTTTTCGAGATTGCGCGCGATCGCCGCATAGCCGCCCTGCCGCAAGTCGCCGGCGAAGATCTTGAGCGTCGCCGCGCCCGCCAGCTCCAGTTGCTGCTGTAGCTGGGAATGGAGGTCCTTGGTGGCCACGCCCGGACGCTTGGCATAGCGCTCGCCCGCCAGCTTGCGCAAGTCGGGGTTTTGCAGGGCGGCGCGCAAGCGCATCCATTCCTTGACGCTGTGCGCGTCGTCGGCCGGGATGCGCAAGTAGGAGAAGGAATCGGCCGGGGTGGCGCGCACGCCTGCCAGGTACACCTCGACGCCATCGAGCGTCACCGGCTGCATGTAATTCTGAAATTCGCGCGCCTGGCCAGTCTTGTCGCGCAGCTTGTACTGCACGCTGGGGCCGAAGTTTTTCAAGTCCTTGTTGTTGGCGTTCTTGGCGGCCGAACCCAGGCGCTTGTCCAGGCCGGCGGCGAACTGTTCGCGCAGCGATGCGCCCTTGGTGACGGCGCGCGCATCCTGTGGGCCCATGTTTTCGACGTTGAAGGGGCGGAACCCCGACCACTCGACCGTATAGGCGTCGGCGCCGCGCGTGAGCGGCGTGCTTGAACCGACTTCGCCGGCCAGCGCGAAGCCCCCCGCCTCGCCGCCCTGCATCGGGAAGCCCGTCAAGCGCAGCTTGCTGCCGCCATCTTCAAAGCTCGACTGGTAGACGGCCACGCCCTTGTAGATCAGGGGCGCGTTGACCTTGATCGTGGCGGGAAAGGTCGCGCCGCTGTCGTGGTCCTTGATCAGCACTTCGCTTACGAACAGCTTGGGCATGCCGGTCGAATAGAAATCGATGTCGAATTTCTTCAGGTAGATTGTGAACGGCAAGTCTTGCAGCAAGAAGCCGTCCGGACGCTGGATGATGGCCACGTCGCTGGCCGCGCCTTCCGCGATCAAGGTGTTGCCGCGAAAACTAGGGTTGCTCAAACCCAGGCGATGCTGCTTGGGGATCTGCGCGATCACGCCATTGCCCGTGAACGGGGTCTTACCCAGGAACCACTGCTGGAATTGGATCGGCAAGTCCGAATCGAGCGCGCCGCCCACCAGGATCACGATGATGGCGCTGTGCGCGAAGATGTAGCCAAACTTGCTGGCCGCGCCTTTCTTGGCCGCGACCAGGGTGCCGGCGGGCTTGTCGACCAGCTTCACGCCAAAACCCGCATTGGCCAGGCGCGCCGCCGTCTGCTGGGCCAGGGCCGCGCGCGCGAGCGGCGCCGTCCATACGGTCTTGTGGTGGAAGTTGCGCAAGGACTCTTCACGCACCTGCTCGCGCCAGCTGCGCATGTCCTTGATCATCTTGGGCGTATTGCGGATCAGGCACAGCGAGGTCGACACCACCAGGCACAGCAGGATCAAGATGAACCACCACGCCGAATACAACGCGTACAAGCCGATCTTGTTGAAAACCTCGAACCAGAACGGCCCGAACTGGTTCACGTAGTTGCCCATCGGCTCGCCCTGCTTCATCACCGTGCCGATGATGGCGGATATGGCCACCATCACCAGCATGGTGATGGCAAAGCGCATCGAGGAGAGCAGCTCGATGGCCTCGGCCAAGGCGCGGTGGCGGGTCCGCAGTTCGATGCCGCCCGTGTTTGAGGTACTACTCATGTTTGCCACATTCCCAAAGACCGCCGCGCACAGCGGCCATCCTAACAAAAAGGGCAGCCCGCTTGCGCGCCGCCGCCCTCATTGGTGTTTCGCGGGCCAGGCGCTGCGCGCCCGTTCCCTGCTCGCTTACTTCAAGCCGGCGATGTAATCGGCCACGGCCTTCATTTCTTCGTCCGACATGCGCTTGGCCAGGGCCGTCATTTGCACGCTGTTCTTGCGCGCGCCCGACTTGAACAAGCCCAGAGTGGCAACCGTGTAATCCTGGTGCTGGCCAGCCACGCGCGGATACTGGGCCGGAATGCCGGCGCCAGCGGCGCCATGGCAGCCGGCGCAGGCGGCGACGCCCTTCTCGGCGATACCGCCACGGTAGATCTTCTTGCCCAGATCGACGATGTCCTTGTTCTTGGCCGCGCCCGGCTTGGCAGCCTGGGTCGACAGAAAGGCGGCGACGTTTTTCTTTTCATCGTCGCTCAGCATCTTGGCGTAGGTCGTCATCACGGCCTGGTTGCGGTTGGCCGTGGTGAAATCGGCCAATTGCTTGACCAGGTAAGCGTCGTGCTGCGCGGCCAACTTGGGATTGGCCGAAATCGTGGAATTGCCGCCGGCGCCGTGGCACGACACGCAAGCGGGAATGCCGCGCGCGGCGTCGCCGTTGGTGTACAGGGCTTCGCCCTTGGCGGGATCGACCTTGGCGACAACTGCTGCCGCTTTTGGTTCTTCGGCGGCGCCCGCCAGACTGGACACGGCCAGGGCTGCGAGCAACAAGGATTTTAGAAACGCACGATTCATTCAAACACCCTGAGACTAGTCAAAAATTCGATTGATGGACATTGTGTGGCGTCCGCGCAGCCTTTTCCAGGCTGTGGGGGACGGCATGACTTTTGCATTGCAACAATTCGTAACCCCGTATTGTACAATAGCTTGCTTGGGTTAACGCCCCCTTTTGTTGCATTTTCACCTTATTCCATGTCCAAACTCTGGCAAGCCCGCTTCTTCAGGACCGTCAATCAATTGGCCGACCTGCCCCACACCACGGTGCCGGAAATCGCCTTCGCCGGGCGTTCGAACGCCGGCAAATCGACCGCCATCAACTTGCTGTGCAATCAGAAGGGCTTGGCGTTCGCGTCCAAGACTCCGGGGCGCACCCAGCACATCAATTACTTTTCGATCGGCGGCTCGCACGTGGCCATGCACCGCAAGGATGCCACCGTGGTCGAGGAAATCGAAGGCTTGCTGGTCGACTTGCCCGGCTACGGCTACGCCGAAGTGTCGGGCACGGCCAAGCTGCACTGGCAGCGCCTGTTGGGCGACTACGTGCAGCAGCGCGACCAGCTCGCCGCTCTGGTGCTGATCATGGATTCGCGCCGCCCCTTCACCGAACTCGACATCCAGATGCTCGAGTGGTTCGCGCCCACTGGCAAGCCGATCCACTGCATCTTGACCAAGGTCGACAAGCTCAACCGCAACGAGATGACCAACGCGCTGCGCCAAGCCCGCTCCACCCTCGACAGTTACGTGGACGAGGATGGTGTAGGCTTCCCGTTCACGGTGCAGCTGTTCTCGGCCCTCAAGCGCACCGGGCTGGAGGAAGCGAACGACAAGATCCTCGAACTGCTCGGCCTGGACCAGGCGGACGGGGACGAGGCTGCGCCAGCCGAACCGCAGGCCGACCCGCAAGCTTAGTTGCGCGCTTGGTTGCGCGCTTGCTTGCAAGCTTTTTGCAAATTTAAGCGAGCAATTGAGCGCACCGAAAACACGGCCGGCCCGCCATTTAGCAGCATCACTGACTTTTCATTTTTGGATAATTCACGATGACCCACCCAGAACACTACCCAGCAACGCGCCTGCGCCGCATGCGCCGTGATCCCTTCTCGCGCGCCCTGATGCGCGAGAACGTCGTCACCACGGCCGACCTGATCTATCCGGTGTTTTTCCGCGACGGTGTGAACCTGCGCGAGCCGGTGCCATCGATGCCGGGCGTGGAACGCGTGTCGATCGATTTGCTGATGGAAGTGGCGCAAGATTGCGTGAACCTGGGCATACCGGTGCTGGCCCTGTTCCCCGTCATCGACGCCGCGCTGAAAACCCCGGACGGGGCGGAGGCGGCCAATCCGGACGGCCTGGTGCCGCGCGCCGTGCGCGAACTGAAGCGCCGCTTTCCCGAGCTGGGCATCCTGACCGACGTGGCGCTCGATCCCTACACCAGCCACGGCCAGGACGGCTTGATCGACGCGGGCGGCTACGTCGTCAACGATGAAACCGTGCTCATGCTGATCCGCCAGGCCCTGTGCCACGCGCAAGCGGGCGCCGACGTGGTGGCGCCGTCGGACATGATGGATGGGCGCATCGGCGCGATCCGCGCGGCCCTCGAGTCGAACGGCTTCATTCACACCCGCATCATGGCTTACTCGGCCAAGTACGCGTCGAGCTTTTACGGGCCCTTCCGCGACGCGGTCGGCTCCAGCGGCAACCTGGGCAAGAGCGACAAGAGCACCTACCAGATGGACCCGGCCAATGGCGACGAGGCGCTGCGTGAAGTGGCGCTCGACATCGCCGAGGGCGCCGACATGGTAATGGTCAAGCCGGGCATGCCCTACCTGGACGTGGTGCGCCGGGTCAAGGACCAGTTCAAGGTGCCGACCTTCGCCTACCAGGTCAGCGGCGAGTACGCGATGCTCAAGGCGGCCGCGCAAAACGGCTGGCTCGACCACGACAAGGTGATGATGGAGGCGATGGTGGCTTTCAAGCGCGCCGGCGCCGATGGCGTGCTGACCTACTTCGCGCGCGACATCGCGCGCCTGCTCAAGGCGCGCGCGGCACAGCCGTAAGCGTGGGGGCCCTATGCAAGCGCTAAGCTGCCCACAATGTGAAGCGCGCACCGTGTCGCGCTGGTCGATGCTCGTGGCGGCAATTGGCCTCGGTTCCACATGCCCGGCCTGCCATGCGCGCCTCACCGCGCCCAATTGGGCCAAGCGTCATGTCATCGTGTTCTTTGTATTGGGACTTTTCATGGGCGTTGCGGAGCAGGTCAAGCTGCGTTCAAAGTACGGCTACGCCGCGGCACTGCTAGTATGGGCGCTGGCGGGCGGCGTGGTCTGGATGTTCGCGCGCCCACGACTGGCCAAGCCCATGAAGGAAAGCCTCATCGCGATGGCGACGCTGATATTGATGTGCGTGCTCGTGGCCGCTTTGCTCCGGTACCAGGCCCAATTTTGATCGTTTGGTGGCGCGCACTAACGCCCGCACTGCTGCCCGCACTACTGGCTTAACTTAGTGGCGCGGCGGCCGGTATTCGGGGAACATCTCCTTGAACAGGAAGGCTTCGAGTTCGGCCGTGTCTTCGATGCGCGCGCTCATCGGCACCGCGCGCCCCAGGCGCTGCGACTCCCACGTGAAGTCGCCCTTCTTTTCCTTGCGGATCAATTCGATCATCTTGCGCACGATCGCCGTCTCGATGTCGACCTCCTTGCCCAGCTCAACCTTCACCTCTTGCAGCCAGCGGCGCTTGAAGTTGGTGTTCCAGCCGCGGAACTTGACGGTCGCGCTGGCAAAGCTCTTGTCGCGCACCTCGAACACGCCGCCGGTGTCGTTGGCGTCGCCGCCATTGCTGCGCGCGTTGGCCGCCGCGATATTGGCCTTGGCGATGCGCACGCCGCGCTCGGCGTCCGTTTCCGGCGCCGGCTCGCTGCTTTGCCCGCGCGCCTTGCGGCGCGCGTTGATGTAAGCCTCCATATCGACCGCGGTCTCGGTAACCGGGGTCTTTTTCTCGATCACGATGGGCTCGACCGGCTTGTCGAAGGGGATGGTGATGCTATTGGGCAGACGCGGCGTCATCACGCGCTCGAGCATCTTGATTGGCGGGCGCGCCTGCTCCTGTTGCTTGGGCTTGGGTTTGGCCGGCGCGGACAGGTACACCAGAGCCCCGCTGAGCGGGCGCGCCGTCTTCTTGACGATAGTGTCGTAGTAGATGAAGGCGCCAAGCAGCAGCAAGTGCACCAGCACCACCGCGCCCAAGCTACCCTTGTTGGTGCGCGGCGTGCCGTAACTTGGCGGCAGGCGCTGGCCGCAATGCTCGCAAAATTCGCTACTGGACGACGATGGATGGCTATGGTCAGACAAAATGAAGACGGCTTTCTCGGTGCTGCGACCACAAAATGACGCAAAGGGCGCGAAGTGCGGCAAGTTTGCCAGACTCGGCTGCTTTTGCAAACGCCGGGAACGGCCACCCACGCGGCCGGTCAAGCACAGCAGTCTACAAGATCGCGTTCTTGAGGGTTGTTACCGTATGTATCAGCGGCGCCCAAAAGACGCGCGATCCGATACCCAAGACGCGATTGGCAGCACCGGGCGCGCCGTTTTTCCCGGCGCGGCCCCTCAATGCCCGACTTCCTCGCGGGCCAGCTGGGCATGCGTCATCGGCCCGCTGCCACTGAAACGGTCCAGGAACAGGTAAATCACGGGCGTGATGTAGAGCGTGATCACTTGCGAGAACAGCAAACCGCCCACCACCGCCAAGCCCAGCGGCTGGCGCAGCTCGGCGCCCGCGCCCAGGCCCAGCGCGATCGGCAGCGCGCCCATCAAGGCGGCCAGGGTCGTCATCATGATGGGCCGAAAACGCAGGATGCACGCCTGGCGGATCGCCTGCGCCGGCGCCACGCCCTGCTCGCGCTGCACGTGCAGGGCGAAGTCGATCATCATGATCGCGTTTTTCTTGACGATCCCGATCAGCATCAGGATGCCGATGATGGCGATCATGGTCAGGTCGTGGCCGCCAAGGCGCAAGGCGAGCAGCGCGCCCACCGCCGCCGAGGGCAAGCCGGCCAGGATCGTCACCGGGTGGATGAAGCTTTCGTACAGCACGCCCAGCAGCACGTAGATCACGCCCAGCGCGGCGGCGATCAGGATGATCTGCGACGATTGCGAATCCTGGAATACGGCCGCGTCGCCGCCGTACTTGGTGATGATGGAGGCGGGCAGCTTCATGTCATGGCCCATGCGCTCGATGTGGGCGGTCGCCAAGCCCAGCGGCGCGTCCGGCGCCAGGTTGAACGAGAGCGTGATCGCCTGCAACTGGCCCTGGTGGTTGACGGCGCTGGGGCCGACGGTGCGCGAAATGGTGGCAAAGCTCGACAGCTGCACCAGGGCGCCGCTCTTGCTGCGCACGGCCACGCGCGCGAGCGCGTCGTCGAACTGGCGGTCGGCGTCGGCCGCCTCCATGATCACGGAATAAGTGGCGGCCGACGAATAGATCGACGACACCTGGCGCTCGCCAAACGCGCCGTAAAGGGCGCTGCGCACGTCCGCGATCGCCAGCCCCAACATGGCCGCCTTGTCGCGGTCGATCTTGAGGTTCGCCTGCAAGCCGCGGTTTTGCGAATCGCTGGTGACGTCGCGGAAAATCGGGTCGCCCCGCATCTGCTCGAGGTAGCGCCCGGCCCATTCGCTCAAGGCGTCCGGGCTCACACTTTGCAGCGTGTATTGATAGCGGCTCTTGCTGGGGCGCCCGCCCAGCTGCAGATTTTGAATCGGGGACAGGTACACGGCCACCCCGGGCACGGCGCGCGTGGACTTGCGCAAGCCGTCAAGCACGGCCGTCATCTTGACGCGCTCGCCGCGCGGTTTGAGCACCAGGAACATGCGCCCGGAATTACCGCCGCTCATGAACGAGGTCACGTCCTGCACATTCTGGTCGGCCTTGATGATGGCGGCCACGCGCTCTTGCAGCACCATCATGGCGGCGGTCGAGACGTCCTCGGCCGCCTCGGTGCTGACCCGGATCTGGCCCAGGTCTTCCTCGGGGAAGAAGCCTTTCGGGATCGACGCGTACAAGGCCGCCGTCAAGGCGAAGGTGCCCAGCGCCACCAGCAGCACGATGCTGCGGTGGGCCAGCGCGATGTCGAGCGTGCGCACGTAGGCGTCGCGCGTCCAACTGAACAGGGCCTCGAAGTGGCGGCCGATGAAGGTGTCGTTGCCCTCGGCGGCGTGGGCGTTGGCTGGCAGCAGGCGGCTCGCCAGCATCGGCACCAGGGTCAAGGACACCAGCGCCGATACCAGGATCGACAGCGCCACCACCACCGCGAATTCGTGGAACAGCAAACCGATCACACCGGGCATGAAGAAGATCGGGATGAACACGGCCACCAGCGAGACCGAGATCGAGACGATGGTGAAACCCATCTCGCGCGCGCCCACCAGGGACGCGGCCAGCGGGCTTTTGCCCAGCTCGATGTGGCGCACGATATTTTCGAGCACCACGATGGCGTCGTCGACCACCAGGCCCACCGCCAGCGTGATCCCCAACAGCGAGATGTTGTCCAGGCTGTAGCCGAGCGCGTACAGCAGCGCCAGCGCCCCCAGCAAGGAGATCGGCATCGTGATGGCCGGGATGAAGGTGGCGGCGGCGCGCCGCAAGAACAGGAAGATCACCAGCACCACCAGCGCCACCGTCAGCGCCAGCGTCACGTTGACGTCGTGGATGGCGGCGCGGATCGAGACCGAGCGGTCGTTGACCAGATTGATCGAAATCGAGCCGGGCAGCTGGGCTTGGAAGCGCGGCAGCAGCTTGCGCACTTCGTCGACCACTTGCACCGTGTTGGCGTTGGGTTGGCGCTGCACCAGCAACACGATCGAGCGCTCGCCGTTGTAGCTACCGGCCGTCTTGACCGACTGGAAGCTATCCTCGACGCTGGCCACATCCTTCAAGCGCACCGGCAAGCCGTTGCGGATGGCGACGACCAGCTCGGCGAATTCGGCCGCCTTCATCAGTTGGGCGTTGCCCTGGATCGTCAAGGTTTGACTGGGGCCGTCCAAAATGCCGAGCGGTGAATTGGCGTTGGCCGCGCGCACGGCGGCGGCCAGCTCGTCAAGCGTGAGGTTGCGCGCGTTCATGCGCGCGGCGCTGGTGTGGATGCGCACGGCGAAGCGCTTCTGGCCGTTGACCGTCACCTGGGCCACGCCGGGCAGGGTCGACAGGTTGGGCGCGACCAAGTTCTCGGCGTAGTCGTTCAACTCCGACAGGTTCAGCGAGGGCGAAGTCATGGCCATGAACAGCACCGGCGCGTCGGCCGGGTTAACCTTGCGGTAGGAAGGCAACTCCGTCATCTCCACCGGCAGCGAGCGCTGCGCGCGCAGCAGCGCCGCCTGCACGTCGACGGCGGCGGCGTTGACATCGATGGCGGCGTCAAATTCCAACGTGAGGTTGGTCTCGCCCTGCACGCTGGTGGAAGTGATGACGGCCAAGCCTGCGATATTGGAGAACTGCTTCTCGAGCGGCAGCGCCACCGAGGACGCCATCGTCTCCGGGCTGGCGCCGGCCAGGTTGGCCGAGACGTTGATGACGGGCGTGTTAAAGCTCGGCAGCGCGGCCACCGGGATGGCGCTGTAGGCCAGCACGCCGGCCAGGATCAGGCTGAGCGAGAGCAGCACCACCATGATGGGGCGCCGGATGCATAGCTCGGACAAGTTCATGGCGCCGCGCCTTTTTCGGCCTGGCTTGCCGTACCTGCCGTGCCTGCCACACCTGTCTTGCCGCCTTTGTCGCCTCTGCTGCCTTTGGACGGCACGGCGCCGCCCGCCGCCGCCGGCTCGGCAATGCGCACCTTGCTACCAGGGCGAAGGTTTTGCTTGCCGTCGGTGATGACTTTCTCGTTGCCGGCCAGGCCGCTAACGGCAGCCATCAAGCCGAAGGCGTGCAGGCGCGCCACCGGGCGCTGCTGCGCGGTCTCGTCCGCCCCAACCGTGTACACGAAGGTGCCGCGTGTGTTGGTGATGATGGCCGCCTGCGGGATGACCAGCGCGTCCTTGAGTGTGCTGACCGTCACGCGCGTGTCGAGATACTGGCCCGGCCACATCTGGCCGTCATGGTTGTCGAACTGGGCCTTGATGCGGATGGTGCCGGAGACGGGATCGACCGTGTTGTCGACAAAGCTGAGCAGGCCGCGCGCGCTGGCCGCTCCCTCGCCGGCGTCGACCCGCACCGGGCCGCGCTGTTGCGCCGCCAGCAGCGCGGCCAAGTTCGCCTCCGGCAAGGTGAAGGCGACATTGATCGGATCGAGCTGGGTGATGGTGGTGAGCGAGGTGGCTGGCTGCACCAGGCTGCCGGCGTACACGCCGATGGCGCCAACCCGCCCGGCCATGGGCGCGCGGATGGTGGCGTAGCTCTCGCTCACGCGGCTGGCCTGGGCCCCCGCCTTGTCGGACGCAAGCTGCGCGCGCGCCGCCTCGAGCGCGCTACGCTGGGTGTCGACGGCGCTTTGCGCGATGAATTTCTGCCCGAACAATTCCTCGCCGCGCTTGACTTGGCGTTCGAGGTCTTGCACGCTGGCTTGGTCGCGCGCCACCTGGGCCACGGCCTTGTCCACGTTGGCGCGGTCGAGCCGGTCGTCGAGCGAAAACATCAGCGCGCCCGCTTTCACGAACTGGCCTTCCTTGATGTGCACCTGGCGGATGATGCTGCTCGTTTGCGCGCGCAAGTCCACCATGCTGACAGGGCTGACGCTGCCGCTGGCCGTGACCACCACCGGCACGTCCTGGCGCAGCGGCGCGACCACGCCCACCACCACGGGCGGCTGCCCCCCGCTTTTCAAGGGTGCCTGGCTGGAGGCGGCGTTCTGGTACCAAAAGGCAGCGCCGGCGAGGGCGAAGGCGCCGGCGAGGGCGGCGAAGTGCTTGAATTTCATGGCGTCAAAAGCCGCGCGCCGCGGCGGTTCGGGTTGATCATTTTGGCAGGCGTCGTTGCTCCAAGGAACTGCATTGTCGCATACCGGGACGCCGCCGGGGGCCGCTCGCCCGGGCTTTCACGCCGCGTAATTCAAGCGGCGTAATACTCGGGCAGCATCAGGGTCACTTCCAAGCCGCCCTGCGGGTGGTTGGCCAGCAAGATGCTGCCGCCGTGCTGCTCGGCGATGTTGCGCGCGATCGTCAGCCCCAGGCCGGTGCCGCCGGACTCGCGCGAGCGCGAGGTGTCGACCCGGTAGAACGGTTCGAACACGCGCGCCAATTCCTCGGGCGCGATGCCGGGGCCGTCGTCGCGGATGCGCACGCGCGCCGCGCCCACCAGGCGCTCGACCGTCACGTTGGCGTGCTGGCCGTACTTGAGGGCGTTGTCGATCAGGTTGGACAGGCAGCGCCGCATGGCCATCGGACGGCCCATCAGCTTCATGGCCGCACGCCCGTCCAAGCGCACTTGCTGGCCGGCGTCGGCGGCGTCGGCGCACACGCTGTCAAGCAGGGAATCGAGGTCGAGCGCCTGCATCGCCTCGGTGGTGTCCATCGAGCGCGCCAGGTCCAGGCCTTCGCGCACCATCGCCTGCATGGCCGACAGGTCGCCGATCAAACGCTCCTGCAATTCCGCGTCGGCCACTTTTTCCAGACGCAGGCGCAAGCGCGTGAGCGGGGTTTGCAAGTCGTGGGTGATGGCAGCGAGCATCTGGGTGCGCTGGAAAATGTACTGGCGGATGCGCGCCTGCATGGCGTTGAAGGCGGCGCTCGCTTGCCGGATTTCGCTCGCGCCCGCCAACACCAGGGGCGCGTGGTTGATGTCGTTGCCCAGGTCCTTGGCCGCCTGCGCCAGCTGCTTGAGCGGGCGCGTGCTCATGCGCGCGACCAGGTAGGCCAGGATCGCGATGATCAAGAGGAACAGGATGCCGGTGGTGGTGGTGAGCAGTTGGCGGCGCGGTCCTCCCGGCGGATTGCGCGGCGGCAGCATCGACAGGTGCAGCAGTTGGCCGTCGCGCAGGTGCACGGCGGCGCCTTCGCAGATCGTGCGCGGAGTCGCACCCACGCCCGCGCCCATGCCCATGCCCATGCCCATGCCATTCTCGTGCGCCTGCTCGCAGGCGGGCGGACGCGCCACCAGCGAGGCGACCTGGAAGGCCGGGCCCAGGCGGGTGGCCAGCGCGTTGGCAAATTCGCTGCGCACGGGCGCGAGCGCCGCGCCGGCTTCGCCCAGCTCGAGACGCAGCACGCGGCTGTGGATCACGCCCAGGTAAGCCTGGCGCGACGGGGCCGCCACCACGTCGGCGGTCTGTATCACTTCCTCGGCCCGTTCGAGCGCTTGCGAATCACGGAACTGGGCCACCGCGTGCACCCGCTCGTTCTCGGCCAACCACTGGGCCAGCAGGGCGGCGGCGGCGATGCCGATCACCAGGGTCAGGAACACACGCCCGGTCATCGAGCCGAAAAAATCCCTCATGCGCAGGGCTCCACGCTGACCTGCCCGGCCAGCACATAGCCGCCGTTGCGCACCGTTTTGATGATTTGCGGCAGGCGCGCATCCTCTCCCAGCTTTTGGCGCAGGCGGCTGATCTGGATGTCGATCGAACGGTCGAAAGGGTCGGCGTCGCGGCCCTGGGTGAGGTTGAGCAGTTGGTCGCGGTTGAGCACGCGGTTGGGGTGCTCGAGGAACACGCGCAGCAGGCGGAACTCGGCGCCCGAGAGCATGATCACCAAGCCGTCCGGGTTGAGCAGATGGCGCGCCGTCAAGTCCAGGGTCCAGCCGGAAAAGCGGATTTGCTGGGCCTTGTCGGCCGGCGCGTTCGAGGGCATCGCGTGGCTGCGGCGCAGCACGCTGCGGATGCGCGCGAGCAGCTCGCGCGGCTCGAAGGGCTTGGGCAGGTAGTCGTCGGCGCCCATCTCCAGTCCCAGGATGCGGTCGAGCGGTTCGCTGCGCGCGGTCAGCATGATGACTGGCAGGGCCGAGCTGGCGCGCAGCTTGCGGCACAAGGTCAAGCCGTCGTCGCCGGGCAGGTTCAGGTCGAGCACGATCAATTCGGGGCGCGCCTCGTCGAGCGCCTTCCACATGGCCGGGCCATCGGCCGCGCACAGGGCGCGGTAGCCATTCGTTTCGAGATAATCGGCCAGCAGGGTGCGGATGTCACGATCGTCGTCGACGATCAGAATCGGGGTCAAGGTCTCCATGGCTACGATTATCGCCACTTCAAACGCCCCTGAACAGCGCTTTTGTATCGGCTTGTATTGGAGCCGCGCCACGAAACAAATTGATACAAATTATGAATCAAAAGAAACGTGGTGGAAACATCGGGAGAACAGAATACACTGCATGTGCAAGGGTTTGTTCTGGCCCGCCCACACACCTCACCCCTCCTTCGTGAATAAAGGAATTGAAATGAAAACATTACGCAAAACCCTGTTGATCGGCCTGGCCGTCTTGAGCATGGGCGCGGGCACCGCCTTGAGCGCCCATGCCGACGAAGGGCGCCACGGCGCCGCCGCGCGCCAGGAAAAAATGCAAGCGCATATGGCCGAGATGTTTACCCACCGCATGGCCATGCTGCACGACAAACTCAAGCTGAGCGCGGCGCAAGAGGGGGCGTGGACGACCTATGTGGCGGCCATCACGCCGGCCGCTGGCGCCATGCAGCACCCGGATCGCGCTGCCATCGCCGCGATGCCCGCGCCGGATCGCCTGGAACACGCGCTTACCGCCACGCGCACCCACATCACGACGATGGAAGGACATCTGGCCGCGCTGAAAACGTTTTACGCGGTGCTCACGCCCGAGCAAAAGAAAGTGTTTGACGATAACGTGATGGGCGGCGCGCACGGGCCCAGCCACATGGGCATGATGATGCACCATTGATCGGCGCCGCCGGCACAAGAAAGGGAGCGCCTTGCTCCCTTTTTTACATGGCAAGCTTCGATAGCGAGGCTTGGAATTTTTCCGCGTCCTGGAAACCGATCACGCGCGCGTCCGCGATTTCCTGGCCGCTGCGGTTGAACAAGATGATGCCGGGCGGGCCGAACAGATGGAAGCGCTTGAGCATGGCTTTGTCGTCGGCGTCATTGGCCGTCACGTCCACTTGCAGCAGCACGGTATTGGCCAGGCGCGCCTGGACGGCCGGGTCGATGAAGGTGAGCTTTTCCATTTCCTTGCACGAGACGCACCAGTCGGCGTAGAAGTCGAGCATGACCGTCTTGCCGCCAGTCTGGGCCAGCGCTGCGTCGAGCTGGGCCGTGGTTTTGATACGCTGGAAGGCGACGCCCTGGACCGGCGCGCCGCGCAGATGGGCCAAGGGCGCGAGGGCGTCGCGCCCGCCGCTGGCAAGGCCCACCAGTTGTACCGCGCCGAACACGACGGCCAACAGGCCAAGGGCCAAGCCAGCCCAGTGGCCGCGCGCGCGCAGCAGGTAGGCGCCGTAGCCCAGGCCGAGCGCGCTCCAGCCCAGCATTTGCAGCAGTGGCGGCAACACGGGCGAGACTAGCCACAAGGCCATGGCCAGCATCAGCACGCCGAAGAAGCGCTTGACGGAATTCATCCAGGCGCCGGCGCGCGGCAGCAGGGAACCGGCCGACACACCCACCAGCAGCAAGGGAATGCTCATGCCGATCGCCATGGCGAACAGGGCGCTGCCACCTATGAAGACGTCGCGCGTTTGGCTGATGTAGAGCAAGGCGCCGGCCAGCGGGGCCGCCACGCAGGGGCCGACGATCAGGGCCGAGATCGCGCCCATCACGAACACGCCCAACAGCTTGCCCGAGGATTGGCGGTCGGATGCCTGCGCCAGCTTGGTCTGGAGCGCGCCGGGCACTTGCAGCTCGTAGTAGCCGAACATCGACATGGCCATCGCCACCAGCAACAGACCAAACACGCCCAGCACCCAGGGGTTTTGCAGGGCCGCGGCCAAACCTTCGCCCAGCAGGCCGGCCGCCACGCCGAGCGCCGTGTAGACGATGGCCATGCCCAGCGCGTAGCTGACCGACAAGATAAAGCCGCGCGAGCGGCTCGCCTGCGCGCCCTCGCCCACGATGATCGAGGACAGGATCGGTACCATTGGCAGCACGCAAGGGGTGAACGCCAAGCCCAGGCCGAGCAACAGGAAGACGGGGAGGATGGCGATCAACTTGCCCCCGCGCAGGACCGATTCGATGCTGCCAAGCTCGCTCTGGCTGGCCGCGCCGGCCGGCGCCTGTGGTATCGACACCGGGCCAGCCGATGCCGATACCACAGGCGCCACAGCGGGCGCCGTGGCGGCGGGAGCCGCGTCGGCGGCGCCCGTCTTGAGCGTGCCGGCCGCCGCCGGAGCGCCGATCAGTTGCACTTTCGATTCCTGCGGCGCGTAGCACAAGCCCTTGTCGGCGCAGCCTTGCCCGGTGGCGCTGAGGGTGAAACTGCCACTGGCCGACACCGGGATCTTGATGGTGATGCTGTGGCGGTAGGTTTCCACGTTTTTCTGGAACGTTTCGTCAAACTTGACTTTGCCGGCGGGGATGGCTGGAGCGCCCAGCGTGGCGCCGGTGGCGCTGAATTTGAAGCGCTCGCGGTACATATAGTAGCCGTCGGCGATGTCGTAGGTGACGGCGACCGTGTTCGCGTCGACCATGCGGGCCGAAAACTTGAAAGCGAGGGCGGGGTCGAGGAATTCCTCGTCGGCCTGCGCCTGCATGCCGAGCAGGCAAGCGAAACCGAGCGCCAGCGCGAGCGCCGCGCGCGTCAATGCGCGAAATGAAATATGGAGCATGTTTTCTTATTTCCTAACCAATAAAGCGCCAGCGCCGTCTGGCGCAAGAAAGGGCGTGCCTTAGCGCGCCGCGTGAAGGCAGCAGCAAGATATTACACCCGCGCACGCCATCGCGCTCACCGCCGCAGCGGTGGGCGCGTTCCCGTCAATGCCGGTTCGGGCGGAAAAGGTTCACGGTTTTGCGTCGGCGCCAACACTTATTCAATCAAGGTCGTGACCTTGCGCTGCGGGTCAGCCTTGATCTGCGTTTCGGTGAAAGGCAATTCTTGCCATTGCTTGCGTGAATACAAGCCAAGCTGGTCCGCGTAGTGTTCGGACTTGGGGTCGGTCGATTGCCCATATACCAGCATCGCCTGCGCCACCGGGCCGCTCGCGTCGAAGCCCACCGTCTGCAAATAGCTGGCCCCGTGTTCCACGTTGTGATAGCCGTGGGCGTCAGGGACGGCGCCCCCAACCGACATCGCGTTGTACACGCCATCAGGGTTGCCATATCCGCCATGAATTGGCACGCGCAAGCCGTGGCGCAGATCGTCCTGGTAGTCCCCCATTCTCGCGTCGAGTGGAATATTCTTCGCATTCAATCCAAGTGCCGCGTCCCTCAAGGCGGCGAGCATTTGTTCGCCGGCCTGAGGCGCAAGTCCATATGGCGTATTGATCGGATCGGCATCATTGAACGGCACTGCCCAGCGTGCGGGCACACGCGCGGCGCGAAACCAGAAATCACGGAACAGGATTGCGCCACGGCTATCGAGGTCGGCCCGTTTATCCCAAGCCTTCAAGACCGCGCACGCCTCGATCAAGGATTTGTCGGTGCTGGCCGTACACGACTGCAAAAGCTCGGGCAGCAACAGTTCGGCCACGTACACCCGATTGGCAAACATCAGCGCCTGCACATCGCTGGCGCCCAATTTCGGAGAGCGCGCCAAGGCTTGATTCAATTGCTTGAATCCGATGCGCGTGCGCAGCGATTGCTCGACATGGTGCCGTCCGTACATGGGCGAATAGCCGTGGGGAGCGGGCCCGGTAAGCGGCGCTGCCGGATTTGTCATCCAATAGCTGTCGTTTGAATTGCCCACATAATCGGCGCGGGCTAAGGCTGGCGAATTGGCGGGAGAGAAAATCCCGGCTGGCGTCGCCTGATCCTGGCCCCAGTTGCATGCGCCGCGCGAGCCGTCGAGCATGAACAGGCGCGGCGCGATCATGCAGGGCGCGTGGAACTGCTCATCCGTTACGTGGGGCACCACACTGGCATCGGCGAACAAGGTATTGCCGTCGCGGTCGGCTGCGATCAGGTTGACCCAAGGTATGCCGACGACGGCATCGAGCGACTTTTTAATTTCCTTCACACTGTGCGCAGTCGCGATGCCGAGCCATTGGTCCAACATGCGCGTGTTATAGCGGTTGGGATCGCCCAATACATAGACGTATTCGGAATTCCACTGCATGTCCGCGTCCGGCTTATCGATCACGGCACCGTGCCGGCTTGAATAGAAGGTCTTACTAAGCTTGTCAGTCGTCCCATCAGCTTGCAGGCGCTCGACGGTCACTGTGCGCGCGGCCAATTTCTCAGCCTTGCCGTCGTACAAATAGGTCGTTCCGGTCTTGTCGTTCGGGTCAAGCGCGAGCCGGAATGTCGTGAAATGCTTGGCCGTTGTCACGGTGTGGGTCCACGCCACGTCCTTGTTAAACCCAATCGTCACCAGCGGCATTGGGCCGTAGCTCACACCCATGGCGTCATATTTCCCTGGCACCGTCAAGTGGACCTGATAAAAGCGGTCCGTGCTGGTCCATGGAAAGTGCGGGTTGCCGAGCAGCAGGCCGCGGCCATTGACTGTCGTGTCTTTGCCCAATGCCAAGCCATTACTGCCGAGCTGTCCGTCGGCGATTGCCGCCAGCATGCTTTCAACAAAAGACACGTCAGGTGTGCGGCCATCCCACTGCGTCACCGGGGTGGTATTCATTGCAGTGGCTCCCTTTGGCGCTGCGCGCGCGCCATTGACGATCTCGCGGGCAAAGATCTCGCCGGACGCATGCAGCGCCTTATCGGCAAGAACAAGATGCATGTCCTCGACCGTGATTGGACGCACCCACTTCGCGTCCTTGCACGCAGCGGGAAATTTTCCGGCATTGTCGCTCAGATAGCGATTGTAGCCGGCGACATAACCGCTTAACAGCTCACGCGCCTCCGGCGAGGCCAGCGCATAGCCGGCACTGAGCTGAGCGGGATCAAGGTAGCCCTTGAAAAAGAAATCACTTTCCTCATTGTCGACACTAAGGAAGGCACTGGCCACGCCGTACTCGCCATTGATCGACTTCGTTGCACGCGCTTTTGGTCCGAAAAATTTCGAGCGTTCGCCACGTGCGGTGAGGACGCTGTCGGCAAACATGCAAAGATTGTCTTGCGCGTAGGCATACGCGAGCCCATAAGCCATTCCCCGGAAATTGTCGGCACGCACATGCACGACGCCATAAGCGGTTCGCGTCAACTCGACGCCGTTCGTTGGGACCGATGCGCCAAACGCGTTGCTGGCGACAAGGGGAAGGACAAGCAGGATGTCGCGCACTGTGATTCGCATCGGCCATTTCCAAAATAGTAAGTTGTGGCGGCAACATAGCAGACCGTACCGGGTGTGGCAAGCGCCGAACGCGCGGCCCTGATCAGGATAGGCGCGCCCAAGGAGGCTGTGTCCCTGCTCGGCAAGACGCGGCAAGGTGAGCACCTCATTTGCTTGATCGCAAACACCTCCCTGTCGTCAGCTCTGGAGCTTGAGCTTCAACAATTTTTCGTTCGGCGCCCCGAGCAACAATTCCCCTCCGAACCAAGCAATCCGCTCAAGGAGGAAACATGGCAATCGATGTCTATCTCCAGATCGACGGGATCAAAGGCGAGTCGATGGACGACAAGCACAAGGACTGGATCGAGGTGACGGGCGTGCATTGGGGCGTGCACCAGCCGAAAAGCGCGAGCGCATCGACCGGTGGCGGCCATACCGCCGAGCGGGCCGAGCTATCGGACATCTCGTTCTCGAAAATCGCCGACCTGTCCTCGCCGATCTTGATGCAGACCTGCGCGATGGGCAAGACCATCCCAAAGGCGAAGCTGGAATTTTTTCGTGCCGACGGCGACGGCGCGCGCGTCAAGTACTTTGAGGTCGAGATGGAAAACGTCCTGGTCGGCATGGTCAAGCCGCACCTGGGCGGTGACGAGTCCTATCTGTCCGAGACCGTCAACTTGAAGTACGCAAAGATCAAGTGGAAGTACACCCAGCAAAAAATCGGCGGCGGCGCTGGCGGCAACACCACCGGCGGCTGGGATCTGTCGTCCAACAGGATTGTCTAGGGGAGCAAAACATGCAAATCGACTTGAACGGATTCACCGATTATTTGCGCAAGCACATACGAACAGATGGGCGATATGGTGAATGCGCAAAGTATGTGCGACGAGCGCTTGAGGAAGGTGGAGGCGCAGACATCCCCGCTGATTATCCACGAAAGGCAAAGCTGTATGGAGATACCTTGATGGGTCTTGGGTTTCACAAGATAACGGTAGACGACCCGGACCACTTCAATTTCATCCGTGGCGATATCATGGTCATGGAACCATGGTCTGGAAACGCTGTGGATGCCGGCCATATCGCTGGCTACGACGGTCAACAGTGGATTTCCGACTTCATCCAAAGGGATTTCTGGGCCGGCCCTGCTTATCGTAAAGTAAGGCCACAATATGCCGTCTATCGTCACTAGCTTTCGCATCCTGATACTCGCGTCCACGATTGCCTACCAGGCCAGTCAGGTAGCGAGCGCAGTCGCGACGCCACCGCGAATTTTGCAGGAGCCCGTGCTTGGTATGCGCTACGATGCAGCAAGTACAGGTTTTGACTTGCTTCAGAACGACTTGCTACCGAAATGCAAGCAGTTCCAGGGCGTCGAGAATTGGAAACTCGGTCCAATGTGGATCTACGCGTCGGTCCGGGACGATAGCCGCATTTACTATATCGTCGGAGGGTATGTGGAAAACCTCCATCCTGCCGAATCAGAGCCGCGCTTCGAACTCGATACTCTCGGAGGCATCTACGCATTCGAGGCAGGTGAATGCTTCGCGGTCGGGCCGGCGAGAGAGGTCTTTCATGCTCGCTACTTCAAGGACATTCCACAGCCAATTCTGCAAGGGCTTGCCTATGACCTGAGCACACGATACGAACGGGCGTTCGGCGGGGCCTCCGGCCTGCGGCGTGAGCTTCGACATCACCATATCGAACTCGAGGCGCTGCCGCCCGAACTACATGAAGCCTTCAAAAAATATTTTCCGCTGTAGACGGTCATCACCGACAAGGGCAAAAATGGTGTTCACTCCACCAATCCGGCGCGCGCTATGCGTCTTGTTATTCGGATCTATCGTTGGCAGAGCCCCGGCGATGGAGACGCCGCCACGGGTATTTCAAGATCCAATCTTGGGCGTGCGCGTCCCGGAGGGACAAGCGAAGTTCGAGCGTCTTCCAGAAAATATACGCGAACGCTGCCCCAATCTTGGCGACACCAAAGAATGGCATGGACATTTTTGGATCTTCGCTCGCGCGCATGATGCGGCCGGCACCTACTTCGTTCTAGGTGGCTACGATGAGTATCCCAAGAATGCAGCTGCGGAGCGTTTTGAACTTGGCACCGAGGGCATGTTGGTCGAGATTCGCGGTTCGAGCTGCGCTGACTTCGGCAGAGGTCAGGATCTGTTCCGCGATTCGGACTATCCCAGAATGTCTCCATCAATCCTGCGCCAACTCGCGCGCGATCTCGCCGCAAATCTCTCACGCGCCTTCGGTGGTGCAAGCGCGCTGCGCTTAGAATTACGCAACCAGTATATTGATCCCGACGCGCTCGCCCCCGAACTGAAAGAAGCATTTAAACCCTACTTCCCGCCATAAGAATGGGCCGCCAATACGCAAAAAGCCAGGCTAGGCCTGGCTTTTTTATGCAACACGCGGCCTGATTACTCAGCCGTTGGCGCGCTGTCGACGTCGCCCACTTCTGGACGGTCCATCAGTTCGACATACGCCATCGGCGCATTGTCGCCCACGCGGAAACCCATTTTCAGGATGCGCAGGTAGCCGCCATTGCGGTTGGCGTAACGTGGGCCCAGTTCGGCGAACAGCTTCAACACCATTTCGCGGTCGCGCAAGCGCGAGAATGCCAGGCGCTTGTTGGCCAGGGTGTCGGTCTTGCCCAGGGTCAGGATCGGCTCGATGACGCGGCGCAGTTCCTTTGCCTTTGGCACGGTGGTCTTGATGGCTTCATGACGCAGCAGGGAAACGGTCATGTTGCGCAGCATAGCCAGGCGGTGGGAAGAGGTGCGATTGAGCTTACGAAGGCCGTGACGGTGACGCATGGTAATTCCTTTCAGTTTAAGTTTTAACCCAGTTCTTCGATCGACAAGATGTCGCGGACCGGTTTTAAGTTTTCAAATCAGGCCGCAAGCGACATGCCTGCAGCCCGTGCTGCACCCGATTACTTGTCCAGCCCAGCAGGCGGCCAGTTTTCGAGTTTCATACCCAAGGTCAAGCCGCGCGAAGCGAGCACTTCCTTGATTTCGTTGAGGGACTTGCGGCCCAGGTTCGGCGTCTTGAGCAGTTCGTTTTCCGAACGCTGGATCAGGTCGCCGATGTAGTAAATGTTTTCCGCTTTCAGGCAGTTGGCCGAACGCACCGTCAGTTCCAGGTCGTCGACCGGACGCAGCAGGATTGGATCGACCAGCGGCGCGCGCGATGGCGCTTCAGCAGCAGCTTCCGTGCCTTCCAGGGCGGCGAACACGTTCAGTTGATCGACCAGGACGCGGGCCGATTGGCGGATCGCTTCTTCTGGCGTGATCACGCCGTTCGTTTCGATATTGATGACCAGCTTGTCGAGGTCGGTACGCTGTTCGACGCGCGCCGATTCCACGAAATAAGACACACGGCGCACTGGCGAGAACGAAGCGTCCAGGATGATGCGGCCGATGGTCTTGTTGGTGTCTTCGGACAGGCGACGCACGTTACCAGGAACGTAGCCGCGGCCTTTTTCCACCTTGATCTGCATGTCCAGCTTGCCACCAGCGGTCAAGTGAGCGATCACGTGATCCGGGTTGATCAGTTCCACATCATGCGGCAGGTCGATGTCGGACGCGAGAATGGCGCCTTCGCCTTCCTTTTTCAGGGTCAGCGTGACGGAATCGCGGTTGTGCACCTTGAATACCACGCCCTTGAGGTTCAGCAACAGGTCGACCACGTCTTCCTGCACGCCGTCCAAGGACGAATATTCGTGAACCACGCCGGCGATCGTCACTTCGGTCGGCGCGTAGCCCACCATCGACGACAGCAGCACGCGACGCAACGCATTACCCAATGTGTGGCCATAGCCACGCTCGAACGGCTCCATCACGACTTTGGCGTGACCGGCACCCATGGCTTCGACATCGATAATACGTGGCTTCAACAGACTGTTTTGCATGAAATGTCCTTTTCAATACCCTCGGCTCATTACACCGATAAGGCTGATGGCATAAGTGAAAATGCCCACTCCTGTCGGAGCGGGCCTGAAACTAAGCTGTACTGCGTAAATCTGTACAGCGATTAACGCGAATACAATTCGACGATCAGCGATTCATTGACGTCGTTGGCGATCTCGTTACGCTCTGGGAAGGACTTGAACGTACCTTCCATTTTCTTGGCATCGACCGACACCCAGCTAGGCATACCGACTTGTTCAGCCAGCGACAGCGCTTCGACGATACGCACTTGCTTCTTGGCTTTTTCGCGCACGGCGATGACGTCGCCCGAACGCACGGCGTAGGAAGCGATGTTCACCACATTGCCGTTGACCGTGAAGGCTTTGTGCGATACCAGCTGACGCGCTTCAGCGCGGGTCGAGCCGAAGCCCATGCGGTAGCAGACATTGTCCAGACGCGCTTCGAGCAAACGCAGCAGCGTTTCGCCGGTGTTGCCCTTGCGGCGGTCGGCTTCGGCGAAGTAGCGGCGGAACTGGCGCTCCAGGATGCCGTACATGCGCTTGACTTTTTGTTTTTCGCGCAGCTGGTTGCCGTAGTCCGAAGTACGGGCGCCGGATTTGACGCCGTGCTGGCCTGGCTTGACATCCAGTTTGCACTTGGAATCGAGGGAGCGACGTGCGCTCTTGAGGAACAGGTCCGTACCTTCACGGCGGGACAGTTTTGCTTTAGGTCCGATATAACGTGCCACGATGCTTCCTTTTTTAAAATGATCACGCCCCGAGGCATCTTTAGATGCGTCAGGCGCTAGTCCGATTCATTAAATGATCGAACGGAGGCTTAAATGTCTGCGCGCCAGTCCACCCCGATGGGGCGAATCCGTGCGACAGACGAGAACAGCCGGGCAGTATAGCCTAAGCTCACTGCGCCGGCAATCACTGTTTCTTCCAACCACAGCCAAGCGAAGGCAAAACCTTCGCCGCACCGGGTATTAGATACGACGACGCTTCGGTGGACGGCAGCCGTTGTGCGGCACTGGCGTCACGTCCTGGATCTCGGTGATCTTGATACCCAGGTTGTTCAAAGCGCGAACCGCCGATTCGCGACCTGGGCCTGGGCCCTTGATGCGAACTTCGAGGTTCTTCACGCCGCACTCAACCGCGACCTTGCCAGCTGCTTCAGCCGCAACCTGCGCTGCGAACGGGGTCGATTTACGCGAACCCTTGAAGCCAGCACCGCCGGACGTTGCCCACGACAGGGCATTGCCTTGACGATCGGTGATCGTGATGATGGTGTTGTTGAACGAAGCGTGGACATGTGCGATGCCTTCGGCGACGTTCTTTTTAACTTTTTTACGGACGCGCGCTGCTGCTGCGCTGCTTTGTTGCTTGGCCATGGTCAGTTCCTAAGATTATTTCTTGAGCGATTGAGCAGCTTTGCGCGGACCTTTGCGGGTACGGGCATTGGTGCGTGTACGCTGGCCGCGGCAAGGCAGGCCCTTACGGTGACGCATACCGCGATAGCAGCCCAAGTCCATCAAACGCTTGATGTTCATGGACAGTTCGCGGCGCAGATCGCCTTCTACGACAAACTTAGCGACTTCGTCGCGCAGCTTCTCGAGTTCGTTATCGTCCAGGTCCTTAACCTTTTTATTGGTCGGTACACCCGTGGCTGCGCAGATCTTCTGCGAGCGTGGACGGCCAACACCGTAGATGGCCGTCAGGCCGATAACGGTGTGCTGATGATTTGGGATGTTCACCCCTGCAATACGTGCCATTCGTTATTCCTCGATAAATAACGTTAAATTAACCTTGACGCTGCTTATGACGCGGTTCCACGCAGATTACGCGGACTACGCCTTTGCGCTTGATGATCTTGCAGTTGCGGCAGATCCGCTTGACTGATGCGAGAACTTTCATTTTTGCACTCTCTTCTTGGTTCGATTACTTAAAATTACTTGGTCCGGAACACGATGCGAGCCCGGCTCAAATCATACGGCGTGAGTTCCACCGTTACCTTGTCGCCAGGCAGGATGCGGATATAGTTCATTCGCATCTTGCCCGAAATGTGTCCGAGCACCACGTGTCCGTTTTCCAGCTTTACTCGAAACGTTGCGTTGGGCAGATTCTCAAGAATCTCGCCCTGCATTTGGATGACGTCGTCTTTTGCCATTCGGTCTTTTAGGTCCCGGCGCTTAACGCGTCGGGATCCCGCCCTTGAAGTTTGACTTGCGCAGCAGCGATTCGTATTGCTGCGACATGACGTAGTTTTGTACTTGGGCCATGAAATCCATGGTGACAACTACAATAATCAACAGGGACGTGCCGCCAAAATAAAATGGCACTTTCCATTGGGCTTGCAACCATTCCGGCAACAGGCACACCAAAGTGATGTACACGGCGCCGGCCAGGGTCAGGCGCATCAGGATCTTGTCGATGTAACGGGCTGTCTGCTCACCGGGACGTATCCCTGGCACAAAGGCCCCGCTCTTCTTCAAGTTATCCGCCGTTTCCTTGCTGTTAAATACCAGTGCGGTATAAAAGAAGCAGAAAAACACGATCGCTACCGCATACAGCAAAGCGTGGATCGGTTCGCCCGAGCCCATCGATGCCGCAAAATCCTTCAAGAACGCGATGAAGGGATTGCTGGTGTCGCTACCCTTGGTGAACCACTCCACGATCGTCGCCGGGAACAGGATGATCGAGGAAGCGAAGATCGGTGGAATCACGCCGGACATGTTCAGCTTCAAAGGCAGATGGCTGGTTTGGCCGCCGTACACTTTGTTGCCCACTTGCCGCTTGGCGTAATTGACCAAGATCTTGCGCTGGCCGCGCTCAACAAACACCACGAAGAAGGTCACCGCAGGCACCAGGGCCAGAATCGCGATGGCCGACAAACCGCCAATGCTGCCGTTCGAGATCAAGCCCGCCAGATTCGCCAAACCGCCCGGCAAACCGGCCGCGATACCAGCGAAAATGATGATCGAGATACCGTTGCCCAAGCCACGCTCAGTGATCTGCTCGCCCAGCCACATCAAGAACATGGTGCCGGTCAAGAGACTGACCACCGTCACGAAGCGGAAAGCCAGACCTGGATCGATCACCAGATGCGGTTGCGATTCGAGCCAAACTGCGATACCGAAAGCCTGGAAGGTCGCCAGCACCACCGTGAAATAACGGGTGTACTGGGTGATCTTGCGCCGGCCCGCTTCGCCTTCCTTCTTCAGCGCTTCCATTTGCGGCGACACGATCGACAGCATTTGCATGATGATCGAAGCCGAAATGTAGGGCATGATGCCCAGCGCGAAAACCGTGAAGCGGGACAGGGCGCCACCCGAGAACATGTTCAACATGCCCAGGGCACCGCCTTCGTGCTGCTTGAACAGCGACGCCAGCTGATCCGAATCAATCCCCGGAACAGGAATGTGCGCACCGATCCGGTACACGACCAAGGCGCCAAGCAAGAACCACAGCCGGTTCCAGGGGAAGCCAGCCGCTGCACTCTTCTGCAATTGAGGATTAGTCGCCAATGTTTGCTCCCGTCAGGCTCAGGGTGGCCAATTAGGCTACCGTGCCGCCAGCTGCTTCGATCGCCGCTTTCGCGCCGGCCGTGACTTTCAAGCCTTTCAGGTTCACCGCCTTGGTGATTTCGCCCGACAGGATCACGCGCACATCGCGCGCCAGCACAGCCAGAACGCCTGCTTGCTTGAGCACCAGGATGTCGACATCGCCGACGGCCAGATTGTTCAAGTCCGACAGACGCACTTCAGCCTTGAACGTAGCGTTCAGGGACTTGAAGCCGCGCTTTGGCAGACGGCGTTGCAGAGGCATTTGACCGCCTTCGAAACCGACCTTGTGGAAACCGCCCGAACGCGACTTCTGACCCTTGTGGCCGCGACCAGAGGTCTTGCCCAGGCCGGAGCCGATACCGCGGCCGACGCGACGCTTGTAATGCTTGGCGCCTTCGGCTGGTTGGATAGTGTTCAATTCCATTGTTTTCTCCGTTCGCAAGCGCGGGCGCTTACGAAACTACTTTAACGAGGTAGGAAACTTTGTTGATCATGCCGCGCACGGATGGGGTGTCTTCCAACTCGGAAACCGAGTTGACGCGACGCAAACCCAGACCGCGAACGGTGGCGCGATGCGATTCGCGCGTGCCGATCAAGCCCATGACCAATTTCACTTTGACTGTTTTTGTCATTTTGTCCGCCTTAGCCCAGAATGTCTTCAACCGACTTGCCGCGCTTGGCAGCGATGTCGGAAGCGGTGCTCATCTTCGACAAGCCGTCCAGCGTTGCACGCACCAGGTTGTAAGGGTTGGAAGAACCGGTGGATTTCGCCACCACGTCCGTCACGCCCATCACTTCGAAGATTGCGCGCATAGCGCCGCCGGCGATCACGCCCGTACCTGGTTTGGCCGGGTTCATCATCACTTTCGAGGCGCCGTGGCGACCGTAGACCGTGTGATGCAGGGTACCGTTCTTGAGCGGAACCTTGATCAGGTTGCGACGCGCTTCTTCCATCGCTTTTTGCACGCCCACTGGCACTTCTTTCGATTTGCCCTTGCCCATGCCGATGCGTCCGTCGCCATCGCCAACGACGGTCAGTGCGGCGAAGCCCATGATACGACCACCCTTGACCACTTTGGTCACGCGGTTGATCGCGATCATTTTTTCGCGCATGCCATCATCCGGCTTGTCGCTTTGCATTTTTGCTTGCATTTTTGCCATGACGATTCTTCCTTAGAACTTCAGACCGGCTTCACGCGCGGCTTCTGCCAGCGCCTTCACACGGCCGTGGTAACGGAAACCGGAGCGGTCGAACGCAACTTCGGTAATCCCTGCTTTCAAAGCTTTTTCCGCAACGCGCTTGCCGACCAGGGCGGCAGCGGCAGCGTTGCCGCCCTTGCCCGTTTGGCCAGCCAGTTCGGCGCGCACTTCTGCTTCCAGCGTCGAGGCCGAAACCAGAACTTTTGCGTCCGGGCTGATCAAATTCGCATAGATGTGCAAGTTGGTACGGTGTACCGCCAGGCGGTTCACGCCCAGTTGCGCGATCTTGATGCGAGTTTGACGTCCGCGACGCAGACGTGATTCTTTCTTGTCCATCGTCAGCCCCTATTATTTCTTCTTGGTTTCTTTAAGCTTAACCACTTCGTCCACATAGCGGACGCCCTTGCCTTTGTAAGGCTCAGGGGAGCGGTAAGCACGCACTTCAGCAGCAACCTGACCAACCTGTTGACGATCGATACCCTTGATGATGATTTCGGTCGGGGTTGGGGTAGCGCAAGTGACGCCCGTAGGCATCGCATGCACGACCGGATGCGAGAAACCGAGCGAGAGGTTCAGCTTGTCGCCAGCGGCTTGGGCTTTGTAGCCCACGCCCACCAGGGACAGCTTCTTCTCGAAACCCTTGGTCACGCCGGTCACCATATTGTTGACCAGGGCGCGCAGGGTGCCGGACATCGCATTCGATTCACGGCTGTCGTTGATTACATCAAACGTCAGCGTGCCGCCATTGTTTTCTACTTTGACCAGGCCATTCAGGCGCTGGGTCAGCGAGCCCAATGGGCCCTTGACCGTGATCGCTGCAGCATTGATCGCCACTTCGGCGCCAGCTGGTACAGCGATTGGCATTTTAGCTACTCGAGACATCGTCTACTCCTTAAGCCACGTAGCAAATAACTTCGCCGCCGACACCGGTGGCGCGCGCTTTGCGGTCCGTCATGACGCCTTGCGGAGTCGACACGATCGCCACGCCCAAGCCATTCATGACGCTAGGGATTTCATCTTTGCCCTTGTAGATGCGCAGCCCTGGACGGGACACGCGCTCAAGGCGCTCGATGACCGGACGGCCAACGTAATACTTCAAACCGATCTTCAGTTCCGCCTTGCCACCAGCTTCGGTGACGGCGAAATCTTCAATGTAACCCTCGTCCTTGAGGACGTTGGCAATCGCTACTTTGACTTTCGACGAAGGCATGGCCACCGTCGTTTTTTGAACGCCTTGGGCGTTGCGAATGCGGGTCAGCATATCGGCGATAGGATCGCTCATACTCATTGCTTATTCTCCTATTACCAGCTGGCTTTGGTCATACCCGGGATTTCACCACGCATGGCGAATTCACGGAGCTTGATACGACCCAAACCGAATTTACGGAAAGTGCCACGTGGACGACCGGTCACAGCGCAGCGGTTACGCTGGCGGCTCGGTGCCGAGTTACGCGGCAAAGCCTGCAACTTCAGACGGGCTTCATAACGCTCTTCTTCCGACTTGGACTGGTCATTAATGATGGCCTTCAGAGCTGCACGCTTTGCGGCGAATTTCTCCACCAGGTCTGCACGCTTCTGTTCGCGGTTAATCAGTGCTAGTTTTGCCATGATCTCAGTTTCTGAACGGGAATTTAAAGGCGGCGAGCAAAGCTTTCGCTTCGTCATCGGTCTTAGCGGTCGTCGTGATGCTGATATTCATACCGCGCAGCGCGTCGATCTTGTCGTACTCGATTTCAGGGAAAATGATCTGTTCCTTGACACCGATGTTGTAGTTACCACGGCCATCGAACGAGCGGCCATTGACACCACGGAAATCGCGCACGCGCGGCAGAGCCACGGTGATGAAGCGATCCAGGAACTCGTACATGCGAGCGCCGCGCAGGGTGACCATGGTACCGATCGGATAGCCTTCACGGATTTTGAAACCCGCGATAGCTTTGCGCGATTTGGTCGTCACTGGCTTTTGACCAGCGATTTTCGTCAAGTCGCCAACGGCGTGCTCGAGGACCTTCTTGTCAGCGATCGCCTCACCCACACCCATGTTCAGGGTGATCTTGGTCAGACGTGGCACTTGCATTACCGACTTGTAACCAAACTTGGTCGTCAGATCGGCAACGACCTTTTCTTTGTAAAACTCTTGAAGACGGGCCATGATTAAACCTTCACTACTTCGCCGGAAGACTTGAAGACGCGGACTTTTTTGCCGTCCACTTCCTTGAAGCCCACGCGGTCTGCCTTGCCAGTCGCCGCATTGAACAATGCAACGTTGGACACGTGAATAGGCATAGTCTTATCGACGATGCCACCAGTTACGCCGGTCATTGGGTTAGGCTTCATCGCTTTTTTAGCGATATTGACGCCTTCAACCACGACATGCTCAGCATCGATACGTTGCTGAACCACACCGCGCTTGCCCTTGTCTTTCCCGGTCAGAACGATGACTTCGTCGTTTTTACGAATCTTATCCATTACGACTCCTTACAGAACTTCAGGTGCCAGGGACACGATTTTCATGAACTTTTCAGTGCGCAGTTCGCGCGTGACTGGTCCGAAAATACGGGTACCGATCGGTTCCAGCTTGGCGTTGAGCAGCACGGCGGCATTGCCGTCGAACTTCACCAGGGAGCCGTCTTGGCGGCGCACACCTTTAGCGGTACGCACAACCACAGCGTTATAAATTTCACCTTTTTTGACACGGCCGCGTGGCGCAGCAACCTTGACGGTTACCTTGATCACGTCGCCAATGCCAGCATAGCGGCGCTTGGAACCACCCAATACCTTGATGCACATAACTTCCTTGGCACCGGTATTGTCGGCCACTTCGAGCCGGCTTTCAGTTTGAATCATAGTGTTCTCTTTCCCAACTTAAGCCGAAGAATCCCCACTGCGTGGGCCTGCGGTCAGTCTTGGTCCCGCCAGACGCCCCTGCTGGAGCCCCTGATTGGGTGATGGACTTACCAAAAACTTAGATCACAGGCCGCAATCACCGGGGTGACTAAAATTAAATGCGGCAACTACATGAGCGAAGCCCGCTAGTATCACACAATACCGGCGGGCTTGCAACAACTATTTGCGGGACAGTCCGTTTTGCGTAGCAAAACGCCCTGTCCCCAACACTATCTATCACTTCAGGTCCTCGCAAGATGCTACGAAATGCCCTCCGCGGTCGATAGCGTCATCGAGTTTTAGATCACTTGCGCAGCCTGGACAACGCGGGTCACGGTCCAAGCCTTGGTCTTGCTGATAGGACGGCCTTCCTGGATCTCGACGGTGTCGCCCATCTTGACGGCGTTGGTTTCGTCATGCGCGTGATACTTGTTCGAGCGCATGATGATCTTGCCGTACAAAGGATGCTTGACGTGACGCTCGATCAGAACGGTGACGGTCTTGTCCATCTTGTCGGACACCACTTTACCGACCAGCGTGCGCTTGAGCGCTACTTTAGTAGTTTCGGTCATTTGGCATCCTTCGAGTTCATTACCGTCTTCACACGTGCGATATCGCGACGTACCTTCTTGAGTTGCGAAGTATTGTTCAGCTGTTGCGTCGCGATTTGCATGCGCATGCCGAACTGGGCCTTCAACAAGTCATTCAGCTCTTTCTGCAGAGCTGCCTGGTCTTTGCCGCGGAGTTCTGTTGCTTTCATTTCCGACTCCTTTTATTGGCCGACTTGGCGAATGACAAACGTCGTCGCCAGTGGCAGTTTGGCAGCGGCCAGACGGAATGCTTCCCGTGCCAGTGCCTCGTCAACGCCGTCCATCTCGTACAGTACTTTGCCTGGCTGGATTTCAGCGACGTAGTACTCCGGATTACCTTTACCGTTACCCATACGGACTTCAGCTGGCTTGTTCGAAATTGGCTTGTCCGGGAAAATACGGATCCAAATACGACCACCGCGCTTGATGTGACGGGTCATGGCACGACGTGCGGCTTCGATCTGACGCGCCGTGATACGGCCGCGGGCAACTGCCTTCAGACCGAATTCACCGAACGAGACCGCGGTGCCGCGGGTGTGCGAAATGCCGGTGTTACGGCCTTTCTGCTCTTTACGATACTTTCTGCGTGCTGGTTGCAGCATGTTTATTCTCCTGCTTTCTCAGCCGGAGCAGCAGCACCGTCGGCCGGCTTCTTAGCAGCGCGGACACGTGGAGCGGCAGCTGGTGCGGCAGCTGGTGTTGTACCTTCAGGACGCTTGGCAGCGGTGCGTGGACGGGACGATGGCTTGCCATCATCGCGGCGCGGACCACGGCTCTTCTTGTCGTCGGCTGGGGTCTCGATGACTGGTGCGTCGCCGTTTGGCGCGCGGTCACCCTTGTAGACCCAAACCTTGACGCCGATGATGCCGTAGGTCGTCGATGCTTCGCTGGTGCCGTAGTCGATATCGGCGCGCAGGGTATGCAGAGGCACGCGGCCTTCGCGATACCATTCTTTACGCGCGATTTCGATGCCGTTCAAGCGGCCGGACGACATGATCTTGATGCCCAGGGCACCCAGACGCATGGCGTTTTGCATCGCGCGCTTCATCGCGCGGCGGAACATGATGCGCTTTTCCAGCTGCTGCGAAATCGAATCGGCGATCAGTTGCGAGTCGATTTCCGGCTTGCGGATTTCTTCGATATTCACGTGCACCGGCACACCCATGATCTTGGTCAGGGCCGACTTCAGTACTTCGATGTCTTCGCCTTTTTTACCAATGACCACGCCTGGGCGCGAGCTGTAAATGGTGAAGCGCGCATTCTTGGCAGGACGCTCGATGACGATGCGGCCAACCGAAGCGTTCTTCAGTTTAGCTTTCAGGAACGCGCGCGCCTTGAGATCTTCGTTGAGCATGGAGGCAAAGTTGCCATTACCAGCGTACCAACGCGAAGCCCAGTTGCGGGTTACTGCCAGGCGGAAGCCTGTTGGATGAATCTTCTGTCCCATCGTGACCCCTTAGTTGCCGACAGTCACGTAGATGTGACAGGATTGTTTCGAGATACGATCACCCCGGCCTTTAGCGCGTGCAGTAAAGCGCTTCAGGATCGGGCCCTTTTCAACGTAGATCGTCTTCACGGTCAGCTCGTCGATATCGGCGCCATCATTGTGCTCGGCGTTCGCGATTGCGGACTCGAGGACCTTCTTGATGATCGTCGCACCTTTTTTAGGGCTGAACTGCAAGATGTTGAGTGCTGCGTCAACTTTCTTGCCACGGATCAGATCGGCAACCAGACGACCTTTTTGGTCGGACAGGCGCACACCTTTGAGGATAGCTTTGGTTTCCATTATTTCTTCGCCTTCTTGTCAGCGGCATGGCCCTTGAACGTGCGGGTCAGTGCGAATTCGCCGAGCTTGTGACCAACCATGTTCTCGGAGACATACACCGGCACGTGCAGCTTGCCGTTGTGAACCGCGATCGTCAAGCCGATGAAGTCAGGCATGATGGTCGAACGACGGGACCAGGTTTTGATTGGCTTTTTGTCCTTGATCGCTTGCGCGGTTTCGACTTTTTTCACCAGGTGGGCGTCGCAAAACGGCCCTTTTTTCAATGAACGTGTCATGTCTTATCCTTATTTCTTGCCGCGGCGCGAGACGATCATGGAAGTGGTGCGCTTGTTGCGGCGCGTCTTCTTACCCTTCGTCTGTTGACCCCATGGCGACACTGGATGACGACCGGCTGCCGTACGACCTTCACCACCACCGTGCGGGTGGTCGATCGGGTTCATGACCACACCGCGAACGGTAGGACGGACACCGCGCCAACGCATGGCACCAGCTTTACCAATCTTGCGCAGGTTGTGCTCGCCGTTACCGACTTCGCCAACCGTGGCGCGGCACTCGATGTGCACGCGACGCACTTCGCCCGAACGCAGGCGCACCTGGGCGTAGGTGCCTTCGCGTGCCATCAGCACGACGCCGGCGCCGGCCGTACGTGCCATCTGCGCACCCTTGCCTGGCAGCATTTCGACGCAATGCATCGTGGTGCCGACTGGGATGTTGCGAATTGGCAGGCAGTTGCCCGACTTGATAGGCGCTTCCGAACCGTTCATCACGGCATCGCCCACAGCCATGCCTTTGGAGGCGATGATGTATTGGCGCTCGCCGTCGGCGTAGCACAGCAGGGCGATATTCGCGGTGCGGTTAGGATCGTATTCGATACGCTCAACCTTTGCCGGAATGCCATCCTTCTGACGCTTGAAGTCGATCAGGCGATAGTGCTGCTTATGACCACCGCCGATGTGGCGGGTGGTGATGTGACCGTTGTTGTTACGGCCAGCAGTTTTCGATTTCTTTTCTACCAGGGCTGCGAACGGACGACCTTTGTACAGGTCTGGGTTGACAACCTTCACCATGCCACGACGGCCTGGCGATGTTGGTTTCATCTTAACGAGTGCCATTATTTAGCCTCCTCGGAGAAGTTGATTTCCTGGCCAGGCTTCAGGCACACGAAAGCACGCTTGGTATGATTGCGGCGACCATTGAAACGGCCGCTACGCTTTGCCTTACCTTCGCGATTGGCTGTCTGGACCGACAGGACTTCAACCTTGAACAAGAGTTCAACGGCTGCCTTGATTTCAGGCTTGGTCGCATCCGGCAAAACGCGGAACACGATCTGCTCGTTCTTTTCCGCGACCATGGTGGCCTTCTCGGAAATGACGGGCGCCTGCAGCACCTTCATCAGGCGCTCTTCGCTGTGTTTGATTACGGCGCTCATGCGAACATCTCCTCGAGCTTGGTCAGTGCAGCCTTGGTGACCAGGACTTTCTTGTAGAACACCAGCGACATCGGATCGGCGTGACGCGGCTCAACGACGAGCACGTTCGGCAGATTGCGCGATGCCAGCAACAGGTTTTCTTCCAGGTTGTCGGTGATCACGAGGACCGAGTCCAGACCCATGCCTTGCAGTTTTTGCGACAGCAGCTTGGTCTTAGGCGCGGCCAGCGTCAGCTCTTCGATGATCGACAGGCGATCTTCGCGGGCCAGCTGGGACAGGATCGAGCAGATACCTGCGCGATACATCTTCTTGTTCACTTTGTGGGTGAAGTTCTCGTCAGGCGAGTTCGGGAAAATACGACCGCCTCCGCGCCACAGTGGCGAGGACGACATACCAGCACGAGCGCGGCCCGTACCTTTTTGACGCCATGGCTTCTTGGTCGTGTGGTGAACTTCTTCACGATCTTTCTGCTTGCGGTTGCCGCTACGCGCGTTGGCAGCATAGGCGACGACGATCTGGTGGATCAGGGCTTCGTTGTAATCGCGGCCGAAAACGGTATCGGCTGCGGCGACGTTGGCGCCTGCTTGACCTTGCTCATTGAGAAGCTTGAGTTCCATAATTAAGCTCCCTTCTGTGCTTTGGATTTGACGGCTGGCGAAACGACGACCTGGCCGTTTTTCGCGCCAGGTATGGCACCTTTGACCAGCAAGAGCTGGCGGTCGGCGTCGATACGGGCGATTTCGAGGTTCTGCACGGTGCGGGTGACGTCACCGAGGTGACCGGTCATGCGCTTACCTGGGAACACGCGGCCTGGATCTTGCGCCATACCGATGGAACCTGGAACATTGTGCGAACGGGAGTTACCGTGGGTCGCGCGGCCGGAACCGAAGTGGTAACGCTTGATGACGCCAGCGTAGCCCTTACCGATGGAAACACCTTGCACGTCGATCTTTTGACCGACTTCGAACAGGGAAGCGGCGATAACTTCACCAGCTTTGAGTTCGGCAGCTTTAGCGGCATCGACGCGGAATTCCTTCAGCATCGTACCGGCTTCCACACCAGCTTTGGCGTGATGACCCGCAATCGACTTGTTCACGCGGGATGCGCGACGCTGACCGAATGCGACCTGAACGGCGGTGTAACCATCCGTTTCAGGAGTTTTGATTTGCGCAACACGGTTGTTCGACACGTCCAACACGGTAACTGGGATCGAGTCCCCGTCATCCGTGAAGATGCGCATCATACCAACCTTGCGACCGAGAAGGCCTAGGCTCATTTTTTCTCCATTCCCACCTGCGATTGGGCGGGGCTGACTGTTTAACTACCAAGTAACGTACGGACCCATAAAAAGGACGAATCCATACCGAAGCCGGCAAGTATAGCGTGAATTTGGGCTTGACGCAACAACTAAGTTGGGGGTATGTCGCCCTGTGTGCGGGCAAGAGCTACGAGGCCTGGATGTTTGCTATTTGATTAAGCAAAGGGTGGCCGCCCGCCATGCACGCCAGTGGCGACAAGGCGACGGTCAAGGGTCGCTAATACCTGGGACCGCACCGCACAAGCCCGGATCGGCCGGCTTGGGCGGCGAGCCGGCCCGCGGTGGGGCCCTGCTCGGCAGGCGTGCGCAAGCCCAGCTGGTAGTGGCGCCACATCTGGGTGATGGCGAAACGCGCGTCCGCCTCCTCTGACGAAGACGCCGGTCCGGCCGGGAAGCACAGGCAAGCGGCGATGATCATGGCTGACAGTTTGATTAACATTGTTATTGCTCTTTATCGTGCGTTGAGATTCCGCGAGGCGAGGGATCGGCCGACGTGGCCGGAAAGCTCCCCTCACTGACCATGCATGCAGTCTAGGGCGCATACTGAATCAGGAAAATTAGGAAAACACCGTATTCGATAAGGCAGGCGGGCCTATTTGCGCGCTGGCGCCCGGGCGATGCGCGCGCGCGTCAGTAGCGCCAATGCCATTGCAAGGTGGCCCGGCTGGTGTCGCGATACTGGCCCCAGAAGGTATCCGCGCTGCCGCCCGCCATCGCCAGCGCGGCCGTCACGTTCAGGTTCGGCGTGAGGCGGCGCTGATAGCTGAGCTGCCAATAGCTGTCGCGCTGGGCGTGGTTGTAGGTGCCGCTCAACTCGAGCAGCTGGCGCCGGTCCGAGTGCGGGTCGTAGCTGAGCTTGACTTGTACATTGCGCTCGAGCACGCGCTGGAAGTCGGGCCAGCCCAGCGCGTTGCGCACCGTGCCATGCTGATTGCTGTCGGCATACTGGATGAGCGCGTACAAGGTGTCGCCATCGTTCGCCAGGCCAGACATTTCCAGGTCGCCGCCAATGACCGCTTGCACGAAGTTCACGCCATTTGCCTGCCGCTTGTGTGCCACTTCAAGGCGCATCATATTGCGCTCGCCAACCTGGCGCGCCAGGGTGAGCGCCTGCGCTTGCAAGGCTTGATAGAAAGGCTGCAATACCGGCCCTTGCGCGCCCATCTGCAGGGCCAAGTCCGGCGCGTTGCTGTGGCCGCGATAGGCGATCAGTGCCCAATCCGTTTGCAGCCAGTTGCCGCTCAGGCGCAAGCCGTGCTGGCCGGCGCCGTCATGCCGCTGCGCCGGCGCCAGCAAGGCCGACACCGCCTGTGGCAGCCACGGACCGGCCGGCATGGTGGACACTTGCTGGCGCGGCACCCACACCCACTCCAGGCTGGTCTGCTGGCCGTAGCGCAGGCTCAGCGACGGCACGGCCAGCTTGCGCACGCGCGTGATGTCGGACCAGTCGCGCGGATTGATCACGTCGGCCGGACTGATCGTGTCGGTCACGCTCCAGTCAAACACCTGCTTGCCGGCGCGTAGTTGCCAACCGTCTTGGCGGTAGCCGATGTAGGCTTGCTGCACGCTGGCAGCGGCAGGCGCATCGGGATTGGTCCAGGCCGCCACGCCGGCCCGGCGTCCCGCGCTGTCGAGGCGCAACTCGGGCGCGAGCGCCCAATGCCATTGCTCGGACCAATTGCCGCCAAATTGCTGGCGCCATTGCAGCTCGGTACTGCTGCGCTCCCGTCCCTGCGGCGCGTAGGCTTGCCACAGCTGCAGTTCGGCTTGCTGGTCCGCCTGCGCCGGCGCGCTGGCGCACAGAGCGGCCAGCGCCAGCCAGGCGCAGCGCTCAATCGAGCTTGGCATGCTCAGCCTCCGCCATGTAGGCCAGCGTGAACAATATGTCGCTCATGGCCAGGTTGAACTGGCGTTTGCGGATCTTGAGCACGGTCTGGCTGTTTTGCTGTTGGTGCCGGATCACGATGCGGTTGGCGCGCCAGCGCCCCGGCGCCGGGAAGGAGATGTCCTCAAAGCTGAGCGTCTTGATCTGCTGGCCGTCGCCGTCAAAGTAGACGATGCGGCTTGGCACGCCCTGCCCGTTCAGGCTGATTTCGCGCCTGGCATAGCCCGACACCACGCCTGGCTTGGGCGTGGCCACGATGACGGCGCCCTGGTAGCGGTAATCGAACTGCGCCGTCTGCTCGCCGATCAATTGCTTGCTGTCCTCGAAGGTGACGGCCGTCTCGGCGAAGTACTTGGTCTCGCGGTTGCCAAGGATCTTGCGCCCGCTGCTCCACGAGGGCAGGCGCAGCCAGATCTGGTCGCCGGCGCTGGCGTCGCGCTCGACCAGCAAGCCCAAACCCGCGTCGGCAGCCGGCCCGACAAACTTGATGCTCACCTTTTGGCCTTGCGCGCCGAACTGGATGCGGCGCCACAACAGCTTGTCCTGCTGCGGCTGGCCGGCTTGCACAATTTGCACCTCCACCAGCTCCTGCTCAGTTTGAACATCTTGCTGATAGTGCTGCCAGGCTTGCGCGATGGCGGCGCGGGCGTCGGATTCGATGGCAGCGGCGGCGCCGGTGGGCGGGACCGTGGCGGCGGCCGTAGCCGAAGCCGTAGCCGTGGTCGTAGCCACGGCTGCGGCGCTACTGGCGATGCCCAGCATGCCGACGTTGGCGGCGGCGATGACGGCGGCGATGGCGGCGCGTTTGATCATGTCGCACTCCCGGCAAGAGTGGACAGGCGCACGCGCGGCATGCGGCTGCACAGGGGCAGTAGCGCCGGCATCAACAGCAGCGCGCCCAGCGCGCAAGTGGCCACCATCACGAGCATGATGGCGCCCAAGCGCTGGATCGGCAGAAACGGCGAGCACAACAGAAAGCTGAAACAGATGGCATTCAAGGCCGCGTCCGTCAGCGTGATATGACCGCGCTCGGCCAAGGCGTAGTGCAAGGCCGCCCCCGCGCTCTTGCCATCGTCCAAGGCCTGGCGGTAGTCGTCGATCAGATACAAGTCGAAGTCGATGGCCGCGTTGATGCCCAGGGCTGTGGCGCAAGCGGTGGCTTGGTCGAGCGGGATCTTGAACGCTGCCATCAAGACCACGATCACCGCGTAGGCGAACAGGAAGGGCACCGTCATCGCCAACGCCGTCAGCCACGGGCGCAGCGCGGCCTGATCATGGCGCTGCGCCTGGCGCGCCCGCTTGCGGCGCATGCTCCAGCTCAGCCACGCGGCGCAGCACAACACCACCAGCGGAAAGGAAGTGAGCACGTTGAGCGGCTTGCCTTCGCTGATGTACAGGTCGGTCTGATGGTAGGTGTGCAGCGCGCCAAAGGGCAAGATGCGCAGTTGCGGGAATTCGGCGGCGGCCACGCGTTCGACCTGCTCGGCGAATTGGCGCAGTTCGGTTGAATTGTCGGCCGGATGGGACAGGTACAGCACCAGGCCGTCCTTGGTCCACAAATAGCGCGCCAAAGCGGGCTGGCTCAAGTCCCAGCTGATCTGCTGGAACTGCTCGTGCGCCTGCTGCGCCGTTTGCGGCAGGGGCCGTTGCTCGCCATTCCCGGGCGGCATGGTCGCATCCTGGGCCGTCAAGTAGCTCAAAGTGTCGAGCACGGAATTGGCGCCGCGCGCACCAGGCAAGCCGGACAGGCGCTGCTGAAGCGCTTGTGCTTGCTGCAAGAAGCGGGGATCGGCCACCGGTTCACGGCTGGCGCCATGCGGCGCGGCCGGCTGCACGAGGTAGGACAGGCGCCCAAAGCCGATGTGGCCGGGCTCGTTGAGCAATTGGCGGCCGCGGTCGACGATGGTGTGCGGCAGATAGTCGATCGGCTTTTCCTGCACCAGTATCCATTTGTCGGCCGCGCGCATGTCGTGGGCGACGACGGCCAAGGCGGCACCGACGGTGGCGCAGCACACCAAGGCGGCGGCGATGGCGGCGCCGTAAGCGTGGCGTTCGTTCAAACGCACGATCAGCGCGTGGCACCAGGTGGGTACGGCCGTGATGGCGCGCTCCCACGCCCCTTGCAAGCGGCCAAACTTAAGCAGCGACTTTTCGCCGGCCACCCCGCCGAACGTTAATTGCAGCGCGGGCAGCATGGCGCTCACCAGCACCCGCTGGAACACGATGCCGATCGCCGAGAGCACGCCCACTTCCATGATGCCGCGGATGCCGATCTGCGGCAGGGTCGCGAAGTTGAGGAAGGCGATGATGGCCGCCACATTCAGCGGCAAGTGCATGCCTTCCACCTTGGCCCACAGCGCATGGTGCGGCTGCTGCGGATGGCGCGCCTGCAATTCGTTAAAGCGCTCGAGCGCGCGGATATTGAAGGAGATGCCGCCCACGATCATGGCCGACAGCACGAGCAGGAAGTACACCCGCTCGGACAAGGGGGCGCCGTAGAATTCCAATCCCAGCATCGAACACAGGGTGATGGTGCCGCGCACCAGGATGAAGGAGGTAAGGATGCAAGCCGAGCTGTACAGCGCCTGCTTGAGCGATTTGAGCGCCAGCAGCGCCGCCAGCGTGGCGATGATCAAGCCGATGGTCGAATAGAACAGCACGTCGGACATGAGCGCGAAGTGCATCAAGCCGCGCCCGACCGACCAGCCGCCCAGGGTCACGTTGGCGTAGGCGGCCACCGGTTTGATGTCGCCCTTGAGCAGCAGCCATTCGAGCTGGGAGATCGGGCGCTGTTCCAGGTACTCGGCCACTTGCTGCACCAGGCGCAGCTCGTTGTAATCGTTCGGCATCCACAGCAGGATTTGCGCGTACTTGAAGTCGCGCCCCACCAGCATGCCGAACGCGGCCGGATCGCCCGCCACGCTGCGCTTCCACGCCTCCATGCTCATCGGCATGTGCAACTGGCCGCCCGCATCGAACCAGCTGGCCGAGAGGTGCGGCGCGCTGTCAAGCTGATGCGCGTCCGCCTTGTAGGCGTAGCTGTCGGCCGCCAAGCTCCACACCACGCCTTGCGCAAAGCGCTGGCGCAAGTCCGCCGTCATTTGGGTAATCTGGCGCATGCCGGCAGCGTCGATGCCGTTCGGGAAGGCCAGCACGAAACTGACCGCGTCGCCTTGCTTGAGGCCTTTGACGGCGTCGACCCGCTGCTGGGCGCGATAGTAGGGGTTGTCCTTGTCGAGCAAGGCGTTTTGCACGATGCCGGCGGCCGGCACGCCGAGGTTGAGCCAGACGAAAACGCCGGTGATGAGCAAAAAAAGCGCGAGCAGGGCCGCAGCCCGGCGCCGGGTGGAGAATGCATTCATGGGGAACTCCGCTTAATTGGAAGAGGCTTGGAGGGGCGCGGTCGGCGGGTCCAGGCGCGCGACGGGGTTGGCGTGAGCCAGGGTGGGGTTGGCGCCGAGCGCGAGGCGGAAATCCGTGACGGGTTTGCCGAAGCAATGGGGCGGCGCGGCCTCGATGCCGACCAGGGCGAAGTCATCCTCAAGCACCGCCATATTGCCGCGGTTGACATGGAACCAATCCTGATTCAGGCGCATGTGCTGATGGTCGCGGTAGATGGCGTGGTACAGGGTCATGGCTTCGGCGAAGCAGCCGAACATGCCTTTTGACGGCAGCTTGAGCATGCTCGACGAGATGCGGCCCAGCACGAAGCTGATCTGCGGCGAGCGTGCATTGCCCGCATCCTGGCGCAGCACGCGGCTGGCGCACTGGCGCAAGGTGGGCGCGTCCAGATTGGCCGGCTCGGCCACGTCGATCACCAGCAGTTTTTGCTGCGGCTTGCGCAGCGACTCGATCGCCTCGAGCGTTAGCTTGGCGTCCGGGCTGTGGGTGCAGGCGACAACCACGTCGACCTTGCCCACGGCGCCAATGTTGTCGTGCAGATCGATGGGAAAGCGGGTGGCGAATTCATTGAGCAAGGCCGGGTTGGTGCCGAAACCGAGCACTTCGTATTTTTGCTCCATCAAATAGCGCGTGACCGCCGCGCCCAGGATGCCGTACGGCCCCACCACCAGCACGCGGCTGTTTGGCGCGACCTTGGCCTTGGCCAGCGCGCGCGCGATGTCCTGGAACAGCAACAAGGTGGTGCCGTTGTCGCCGATCGTAAACAGCATGTGCGGAAACATCCGGCGCAGCTCCGCGCCATCGCGCCCGAACAGGCGCTTGGTGGAGGCGGCCAGCAGCACCACCTTGGCACCGCGCTTGTCGGCCCATTGCACGGCGCGGATGAATTGCTGCTTGGCCAGCTGACGGCCTTCCTTGGTGAGCAATTCTTCGGCCGTCACGTACAGGCCGCGAATGCGTCCGGCCACGCCGTTGAGGTAAATGCGGGCGCCATTCGAGTGGCCGCTGGCCGGCACGCGCGAACCCCAAAACAGGCGGCGCTCCTGCTCGTCGCGCACATTGGTGATGATGACGACGTCGATGACGGGGCGCCCCGTCAGATAGCGCCAGTGGCCGCGCCAGTCGGCAAGGCGCAGGGCGCAGCGCCACAGGCTGATTAATAGGGTCGCAAACATCGGGTCCTCCTGTTCTGTGAATGGCACGGCGATGCCGCCGTGATCGATGCATGCAGTCTAAGCAGCGGACATCGTTCAGAACATTAGGAAAACACCGTATTCGTCAGTCCGGCGCGCTTAAGGGAATGGTCAGGCAAAAGCCGCTGCCGCGGCCCAGCACGGACACGATGCGCAGCCGGTAGCCGCATTGTTCGCACAGCTTCTTGACGATGAACAAGCCAAGCCCGAAGCCCGCCCCGCCCTGCTGCCCTTGCTGAAAGGCTTGCAGCAGCGCTTCTTGGGTGTCGAGGGGTATGCCCGGGCCGCTGTCCCAGACCTGGATTTCGACGGCGTCGAAGCGGCGCCTTGCACCGAGCACAATGCGCCCTCTTGCCGTGTAACGCAGGGCATTGGCCAGCAGATTGTTCAAGATGCGGTATAGCAGCAGCGCCGAACCGTCCAACTGCAGGCGCGGGCGCCGCACCCGTAAGCGCAAGCCTTTCTGCAGCACGGCGGGCTCGAATTCCTGCGTCAATTGCTCGAACATGGCATGCAGGTCGATCGTGTCTGGCGCGTGCTGGTCTTGCCGGGCCTGCCCCATCAAGTCCTTGAGCAGGGTTTGCGCATAGTTCAGGGTGTTGTCGATGTGCTCGGTGAGCGGTTGGTGCTCGGCCTGCTGCGCGAGCGCGGCGATGGCGAAGCGCAGCGAGGCGAGCGGTTGCGAAATATCGTGGCTGGCCGAGGCCAGCTGCAGTTGCTGCTGCTTGGCTTTTTCCAGCGCGGCCAGCTTGCTTTGCTCGGCTTGCAGCAATTGCTCGGTCTCGGCCAGGCGGCGCACGCGCGCTTCGGCCTGGCGCTCGTTATATTGGCGCACTTGGCTGACGACGGCGGCCGCGAACAGCATGGCCTCGCCCAGATAGCCCATCTTGGGATAGCTGAGCACGGATATCTGGGGCAAGGGATTGAACCACCACAGGCTGCAGGTGAGCAAGCCCACCATGAACAAGACTTGCGACAAGATGCCCATCAGGTAGAAACGCGCGGCGGGGATGTTTTGGCGCACGCCCTCGCGCGCGCTGATGACGGAGAGGGCGGAATAGGCGGCGCTGAGCGTGACTACCCAGGCATCGATCGGCCCCAGCAAGGCGAACGGCAAGGTGGCGGCCACCAGCGCCAGCACCAGTAAATGGGCGCGATAGAGGCGCGGCATGCGCGACTTCATGTGCAGGAAGCGCAGTGCGAAGCCGATATGGCAGGCCAGCATCGCGGTGGCCGCGATCAGGGGCGCGCGCATATTCCACACGGGCGAATCGGGCCACACGAACTGGAAGCCGTAGCCTTCGAGCTGCGCGATGAATAGCAAGGTGGTCAGCACCAAGGCCGCGTATAGCCGGTAGCTGCGGTCGTGCGTGCCCAGTCCGAGCGCGAGCAGGGGCAAGGCCACCAGCATGATGCCGAACATGATGCCGTTGAACAAGCTGGACTCGGCCTCATCGACCAGCAATTGGGACTGCGTCAGCAAGCGCGCGACCATCGGTGTCTTGGCGTGGGTATGGTAATAGACGAAGATGCTGGACGGGCCGGCGGGCAGTTGCAAGGGCACGAACAGGCGGCGGTGCTGGACCGGGCGTTCGGCAAACCGGCTGTGCTCGTCAAGCTGCAGCACGGTTTGGGCATGTCCTGCGGCGAGCTGGTAGGCCTGGAGTTGATAGGCGTCTGGAATTCCCACGTCGAGCACGCGTTTGCCGCCGCTGCCGTCGACATCGATCCGGTAGCAATTGCCGTCGACCTTGCTAGCTGCCCCGGCTTGGACGGCGATCGGCATGGCGCGCGCGAACTCGTCGGCGCTCAAGGCGGTGACGCAGCTGCGCAAGTCGCGCGCGCTGTCTTGCTCGCGCACCGTGCAAGGCGCGGCCAGGGCGGCGGCGGCGCACAGCCAGGCCAACAGGCCGAGCAAGAATGGCAGCAGGCGCGCGCTGGCGCACGGGCGGAATCGAGCAATTACCAACGGGAAATCCTGTAAGATGGCTGCGAAGATTCTAGCACGCGGGGTAATCGCCTTGACATCGAAGTTGCCACTGAACATTATGCTTGCGGACGACCATGCGATCGTCCGGCAAGGCTTGAAATTGCTGCTGCAAAGCCAAAGCGGCTATCGCGTGGTCGCGGAGGTGGCGACGCTCGACCGGGTGCAGCCGGCGCTGCAAGAGCAGGCGGTCGATTTGCTGATCCTCGACTATCACATGCCGCCCGGCGAATCGAGCGCGGTGCTGGCGTGGTGTAAGCAGCGTTATCCGGAATTGAAGATTATCGCGCTCACGGGAGCGCAGTCGGGCGTGATTCTCAAGCAGCTGCGCGACGCCCGCGCCGACGCGGTGATGCTCAAGGATAGCTCGGGGCCGGAGCTGCTGCGCTGCATTGAACAGGTGATGGCGGGCGAGCAAGTGTTGCCGGACGCGGTGAGGGAGCAGATCGACGCCTGCGACAGCGACTTGACGCCGCGCGAGCAGCAAATCCTGCAGCTGATTTACCAGGGCTTGGCGACGGCGGAAATTGCCGAGCAACTGAGCCTGTCGGCCAAGACCGTGGACAAGCATCGCGAAAACCTGATGCGCAAACTGCAGGTCAATAATGTGGTGCAGTTGATCCACAAGGTGCAGTTACTTAAACTGTGCTGAGGCGCTGGAGCGGCCACCGTCCGCGCCTCAAATTGGAGCTTGCACGCGAATGTCCATCACCAAAGTCTTGCTTGCAAACGCAGCCGTCTTCGTCGTTGTCGTCATGGGCGCCTTCGTATGCTGGCGCGTGCCACATTGGGAAGAAGCTAGCTGCGTCGATAGCGGCGGGAAATGGCTTGTCATGAGCGCGCGATGCGAAACTGTGGCGTGCGCTGATAGTAAGTCCTGCCTGTCGAGCTATGACAATACCGGTGTGTGTGAAAGGCTACGGGTCGGCGCGACCGAAAGACAGCTGAAATTCATGCTCGGTCAAGCAATTCGGAGCGACGGCCTTACTTTGTTCTTCCGTGGCAGTGCCACCGAACCGAGTCGCGTGAAAGTGGTACTTGATAATCAGCATCGCGCTAAAGCGTTCGAATGCCGCAGCGCGCTGGGCAATGGGAAATCATGAAGCGAAAACTTTTCGTTTGCATCGCGATTCTTTCCATGCCTTTGGTATTCCTGGCCTTGCCGCTCCGATGGGCGCTGGCCTACGTATTTGGCCTGCCCATGCTGGTCCTGGTGGGAACGCTCATCAACGGTCTCATATACATTCGGCACAGCACCTTGACCGATGGCGTCGTCGCCGCGCTCGACGCCCTTGCCTGGCACGACGATGACGGCCCGGTTACGGCCTTTCGAATCAGGTATACGTTTTTCGCAAATGGTCGCCAATTTGAAGGGGGCGATACTGCGCCATCAACGCGCCCTCCACCGATAGGCGCGCGCGTGCGCCTGCGCTATGCGCCAGATAATCCAGCGGACAGCCGGATCTGGCCCGACCACTTCTGGTCCATATTGATTCCTATCGCAATCTGCGCGGTTCCGGTCGCAGCGGCGTGCTGGCTGCCGCCACTACATTTTCACGGCTGAGTCGGGTGTTCGGAAAGGCAGGTAGTGGGATCATCAGGGACGGGGGATGGGTGCTTTGCGTGCACAGCCTTCACGATTGCGCACGATTCCCGTCGATTTCGAACGATACCGTGACGAGACCGCACGATTTGCGCACGAGATCGCACGAAATTCGCCCGAAACCGCACGATAGCGGCACGATTTCTCACGCTTGCGTGCGGCGCCCCCAGCGTACTGATCCGTTAGTACGATCAAGGTCAAAATCGTTCGGTTTCGGCTTGAAAGCGTGCGATTTCGGATCCGGATCGTGGGAAATCGGATCCGAATCGTGCGCTCTCGCGGCCCTTTCGTGTGGTTTCGTGTGGTTTCGTGCGGATTAGTGAAGTATCGCGCGCAGCAGTGCTGCGGAGCTACCGCCCCGCCCCCCGGCCTGCCCTCCATTGTGAAAATTCAGCAAGATTAGTTGCATCGCATGGTTGATATCATCGTCGCCATTCAAAGCGTTGCGCATCGGCCATATAGTTGCACCGGAGATTGACACTACCCAAGCACCCAGGCACCCTGAACTTGCCCTTTTGCCGGGCGCCGCATCCAGTTCACCTTTTTAGGAGACGCACATGGAGACACCAAGCACGAGCGTATCGATCCAGATTTCAGGCGCCGGCATCATCTGGCTCAAGCTGGCAATTTTGTATCTCTTACTTGGAATCGGAATGGGGATCGCAATGGGGGCGACGGAAACCTTCACGCTGCGCCCGGTGCACGCCCACATCAATCTGCTTGGCTGGGTCAGCATGGGTTTGATTGGCATCATCTACACGCTGTTTGCGCGCGCCGCAGCCAGTCCCCTCGCGCGCGTGCATTTTTGGATGCACAACCTATCGCTGCCAATCATGATGGCCGCGCTCGCCATGCTCTTGCAGGGAAACCGCGCGGTGATTCCCGTCATTGCCGCTTCTGAAATTGTGATGCTGCTTGGCACCCTGGTCTTTGCATTCAATGTCTTCAAAAACGTCAAGAGCGATTGAAGTTCACGACAGGTGCAGCGGCCAGACGGACGTAAGGTTCCCGGGCACATTTATCCGCCGGCCTTGATTAACGTGCGCTGACAGCGCGTGTGTGCAGACTTGTTGCGCGTAGCAAGCAGGACTATTTCAACGATCGATGTAAGGATTGCGCGGCTTCGAACGATTCCCGCAATATTTGCGGGTGCTTGCTGGCTATCCAAATTAGCGCCTGCGCTGCGCCAGATGGCGCGCGCCTACCGCGCTCCCATTCTTGCAGTGTACGCATCGACACATGCAAGGCTCCTGCAAACTGGGCCTGGGTTAGGCCAGTACGCTGACGCGCCCAGGTGACGGCGTTGCCCTCGGGCGTAGTGACGCGCGCGGCGAGTCCCGCACGCATTTCACAGGCAGATTGAAGAAGTTTCAATCCAATCTCTTCGCCCGAAAGAAGATTATTCTTGGCACGGGGTTTATTCATGGTCGAACACCTGTCGAAGTTGGCGCAAGATAGAGGCTGGAATGGAATCGTCCGCTGATTTGGCGTACACAAATAGGAGCCAGACTTCGCCCGCGCTTGTGCGGGAAAAATAGATGATCCTGCTGCCCCCACGCTTTCCCATTCCACGACGCGTCCACCGAACTTTGCGGCAGCCGCCACTTTCGGGAATGACATCGCCGGCATCAGGGTTCGCCGATATCCACGAAATGAATGCGAGTCGCTCATCATCCGACCATAGTTTCTCGGCCGCGGTGATGAAGGTCGGCGTCTCAAAAACCGTATATCGAATATATGGCATCGACGTTTATGGCGCAAGCACGGCGCGAATCGCACGGATCACAAACCTTACACCTGGTATTCCACCACGGACATGCGCGGGCGCAAGTAGCGCGACGGGCCCGTAAACGGCATCGGGGCCAGGCTCGTCCGCTTTTCAGCGTCCTTGCCCGGCCCCGAATCGCCTGCGCAGTATCACCGCGCCGGCGTCAATTTTGTATCGATTATTGCAGCTTGATTTCGACGTCCACGCCAGCTGGCAGGTCCAGCTTCATCAGCGCGTCAACGGTCTTGTCGGTTGGGTCGACAATGTCCATCAGGCGCTGGTGCGTACGGATCTCGAACTGGTCGCGCGAAGTCTTGTTCACGTGCGGGGAACGCAGCACGTCAAAACGCTGGATGCGCGTTGGCAGTGGAACCGGACCCTTGACCACAGCGCCGGTGCGCTTGGCAGTTTCAACGATTTCCAGTGCGGACTGGTCGATCAGCTTGTAATCGAAAGCCTTCAGGCGGATGCGGATTTTTTGATTTGGTGTCGACATGGTATTTCCTTAAAGAGCGAACCGGGCGAATTGCTCGGCAATATATGGGAACAGCAAAGGACGGCTATTTTACGCTAACTTGGCGGTGGGGTCAGAATAATTTTCCGCGTCGCGGAAAAAAACTCTGACCCCACCTCGATTGCTTTAACTATTAAGCAATGATTTTCGCTACAACGCCGGCGCCGACGGTACGGCCGCCTTCGCGGATTGCGAAACGCAGACCTTCTTCCATCGCGATCGGGTTGATCAGCTTGACGGTGATCGACA